>CAVWSP010000024.1:0-182371 GCA_963757835.1 Terriglobia bacterium | reverse complement strand
CGCGGGGCGGGTTTCGCACCTGGACCTGCACATTGGCCTTCTGGTGCTGGTGGATCCCCGCGATTCGAAAAGCTACGACATCCGCTTCGATCCGGCAATGAGCGGAGTGGGAGAGCGTCTCTATGAGGGCGGCGACGTGACTGTGACCACGACCTTCGACGGCGCGAACTACACGGCTGACTCCATCGTAATCAACCCCTCCCCGGCCAAATAACAGATTTGTGTAGCGCCGGCGTCCCGCCGGCTGTCCGGAGGGCATCTTGCCCTCCGTTCTTAACGCAAATCAAAATCCAAAGCGAGGAGGGCGAAGCCCGCCCATCGGGCCGGCAAGATGCCGGCGCTACAACGGAGTGCCGGCGCTACACCACTGGGTGTCGCGCGCTAGGCTATGCGCCTGATCCAAAAACTTGAAGGCCATACCCGGTCGCGATCTTTGGTGGGCAGGTACTGGCGCACTCCCCTGGGCATATCCCTATAGCTGTGTTCCCAGCGCGGAAAGTTTGCCAGCAAGACCTCGGGATGATAGTGCTGCATGGCGCTGCTGCCCCAGAGCACCTCAAAGCGGGAATTGAAAGTGAGGAAGGCCTGCAACAGGTATTGTTCCGACCAGAAACAGAAGTTCGAGAGCACGGCATCGCGGGGATAATCCGAGGGCAGGAAAATATCGTGGATGTGCACGATCACTCCGGGCTGCAGCCGGGGAAGGATTTCCAGATACTCGCGAACCACGTCGCTGCCCACGCTGACCACGTGACTGGAGTCCAGAAACAAAATGTCTCCATCTTGTAAGGACAGGAACAGATCCATATCGACATCCTGGATGCGGGATGGAATGAGGTTGGTGATTCCCTGTAAACCTGGGCTGGGAAAGGGTTCTATAGTGATGAGCTCGCCCTGGACATGATCCATGGCGTGGTTGGCCCGTACCGCGGCGGCCAGAATTCGAGTGCTGAAGCCGCCGCCAACTTCGACGATCCGCGAAGGCTTCAGGGCGCGGACGATGCAGTACGCCATTTCGGCATCGACCGCTTCAAACAGGCCGTTGTTGTAGTGATATTCAGTCGGGCCCGCCGGCTGGTCCGGAAAGGACCACTCATGCTGATAGCCCGCGGCCAGTTCCCCGGCCCACTTCACCTGCTTCTCCAGGTCCAGGTCGAAACCCACCGGCAGTGAAGCAGCGGCCCATGCACGCGTTTCCAGGTCGTGGATATCGGGCACCGGCCAGTAAAAATGGTTTGGAGTGACGCTGACGCCAAGGCGCTGCAGGGCGCGAAAACCGGACACCATCACTTTTGAGACCAGCGCATTCTCCCGCAGCCTTCTGAGGAGATGGCCTACGTTCTTTCTGGCATGAGAGGGTTCTTTACTCGTCCCTTTAGGAGTCGGGTCAATCGGCCGGAGGGGTAAACGAGTTCGGGTGGTCGCGGCCTGTGGCAGCTCGGATCCTTGCGTAATGCTGTTCACGGTTTCCTTCCTGGCGTGTCACGGGGCGCCTAGGGCGGCACTCCCGGCTTCCAACTGCGGGTTAGATGTCGAATCCGGGCAGGAGATGCTTGGGAATGCTCAAATCCCCCCAGGTGGGGGTGTTTCCGGGGCTAATAGCGCAGCAAAAAGACCCGAAAAAGAAGCACCTTCGGCCAACCGCATTCCGGCGAGGGACATCGAACCGACGTTGCCAGTGCCCCCGGGGCGGGGTAAAGCGAAAATGCTCAATCAGATAAGGAAGGATTCCCTGAAAGGGGCCGGGGCTTCGGCGCGTCAAGGCCGGGTTACGCGTGACAACCGGCGGCCGTTGCCATCGTTCTTTATTATTGGGCCTCCCCGGACGGGAACCAGCTGGCTGCATGAAGTCCTGGGCCGGCACACACTCCTGCCCGCTCCCACCAAAGAGACGCGCTTCTTCGACAGCCACTTTGATCGCGGATTTGATTGGTATCGCGCCCATTTTCCGACCTCGACGGAGGACCGGCTGGTGGGTGAGGTTGCGCCCACATATTTTGTCTCGGCCCAGGCGCGTGAACGGATAGCGGAAGCCCTCCCCGCGGCGAAGGTGGTTTGCATCTTTCGGGACCCGGTGGAGCGGGTGGTCTCGCTGTACCGGCTGAAGCGGGCGTATGGGATGATTCCGTGGACGTTCGAGGAGGCAATCGTCCGCGATTCCGAGCTCATGGAATCGGGGAAGTACGGCGTCAATCTCAAGGCCTGGCGGCGGACCCTGGGCGCAGATCAGGTGCTGGCTACGGTTTACGATGACCTGCGGGACGAGCCGCAAGCCTATCTCGATTCCGTGACTGACTTTATCGGCATTCCGCGATTCGAGCTGGCCCCGTCGCAGATCGGCCGCGTGTTCACCTCGGAAACCATGACCCACCCGCGGAATTATTATCGGACCAGAAGCGCCACCGCCATGGCGGAATGGCTGAAGCTTCGGCAATTCGACACGGTGGTCGCGGCGGTGAAGAGATCACCGCTGCTGAAATTTGTCCTCGGCGGCGGCCCTCCCTTCACGAAAGTGTCCCGCGACCTCTCGCTTAAGCTCTACGAACATTTCCGGCCCGAGGTGGAGGAACTTGAAAACCTGCTGGACCGTGATTTTTCGGCGTGGAAAATGCCGTCGCTCCAAACCTCCCATTCCCGCTAAGGGAACCGGGGGCAGGGGACCCCTCTCCACTTCCCAGAACGAGCTGGGTCGTCCTTCTCTGGTTCATGCCCTGAGGGCTTATGTACGGTCGAGTACAGTATCCGGTGTATTGTGGATTCCGGCCGATGCGGTAGCCTGAGATCTGAGATGAGTTATGTCCCCAAGAATTCTTGTCGTCGACGATACGCAGGCGATCCGGCGCTCGCTTCGCCTTCATATAGAGAAGGAAACCGACTGGGAGATATGCGGGGAGGCCGAAAACGGAAGGGACGCCATTGAGCGGGTTAAAGAACTTGAGCCCGATCTGGTGCTGCTGGACCTTTCGATGCCGGTGATGAATGGACTCGACGCAGCCCGGCGAATCAAGGCCATTGCGCCCCGCATTCACATCGTCATGTTCACCCTCCACAGCTATCCCCAGTTAGTGGACGAGGCCCGGAGGGTGGGCATTGCCAATGTGGTCTCCAAGTCAGATGCGGCTGGTCCTAACCTTCTGCGCGCTCTGCGTTCCCTGCTGGCGGCCTAGGCGCTGCCTCTTTCCCCTGCGATTTGTGGAGGAACCATGACGCCACCTCGGCCCTGAGAACCTTCAGACCGTTCATGGCGTCTGCGAGGGCCTGGTTTTCCTCGCGGGCGCCACCGAGATCCGGGCCGCACTCGCGCTTTCTATTCTGGATCGCGGACTCCGCGGCCTGGATGCGCTCTTCCATTTTCGACCAATCGGTTTCAAGCAAAGCAGCTTTGTAGAGTTCGTGCCATTGATATGTGGACATATGGACCTCGAAGTTTGAACGGATCGGCCTTCGGATTCGCCTGGCAACTTCAGGGACTCGCCCTGTCAGTCTTCCACACGTAGAGATTTTTTTCGTCGGCTAGAGTCTCGATCACCAAGTCCTCCGCCGTAGCCGCGCGGTGGACCGCCGATCGGAGATTGGCCAGTCCAATTCCACCCACATCCGCAAGCGGGATTTTCATGGCCGATCCCGAGGCCAGCGTCTTCAACTCGCGAAGAATGCCTTCGACCAGATCGTGGTGTTTGCCGCGTCTCCCCTTCTTGATGCCCGCAACCTCCACTTGCCGGTATTTCAGGCCGGCTGAGGCCTTGCTCTTGGGTCCATCGCTCATCGCATTGCCTTTCTTGTATGATACGATCATGTTTGTTATACGTTAGCTATACTTATATTATACCACTGTTCTACTGTCAAGCACTTTTTGCAATGCGCTAATTCGTCTGTCCGCCGTTTACAGCAGCGATAGACGAACTCCGTATTCCCACCTTTTTTTAGTGGCAGGCCTATGCTGTAAATGGAAGACCGATGGAGGTCAACAGATGTTGAAACGCACCAGTGGCGCCCCGCTATCGCGGCGCCGGCCGAAGAGTCTGAAGGAACTTTTGCCCCACGCAGTAATTGTGAATGACCCGAAGACGCTGGCCCGCCTGAAGGCTGAGGCTGCGAGGCAAAAACGATTGGCCGCGGCCAATGGCAACGGCGCCAGTGGCGGGTCGGAGTTCTAACGTCACTTCCGGGTTGCGACGTCTAGAGGCAATAAAAAACTCAACCCATTTCAAGATGTATGAAGTACGACGAGCCTGCCCCATCGCAGGGAAGATTCTTCCGGGAACCTCTGCCGTTTCACGCCAAAAAAGAAAGGGGCCGATTTCCGGCCCCTTTTTCTTCGCCACTCAGTGGTTTACCCGCCTATTTTACGTGGATGGTCTTGCCGTCGGCGTCGAGCGTTCCGTTGATGCGAACTTTCTTGCCTTCGTGGGGCTTGACCAGGTCCTGGCGGTCAACGTCAAAGGACGTCCCGCTGGCGTCCTGGAGCACGTACTTGTCACCGGCTTTTACAATCGTACCGGCGAAGGTCTGAACCTGCGCCTGCTGCGACTGGGCCTGGGAATCGGGCGCTGTCTGTTGCTGTGCCGGCGGCTGCGAAGGTGAATTGGGCGATTGCGGATCCGCTGCCTGTTGCGCATTGAGTTGAACTCCGGACAAGCCCAGGCCCAGCAGCAGGCCCAGTGAACATAATGAGTATGTGCGTTTAGTCATAAGATTCTCCCGAGAGATTTTGTGTTTCACGGGTGTAAGGGAAGCATGTCGCATGCCAAAGCTCATGCTGATGTGGCGCGACGGACGGCCAGAATAATTTGGTGCTGCGTTCTCACCGAGTTATCCGCGCACAATATCGTGCGCCCTTTTCACTTTCCCGCTGCTCAGCGCGAAACCTAGAGGAAGTGCTGTAGAGAATCGGCATCCAACCCCACGAACGGATCGAGCAAACTTTTCCCGGTAGGAAAAACCTTCACGGCCCCAGCCTCGCACAGCGGTCTAATCAAAGCTCGGTAATCCACTGTATTGCGATCCAGTCGCTGCAGGGGCAAACTCATTAAAACCTGACTCTGGAGTTCGTCATGCCGCACCTGACCTTGCAGGAAGTGATTGATCGTATTAACCGGAATTATCCTTCCGCCAAAGAGTCGCGCGCCGCCGAAAATCGCAGCCAAGACCAGCCGCATCGTCCCGAGTTTTACGTTCCGCGCATCACCCGGCGTCTGGTCAGCCTGATGTTTGGCGCATACTCATCCTAGTCTCAGGTTTTTTCAACCCGTTTCACGCGCGAGAAAAGACCAGCGCGCGGCGAAAAGAAATTTTCCAGCCATCGGAGCACAACTTGAGATCGTCACCGCATCCAACCCACGTAATCAAATCTTTTGTTTGTATTGGAGCAATCATGGCAAATCAGGAATTACGAGATCTTTACATAGACGAACTGAAAGACCTGTACAGCGCTGAAAACCAACTGGTGAAAGCGCTTCCTAAACTGGCCAAGGCCAGTTCCTCGGAAGAATTACGGACAGGCTTCGAGGAGCACCTGCAACAGACCAAGGGCCATGTCGAGCGTCTCGAGGAGATATTCGAAATGCTCGGCGAAAGTCCAAAGGGCAAGAAATGCGCAGGCATGGAAGGCCTGGTCGAGGAGGGCGCCGAGGTCATGAAGGAGGATTTTGAAGGCGCGCTCATGGATGCCGCCCTGATCGGGGCCGCGCAGCGAGTCGAACATTACGAGATCGCGGCCTACGGCACGGTGCGGGCTTTTGCCGAAACCCTGGGCGAGAGCAAGCACGTATCTCTGCTGGAGAAGACCCTGACGGAAGAAAAGGAAACGGACGAGAAACTCACGGAACTGGCAGGTGAGATTAACCAGGAGGCGCTCAACGAAGATCGCATTCAACCGGAGCGCGATGTGGCTTCGGGCAAAAAGAACGTCAAGCGGATCGCGTAGCCGCTTCCCAACCGGGATTGTCCGGCCCGCTGCCAAAACTGAGGTCCGCGGGCCGGGCCTTCTTTCATTTCCTTAGCTTCAGATCGGAGGAGACTTCATGATGGCACCGGAGAAACTGGAAAAGTGCGCCCACGTCCCCTGCCTGTGCGTGCCCGCCCGGGGAGAGAAATATTGCAGTGAGTTATGCAAGGAGGCGGGAGCCGAAGAAACCGAAATCGCCTGCGATTGCGGCCATCCGGCGTGCGCGGAGTAAGAACCGAGGCGCGGCCCTGAGCGGGTTGCGCAGAACGTTCTTGCCCAGGGCCGGCGTTTCGTTTAGCTGATCAGCCTTGCCCCAAAGGTTCCCGGCCGTTCGAAGGGTGCTTGGGCCTGGTGGCGCTGACGTCCGCTTCAATGGTGACATCGACCTGGGCGCCGGGCTTCAGCGCGACCTGCTTGCCGTTTTCGTCCTGCAAAGTATTGTCCACCCGAATCTCTCGATAGAGGTGGTCGGCGCCTTCAATCCCGATTTGTGCTTTCTCCGGTTCGCTGGGATGCACCGAAGGGATGATCTTTTCCACCGTGCCAGGCAGTGTGACGGATGGCTTCTCAGCCTTCAACTCTTCGTTTTGCATTGTTTTAGTCAAGCGGCTCCCTTTCCTGGAGATGAACGCAGACGCCTGTTCCAATATTCCGGATTCTACTACCCGACGGCTTGACCCTCTTACTTGAGGAATACAGGCTTGGATGCAGATTGGCCGATCAAGTTGCAAGCGTACCGTACTCGTAACGCTTCCCCATCACCCCATACAGTATCGACGGTATTGACGGCATAACGCCAGTGCAGGATAAATGCAATGTTCATTAATCATGATTTAGGGCCACACTCATTGCTTGCAGAAGCCGGATCAACGAAACTCGCGCAAGTCAATTAAGACGAACGAGGGAGCTACGTTATGAATCGCCTGCGCATTCTGGTAGCTGACGATCACGAAATTGTACGTCGCGGCCTGGTTGCTCTGATCAAGGGACATCCCGAATGGGAAGTCTGCGCCGAAGCGGACAATGGCCGGCAAGCGGTCGAAAGAGCCAACGAATCGAGGCCGGACATCGCCATCCTGGATATTGGCATGCCCGTGCTCAACGGCCTCGAGGCCACGCGACAGATCTTGCGCGAACACCCTGCCACCCGGATCCTGATTCTGACCATTACCGATACCGATCAGGCGGTGCAGGCCGTGCTGGACGCGGGCGCTCGCGGCTTCCTTCTGAAATCGGATGCGGCCCGCGACCTGGTCACGGCGGTGGAGGCCCTGCAACACAACAAAACATTCTTTACCGCCCGGGTGGCGGAACTGGTGCTGTCCGGCTTCCTCAACAAGAGCCCGCGTTCCTCGACGGGCCCAAGTCTGCCCGGTCTTACAGCGCGCGAGCGCGAGGTGGTGCAACTGCTGGCAGAGGGAAAGTCAACCAAGGAAGTCGCCTGTCATCTCAATTTGAGTGTGAAGACGGCAGAAACCCACCGCAGTAACATCATGCGAAAACTTGGGCTGCACTCGGTAAGCGAACTGGTGCTCTACGCGGTGCGGAACAGCATCGTGCAAGTCGCTGTCGGCCCGGCCTCTTCTCCGCCCGGCGGAATTCCTGCCGCCGCAGCCGGACTTACCCCTTCGACGCCCTAACTCCGAGAACGCAGTTGCGAAAAGCAGACCGCCGCAACCCAATTGCGCTACCGCCGGAGTCTTGCCCGTAGTCCGAGCGCATTGAAAGCGCGTCGTGGAAGTGCTTTGTGGAAGCGCACGGCTTCGAGCCGTGCGCAGAGCGTCAAAAGCAGGGCGGCTGAAGCCGCCGCGGCGAAAACCTTGCCGTCCGTCCCTGCAGTCTGCCCGGTCCTTTAAGAAGTCAATGCCAATATCAATGGCTAAGAGATTTTGGCCGAGGCCTTCGATTTCCCCCGCCCAGATCGACTCCGCGAGACCTGGCCGAGCGCCGATGCTGCTAGAGTATGGGATCGTCAGTTGGGGAAGCGCATGCAGTCCGGTGACTGCCACGGTCTTCAAAACCGTCGGGCGGCGGGTCACCCTGTCGCCGGTGTGTTCGACTCGCACACGCTTCCGCCATCTTCCCGCTACCCGACAAGAGTGATGGACCTGAAAAACTTTCGTGGGCGAGAGAAGGTTCCGTTACCCCACTCATTCGCAAAAAGCGCGAATGAATGGGGCACCCCCGCTATCTTCTTTCTATATCTAGTTGAAACTATGTTTCCACCCGCATCTGCGGCCGTCGCTAAGATCGCCCCAAGAGATGCGGTTCTTCGCATTTCCTGAAGTGGGATAAAATCTTGCAGTGCACAGTGGTATAAGATCTTGAAATGCACAATCGCGATACCGGTCGCGGCATCCGTCCCGAGTAGGTGAGGCTTTTCCTGTGTTTGGAATGCAAAGGCAAGGGCCTGTGAATCCGCGAGTATCAAAACGGACGCAAACCCAACTGGCATTTGGCGCGGCGGTAATTCTGCTGGTGGTCAGCGCGGTGGCCGCCTACGCCTCGGTGGCCCGGCTTCGCCTCGCGGAACACTGGGTCGGCCACACCCGCGATGTGCAGAAGGCGCTGGCGGAGCTGAACAGCATCAGTGCCCGGGCCGGACGAGCACGTACCCAGTATGTCGATACCGGCGACAACGGCTTTCTTGAGGAGTATCAATCGGCGGCTGCCGAGATTCCACCGAAAGTACAGTTGATCGAACGCCTGGTGGGTGATAATCCCGAGCAATCGGAGCCCCTGAGCCGCCTGAAAAGCGTGACGGACCACCGGTTGGGCGTGCTGAGCCACTCCGTCCAGCTGAAGCTGAGCGGTTCTCCCGATATGCAAGAACAGGTGCGACTGCGGCAGGAACTGCTTGAGGTCTCAACCGAGGCCGACACACTGCTGCAGAAGATGCAGAACAACGAACAACTCCTTCTGGATAAACGCACGGCGCACTCCGACCGGTTGTTCCGGATTACCACCTACATTCTGTCCGCTGCCTTCATCGTGGCGCTGGCGCTGTTTTTCGTCCACTATCGCATGCTGAACGCGGAGTTGGAGGCGAGAGAGCAAGCCGAAGCGTCCTTGCGGGCTCTCAGTGTGCGCCTGCTGGAACTACAGGACCAGGAACGACGGAAATTCTCCCGCGAACTTCACGACAGCCTGGGGCAGTACCTGGTGGGAGTAAAGATGAACCTGACCATGCTGGGCAACTCGGTGCCGGCGAATGCGCTGATTTCGGAATGCGTCAAGCTGCTGGACCAGGCCATGACCGAGACTCGCACCATTTCCCATTTGCTGCATCCGCCGTTGCTGGACGAGGCCGGTTTCGCGTCCGCGGCGCGATGGTATGTGGAAGGTTTCGCGAAACGCAGCGGCATTGAGACCAGCCTGGAAATGCCGGAAGATCTGGGCCGCCTCTCCGGTCCCCTCGAGCTTGCCTTGTTTCGGGTCCTGCAGGAGAGCCTGACCAACGTTCATCGCCATTCCAAGAGCCGCAAGGCGGAGGTTTCGGTGGTGGCGTCGAACAGTCAGGTCGTGCTCCAGGTGCGAGATCATGGAAAGGGCGTTCCGCCCGACGTTCTGGACCGATTTCGTCACAAACGCGCTCATGGCGGGGTGGGGCTGGCGGGAATGCGGGAGCGAATCAACGAACTGGGAGGCCGGCTGGACATGAACTCGGACAGCCACGGCACCCGGGTGGTGGCCACTATGCCACGTCTGGAGCGAAGAGGCTCGAATGAAGAAGTAGCGGCAGATTGATCTTGCGTGGGTCGGACACTCTTGGACTCAGTCGTCAGTCATCGGTCGTCAGCAAGACCCGGCGAACGTTGTGCTGATAGCTGAAGACCGACGACTGAAGACTGAGGCTAAGAGTGTCCGACCCACATGCTTATAGTTTCTTGCTTAGGTCGCTCGACATTCCGCCGGCCGCGGGCACGTAGCATTTCGTGGTGTAGTCCATCACCATGCGATTGGCATTGAAGCGCCAGCCCAGGGTGCGGATGGTGCGCTTCATGCGCTTGATCCAGCCGCGGGGCAGGCCGTCACGATCGCGATCGTAGTAAAGAGGAATCACTTCTTCGCGCAGCACGCGGTAGAGGTCCTCGCCATCGCGGCTGTCGTGAATGCTCATATCTATGTGAGTTCTGCCCGTACCGATGGCGAATCCATTCAGGCCGTCATAGGCTTCCGCCCACCAGCCGTCGAGAACCGACAAGTTAAGACCGCCGTTCAAGACCACTTTCTGGCCACTGGTGCCTGATGCTTCGAGCGGACGCCGTGGATTATTCAACCAGACATCGACCCCCTGGACGAAGTGCCGTCCCACGTTCATGTCATAGTCTTCGACGAAGACGAACTTGTCGGCGAATTCCATGTGACGCATCAGCTTGGCGATCTGCTGCAGCATCTTCTTGCCGGGTTCGTCGCGGGGATGCGCCTTGCCGGCAAAAATGAATTGCACCGGACGCTTGGGGTCGTTCACCATGGAAGTCAGTTTTTGGATGTCAGCCAGAATCAGGTCGGCCCGTTTGTAAGTTGCGAAGCGGCGCGCAAACCCGATGGTCAGGGCATCGGGACTGAGCACCCGGCCCAGGCGCAGCAGCATTTCCGGAGACTCGTCGCGGCGTTCAGCCTGCTCGACCACCCGCTGGCGCACAAAATCCAGCAGACGAGACTTCAGATGAAGATGGGTCTCCCATAGTTCGCCATCGTCCACATTTTCAATTCCCTCCCAGATGGCAGGATCGGCGTTGTTCTGTTGCCATCCCGTCCCCAGATGGCGGTCATAAAGCCGGAACATTTGCGGCGCCAGCCAGGAAGGAACGTGCACGCCATTGGTGATGTGGCCGATGGGAACTTCGTCCTCGGGCTTGCCGGGAAAGAGGCCGGTCCACATGTGCCGGGAAACTTCGCCATGCAAGGCGGAAACCGCGTTGGCGCGACGGGCCAGCCGCAACCCCAGGACGGTCATGCAGAAGTCTTCATTGCGGTCGCCTGGATTCTCCCGTCCCAGTTCCATGAGCTTTTCCTGGGAGATACCCAGGGCGTCGCGCATGGGGCCAAGATGCTCCTCCATCAACTCGGCGTAAAAACGGTCGTGGCCGGCGGGCACGGGGGTATGAGTGGTGAAAACCGTTTCGCGGGAAACCCGGCGGACGGCATGATCGAAGCCAATGCCCTCGCTCTGCATGCGGTCACGAATCGCTTCCAGCACCGCGAACCCGCTGTGGCCTTCGTTGAGATGCAGAACGCCGGGCGTGATGCCCATGGCCCGGAGCGCGCGAAAACCTCCGATGCCAAGCAGCAGTTCCTGGCGGATGCGGATGCGCGAATCTCCGCCATAGAGACGCGAGGTGAGTTCGCGGTCTTCGGGATGATTGCCTTCAATATTGGAATCGAGCAGGAGCAAATCGCAGCGTCCCACTTTCATGCGCCAGACTTTCGCGCGCAGGGCGGTGCCGCGAGTCTCGACCTGGACGGTCACGGGTTCGCCGTTCCGCCCGATGGCGGCTTCCATGGGCAGCTGATTGACATCGGTCTGGATGTATTCTTCCTGCTGCCAGCCAGCGCGATCGAGGCGCTGCCGGAAATATCCCTGGCCATAAAACAATCCGATGCCCACCAGGGGTATTCCCAGGTCGGAGGCGCTCTTGACGTGATCGCCAGCCAGCACACCCAGGCCGCCCGAGTATTCCGGGATGGAAACGTGCAAACCGAATTCGGCGGAGAAGTAGGCTACCGGGCGAGGCCGCAGAATGCCGGCGTGACGAGCTCCCCAGGTCCGGTCAGCATCGAGATATTCACGCTGGCGGCGATAGGCATAGTTGATCCGGCTGTGCAGCACCAGTTCGCGGGCGCGACGCTCCATCTCAGGGAGCGGAATCTCCGAAAGCAAGGCCACGGGATTGTGATTGAGCTGCCGCCAGCGCACCGGATCGAGATCGCGAAACAACCCGCTGGTGTCGTGGTCCCAGGACCACCACAAGTTGCGCGCCAGGGTCCACAAGCGCTCCTGAGCGGGCGCGATAAAGCGGTCCAGGGTGCGGGCTTCGCTGACCACCGACCCTACCTGGGCCGCGGCCTCGCTCAGCATGCGGACTTCGTCGTCGCGAAAAACGCGCGGGGCAATGGTCTGGACCACCAGCACGCCCTGCAGCACGCCACGATCAATAAGGGGAACGCCAAGGAAGGACTGGTATTCATCCTCACCGGCTTCACTGAAATACTTGAAGCGGGGATGGTTTTTCACCTGCTCCACCGCTACCGGACCGACCCGCTCCGCGACCAGGCCCGCCAAACCTTCATGGAGTCCCATGCGCAGAGTGCCGATACACTGGGGACGAAGTCCCACGGTCGCGGCCAACACCAGGTTGGCCCGGTCCGGCTCCAGCAGGTAGGCGGAACAGACGTCGGTCTGAAAGCGTTTCGCGATCAAGGCGACAACGTTCATCAGCGTTTCGGCGGAGTTGCCGCCCTCGGCGGCCAGGTTGCCGATTTCCTCGAGGGTCAGGACGTAATTTTCATCGTGCATGGGAGCGGATTGACTCATGTTTTGAACGATCTCGTCGTTGGCAGTCAATTCAGGATTCATGGCGCGATGCTTCGCGCATCCCGATAGTGTAACTGCTGGGACATGACGCGACTAGTTACGGTCAGGCTCCCGGGGCTACCGCTCCACGGCGATGTCGATTTTATCGGCAAAATCCTCACTGAAGGACAGCCAGGACCGCAGCTTTTCCGGAGTGGGCCAAAGCACGCGAGAACCGGGTGTCGTTTTGGTTCGGAATCCAATTCAGGCTTTGTTCTGCAACACATTAGACGCTGGGCGCAAACCGAGTCCAATCGAATTTCTCAATTGGATCGATTCTGGTCGTGGCGGGAAGTGGATTCGAGGCAATGACGGAATTAGAGATGAGGGAATTAGAAAGAGAGTCAGCGTGTACTCAAAGGGTGGGGGCCGGAAGGTAGTGGCTGAGTTTGAAATTTCTTCTTACCCACAGGCGTCATCCTGAACGGCCTTCAGGCCGTGAAGGATCTGGCGTGAAGCGGATTCACTCTTTTACCCTGCGTTGCGGCGGATGCACGCCAGATCCCTTCGACTTCGCTCAGGGCAGGCTCTTCGGGACTGAAGTCCCTCAGGATGACGCCGCCGGAAAGGGGACGGTTTTCAAATTGAGCCACTACCGGCCGGACCGTGAGCTGCGCCCCTTCTACAGTAAATGCTGTAGGTACGAATTGCGCGGTATGGCGGGCGGCCACGCGGCGGCGGTTTACGCAAACCATAGAAAAGACAGGTCAACGCCTTTTGGCAAACCAACTGCTACAACGGTCTGATGAAACTTCCAGGAGGACGCGCATGACTGAAATGCCGGGCCACGATTGGAAGCAACTGGCGGAAGCTGCCCGCGACGAGCAAGACCCGAAGAAATTGATGAATCTCATCGATCGACTGAACCGCGCGCTGGAGGAGCATGTGAAGGATCTGTATCCTCGCGCCGAGGAAATAGCAAACTAGCGCACTCTCCCTTGTTCGAAAAAATCTGAACACGTGCTGGCAACTGACTCTTGCCTGAAAGAACCGCCAGGCCGCCCAACCTGACTGCCTGGAGTCGAAGCCGCTAATCGAAGCTCCCCTGCATGTAGAATCCTCAGGTGACAACAGCGTGCCGCAGGCGCTGGTGTCGCGCGTACCACCGCGACGCGTTCCTGTGCTCGAAAATCCGAAGCGGAGAAAATGATAATGGGCGAGTGCGACGGCAAGGTGGCGCTGGTGACCGGCGGGACCTCAGGCATAGGGCGCGAGACTGCGGTCCTGTTTGCCAGGAAAGGCGCCCGGGTAGTGGTCGCCGGGCGGCGTGAGACGGAAGGAAACGCCACGGTGGAGCTGATCCGCCGCGCCGGGGGCGAAGGGACCTTTATTCGCGCAGACGTGTCGCGGGCATCCGAAGTCGAAACCCTGGTCGAAAAAACTGTCGCCGCTTTTGGCGGCCTTGACTATGCTTTCAACAACGCGGGCATCGAGGGCCATTGGGTCCCCATCGTGGAGCAGACCGAGGAAGAATGGGACCAGACCATTGACATCAATCTCAAAGGCACATGGCTCTGCATGAAGTATGAGATCCGGCAGATGTTGAAGCAGGGCCGCGGCGGCGCGATCGTCAACAACTCATCGATTGCCGGATTCATCAGTAGCCAGGGCACGGCCACTTATTCCGCCAGCAAACACGGCGTACTGGGACTGACCAAGGCGGCCGCGATTGAGGTGGGAAGAAATGGGATCAGGGTCAACGCGGTTTGTCCGGCGGCAATCGAAACCGCCATGGCAGACCGCTTGTTCGGGGCGCCGGAGGTCAAGAAGAAGTCGCTGACTTTTTATCCCATGAACCGATTTGGCGAAGCCAGCGAAGTGGCCGAAGCCGTGGTGTGGATGTGTTCCAGCGCAGCCAGCTTCATGACCGGCCAAAGCCTGGTTCTGGACGGAGGCTTTCTCGCCGGTCCAAATGTTCCGCCCGAATAAACAACGCAAACAAGGTATTCCCGAGGACAACATCTCATGATCAAGAGTAAGAGAATGATCTGGCGCACTTGCGCTGCGCTCCTGCCTCTCCTGTCTGCAATCCTCGTGTTTACGGGCCAGTCGGGAGCACAAACGCCGGCCAAGCCCTCCGACATTCTGGTGATTGACGCCTCGGCGCCGGCCCATCCCTTTCCTCATTTCTGGGAGCACATGTTTGGATCGGGCCGGGCCAACCTGACTTTGCGCGAAAGCTACCGCAATGACATGCGCCAGGTGAAAAAAATTACCGACCTGGAATACGTTCGCTTCCACGCCATTTTTCTCGATGACATGGGGGTGTACGACGAAGACAGCGCGGGCCATCCGATCTACAACTTCTCCTACGTTGACCAGGCCTACGACGGTCTGCTGCAGAATGGCGTGCGTCCTTTTGTGGAGCTGAGTTTCATGCCCAGGAAACTGGCTTCGAAAGATGCGCCGCATGCTTTCTGGTACAAGCAGAATGTTGCGCCTCCGAAAGATTGGGCCAAATGGGATGACCTGATCTACCAGTTTACGAAGCATCTGGTGGACCGATATGGCCTCGATGAAGTTGCCAAGTGGTACTTCGAAGTCTGGAACGAACCCAATATCGATTTCTGGGCGGGTGACCCGAAGCAGCCGACTTATTTCGAGCTTTACGACCACAGTGCGGCGGCCGTCAAGCGTGTGAGTGAGCGTTTACGCGTGGGCGGTCCTGCAACGGCGCAGGCGGCGTGGGCTGACGCCTTCATTCAGCACTGTGTCGAGAAGCACGTACCGGTGGATTTCGTTTCCACCCACGTGTACGGAAACGACAGCGCGAAAGACGTGTTTGGCACTAATGAAGACATCCCTCGCGATCGCATGGTGTGCCGGGCGGTGAAGAAGGTGCACGATCAGATCAAGACTTCGGCCCTGCCCAGCCTTCCGTTGATCTGGAGCGAGTTCAACGCCAGCTACAAGAATGAACCGGAGGTTACCGACTCCACTTATATGGGGCCGTGGATGGCCGACACCATACGGCAATGCGACGGGCTGGTGGACGAGATGTCGTACTGGAGTTTCTCCGATGTTTTCGAAGAACAGGGCGTGGTGAAAAAACCTTTTTACGGCGGCTATGGATTGATCGCTGCCGGAGGAATCCCCAAGCCGGCATTTGCGGCATTCGAGCTTCTGCACCAACTGGGAAATAAGCGCCTCGCGCTGAACTCCGATTCTGCTCTGGCAACTCGCGCCGCGGATGGTTCTCTGGTGGTAGCGGTATGGAACCTGGTCGCACCGGAGCAGACGGGTTCCGCCAGAACGGTGGTGTTGCGTTTCAAAAATCTGAGCGGGGCGCATCATGCTTCCATCTCGCGGGTGGACCATGAACATGGTGATCCGCACCTCGCATACGAGAAGATGGGTTCGCCGGTTTATCCCACCCAGGTGCAACTTCAGAAGCTGCGCAGTTCGGTTCAGCTTGGGGCGCCGGAGGTCCGGGAGATCAAGGGCGGTGAGTTGAGCCTGACGCTGCCGGCAAACGGTTTGGCAGTGATTGCAATCAGGTAAACGCGGTGTGGGGTCTCAGACTCTCTTGTGTGGGTCGGACACTCCTGTCCGACGCCTTTGACTTTGATTCTGTTTTGACATGTGCTGCCCGGGATACTGCCGGCCCCGGCCGGGGCTGGTTTGATAGGTTGCGGCGGCGGAGGGCGAGACGCCCTCCGGACAGCCGGCGGGACGCCGGCGCTACCCAAAATCAAAGGCGGCGGGCGGGAGCGCCCACCCCACACTAACTTACTCATAACTCTATGAAGTGACAAACCTTACGGACTTCTCTGGCATCTACAGGTCGCGCCGGTTTTCGGTATAGCTTCTAGAAACCTCCAAACTTGGTTAGGATTCATGCATGGCGGAGCAGCAGAGTTTCCTGAGCAGCTGGCAGGAGCGGCTAACAGCGCTCCGTAATACCCCGCCGGTGCTCAAGATCGTGTGGAAATCCGGACCCGGGGTGGTGGTGTTTGGTCTGGTGGCCCGCCTCTTCGCCTCGTTACTGCCGCTGGCGCTGCTGTGGATTCCCAAGCTCATTGTTGATGAGATCGTGCACCCGAAGTTCACGGCGCATTTGATGTCACCCCGTTTGTGGTGGCTGGTGGGGAGTGAATTCGGCCTCGCTGTCCTGGGCGGCATTCTCGCCCGCACCATTGATTATTCGGATTCGCTGCTGGCCGACAAATACACCCGCTACGTAAGCATCCAGGTGATGAAGCACGCCGCGGAACTTGACCTGATCGCCTACGAGGACCCGGTCTTTTACGACCGACTGGAGCGGGCGCGGGTACAAGCCACCGACCGCCTGGGCATGATTCAGCAAATCGGACGGCTGATCCAGTTGGTGATTACCACCACGACTCTTTCGGTCACGATTATTGTTTACTCGCCCTGGTTGATGCTGATGCTGATTGCGGGCGTGCTTCCGGCATTCCTGGGTGAGAGCCATTTTGCTTTCCTGGGATACGCCAAGAATTTCCGCCAGACTCCGGTGCGGCGCCAACTGGATTATCTGCGGCAGGTGGGGGGCAGCAAGGAAGCCGCCAAGGAACTCAAGTTATTCGGACTCAGTCAGTTTCTCACCAAACGTTTCACTAAACTTTCGGATGGAATTTACGAAGAGAACGTCGCCCTGTCACGCCGGAAATTGATTGCCGGAGCGTTCCTTTCGGTGATCGCCTTCGCGGGCTATTACTCGGCTTATGTGTTCGTAATCTGGCGAACGGTCACCGGGGCCTACAGCATCGGACTGTGGTACTTGCTGTCGGGCGCGATTCTGCAGGCCAGCAGCAACATTCAGCAGATTTTCTCCACCCTTTCCGGCATCGCCGACCAGGCCCTGTTCCTGACCGACCTGTTGGCGTTCTTTGATATGCAGCCGACGATCCAGTCGAAGCCGAATGCCCTGCCGGCGCCGCGCCCGATCGTCCGCGGATTTGAATTTCGTAATGTTTCGTTTCGGTATCCCGGCGGTTCGCGCCTGGTGCTCAACGGATTGAACTTCCATCTGCATCCGCGCGAACGGGTTGCGCTAATCGGAGAGAACGGTGAAGGCAAGACCACGATAGTCAAGCTGATCACGCGGCTTTACGATCCCACTGAGGGCCAGGTGCTGCTCGACGGCGTTGACCTGAGAGAGTATCGTCTGGAAGATCTGTATCGTGAGATTGGCGTTATCTTTCAAGACTTTATGCGCTATGAAATGACGGCGCGTGAAAACATCGCGGTGGGCCGGATTGAGGAAATCGACGATCTAAAATCGGTCGAGGATGCCGCCCGGAAGAGCCTGGCCGATGCGGTGATTGGAAAACTTTCCGGCGGGTACGATCAGATGTTGGGCCGGCGCTTCGAAACCGGCGTCGATCTTTCAGGCGGAGAGTGGCAGAAAGTCGCACTGGCGCGGGCTTACTTGCGTGATGCGCAACTTCTGGTTCTTGACGAACCCACGGCCGCGCTCGACGCCCGCAGCGAGTTCGAGGTTTTCCAGCGCTTTGCCGAACTCACGGCGGGAAAAATGGCGCTCTTTATTTCGCACCGATTTTCCACCGTGCGCATGGCCGACCGCATCGTAGTTCTCGAAAACGGAAAGATTGCAGAAGAAGGAAGTCACGAACAACTGGCACTACTGGGCGGCCGGTATAAGGAGATGTTCGAAATGCAGGCCGCAAGTTATCGCTAGCAACGGCGAGCCGTAGAATTCACGAGCCATGCCTCCAGACACCCATATCGAGATGTTGAGCGCCGAAGCCGAGCGCTTGCCTGAGCCTTCCAAAGAAGCCGGCCCCAACCTGGAAGCCCTGGGGGCGGCGGCGGCGGACCTTGGACGACGGATGGTATGGCTGCCGGGCACGCATTCGTCCCGCTTTTTCTCCGAGCGCTACCGCGCGCTGCGCAGCGCCATCCGACCCGTGCTGCGGACTTTTCAGGGCTCGCTGCCCCAGACCGTGGTGGGCGATGATTTTCGCTGGCTGAACGACAACCTGCGGCTTGTCCACGCCGATCTTCGGGGGACGAAGGACGGCTTCAAGCTGGTGCGGAAGTTGCCTCACGTCCGCACTCCCGATGCTGCCATCACTCCGCGTGTGATCGCCCTGGCCGCGGGATATCTGGCCACCACCAGCTATGAGTTCACGGTGAACTCGGTGGTCGCCTACGTGCAAGCCTTCCAGCAGAGCACGGCGCTGCGACTGCTCGAACTCTGGGCGCTGGTGCCGGCACTGAAACTGGTGTTGCTCGAAGAAATTGCGGCCCGCGGATCCAAGCTGGCGGCGGATGCGGCGGGCTCCTACGGGGCCGGGATTTGCGTGCGCAGCCTGCGCGATATCGGCCAGACTTCGTGGAAGGAAGTGCTCGAGCCCCTGGTGCTTTTTGATCGCATCCTGCGCCAGGATCCTGCCGGCGCTTACGCGCGCATGGATTTTGAGAGCCGCGACCTGTACCGCACCGAGGTCGCCAACATTGCCGAACACTCCGATTTACCCGAGAGCGATGTGGCCACGGCCGCGCTCGCCCTGGCGCGCTCCGCGCACCAGGAAGCACACGCCAGCCCGCGCCTGACCGCCCGCCTGGGACACATTGGCTACTACCTTCTCGCCGAAGGCGCTGCCTCCCTTCACGGCAGAGTGGGCTTTCAGCCTCCGCTGGGTCAGCGCATCGGATCTTTCCTGCGGCGGCATCCGGATGAGTTCTATCTACCAGCGACCGAAGTACTCACCCTCGCCCTCATGTCGGCGATCGTGCTGCTGCTGACCAATACCTATACTTCTCTCGAACTGATCCTCTTCTCCATGCTGGTGCTGCTGCTGCCCTCCTCGCAGAGCGCCATCCAGCTGGTGAACTACCTCATTACCTCGCTGCTGGAACCGAGGATCCTGCCCAAGCTCGATTTCTTTGCGGGAGTTCCCGACGACTGCAAAACGCTGGTGGCCATTCCCAGCCTGCTGTTTAACCCGGAACAGGTCCGCCGCCTGTGCGAGGACCTGGAGGTACGCTTCCTGGGCAATCACGATCCCAACATTCACTTTGCCTTGCTCACCGACCTACCAGATTCCCAGGAACCCTCGCCGGAAGACGATCCGCTGATTCAATACTGCGCGCAACTGGTGAACGAGCTCAACGAGAAATACGCCAGCCAGGCTTCGGGATCTTTTCTTCTCTTCCATCGCCACCGGGTTTACAACCCGCACGAGCGGGTGTGGATGGGTTGGGAGCGCAAGCGCGGCAAGCTGATGGACCTGAACAAGCTGCTGCGCAATGAACACGATAGTTTTCCGGTGAAGATCGGCGACCTCTCGATCCTGCCGCAGATCCGTTTCGTCATCACGCTGGACTCGGACACGGAATTGCCGCGCGGATCGGCCGATCGCATGATTGGGGCGATGGCCCATCCTTTGAACCAGGCGATCATTGATCCGGAAAAGAACGTGGTGGTTGCCGGCTATGGCATCCTGCAGCCGCGAGTGGGAGTGAGCGTGCAAAGCGCCTCGCGCTCCCGGCTGGCCAGCCTTTATTCCGGAGAAACGGGTTTCGATATTTATTCCCGCGCTATTTCGGATGTGTATCAGGATTTGTACGGAGAAGGCATCTTCGCGGGCAAGGGAATCTACGAAGTGGATACGGTGCACCGGGTGCTGGACCGGCGCTTTCCGCGCAATGCCCTGCTCAGCCATGACCTGATCGAAGGCGCCTACGCGCGCGCCGGCCTGGCCAGCGACATCGAAATTATCGAAGACTATCCCTCGCACTACAGCGCCTACAATCGCCGCAAACATCGCTGGCTGCGGGGAGACTGGCAGATCACGGGCTGGCTGCTGTCGCGGGTGCCGGACGAGTCAGGACGCAAAGTTCCGAATCCCATCTCCCTGGTTTCGCAGTGGAAGATTCTGGACAACCTGCGCCGCAGCCTGGTGGAGCCCGCGACGTTCCTGCTGCTGGTGTTCGGCTGGCTGGTGCTGCCCGGCAACCCGCTCTACTGGACTCTGGCGACCCTGGGCATCCTGTTTGTGCCCGCGTGGTTCCAGTTTTTGTTCAACCTGGTACGGGCCGCCATTGAACGCAAATCCCAGGTAGTCAAGGACGCTCGGACCGCCCTGCTCACGGCCAACGCCAGCATGTTTTTCACCCTGTCATTTTTGCCGCACCAGATGCTGCTCTCACTCGATGCCGTGGTGCGAACCCTGGTTCGGCGAATGGTGACGCGACGCCGGCTGCTGGAATGGGAGACCGCGGCGGAAACCGAATTCAGCACGCGCAAGCGGACCCCGGTCGATATTTATCTCGACTGGATGCCCGCACTGGCGCTGGCGCTTGGCGTTTTGGTGTTCTTTACCCGGCGCCACGCTTTTTTTGCCGCGCTGCCCATCCTGCTGCTCTGGGGTTGCAGCAAGTGGATTTCAATGTGGCTGAATCTGCCTTCGCGGGACCGGCGCAGCGAAACCTCCGACAAAGACGAATTGTTCCTGGAGCGGACCGCGCTTCGCACCTGGCGGTATTTCGCCGAGTTCAGTACGGAGGAGCACAACTGGCTGGTGCCGGACAATGTGCAGGAAGAGCCTCCCGCCATCGCGGCACGCATTTCGCCCACCAACCTGGGCTTTCTTCTGAATGCCCGCCAGGCGGCCTGCGAATTTGGTTTTCTTACCGTTCCTGAATTCGCCGAACAAACCCTGCGGACACTGGCCACGATGGCGAAGCTTTCGCGCTCCCATGGGCACCTGCTGAACTGGTACGACACGCGCACCCTCGAACCGCTTCGGCCGCGTTTCATTTCTGCCGTGGATAGCGGCAACCTGGTGGCGTCGCTCTGGACGTTGCAGCAAGGATGTCTGGATCTTTTGCAGCGTCCCCTGTTGGAGAAACAACTGGCGGAAGGCCTGGCCGATCATCTGCGGATCCTGGTAGAGAGTCATGCCTTTCCCCAGAAGCGCTTCAGGGCGTTTCAGGAACAGGTCAGGAAGAGAAGCTGGCTGCAGCGCCTGCTGGCGCCTTCGGAAGAAGGACTGCTGGAGAGCGATCTGGAAACGGTGAACCCCAAGTATGAGTCGGAGGTGCGCTGGTTCGCGGCCGAATCTCTGTCCCGGGTGAGAAATCTGCGGAAAGCAGTCCAGGTCTATGCACCGTGGATGCTGGCCGACTTTGTTCCGTTGTGGAAAGACGCCACGCTGGAATTCAAATTCGACTCGGAGAGCCTGACCATAGCGCGCTTGCCGGAAGTAGTGGACCGGCTGACGGGGCGTCTGCAGTTCGCTCTCGATCACGCCAACGGCTCGGGCGAGCGCAAGGCGCTCTACCAGCGCTTGCAAGCCATGCTGCCGGAAGCCCGCGAGCGGGCGCTCTCTCTGATCGAAGATCTCAGGCGAATCGCCGATGAGGCCGGGAAATTCGCCGATGAGATGGACTTCCGCTTTCTGCTCGATCCGCGGCGCAAGTTGCTGTCCCTCGGCTTCGATGTGGAGGCAGGGAAACTCCCGCCCGCCTGTTACGACTTGCTGGCTTCGGAGGCGAGGATCGCGGTATTCGCCGCCATCGCCAAGGAAGATATTCCGCAGGACGTCTGGTTTCTGCTGGGCCGGGCCCACACTCGCGAACACGGACTTCCCGTCCTGCTCTCCTGGACCGGGACCATGTTCGAGTATCTGATGCCGGTGCTGTGGATGCGGACCTACCCCAACACGCTTCTGGACAATTCGCGGATTTCCGCGGTGCGCCTGCAGCAGATTTATGCCGCTGAAAAGGGCGTGCCCTGGGGCATTTCGGAATCGGCCTACGCAAAAAGAGATGAGGCGGGAAATTATCAGTATCAGGCCTTCGGCCTGCCCGATATTTCACTCCATCAGGGCGAGGCCAACATGCTGGTCATCTCTCCCTATTCCACCTTCCTTGCGCTGCACGTGGACGCCTCCGCCGCGTTGCGCAACCTGCGCCGAATGGAAGGCGACGACTGGCTGGGTCCCTACGGATTCTATGAGGCCGCCGATTACAGCACCGCTTCGGGCCGCCGCAACTGGCGCCATCGCCACGAAGTAGTGCGCTGCTGGATGGCGCACCACCAGGGCATGACTCTGCTGGCCCTGGTCAACTTCCTGCACGATGGCGTGGCCCAACGCTGGTTTCACAATGACCGGCGGGTACAGGCGACGGAACTTCTTCTGCATGAACGGCCGGCGACCAACGTGAAGTCGTTACGGAAACTCTACGGCGCGGCGGCGTGATGCACGCGTAGGGGCGGATGCCCTCATCCGCCCAGCGGAGCGAAGCTCCGCCTTGGCAAAGGCCGCTCCCGTGAGTCGCGTTGGCGCCAAGCTCCGGCGAGCTTTGCTCGCCCACCCGGACGAGGGGGTCCGGGCCTACGTAGTTAGAGGCTGATGAGTTATGACGAAGTGGTAGGAGTCTGGTATTCATCCGCCAGGTCGGATTCCGGCAGCTCAAGGCCCCAGTTTTCACCGAGGGAACCAAGCCCTTCCAAACCGACCTGATACTCGCTTGTTCCCTCCATGGGTTTTACCCAGACCACACGGAATTGGATCCTGCGTTGCCGGTATTGCAAGGTGAGTTTGTCGCCGGCTTTCAAGGCATGGTGAATCGCGCCCAACCGGGCCCCGTTGGGCGTAATGTCCAGAGTGTGCGCCAGCTCGCTTACGGGATTGTTGGCCGAATCTTTCCCCGATATGCGCACGGGCAAAACCATCTTGATCCGCTTGTGTCGTCGATTACCTTTCCCCAAAAAGCCCCCCCGGCGCGGCTACCGCGATCTATTTATCGGCTAACTGGCGGCCGCACTTTAGGGGCCACCCCGCGACCCGGTGACCAAAGAGAGGCCCCGTGCAGAATCAGCGGATTAGGGGCGTTCTTCGGTCACAATTGGGGAGATATCGCAGGCGAGTGACGCTCTGAATCAACCGGTTGACAGTTTTTGTCATGATGAAGTCGATTCGACTTCTGCGCGAGAACCCCAGATCGTTTGGGAGCGACTACTGTGAACATGAAACTGGCAACTGAGTACCGGGTCTGTTTCGTCCTTCATTGCATTTCCGATTCATCTCTCCAGGACCGGCCATCAATGGCCACGCCGTTTTCAAGTAAACAAGTCGGGAAGAACAAAAATCGTTTTTGCCAGGTCGGAGGCGAGGGTTTCGGCGCGATAGAAGCGAGTCAGGATTCCGTCCTTCCAGGTCAGAAGGTCGGGATTTTCCCGGGCGAACTCCTCCCATCCCGGTTGGTGGCCGGCCCGTGCCATGCGCTCGTGGATAAGGAAAACGTACGCCCAGGTTACCGTCGCATGGTAGAGCTGCGGCTTCCCGTGGACCTCGGCGAATTTCCGCAAGGCCCTGGAAAACGCCTGCAGGGCCTGCAGCACAGGGTATTCCGTCAGATATAGAAACGCCGCCCGAACGTGCTCCCGATGATGAAAGTGCTCCTTCGAAAGCGTGCCATCTTCAAAGCGCTCAATCAGTTCACGGTCTGTCATTTTGAGCTAGGTATTGCGTTTGTGTGATGAACGCGCGCGCTTCGCTTCCTTCAGGCGATGGCTGGCGCTGGAGTCCAGATCCAGGCCATAGAACTTCTTCAACTCCCTGATCTGGTCAAGCGACGCCTGGCCGAAAGGGGGCTTGCCATCGAAGGCGTGCAGGACAATTCCCTCCAGCAGATCGCCCAGGGTCAGATCGTGATACTCAGCGAAGGCCTTGAGTACTTTGAGCAGGCGCCTTTCAATTCGAACACCGGTCTGCACCCTCTGGACCAGAACTCCTTCCCCGGTTTTCATGGTACCAATGTACCACGGTACATAATCGACAGGCAAATGTCGGCGGCGTGATGGCGTTCGCGCGACAGCTCAATAAATTTCTCTTATCTCCTCCATAAATTAATGTTTTTAAAAGTATTTGTGATAGGGGCGAAAAGAATTATGCATTGGACTCTCACAGCCGCAGGGCGGTACTGTGCACCACGCTGGTTACGGGGATGTGCCGTGGTTCACACCACAAATGGCTAGGGGAGAAAGAGAGTCGTCTAGATGAATAGTGCCTTCCGTTGGAGGGTTTTGGTTCTGGCTGTAAGTCTTGGAATTATTTGCGGCTCCGCGAATCGGGCTTGGGCTCAGACTGAGTCTGACCTTGCCGGCCGTATCGACTCTTTGGAAAAACAACTGGCCGACCTGCGCTCTCAGATGGAGGCGCAAAAAGCTGCACCTGCCGCGCCTGCTCCTGCCGAGGCCGCGGTGGCTACACCGGCTCCGGCCGCCACTCCCGCACCCACCGGGCTCGCCGGTCTGCTGGGGCCAACCACGCTGAGCGGATTCGTGGATGTGTACTACGGGTACAACTCAAACCAGCCCATCGGCCGCACCACGGCCTTTCGCAACTTTGATATCAACTCGGGCCAGTTCGGACTGAACATGATCGAACTGGTGGCCGACAAGGCGCCCGATGCCACGGCCAGCCGGCTGGGTTATCACGTCGCGCTGGGCTTCGGACAGGCGGTAAACGCGGTGAACGGGACCGAGCTTGGCTTCGATCAATACCTCAAGGAAGGATATCTGGAATATCTGGCGCCCGTGGGCAAGGGCTTGCAGATCAATGTCGGAAAGTTCGTGACTCCCGCCGGCGGAGAAGTGATCGAGACCAAGGACAACTGGAACTACTCGCGCGGCCTGTTGTTCGCGCTGGCCATTCCGTACTTTCATTTCGGCACCAGCGCCAAGTATGCGTTCAATTCCAAGTTTGCGCTGACCGGATACCTGGTGAACGGCTGGAACAACAGCATCGACAACAACAGCGGCAAGACCACCGGCTTCAGCGCGGCATGGACTCCCAACAGCAAGTTCAGCCTGGTACAGAACTATCTGGTGGGTCCCGAACAAACCAACGACAACTCGGATTTCCGACATTTGTTTGACACGGTGGCGACATACTCGCCCAACAGCAAACTATCTTTCATGGCGAACTATGACTACGGTCAAGATCACGTGCCTAGTGGCTTGCCTTCGATTAGTTCGGCTTCCGTCCATTGGAGCGGCATTGCCGGGTACATCAAGTACGCGCCCAACGACAAGTGGGCCTTCGCCACTCGCGGCGAGTACTTCAGCGACAACGGCGGCACGCAGACGGGAACGCCGCAGAAGCTGAGCGAATTCACACTCACGCTGCAGCGCATGCTGGCCAGCAAGCTCATGACCCGCCTGGAATTCCGGCGTGACATGTCGGACCAGAATGTTTTCCCAGACCACATCTCGGGGCTCAAGGATTCGCAGAACACGGTGACCCTGGGGATGGTCTATGCCTTTAGCAGCGCGGATGCCAAGTAGTCGGGAGGCTATCGAGTTGAAGCAAGTGCAGCTTTACCCGGGGAGTGAAAGCCAGTGCTTCCCGGAATCCGGCGGCAGCGATGCCGCTCTTATGTGGGTACACGGCTTGGGTTCAACTCAAACCACCCCTAGTACCAGCACCCAAGCCGTGCCCGCGCCAATGTTGAGTTCGAGGAAGGCAGGCGGTTTTACAGGACGCGAGGTTGCCTTTTATGGATGGAGCCAACGGACGGGGTAGCAAGCGTCCCAAGCTTGCCCCGGTTCAAATACTCGAGGTAAGGAGCAAAAGAATGGCGGCGAATGCAAAGCAAGGAACGTATTTGAGCACTACGTTGATCGGCTTCACTTCCTTTGTGGCGGGTTTGCACAGTGGAGGCGGGCTGGGCATCGTCTTTGCCATCGTAGGGGCGGGGTTGCTGTTTGCCTCTGCGGCCGGCTTCTACAAGATCAAAGCTGTATAGATCAAAACAAGAGGGGAACGCCATGAAGCTAGTTGGAGTTTTGCTGGCAGTTTTCGGATGGTTGCTTCCGGTTGTAGGTCTGGGGATGACTTCGTCCAACGGGGCGAGGCTGGTCCTCTGCATAGTGGGAATTGCCATCACGCTCACCGCAATTCTCAAGCTGCTGATCAATTCCCATGAGAAGGACGCAGTGTGGAAGCAGTAGTCGGGCAGGACGGCATCGCGGCAAGGTTTAGAGACCGGGGACGCGGCGACCAGGAAAGGCCCGCGTTCAACCTCACGAGGAGATACGCAATGACACGTTGCACATGGTTGAAACCATGTTTGTGGGCGGCGATTGTAGCGCTGCTCGTATGTGGACTACCGGCATGGGCCCAGGGTCAAACCGCTGCGCCCAGCGCTCCAGCAGCTGCCACCACGCCACCGCCGCTTGCGGTGGACGCGCCCTTAACGGTGAGTGGTCCCAGCGCCGACGATCTGGCCGCTGGGGATCCCAGCGGAACCAAGACTGGAACCGCGAATGACGTGGTTCATGCCGATCCGGCGAAACCTCTCACCCTGGTGGACCTGGTAAATCAGGCGGGACAAAATCGCATCGCGATCAATTTCGTCTGGACCCTGGTCACCGGCTTTCTGGTCATGTTCATGCAGGCCGGCTTTGCCATGGTAGAAACCGGACTGTGTCGAGCCAAAAATGCCAACCACACCATGATGATGAACTTCATGGTTTACGGTTTCGGTCTATTCGCCTACTGGGTGTGCGGTTTTGCTATCCAGATGGGCGGAGCTGCCGGAGTCTCCATGCTGGGAGGCGCCAACCCGCTCAGTCACGAATTCACGATCCATCTGCTGGGACAAGACTGGGGCCTGTGGGGCACCAAGGGTTTCTTCCTGGCCGGCGCAACCTACGACGTGGGCGTGATGGTGCTGTTCCTGTTCCAGATGGTCTTCATGGACACCGCGCTGACCATCGTGACCGGCGGAGCCGCTGAAAGATGGAAGTACGTGGCTTTCGCAATCTCCTCGGTGGTTCTGGGCGCCGTTACTTATCCCCTCTTCGCGAACTGGGCGTGGGGCGGCGGATGGCTTTCGAAGTTGGGAGCAAACTACGGATTGGGCGCGGGCTACGCCGATTTTGCCGGATCGGGGGTGGTGCACGCCGTCGGCGGCCTCACTGCCCTGGCTCTGTCGATGATCATCGGGCCTCGCATCGGCAAGTACAACCGCGACGGCTCCTCGAATGCCATGCCGGGACACGACATGGTCATCGTGCTAACCGGATGCTTCATCCTCGCCTTCGGCTGGTTCGGGTTTAACCCGGGCAGCACGCTGGGCGCTTCGGGCGCGTTGCGCATCAGCACCATCGCGGTGGACACGATGCTGGCAGGGTGTACCGGATCTTTCGGCGCACTCCTTTATATGTGGATCAAGTACGGAAAGCCGGACGCCTCGATGTCGGGCAACGGGCTGCTGGCCGGACTGGTCGCTATTACCGCCCCCAGCGGCTATGTCAACACCATGGGCGCGGTCATCATCGGCTTCGCGGCCGGCTTGCTGGTCTGCTTCAGCGTTGAGTTCATCGACCGCATCTTGCGCGTGGATGATCCGGTCGGCGCTATTTCGGTTCACGGGGCCTGCGGTCTGTGGGGCGTGATTTCCGTCGGTCTCTTTGCCGACGGAACCAACGGCGTGAAGGGATTGTTCTACGGAGATCCCACGCAACTGGTCGCCCAACTGATCGGGGTGGGCACACTGCTGGGCTTCGTTTTCACTTTCTCCTACGTGGTGAACATGGGGATCCACGCAATTGTCGGGCAGCGATCTTCCGCGGCCGATGAACTCGAGGGCCTGGACATCCCCGAAATGGGTGCCCTGTGCTATCCCGAGTTTGTTCTTAAACCGGACACAAGCCATGGCGGCGGATCGGCGAACGTCAGTGCCGGCCTGCAAGTCGCGCGGGAGACCGCATAATGACGAACGCTTTTCCTGTTAACCACGAGTTGGGCGGACATTCTCTCACCTGGCAATGTCCGCCCGCGCTCGACCTCCCCAGGGAAGCCGTCGAGTGCTTCCAGCGCGGGGTGGAAATGCTTCAACTGGGTGATCCGGAAGGAGCGCTGGTTGCGCTCTCCCGGAGCACCGAACTGGCTCCTGCCTTTGGAGAGGCCCACGTTTTTCTGGGCCTCGCCAATGCCCTGAGTAACAAGATTTATCCGGCGATCGATCATCTCGAACTTGCCGCCCAACTACAGCCTGACAGTTTCGCGGCCCACTACACGCTGGCACAGCTGAACTTCAAACTGCGCATTCCGCAGAAAGGCTATGCCTCCGCGGAGCAGGCATTGGGTTGCGTGAGCACGCTGGAGCAACGCAAGATGCTGGCCCAATTGCTCAAAGAAGAACGCACTCGCGAGCGCAACGGAATTGCCCGGCCCTGGTTTAACCGGGCATACACCAAACCTGGATTGTTCCTCGCGGGCAGTGGCCTCGCGGCGGTCATCGGAGCGCTTCTGCTGCATGTTCGCTGGTAAAACGGGAGGAGTCACACATGCTTGACACGCTGCTCGAAATTCTGAAGAAACAGCGGATGGCTTGGTCGTGGGCCGTGGTTGTCGGCCTCTTTCTGATCGTTGCGGGACACGCGCCGATAGTGCCGGTAATCGCGGGATGCCTGCTGGCGGTCGGGTTCTCGGTCTTGCGCGCCTGGCCCCACCGGATGGGGAAATCCCCGGTTCGGGGAGCTTAGAAATCTTCCGTGGTGCAACTCGGACAATGAAAACCCTGATGTCACGTACGGACGCGATCGAAGGGGTTGTGGACGAAGCCATGAATTCGGAGATCATGGACCTGGATGCCGTGGACCATGAGACCATGACTTCGAGTGCAATGACTTCGACTGCCATGCCCCCTTCTCACCCGACCGGAAGCACCGCGCCGCAGCCCGCTGCAGTGGTGATGCTGTCGGGACGAAATTTCATGTTCGGCTGCGCAGTGGTTGCCGGCATGATCCTGCTGGTGGGCCGGGTCGCCGTCCTTCCCACGTGGATGCTGGCGGCTGAGGTGCTGGCCACCATCCTGGGATTGTTCCTCTTCGGCTCCTTCAAATATCAGATCCACAAGAACGCTCTCACATACGGCATGTTGCTGATCGTAGTCTCCACCTTCTGCGGTCTGCAGACTTCGGAGTGGCACCTGGAGATTGCGCAGCGCGGCTGGTGGTACTGGACGCAACACCATCTTCTTTCCTTTCGTGGGCTGGACGACCTGGTCCACGCGGATACCATGCTGTTTATCCTGGGCCTGACGTTTTTTGTCTCCGTCATTGCCCAGACCCGGCTGCTGGAAGGCCTGACGTTTTCCCTGCTGCGACGCAACCAGGGCAAGATCCTCTCCACCGTGATCGCGGTGACGGCGGTTGTGGCGCTGGCCTCGGGCGTACTCGACGGGGTCTCGATGATCGGTTTGACCATCCGAACCCTGGTCATCATCCTGCTTCTCGCAGCGGCGCCAATTGCCGACATCCGGCACGCCGTCATGGTTTGCACCACCGTGACTACCGTCTGCGGCATCTGGCTGGCCTACGGTGAGCCCCCCAACCTGATCATGAAGGCGAACTTATATCCTCGCCTGGGAAACGCCTTCTTCCTCATCTATTGCGCGCCCATCGCGATTGCGTGCTATCTGGTTGTCGCGCGGCATGTTCGGAAGAGATTGCGCGGCCGCCAGGTCGATCTCGATACCATGGATGTGATCGACGCCAATGCCGAGGACGTGCGATTTCTTCAGGCCACCCGCCACAGCGAGGTGGTCACCCCGGTTGAACTCATAGAAGACCACGCCGCGGAACTGGGCGGCCGGGCCGAACTTGTATTGCAGCGTTTGCGAGGCGGCGATTCGCTGGGCCTCGCCCTGGTCCGCGAACGAATACCCGAGGCTGTGCGAAAGCGTCTGCTGGGTCATCTGGTGAGCGAAGACCTGGCTGACTCACTCGATCGTCACTACATCCTCGACGCTGCCGGAGACCACGAGGGCGCCCTTGCGGCGGAGCGGACGGTCGATGAAACGCTCGCGTCCCTGGCCCATGTTCGCCGGCGCGCGCAGAAGATCGGGGCCCTTGCCCTGCTGCCCTTCGTCGGCTTCCTGGTGCTCCACGGCTTCCACCACGAAACGCCGCTCTTCCTGGCGTCTTTCGCGGGGTTCGCGGTTGCCGTGCTCGGCATTGCCATGATTCCAAAGATGCGCTCCCTCGCGCTGCGCGATGCCAGGCACGAATACGCCGAGTACTATTTTCTCTTTCCCCTGTTTCTGTCGATCACGCTGCTGACCAACGCGGGATTCTTCAGCCAACTGCAGGCCCTGATCCATTACGGGATCGAGACTCTGGGCCAGGCCCACGTGGCGTTCGCGCAATTTATCGGGTGCACGTTTCTCTCGGCCATTCTCGACAACAACATCGTGGCTGACTTCGCTTCCCACGGATTGCACAATCTCGAGACAGCAACTTTACATCTGTTCGCCATGGCCCAGATCGCCGGCTACGCGCTGGGCGGGTGCTGGACGCACATCGGTTCCGCGCAGTCAGTTGTGGCCTACGCCTTCATCCAACGCGATGTGGACGCAAATTACACGCCGGTGCAGTGGATCAAGGAAATGACACCGGTCATCTTGGAAATGCTGGGAGTGATCGCGGTAATTCTCTACGCTGAAAGCGCTTTCCTGAATTGGCTGCACTGAAATCGTTTTCGACTTTGCTGCAGAAGAGGTTGATGGAGTCTATAATTCGCCTGACCTGAGGAAAAACACAATGACGAAACTTGAAGCGATTATTCAGCCGTCCAGATTCGAGGCCGTCAAGGGAGTTCTGACGGAGCTGGGGGTTGAGGGCATGACGATCTCTGACGTGCGCGGGCACGGCAGACAGAAGGGTCACACCGAGGTCTATCGTGGCCGGGAGTACACCGTCGATCTCGTGCCCAAGATCAAGATCGAAATGGTGCTGGCCGACAACCTGGTGAACGCCGCCGTCGATGCCATCGTGCAAAGCGCGGGGACAGGAAAGATTGGGGACGGAAAGATTTTTCTCTCCAAAGTGGACGAAGCCATCAGGATTCGGAACCACGAGCGCGGAGTGGCGGCACTTTAACGCACCATCACGTCAGGCCACCGGAGTCGGATGCCAGTGCTGGCGAATAGCGCGATATCACAGGACGCATATCAGGCCGAGTCGGAAAAGATACGCGGGAGATTCGAACGCTCGCACGACGGACAAACTGCCGTCCGCGAGCGCTCGAATCTGACCGACTCGCTGATTGGGGAGTTGTGGAATCAAATTTCCCCAGGCTTGCCCGACAGGATTTGTGTTGCTGCCCTCGGCGGTTACGGCCGCCGTGCGCTGTTTCCTTATTCCGACGTGGATGTTCTGTTCCTGCACGAATCGGCGCTGAGCGAAGACGCGCAGAAGCGCGTAATCCCACGAATTTCCCAGGCCCTGTGGGACCTCCACCTCCGCGTCAGCCCCACCACCCGCTCCCTGGCCGAGTGCGGCAAGCTGCACCGCGATAATCTCGAGTTCAACATTTCCCTGCTGGACTGCCGCTACCTGAGCGGCGACGCGGAGCTGTTTGAAAAGCTTCGCTCCCAGGTGATTCCGAAGATGGTGGCGCGCGAGGCGCTGGAACTGCAGCAGAGGCTGATCGATCTGACCTCGGCGCGCCATACCAAATACGGCCACACCATTTTTCACCTGGAACCCAATATCAAGGACTGCCCCGGCGGGCTGCGGGATTATCAGGTGGCCTGCTGGCTCAGCCTGATTTCAGAAATGGAGAAAACGGGCGCGTGGCCCGCACCGGAGAATCTGCTGCCCAGCGCGCTACGCGCGGAGTGCGGCGCGGCCCTGGATTTTCTTTCGGCAGTGCGCTGCTTCCTGCACTATCGCCAGGGCCGGGACCTCAACAATCTGACTTACGAACTTCAGTCTGAGGCGGCGGCCGCGGGAATCGGGTTGCCGGGCGGCACGCCGGCCACGGCGGCGGTGTGGATGCGAACCTACTTCCGCCACGTTCGCTCGATTTACCGGCTGACCGTGCTCTTCGATGAAGTGCCGCCGGGGCGCTCCGGCCTGTACCGGCTCTTCGAAAATCGCAAGTCGCGCCTCTCGAACGCAGACTTTTCCGTGGTGGAAGGCCGCGTCTTCTTGCGCCAGCTCTCCTCGGTAAAAGACCCCACCATCCTGCTGGGCCTTTTCGAATTCGTCGGCCGCCACGGCCTGAAGCTGACTGCCGAAACCGAGCGCTGCGTCGAGGCGGCCCTTCCCAGCTTGCGGGAGTGGGCCCATGATTCCCCCGAGGTGTGGTCGTACTTCCGGCGAATCCTGGTCTCGCCGCATGCCGGCGCGGCCCTGCGTGCCATGCACCGCCTGGGCGTGCTGGTCCTGCTCTTCCCCGAGTTTCAGGCGGTAGATTCCCTGGTCATTCGCGACTACTACCACCGCTATACGGTCGATGAACATTCGCTGGTGGCGATCGAGAACATTCACGCGCTGCGAACGCCTGACAGCGAACTGGAGCGCCGCTTCCGGGACATCCTGGAAGGGCTCGAACGTCCCGACCTGCTTTTTCTGGCGCTGCTCTTTCATGACGTCGGCAAGGGCATGCCCTCGGATGATCACGTGGCCGCAAGCCTGCAGGCCTCAGCCAGCGTGCTGGAGCGGCTGCGGCTGGAAGAGGTGGATCGCGAGACCGTGGTCTTTCTGATCGCAAACCATTTGCGAATGTCGGCCACGACCAGGCGCCAGGACATCTTCGATGTCAACGTAGTGGCCGAGTTCAGCGAGTGCGTGGGCACCACTGAGCGCCTGAAGATGCTGACGCTGCTTACCTACACCGACATTAAATCGGTCAACCCGGAAGCTCTGACTCCGTGGAAAGCTGAAATGCTGTGGCAGCTGTATGCGGCTGCATTCAACCACCTCAGCCGGACTGTGGACGATCAGCGGCTGACCGCGAACGCGGACAACAGCGAACGCATCAAGGAAGTGGTTGCCGCTGCCGGCGAGGCTGACTCAAAACACATCATTTCTTTTCTGGAAGGTTTTCCCAAACGCTATCTGCTGATGCACACGCCCGGCGAAATCGTCGCGCACTGCCAGATGTACGATCGCCTGAAGGTGAACGATGAGGAACCGCAGATTGAAGTGCTCCGTCGCGACGGCTACTTTGAACTGGTCCTGTTGACGCTCGACTGCCCCGGGCTCTTTTCGCACGTAGTAGGCACGCTGTCATCCTGGGGCATGAATATTCTGAAGGCGGAGGCCTTCGCCAACAAGGCGGGCGTGGTGCTCGACACCTTCCGCTTCTCTGACCGGTTTCGCACGCTCGAGCTCAATCCTTCCGAAATCAACCGCCTCAAACGAAAACTTTCGGAGGCGGTCTCGGGAGAGATTAACGTGGTCGATCTCATGGAGACGAAGTTCAAGCCCGGCGTGCAGAACCCGAAGGTAAAAATCGAGACCAGCGTGCAGACGGACAACAGCTGCTCGCAGCACAGCACGCTGGTCGAGATCATTGCGCAGGACCGTCCCGGACTGTTGTACGACATCAGTTCCACCATGGCTGAACTGGGATGCAATATCGAGGTCGCGATCATCGATACGCAAGGTCAGACCGCGACGGACGTATTTCATGTGACCTGCGCCGGCGCCAAGCTGGACTCGACACATCAGGAAAAAATGCGGACGGCGCTCCTGGGACAACTGTAGATCACCGCAAATGACGTAGGGACGGATGCCCCATCCGTCCGGTCGAGCGCAGCTCGACTTTTTCTTTTCTCGAGGATGACAAACTGGAGACAAAAACCTAGCGGAGCTTTGCTCCGCCGGACGGATGAGGGCATCCGTCCCTACGTGGTTTGTAGCAGGTATCGCTTCAGTGCGTCTTGCCAGTCGGGCATGGCGATGCCGCGTTTCTGCAGGCTTTCAGGCGACAGCACAGAATATTTTGGACGCTCGGCGGGACGTACGAACTTGTCACTTGTGGTCTCACGCACAACTGTTTTCAGGCCTGCCCCCGCGATGATTTCGCTGGCGAACTCATACCACGAACATTCACCGCGGTTAGTGACGTGCACGATGCCGCTGGCGCCCTGGCGGCACAACTGAATGATGGCGCGGGCCAGATCGATTGAGTAGGTTGGGGAGCCGCGCTGGTCGCCAACCACCTCCAACTCTGGCCGGGTCTTGGCCAATTTCAGAATTGTGTCCGGGAAGCACTTCCCTCCTGGGCCGAAGAGCCAGGAAGTTCGGACGATGCAGGAATCCGGCAGAATCTCCGCGAGCTGAACTTCTGCCTCGGCCTTCGATTGGCCGTACACGCTGCGCGGCGAGCGCTGGTCATTGGTGGCGTAGGGCGTTTTTTTGGTTCCGTCGAAGACGTAGTCTGTGCTGAGAAACAGCAGGCGGGCGCCATGCTGTTTTGCCGCTCGCGCCAGGTTGACTACTCCACGGCAGTTCACCTCGAAAGCCAGATCACGATTGCTTTCGCAGCCATCCACATCGGTGTAAGCCGCCGCCAGGACGATCTGATCGGGGCGAGTTCGCTGGACGAGAGTCAGTACCTGCTTTTCGTCGCGGATGTCGCCGTCCGCCGAACCGAATCCAGTGACCTCGTCATCCTTCCACTCGCGCATGAGCGCCTTTCCCAGTAATCCGGTGGCGCCGAAGATAGCGATTCGCATGCGGTCAGTTCTCGGTTCCGCTGAGGCCATGTCGTAACTATCCTACGAATATTGGGTGGCAATCCACTTCCGGTAAACGCCGCTGGTGACATCTTTCACCCATTCCTCGTTTTGCAAATACCAATCGACGGTCTTGCGCATGCCGGTCTCGAAGCTTTCGCGCGGCTTCCATCCCAATTCGCGCTCGATCTTGCGCGCGTCGATGGCATAGCGACGGTCGTGGCCGGGGCGGTCCTTCACAAACGAGATCAACTTTCGATGGGGCACGGCGGGATCGCCGGGACACGAGTGGTCCAGGATGGCGCAGATGGTTTCCACGACCTCGATGTTTTTCTTCTCGCTCCCGCCGCCGATGTTGTAGGTTTCTCCCACTCTTCCTTTAGCCAGCACCGTGCGCACGGCGTCGCAGTGATCGGCGACGAATACCCAATCGCGCACATTCTGTCCGTCGCCGTACACCGGCAAAGGCTTGCCGGCCCGGGCGTTCAGCAGCACGAGCGGAATCAATTTTTCCGGAAACTGGTAGGGCCCGTAGTTATTGGAACAATTGGTGGTCAGCGCAGGAAGGCCGTAAGTATGGTGATAGGCCCGCACCAGGTGGTCCGAACCGGCCTTGGACGCGGAATACGGGCTGTTGGGGGCGTACGGCGTGGTCTCGCAGAATGGTGGATCGTCCGGGCCCAGTGATCCGTACACTTCGTCGGTAGAGACATGAAGGAAGCGGAAGGCCTCGCGGTCCTGCGCTTTCAGCCCTTCGTAATACGACCGCGCCTCCTCAAGAAGACAGAATGTTCCGTAAACATTGGTACGGACGAAGTCATCGGGCCCATGAATCGAACGATCCACATGACTCTCGGCCGCAAAGTGCACGATGGCGCGGGGCTGGTGGAGTCTGAACAACTCGCGCACGAGCTCGCGGTCGCACACATCTCCCTGGGTAAAGGAATAGCGCGGATCGGAAGAAACCTGGAGCAGGTTTCGCGGATTGCCCGCGTAGGTCAACTTGTCCAGGTTGACCACCGGCGTGCCTTCCTGTTCCATCCAGTGCAGGATGAAGTTGGAACCGATGAACCCCGACCCTCCGGTCACCAGAATCGTTTTTTCCATGAGAGCAGGTGCCGCCGAGATCCATGGGCGGCGCTGCTCTGATTGTAATCAAGAAAGACAGCGGCCCCATTGTGAAACGTTATTCACCCAAGCGCGGGACCTGCGGTGGTGGCCAGCGAAGGGTTGGCGACGAGTCTGATATTTGGGCCCTTTCGGGAATGCGTCATGCTGAGCTTGCAAAGCGTCGGGCGTGTGGGTGCCTCGTCCTTTGCGCACTTTGCAAAGGGCGGGAATCTGTAACGCATGCGTGACCGGATTGCATAGCCACAAAAGTTGTCTCGGCAGCATCGTTACCCGCCCTTGCAAAAAACGCAAGGACGGGGCACCCTCACCATAGATGGCGCACACAGACATCATCCAACGGTGGGGCACCGGCCCTTCCTGTCCCTGAGTTTTACGTACTGTCCTGCTTTAAGGCGCGCTTCAGGAAATCGAAAATTGATCAACGCGAACACAAATACATATCCGAGCAGCGTGACGGCGCTGCCCTCCGGTCCCGCAGTTCCACCAGTCATCCATTTCGAGCCTTGGAACGATGGGTTCAACACGTGCCCAGCAACGGTGATGCCACTGTCAGGGACTCCGTACAGGAAGCTCTGAGCCCAATCCCAGGCGGCATGCATGCCAATAGCGAACCATAAATTGCCGGTACGTTGCAGCGTCAAAGCCAGCAGAAGTCCCACGATGACAAGACTCACCGAACCCAACCAGTTCTCTCCAGCGTTGACGAGAAGGTGAAGCCCCCCAAAGAGGACAGCCAACACCGCCGCTGCCGGCCAAAAGCCAATCCCGCGCGTCAGCGCAAACAGAGAGTATCCGCTGAAGGCAAACCCCTCGGCCACGCCTACCATTGCAAAAAACAGCGCCCAGAGTACCGCGAATGCCGGAATCTTTGCCGGCGCAAGGCCAAGCGAACCAAAATAGAAATTGCCCGTCGTCCTCAGCACCAGTAGCGTACAGCTCATCAAAGCCAAGCCCCAAAGGAGTCCTTCCAAGAATCGCGCACCGAATGCGCCGCGGACGGGAAGTCCGTAATCAGCAAAGCTACGTCTCTCGAATCGCGCAAAGATGGCGCTCGTAAAAAGCACTGCAAATAAGAAGATGGCTTCGTTCAATAACCCCCGACCAGGGGTTAAGACGTTCGTGGCTTGATGCGGCAAACCTAAGAATGCTCGAATCGCACGAATTACCATGACCAAAAAGTAGATAAGAGAAGCAAGGAGTGAGTAAAACAGCAGCACTCTCCATCCGGACCGCACTCCATTCGAACCGTTGAAGACACTCTTGAGTAATGAGCCCTTAGGCGAATTCCCGGTCGGGGTTGAGGTCTGCTGAAGAGCCGGGGTTGGAGGGATTTGGCTTTCCATCTGGGCAACGATCGGCACATTATAGCGCCCTGGTGTCTGCCGCCGCGTGGAAACGAATTCCTGCTGGAAATGCGGGGACATCCCTGATAAGTAAAAGTCAAGGCGCCCACGCTTCGTTTCCTGAAGGGTGGGGATTCGACGGAGAATGCCGCCGGCGGGGTACGCTAGGTTCTTGACTTCGCCGGCGCAAAAAACATAGGGGTGCCCCGTCCTTTGCGCACTTTGAAAAGGGCGGGACTCTGGAACTGCGTGGCCGGGTTGCAGGGCCACAAAAGTTGTATCGGCAGCATCGTTACCCGCCCTTGCAAAAAACGCAAGGACGGGGCACCCTCACCATAGATGGCGCACACAGACATCATCCAAGAGTGGGCCACCCGGCGGGCCCGTCCATCCGCCTACTTAGTGGGGGCCTTAATATAGTACTGATCCAGGTCGTAACTTCGATACAGCCGCATTCGGCCGCCGTCTCTGTCCGCGCCGAGCAGTACCACATCTGCCTTTTGAGACTCGGGGAAATGTGAAGTGAAATCCTGGAGAGCAACCTTCGGCTCGCCATTAAAGGGCTCAAATCTCCATTTGTTCGAAAATGTCGACTTCATGCCATCGGAAGCGGTGAAGTACTGAGTATATGTGCCATCTGACCGTAGCTCTAATATCTCAGTACCATTGCGGTGGTGGGCCTCATACATACCAGAAAGCCTCGACACGTCGACATCTTTCGAGCATGCGGATACAGCAATGAGAGACAACAACATCGAAACGAGGATCGATAACACGCGAACATTTAACTCTAATTGCATCCACAGACTCTTCCTGACTTGCTCGGTACTGGCTCGGTCCAGCGATAGGTCTGCTCGGTAGTGCCAAACGGCAAGCTCCAGCCCCAGCCGAATGGATCACGGGCCGGCTGGCCCACCTTTTTCCGATCCTGATACTCTGAGGCTGCCCCACCCTTGCGCTTTTGGCAAGGGTGGGAGATGTTCATCCGTCACGGCGTTTCCGCCAACGAGAGTTTACGCTGGGGCATGCCCAAACGTCTCCGACGATGCAATGGCGGGGGCTACCTGCATCGAAACGATCCTGCCAACCCGGAAAAAACAAGAGTGGGACAGCCCTGCCGCGCATCCTCACTCCCACCCTTGCAAGAAGCGCAAGGGTGGGGCAGCCTCAGATTGAATTACCGCCGGGTAAAAAGGCGGGCCAGCCCCCCATCTGGGGTTGAGCACACCTTCCAACTGGCGAGCGATTGTGTGATCCACGCCAGATCCTTCGGGACTGAAAGTCCTTCAGGACGACGCTGTTCCGAAGAACGAGGCGACCTACGCTGCGCGACGAGGATAGCCAAGTACCCGCGCCGGATGGGCGGGTTTGGGCAAGTTCCCCGAGGCCAATTCCAGATATTGGCTTTCAATCTCTCGCGCCACTCGTCCCCACAGATAGTGCTCCCATACTCTTTCCCTGGCCTTGGCGGCGGCAGCCATCCGGATTTCGGGCTCCGAGATCAGCAGCCTTAGCATGCGTTCGAGGTCGTCGCGATCGCCGTGCCGAAAGGTGAAGCCTGCATCTTCGACCACTTCGCAGTTTTCAGGAACATCGCTGGCCAGCACGCAAACGCCCGCTCCCATGGCATCGAGAAGGGCCAGGGAAAGGCCTTCCATGTCGGAGGGCAATACAAAGAGCATCGCGTTGGTGAGTAGTTCATCCAGGGCTTCGCCCGACACCCAATCAAGGACGCGGACGCGATCGCTCTGATGCGTGCGCAGGCGCTTCACGTACGCGTCCGAGTGGCTCGATCCGCCGGCGAGTACAAGTTTTACTGGAGTGTCCATCTGTTCATAGGCCTGAATCAGCAGATCGCAGTTCTTCTCCGGAGAAAAGCGGCCGAGGAACAGAATGTAGGCCCCGGACTCGAGACCCCATTGGCGCAGCCTCCCGCCGGTGCGACGTTGCCGCAAGGAACTCCCGTTCGGCACATACACAGGCGACACTCCATAGTGCGAGCGGTAATACTCCTGCAGGGTCCGCGATACAACCATGGTCAAGTCAGGCAACTGGACAGCCGCGCGTTCCCCCAGGCGCAGAATGGCGGAGGCGATCCCGCCCCACTTTCGCCGCTGCCAGTCCAGACCCTGTACGGTGACCACTGTCTTCTTCCCGAACCAGCGGGGCAGGAAGGAAAATAGTGCCGGCCCCAGGCATTGGTAGTGCACGATGTCGCTGTCGCTAAACACCGCATGTATGGTACTGAGAAAGGTGTGTACCAGGGTTTCGAGGTGCTTCGAACGAATAGTGGGCAGACGGACCAGTCGCATCCCGTGGTGCGACGCTTGCGCGGGACTGAAATAAGTCCGGCAGTACACGGTGACGTCATGACCCATTTCGGCCAGGCGCTGGCCAATTTCCTCGTAGTAGGTTTCTACTCCGCTGTATTTTGAAATCACGCCGCGGCCGCCGATGAACGCGACCCGTAATGCCGGTTTCGCGACTGATTTGAGCCCACGGTCGTCCATTTTCTTTGGCCGTGGTGCAAGTTGCTCATACAAGCTCGTCATGGCAGCGTAGTGACTCTCGGGCGAGTGCTGGCCGGCCACCAGGGCGCGTCCGGCGGCGCCCATCTCTGCGGCCAGGTGGGGCCGCTCGATCAGGAACGAGATCGCCGCGGTCAGCTGGGCCACGTCGCCTGCCTGGAAGAGGACGCCGGTTTTACCCTCGTGCACCAATTCCCTTCTCGAACCCAGGTCCGAGGCCACCACCGCACGCCCCCACGCGTAGGATTCGAGAATCGTTTTGCCCAGGGTCTCGTAAGCCCGCGAAGGCAGAACGGTGAAGCGAGAGGCGGAGATGAGCCGGTTGATTTGAGGTCCCGCGACCCGGCCCAGAAATTCAATGTTGGCCAGACCCAGATCTGAAGCCAGCCGCTCCAGTTCCGGCCGCTGCGGCCCCTCGCCCGCGATCTGCAAACGGACGTGGGGAAGATGTTGCATGGCGCGCAGAAGATCGGTCAGCCCTTTTTCCGCTGAAAGCCGGCCGAAATAGAGGATGGGAGCGTCCGGCGATGGGTCAGACAACGTCTGCGCCGGCAGGTTCTGGAAGTGCGGGAGGACGTCAATTTTGCCTGCGTCCCAGCCGTTTTCCACCAGCTTGGTCTTTACAAAACGGCTGGGCACGAGAAAGCGGTCCACGCAGCTCTCATAACTTCGCAGCCATTTGTGCAGGTACGCCTCCGCCGCCAGCACCAGGGCTGCGCCGGGAGGGCCCGAATAGCATCCTTCGGTGACAACATGCCAGAACTTTCCGCCATGGCAACGCTCACAGGCATGGCCCTGCGCCACCATGTTGTAGCTGGGGCAGAGCAGCTTGAAATCGTTGAGGTGATAAACCACGGGAACGCCGAGGGCTTTGAGTTCCCACAGGATCGAGGGTGAAAGATGGTGGTAGATGTTGCGCAGGTGGGCCACGTCGGGCCGAAAGGCCTTTACCATGTCGCGTAATTTGTGGCGCGCCTGGCGCGAGTAGAGCGCATGCGCCGCTTGCCGCGCGCCGTTTAGTGGACCGGACCGGGCGCCTTTGAAATCGATGGCGGGAACAAAGTGCTGGTCGTACTTCGTCGGTTCGCCACGCGGGTCGGCCATGGAGAAGAGTGCAGCCTCGTGCCCGCGCGTCCGCATCAGTTCCATGAGTTCGAAGAGGTAAACCTCGGTGCCGCTGAAGGCGAAGTTATATTTGTTGCAGTACAGGATTCTCATGTGGGTCTTGCCTTACCTTTCTGGTGATGCGGAAGACCATCAGGTCAGCCAGGGCAGCCAGGTTTTTCTCCCGGTCGAAGTGTTCCAGGACGTGTTGACGGGCGGCGCGGCGCATGCGCGGCAGCGCCGAGGGTGAATTACGAATGACCTCGATTTGGGCGACGAAATTGTCCAGCGACCCGGCCTGATACAGGAAGCCGGTCTCGCCATGCCTGACCAGTTCGGGGATTCCCGTGATGGCGGGCGCGAGAACGGTCTTGCCGTGCGCCATCGCCTCCATCAGGACCAGCGGGATGCCCTCGCTGCGGCTGGTGAGTACGACCAGGTCGCACAACCGGTAGCAGGCGTCGAGTTCCTGCCGGCAAAGGTGGCCCAGAAGCTTCACCTGGGCTTCGAGCCCGAGGTTTCGAATCAGGTGCTCGAGCCAGGGGCGCTGTGGTCCTTCACCCGCGATCAGACAGAGAAAATCGGTGCCGCAGCTCTTCAGTTCGTGGCAGGCGTGCAGCAGGAAGGCATGATCTTTCACCGGGTGCAGCCTGCCCACGGCCAGCATGGTCAGGCGGGGCAGTTCCCGGTCGAGGCGCGGAGCCGTAGTGACGGTGCAAGGCAAGCTCACTCCCAGGCGTCGCACGATGATTTTCGCCGGCTCGATATCGGGATAGCGCTCCAGAACGAAGGTGCGGTTGAAATCTGAAACCGTGACGCAGAAAGCGCAGTGTTTCAGCTTGGTGTCCAGATAGGCGCCGTGCAACAGCAGATCGGAACCATGAAGCGTCAGGCTGTAGTCGATGTGGAGCAGGCGGGCCGCGACCATGGCGATCCAGGAGGCGAAATATCCGTGGTGCACATGGATGTGCTTGACTCCGCGTCCCTGCAGCTTCAGCGCATAGCAGGCGCCCAGCAGGGTGTGCAGCAGCGCGCGGGCGCGCCTTGCCGGGGGCTCGCTGCCTTGCGCCAGCGCGCGAAAAAGTATGTCCGCCAGCAGCATGCACCTGCGCAGGCAGAGCGCGGCAGCCCGGACCAGAAGGGCGATACTAAGCGGTTGCAGATACAGCGTCTCAACTGCGAACGAGTGCAGTTCGCCTTCCTGCCCGGTGTCAGCGCGACGGGCACTGCACGGGACCACCTGCATTCCGCGGCGGCGCAACTCTGCGATCTCTTCGAACACATAAGGTTCGACCGGGGAGGGAAACTGGTTGGCGAGATAGGCGACGGTAGGCACTTCGCACGAGGACGAACTGCGCGGGTCAGTGGGGAAGAGCTTGCAGGGATGCCTCGGCCTGGCGATTCTGTGCCGCCAGTATGCCCGCGATGGTAAACAGCAATCCGTTCACGAACTGGTAATTCATCACCACAAAACTGCCGTTAAACAGATAGACCGCGACCAGGACCGGCCAGAATGATCGGAATTGGTCATCCATGAGTACGCCGTCGCGGGGGGAGGTGTGCGGACGCCGCCTTCCTCCCACCCGGAACAGGTCAATCACAATCCACAAATACAAGATCAGCCCCAGCATTCCGTGCTGCACGGCAATCTCCAGGTAAGTGTTGTGAAAGAAGAACGCGGACTGGTGAAAGTCGTGGACCCGCTTCGCCAATTCGGATTGCAGGTCGCTGGTTCCCCACCCGGCGAGCGGCTTTTCCATAAACATTTCCAGGCCGGTCTGGTACATCACGACCCGGAATTCCACCGGGCTGCGTTCTTCCAGACGGTTGAAGAACGAAACATTGGTGTCTGCGAAACTGAGAACCGTCAGCAGCCCCACGCCTCCGGCCAAAATCAGAAGGAGGCAGGCACGGCGAACCCGCTTACTGGATGAAACGAAGATCAATGCGGGGATGCATCCGGCAAAAGCCAGCCATACCGCCCTGGTGCGGGTCGCCAGAACGGCCAGCGGCACCGCGATCAGAAATAATACGGCCAAGAATCCTTTCAATCTTCGGCGACGGAATGAGTCCAGTGCGATCAGCCCCAACAGGTTCAAGGTGACGCCATTTGCCACTGCCTGTAGAAACGGCCCGCGGGCGCGGTCAGCGTGAATGCCGAGGCTCTCGTCGAGAATGAAGCGCGGAAAGATCATTCCTTTGGCGCCGCACAGGAAGAGGATTGCGATCACAGACAGATAGCCCAGGACCACCAAGGCGAAGGTCTCGAACCGGCGCAGCGAGGCAGCATCGTCGAAAACCGATCCTGCCAGGTGATAAAGCGCGAAGGGTACAACCCACTTGGCGGCGAACACGCTCCAGCTCTGGGCGTCATACGACTGGGAGAGAAGGCTGCCCAGCGCCAGCAACAACAATCCGGCCATGGGCCACATGGCGGGAGCGGCGATGGTCAAAGGCCGGCGCAGTACCAGCGCCCGCAACAGCACGACCACGAGCAGAAGGAGAAAAGCAATGCGGTCCAGCCAGTAAAACTGCAGGTCGGGAGGACGAAAGAGCATGATCGTGAGGGTTGCGAGAAACAACATCGCGGGCGCCGCCATCAGGGCATGCAGCGGGCGGATGGCGGCGACCACGGTCCAGTGCGCCAGGGCAGGCACCGAATTTCGCAGCGTGATTTGTCCGCTCGAGGCCAATCTAGGCGCCGCTTCCATGCAGGATCGCGAACATTGTCCTCCATAGAATCCAGAGGTCCATTCCCAGACTCCAGTGTTCGATGTATTCCAGGTCCAAGGCCATGTTCCGTTGGAATGACGGGTCGCGCCGGGCGGTGACCTGCCACAACCCGGTGATCCCCGGGGTCACGTCGAGGCGGCGCAGATGCTCCAGGCGATAGTGCTCGAAGTCGTCGAGAGGATGCGGTCTGGGGCCGACCATGCTCATTTCGCCCCGCAACACGTTCCACAACTGGGGCAGTTCATCGAGGCTATAGCGCCGTAGAAACTGGCCGACACGCGTGATGCGAGGGTCGGCGGCGATCTTGAAGCACGGACCCCGGCGCTCGTTCTCCGCGCGCAGGCCGTCCTTCAACTGGTCCGCGTCGGAGACCATGGTGCGAAACTTGTAGCAAATAAATCTTCTGCCCTTGAGCCCCACGCGCTTGGCCCGGTACAGCACTTGTCCCGGGGAGGCCACCTTGATCGCTACGGCGATGGCGGCCAGCAGTGGCGCGGCCGCCAGCAAGGCAATCGCAGAGAGCGTGACATCGAGCACCCGCTTGCAGAACAGGCCCGAGGCCGGGGCTTTCTCTTCGTGCAGGGTCAGGACGGGCACGTCTCCGAAGTACTGCAGCTTCAGCGGCCCGGCCTCATGGATCTGTTCGTGGGGCGGTTCGAAGACAAAGTCATAGAGATCGGGAACGGCCCGGATATTGAGCCGGTTGCGGCGCGCCTCGCGGACCACCCATTTCGCCAGGTCACGCCGGTCAGGAATCGCCAGGATGACTTCGTCAACGAATTCGCGGCGCGCAATCCGGGCAAGATTCTTCACGCGGCCAAGCACATCGCCCGCCACCACTTCGCTTTCGTCCAGAAACCCCACGACTTCGCGGCCGTCGATGCGCTCCCGCTCCAGGGTTGCGGCCAGCTTGCGTCCCATGGGCCCCGCTCCCACGATCAGGACATTCCGCCCTTGCCCCCGTGCGATGCGTCGAGCAGCGACCTGCCCCTGCCACCCGAACCATTCGAACCCGGAGCGGGGCGCGCCCACCGCCCCGTCCCATGTGAGCGACTGCAAATTTTTGGCCGGAACGGGCCGCGGCCGGCCGCGAAAGCCTTCGGGATTGAAGGCGGCGGGGAAAGGCATGTTAGACCGGCTCCAGTTCGTATCCTGCAATGGTGACGGCCAGAGACCGCTGAATGCATTCAATCGAAATGACCAGGGTCTTCTGGGTGCTTTGCGCCAAAATGCCTTCCAGACCGTCGAGGCACCCGCCTCGAATCCGGACACGTTGCCCTACGCTCAGAAATGCGTGCAGCGCGCACGGGAGTTTCTGCGCCAGCAGGCGGCGCAAGTCGTCAATCTGCCGGGCAGGAATCGGAGTCGCATCTCCGTGGACCGGCACGAACCCCATAACCCCTTCCGTGCGCAAAACCTGGGCGCGCCACGGGGCAGACCGCGGCAAACGCACGAAGACGTATCCCGAGAACAAGGGAAGAGAGATAATTTTTTGCCGGTCACTCCAACGATGAGTTTCGTTCAGGAGAGGAAGAAAAACCTCGATGCCTTTGCCTTGCAGCTGGGACGCAACCTTGCTCTCGAAGCGGTATCGGGTCTGCACCACGCACCAGGGCCCGGCTGAGGATAGTCCTTCGTCCAGGGCTTCCGGCATCAACGGGTCGGGGCAGGTTGTCATGGGGACGTCTGGAGTGTCGGACAAAGCTCTGCTACTTGAGTCCCATTCGGTTTGACTGCCGGTTTTCCTCAAAATAGCTTCTGGACTTCGGAGAGAGCAGAACGAATCGCTTGACCCGGACGCCGTTGCCAAAGGCGCCGGAAATCCGGGTCATCAGATATTGCCTCAATGATTCAGGGAGCGCGCCACACTGCTCTCTCCGTCTTGTGGAGAGACGGGGTGGGTGCTTCACTGAATCATTTCACCGCCCGCGCCGTTCGATCCATCCCTACAGCCTCCGGTAGATTCCTTCCGGAATGGGAAATGATCGCCCGCTCAGGACCGATCCCAACAGTCGCGCATTGGTCGCCTGCAGCACCTGGACTGCTCTCTGGGCCGCGGCCCGCCGGGTCGAATTCGCCTCCAGCACCAAAACGACCCCGTCGCTGAGGTAGCCGAGCAATGCGGCATCGCTGCACAGTGCGGCCGGTGGACCGTGGACGATGGTGTAGTCAAATTCGAGGCGCAATTCCCTTAGTCTTCCAGGCAACCATTCCACTGAGAGGCCGGCTTCGTTTTCACCCATGAACATTTCGCGCGGCACACGCCACAAGTGACTCGAGACGCGTTGCGCGGTGTCACGCAGGGGCCTGAACCCGGCTGGACGAAACACCGGCCCCGGAGTTCCGTAGCTGTCGTTTTCTTTCGAAGACTGGAGGTGGGCTTCGACCAGCGCCACATTTCCGGGGATCTGGGCCGCCAGCACTTGCCCGACCCGCAAACAGATTCCGGCAACATCGCCATCCTCGACGGCAGAGAAGACGACCTGCCGGGCCGGCTTGGGCCATCCCGGAAGAAATACCTGCCGCACCAGGCCGCGGATCTGTTCTTCGCCGAAGCGATCGGGATTCCACGCAATCGACTCGCGCCCCGCTGACGTCTGCGGCTGGGTTGCTTCCGTCTCGAAAATGTCGCCCGCCAGTGCCTGTTCCAGCAGATCCGGCCGTGTGCTCATCTATCTCTCCTTCTTCCCCCACTCATCGCGGCAGCGATGCCAGGACCGGTATGCCCAGATACGCCACCACTTCATCCGGCGTCCTGAAGCCGGGCGTCAGATAGTCGGCGGTAAAGGCCAGGCCCGTGCTCAGCGTGCCCCCGAGCATGATGCCGATCACTCCGAACACCCACGCTGCCCGGGCCGGCAGCGCCGGGACCCTCGGTTCCTCGGCAATGGTCACGTTCAGAATTCCGCCCTGGTCAAGCGCGTCCTCGATCCTCGCCTCTTCGCGTTTGTTGACGTACAGAAGATATTTCTCTTCTGCCACCTTTAATTCCGCCAGCAACTCGCCTTGCCGAAGAGCATTCCCTCCGAGCCTCTGGGCGACTTCGCGATAGCCCGTCACCTGGATGCGCACCGCTTGTCCATGGGCCTCGAGCGTGCCCAGCTCCACCTGCGCCTTGATCAGCTCGGACTTCGCCCATTCATGATTGGGCTCCTGGTTCGTAGTCTCGTCGCGCAATGGCGAATGCTCCTCGCCCAGGATGCTGCTCTGGGTCTCGGCGATTTGCTGATCGATTTCCTGGACCAGCCGGTACGAAGGCTGGAATTTGGTCAGCAGTTCGGTCCGCTTCAGCTGCAGTTCCAGGAGTTTTGACTTCATCTTTTCCGTCAATTGCGGATTGTCGGCGTTCCGAATCACAGTCAAGGTGCGTTCCGGCAGCGACTTCAGTTTGGATTCCAGGTCCCGGATGCGCTGCCGGGTTTCGACGATCGTCACCTGGGTCTGGCGGTCGTTGGCTTCGGCGTCACTGAGTTTCTGCAATGCCATGTCGCGCTCCTGGGCTGCCGAAACCACGCCCTGATCGCTGCTGAAATCCATCAGGCGGAACTCAGCATCCAGCAACCCACGCCGGGATTGGGTGACTTGCTGTTCGAAGAATTCGTACTCTCCCGAAGGACGCCGCACCCGCTGCTGTCTTTCCATAAAGGCGTGCGCCAGGGAATGCAGGACCGCCGCCGCTTGTGCAGGATCCGAGGACGAGTACTCCACCTGGATGATGTTGGTCTTTCTTATAGGCACGACCGTCAGGCGGCGGGCCATTCGCCGCACCGACCGGGCCAGCCGGACTTCGTCGCTGCCGCCAAGATAGCGCTCGTACCAGGGGGCCTTCGATCCGGTAGTCTGCACCACGGCGCGCAGAATTTCGTCGTCGCGCAGCAGTTCAACCTGTGAGTTCAGCTCCTCCTCCGTGACTTCGTCGCGCTGAAACATGGGCGACGGGGTGGGCGCAGGCGTGATCAGGGGGTCCACTCGTCCGCGCCGCACCAGGACGTTCATGTGGGCCGGATAAGAGGGCGCCAACACGCCGTATGCGAGGACCGCCAGAAAGGTCGTCAGGAAGGAGATCCATGCCAGCCGGCGCTGCCGGAAGAGCACCGCCAACAGGTCGCGCATCGTGGGAGAGATGGCGGGTACGGGCTTGCGAATGATCGTGAGCTCTTCCGCCATGCGGAGTCCTCCGGCCCGGTGGCCTGCTATCTAGAGGTTGGTGGTATCGGGCAGCGGCTGAGTCCGCTTGAGGGCACGGTAAGCCCGAGAGGGTTATTGCAATTCGATCTTCGGGAAGTGTTGTCTTCCGCGCCTCTTCTTTAAAATTGGGTTGGATTCACGTATGTGCTGAGACTGGAAGTCGGCAGGTAACGCCGGATCTTCGAAATCGTGTTCTGCGGAACGTATAACAAGTCCCCCGCCCGCAGATGGAAATCCTCAGCCAGGTTATGCTCCTTGAACATCTGCTTTACGTTCAGGATTCGGGCCTCGGTGCGCTCCCCGGAAATCCTGCGGAACAACACCACCTGGGAGTGCTTGGCCTGCTCGGTGAATCCGCCGGCCAGGGCGACGCCTTCGGTGACGGTAGAGTCGCCGCGCAATTCGTACTTTCCCGGATGAGCCACGGCTCCGGTGGCGATGAAATACGGCTTCTCGAAGTCTTTAAGAGTGATTGTGACCTCCGGATCATGCAGGGTCGTGAGATAAGCCTGGTGGACCGCGCCGCGCAATTCGGCAACGGTAAGGCCTTCCGCATACAGCTCGTCCGCGTCCCGAAGGGCGATGAAGCCATCGGGCTGCACACTGAGGGTCTGATCGAATTCGGAGACAAAATTGAACTTGATCTCAATCACGTCGCTTTTTCGTATCCGGTAGGGCGGACGGCGGTTCCCCATCTCGTCTGGACTCGATGCACCGTCCGCAATTCCGGATTTCGTGGCCTCCGCCGCCCCTCGGCTGGTGCTTGTCACTTTCGACTGCTCCTGAGCCACGGCCGCCATCGAACCTGCCTGCACGGCGAACCCCCCCAGCACAACCACCGTACAGATCAGAACTCGTTTCATTTTTTATCTACGCTTCCGCCGTCTTCCGCGGCAACTTTGCTATCTGCAAGTTATGCCGGTGGACAAAAAGCGACAAGACATGGGAAGTATTGTCCACAAAGGTAGGCACTTTGAGCCGATGCCCAGAAAGATGTAGCGCCGGCATCTTGCCGGCTGTCTCTCGCCCTCGGCGGTGTGAGGGCGGGACGCCCTCACGACAGCCGCCGGGACGGCGGCGCTACCAACACCTATCCCGGGATGCTTCCGTCTTCTTTGGTAGTACCCACAAAAGTGGACTGGCTAAGGGGGCGCGCCCCGCCAACGCGTTAGCCGACGGCTGGCATGGGCAGCTATCTTCATTAGCTACATGGAGTTAGAGGCCATCCCGGGACTGCCGCACTCTTCCCGGTTGATTTCCGCCGGGCTTGTCCACAGGTCATGTGACCATCCGCGATGTTGAGATGTCACAGAATCGCCTGCCTTCCATCCTGTAGGCTGGCTCCAATTTGGTCAGCACGGGATTGGATCGGAGGACACAGACTGCGCGCCGAAAGGATTTGTGACGTCAAAATCAGTGGGAAGTTCGACTTCGATTGGAGTGCTGGTCGCCGACTCTAATCAGATGCAATGCCAGCTTCTGGTCAGCGCCCTTCGTCGCCGTCCCGAGCTTCAGGTCACTTCATGCCTTCTTGATCCGGACATCATCCTGCACGCGATCGACTCCCTGCCGGTACAGGTCGCCGTGCTTAATGCGGACAGCCCCCGAGATGGCTGGCCGGACATGACGGTCATACGCCGGATGCACCTGGCCCATCCGGAGGTGGCGAAAATCATTCTGCTCGACACCTATGATCGCGAGGTCGTGGTCAATGCTTTTCGCTCCGGGGCCCGCGGCCTGTTTTGTTTTTCCCAATATCCTTTTCGACTGCTCTGCAAGTGCATCCAGAGCGTGCATCAGGGACAGGTGTGGGCCAACAGCGAACAGATGCTGTACCTGGTCGAAGCCTTGAGCCAGGTGCCTTCGCTGCACATGGTGAATGCGCGGGGGATCCGCTTGCTGACCCCGCGCGAAGAGCAGGTGGTGGCCCTGGTCGCGGATGGTCTGAGCAACCGCGAGGTGGCGCGTGAACTCTGCCTCAGCGAGCACACCATAAAGAAGTATCTGTTCCGCATCTTCGACAAGCTGGGCATATCGAGCCGAGTGGAACTGGTTCTGTATGCGCTCAGTCACGGGGGACCGCGCCAGGCGGAGTGGGTGGCCGGTTTCGGCGCCTGACGGGTGCAGAACTCAGGGGGCGGCGGTTACCGGGTCTCCGGCATCTTCTTGCAGACGATGACGGTGTGCCCGGTCTTGGAGTCGATGCGCGTGGTCACCGGAGTACAGCGGCACGACACCGTATTTGCATTCTCGCGCTTGGTCACGACGCAATGCTCGATGACCTCCGCGGTGGGTGGCGGCATCTGGCTGCGCACCGGAGGCGGTGGCGGCGGTTGAGCCGGCGCGACCGTCTTGTTTTTGGCGGAGCAGCCAATCAGCAGCACCAGCAGGATGAGCCCCAGGTTTTTCATGAATCGATTGGCCCACTATAAAGCACAGCCTTTCCCGTGGATATACACTCGAGGGTGCCCCGTGCCAGCTCCGCTTGGGCGGGGATTTTCGTCTGGAGACAAAAGAGCACGGCTCTCTTCCCCGGGGAGCGCGGGGATTTCCTCTGACGGCGAATTGCAACATTCCTAAAAACTCCCCGCCCAAGCGGAGCTTGGACGGGGCACCCTCGAACATCTATGGATAGGGAAACGACTTACATCAGCGCGTACAGGAAGCCGTCCGTGCTGCCTACGTAGACCACGTTGTTCACCACTACAGGTGACGACAGGATCGCACCCACACTCATCATCTTCTGAACGCCGATCACCATGCTGTCATAGAAATTGTCGGCGAATGCGGCTTCGTACCTGGGGGTTCCGTCCGGCTTGGTGAGCGCCGGGCCATTCTGCCGCGAGGCGTCGGTCTCAAATGTCCATGCGGTTTTCTGGCCGGCGAGGTCGATGGCGATGAGCTTCCCCTGGTGCGATCCGATGTAGAGCATGCCGCCGGCGAGGGCGGGCGAGGAGAACAGAGGCCAACCGCCGAACTTCAGAGAGAAGATCGGGGTCCCCGCTTTGGCATCCAGGGCATAGACCGTGGCTGTGTCTGATGTGGCAAAGTACACCTTGCCATTCTGCACGGCCGGCGAAGTGATGACCCACGAACCTTTGTTGTTGAAGGCCCATTTTTTCTCGCCGGTACGGGCATCGAGCGCATAGAAGTTCGAATCGCGGCAGCCAAAGTACACGGTGCCGTCCATGACGGCTGCGGAGGATTGAATACCGACCTGGTTGTAAATGTTGTGGTCTTCGCCGGTCTTGAAGCGCCATTTCTCTTTTCCACTGGCGGCATCGAGCGCGTAGAAGTAGCTGTCCCAACTCCCGATGAACAAGGTGCCCTCGGAGATTGCCGGAGACGCGTGGACAACATCGCCGGTATGAAATTTCCACTTCAGCGCTCCGCTCGCCGCATCCAAGGCATAGACGTTGCCGTCGCCGCTTCCGAAATACACCGCCCCGCCCCACAGCGCGGGCGACGATAAGTAAAAATCGAAGGGGTCGGGCATGGTTTCCGCAGCGGGCTCCGATCCATGCAGGTGCTTGCCCGCGAACCGCCTTTCACCCTCGGTCTGAAATTTCCATTTAAGCTTTCCGCTGGCGGCATCGACCGCGTAAAACCTGCCGCTATAGCTGCCGAAATAAACGACGCCGTTCTCGACTGCAGGCGATGACGTTACCCGCACCCCGGTGAAGAGCTTCCATTTTTGCGTGCCGGATGCAAGATCAACCGCGTAGAGGTTTCCATCCGTACTCCCCACGAAGATCATCCCGTCGGCCACCGCGGGCGACGAGATCACCTGGCCGTCGGTGTGAAACTTCCACCTGACCTGGCTGAACTGCGGGACGCCGGGCGCGTCATAGACGCCGGTGTGGGCCAGGTTCCCGCGAAACATGGCAGTGTTTTGAGCGAGAGCAGTGAGACAGAACAGGAGGACGGTAAGCGAGGAACGGCCAGCCAGTTTCATTCGGAATAGACGCAGGAACCTGGATAAGGTCACCTAAACAAATCACGTGGGGACAGCCGCCCCCGGCTGTCTCGCGGAGCGAAGCTCCGCCAGGTTTGTCTCTCAGGAAGCGAGTCGAGCTTCGCTCGACCGGACAGCCGAGGGCGGCTGTCCCCACGCAAGCGGTAAAAAAGGGAAGCCGAAGCTTCCCTTTTGTTGGACATCTTGTTCTACAAAGACTACAGAGCGGCGCACACCGACTTTACTTCGGTGTAGAGCTCCAGCACATCGTGCCCCATTTCGCGGCCCCAGCCCGATTGCTTGTAGCCGCCAAAGGGCAGTGCGGCGTCGAACACGTTGTAGCAGTTGACCCACACCGTGCCGGCGCGCAGTTGCGAAGCCAGGCGATGCGCCTTGCCGATATCGCGCGTCCAGATGCCTGCCGCCAGCCCGTACACAGTGTTGTTGGCTTGCTTGAGGACATCATCGTAGTCGGTGAAAGGAATTGCGGAAACCACGGGACCGAAAATTTCCTCGCGCACGACTTTCATGTTTTCGTTGGTATCGACCAGCACGGTGGGTTCGACAAAGTATCCTTTGTCACCATGCCGACCTCCGCCTACCACGGCCTTGGCGCCTTCGGAGCGTCCCGATTCGAGGAAGCCGCACACCCGGTTGAGCTGTTCTTCGGAAACCAGGGGCCCCATATCGTTGGCCTCTTCCCATCCCGGACCGACTTTGATCTTTTTTGCCTTCGCCGACACGCCTTCGACCACTTCGTCGAAGATGCTCTTCTCCACATACAGGCGAGAGCCGGCGCAGCAACATTGTCCGTGATTAAAGAAGATGGCGCTGGCGGAGCCTGAGATCGCCGTCTTCAAGTCTCCGTCGTTGAAAACGACGTTGGGAGATTTGCCGCCCAGCTCCAGCGAGACTTTCTTCAAATTGCCGGCCGCCGCCTGAAGAATCAACTTGCCCACTTCAGTGGAGCCGGTGAAGGCGACTTTGTCCACATCGGGATGCGCGGCCAGGGCAGCGCCCGCGGTTTCGCCATAGCCCGGGACGATGTTCACCACTCCGTCAGGAATCCCGGCCTCTTGAACCAGTTCGCCGAGGCGCAGGCACGATAGCGGAGTCTGTTCCGCCGGCTTGATCACGACGCAGCATCCCGTAGCCAATGCCGGGCCCAGTTTCCAGGCCGCCATCAGCAAGGGAAAATTCCACGGGATGATCTGGCCCACCACGCCCACCGGCTGGCGCAGAGTGTAAGCCAGGAATTTGGAGCCGGCGGAAATCGGGATGGTATTGCCTTCAATCTTGGTTGCCCAACCTGCCATGTAGCGAAACAGGTCAACCGCCAGCGGGACGTCCGCCACGCGCGCGACTTTCAGAGGTTTGCCATTGTCCAGCATTTCCAGTTCGGCGAATTCCTCCAGATTTTGCTCCAGTAGATCTCCCAGCTTCCAGATCAGGCGCCCGCGCTCGGAGGGCGTCATCTTCGACCAGGGGCCGGTTTCGAAAGCGGCGCGCGCTGCCTTGACGGCGCGGTCGATATCCTCACGATCTCCCTCGGCTACGCGCGCCAGCACCTCGCCCGTGGCCGGATTGTATGTAGGGAAGGTCTTGCCGGACGCGGCTTCCACCCACTGTCCGTTAATCAGCATCTTGCGGTTCTTGGAGATATAACTTGTGACTTTGTCGTCCATTTGAACGTTGGATAGTACGGTTGCCATGATTTCCCTCCTCTAGTTGCGGATTCTTACAATGGCGTGCGTCGAAGTGCCGCCCCGCATGGGCGATAGCAGAGTGCCTCCCACTTTATCGATAAATGACCGATCTCGGACGGCCTGGAAGAATGAAAGACGGACACCCGGCCAATTCACCGGCGCATTCACCGCCGATTGTAGCTCATTCCGATGTAACGGTGCTGGTGCATCGGTTTTGCATTGGGCAAAACTCTGACTACAATGGGCTTTCCCGGGATGAAATGAAGAAGCTGAACTACAGTTCGCGCCGCTGGACTGTGATCGCCTCCGGACTGCTCTGTGGAGCGCTGGCCATAGTCGTACTGTTCACCAACCGGGGCGCCTTCTTCAGCCCACTGGCGGTGGTGGTGATGGGCGCCGTCGGATTGGCGGCCGTCCTGATGCAACTCCGCTTGCAGAATAAGGAACAGGCGCAATCCTCCAGTTCGCCCGCCTGGCTGAATGTCCTGGGCATTCTTTTCGCCCTGGCGGCGTTCTTTGTCGATCTGTTCCACGTCAATTCACAGGTGACAGAAGCGCTGGCCCTGGGAGCGGTGGCCAGCTTCGGCGTCAGCGGGGTAATTATCCTGCGCAGTTTCCGCAAACGCGCCACCTCCAAATGAGCTGGGGAAAATGATTCCCGGCATGCCCATTCTGCTTCCCGACCAGTTCAACGCCGCTACTTACTTCATCGATCGCCATCTTCAGGAAGGCCGGGGAGAAAAAATCGCCATCGAAGCGGGCGATGTCCCGGGTCAGCTATCGCCGGCTTGGGGAGAGCGTAAATCGCTTCGGAAACACTCTGCGCAAGCTGGGCGTGCGGATCGAGGAACGCGTCTTCCTGCTTCTGCTCGACACTCCCGAGTTCGCCATCAGCTTCTTTGGAGCGATCAAGATCGGGGCGGTTCCCGGTCCCGGTCAACACGCTGCTTAAGAGATCGGACTATCACTACATCCTGAACAATTCGCGGGCGCGAGTGGCGGTGGTGAGCGAATCGCTCTATCCCCAGATACAAGGATGGGAGAAGCTGCGCTATCTCGAACACGTCATCGTCGTGGGCGAGGCGCCAAGCACCCCGGTGGAAAAAGACACGCATCGTTTCTCCGAGTCTGATCGAGCAGAGCTCGTCGCAACTTGAAGCCGAGCCCACCAGCAAGGACGATGCCGCCTTCTGGCTCTATTCGTCCGGTTCCACCGGGTTTCCCAAAGCCTGCGTGCACCTGCAGCATGACATGGTGGTCTGCGCCGAACGCTATGCCAGGGGCATACTCGGCATGACCGAATCCGATCGCTGCTTCAGCGTGGCCAAGCTCTTCTTCGCCTATGGTCTGGGCAATGCGCTGTATTTTCCGCTGGCGGTGGGCGCTACCAGCATCCTGTGGCCGGGACCGCCCAAGCCCCAGCAGGTGTTCGAAATCATCGAGCGTCACCGTCCGAGTTTGTTTTTCTCCGTACCGTCGAACTACGCGGCGCTGCTGGCCCACAAAAAAGACCACGTGGGAACAGCCGCCGCTGGCGGTCCAGGCGCGCCCGACTTCGACCTCTCCTCAGTACGCTACGGCATCTCCGCCGGCGAGGCCCTGCCCGCCGCTCTCTTCCATCGCTTCAAGGAGCGCTTCGGCGTGGAAATCCTTGACGCCATCGGCTCCACAGAAGTCCTGCATATGTTTATCGCCAACCGCCCGGGTGCGGTCCGCCCTGGCTCCAGCGGCCAGATCATCCCAGGCTACGAGGCCAGGATCGTGGACGAAGAGGACAAACCTGCGAAACCGGGTGACATCGGCAACCTGCTGATCCACTCCGATTCCACCTGCTCTCACTACTGGAACCAGCACGAGAAATCCAAGAACACGATCGAGGGTAACTGGATTCGAACCGGAGACAAGTATTACCAGGACGCCGAGGGATATTTCTGGTACGCCGGACGATCCGACGACATGCTGAAATGCAGCGGAGTGTGGGTGAGCCCCATCGAGATCGAGGGGGTGCTGATCGAACACCCCGCCGTCCAGGAAGCAGCGGTGATTGGGCGTGAGGATCACGACCAACTGCCGAAGCCTGCTGCCTACGTGGTTCTGAAAAGTGGAACCCGGGGCGTGCCCGAACTGGCCCGAGAGCTTCAGGAATTCGTGGTCAGCCGCCTGCCCGTCTTCAAGCGCCCGCGCTGGGTGGAATTTGTCGATGAACTGCCCAAAACCGCCACCGGCAAGCTGCAGAGATACAAGCTGCGGGAAAGCAGCAAATGAGCGTCAAAAGCGGACAATCCCGTTCCGGATGTCTTCCCAGAGCTCGCTCGAGAATGAGCTTGCATCCGATTGACTGGACTGTCGGCGCGGGGAGGTATCGCGTGAACCTGGTCGGGTGCGACTGTGCCCGCTTGCGTCGGGTTGCGGAGGTCGCCTGATTTGCAATATAGACTGGATGGTCTCCAGCAGGTAGCAGGGGCCATCGGACCTGGACACCAGCGCATCCACCGACTTCAGGCTGTCCACGGGTAATTCCAGGTAGTCAGCCACCATGACGATCGGCAACTGCGGCTTCACCCGCTTGATTTCATCCGCCACAACCGCACCGTCAAGCAGACCCAGGTAATATTCGATGACGACTGCATCCACCGGGTTCAGCATCAGGACTCGCAAACCATCGCTTCCATTGGTGGCGGTGATCAACTCGTACCCGTTGCCTCTTAACGGGCTCAGTTGGCCTGGATCGCGGTGAATGCACAGTAGCGTGCTGTTGGCAGCCATACTCTGCTGGTATAAGCGAGAGTACTCCGCCATGCTGTTCATAATTGCTCACAAGACAACAAAGAATGAGGAACACAGCGCCCATCGGGAAGTCGCGCCCGGAAACATTCCATCAGTCCCAGTTGGGGATTTGCCCGATAGCGGGTCAGTTTCGTATGACACGCCAAGGGCATGAACCACGAAGGAGACGAAGGATCGCGAAGGCATTGTGTTCCCGGTTTTCCTTCCTGTACCTTCGTGTCCTTCGTGGTTCATGGTCTCCCAAACCCATTTCATTCGCTCGGGCTGCCCGGTATTCGTATAATTCCAGTTCATGTGAGTGCCCGGCCCTGAAATCCAGGATGATGATGGCAGCAGCGCGGATTGGCCTATGGCGACGCGGCAAGTAGAATCCAGCATCGACGAGTACCTTCGCAAGCGGCTGATGCCGGTCGAGGGTGCGATTCCACATCTGGACGGAATCGATATGTATGGCAACTCGATTCCCGCCAGCACCGTGGGCGGCGATATCTTTGAGTACATTAATTTTCAGCAGCGTTACAACATTGATGCGCGTATCGCGCGCGCGATCAAGTTGTCGCAAGAGTATCTGGAGCCGCTGCCGGAAGGCCAGACTCCACGAAACACGGTGGATTCCCATGTGCAGTGGCTCAAGTCCCGCCCCGGCTACAAATCCTCAGTGGCGGCCGAATACCGCAGGGCGAAAAGTTCCGAGCAGGTGAGAATCTCTGAAGATCTGCGGGAACTCTACACCACGGCCGGAGTTCTGCTGGTGGATGCGCAGGGGCACGGAATCATCTCGGCCAAGATCGCGTCCACGGTACATGACACGTTTCATGCCTTCATGCTTTCGGAGCTCGACCACAGCGGGAAAACCACCCCGAGTTTCTTTGAGAAGATTAACCTCCGGCTGGCGCAGTCCGTCACCGCCCGCAACGCTTTGGGACGCGATCCGAATGACAATCCGCGCGAAATCGCCACCATGCTGTACGGCGAGATACGTCCCAGCGGGCATTTTCGCTTTGTAAATTTCGGACATCCTCCACCGCTGGTATTTTCCGCCGAATACGAAAAATTCATGGAGATTGACGATGCCCGGATGGCTCAGTTCCTGGCGCTCGGGCTGGAGATTCCCGAAGACCATCCTGACCGGAACAAATACCAGTCGATGGCGCTCCGGCCCCGGCAGATAAACTCCTCGGACGTGGCGGAAATCACGCTCATGAGCCCGGGAGACATGCTCTTTCTCTACACCGACGGGGTCTATGACGGCAGTGACGAGGAGGAGCGCTTACAGATTGAACGGGTAATCCGCGCCCACAAAGGTGAGCCGGCGAGGGGAATCTGCAACGCGATCCTGGAATACGCGGTCAAACAGGACCAGTACCTGCAAGAGCAGGACGAAAACGACCGCATTGACGACAAGACCGTGTTCATCATCAAGCGGGGATGAACGCGCTCTCCGGCGTTATCTTCTTTTTTCACGCTCTGATCTCTCCAAGCTGTCATCCCGAGTGCTGTCGAGGGACCTGCTGTCCGCCGGAGTCACACCGGAAGAATGTCCTCCCCGCGCGGCAAGCAAACGGCGGATCGTTCGACTCCGGGGAGGAACTCGCAAGCGAGTTCCATCCCTCCGCTGAAGATGACAAAACTTGGGTATTAGGGAGATGGGCGTCAGCGTGAGGTGCTTCTACTTCTTCACTTGTATTCCCAACTCCTTCAACTGCGCTTCGCTCACCGGAGTGGGCGCATCGACCATGAGATCGACCGCGCGGGCCGTCTTGGGGAATGGAATCACTTCGCGCAGGCTGTCCGCGCCGGCCAGGATCATCACGATGCGATCCAGTCCGAGCGCAATGCCGCCGTGCGGCGGCGTGCCGTACTCCAGCGCCTCCAGGAAGAACCCGAAGCGCGAGTGCGCCTCTTCTTCCGTCATCCCGAGAGCGCGGAATATCTTGCTCTGAATGTCCTGGCGATGAATACGAATCGAGCCTGAGCCCAACTCGGTGCCGTTCAACACCACGTCATAAGCCAGGGCTCGAATCTCGCCCAGCGGGGACTTGGGATCGCTGGTGGTATCGAAGCTGGTTTCGAGCTTGGCCATGTCTTCATCGTGCAGCGAAGTAAAGGGATGATGGGCGGCATTCCAGCGCCCGGACTCGCGGTCCCATTCGAACATGGGGAAATCGGTGACCCACAGGAAACGATAATCTCTTGCGGGATCGCCGGTCCTGGCAAAAGCCCCGTGCTTGACCGCATACTTCTGCGCAAGATCAAGCCGGAGTTGTCCGCAGGTCTGATAGAACTGGTTCACACTCTGCTTCGACTCCGCCTTGCGCACTGCCAGCACCCACAAATCTCCCGCCTCAACCCCGGCAGCCTTAAGAACCGGCTCGAGCGAGTCGGGATAGTCCCGGGCAAAACGGTTGGGATCGCTCATCAAACTGACGTATGACGTTCCCTGCGCATGCGCAAAGGCTCCGTAGGTCCCGATGGTTCGGCGTTCAGTTCCAGAAATGTCTCCCGCTTTCGGAATTCGAATGAGCAGAGAAGTAAACTCCGGGCTGACCTTGAAGGCCGCGGCGAATTTCTCCATCTCCTCGGGCGTGAATGCGGAGCGTACATCCGTCATCGCCGGCAGCCGCAGGTCCGGCTTGTCGCTGCCGTAGAGGCGCATGGCCTGGTCATAACTCATGCGCGGGAAGGGAGTTTTGATCTCGTGTCCGGCGGCTTTGAACGCAGCCGTCAGAAAACCTTCGACCACCTCCCACACCCGCTCCGGCTGGGGATACGACATCTCCAGATCGATCTGGGTAAATTCCGGCTGGCGGTCAGCACGCAGGTCCTCGTCGCGAAAGCAGCGCACGATCTGAAAGTATTTGTCGAATCCCGAGATCATCAGAATCTGCTTGAACATCTGCGGCGATTGCGGTAATGCATAGAAACTCCCCGGCTGCACCCGGCTGGGCACCAGGTAGTCGCGCGCGCCTTCGGGCGTCGAGCGGGTCATGAACGGGGTCTCGATCTCGAAGAATCCCTGGGCGGAAAGATAGTCGCGAATGGCCAGCGCCACTTTATGCCGCAGCTCGATGTTGTACTGCATGGCATCGCGGCGCAGATCGATGTAGCGATACTTGAGGCGCATTTCCTCGTTGGGCAAAACGGTTTCGCTGGGCAGGAAGGGCGGCTGTTTCGACTCGTTGAGGATGCGCAGCTCTTCCGCGATCAATTCCACCTCGCCGGTGGCGATATTTTTGTTTATGGTGTCGGGGACGCGCTGCTTGGCCGTGCCCACCACGGCGATGACGTACTCGTTGCGCAGCGCCTCAGCTTTCTGGTGAATGGCGGGATCGCGCTCCTTGTTGAACACCACCTGGGTGACGCCGCTGCGGTCGCGAATATCGATAAAGATCAGGTTGCCCAGATCGCGCCGCCGGTTGACCCAGCCCATGAGCACTGCCTTTTTGCCGGAATCTGCCGGACGCAAGGCGCCGCACATATGGGTACGTCGTAAATCGCCAAGAAAATCGAGCAAGTTGTGACCTTCAGTTAGAGAATGGAGTTGTAAGCCGAATGAAAGATTATAAATGTAGGCGCGAGCGTCCCGCTCGTGCGGCCGGCTAACGAGGACCTATCCCTCGGGTTGTTGTTCAGTCTATGGGCCGCGCCGCCGTGGCCTGCTGGAACCTGAGCCGCCACTGGTCATTCTGCTTCACCCAGAGATCGGAGATGTGCTGATAACGCGGCGCCATGCCGGGAGCATCGCCCTCAGGCATGTGGATGATGCAGTCGTAAGTGACCACGGCCACGTCATCGTTGACCGGCAAGACCCGCATATTGTAGGTGTAATAATCCCGCAGTTCGCCATCACTCGCGCTCCCTACAATTTCCTGCTTGTCATGCAGCTTGCCTTCGCTGCCCACAAAGACAAAATCGTCGGTCAACGTTCGTTTCAGGAAATCCACGTTCCTGCTCTTTTGCGCTTCGGGGACAGCGTTGGTGTTCGAAATCAGCGTCTGCTCCAGGGGGCTGAGAGGCTTGGAAGCGCTCTCCTGACCCTGCGCAAATCCCGCCAGAGAGAAAGAAAAGCAGAGCAAACCGACGATCAAACCTGAGTTTCTCATTGGTCCTCCCGTTAGCAAGTGTTCCGCTACTTCGCCTGGATCTTTTGCGCCAGTTCGGCACGCGGGACCGAAATCTGCTCGCCGCTTTCCAGATTCTTGAGTGCGAACGAATCCGCCTTGACTTCATTTTCGCCCACGATCAGGGCAAAACGCGCGCCCAGCTTGTCCGCGGTCTCGAACGATTTTTTCAGGCGGAAATTCTCGTCCCCTAATTCAACCACCAGATCGTGACGGCGCAACTCGCGCGCCAGACGCGCGGCCTCACGGTCCATGCCGGCGCCCAGGGGGGCGATGTAAACATCCGGCTTACGCTGCACCGCTTCGGCAGTTTCCTGCAGCGCCAATACCATCCGGTCTTCGCCGATGGCAAAACCGATTCCGGGAGCGCTGGGGCCGCCAATCGATTCGGAAAGCCCATCGTAGCGCCCTCCGCCGAGGATCGCGTTCTGCGCCCCCAAAGCGCCGTGCGTGAACTCAAAGGCGGTGCGGGTGTAGTAGTCGAGGCCGCGCACTAAACGATCGTTTTCCTGAAACTCGACTCCGACCGCATTCAGAATGCTCTTCACCTGTTCGAAATGCTTGCGGCATGCCTCATCGAGAAACGCGCTGATGCGCGGCAGCTTCTCGATGATGGGCTGGTCTTCCGGAACTTTGCAATCGAACACGCGCAATGGATTGGTAACCGCACGGCGCTGGCAATCCTCGCACATGCCGCCCACGACTGGCTCCAGCGCCTTGCGCAGAGCTTCGTTGTAGGCTGCGCGGTCATTCGCGCATCCCACCGAATTCAGTTGCAGAGTCCAGTCTCTGATACCAAGCCGGTCGAGCAGCGTCGCCAGCAACTCCAGTATTTCAGCATCGCGTGCCGGAGATTCGCTGCCTGAGCTGGCCGGCCCGATCACCTCCGCCCCAATCTGGTAGAACTGGCGATAACGCCCCTTCTGCGGCCGTTCCCTCCGAAACTGCGGGCCGATGTAGTAGAGCTTGTTCAGCCCGCGATCCCAAAGCTTGTGCTCGATGTAGGCGCGAACCACGCTGGCTGTGTTTTCCGGGCGAAGAGTCAGCGACTGTCCCTTATCACTCTGGGCCCTTCCGCGGTCTTCCCAGGTGTACATCTCCTTCGCGACCACATCGGTTTCCTCGCCCACTCCGCGGGCAAAGAGTTCAGTCGATTCGAAAATCGGGGTACGTATTTCGTGAAAATTGTAGGCGCGGAAGACGTCGCGCACCGCAGCCTCGACAAAATTCCACAACGCCGTCTCCGGCGGCAGAAGATCGCGCGTTCCTCGGACTGCTTTGATCATGAAAATCGCTTCTGGCTGCTGGCTTCTAGCCACTGGCTTCTGCTACCAATTCCGCCCTCGTTCGTTAAACATGAGTATGAGATCTCAGCTCTCAGTTTCTAGTTCTCGGTTCTCAGCAGAATACCTTAAAGCTGCAACGATTCACGCCGCGAACTCTTCATCTTGCGGTACGGGCATGGGCGGCGGCACACGGTCCGTCACTTCGGCGAGGGCTGCCAGCTTTTCTGCCAGGGCACGGGTCAATGATCCCGGCTGATAACGCCAGCGGAAATTCCCCTCGGAGACACTGGGAGTATTAAGCCGGGCTTCGCTGCCCAGTCCCAGCACATCCTGCAGCGGGACCACGGCCAGGTTCGCGACTGACTCCTGCGCCAGACGAATGAAGGCCCAGTGAATACCGTCTTCGCAAGGTCCGACATACGATTGAATCGCTCGCCGCTCGCTCGCCGACACGCCTGACTTCCACCAGCCCAGCGTGGTGTCGTTGTCGTGCGTGCCGGTATAGACGACGCGGTCGGAACTCAAGCGATGCGGCAGATATACATGGGCGCCTGCATCGGCGAAACCAAACTGCAGCACCGACGTTCCCGGTATCTGATGACGCTCGCGCAGGGCGTGCACTGCGGGCGTGATGTGGCCCAGGTCTTCGGCGAAAAACGGCAGCCCGCCCAGCGCGTCACGGAGCTTGTTGAAGAGTTCGTCCTTGGGGCCGTCCACCCAGCGGCCGTTTACGGCGGTAGCGTCGTCAGCCGGAATCTCCCAGAACTGCTCGAATCCGCGAAAGTGATCGAGGCGGATGTAGTCGCAAGTCTGAGTGCCCCAGCGCAGGCGGTCGATCCACCAATCGTAACCTCGCGCCCGGATCGCATCCCAGTCATAGAGCGGAGTGCCCCAGCGCTGGCCGGTGGCGCTGAAGGCGTCAGGCGGTACTCCAGAAACCGCTTCCGGTTCGAGATCGTCCTTCAGGCGAAAGAGATCGCTGTGCGCCCATACGTCAGCGCTGTCGTAGGCCACGAAGATGGCGATATCGCCCACCACCCGGATGGAGCGTTGGGCGCAGTAACGACGCAAGGCACGCCACTGTTCGTAAAAGAAGAACTGAATCGCGCGGCGCAGGTCCATCCCGGCATTCAGTTCTTTTCGGGCTGATGGCCAAGGCCGCCGCCTCACGGCGGGCCAGGGGGCGCGGCCACTCCTTCCAGCATCGCCTATCGTTGCGCTCGCGTAGGGCGTCGAACAGGACAAAGTCTTCCAGCCACCAGGCATTCCCATCACAAAAACGCTCAAAGCGAATGCGCGCGCTGCCCCCTGCGTTCTTCAGGAAGGTCCGGGCAGCCTCTTCCAGCAAAGGTGACTTGCGTTGAAAAACCTCTTCGTAGTCGATAGCGCCAGCTTCGCGGGGAAAGCCGGCCAGTTCTGACGATCCAAGCCACCCGTGCTCGGCCAGGCGCTCCAGGCTGATCAGCAGAGGATTGCCGGCAAACGCGGAGGTCGAAGAGTAGGGAGAGTTCCCGTTGGCCGGCGGCCCCAGCGGCAGCACCTGCCACAAGCCCTGCCGCGCAGAGGCAAGGAAGTCGGCAAACTCGTAGGCGGCAGGACCGAAATCACCAATACCGCCGCGCGCCGGGAAGGATGTGGGGTGCAGCAGGATACCGGTGGCGCGGGGGAATGACGTCATCTGAACTGTCCCGATGCTACCAGTAATCGTGGAAGCGGTGGGTGGACGCGCTTTACTCTCCCTGTTCCCCGCCCTGGGCGCGGGTCAGGCTCTTCATCTCGTCGGCATTGATCTGGATCTTGCCTGACTTTTCCATCTGGGCCCGCAGATTGGTGAGGAACAGGCCAAACATTTCCTGCTGCTTGTTCTGGATCAACCCATCGCGGACCTGGTCTTTTTTGGCCTCAAAATCCTGGGCCGTGGGCTCCTGGCGGTCCAGAATCGACAAGACCACGCCGGTGGTGCCGTTGCTGATCGGACCGCTGATCTCGCCCGGCTTCAGGCCGAATGCCACCGAGGCCCCGCCCGACATCGAACCGATGTCCGGAACCTGCCCGTCCGGCAGCACGAAGTCGCTGGTCTTGATGGCTGCGCCAGCTTCTTTCGCGGCCTTCTTCAAATCATGTTCGGCTTTGGCGCGATCGGCCAGTTCCTGGGTTTTCTGAGTAAGCAGGGCGGCGACGCGCTCGTTCCTGAATTCGTCTTCGACGCGGCTGCGAATCTCCTCAAACGTCGGGGTTGATGCCGGCTTGATCGCCGTTACCTGGAACACGGCGTAGCCCTGCGCCGTCTCGACCTGGTCGGGCGGGGCCTTTTCCGCCTGGCCAAACACCGCGCTCATGAACTGCGGCGAAGTGCCAATGCCCGGCAGAGTGTCGGTACGGCTTACAAAGTCGGTGTTGATAAGGTTCAGGCCCTTGGCCGCGGCGGCCTTTTCCAGGCCCGCGCTGCGCGCCTGCGCCAGCAACGCATTCACCTGATTGGTGGCGGCCTGGGCGGCTTTCTGCTGCTTGATGGCCCCCTCAATCTGATCTTTGACTTCATCGAGCGGCTTCACGTGCGCGGCCTGCTTATCATCGAGGCGGATGATGTGGAAGCCGTAGCTGCTCTGCACCAGGCCGCTGGTCGCACCCTTAGCCAGGGAGAATGCGGTCTGTTCGAATTCCGGCACGGTGCGGCCCCGGCCAATCCAGCCCAGCGAACCGCCATTCTTGCCGCTGCCCGGGTCTTCAGAATATTTCTTTGCCAGGTCGGCGAAATTTCCGCCCGCCTTCAGCTGCTTGAGGACATCTTCCGCCTTTTTGCGCGCCTCCTCGACTCCTTTGGGGTCAACTTTCCCATCCGGACCAGGAAGAGGGGTCTTGATCAGGATATGGCTTACATTGACCTGCTCGGGCACGCGGTACTCGTCGCGATGCTGGTCGTAGTAGGCCTGCAGATCTTCGTGAGACACACTCACTCCGGCCTCGATCCTGGCCGTATCGAGGACCACATACTGGACTTTGCGCTTTTCCGGAATCGAATTGTTGTAAGTTGCTTTGTTGCGCTCGTAGAAAGCCTTCAGTTCGGCATCCGTAGGCTTGATTTGCTTCGCCAGATCGTCTTTGCGGAGCACGGCGTAATCGAACTTGACCTTGGTATTTTCCTTTTCAAACTCCCGGTGGACATCGCTGTCCGTGACCAGGGCGCTGCCCGCGATCAGGTTGCGCAGCTTGCCCAGCAGGATATCGTCCTTCGCGCCCTGCTCGAACACGGGAACGCTCAAATCCGCGTTTTGCAGAATGTTCTCGTACTGCTGCTGGCCCACAAATTTCCCGCCGGGAAAGAAGGTGGCCGAGTAGCGCCCGTGCTGCAATTCGTCGCGCAGCTCTTCATCGGTGACCCGCAAGCCCAGGCGTTCGGCTTCGGCCACCAGGGCCCTGCGGCTGATCAGATTCTGGGCGGCGCGCTCGGCGAAGTAGGGCAGCAACATCGCACTCTGCTCGCCCCCGCGGGGGAACTGCTGGCGCAGCATCTGCCGGGCTTCGCGTTGTACCTCGAGGGTGGTCACCGGTTCGCCGGCCACTTTGGCCACTACGCCCTGTCCTGGACCGCCGAGGCCGATGCTGTCGCCAATTCCGCCCGGAATCAGGGTGATTGCCATGGCGGCGCAAATGACGGTCAGCAAGCCGCCGAGAACAATTTTCTTGATCGGGCCAGGGGTCTGCAGAAATCGGATCATTTTGTCGTCACTCCAAAGTTTGAAAGCGGAAAGTAAATTATAGACTAATGGCGTCCGTATGGAGGACGGGCGTCCCCGCCCGTCCCGCTGGACGGAAAAAAGACGGGCGAGGACGCCCGTCCTCCATGACAACAGGGCACTTTAAAAAATCAGCCATTGAAACGTGTTAATAACAGGCGCTGTTAAGCTAGAATCGTTTTCGAGCGCGCCTTTGGATATCAACTTCTCGGCAAAGGATCTCTTGATGAAGATGAACAAGAGCAGCCTGTTGTGCATCGTGGTGCTGTCTTTCTCCGGTCTGATGCTGGCGCAGGACTCCAGCCGTCCCCATCCTGACGCGACCCTCTCGCTTCGCGACGGCTGGTCCCTGCAGTCTTCGGGCAAGGTGGACGCCAAGGGCGAGACCCTTTCCACCCCAGCCTTTCATCCCAAGGATTGGTACGAGGTATCCGTCCCCACCACCGTGGTCGCGGCATTGGTCAAGCACAAGGTCTATCCCGATCCGTTTTTCGGAACCAATTTGCGAACCTTCCCCGGAGTTACTTATCCCATTGGGGCAAATTTCTCCAATATCCCGATGCAGCCGGACAGCCCTTTCATCATCCCCTGGTGGTATCGCAAGGAATTCGTGCTGCCCGCAAGCTTCAAGGGCAAGAGCATCTGGCTGAACTTCGGCGGGATCAACTACCGCGCCAACATCTTCCTCAACGGCAAGCAACTGGCCAAGTCCGACGACGTAGCCGGCGCCTGGCGAACTTACGAGTTCAACATCACCGACGCGGCGCTGATTGGAAAGCCGAATGTGCTCGCGGTGCAGGTTTTCTCCCCCACCGATACCGACCTGGCCATCACGTTCGTGGACTGGAATCCCGCGCCCCCGGACAAGAACATGGGGCTGTTTCGCGACGTGGATATCACCACCAGCGGGCCTGTAGCCGTGCGCTATCCCGCCGTGGTTTCGAAAGTCGATTCGCCGGCCAATGAGCAGGCGCACCTCACGGTCACAGCCCTGCTGAAGAACGCGGCCAACCATCCCGTCAAGGGGATGCTCAAGGGCCAGATCGAGAAAATCGAGTTTTCGCAGGAAGTCGAACTCAGCCCTGGCGAATCGAAAGACGTAGTGTTCACCTCCGAAAAGTTTCCCCAGCTTAATATCGACCATCCGCGGCTGTGGTGGCCGGCGCAGATGGGCAAGCCCGAACGCTACAATCTCGCTCTGGAATTCAGTCTCGATGGCAAGACTTCGGACCGGGCAGAAACCAAGTTTGGCATTCGCGAGGTGAAGTCCGAAGTGCTCGCAGCCAACCGGCGCCTGTTTTCCATCAACGGCAAAAACATCCTGATCCGCGGCGGCGGCTGGTCTCCCGACATGATGCTGCGCGAAGATCCGCAGCGCCTGCGCGACCAGTTCCGCTATGTGCAGGACATGGGATTGAACACCATCCGCCTCGAAGGCAAGCTGGAACCCAAGGAGTTCTTCGATCTGGCCGACGAGCGCGGCATTCTGCTCATCGCCGGCTGGTGCTGCTGCGATCACTGGGAGCATTGGGCAAACTGGAAGGCGCAGGACTTCACCATCGCGGAACAATCATTGCGCGACCAGATGTACCGGTTGCGCGGCCATCCCAGCCTGATCGCGTGGCTGAACGGCAGCGACAATCCGCCGCCGCCCGACGTAGAACAAACCTATCTCAAAGTAGAGAAAGAACTGCTGTGGACGAATCCCATTGTGTCTTCTGCCACGGCAAAACTTGCCGGCTTCTCCGGCGAGAGCGGTGTAAAGATGTCAGGGCCGTATGAATACGTCGCGCCCTCCTATTGGCAGACCGACAGTGTCGATTCAACCCATCCCCAGCAGTGCAACCAGGGCGGCTGCGGCGGAGCTTACGGCTTCAACAGCGAAACCAGCATGGGCCCGGCTGTCCCGCCTATTGAAAGCATTCGCGCCATGGTAGGCAAGGACCACCTCTGGCCCATCGACAATGTCTGGGACTACCACGCCGGAGGCGGTGCCTTCAAGGATCTCCACGTTTTCAGCGACGCTTTGAATGCGCGCTTCGGCCCCGCCAGCAGCGCGGAGGATTACGCGACGAAGGCGCAGATGCAGACTTATGAAGGCGTGCGCGCCATGTACGAGGCCTATAGCCGCAACAAGTACATTTCGACCGGCGTGATCCAGTGGATGCTGAACAACGCCTGGCCCTCGATGATCTGGCACCTGTACGACTTCTATCTGCGCCCCGGCGGCGGCTATTTCGGCGCCAAGCGGGCGATGGAGTCGCTGCATCCGGTGTATGGCTACGACGACCATTCCGTCTGGTTGGTCAGCAGCCAGTACGTGGACGCCAAGGACCTGAAGCTCACGGTCAAGGTCCTTAACCTGGATATGACCGAGAAGTTTTCCAAGGAGGTCTCGCTCGATGCCGCCTCCGACAGTACGTCGAAAATCCTGACCCTGCCCGACATTGACGGCCTCAGCCCCACATATTTCCTGGTGCTTCGGCTGCAGGATTCTTCCGGCAAGCTGGCAGGCTCAAATTTCTACTGGCTCTCCACCAAGCCGGAGACGCTGGATTGGGAGAAGTCGAACTGGTACACGACCCCAACCTCTTCCTACGCCGACTACACCGCTTTGTCTCAGCTACCCAAGGTGAAGCTGAATGTTGCAGAGCACACCGAGCGTAAGGGAGAAGAGGCCATCACTCGGGTCACGCTGGAAAATCCCAGCAAGAGCCTGGCATTTTTTGTGCGTCTGAAAGTAAACAAGGGCAAGGGTGGAGACGAGATTCTTCCGGTGATCTGGCAGGATAATTACATTTCGCTTTTGCCCGGCGAAAAGCGCGAGGTCACGGCGAGCTATCGAGCACAGGAACTGGGAGCGGCGCAGCCGGCGGTCGAAGTCAGCGGCTGGAACCTGGAGTAACCACGTAGGGGCGGACGCCCTCGTCCGCCCAGCCGAGCAAAGCTCGGCCAGCCGTTCCAAAACACAATGGCAGGGGATGGTAAAGCGCTGCCGAGCTGCGCTCGGCCGGACAGCCGAGGGCGGCTGTCCCACGCAGGTCGATCGCAATTTCGAGGATTTCCTGCGAATTCACCGGACGCCTCACTCTTCCGGAGGCACATCGAAATTCACCAGGTCGCTCTGGAAGCCTCGCGTCTTCCAGGCTCCGTAGGCGATCCCCGCGACCATCCATATGGATCCCGCAATCAGCGCCAGGTTTGACAGGTGGATCCAGATGAACAGGCAAATGGCGAAGCCCAGTATCGGCGGAAGCAGTTGCCCCATGGAGCGGTCCGCGCCCCGAATGTAATAGTGAGTGAGCGCCGCCAAGTTAACACCCATGAAAGCGATCAGCGCTCCGAAGTTGAGCAACTGCGCGCCGTTGTCATAGGTGATGAGGAACGCTCCCAGCAGCGCAATCACGCCCACGAAAATCACGTTGTTGGCCGGAATCCGGGTCCGGGGGTGGATGGCGCCAAAGAATTTCTTTGGAATGGCGTTGCTGCGACCCATGCCATAGAGCAGCCGGGCGGCCCCGAGCTGCGATCCCATGCCGGAGCCAACGGTTGCAATCAGCAGCGTGATGCTGATGGCCTTGGTCATCAGATGGCCCCCGGCGATGGCAGCCACGTGGCTGAATGCATTCTCCACTTCCGCGGCCGAGAACATGTACTGGGAGCTGAGCAACTGGGCGCCGTAGACCTCCGCCGCCGCCAGAAATCCGGTAATCACGCAGACCAGCACGGTCGCCAGAAAAATGTTTCGCTTGGGATTGTCCACCTCTTCCGACAAGGTCGAAATTCCGTCGAACCCGATGTAGGTAAGGACCGCAACCGAGGTGCCGTGAAACACCCGGTTGATGGTAAAAGTTTCCGGATTGTAAAACGGCCGCAGGAAGTACGCCTCGGGATATTGCGGCAGATGGAAGATGTAGCGGATGGTGTACCAGAAGAACGCCAGAATCACCGCACCCATGATGGCGCACAGGGTTTGATTGATCCGGGCGGAAGTCTTGACCCCGCGCAGGTTCAATCCGGTAAACAAGACAGGCAAATATGATCGGCCACAGCAGGCCGGGATACGGAATCTGATAACGGGTCCCGGTCAACAGGTCGGCCATCGCCTTGGAGCACCAGATGGTGCAGATCAAGGGATTGAGCATGTAGTCCATGGTCATGCTCCAGCCGGTGACGTAGCCCAATGACGGATGGATCTCGCGGCCCACGTAGGTGTAAGCCGAACCTGCGCTGGGATAGACCCGCGCCATGCGTCCATAGCTCATGGCGGTGAACACCATGGCGACCATCGCGATCAGAATTGAAGTGACCACGTGGCCGCCCCCGGCGTTGCTGAACACTCCGTACGCCGGCATGGGCGCGGTGGGCTGGATGACGATGATTCCGTAAAGAATCAGGTCCCAAAGGGTGAGCGATCGACGGAGTCGTAATCCGGAAGAGGCAGCAGTGCTGTCAGGAGTGGTTGCCATTCCCGCGTATTGGATTATGGGAAGGCGGGCGATGTCAACGATTAAAACGATTCCGGACTGAAGATCGTGTCATCAGATCGTGTCATCCTGAGCGGAGACGGTTCATTCGCTTGCGAATGAACTGCCGGAGTCGAAGGACCCCTATAGATCCCGCTCACTCAGCCATTATGAGATTTTTTTGCTCTTCCGGTGCAATGACAACCCGCACTTCCCCACGTTATTCCGCTTATAGGGGTCCCCTCGACTTCGCTCGGGGCAGGCTCTTCGACTGCGCGGCTGCTTCGCTTCGCGAAGCGGCCACTCCGCTCAGGATGACAGGTCCACGGAGGATGACTCAGCGGGGATAGTCGAAGCGGTACCCCTTGGGCTCGTTGCCTGAGAGATGGCGCGTGTTGTAATCCAAAAAGTAATTTACATGAGCATCGTCCAGCGGGAACGACCTGCCCTTGGGATAAGGATACGTTCCCATGCTGCGGAAAGGCAGCGGCTGCACTGTGCTGGCCTCGGCGGCGTAAAAATCCATATCTTTCTCATAGCCATTGGCCACGAAAAAGTAATCCCGCACCCAGCCTTTGGGCAAAGCTGGGAGTTTCGCGGGATCGAAGTCGAGGACGACTTCATCGCCGGAGCCGAAGACGGCCAACCGGTCGTCGTATCCGGTCAGCAGGGGACGCACGTCGCCGTAGCGGGTGTAGGCGCCCGCGGGCCGCGTGTAAGGCCCGGTAGGACTGGTCTTCTCATACACGTACAAGACGTTGCCGGGCGGCCGGTTTTCGATCTTCAGCGGAAAGCCATGGAAGCGCAGATCGGCGCGGGCCAGCGGCACCGAAGTCAGTCGGGCGTTCCCGTTCTGTTCGGCGCGATTGATCAGAATGCTGTCCCAATAAATTTGCAGGTTGGTGGTGATGCGGATGCGTTGCGTTCCCTGCGGCAGCTTGCCGGTCAGGTCGGCGGTCATGGTGCGGGGGCCGCCCGCGGGGAAACCCATGTCGTCCATCACGCGGACCCATTTCCCGCTGGCGTCCTGCGCTTCCACGTAGGGCGCGACCGCCTCGACGCCGGCCTGATACGCAGCAAACATGCTGGTCGCGGAAAAGTACTCAACCTCGCCGTGCAGAAGCAGCCAAAGCGGGCCGCCGCGATAGGCTTCGCCCAGGTCAAGCTCGAGAGTGTGGCTCCTGGTGAAGCCCTGGAACTTCAGGACATCGAAATCGCCGAAGTAACGATGCGCCAGCAAGTCAGGCAAAACATTGTGGCCATGCTCGTCCCACGCGCCCGCCGGCGGCTGGGCATCGCGACTATAGACAACTTTAAACGGCGCATACGGCGGGTTACTGGCGAAGTATTCATTGGGGAAAACTTCGTCAGCGGCAGGATGGTCCACCGACAGCAGCTTCACCTGGTCGAGATACACCGCTTCTTCGAGCGGCTCCATAAACCGGAAGCTGAGCTTGCCGTCTTTCTCACGCACCGAATTGCGGGGAACCTTGATGTATTCCGTAGGCCGCGGAATGTCGCGCTGGTTCGGCCCGATCCAGTGGCCGACCACGCCCGCGCCCAGCATGTCGCCCACCAATTCATAGTGAGAGCCATCCCACACGAAGAGCGTGGGACAGGAACTGCCGCGGCGGTCCATTTCAAGGAAGCTGTGGTCTTTCATTCCGGCAATCTGGATTTCATCCTGTATGACTCCGGACGGCCACAGCATGCGCACCACATCGGCCTCTTTGGCTTGGCCCAGCCCGACCACAAAGTCGGTGGAGTTTTGTCCCAGATACCCGGAAGACCCCGCGATCTCAAATTTCTGGCGATTCGCTCCGGAGAAAACCTCGACCTTGGTGCCAATCGCGCTCTTGTTGTCGGCCAGGCCCTTGAAAGAAAGCCGCAGCCAGTTGTTTTTGTTGCCGCCTTCGTTGCGCAGCAGTACCGCCGGGCCGTGATTCTGCGTGATCAGCAAGTCGGTGGCGCCGTCGCCGTCGTAGTCAGCAGTGACGATGGCGCGCGGGTCTTTGAGTTGAATCTTGTCCAGGCCGACATCGGCGGTGACGTCTTTGAATCCGTCCGGCCCGAGATTGCGGAAGAGACGGACTTCGCCCTTGCCTTCTTTCGTTTCGCCTACCGCGACCAGATCGACCCACCCGTCATTGTCGTAGTCGAAGGCAGCCACGCCCCAGCCGCGGGTCCAGTTCGGTACGGGAAGCGTCACCGACTCAAAGCTTTTTCCCTGATGATTGCGCCACAGTGTGATCCCGGTGCCACCCCACTGCGTAAAGGCGAAGTCCATCCAACCGTCGTGATCAAAGTCCAGCACGGCAATGCCCGCGGTAGGCGCGGTGAAAGCGCCGGACCACACATCGCGCACCGGGAACTTGCCTTCACGCGGATTCGCAAAAACCGTCGGCGTCTTTCCCCATCCCGTAAGGACGATGTCCACGGCGCGATCGTTGTCATAGTCGGTCCCCAACGCGCTCACGCCGAGTGAAGATCCCGCGAGGCCGGTAGAATCCGTGACCTCGGTGAACGTTCCGTTAGCGTTGTTGCGCCACATGCTGCCTGTGCCTTCCGGGAGCACACCGGCGGTGAACGCGTTCCGCGAACGTGGGTCATACTGACCAGCGTCACTGTAGCGCGTTACGTAAAGATCAAGATCGCCATCGTGATCGTAATCGATGAAGGCCAGCCCTAAATCAAAGCCAGGGCTTTTAATACCGGCTGCATCCGCCACGTCCTTGAACGTTCCATTCTTCTCGTTGTGCAACAGAAGCACGCGGCCTTTGAGACTCACCGCCAGGTCGGTTGCGCCATCATTATCGTAGTCTCCGGCTGTGCAGCCGATGGCATCAAGCGAAGAGTCCAGCCCGGCTTTTTTCGTCACATCTTCAAATTTGCCGTTACCCAGGTTGTGATATAGCGCCATCCCGCCCTGCGGACCGTTGTCCGGCAGAAAAATGTCGGGCTTGCCATCGCCGTCATAGTCAAAAAAGCACGCGCCCGGACCCAGGAATGATGCGAGATCGGGAGCGGGTCCGGATAACGCCTTCGACGTCAGGCCCGCGCTGTCCGTGACATCGACAAACCTGACCGGAATCGGCGGCAGCGCTTTCACCGCCGCCCCCACAGCTTCTTCCACGGTCGAATATCTTCCCTGATCGCCGTAGGCCAATCCAATCGGTGAACCCAGCTTGTTCTGCGTGATGTGCTGGAAGCGCGCCAGGTGTTCGCGGGCATGGGCCGCGTCGCCCGACTGCTGGTAAGCGCGCGCAATGCCGAATTCGCCCGAGGCGTGCAGCGGATTCAACTTAAGCGCATGCTGGAAGGCGTCAATGGCCTGCGGATACTGTTTGAGCTGGGCCGACGCGGCGCCCAGAAAATACCAGCTGTCGGCGTCGTTGGGATCGATCTCGGTGACGTGGCGAAAAGCCTCCACCGATCCCTGCGGATTGTCGGAATTCTTATACAGCAATCCCAGGTTGAACCAGGCGTGGGGATCGTTGGGGGCGTTCTTGCCTGCAGCCTCGAGAAGCGTCTTCGCGGGTTCGATGCGGGCCAGGTTCAACAGCGCGATGCCCTGATTCAGAAATGCGATTTGCAGCCTGGGATCGCGGGCGCCAGCTTCCTGAAAGGCTTTGAGGCCCTTCTCGAAAAGCTGCTGGTTCATGTAGGCGGCGCCCAGATTGTTCAGGCGTGCCGCTTCGGCGGAGGGGTCGGGCTTGGAATGGGAATCATCCGGAGCGGCAGCTAGAATGGCCGCTGCGGCCAGGGCGACGCAGGCGCAGAGCAAGAGGCTTCGCTTAGTCATGCCAGAAATAAGTAAACCACAAATGGAGTAGGAAAATCGTCGTCATCTCGGAATACGTAGGGCCCAGCCGAGCGAAGCTCGGCCATCGGGCCGGCGGGACGCCGGCGCTACACGGACGGATGGCCGTAGCAGCCAACCTGGTCTTCGAGCGCCTTCGCTACCGAAATTACCAACTCCTCCTGCCATGGACGCGCCGTGATCTGTACTCCGATGGGTAGGCCCTCCGGCGACTTCCCTACCGGCACTACGACTGCGGGCGTGCCCAGCAGATTGAACCATTCGGTATAGCTCCACGCATCGAGATACTTCACGGTTTTTCCTTCGACCTGCCAGCTGCGCTCGCCATGCCGGAATGCGGGAATCGCAGCCACCGGACAAAGCAGCACAGGGTAATCCCGCATCTGGGCGAACACCTGCATGCGCACCCCGTCGCGCTCAATCCAGGTTTCGAGCAATGACTGCCCGGTATGCGAAGGCTCCGCTGCCGCCCAACTGGAAAACTCCTTGAGGATCGGGCTCAGCTCGGCTTCACGCCCCTGCGTGATGGGACCGAGCACCATGCCGCCGGCAACCCCGAACAGCTTCCACCACAACTGACGCGCGAGCTCCAGGCCTTGGGGCCGGAAGGGCTCCACCTGAAAACCCGCGCGCTGCAGGGCCTCAGCCGCAGTTCGCACTGCCGAGCGCGTTTCCGGAGTGACCGGCGTGCGGCCGTCGTCCTCGAAGTAACCAATGCGCACGCTCTTCAGCTCGTCATGTCCGGGCCAGCGCAACGGCACAGGCGCAGCCGAGGGATCGCCATCGTCGGGACCCTGCATGACTTCGAACAGAACTTTCAGGTCACCCATGTTTCGCGCCATCGGTCCGACCACGCCCAGCAGCGCGAATGGTCCGACCGAGACCGGAAAGTGTCCGGTCGCCGGGATGCGTCCGGGAGTGGGTTTCAGTCCGCAAATGCCGCTGAAGTGCGCGGGCACGCGAATCGATCCGCCGCCGTCGCTGCCCATGCCTCCCGCGGACATGCCGGCCGCGATGGCCGCCGCTTCCCCGCCACTCGATCCCCCCGGAGTGCGCGCCAGGTCCCAGGGATTATTGGTCCGCCCGTAAAGAAGGTTGTCCGTCTCCCAGGCCATGAGCAGTTCCGGCGCATTCGTGACGCCCAGGATAATGGCGCCAGCCTGGCGCAGACGGGCCACCAGCGGGGCGTCCCGCTCCCCCACCACGGCCGTCCGTAGTTTCGTTCCAGCCTCCCAAGGCAGGCCCGCAACCTCCATTGAACTCTTGATGCTGAGCGGGACCCCGTGCAATACGCCGAGCTTTGCGCCCTGGCCCACCGCCGCCTCCGCCGCACGGGCCTGCCGTCGCGCCGCTTCGGCATCGACCTGCACATATGCGTTCAGCCTGGGATTCAACTCTTCGATCCGGGCAAGATGCGCTTCCACCAGTTCAACCGGGGACAGGTTTTTTTGCCGGATTTGCTCAGCCATGGATACAGCAGAAAGGAAAGTCAGTTCGCGCATGCGCTCTCTGTGAGAAAGCTGAGTCTAGCACGCCGAAATGTGTGGGGCGGAGACTCCCTTCGACTTCCCTCAGGGCAGTATCTGTCCGAAGCCGGTAGCGGGTCAGTTTGGAGACCCTAAACCACGAAGGGCACGAAGGTACACGAAGGAAACCATGGAAAGAGCCTTCGTGATACTTCGTGTCCTTCGTGGTTTATGCGCTTGCCGTCTCTTGATCACGAAACTGACCGGCTACCCCGACGCCTTTGACTTTGACCTTGACCTGGACTTTGATTTTGGTAAGCGCGCGCTGGGCAAGCGCAATCAGCAGGCGCAGGTTCAGTGAGATGCAAGAGGGGAAAGTTTAGCGGGAACCAGCAGCCGCGCCGCGAGCTTTGCCGGTCCGGACTTTTTCGACTCGCGCAGCCGGCCGCGAAAGTGCTTTTTTCCTGCTGTCTCGCTTCACAAACCACTGCTTGAGATATTTTCGCGAAGCCGGCGTCAGGCGTGAGAAGAGCATGCCGGCGCGTCCGCCATCGTCGGCCCAGACCACCTCACCCATGCCCTCAACCATGTGATCGGTGCCGGGTAGAACGAAGCGCATGGGCACCTGCTGCACGGGCGGCAGTGGTTCGGGAGCCTGCAACGCCAGGCCGTCCCGGTTCAAATCGAGCACCATGGCGGGAAGCGCCGCGATGCCGAACTGGAGATAGACCAGCGATTCCAGGCTCTGCCGCTGCGATTTTCTTCGGTCCGGCCGCATGAAGCCGCGGCCCGCGCGCAGGCAGCGGACAATCTGTTCCACCCCGAGCGGCTTGTAAAAGATAAAATTCGCTCCCGCCTGAAAGGTCTCGGAGATTTCAGTGAGGGCCCCGATCATGCCAAAGATGACCGGCCGCCGGCGCGCGGGCGACAGGCGGGCCATCCGGGCCACCGTGGCCGCACCCGGCAGGTCGAAATCGATGATCAGTGCCGAGTAATGCCGCTGCACGGTCAGGTCCAGGGCCTCGGGCGCTGAAAGACAGACTTCCTGCTCCATCGCCACTTCGTCCAGGGCCTTCCCCAGGATACGGAGCGCATGCTCGTCGCGGCACATCAGCAGGGCATTGAATGCCATAAGGCCGCAGCTTACGGCGGCAACCGCCCGCGGTAAAGTAACCCCGGTAATCGCCAGATGCTTACCAGGCGGCCGCCGGAAAGTGTCCTGGAATGCACCTTCCGGACACTAATCCTTAAGGTGGGTGCCACATTCCTTGCTCAAGGCGAAGATAAGACGAATCACCGCTCCGCGGGGATGCCTGGGCCGCACTCTTTCGTAATCTGCCCTTACGCTCCCTCTAATGGCATATTAAGAATGACGTATGTCCCAATCTAAAAAAGCAGCCGAGGCGCGCCGCGCCCCACGGGTAAAACTCTCAGGAACGATTCTGGCTTTGGTCCGGCTGGAAAGCGGGCGAGAGATACAGGCCCGCTTGCACCAGCTCTCCATCACTGGCGGTCTGCTCCATCTCGAGGCCCCGCTGGATGAGGGCATCAAGGCGGAAGTGATGTTTCACGTAGGTGGCAGCACCATCCGCAGCAAAGCGGCGGTGCTGTTTCCGATGTGGGCCACCCAGGGCTGCCTGCAGCCCTTCGAGTTTGCCGACCTCAGCGAGGAAGACCGAGCCAAACTGAAAGCTGACCTGGATAGATTCCTCAGTTCTCCTCCCGATGCTCGCCACCCCGATGAACAAGCCTCCGAAGCTGCTGCCGGCTCCGGCGAATAACGTAACTCCTATTTCCGTTAAAATACTGCTGGCACATCACCCCGGGGACGTAACCTCATGGCACACCAGCATTCCGCTCGTTTCCTGCAAATTGTCGAAGATGCGAAGAAGCGAATTCGCGAAACCAGCATCGACGAAATCAAAGCCAGACTTGACCGCGGCGATCGCTTCCTGCTGATTGATGTTCGGGAAGAGGGCGAGTACGCCAAAGATCATTTACCGAATGCGATTCATCTCGGCAAAGGCATCATCGAGCGCGATATCGAAGAGCGCGTGCCGGAGCTGAGCACGCCACTCGTTCTCTACTGTGGCGGCGGATACCGCTCCGCGCTGGCGGCTGACAACCTGCAGAAGATGGGCTACACGAACGTTCTCTCGATGGACGGTGGCATTCGCGGCTGGCGCGAAAAACATTTACCGCTCACATCAGAATAGCTATTTGCCAACCGGCCCCTGGGCGGGCGAGACGCCCGCCTGACAGCCGGCGGGACGCCGGCCCTACAATGGCGGGTCCCGTGGCGGAGTTACATCCTTACTTTGGGCCGGTCATGACTTAGTGCCGGTCATGGTCATGGTCATGATCGTGGTCATGGCGCCACTGCCAGTATGACCGTTGCTGATCGCGGTCGAGTCTGCGATAGTCGCGGCCATCGCGATGATTCTCGACAACCCACTGGTGATAATAAACTCTTTCGTGATTGTCCCACTGGTGATACTCGTTCCGGTAGGGATCGTAGACACGATACCTATGGGTTGCACAACCCGTGGTCACTGCCGGCGCAAGAAAGGCAACGGCCAGTAGTATTGAACTGAGGAACTGGTATCTACCATGCATATCGTTATGCCTCCTTTAATGGCTCGAACTTCTTTCCGGAGGCTTGGGTGCGGCACAGATCGACCGAGTTGCTCGCAGCGCCTCAAAATACAGGTTTTACCCGGTGCCTTTCGTGGAATGTATTTAGCTTGCAGGCTTCTGATTCAGATTGTTGGATCTAAGTTACGGTAGTCACAGTACCCCCTACCGTTCCTCCGTAACTTGATGTTGGCACGACATAACGTCAGCATGGCGTAGCAGAGAATCATCTCCGCTTGGGTGAGGCATGCCGCAAGATAAACACGGGTCGGGTCAGGGTGGGTCAGCAGCAGCGGCACCTGCGCGCGACCTCGCCGCGCTGGAGCGCCAACTGGCTCGGGCGGGCACTCCCGATCAATGTTGCGTCGAACTCGGAAAGCTCTTTGGCGTACGGCCGAATGAAGTGGCCCTGCTGCGCCTGGAGGATGGACTACTGAAGTTTCTCTGCCCTTTTGAACTTACGACCGCGGGATCCATCCCCATTTCCAGTTCTTCGGCGGTTGCGGCTCACACTGCGGTCACCAAAAAAACTGAGTTGTTCAACAACTTTACCCGCATCAAGCATGCCAGTATCTTTGAGAGCGTAAAGCCCACTTCGGAAGAGGGCGAGGAACTTCACCCCGCGACCATTCACAAGTTGATGACCGCCCCCGTCCTCGACAGGAACGACAACGTTCTGGGCGTGGTTCAGGTCTGCCACAAGGGCTTCGACCTGATCTCCGCCGGGCCTGACTTTACCCTCGACGACCTGCAAAAGCTGGAACAGGCTGCCAAAGCCTTGAGCACCTGCGCCTTCATGCACGTCGCTTCCTAGCTTCCCTGAAATGCCTCAACGCCGGAGTGGAAACTGCTTTCTGATTTGCGCGCGATGGCCCGCACCATACCGCGGAAAATCAGCACATGAACGGGATAGAGCAATCCCCAATAGAGCTCGCCGGCCAGTCCTCGAGGTTCGAACCATGCGCAGCACCTGAGGAGCGTGCGCTTCCTCGACTCGGCCAGCAGGATGAATTGCAGCCAGGCCCGTCCAGGCAATTTCATTTCGGCGCGAAGCAAAATTTCTTCTCCGGGGACTACTTCTTCGACGCGCCAGAAATCCACGCCGTCCCCCACCTGCATCTGGGTTCCACCCGTGCGGCCTCTCGACATCCCCACACCACCCAGGCAGCGATCGAGCCATCCTCGCATTCGCCACAAGAGGTTGCCGTACAACCAGCCCGGTTTTCCGCCCAGGCCCTGCAAAACAGCGAACACCTGGGCAGATGGTGCATGGACCATGGTCTGCCGAACATCGCAAATGGAACCGCGACGCCGTAGAGCAACGTGCGAGTCGCCACGACGAATCAACTTACCGACAGATTTATCAGGACCACTTTCACCCAAGGCCACTTCCACCGCTGCCCGGTAACGCATCGGGATAATTTCCGGGAAAAGTTCGGCGGCATAGGCGCTGCCGCAGACAACTTCCGTCTTCAGGCCTTCAATCAAGGGACGTGTGATCGCAGCCGGAAACGGGGTCACCAGGTTGAGCCAATAGGACGACAGTCGTGGAGTAAGCACCGGGACCCGCAATAACCATCGCTTCAATCCCCTGATTTGCGCGTAGGTCAGCATCATGCTGCGATAGGTCTCGATACTGGCGCCGCCGATTTCGACGATCTGGCCAATCGATCCCGGAACCTTGAGGGCGGCGACCAGGTAGTCGAGTACGTCGCCGACGGCGATCGGTTGCGTCCGTGTCATGACCCAGCGCGGACAGATCATGATGGGCAACCGTTCCGTCAGACAACGGATGATCTCAAATGACATGCTTCCATTTCCCACGATGATGCCGGCGCGGAACTCGGTCACAGCTGGTCCGAACTCGCGCAGCAGTTCCCCGCTCTCCTGCCGGCTCTGTAGATGATGCGAGACGGGCGAGCTTTGCGAGGTCAGTCCGCCCAGATAGATGATCCGCTGCACTCTCGCCTGCGTCGCCGCCGACGCGAAATTCTGCGCTGCTTGCCGGTCGCGCTCCTCAAAGCCGTCCTCGCCGCCACCCATGGAATGAATCAGGTAATAGGCAACTTCGATCCCCTGCAGAGCGGGAAGCAGGCTCTCGGGACGGAGAGCATCGGCCTCGACAATTCTTGCACCCGCCAAGTCGCCGCTAAGGCTTGAAGGGTTCCGCACCATGCAGGTTACTTCGTGCCCAGCTCCTACCAACCTGGGAAGCAGTTGCCCTCCCACGTAGCCCGTCGCGCCTGTGATCAGAATTTTCATGAGGCCCCGGAATTCAATCGCCAGATTTCGAAGTTGAGCAAGCTGGCAAACATGATCCACAGCGCGTAAGGAACCATAAGCCAGGACGCCGCTGTTGAAAATATGCGGAACACAATGGCGGTCGCAACCACCGCGGCCAGCAATGCAAGGATGTCAATAAACGCCAGTCCGGGACGGTGCAGACCAAAAAATAGACCGGACCATGCCAGGTTCAACCCCAATTGAATAAAAAAGAGTATGAAGGCCGCCCGGGGTGCGCTCCATCCCGCATGTCGCCACACCAGCCAGGCGCTGAGGGCCATCATGAAGTACAGCGCCGACCACACCGGCCCGAACACCCAACTGGGCGGATTGAACCAAGGCTTTTGCAACTGCACATACCACGTCCGGACCGATGTCGATGTCCACACCGATCCTATGGCAGCCACCGAGAAGCACAGGCCGAGGAAGAGCGCGAACGTGAGCCACGGGTTATTGGACATGTGCTTTTTCTTGCAGCCGCGCGATCTGTTCGATGTAACGCCTGGAATCGAACTTCCGGCCGGTGCTGGCCAGCGACATGTAGCGTATTTTCCCGTACACCGGACGCTCCGACCATGCCCGGTCGTGCTTGCCCACAATCGCCCATGCGATTCCCGCGTAACCGTTGGGATCACGCCCATCGAGTTCGTATCGATCATTCAGCTCGACCGCGCGCCGGTAAGCCGCGCCCACTGACGGACTCCATTCCAGGATCTTCTTCGCCCAGTACATGCGCAGGTAGTTATGCATCCAGCCCGTCAGCACCATCTGCTTCTGGGCCGCGTTCCACAGCGGATCGTGGGTCAGGCCCTCCTCCAATTGTTCTTCGCTGTAGATGACGCTCCTTTGGTCGCGGGCGTGCTCGGATAAAGAGCGCTGGGCCCAGGGTTCCAGACACTCCATGGAGTCGTAGGCCGGGTTGAAGCGCACGAAATTGATGGCCAGCTCGCGCCTCACAATCACCTGTTCGAGAAACGCCTCCTTCGCCCTGGCGGGAGCGTCACTGCGCTGTACCGCGAGCGCTACCGTGAGCGGACCCAGATGCCCGAAGTGCAGATAAGGAGAAAGCCGGCTCGTGCCTTTCTGTTCCGGGTGATTGCGGGACTCGGAATAGTCCGCCAGTTGCCTGCTCACGAATTCCCGGAGCACACACAGGCCGCGCTTGCTTCCACCACGCCAGCCCGGAGCCGGCTGCACCGAGCGGTCCAGGTTCCACCCGGAGATGAAGTCGTCATACGGCCGGAGCGAATACGGGCACGCCCGGGAAGTCCACCGGAGCTGAGGTTTCAGATTCTGCGGCCGCTCCAGGAACCGCGGCAGCAGGGCGTGGATGCGCGGCCGGATGGTGCGTGCCGCGAATTGTTCCTTCAACAACAGCTTCGTGGGCACGACCACGTCCGCGTCCACTGTCCACAAAGGCACGCGGATCTTTTTTGCCGCTTTCACTCGCCATTGCTCCGGCTCCCGCATGGGATTCTCATCGCCAATCACCATCGCCGGCCGCACTTCCCCGCAAAACTTCAACAGGCTGTGATCGGGATAAGGGCGCAGGACGAACCCGACGCCGCGCGCCGCCAGCTCTTCCGCAATATCCGGAATGCCTTCCGCCAGGAAACAGTAGTGACGAAGGTTGGCGCGAGGATAAAACGGCACGGGCGCAAAAAACACCACTACCGGCTTCTTCAGTTCATTGCCCGCGCGGACGGCCACATCCAGGGCGGGATTGTCGCTGGCACGCTGCGCCCGCTGCATCCAGTAAATGACGCAGCTGCCTTCCGGATCCGGAGCGCCACCTCGTCGCACCGTGATGCGGTCATCCTGGCTGAGTGTTTCGATCAGGTTCATGAATTGTTTGCCCAGTGCGAAACGGGAAGATACCGTATGGCGTCTTCCCGTTGCCTGCACCGCTATGCTTTTGCTGTTGCCTGCCAATCCGTCCCGATCTCTACCTGGCCATTACGGTGTCATGGCCCCAGCGGCGTTGAATTGCCTTGAAGGAAACCGCCTGATACAAGGCCGCCAGGCCAACCAGCACGTAAACCGCTGCACTCAGCATTGAAGCTTCGCCGAAATGCATGCCGAAGATGGCCGCAACCAGGTCGAAGCGGGCGATGCCCACCAATCCCCAATTCAAGCCTCCCACTACCAGCAGTACCGCCGCCACCACGTCTAATGTTTTCATGTTGTTCTCCGAATCTTTTATTTGATTTTGCTTACTTTGCTCTTGCGCGGGTTCACGCTCGCGATGTATTAACTGTAATGCACAATTATTATCTTGTTGTGAAAACTGACGCGCACGCCGAAATGGTTTGCCTGGCAGTCAAAAAAGGCCTGAGATTTTTCCGGCAGAGAAAACGGGGCCGGCTGCGATGAACAACACCATCGTTGAGGGTCTTAAACCTTACGCTCTCGGGGAGAAGCTCCGGAACCTCAGGCTGAAGAAAAGCCTGGGACTGGTCGAACTGGGAAGGCACACCGGGTTGTCGCCGGCCATGTTGTCGAAACTGGAGCGCGGAAAGTTATTTCCCACGCTGCCGACCCTGCTGCGGATTGCCATGGTGTTCGGAGTCGGCCTGGACTTCTTCTTCACCGATGAGCGCAAGCGTCATGTGGTTTCGATCGTTCGCAGGCAGGAGCGCCTGAAGTTTCCGGAGAATGCCGGCTCGAGTGTAATTGCCTACAACTTCGAGAGCCTGGACTTCAAGGCCAGTGAACGAAAGTTGAACGCCTTCTACGCCGAGTTTGAGGCGGTGCCTGCGGAACAAGTGCGCCCCCATCAGCATCCCGGAGTGGAGTTGCTGTACCTGATCAGCGGAAAGCTGGAATTGACCATAAGTTCGGAGCGGCACGTCCTCGAGGAGGGCGATGCCGTCTATTTCGATTCGGCCGTCCGCCACAGTTACCGCCGCGTGGGCAAGAATCGCTGCAGCGCCGTGATTGTTACGGTCTGATTCGAGGGGGACCCGGCTGGCGAGATTGCCGGCGAGAGTTGGTACGCGGCGACCGCATTCCGCCGGCGTCGGAAGCGCCGCCCAAAGCTTTATCGATGGCATGCTTCTCATCGCCAGTCAGCGCACGCACCCTCCCTTTGGGCAGTTCTCCAAGCGGAAGCGGGCCAATCACAACCCGCACCAGGCGCAGCACGGCGACGCCCAGCGATGACAGCATTCGCCGGATGTGGCGGTTCCTGCCCTCATCTAGAACTATTTCGAGCCAGCTATTGCGCTTGCCGCCGCGCAGGATGCGAACCTCCGACACTCGCAGGAACTCGCCCTCTTCCGTCCTGACGCCCTTGCCCAGAGATTCCAGCAATGCCGAGTCGGCGACCCGGTCGATCTGGACGTGGTAGGTTTTGTCCAGGTGTGACGCGGGCGACTGCACTTGCGCCGCCCACTCCGAATCATTGGTCAACAGGAGCAGCCCTTCACTAGCTTTGTCCAGCCGCCCGACGGGAGCCACCCAGGGCTGGGCAGAATCCAGAAACGAATATACGGTTTGCCGGCCCTTTTCATCGGAGGCAGTGGTCACCACTCCACGCGGCTTGTTGAGCATGAGGTAAATCCTGGCGCTGACGGCCAGCGGCTGACCGTCCACTTCCATTCGATCGCGCTCCGGGCGGACGCGCGCTTCAGGATCGCGACGCACTGAGCCATTGAGCTTCACCCGCCCCGCCCGGATCAGCTCCGCGGCCTCGGAGCGGGAGCAGTGACCGAGCTTGGAAAGGGCGCGCGCCAATCCCACTTGCCGGAAGGGTTTCGTCTCAAGCACGCTTCCATGCTAAACGAAATCATTCGTAGGCCCGGATGCCCTCGTCCGGGCGGGCGAGCACAGCTCGCCGCGGTGTTGGCGGGTTGGCCACTGGAAAACTTGCCGGACCCCACTCCAAACCCAAAATCCACGGGGCCTGGCGTTAGGCAGCCAAACGCTCGCCGGGCTTTGCCCGGCCGGGCGGGTGAGGACACCCGCCCCTACGTCCGGCTTTTATCTATACTGGCTGAAGAGGTTCCGCGCTTGACCATCGAGCCATTTTCCCTGCCCTATTCCGAAGCCGCAGTGGAAGACCTCCGCCAGCGGCTGGCCCGCACCCGCTGGCCTGATGAAATACACGGCTCAGGCTGGACCTACGGCGTCGATCTCAACTTCATGCAGCGGCTGTGCGACTACTGGAGAGATGAGTTCGACTGGAAGGCGCAACTGGAGAAGCTGTCGGCTTTCCACCACTATCGCTGCGCCGTCGACGGCATCGGCATTCACTTTATTCACGAGCGCGGCAAGGGACCGGCGCCCATTCCGCTGGTCCTGACTCATGGCTGGCCCGGTTCGTTCCTCGAAATGCTCAAGATCATTCCGCTTCTGACCGACCCCGCAAGCTACGGAGGAGACCCCGCGCAATCATTCGACGTGGTAGTGCCGTCACTTCCGGGATTTGGCTTTTCAGAACGTCCCGCGGCTCCCGGGATGAACACCTGGCGCATCGCCGAACTTTGGGCCGGCCTGATGGCGGAATTGGGTTATGAGCGCTTTGCCGCACAGGGCGGCGACTTCGGCGCATCGGTCAGCACAATCCTGGGATTGCGCCACGCCCACCGGATCATGGGAATTCATCTCAACTACATTCCGGGATCGTACCGGCCGCACCTGGAGCCGGGCAGCACGCTTTCCGACGTCGAGCAGAAATCCCTCGATGACTCCGACCGCTGGTACGTTGACTTTGGCGCCTATGCCCACTTGCAACGCAATACTCCGCAGACGGGTGCGTACGGCTTGAACGATTCTCCGGCCGCACTTGCCGCCTGGATCATTGAGAAATTTCGCGACTGGTCCGACTGCGAGGGCGAAGTCGAGCGCCGCTTCAGCTGGGACGAACTGCTCAGCAATGTGACGCTCTACTGGATGACGGAAACCATCCACTCCTCCTGCCGTCTCTATTACGAGTCGAAGCTGGCGCCGCTCCACTTCAAAGCGGGCGAGTGGGTTCGCGTACCGTGTGGTATCGCACACTTCCCCGGGGAGGCGCCCTTCCCCGCGCGGCCCTGGATCGAACGCGGCTACAACCTTCAGCACTGGACCGAAATGCCCCGCGGGGCGCACTTTGCGGCCTCCGAAGAGCCTGAATTGCTGGCCCGCGACATCGCCGCGTTCTTTCACTCGCTGCGCGACCGCTTGAATCGCTCACCGGGGAAGTCATCATAACCGGCAACATCGACGGCTCGCATTGATGGTAGTCTGTTTGAGAAAAAGCTTGTCCCTGGTGGCCAACATCTCCCGTTTGAATGAAGCGGCGGCGCCTTGCCCATGAATGAGAAAAACTCGAGCGCGGAGAAGCTCGCGGACGATGGACGCCGGAGCGCCAGAAAGCCATATCTCAAGCCGGAATTCCGCTACGAACGGGCCTTTGAGACCATGGCGCTGGCCTGTGGCAAAATCCGCGCCACCCAACCTCTCTGCCGCTTCAACCGCAAGAATTCTTAGAAGCGGGCGGCAGACTTCGGACCTCGGACTTCGGGCTTCGGACCTCGGACTTCGGCAAACCTTCTTCGAACTCTTCATCCCGTAATGTGGAACAAACTCCGACGCCGGACATGTTTTCCACCTGGGCTTGGTTTCGAAGCCCCGAATTTAAAACCCCGAGGCCCGGCCATCTAAGTCGGAGGTCGGAAGTCCGAAGTCTGACGCCCGAGGTCCGAAGTCTGACGCCCGAAGTCTGACTGGAAAACCTGCAAGCCAACTGGTAGCATCCTGCGCATGTTCAAACTACTATTTGTGATGCTGAGCCTGGCTGCGACGGCGTCGTCGGTTGCGGCCACGTCGTCCGCCGATCTTCCTACCCGGAAATATCTGAACCTGGCCGCGATCAAGACCATGGTCGCCGCCGCCGAGGCGGAAGCCAAAAAGCAAAATGTCGAAGTCACGATCTGCATCGTGGACGAAAGCGGCAATCTGCTGTTTCTGGAAAAAGCGGACGCCGCGTCGCTCAACACCATTCAATTTGCGCAGCGAAAAGCACGCCATGCCGCCTTCTACCGGGCTCCGTCCAAGAGCGGCGCCGACGCGATGAAAAAGGGCGACGTCGAAGTCCTGGCTTTTCCCGACTTCTTCCCCAACCAGGGCGGACTGCCCATTCAGGTGGATGGCCAGATCCTGGGTGGAATCGCGGCCAGTGGCGCGAAGTCCGAGATCGACGAAGCCATCGCCCAAGCCGGACTCGACGCCCTGTTGAAGAAATGAGACCGAGAGTAGCGCCGGCGTCTCGCCGGCTGTCCGGCGGGCGTCCCGCCCGCCGCTGGGGCGGACACTATTCTTCCGCTTCCTGCTGGCCGCGGCTCGACGCAGGTTCTTTCTGGAATCCGCTGCCCAGAATCCTGGCGACTGAAGTCAGGTCCTGGCTCAGCGCCGTCCGCCACCGTCCCACCGAATCCTGCGCCAGCTCTTCCATGGTCTGCCCGAAGGAGAGCAGGCTGGCGGCGACTTCGGTCTTGACCAGGTCGGACACCGAGGTTTCGATTCCCTTCTGCACAATCTTCAGTTTTCCGCGTGCGTCCTCCAGCTGACGGTCGAGCTCCTTGGCGTTCCGCGTACCCAACTCTTTGAGCACGACATCGACTGCGCTCTCCAGCTGCACCCGGGCTGCGGATATCTGGTCGCTGGCCATCTGCGAAAGCCTGGTTTCCATCCCCGATTCGAGCCGGCATGCGGTGTCGTCCAGTTGCGCGATGCGCCCGCCCAGAGCGCTGACTTGCGTCTGCAGCCGCGAGGATTCGGCTGAGACCGTGTCCTGCGCCTTCTGCATTTCCCGGCGGTAGGCATTGTGCTCTTCACCCAGACGTTGCTGCAGCGAGCGGAAGTGTTCCTCGCTCTGGTGCTGTGCCCGGGCGCCGGCGTCCGCCGCCTGCTTCTGAAATTTCTCCGCGTTGGAATTGAAGTGCTGGCCCACCGCTTCGGCAATCTCTTCCGACAACCCCTGCGCATTCTGCTGGACGGTTTGCAGTTGCTGCGCCACCTGCTGCCGGAATCCTTCCAATGCCCGGACAATGTTCTGCTCGATCATGGTCTGGGCCGATCCCAGCACCTGCGCTGATTGCTCCTGCGTCTGCTTCAGCACCTGGGTCCCCAGGTCTTCCCGAAGCCGTACCCACAATTTCTCTTCCACCTCGGGTGGAATGTGTGACAGCGATATGTCGAAGCGGCTGCGTTTGGCGTCTCCCTGCGCAAGCTTTTCCTTGAGCGCCACCACTTCCGCATGCAGGGGCTGTACAAACTCGGCCACGATGGCGCGCATGTCGTAGTCAGTCAATTGCGCATGGCCCTTCTCGGATACGATCTTCAATCCAGGTGCGCCGGGTTGGGCTTTGTCGCTTCGCGGCAGCTTGCGCGGCGGTTGCGGATCGTCAGAGTGGATCTCGAGCAGCCGTCCCCAATCTTCGGGACAGGCTTCCAGTCCCCAGAAATTTTCCGGCCGGTCGAGCTTCGCCGCCAACTGCCAGCCCTGCTGGCCCGCTCCCATTGGCTTGCACTCAACCACGTGAGCCTTGGCCGCGCCGCCTCCCTTGCGCCGAAACTGCACCGGGATACCGGCTTCGAGCCGGGTGGGAGAAAATATGGCACAACCATGCGCGCTGACCACCAGGGTCTCGCATATTTCGGAAAAAGGCGCGCTCGGCTCCAGGCTGGTAACGGCGATGGGAAGGGTGATCGGCACTCTCGAACTGCGCCGCATGGTCTCAGGCACATTCGCACTATGCATGTTGTCCCTCTTTCATGATGTCCCGCTTTCCTGCCGCGCCTCGTGTGCTCTCAAAACAGCGCGCCGCTCAACCTGCGGACCGGCTCAAAACTCTGCACTCCTACCGTAACGCAAGCCGCGCCCTTCAAGGAATTCCAGTAGTTCCGCCCGCCGCCGTCAGCGGGGCAGTTACGTTACACCTCCCTCGGTAACCGGGTAATGAGACGGTACAGTGTCCAAATTCCCGCCGCCGATGACCAATAAACAAGCTCGCATGGAAGGCATCTGGTAGTAGGTTGTTGACAGCACCAGTTACAACCAAGGAATCGAAAGCAGCCATGACAAATTCCCTCCTGCAACGGCTTATCGAAATGTGCTGCCGGCACGAATTCACCTGGCCGCACGCCGGCGTGCACGGCAGTGCCTACCAGGCGTGCCTGCTCTGCGGCGCGGTCTATTCCTACGATTGCTCAACCATGCGCCGCACCGGCCGACTGGTCACGCCGCCAGATCCGCGTTATCCGCCGCTGATCGAGAGCCAACCAGCCAGCGACTAATCCTCCGAGTACGAGGGTGTGCCCCGTCCAAGCTCCGCCTGGGCGGGGATTTTTGTTTTCGACAGGACAACAGGGCATGAACACCCCGGCCGCCGCTTGAGCCTTCGCGGAATATCAGGCCCCCACCCTTCATATCCTGCAAAAAATGCCAGCGTTTTGGCACCGCGGTCCCAGTCTTGTACCATCGAGCACATGGCTATCCAACGGATGGAGCACGTCGGCATCGTGGTTGACGACCTCGCAGCCGCGACTGAGTTCTTCGTCGAGCTCGGACTCGTGCTGCAGGGCGAGGCGCCTGTCGAAGGTCGCTGGGTGGACCGCGTCGTGGGGCTCGAGGGCGTCCGGGCGGACATTGCGATGATGCAAACTCCGGACGGCAACGGACGACTCGAGCTGACGAAGTTCCACTCGCCGTCAAACCAGGGCGACAACCGGCACGCGCCGGCGAACACGCCGGGTATCCGCCACCTCGCATTTGCCGTCGAGGATATCGATGCGGTCGTTGCCGGCCTGCGAGCCCGCGGCGCCAAACTCGTCGGTGAGCTGGAACGCTACGAGGACAGCTACCGGCTCTGCTATGTTCGCGGCCCGGAGGGAATCATCATCGAGCTCGCGGAGAAGATCGGTTAACGGGTCGAGTCCGTTGCCGACTCCAGTCGAATGGCCGCTGGCGCGAACCGACGCTCGATCGGGTTCAGATCAGCCGGAAGTTCCCTGCGAGAGTGTCGTCAGTCAGTCTGGGCGGGGTTGGACTGCGATCTTGAATATTCAATCCGCTCGAGGGAGATCGGCCGCATGCGTAAAGATTTCCGGTTTTTGATCGCGCTCCCGTTACTTTGGCTAGCCGGGAGCGCCGCGGCGCAGAGTGACCCCGCCTGGACCGAGCCCTTTCCGCCGCACCGTGTTGTCGGGAATGTGTACTACGTGGGCAGCAAGGGGCTGGCCTCGTACCTGATCACGACGCCGCAGGGACACATCCTGATTAACAGCAGCCTGGAAAGCTCGGTTCCGCTCATCAAGGATAGCGTCGAGAAACTCGGATTCCATTTCAGCGACATCAAGATACTGCTGATCAGCCATGCCCATGGCGACCACTGCGCGGGCAGCGCTCGTGTCAAAGAAATGACCGGCGCCAAATATTTTGTGATGGACGCTGATGTACCCGTAATCGAATCGGGTGGCAAGGCTGATTTCCAGTATGGCGCTTCCTCGAATACGCACTTCCAAGCCACAAAGGTGGACCGGGTGCTGCACGATGGTGACGAAGTACGCCTGGGAGACACCGTGCTGGTCGCACATCTCACCCCAGGTCACACCCGGGGCACCACCACCTGGACCACGAAAGTCAGCGCTGGCGGCAAGTCATACGATGTGGTGATTGTGGGCAGTCCAAATGTGAATCCCGGATACAAGCTGGTCGGCAACACACAGTATCCGCAAATTGCTCAGGATTATGAACGCACGTTCAAGGTGCTGAAGAGCCTGCCCTGCGATGTGTTTCTCGGCGCCCATGGCGACTACTACGGCATGGAAGCCAAGTTCGCCCGGATGAAGCCTGGCGGAGCAAACCCCTTTATCGACAGCGACGGCTACAAGAGCTATGTCGCCGAGAGAGAACGGGCATTCCGAGAAGAACTCAAGAGACAGTCGGCAAGGCCCTGAGAGTTTCCTGAGCTCCAGAGTGTGCCCAGGCAGAATCATTTTGTGCATCGATTTCACTTCGATCTATGTCTAACTATCGACTCTCACACAACGCTGGTCTCTGAAGGGAAATTCCATGGGCAAGCTACAGGACAAAGTCGCCGTCATCACCGGAGGAACCTCGGGAATGGCTTTGGCTACCGCCAAGCTATTCGTCGAGGAAGGAGCATACGTTTTCATCACCGGCCGCCGCCAGCAGAAGCTGGACGAAGCGGTAAAGGCCATCGGCAAGAATGTCACCGGAGTGCAGGGTGACGCCTCGAACCTCGCCGATCTTGACCGGCTGTACGACACGGTAAAACAGAAAAAGGGACGGATCGATGTCCTCTTCGCCAGTGCCGGCTATGGCGACATGGCTCCCATCGGCGCTATGACAGAAGCGCACTTCGACAAGGTTTTCGGGGTGAATGTCCGAGGCACGGTATTCACGGTGCAGAAAGCCCTGCCGCTGTTCAGCGACGGGGGATCGATCATCATGAATGCCTCCATCGCGAGCGTGAAAGGTTTACCAGGCCTCGGCGCCTATTGCGCAAGCAAGGCAGCGCTGCGCTCCTTTGCCCGGACCTGGACGTTGGATCTCAAGGCACGGAATATCCGGGTCAACGTGATCAGCCCCGGCACCATCGATACACCTATTCTGGATGGTCTTCCCAAGGAGACCGTGGACTGGTTCGTCTCTCTCATCCCGCGAGGCACCATGGGCCGGCCGGAGGAGATTGCGACTGCTGTCCTGTTCCTGGCCTCAAGCGACTCCAGTTTTGTCACCGGCAGCGAATTGTTCGTTGACGGCGGTGTGGCGCAGATCTAGAAGCCTCACCGTGGAGGCAGTAGAGTCCCCGCCCAAGCGAAGCTTGGAGAGGACACCCGGGAAATCTACACGCCCTTCGGAAGTACAGGCCCCTTCGTGCTCCGGACGGTATCTTGCTCCTGCCGATTAATATGTCCAGAATCAGCCAGGGCATTTACCCGGTGAAGATACTTCTTGTTGATGATTCGAAGCTCGACCGCGCGCGCGTCAGCGAGTGCCTGGAAGAGTCCGGCTTCGATTTTGTCACGGCTGAAAACGGCACCGACGCCTGGGAAATTCTGCAGGCCCCCGACGCTCCCACCTTTGCTTTGCTGGATTGGGTCATGCCTGGATTCGACGGCATCGAGCTGTGCCGCCGCATTCGAGCCCTGAGCTCAAACGGGAACTACATCTACACCGTCATGCTGACCGCCAAGGACCGCAAGAAGAATCTCCTGACCGCCATGGAGGCCGGCGCCGACGACTATCTGGCCAAGCCGGTTGATCCGTCGGAGTTGCGGGCCCGCATCCTGGTGGGCAAACGGATTCTCGATCTGCAGCAGTGTCTCCGGTTTTCCGCCACTCACGATTTCCTTACCAACCTGCTGAGCCGCGCCGAGATTCTGGCTTCGCTCGAACGTGAACTGGTCCGCACCCAGCGCGAGGGCAGGCCGGCGGGAGTCATCATGGCGGACGTGGACGGATTCAAGCAGATCAACGACACTCTGGGTCATCCCGCGGGAGACGCGGTGCTGGCCGAAGTAGCCCGCCGCCTGAAGTCAGATCTGCGACTTTACGATGTGGCCGGGCGCTACGGTGGCGAAGAGTTCATCCTGGTGCTGCCGGGCTGCGACCTGCACACCGCCGCGCGCCGCGCCGATGAAATCCGGCGTCTGGTTGCCCGCGACGCGATCGTGACGCCAGCAGGCGCGCTCTCGGTCACCGTAAGCATGGGCGTAACCGTTACCAGTTGCGATCTGGACACCACCCTCGAAACCCTGCTGCAAAGCGCCGACGCCGCCCTCTACCGGGCAAAGAAGGCCGGACGCAACCGCGTGGATGCGTTTTCGCTCTCCCTCAAGCTGGACGAAAAATCCCGATAACCCCGCTGGCCCACTCATGGTTCCCGACCGCTTCGAACTGAGGCTGCCTCACCCTTCGTGGTTTTCGAAGGGTGGGAAGCACTGCCCTTAATCAACAACTCATCCTCGTTTCCGGGGCGGCTTCGAGTTCCCACCCTTGCGAAGAACGCAAGGGTGGGGCAGCCTCGCGCGCGCCTGCCTACGGACTGGGAATCGTGGCTTGTGACGGGCTCGAGTATGGGCTTTCAATCCCACCCGCGCTGACCGCTGTACCGACGTAGTAATACGTCATTCCACTTTGAACCGAACTGTCCTGGTAGTTCGTCCCCGCTGCCACCGACGGGTTGACCCTCTCATAGGGGCCGCCCGGCGTGGCACTGCGGTACACGTTGTATCCCGCCACCGGAGAGATGCTGGGATTCCAGCGAAGAGTGACCACGTGTGACGCCGTCGCCGCTGTACCTGACCCAGATAGAGTTTCGACCACCGGCGTATTGGCGGCGTCGCTGGCGAGCGAAATGTTGCCGGATGCAGCGCCGCTGCTCTGCGGTGTGAAGGTCAGCGAAACCGGGGCGCTCTGTCCGGCGGCGATGGTCGCGGGCAGCGACAACCCGCTGAGGCGGAATTCCGGGCTGGTAGTAGCCGCTGACATGATGGTCACGCTTGATCCGGTGGCAGTAAGCGTCGCCGTCATGACCTTGCTCGCGCCCACGGCCACGCTGCCGAAGTCCAATGCGCCCGCGCTGGATGTCAACCGCCCGGCAGAGACGCCCGTACCCGAGAGACCAACAGCCAGATTCGGATTCACCGCATTCGAAACCATGCTGATGGCTCCGCTGGCGTCGCCTCCAGCTTCGGGATTGAAAGTCACGTTGAAGGTGACGCTCTCTCCCTGGCTCAGGCTCACGGGCAAGTTCAAACCGCTCAAGCCGAAACCCACTCCGGTGACGGTAGCCTGGGAAATGGTCACCGTCGAAGTACCGTAGTTGGTCAACGTTTGATATTGCGTCCCTGCGCTACCCACTTGAACATTGCCAAAGACTAGGCTCGATGGGCTGGCTGCGAGGGCTCGATGGCGCCAGCTGTGACCGCCGAAAGAAGAAGAGGCCGCAATGCTGACTGTTGGTGCGGAAACAAGAAAGAGTGTGAGGGTTAGGATCAGGAGTCGAGAGATCGGGGGCCGATGAATTTTTTGGGGGAATGGCATGGCCCCAAGTCTTCAACTCTCAGGAGCCATAGCCTAGGGCTAACTAGGACATCGCAACACTCACAGGTTCCCAGACCGTCGCGTAATCAGAAGGGCACGACGAAGCCTCGGTTTCATTCCGCGGCTTGCGGCGGGAAGCCGTTTCTCCCATGCGCAGTGAACCATGAAGCCGGTCACTTCCAGAAGATTGGGCAAAGCCGCGAAAGCATGATTGCTGCAGGAACCCGGCGAATCAGCGCGAAGCGCCGCTATCAGTGAGGGTTGAAAAGATGGTGAGCGCGGAAGGAATCGAACCTTCAACCTACTGATTAAGAGTCAGTTGCTCTGCCAATTGAGCTACGCGCCCTTCAAGGACTTACGGGTAACGCGGGCCGGGTTTTTGCACTAAGTTTGCACTGTCCCTTTTCCCGGCTACTACGCTTGCAGATTCCACGCGCCGCATGGCTGCGGCAACGTCGTCGGTGCTCACGATGTGATAGCGGTCAAACACCAACCTCGTCCTGTGGCCTGAAATCTTCATCGCAATTTTTTCCGGCACGCCAGAGTTCCCGTGATTGCAGAACGCCGCAGATCGTGAACGATCAAGCTATTATACCTGTGCCAAGGATAACCGTCTTCCGGCCTGACCACCTCCAGCTTGCGCAGTCCCACGGGGGCGCACGCCCGCGCCCATTCCGTCCGGAGATCGGTGTCCACGAAGGCCTGACCGCGCGCAGCCATGAGCGCGGAACGTGGCTACTATCAGCACATCTACGATGAGTGGGAGCTTGGGTGAGAAGGCATCGGGACCGCCCTAGACATGATCCTTGATGGCCTGCGCGAGATCCTGCCTGAGCACAGATCTAAGCCGTCCGTTTGCCCATGACGAAATGCAGGATCAAAGAGATCACAGCCAAGAGCAGCAATAGATGGATAAGGCCGCCAGCCACGTGGAATACAACGAAACCACCGATCCAGGCGATTAACAGAACTACGAAGAGGATGGTCCAAATGCTCAATTTGTCGCTCCTTCACAATTTCTCCAGGGCAAAGGCTGGAGGCTTGTCTTATTTTCTATATGCCTCTTGCATTTAACTCGACAGAACATCGTAGCCGGAGAGCAAGAGAAACGTAATAACGTGAACGCTGTATATTCGGCACTAATGACAGGTACCAGCGTTAAAACCGGATGGTGGCCGCGCTTTAGTCTTCGGCACCTTCGAACGCTGCATGCACCGTTGGGGCTGCGAGGACCGTGTTTGCTCCTAACAGAGAGACAACTTCTTCCACGGAAGTTCCAATCACGTCGGCGTATGAAAGCCCGACTCGCTCTCGAGCCTTCGGGATGCCACCTTGAAACCCCCAAAGACCCAAGGCTATGGTCGCTGTGGGGCAGCAATTCCGGATTTGCTTACACAGAGATTTCGCCTGTCCCACGGCAAAGGGAGGTAAGGCCGATACACAGACTGTGTCGGGGTGCAGTTGTTCCAACTCTTCCAACATGTTAGGGATCGGACCGATAGGCAGGGCATGCACATCGTGCCCTGCGCGGCGAAGGAGTTGTAGAACCATGGTGCCGACGATCTCATCTGCTTCGTCCCTTGCCGGAATGCAAACCACTTTAGTTGCAACCGGTGCCAGCGGAATCGCGGACGAACCATCCTCGGGGTCAGAAGCCGGGTTCGAGCCTTCGTACAGCTCTTCGATCAATTCCCGGGTGCTCTGGTGGATAAACTTGGTTCTGCTTTCGTCGAGAGCGTCGGTGTGCCGGTCGTGTTCGGCCAGGCTGAGCGCTGGGATCAGTACTGAATCGTAAAGAGATCCGAGCGGATTCTCTTTCAAATAGCTTTCTGCGATCTCGGTCGCCTCTTCCTCATCGAGCGCCAACAGTCGCTGATAGAAGTGCACGTAGGGAGACAAAACAGGTTCGTCGCCCAGCACAATTTCGAGAAAGCTCAACTGCGGGACATACCTGCCCAGGAGTATGAGGCAAACGGTCAAGGGTGTGGACAGAATCAAACCCACGGGGCCCCAGAGCATGCCCCAGAAAACAGCCGCTACAAGTATTGCCAGTGACGAAATTCCGGTGTGCGCACCGTACAACCAGGGCTCGATGAAGTTCGCCGTTCCAATTTCCAGGAGCAGGAACAGGGCGAACGTCAGACCCACTTGACTCCAGCCCGGAAAGACTGCCATGGCCATCGCCATGGGCAAAAGGGCGGCAACCGGGGAACCGACGTATGGAATAAAACGAAAGAAGCATGCGAGAATGCCCCAAAGCAGGGCATGGGGTATCCCGATGGCATGGACCCCCAATCCGAAGAGCAGTCCGTAACCGCCATTCACCACCATCTGCAACAACAGATAGCGGCTCAGACGATTGGAGGCGTCGTGCAGGGCGTCGGTCATGAGGTTCAGCCGACCTTTACCCGCCAGACGAAGGAGCCGGTTCCTCAGGTCCTCGCGCTTCATCAGAATAAACAGGGTGAAAATCGCGACGATCCCCGCGGTTTCCAGAATACCCGTAAGCGGTCCCACCACGTTGCGAAGCAACTCTCCAGCCGTTCCAGGCGGCTGGGAGACCTGCACTGCAATCGGTTCTTTTCCGCCATTCCTGGCGGGTTTCTGGTTTCCGGCTGTTTCCGCGGCGGCGGACAGATCCTTGCTGAGATTGTTAACCGTTTCGGTAGCCTTGCCCAGGCCGCCACTTGCCGACGGGCGAATGGCCTCGATTTTGCTGTGAATATTTGCCCTGTAATCGGGAAGATGAACCATGACTTGCTTCAGTTGGCTGACCACTCCCCAGGCGATCGCCGTGAGTATCGCCAGACACACCAGCAGAACCGCGAGTACAGAGGGAACGCGCCCGAGGCGGCATTTCTCGAGCAGGCGAGCGATCGGGGCCAGCAGAAATGCGAGAACGCCGGCAAGCGCGAGCGGGATTAATACCGGACGTCCGAAATAGAGTCCGCCTATGCCTACAACCATGCCGATGAGGGTCAGAAGCCTCGAGGCAGCGGTCACATCTCCCACCGGAAGCAGCGCGCGAGGACTCTCCATAAATGCTGAGTGTAGCTTCTGAACCGCGACCCGAAGCTTAGATCACCTGCGGATACACTGGGGATGGCCGATACAGGATCTTGTTCCCGAAGATGCACGCAATACCTGATTATTTGCGGGCCGCCGTCGGGTTATCCCGAAGAAAGCGCGTAGCACATTCTCTCCGCAACCCAATCACTGGAGAAATGCGGATTGCGTTTTTGTAGATTTGATTTTCGCATCCGGCTACTTGGATGCTGGGAAGACTGCGTGCGTCGAAGGAAACTGGAAACTTCGAAACCTGATCACGCTCAGGAACGATGCTCCGCATTGGACAGATCTGCTACGAAGGGCGACACCGCGTCCGCACTCCTCGGGTTGGGGCGAGGAGTCGGAGAAATTGGCGGCCGTCGCTCCAGCGTCCCCAGGATCGGGGCTGTCCAGCCATCCGAATCCGTCAGGGAGACGAAGCGAGGCTCTACGCATAACGCGTCGATCATACGGCGTTGCCGTCGCGTCAGCACGGGCAGGGGCAGGACTTGAAAGTTGCGGAAGAGCCACATCAGGTAAATCCGCTGTGCCAATGAAAGTCTGATATAACGCGGCCCCAGCGGGGTGAGGACACGCAATACGCCGGCGAACAATTTTTCGATCCACATACCGGACCACCCGAATATTCGCGATCGTTGACTCAGATCAGAATTGCAGCTCTCTAATCTGCATCGACTGAATCAGAGATACCTTGAGCCAGAGCAACTCAAGGGGTCTGCATTATTGCACCAATAGTGATGCATATGCACCAGTAATTTCAGATATTCTGCGTTTTTTTCTGACCCCGACCGGAACCGTCCGCAACTCTCCCAGGAGCGCACCCGGATGCGCACAAGTCGAGCCTGATCAGAGATTTAGCTGGGTATTTCGGGCAAGACCTCAAGGCTGCGGATACTTGCGGCCACGCCAAAGTCTCCACCGTCTTCACTGTCTTCGACTCGTACCACTGACGCCCGGCAGCATACCCACTGTTTCGTCCCCTGAGTAAGTTCGGGCGGCAGAATCAGGACCATCTCCAGTTCGCTACCGGCAACGATGCGAGAATCGGTATAGAGAAAAATCCCGCCCTTGTTCAAATCGCGAGTGAAGCCGGTGGTCTCGACCGACCCGGCCTGGGACTTGATGGAGACCGGCACCCGCGCCGCAACCCGCGGTCCGGAGCGACGTTCACGTTTGACGTCTGTCATGAGAAGTGGAGCGTACCACGGAAGGCAGTCATCGGTCGTCGGTCGTCAGCCGTTCGGCTGAAGATCACGATTGGCGGACGCCTGACGACTGACGACTGATGACTGTCCATCGCTACTCGCCGTCCGGCCGCCGGGAGCGGGCGGCCGGCACGACCATGGCCTGTTCCATGGTGGGGGCATTGCTGGAACGCAATTTGACTTCGACTTCGTGTCTCTTGTCGCTGGCGCCGCTGATCGAATAGGCCTGGGAGAGAAGTTCCAGCGAGTAAGGGTTGTCTTCATCTTCTTCCAGGTGGGCAATCGCTTCCGGGATTTTCTGCTTGCTCATCAGCAGCGTCCCTGCTGCGCCATGATACGAACTCTGCACCACGGCGCTGCGCGTGCTGCCCGCCATGGTCTCCAGCTGCTGCAGGGTTTGAGTGGCCAGCTCCTGGTTGCCGGCGTGATCGGCGCGGACCGCGCGATAGCGCAGGATGCGGCCCCGTTCATCCTCACGGTCGGACTCCGAAATGCTGCTGCTCGGGTGATTGAGGGCTTCTTCGGCGGCGGCCAGGTGCTTCAGGGCCTCGGCATCGTCGGTCTGGTAGAGACTCATCATGCGATGGGCCTCGGCTTCGATGAGGTCGAAGGCGGCGGCGTGAGCCTTTTCGGCAACCAGGGCAAAGGCTTTGTCGGCTTCGGCAAAATTATTTTCGCGCGCCCAGGTAGTCGCACTCTGCAATGCGTAGGACAACCGGTCCGCCTCGGTGTGCGCTTTCTGAATGGCCTTGTCGTACTCGACCCTCGCCTGCGTCTGGTTGCCCATCAGCGCGTAGGTATCGCCCAGCCCAAGTTGCGAGTAGTCGAAGTCCGGATCGATCTTCAGCGCCGCATGGTAGTGCTCGATGGCGGCATCGAAGTTACCTGACATGCGCAGGATTTCGGCATACGAGTCCTGCGGATTGGGCAGGTTCGGAAGCACCGCCACATAGCGCTCCATGGTGTCGAAGGCTTTGGCATACGCGCGGCTTTGCGCATAGCAGTAGCCCAGATCGTTCAGGGCAGGCGGATAATTCTTGTCGATCGCCAATGCCCGCTCCAGCGTCTTCTGCGCCTGCTCATAGCTGTTCTGCCCCATCAGCCAGTTTCCCGCCAGATAGGCCAGGCGCTTGTCTTTGGGAAACATCTCCAGCAAATCGTTCATGCCGGAAATAGCGGCGATAAAGTTATTTTCCTTGGCCCCGGCAATCCACTGGATCAACAGGCGCTCGCCGGGAGATGCTTTGGGGGCGAGCAGCTTGGCCTTTTCCCGAGCCGCGCTGGCTTCGGTGGGATCGTTACTGTTGTAGGCGATGAAAACATAGGCCACCGCGAAGTTAGGGTCAGCCTCAACCGCCGCTCGCCAGCCGATGTTGGCCCGCTCCAGATACAGGTTCTCGTAGTCGGTCAGGGCGCGATCGAACAGGTCCCTTGCCTTGGGCGACGAGGTGGTCACCGGCATCGTCCTGGCCGAGCTTTGCCTGATGTGGTGAGCCAGGGAGAGCGGAGCCAACCAGATGCAGATCAGGAGGCAGATGGAGTAGGCACGGCGCATCACGATCTTCCGCGGGTATGAGTTGGTCAGATAAAAAAACCTACCACGGCGAGAGAAGGCGAGAAAGTCCCTGTGCAGGTACAACAGATTTTTTGGGGGGCCCGTCCAAGCTCTGCTTGGGCGGGGGTTTTCAGCGGGTGTAATGCCCACTTCGCGCCCCCCGCCGTGACTCGATGTCCAACGAAAACCCCGCCCAAGCGGAGCTTGGACGGGGCACCCCTGTGGACGTGAAGGACCTAGAAGGTAATCTTTGCCGCCAGCTGTATGCCTCGCGGCCCGCCCCCGCCGAGGAAGGGATTGCCGATGCCGGTATCCCCCGTGGCGGTGATCTGGTAGAAGCCGGTGTGCTGCCCGGTGAAGTGGTCGGGCGAACCCACATCGGCGATAAAGTTCGGCAGCTCCGGATTCGAGAAGTTGGGATGATTGAGCAGGTTGAAGAACTCCGCCCGGATTTGCAGGTTCACCCGCTCGCTCAACGCGGTGTTCTTGTACACCGAGAAGTTGAACTCCTTGAAGCTGGGCCCGCGCAGCGAATTGCGTCCCAGGTTGCCGAAGTGCCGCGTTCCCGCCACGCAATTGCTCTCATCTGTAACGCTCGGGTCGGCCACCGGGCTCCAGGTGCAGGGCGCGGCGAAAGAACTCAGATCCAGGAATGTGGACGGGTTGGTGGAGTAGTGGAGGGGCCCAATCACGTCGGGCCGGTCGAATCCTTCTCCCGCGCCGGAATAGTCTCCCTCAAATTCGTAGTTGAGTTGCCAGGGCTGGCCGTCCTGCAGGTTGACCACTCCATCGACGCCCCAGCCATTCTTCAGTCGGGCCAACGATCCACTCATCCGGGGAAACTCATAGTTGAAGTTCCAGGTAAACCGGTGCCGGATGTCGAAGCTGGAATTCCCACGATCTCCCGCTGGATTGGTACTGTTCTGCGGCTGGGCCTGGTTGGGAGTGAAATCCTCCAGGTCGCTGGCCGTGTCAATGCCGTGCGACCAGACAAAATTCGCCTGGGTGGAGAACCCATGCCAGCTGCTGATGTGCAGACTGGTTTGCAGCGAGTGATAAATGGAGTTGGCCGACGACCGCTCCTGGTTCAGATAGAAGAAATTGGAGAATGGACGCGGGACGCCATACCCGCTGACACCGTTAGCCAGATCAGACGCCGTGATCTGCTGTTGGCTGGGTTGGTTTATATCCAGGAACTGAAACAGCTTGGTCCCCTTCGAGCCCGCGTACCCGATCTGGAACACCGCTTTGCTGCCTATTTGCTGCTGGACGTTGAGATTAAAGTTCTGGGTATAAGGCGTACGCAGGTTGTGGTCGGCGGCCAGGAAATCGCTGTTCGCGCCGAAACCGGTGAAGACGGGCTGAGTTGGATCCAGCGCAGCACCGCTTACGCCTCCGAATTGGAGTCCAGCCGGCCCTGTGCCGGGATAGGCAGGTCCGGGACAGAAGATGCAATTCCAGGGCAGGTGTCCCAGGAAAATATCCTGCGAGAAGGCGTCATAGAAAAGGCCCCACCCGCCGCGGACGACCGTCCGGCCTTTACCGGTCAGGTCGTAGGAGAAAGCGACGCGGGGCGCGAAATTGTTGTAATCAGGATTGTAAAGACCGGAGGGCCCGCCGCTGCCCACCTGCACTGTGGACCCGCCGTTTGCGGGATCGAACTGGTACAGCAGATTGTTTTTCTCTTTGACCACGCCAAAATAATCCCAGCGCAGGCCGAAGTTGAGGGTCAGGCGCGGCGTCCAGCGGAAGCTGTCCTGCAGGTAAACCCCGTGGCTGTTCTCCGAAGTATGCCGCAGAGTGTTGCCGGTGATTTGACCTCCGCCGTCCGGGAGGCCCTCCAGAAGCGCTTCCAGCGCAGTGAGGGAGCCCGTTGTATTCAGCGGGTTCGTATCCGCAATCGAGTCAAAGCTCAACCCTCCCCGGAAATTGTGGTCGATGAGCTGCGTGATGGTGGTGCGGCGGAACTCGTATCCGAACTTGATGTCGTGCTTGCCCGACTTCCACGAATAGTTGTCAATGAAGTGCCAGTTGGCGTCCACCCGGCTGCGCGGCACGGAGGAACTCGCCCCCAGGCCCGAAAAGCCCCCTACGCTGATCACGGGAAGACCACCATCGTATGGCGATACCCCGGTGTTCAGACCGATCGAATTGGGGTTGAAATTCTGGTCTTCGGGGAAGAAGCCTTCCGCAAAACGGTTCCATCCCAGTCGCGCTTCGTTCAACTGGTTGGAGTTGACCACCTTCACGTAGGAAATCGAAACCAGCTGCACCCGCGTCGGAGTATGGGTGTTGAAGCCGGGCACCTGGCCGCCGCTGCCCGTCAATGACAGAGGAAAGGATTGGGTGCTGTCTCCGAAGTAGTAGCGCCCGGTCAGCAGGTTGCTGGGATTGAAATTGTGATCGATCTTTCCAATCAGGCTGTCAATGCGATTCGAGAAGTTGATCGCGGTTGAAACGTTGTTTGTGTCGCAGCCGTTTCCGTCGCTTGCGGCCCCGCCGATGTTCGGATTCGGCCAGGGATTTCGCGCCAGCAGCGCCGCCGTCACCGGATTCAGAGTCTCGCCCCAGGACGCGATGTTCGCCTGGGCCAGCGCAATCTGTGCCGGATCGGGCACACAGCTTTGGCCCGCCTGCGCTCCGGTTTCGCGCTGGCCTTCATAGTTGAAATAGAAAAACGTCTTGTCCTTGATAATTGGCCCGCCCAGCGAAGCTCCGAACTGGTTATTGTGGAACGGATTCTTGGGTCCCTCGTTGTTGAAGTAGTTGCGCGCCCCAAACTGCCCGGTGCGCAGGTACTCCAGACCCGAACCGTGCCAGGTGTTGGTACCGCTCTTGGTCACGATATTGACCACAGCCCCGCTGTTGCGGCCGTATTCCGCTTCGTAATTTGAGATGGTGCGCAGTTCAGCCACGGCATCAATGGGAAGAATGGTGGCCGGGTCGCCGAACACGCCCGCTTCGTTGATGGCGGGATCGTTGCGGTAGCCATCATTCATGTCGGTGCCGTCGAGCAGAAAATTGTTCGACCGGCCCCGTGAACCGTTCATTGAGAAAGTGCCGTACGATCCGGGAGAGTCCGAAATCTGGTCGGGGGAGCCGGCAACGCCCGGGTTCAGGTAAATCAGCTTGGTGTAGTCGCGCCCGTTCACCGGCAAATTGGCAATCGTGTCCTGGGTCAGGGTCCCGCCCAACTGGGCCGAAGTGGTATCGACTTGGGAGAGCGCCTCGCCTGAAACCTCCACCGTCTGCGAGACCTGGCCCGCACTGAGCGAAGCATCCACCCGGCGTTCGCTGGCCACGTCCACCACCACGCTGGTGGTCACCGAGGTCTGGAAGCCACTTTGCTTGATGGTGACCGTATAGCTGCCTATCGGCAATTCGGGCACGCTATAGCTGCCGTCGGCGCTGGTTTGCGTGCTGCGCTCCTGGCCGGTGCCCACGTTTTTCACCATCACGTTCGCCCCGGAAATTACCGCGCCGGAGGCATCGGTGACGGTGCCCAGGATGGTCCCGCGAAAAGTTTGTGCCATCAAGGAGGCTGATACCAGAACCACAAAAGCGAAAATCATGCGCACGCGCATATAAAATGCTCCTTAAACTACTACGCCCCTGCAGTCGCTTCAATGCGACACTTGTTGAAGCTGTCTGATCTGAAATTGCCGCCGATTATAACCCGCTGCCATATCATTTGTCTTACGGATGAGGCGGATAGACATCCTGAATAACCACGCACGCTGATGATGATAGAAACGATGAAGAGTAAAGGTCTGAAGTGCGAGGTTTGAAAGTCCGAGGTCTGAAGTCTGACGCCTGAGGTCTGAAGTCCGAAGTCCGAAGTCTAGAAGGTAAAGGCCACGCCGCCGCGCACCGTGCGCGCCGATTGCACCAGGTAGAGGGTGCGGCCGTCCTGACCCATCACTGGAACGTATCCCTGGGCCAGAAGGTTGCGTATGTCCACCACCGCGTCCATGTGGCAGGGCAGGAAGCCGGTTCCCGGAATAGGTTGGCGCAGGAAAAGATTCAAGAAAGGATCAGACTGCCCCGCCGACTCGTTAAACATGTCCACAGGAGTGAGGGCCTGTCCACTGATCCAGCGATAGGAAGCGATCCAGCGGGTCTTGGCGCCGGGCAGCACGCCGCTGAACTTGGCCGCCGCCGTGTGCCGGTCCCGCACATAAGTGTTCCGGCGCGCCTCCTGCAGGGCGACATCCGTATTGTTCAGGTCGAGCACTCCGCCGTACCCATAATCCAGAGAGGCCGTCAGTTGAGAACCCAGCTTGCGCTGCAAGACCACGCGCATCCCCCGAGCGTCCAGTTCCTTGCCCCGGTAGGTAAAGGTTTCGGAGTAGAGATCGGGCAGCACTTCCCCGCCCTCTGCCGCAGCGTCGCCCATGCCGGTCAGTGCCGGGTCCACTACGCGATCGGAGTACACGGCGAATTGCAGGCTGGTGTTACCCATGTGGCGGGAGAGCGAGACTTCGTGATGGTGCGCCCGCTCCAGGGTGGTGGAAAAAGCGGCCATGCTGACGCGCGGGTTGGACTCGCTCAAGTCCGCCGGCGCCGAATCAAAACCTTTGTCCATGCGCTCGTCCGGTTCCGAGGTGGAATAGCGATACTCCAGCACGGTGTTGGGCGAGAGATGCAGGTCGGCCGAGCCAAAGGGACGAAACGCGGTCACCCGTCCCAGAAACTGAATGGTCTGCAGTTCACTGCCGAAGCGCAGTTCCAGAATGTCGCCCAGCGAGACTCCGTCCGACGCGGAGAGCGCCAGCGCCTGCAGCGCGGTATTGCGCCCATTGATTCCCGGCGAGGCCAGACGGCGCATGGTAAACGCCATCTCCGGCTTCGAGCCGTTGGGCAAGGTGTGGCTGTAGGAAGCGCGCAGCACGGTGTTGGGCGAACCGCCGTTGTAGCCTACGTTGCCCTGCAGGGCAACGGTTCCGGAGGAGAAAAGAGATCTCTCCACAGAAAAGCCCGTATTCACATCGGACGAACTTCCGAAGCCGACCGAACCCGAGCCCGCGACAAACGACAGCGAACCCTTCAGATCATGCTTGTCCTGACCGGCTTCACCTTCGCCTGCCACTGCCGTGGCCGCCGGCACCAGAGAGCCGTCTTCCAGCATTCGAAGAATGGGACGGTTGGAAGCTGAACGCAGCACCCACTTCCAGTCATCATCGTCAGCCGGACCCCGCATGGCGGGCAGTTGGATGGCCTCGAACAACCCGCTGAGCTTGAGATTGACCAGCACGCTGCTGCCGGGCTGCAGCCCGATCTTCTCGCGTAACGCCGGAAGAAACGAGGGCGAATAGGCCTTGACGCTGTACACCCCAGGCAGCAGACCGCTGGCCGAGTAGAAGCCATTCTCGTCTGTGAATACTTTCAGGCTGTGCGCCGCCGAACCCAGCACTTCCACCATGGCGCCCATCTGGGGGATACCAGAAGCACTGCGCACGTAGCCGGAGATAGAGGCAGGGCGGTCCGCAGCCAGCACCGGAAGAGCCAGCGCAGCACCCAACAACCCGAGTTTCAACCCGAGTCTGCCCAACATCTATCCGACCACCTCGCAGGAGACCAAGCGCTACAGTTTACTCGACAGCAAATGTCGCCGACGGGTCCAACGTCTGCTTGGAGATTTTGTCGTTCACCTTGATTTGAATGCGATAAATCCCGGGATCAAGACTGGCGGCCGAGAGAGGTTTTTCCAGGGTCACTTGGTCGCCGATATTCCCCATCTGGTCCGTTGATTCTACAGTATGGATCACTGCTTTGTTGGTTGCGGCGTTGATGACATTGTACTCGACCGTGGCCGAGGGTTTGTGGGTCTTGTCATCCATGCCCAGGTTGTAAACCTGCATCCAGAAATACACCTTCTGGTTGCGCTTGAAGGATACAGGCTTGCCGTTGGCGGATGCCACTCGCGGCCGGATCTTTGTATTGCCGATGACGAACATCCCGGTGCCGATCTCCTTGGTTGAAACCGGCTGCATGGTGTCCGCCACAATCAGCGAGGAAGAAGCCAATTTGTCATCGTCGTAACTGGGTACCGGCAGGCGGCTGCTCCACAATCCCGAGCGGTCGCCGTTCACGTCCTTTACCGCGACATCGATCCGGTACAGGTTCGGACGCAGAGGCAGCGCCTTCCAGTACACCGACGAGTTTTCCGTCACCTTGGGCAACAGCTCCGCCGGCACATCCACCTGCACCGTGTCTTCGAAGGTTTGCACGATCTTGCCGGTCAGGGTCGTGACCCGGCCAAAAATATTTACCGTCCCGCGCTGCACACCGTCTTTATTGACGAATGTGATGTCGCGGTTCTTGACCTGGATCGTGATCGGCACCAGCACTGTGTCGCCGGTCACGCGCACAAAATCGGTGCGCACATCAAACGGCATCAGGTTCACGCTGATCTTGTGGCTGACCACTTCCTCCAGGTCCTTGAACTTCACCGCGGGTGGTTTTTGCAGCTTGTAGAACTGCTCCAGGCGGTCAAACTGTTTGGTCTGATTGCTGGTGGCAAATGGCCCCGTCCCCAGCCGCTCCAGCCCGCCGCCGCTAAACCGGTCCGCCTTGCTGGCCATGCCCATCTGCTCATACAGCGTCAATCCGGCATTCGGGGTATAGAGCAGCGCGTCCTTTTCCGACCGGTCCATGGTCATGTGATAGTCGCCGCACATGCAGGTGTCCACGAACTCGATGATCACTTCCTGCCCGATGCCCTCGAGATAGCGATACCGCCAGTCTTCGAAGGGATAGGTCGAAGTCTCACCGCCGCCCTCCTCCATCGGTCGTTGATAGCTGCCGCCGGAAGGATGCGATTCAATTTCATCCGCCGGACCATACATAATGTAAATTCGTCCGCGATCGCTTTTCCAGCCCGGAATGCCCGCGGCAAAATGCTCGTTGGCGTAGGCCATGCGGCGGTAGTGTTCTTCCTTGAATTCGTTTTCGATGGTGTCCGGCGTGGGGTCGCGGCGTTGCCAGAAAGCTTCGATGAACTGGTCTCGCTCTTCGTCGTTGGAGAGCAGTTTGAAGGCCTTCTGCTCTTCGTCGGTGATGATCCAGCGCACGTCTTCATCAAGCCACTTTTTGTAGGTCTTGCTCAACTCGATCTTCAGCGACTTGGAATTCTGCTTCTTCTGCTTTTCGGTGAGCGGTCGCTTGAGCGGGTCGGCCTCCGGGGTACTCTTTTCCTGGGATGCGGTGTCAGCGGACGCCTGTGTGGGATCCGTTTTTTCCTCCTGCGCGGAGGCAAACGATACCATGGCCAAAATCAGTGCGGGGAGAACGAGGAGCGTGAAGAGGCGTTTCAGAAACCCAACCCGGGACATGAGGGCACTCCTTACGACAGATAACTCTTGGTTTGCCATTCTATGACTTTGGCAGCCTCAAGGCAAGGCCCACGACCGCCCTCTAACCAATTGTAAAGATTGTAAAAATCCGCTTTCCAGCCCTGCCCGCCGAGGGATCACAGTTTGCTCGATTCTCAGCCCGGCTCCGGCTATAATCGACCTGTTATCAACGCATGGTCTGGCCGGCCTGGGTGTTCCAGCTCCCGCACCACAATCAGGTTCCGCAGGAACTTTTGAGCCCGCATTACCGTATCTGATGACGAGTACCCGGTTACGCCTGGGAACCCGGGTGGGAGTGACAGCCCCGATCCGAGAAGGGTCCCGTCAGAAATACCCGCGGCAGGGGACGTGAATGCCGGCCTGCTGAAGGCGTGACAAGGGGACAATGAGCAAGGGTAAAAAAATACTTATCGGCATCGGCGTCGCCGTCGCAGCATTGGCGATTGCCGGAATCGCCGTTCACCAGAGCCGCAAGGGCGTGGTCACAGTTCAGACCGGCAAGGTGGCGCGCCAGGATCTGGCATCGATTGTGAGCGCATCCGGCGAGATCAGGCCGAAGACATACGTCAACATCGGGGCCAATGCCTTCGGCAAAATCACCCGGCTTTACGTCAAGGAAGGCGACCGGGTTAAGAAAGGCCAATTGCTGGCGCAACTGGAAAACGTACAGCCCTCGGCCGACGTGAACGCCACGGAGGCTTCCGTCCAGGCGGCCGTAACCGATTCTGCCGCCGCCGAGGCCGCGCTGAATACCTCCATGGCTGATTTGAAACGCGCCCAATCCGACGTCGAGCGTGCCCAGCTCGATTGGACCCGGGCCCAGGGTCTGTTCAAAGATGCGCTGATCGCGAAGTCGGAATACGACAGCCAAAAGGCGGCGTGGCAGACCGCGCAGGCCGGTCTGGCGCAGGCCCAGGCGCGTGTCGCCCAGTCCAAAGCGCAAAGGGATTCCGCCGACCGCCACATTTCCCTGAACCGCGCCAACCTGACGCACGCCGCCGATGTTTTGAAAAAGACCACCTATGCGGCGCCGTACGACGGCATGATCACCAACCTGCCGGTGCGGGAGGGCGAGACGGTTGTGATCGGCATCCAGAATTCTCCTGGCAGCACGCTCATGACCCTGGCCGATATGTCGGTCATCACCGCCGAGGTCAAGGTGGATGAAACCGACATCGTCAACGTGCGTCTGGGTCAGCCCGCCGAAGTCAGCATCGACGCCATTCCCAAGAAGATCTTCAAAGCGGTCGTCACCGAGATCGGCAACAACGCCATCGTTCGCTCCACCGGCGTCTCCACGTCGCAGCAAACCTCGGCCAGCCAGGAAGCCAAGGATTTCAAGGTCGTGGTCACCTTGCAGGAGCCGCCGGAAAACCTGCGCCCCGGACTTTCCGCCACCGCGAAAATAACCACGGCCACGCGCAACGGAGCGTTGTCCATTCCCATTCAGGCCCTGACCGTCCGCTCGCGCGCCGATTTGAAGGCCAGTGCTGAGAAAGGCAACGTTCAGGCTGCTGCGCCCTCTAGCGAAGCATCCAATACTCCTGGCGCGGATAAAGAAGAAGTCCAGGGTGTATTCGTCATTCGCGATCGCAAGGCGGAATTTCTGCCGGTACAGACAGGCATCACCGGCACCACCGACATCGAAGTGCTGAGCGGATTGAAGCCGGATGACGAAATCGTTACCGGAAGCTACAAAGTGCTGCGTACGCTGCGGCCGGGTGCTAGCGTAAAAGTAGATAACACGGCGCCGAAGAAAGAAGAAGAAAACTAGTCTTCAGTCGTCGGTCTTCTGTCGTCGGCCAGTGCCCAGCGTTTAGCTGAAGACTGACGACCGACGACTAACAACTGGACAGGTTGTTCGTCCAACCAGCAGCCAGCAGAAACGGATCGGAGCCGGCAGGGTGTCCCGAGACCAGGAGAGAAAAATGGCAACCGCAGAAGTGATCAACATTGCGCAACCCGTAGTGTCGGCGCCGCCCGAATCGTGCATGATCTGCACCGAAGACCTGTGGAAGACCTACGACATGGGCTCGGAGCAGCAGGTGCACGCGCTGCGCGGGGTGAACATCCGCATCCAGCGCAATGAATACGTCGCCATCATGGGACCCTCCGGCTCCGGCAAGTCAACCCTTATGAACCTCATCGGCTGCCTGGATACGCCCAGCAAGGGCCATTACTGGCTGAACAGCCAGCTGGTCAGCGAACTGGACGACGACGAACTGGCGCGCATCCGCAATAAAGAAATCGGCTTCGTCTTCCAGACCTTCAATCTGCTGGCCCGCGCCACCGCCCTGCACAACGTGGAACTGCCGCTGATCTACGCCGGCATCCCCGGCGAAGAGCGGGTGCAGCGCGCCAAAGACGCGCTGGCATCGGTCGGCATGGAATCCAGAATGATGCACAAGCCCAACGAACTTTCCGGCGGCCAGCGCCAGAGGGTCGCCATCGCCCGCGCGCTGGTGAATCGTCCGTCGATCATCCTGGCCGACGAACCCACCGGCAACCTCGACTCGCAAACCGGCAACGAAATCATGGCCCTGATGGATCGCCTGCAAGCCAACGGCAACACCATCGTCCTGGTCACCCACGAACACGACATCGCCGAGTTCGCACATCGCGTGATCTATGTCAGAGACGGCGTGGTAGAGAAGGACGAGAGGAAAGCGGGAAGGTAGTCGTCAGTCGTCAGTTGTCAGTTTTGCCCGCACCTATAATCCTCTGTCATCCCGAGCGGAGAAGGATTGTTCGCTTGCGAACAATCCTTCAAAGTCGAGGGACCTGCTTTCTGTCGGTGCCCGCTGCTGCCCCCATAACTCTCTCGGAAATTCGGCCGCCGGTGATAGCAGCTGAAAGTAAAGTAAGGAAGTGGAGCTGACGAGATTGGTGGAAACGCTTCAGTCCCCAGGGCATGGGGCGAGGATATTGCCGCACTCAGGATCACGTCTGTGACCGATGAACATCAAAAACCCCGCCCAAGCGGAGCTTGGACGGGGCACCCTCTAACTTGTTGCCGCGGCCATCGTCTAACATCAGCGTGAGGCAGCACATGATTGGCGCATCAGTGCAACATGCAACAGCGACACCCGATGCCGCCGCGCCGAAGCGCTTCCGCCTGGAATCAGTTGACGTCCTGCGCGGCGTCATCATGATTCTGATGGCGCTCGATCACACTCGCGACTTCTTTGGCCAGACCAGCATCAGCCCCACCAACCTGTCGCAGACCACGATTCCGTTATTTTTCACGCGCTGGGTTACGCACTTTTGCGCGCCGGTTTTCTTTTTGCTCACCGGCACCGGCGCCTATCTCTCGCTGCGCAAGAAGTCCAAACCCGAGCTGTCGCGATTTCTGTTCACCCGGGGCCTGTGGCTGATCTTCCTCGAAGTGGTGCTGTTCCGCTGCCTGGGGTTGCAGTTCAATTTCGACTATCACCTGACGCTGCTCGATGTGCTCTGGGCGCTGGGATGGGCCATGATCGTGCTTTCGGCGCTGGTACATCTGCCCACGCCGGTGGTAACTGGCTTTGGCGTGGTGCTGATTGCCGGGCACAACCTGCTTGATCGCATCCAGTCCTCCAACCCGTTTTGGACTATCCTCCACTCGCTTAATTTCATCGTGGCCACCCCGCGGTACTCCGTTTTCGTCGCCTATACGCTTATTCCCTGGGTTGGAGTCACGGCTGTGGGATACGGGCTGGGACAAATCTATGCCTGGGCCGCAGACCGCCGCAGGACTTTTCTTTTGCGTGTGGGGCTGGCGACTACGGCCGCCTTCGTGGTTCTTCGCGGCATCAATATCTACGGCGATCCATTCCGCTGGAGCACGCAGAAATCCGCAGCCTTCACTGTGCTTTCATTTCTGAACACGAACAAGTATCCGCCGTCGCTGTTGTTCCTTCTGATGACGCTGGGCCCGGCGCTGCTTTTTCTCTGGGCGGTGGATGGCGGCACACCGCGATTCCTGCGGCCCGCGCTGGTCCTCGGCAAGGTGCCAATGTTTTACTACCTGCTGCACTTCCCGCTGATTCATCTGCTCGCGGTGGCCATTTGTTACGCCCGCTACGGGCAGGTGCACTGGATGTTCGAGTCGCCGACCATCGACAAGTTCCCCTTCACCCAGCCACCGGGATGGGGATTCTCCTTGCCAGTTATTTACCTGATCTGGGCCTCGGTCGTGATCGCGCTCTATCCGCTCTGCCGCTGGTTTGCCGCCTTGAAACGCCGCCGCAGCGATGCCTGGCTCAGTTACCTGTGAAGCCGCGCGGGTGCATTTTCTGCAGTGGGCATAAGGAAATCAAGGCAGGTCCCTCCACTGCGCGAGATCATTCGCGAAAGCGAATGATCTCGCTCCGGTCGGAATGACAGGGTTGGGAACGAATCCAAGTTCGTCGGCAGGGCGACCGGTTTGTGTGGAACAGGGGAACCCAGCCGAGCTGTGCTCGGCCTGGACGGGTCGGAGACCCGTCCCCACACAGGCCAGGCCACACACAGAAAGGCCTCTCTCGCGAGAGGCCTTTGCTGAAAGCTGATAGCTGAAAGCTTATTGAGTGACCGGCTTCACGTCGGCTGTGGCAGCGGGCTGGGCGGGATGAACTTCAAAGAACGAATGATCGTAGAGACTGCGATACATGCGTCCTGAAATTTCCGCGGCTTTCGGCCCGAAAGTGGGGCGGCCGCCCTGCAGGAAGACCACGACCACGATGCGGCCGGCGTCGGTGTTGGCGTAGGAGGCGAACCATCCGTAGCGGGTGCCGGCCTTGGAGCAGGTGCCCGTCTTTCCCAGAATTTCTTCTTCGTTGAAATTGACCCGGACGCTGCGCGCCGTGCCGTAGCTGACCGCGGCCGCCATACCGTCGGAAATCTCCGGAATCAGGGGCGCGATATCGAGGTGCCGCTTCACCCGCGGTTCGAAGCTCGCCACTTCGTCCGGCGTGGTGGGATGCTGCAGGTAGTAGAGAGTGCCGCCGTTGGCGATAGCGGAAACCATGGCACCCAGCTGCAGCGGCGTCATGGAAACCCCTTCTCCGAAGGAGCACATCTTGCCTACGCCGCCGAGCTTGGACGAGATCTCGTGCTGCGGGTAAGTTCCGAGGTGTTCGCCGTCAATGTTGTATCCGGCCAGCTCGCCCAGTCCGAACTGGTGGGCGTAGAAGCTGACTTTTTCAAATCCCAGTTTGCGGCCCAGGGCCTCAAAGTAGGCGTTATTGGAATGGGCCAGGGCAGTGGTGAGATTCATGCGGCTGCGGCGGCCCAGGGCGATCTGGGTGTCCTTTGTGATCAGGTCTTCGCTCAAGGCAGCCAGGGCCACGGAAAGCTTGATGGTGGAGCAGGGTTGCGCGCCGCTCGAAAGGGCCAGCTTCTGGTTCACCATGGCCAGCACCCGGCCGCTGGTCGGTTCGATGGCCAGTACAGTGCCATTCATGTTGCCCAGGGCGTCGATGGCGGCCTGGCGAACGATCGGATCTTCGCCGTCGGTGACGTCGCCCTCGGTGACATCGCCGCTGGTGAACGAACTGGCAGTGAAGCGCTCGTAGTGGCGGCGCCGGTGCTTGCGCCGGGCGCGTGCCGTCCGCACCGCGCGGCCGCGGCTCTTCGACAGCTTGCTCAGGCGCTTCCGCGCATGCGAGCCTTCACTCACCTTCGCTGACTTGGATTTCCCCGAGGTCAAGGAACGGGTACTGACCGTGGCTCCCACCCCATACTCGGGAACGACGGTCAAAATGAATGCGACTAGTAGTCCTAATACTGCAAAGCGTTTCTTCAAAATCACTGATTGTTTCCCCATAACCCCGGTTCGGATACCAGATACGATGCACGAGACTTGCCAACCCCTTACATCCTCCCGGCTGAAGCGCTACAACTCTTCGATAGTATGGGACTTATCGCCTCTGCGGTTCAACTTAAAATGTACTTTGTTACCAATCCTGAACCTTCTTTCTAACGTCATGAATTGAATAGATTTGTTTCATTTATGCAGTTGATTACCAGCCTTTCGTAACAGATGGCAAATTACTTCCACGGCACTCCCAATGTGGAAAACTTTTTCACTTTTCGGCCTCAATTTTTCTGCGCTCGAGCCCATTTTCTGCCCACATTTCGGCAGTGACGGAGAACGGGTGGCGGGTGACGAAGGGCGCCGATTTCACATTCCGCGGCCCAAAATCTACAATCTTCCATCGGAAATCTCCAGACTGGACTGCCATGAAAGACTGCCTGTTCTGCCGCATCATCGCCGGCGAGATCCCCGCCAAAAAGGTTTACGAAGACGAGCACACCTTCGCCTTCGAAGATATCAATCCGCAGGCCCCGACCCACGTGCTCGTGGTCCCCAAGACACACCTCGTCGGCCTCAAGGAAGCATCATCCGACGAGGCGGAGATCGTCGGCCGGTGCCATCTGGCCGCGGCCCGGATCGCCCGCGAACGCGGCATCGAAAACGGCTACCGTACGGTCTTGAACGTGGGCCCGGGCGCGGGCCAGTCGGTGTTCCATCTGCATGTGCATCTGCTGGGTGGGAGAGATCTGAAGTGGCCCCCAGGTTAGGAGCCGCCTGACCGGAAAATTAAAGAGTCGTCGGTGCCCCATCCATTTCGCGTTTTGTGCGAAATGAGTGGGGGAGTCAAAGGTCAGGTGCATGGGGTTTTCGCATTCGGTCTCCCCACTCATTTCGCAGAATGCGCGAAATGAATGGGGCACCATCGGTGACGCGAGACGGGCGAGGGCGCCCGTCTTCCATCAAGGCGATTAGTTCGTGGTTTCTGCTTCCGGGGCGCCGTGGCGGCGCAGCAACTGAGGCAGATTTTGCGAGAACGCCGAGCGCGGCAATACCATGTCGCATCCCACCTCGTGCGCCTTCATCTTCAGGTCTCCCTGCACGTGCGACAGGAATCCGATGATCGACGTTCCCTTCTTCAACTTGGTCTTGAGTTTGGGGATCAGGGTCAGGGGTTTGGCGTTGGCGTTGTTCATGTCGAAGATGATCAGCGACGGCTTCTCTTCGCCATTCAGCTTCATGTGATCGAGCAGGTCTTTTTCCGTTTTGACGAATTCGACCTTCACATTCAGCTTGCGCGCGGTCTCCTGGATCTTGGCTTGAAAGAAGAGATCGTCAACAAAGGCAAAGATGCGGGAGTTGCCGTTATCGCCCTGAGGCAGCGGCTCGGGCTCGAGCGGTGCGTAGGCGGGAGCGAATCCGGGACGCATTCTTCCCGGTCTCGATCCATTGTTCCCGCCCAACGCGGCGCGGTAGCTGTGGTCCATGGGAGCGCTGTAGATGCCGCTATGCTGCTGGCGGTCGCGGCCGTTAGGCGCGCCACCACGATTCGGCGGACGCCGCCCGCGTCGCCGCTTGCTTCTCCCTCCACCACCGCCGGAGGGATGTCCGGGTCCTGCATTCATATTGTTCTCGTTTTATCTGTGCATTTAGTCCGCCCGAAGGGGGACTCGATTTTCGCCGACCGCTGACAATGACCGCTTTCTGGTAAAACCTCGCTTCGGACGCAGGCATGCGCCATGTGCCGAAAACCCCGTGCGGCTGAAACTCACGCGTGAATGTCTTTTTCCGTATGGCGTCTGAAGCCAGGGGGCGCGGAGGGCCAGCTAGAGAGCATGGCCACTGGAAACACCTATGATGTTACCGCCCCCTGAGCAGGGAGCGCAAGTCCTAAGTCGGTTAGTTTTGCACAATGGTAATGCGGCGCCAGTTCCCAGGCGCGGCGGTGAACGAAAAACCTAAGGATGTGGACCGGGCACCGGAGAGTTTACTGGCCGCTCATCTCCCGCGCCCACTGCATCGCCTGCCAGTACTTTTCAGCGACTTCACTTTCGCTCAGCTTCAGCGACCTGGACAGCTCCGCGGTGCCGTGCCAATCTCCCGACTCTTGTGCCAGCATCAATTGGTACAGCGGCCGCAGATGGCTGGTCCCGCCCAGAAGTACGGCCTTGGTCTCCTGATCGATGGACACTTTCTCCAGCACCTCGGACATGGGAATCTCAAGGATGGCATCCATCATGGAGAGCAGCCCGAGCAGGAACAAATCGGATTCGCCGTGCTTGATTTTGGACGAGAGTAATTCACAGAAGCGGGCACGAACCATGGCGGAGAGCACCAGGTCGCTCGACTTGTTCTGCCCCGCCGCCAGCGTGACCACCAGCCGCACCCAGCGTCTGACTTCCCGTTCTCCCATGATCGCAAGGGCATGCCGTACCGAGTGGATTTCGCTGGCAAAACCGAAAGTGGCGGAGTTCATGTAGCGCAGCAGGCGATAACACAGCGAGGCCTCGCCCTTGATGGCGTTCTCAATCTCCCGCGGCTCCAGCTCGGGCTTGGAAACCACTTGCAGCATTTTTATGTAGTTGAGCCGGTTGCCAGGCACGGCATGGGTCCTGACTGTTTCCGGCTTGCGAAAGAAATACCCCTGGAAGTAGGCGAACCCCGCCTTCTGGGCGGAGACAAATTCTTCGCGGGTCTCGACCTTCTCGGCCAGCATGCGGCAGCGCCAAGGTCCGTAGCGCTTCACCAGCGCGGCCCGCTGCTCCGGCGTAGTGGTTCTGACATCGACCTTGATGATGTCGGCCACGTCCGTCAGCGCTTCCCGCTTGTCATCCACCGCGAAATCATCGAGCGCAATCATGTATCCGGCTTCCTTGAGGCGCTGGCAGGCCGCCATCACCAGGTCGTCAGCCTCGACGCTTTCCAGAATCTCGACCACGGTCCGGCTCGACGGCAGCAGGGTTACATAGTCTTTGAGCAGCATGTCCCGGGTGCAGTTGACGAAGGCGCGGCCGCCATTGCACAGGACGTCGAGCCCCATGATCAGCGAACTGTCCAGCATGATTTTCGAGGCCGCCTCGGGATCTTTGGCGCAGAAATAGTCTTCGATGCCGTCGCGAAACAACAGCTCATAGCCGAAGACCTTCTCGTCCTTGGTCAGGATGGGTTGACGGGCCACAAAGCGCAGGCCGGGCGCAGGAGCAGCCTTGGGTCCACGCGGATCGGGAGCAGGTGCAGGAGCGTTCACGCCCCCTTTATCGGCACCCCGGGAGAAAAAGTTCAAGCCCGGCCCAGTGTGGGTCGGACACTCCTGTCCGACGCTTTTGACTTGGATTTGGGTTGGACCAACGGAAAGTCAAAATCAAAGTCAAAGGCGTCGGACAGGAGTGTCCGACCCACACAGGATTTCCTGCCACATGTTCATCCGTCACAGACAGAGCGTGGCCTCTCCCAATTGAATGGCAATATGGCCAAACCGGTTGCTCTCAACCGAAAGTACGAGTTCCGCCGGATGCTGCCGCACTATCAGAAGCTGGGCTGGCCGGTTTTCATCACTTTCTGCAAGCTGGGACGAGAGCCCTTCCCCGCCGCAGCCCGCAGCGCCATCCTCGGGCATTGTCTGAAACGATCACGGCAAGCGCATCCTCCTGCACGCGGCGGTCGTGATGCCCGATCACGTGCATCTGCTCCTGACTCCGATGAAGGATGAGCAGGGCTGGCCCTACGCGCTGCCCTCAATTCTGAAGCTCATCAAGGGAGTCTCCGCGCGCAGCGTAAACAATTTGATGAATCGCTCAGGCCCGGTCTGGCAGGAAGAAAGCTTCGATCACGTGCTGCGCTCCACCGAGAGCCGGGCCGAGAAGCTGGAATACATCCGCCAAAACCCGGTAAGGAGAGGCTTAGTGGCAAGGCCGGAAGACTACCCCTGGCTATGGATTGAGCAAGTCCAGTGTGGGTCGGACACTCTTGTCCGACGCTTTTGACTTGGATTTTAAGAATGAAGACTATCAAGTCAAAAGCAAGATCAAAGGCCAAAAATCAAAGTCAAAGGCGTCGGACAGGAGTGTCCGACCCACACAGGACTTCCCACACAGGACCTTCCACGCAAGACTTCCCACACGACCTACTGGACCGTCACCGCGACGTTGGCGGTGTGGGTCAAGGAGCCGCTGGTGGCCGTCACCGTGATGTTGTAGCTGCCTTTGGGTGTTCCGCCGGTCTTCACGGAACCGCTGCTGCTGCTCCCACCGCCGCAACCCATGCCGGCGGCGAAGAATACCAGCAGCATCAGTCCAAGCCCCGTCATGCGGCGACGGCGCGAGGGCACGCCCAGGAAGAAAATGCCGGCCAACAGCGCGGTGCTCCCAGTCGCCAGCCAGCCCATTCCATGCGGGCCCTGCGATGAGGCGGAGGTGCCGGAGAGCACGTGCGGCGCGGTGGTGGAGATAGTCAGGCTCGCCGTCTGACTCGAGCCATTCAGCGCAACCGACGCTGGAATGTTGCACGTCACTCCGGCCGTGGTTGAAGGTGGAGTCAATGCACACACCAGATCCACGGTGCCGACAAAACCGTTGGTCGGACTGATGGTAACGGTCGAAGTCCCGCCCTGCCCCGCAGACCCAACGCTTACAGGGGTGCCGCCCAAGGAAAAGCTCGGAGTCAACACAAAGCCTGGCCATGCAGTCGCCAGCACATTGGCATTGATCGAGCCCAGGCCGGTAACCAGGTCGTATCCGGCAGCAGCGCTGTAGCCGAGCTGAAATGGAGCTGAGGTAGGACAACGAATCGACGCGGAACCGCTGACCGGCGTGCCCGACGTGCAAGGAACAATATTGTTGCCCGTCGTGATGTCGTGAAACGCGCCCGTTCCCCCCAGGCTGTAAAGCGTGGGATTGATGTTACCCAAACCGCCCGACTGCGTAGCCTGGTTGAGGATGGCCACAATCCCGGCAAAAGCAGGTGCGCCCACCGATGTGCCGCCCACCGGCGAGAGGTTTCCGGCGCTGTCTCTGAATCCAGCGCTGCAACTGGTGGCGTTGGATCCGTTCGACGTCACCGCAGCCTGTGAACAAATCAGCGAGCCGTCGTGGGCGGGCGAAGCATTCAAAGAGACATCAGGAACATCGCGATGGCCGTCGGCGAAGGTCAGGGCAGTCTGCCAGGATGGCTTGGCGAAAACCGCACTCACTCCGCCGCCGCTGGCGGAAAGACCGCCTGAGGCGGCGATGGAGGCGGCCGTATCATTCCAACCCATCTCCGGGATGTAGATCAGGGCCGAACTGACATTGTCGTTTCCCCCAGTGGTGGCGCCCCAGTACGGAGGATCGGCCGCGGCGTTGCCCCCGGACACGCTGCTGGTAGCGTCTCCGGTAAATTCGCTGCCTCCAAGGGCCGTAACCTCGGGAACGCTGCCCGGCGAATCTACCGCCAGGCCGTGAGTGGCGACCTGGGCACTTTGAGTTTCGCAATCGGCCGCGCCCGCGTCACCCGATGCCGCCATCACAGTCTGGCCCTGGGAATTGGCCTGCTGCACATCTAGGCGCAGGGTCGCGGTGAACGAGCCCAGGTTCGCTTCGCAATTGCCGTAACTGGTCGTAATCACCGGCGCCAGGTTGTGGTCGATGGCGTATTCGAGGGCGTTAAAAACGTTCTGGCTGGAATTGCTGCCGGTGTAAACGTAGAGGATCGCTGCATTCTTGGCCACGGCGCCTGACCATTCCACGTCGAGATCGGCCTCGACTTCATCGCCGGATGAGAACCCTGGTGCCGTTCACCGCAACCAGTTGAAGATTCTTGGGCGACAACCCGGCGGCTGTCCGGAAAGCATCAATGTCAGCGGTGTGAATCTGGGTCTGTCCCACGACGGCAATCGTCTCTCCCGTGCCATCGAGTCCGTTGTCGTAAAGAGGCTTCAGGTTGTAGATCGTGGCAAAGTCGCCGGGAGACACGAAGTGGCTTCCCGATATGTGCGAGGTGAAGTTCGGCCTGGCCAGGCGCGCCCGGGGCTGGGGGCGGAAGGTTTCCAGACCGCGGACACCCAGCACCATGCCGGAAATTGCCTGCGGCACGGAAATCTCGGTGGCGTTCGCAAGACTTATCTGCCCATTCAACAGGTAGCGGTGCAGTTCAGTGTGAAAGACGCCTTCCACCTGGGCCGCGCTCCCGCTGAAAAAGACGCGAGTGCGGGCGCGGGAGAATCCATCCACGGTCAGGCCTTGCGATTTCAGCCACGAAGTCACTTGCGCGAGATCGCCGTCGCTCATGCCGAAACGCGCCGCGTACTGCTCCGGGGTCAGCCACCTGCGATAGTTGGCCGAGCCCGGGTCCTGTTGTTCCGCGAGTAATTTATCCAGGTCAGCCTGCTGGGAGGGCGCCAGCTTGAAAACAATGGCGGCGTGACTGATGTTCAGGCTGCCTTCGACCCGGCCCTGGTCGAATGCGGCACGGGTCCGGGGATTCGGCATGGAGATCACCACCGGTTCGGTGTCCGCGATCCTCTGCGCGATGCGGTTGCGGGTTTGCGCCGGAGCTGCGCCGGCCAGACTTATCAAGGCAAAGATAAAGGAAATGATGGAGACAACAGCCCTCTTGCGGATCGGGCAGACCGGGGTCCTGGGCATTACCGCTCTCCTGTTGAAATCTGTTTTTTGCGCTGTGCCGGTGGCCAAGGCCGGCGGTCGCCATTTTCAATATGGATTCACATTATCCCAGCAAAGGATGTACGCCAAGTGACTGAGGTTTGGAAGAAAGGGCATGTCCTGCCTCGCGCCCCGGGGCAACCATGACCGGAATGCGGACACTCCGTCGCCTCATTACCCCGGTCACGACGGAAAGGCACCCTAACTGAGGGATGCCTGAGAAGGTACCATACCAATAGAGGGATCGAGGCGAAGGAGTCTTCGCTAAACAGACCCCCAGATTTTTGATAGACGCCGCTGAACGACGCGGAAAGGAGCTTTTCCACAACGAGCCCTCGGTCTTACAGGCGGTGGATAGATTTTGCCAGGGATTTGTGGCGTGAAATTCAGGACGACCACGTACCCGATGGTGCGGCCATTCTTGCGTACTACTTTTTGCTCGCGGCTTTCCCGGCAGTGATCTTTGTCCTTTCACTGCTTCCTTTCCTCCCTATCCCCCACCTGCAGCAGGCCATACTGGATCTTCTCCACCAGATTCTGCCGGAGCAGTCCGCCAACCTTTTCGAGGCAACCGTCCACTACGTCGCGTCTGAAGGCAGGGAAGGACTGTTGACATTCGGAGTGATCTTTACGCTCTGGTCGGCATCCACCGGCATCTATGCGATGGTAGAGCAACTCAATGTGGTCTACGGCGTCAAGAAGCGGAAACCGTTTTGGAAAGCGCGGGGGACCGCGATTCTTCTGATGGTGCTGTTTGTTCTGCTGGCGATCGGTTCCCTCTCGCTGGTGATCTTCGGAGGGATAGTTCAATCCTGGCTGGCGTCGATCATCGGATGGAGCCGGCCGTTGCTCCTCTTCTTCGCAACTCTCCGCTGGATAATCATTGCCGGCGCGTTGCTACTGGCTCTTGCCGTGGCTTACCGTTTTGGGCCCGATGTAAAGGTTAAGTTCCGGTTTATTTCGCCCGGCAATGTGGTTGCCGCTACTCTAATCGCCATCGCCTCGGCTGGGTTTCGATTCTACGTCTCCAGGTTCGGCAACTACAGCGCCACGTACGGTAATATCGCCGCCATGATCATCCTGATGCTATGGATGTATGCGGCCGGCATCGCCCTTCTGGTGGGTTGCGAAATTAATTCGATCTTGCACCCCCCCAGGCCTGAGCAATCAGAATTGAATGATTCCAGGCCTTAGCTCCAAAAAGGCGACGTCGCTTGCCTTACGGTGTGCCTGGTGGATGAACAGAGCCGCGATTACTTCCGGCTGGCCGACCATTCGGAACCCTATCTCCTTTTGCCTCAGTCTGGAATTCCACGCTAAGATTGCCGAATGATGGACTCTTCACGCGAAGCGCTGAACCCGGACGAGCGTGGACCAGGGGATCCACCTGCCAGGCCTCAGGGGAAGTTGGCGCTTGCTCTGGGAGTCGTCGCAATCGCGCTCAGTTTGGTTTTCGGGTTTGTTTATCTGACCTCCGCCCGTCGCCTGGAGCGCGAGGTGTCACGGCTCAGCCAGCAGACGGAAAGTTTGAGCCAGCAGGTCGTGCACGCACAGGAGCAATCGCAGACCTTGGCTCAGCAGGCTACGCAAGCGGCTTCGAACGCGCAGGCGGCCGCTCAACAGCGCGACTTGGCGAAGCAGGATCAATCCAACGCGGAGGCGCAGGCGCAACTTGCGCGCCAGCAGGCCGCCGCCGAGCAGCAAAAGGCAGATCAAGCCGCACAGCAGGCTGAGCAATATCGGCAAGAGCGAGAGGCGCAACTTACGCAGCTGCAAGATGCTCTCGGGCAAATCGCCGAAACGCGTCGCACCGCCATGGGCCTGGTGATGACGCTGGACAGCAAGTCGATTCGCTTCGACTTCGATAAGGCAACCATTAAGCCGGAGTATCGCGACATCCTCAATCGCATCGCCGGGATCATGATGACGCTTAAGGGATATACGATTGCGGTGTACGGATATACGGACGACGTCGGCTCGCCGACGTACAACCTCCAACTCTCACAGCGTCGTGCCGAAGCTGTCCGCGACTTTCTGGCGCAAACCGGAATTTCCGCGACAATCAGCACCAAGGGTTTTGGCAAAGCCGACCCGCGCGTTCCGGGCGACAGCGAACAGGCGCGTGCTGCCAACCGTCGGGTCGAAATCGGCATAGTAGACTCGAAACTCGTCACTAACGGCCCTCTCGTCGTGCCAAAGTGAATCAGGCGGTGCAGGTCCGGAAACGTTGTCATGCATCGTGCAGTCGACTCCGTCCCCGAACGTTCTCACATGGTTTTGGAAGGCTTGTTAACAGTTAAGCGCTGACCGTCGGTTCATTCGTTTCTGATAACCTTGCGTACAAACACGCGTGTGACCCAATCGTCAAAGATGTTCCCGATGAAAGAAACATGGGACCGTTGGTGACATGCGGCCATGCCCACCCCAAGCCCGGCACCGACGATCGCCAGCTCTATCCATGCCATTTATTGCACATAGAAAGTCACCGACTTCCCCGAATGATGGTCGAAGCTGTCAACCACTACGAAGGAAGCAACATGTTTTCCCGCGGGGAGCGTTATGGTTTTCTTAAATTGGTCTTCCAGTCGTTGCCCAAACTTCTTGCCGTCGATCCAGAGTTCCATGCGCTTGGCAATTCCGTCAAAAGCGTTCCCCGCCGCTTTGAAAGTGAAGCTCGTGCCCAATGTCTGTCCGTTGTAGGGAGCGCAGATGTGTACGCCTAGAGCATTGGCCTTCGGAGGATTGCAGTTTGTGGTGGAGTTCGTATTCAGTAAGACGTACGGGCCACTGCTGTCTCCCTTCGCCCAGGAAGCGACAATGTCGCGCCGGGAATCCCGATTGAGGTCTCGCACAAACGGCAGTCCCTCGAACCCATGGGTCGGCAGAACCACAGGAGATTGAAACGTGCCGTCTCCATTGCCGAGCAGGTAAATGTTTTGAAAGACATTGGAAATTGTTCGGATGCCGGTAAGGACGATATCGTCCTTTAAGTCTCCACCGTTCAGTTCGCCGGCGACCATCGCAAGGGCTGCCGACTGACTAAGGCTGACCATTTGCGGGTCCGATTGATCGAGGGCACCGTCCAGATAGCGAGCTGTGAAGACGAAGTTTCTGAACACTCTGAAGTCAAAGTCTGAGATGTCGGTGGGCAGTGTAGACATTACGACCAAGCTCTGGACTCGATTGTTGTAGAAATCGCCCACTGCAAGGAACTCAGGATGGCCAAATCCTCCTTCGAGCGGCGCTTGGAACGTGCCATCGCCATTGCCTAGGAACATGACGAGTTCGTCATCCGGCGGGACGTTGAGTACCGCAATGTCCTGATGTCCGTCTGCATTGAAATCTCCGGCAACGATCTGCTTCCCGCCGAACGGCAATTGGGAAGATTCCGTGAACTTGCCATCGCCCCGTCCCAGGAACAGCTGAGTTGCACCCGCCCCTGTTTCCAGATCAATAGAAACAGCCATGTCGGGGATGTGATCGCCGTTGAAATCCGCCAGCGTGACGTAAGTAGGGTTGCCTATCGTTGAAATAACGCTTCCTTGTTTGAAGGTCCCGTTACCATTTCCGAGGAGTATGGTCAAAGGTCCGACTCCGACCAAGTCAAGTCTTCCGTCACGATTGAAATCAGCGGCCGCCAACTGGTCGACAGAGTAGGACTGTGTCACAGGAGCCGCATATTTGCCGCTACCCAGGCCTTTGTAGAACGAAAGCGAAGCGCCCCCACTAACCAGGTCGATGATGCCATCATTGTTGAAATCCCCGCTGACAATCGAGCTCGCCCCCGCATTAGACGGATAAGCCGTGGCCGTGAAGGATACTTGGGCCGACGATATGGCCGGAAGAAGGGTTGCGAGAAGAAACACAAATTCTGCAGAGTACTTCATTAAACACCTCGTCGGGGAAGTGATGCCCTAAAAGCTCCGATCGCCGGTCGTGCGAAGGGCCACCGTCAAAGAACGACGACGTTAAGAACGCAGGGTGTGTTAGCACGTCGGCGATCAGTTGCCGCCCTTGATGATAGTCGCTATCAGACTGCAAATTCCTGATAAATGACTTTTCGTTTGGTATCAAAGAGATTAGCCGATAGGGGTCAATGCGTGTACTGGCGATGTTTCGCCAGCAATCGGCCACGGCTGGATGGCATAATTCTTTCTGTGGTGTCGATAGTTCAAGCCCCGACCAAAGATATTCTGAAGCAAATTCAGCGGATTCAAACATTCACGATCGCCTGGATGAGCGCCGAGGCTGCCTTATCGCTGGGGGCAGCGTGGAGGGCCCGCAGCCCTGCTTTGGCTGCCTTTGGCGGTGACAGTACGCTCGAATTGTTGTCCGCAGTAGTAGTACTGTGGCGCTTTCGCACCTATGCATCAGAACGAGCGGAGCAGGTGGCTGCGCGTATTGCAGGCGGTTTGCTCTTCGCGCTGGCTGCGTGTGTGGTATTGGCTTCGGCGATGTCTTTGGTCGGGTACAACGAACCAAAACCAAGCTACCTGGGGATGGCGGTGTTGCTGGCGGCAGCGCTTATCATGCCAGTGCTTGCCAAGGAGAAACGGCGTCTATCAGCGCTGACAGGCAGTGCTGCTCTGAGAGCCGATGCTGCCGAATCTGCCTTGTGCGCTTATCTCTCAATCATCGCGCTCCTGGGTCTCGCGGTTCACGCAATCTGGCACATTGCATGGGCCGACCCGCTTGCAGCTTTGATAATCACGCCACTCATTGTGTTCGAGGCTCGGGAGGCCATTCGCGGCAAGGCTTGCGGCTGTTGCTAGCAAACGAATAAGAAAGGCCGCTGATCTCTCTTGTAACTGGGCCCTTATCCACCAGCCTGCATCGTACAGTCGACCTCGTGTTCCCAAACGTTCTCACATAGTTGACGGGAAGGCTTGTCACTGTTTGAATGGAAAAGGCTGGGCGCTTAACTCAGCGGTAGAGTGCCATCCTCACACGGTGGAAGTCGTAGGTTCAAATCCTACAGCGCCCACCATCACATCCCTGCGATGCGATGGAGCCAGCCCACTAGCCCGGACGATCATGCGGGGGCGGGTTCCAGATCGATCCAGCCCGGCTCGTCGCGACGTGCCCACCGGCCTCCGGCGGAATCTCACTTCGACCTTCGAGGTTACTTTGGTTACCAGGAACGACTCATTCTGAGTCATTTCCTCAGCGAATCACCATAAATTTCAACACAGGACTCCATGGGCCAGGTTGTCTCACTTTGATCCCAGATCGGATTCAGCATGGACCGCCGCCACTTCCTGCGCTTGTTGTTCTGTGCTCCAGCCATACGGTACTTCAGGTTTGAAGCCGCGCCCGCATCCTGGACGAGCACGGAGCCGGGCTGCGGTTTCTGTGGCTCGCCCGCAGTTTTCGACCGTATTCTCGACTTCCACCTGTGTCCGACATGCGGTGCCCATGAAACCTGCAAGGGCTGGGAGAAAGCCTGATGGCGGCGCTGCCAGCGGCCCGCTATATTCAAGCAAACGAACCGGTTCCGTGTATCCCGCTACCATGATAGCCTGATCCTGCTGCGACTTTCGGGGGCCCGGTCTGCGGTTTCCATGAGGGCGCAGGGAAGACGCGCAGGGTTCGATCCATCCGATGCCAACCGACCCTAGACCCGCCAAAGTAACCGCAGCCCATAGTACCGAAGGCACTTCGGGGCTGGAGACGAACGCGGCAGAGGCGCAACTTTCGTCGCCTTCAGGGGTTGAAACAGATGTGAGCAGCGTAGCCATGGATCGCGGGTTGCTTGCGATAGCCGGGGTACCCGCGCAAGCTCCGCCCTTCGAGGGCGAGACCGGAGTATCCGGCCAGGTTGGGAGCGACGCGCTCAGCGACGCCCAAATCATGCTGCAGGTGAAAGCCGGCGATGATTCGGCCTTCGAGTATCTGGTGCAGAAGTACCGCCGGGCCATGGTGAGCTTTATGTTCCGCATGGCGCACAACAATGCCGCCGCGGAGGATCTGGCCCAGGAAGTTTTCCTGCGAGTTTATCGCTCGCGCGAAAATTATGAGGCCAGCGCCAAGTTCACCACCTGGCTGTATCGCATCGCCACCAATCTGGCGGTGAATCATGCCCGCGACACGCGCCACGAGCGTCCCGAGAATACGGTCAGCCTGGACGAACCGGACCAGGAGAGTGGACACACCCTCGACCTGCCCGACCGGACGCCCAGCGCCGAGGAAGCCATCGTGCGGCGCGAGCGGGTGGCCGCCATTCGGCAGCGGGTGCAGGCCCTGCCCGAGCGCCAGAGAATTGCGGTGGTGATGCACAAGTATCAGCAGATGGAGTATCGCCAGATTGCCGATGTCCTGAAGCTGAGTGAATCCGCCACCAAGTCATTGCTGTTTCGCGCCTACGAAACGCTGCGCGAACAGCTCAAAGAGTTTGTGTAAAGGAAGCAGTTATGAAGTGCAATGAAACCCGCGAAGTAATGCCGGACCTGGCCGCTGGCGTGACCGCGGTCACGCCCGAAGTGAAGGCCCACCTCGACTCCTGCGCCGAGTGTGCGGGCAAGCTCGAGGCCTTCCGCCAGACCATGTCTTTGCTGGATGAATGGCAGGCGCCCGAACCCTCGCCCTATTTTGATGTCCGCATGCGCGCGCGTTTACGCGAGGAGAGCGCGAAGCAAAGCGCCGGCTGGATGCAATGGCTGCGTAAACCGGTGCTGGCCGCGTCCTTTGCCCTGGTGATGGTGGTCGGCGTCAGCCTGGTTCGCATGAACAGCGGCGAGAGGGGAAGCACTACGGCCGCGCCCCTGGTGGCAGTGGGCCCGCAAGCCCAGGCGGAGCCGGGCACGGCGGTGGGAGACTTGCAGGCCCTGGAGAAAAATCAGAACCTCTATTCCGACTTCGATGTGCTCGATGATCTCGCGGTGCAGCAGGATGTGACCGCCAATCCGTAGGCTTTTTGGTAAGCTTTGCGTCTTGATTTGGATCGCAGGCAGCGAGGTGCGAATCGGGAGAATTACAAACAGTGTCCGCACTGAAGTCCATCACGGTACGAGTAGTGACGGCGGCCCTGTTACTGGCCTCAGCCGCTCCGTCGGGTTGGGCCCAGGGTCGCGCCGCTGAGAGACGCCTGCAAAGGCAGGAGGCGCGGCAGCAGGCGCAGGCCAATCACGCCGGACAATGGTTGCGCCGCTACAAGGACCTGCCTCCCGACCAGCAGCAGAAGGCCCTCGAAAACGATTCCCAGTTCCGCAGTCTTCCGCCCGCCCGGCAGCAGATATTAAGGGAACGGCTGCTCCGTTTCAGCAGCCTGCCGCCGCAGCAGCAAAACCGCATCCTGCAACGCATGGAAACCTGGGAGCACCTGACTCCCGATCAGAAGCAGCAGGCGCGGCAACTGTTCTCGCAACTCAGAGATCTGCCTCCGGAGCGCCGGCAGAAATTGCGCACCGCAATCCGCGACCTCAGCGCCATGCCCCCTGCCCAGCGGCAACAGGTCATCGACTCCGATCGCTTCAAGAGCGAGTTCTCGCCCCAGGAGCGCGGCCTGCTGAGCAGCGCATCGCAATTGCCTCTGGCTCCCGCCGAAACTGCGCCCACCGATCCCGCGCCCGAAGACTGACCGGCGCCGCGATCCAGGCGATCCTGAGGAAACTTCACTTCCGCAGGATGACGCCTCGGATTGCATGCCGTACCTCAAACTGAGACACCACCGCGCAGTTGCAAAGTCTCCCCGTTCACGGCGACAATCCTCTAATGGCCCCTGACGACTCAGGCGACGCCCCGGTCGCCGGGGTTGAGAATCCCTTTCGGCCGGGTGCGATTGTGCTTTTGACCCTGGGGAATCCTCGCGAGAAGTTCTGGGGTGCGATTCTCGCCCTGTCTGCTCAAGGGCTCAGTCTCGCCGGCATCGAACTGGGTTCGTTCGAAGACCTGCTGTCCATCATTAAATCAGGCGATCCCGCTTCTACCGGTGTAGTTTTCTTTCCCATGCATCGCATTGAGCGAGTGGAGCTTGATTCCCCGGATGGCAATATTCCATCCCTCTCCCAACGCTTCACCGCAAAGACGGGCCTGGATCCGGCATCGGTGCTCACCGCTAATCTGCAGGAGTACCATGCGGGCGGAGATCTGAAATGAAGTTTTCCCAGTTGCTCACTGCGCCCAACCAGCTCACCCTGCTGCGCATGATGTTCGTGCCCTTCATCGTGATCAACCTGGTGGCCGGCCACTACCGGTGGGCGCTGGTGCTGTTTGTTCTGGCGGGCTTCAGCGATGGTCTTGATGGAGTTCTAGCGCGCACCCTCAAACAGCAGACTGTGCTCGGCCAGTATCTCGATCCCATCGCGGACAAGCTTTTGCTCAGCACCATGTTCATGGTGCTGGCCATCCTGCATAAGATTGCGTGGAAGTACACCGTGCTGGTCTTCAGCCGCGACATCTCGATTCTCTGCGCCAGCGCGGTGCTCTACGCCATCGCCGGACTGCGCGACTTCCGTCCCAGCATTTTCGGCAAAGCCAACACATTTGCCCAGGTGGCTGCGATCTTCTTTGTGCTGCTGTTTCAGATCAAGCATGCCCATTGGGTCTGGCTCACGCAGACCACGTTTCTGCACGCCACCGTAGCTTTCACCGTGGTTTCCGCGCTGCACTATGTCCTTCTGGTGGGCCAGCGCCTGCACGCTGCGAGTCATCCTCCTGCCGACGTCGCGAAATCGGCACGAGGCTCGAGTTGACCCTGTTTCCCGTGTCCCCCTAGAATTGACGATTCTATTCACAACTTTTTCCCCGTTCGTCAGGCCTGGCAGAAAGCTGATGGGTGGCCGACGACTGAAGACTGACGACTGACGACTGGTTCAATGGCTTTGGATCTTTACAACACGCTCTCCGGCAAGATCGAAGAATTCCATCCTCTCGAAGGTAATGAAGTGCGGATGTACGCCTGCGGCCCCACGGTGTACGACTATGGCCACATCGGCAACTTCAGGACCTTTGTCGCGGTGGACATTCTGCGCCGCTTTCTGCTGCAGAGCGGCTTCCGAGTGCGCCATGTCATGAACATTACCGACGTGGACGACAAGATCATCCGCAACTCGGCCCAGGAGGGGTTGAGCGTCAAGGCCTACACTGCGAAATACGAGAAGGCCTTTCTTGAAGACAGTGCCACGCTGAATATCGAGCAGCCGCTCCTCGCCCGCGCCACCGACCATATCGAAGAGATGGCGCGTTTCGTGGCGGCGCTGGTGAAGAAGGGCTTTGCTTACCGGGCCGACGATGGGTCGTATTACTTTCGCATTGCCAAGTTTCCCAGCTACGGCAAGCTCTCCAAGAAAGATTTCGAGGGCATGGAGGATGGCGCGCGCGTGGATGTGGATGAATACGACAAAGACAGTGCCCGCGACTTCGCGCTTTGGAAGGCGCCCAAGCCAGGGGAGGCATTTTGGGAAAGTCCGATAGGACCCGGGCGGCCCGGCTGGCACATCGAGTGCTCGGCGATGTCCATGCAGGAACTGGGGGAGACTTTCGACCTGCACGCCGGGGGCGAAGACCTCATCTTCCCGCATCATGAAAACGAAATCGCGCAGTCCGAAGCGCTGACCGGAAAGCCTTTTGTGCACTTCTGGTTTCACGCCCGCTTTCTGCTGGTCGAAGGCGAAAAGATGTCCAAGAGCGCGGGGAATTTCTTTACCTTGCGCGATCTGGCGCTCCGAGGGTACAAGCCTTCTGCGATCCGTCTGTTGCTGGCGTCGGTTCCCTATCGCCACCAGTTAAATTTCACCTTTGACGGATTGAAGCAAATGGCCAGTAACGTGGAAAAGCTGCGCAATTTCCAGTTGCGCCTGAAGACCGGCCAATTCTCTTCCGGTTCCGCCGACTCCACTCTGGCCCGCGAAGCTGTGGAACGCATGACCTCCGCCCTGAATGACGACCTCAACACGGCCCAGGCGCAGGCGGCGATCTTTGACATGGTGCGCAAGGCCAACGTCGCGATCGATCAGGGACAAATGAAGAAAGATGATGTCGCTCCGCTGCTGGCCGCGCTCGACAAATTTGACGAAATCTTTGCCGTCCTGCGGGATGACGATGCACCCAAGATGAAAGCCATCCTCGAATGGGCCAGGGCGGAAGGGCGCGAGCAGGATGTCAGCCAGGAATTGCTTGCCGCCGTTGAAACCCAAAGCCTGACTGATGCCGCGATCGAAGCGAAAATATCCGAAATGGAAGCCGCCCGCCGGGCGCGAAATTTTCAGCTCTCGGATGCCATCCGCGCCGAATTGACCTCGGCCGGCCTGCTCGTCGAAATCACCAAGGATGGAGTGCGCTGGCGCAGGAAGTAGGTCACTGGCGCGGCAGACTTTTCCTCCACTCCGCCTTTGGCAGGTTGCGCCGCTGCCTCCTGCTTCCCAGGGGAATCGGAACGGAAGGCGCGCCCTGGGCTGCAACCTGCGTCCAGCCCCCACCCGCATCCAGCACCGAGATGTATCCCCCCGCAGCCAGTTGCAGCGGATTCCGGACTCGCCGCTGGAAATCAACCCGATCGGCATGTGTGGGCTCAAACCACGATGGCGTGATGAAATCCGAGACCAGCACGCCATCGATCTCGTAGCCCGACCCGTCGGCCTCTACTGCGTCACAGACTTCCAGCGCATAAATCTTTCCGTCGGAACCTTGCGCGCACCAGTTGATCCACGGATCTGCCAGCATCTCGAGTAACTCGTGGCTCAGCGTGACCGTCCACGTGCCTCCACTCTGAAGATCAAGTCCCGCAAATACTTTACCCAGGGGAGTTCCGCGGCTGCTCAATTCGTGATAACCCAGGGCGCCGGCCTGGTCCGGATTGTCGAGCACGGAAATCTGCCACCACCCCTCGACGAGCGGTTTTTCCCTGGGCAATAGCGTCAATTGGCAATCCACTTCCCAGTAAGCCCTGAAATCGATGGTGACCTGACGTTGCAACGCCGGAATCGCAGCCGCCACCTCCGCATCACTCAGGCAGGTAGAGGCATTCGTAATTGCAATCACAGGCATCGTCATTTTAAACCTCGAATGAAACTGAGAACAGAGAACTGATTTCTGATTTCTGATTTCTGATTTCTGATTTCTGATTTCTGATTTCTGATTTCTGTTTTGTCTGGTTCTGGTTTCCGGTTTCTGGTTTCGTGATCTGCAGTTCTCAGTTTCTTGTTCCCAGTTCCAGGTTTCTAACCGGTTAGCGCAAGACTCGTTGGCTGAGTGCGGCATCAAGGGCCGCATTGCCGCTGGGAGCGCACACCTGCTGGTTCCACTGCTTCTTCAGGTCCCCGGGGTGAGGAATGACCATGTTCTGCCGCGCCGTCTTCGCGGTGGCCGAAGGCGGCTGTGGAATCAGCGAGGCAAAACTGCTGACGCTGGTGAGGATCAGGTTTACCGCAGCCGTGATTCGAGCAGAAAGCGCCGGGTCGCTGATGTGGGCCGCCTGCAGGAGCGCCGGCAGGTTTTGGTTCGTGTCCTGGATCAGACTCTCAATCTTCTGCAGCGTGTCCGAACTGGGAGTCGTTTTGTAGGAGTTGTACAACGATTGCAAAAGAGTCAGATCCTTACTGGCTTCCGCAGAGATGTTCTGGATGGCCAGGGCCTCGGCGGGGGTCAACTGCTTTCCCGATTGCAGGGTTGCCACCAGCGCGGCGATGTTCAAGGCCATCTGGGTCAGTACCGGCAAATCGGCCAGGGCCACGCTGATCCACTGGGCGCTGCAACCGGTGGCGATTAGTGAAATGCTCAACACAACGGCCAGCAGGATTCTGCTCATCGAATTCGCCTTCATGAGTGTTTTTCTCCGTGATCAAGTTTTTCAACAGCGTGGATTGGAAAGGGCCGAACTAGGACCCTGGTCGAACGGCCGGGGTGGCCATCCGGGCACTCGTTAGCGCCCCAAAAATAAAATCGCCATCAGCCGAAGCCGATGGCGATTGTCTTAACAACTAAACCCTGAAGCTTTTTTCTTACGCTGCTTTCTCGCTCGCTTGCGCGACCCGCAATATCGTGCTCTCGTCGAAATGCCGGCCCAGTATCTGCAATCCGATGGGCAACTTTTCCCTGGTCTGGCCACAGGGCACGGAAATTCCCGGAATCCCCGCCAGGTCCGCGGTCACGGTGTAGATGTCGGCCAGGTACATGGCCAGCGGATCGTCCACTTTTTCTCCCAGCTTGAACGCCGCCGTGGGACTCACCGGAGCCACAATGGCGTCCACCTTCTTGAACGCCTCTTCGAAGTCACGGGTCAGCAAAGTGCGCACTTTTTGCGCCTTCAGATAGTAGGCGTCGTAGTAGCCCGCGCTCAGCGCGTATGTGCCCAGCATGATGCGGCGCTTTACTTCCGCGCCGAAAGCCTGATCGCGGCTGCGGCGATACATTTCCGAAAGTGTGTGCGCATCCTTGGCCCGGTATCCGTAACGCACGCCGTCAAAGCGGGCCAGGTTCGACGAGGCTTCCGCCGTGGCCACGATGTAGTAGGCCGGAATGGCATACTTGGTGTGTGGCAGCGAAACTTCCACGATCTCGCATCCCTGCTGGGCGAGTTTCTGAATTGCGGCCTCGATGACGCTGCGAATTTCCTTGTCCAGACCTTCTCCCAGATACTCCTTGGCCACGCCAATCTTCAGTCCGCGCACCGGCTTTTCCAGTTCCGCGACGTAATCCGGAACCGGAATGTCGGCAGAAGTGGAATCCATGGGATCGCGGCCGGCAATGGTTCGCAACACGATGGCCGCATCTTTCACCGTCTTCGTGAGCGGGCCAATGTGATCGAGCGACGAAGCAAAAGCGATCAGGCCGTAGCGCGACACGCGTCCGTAGGTCGGCATCAGCCCGACCACGCCGCAAAAAGACGCGGGCTGACGAATGGAACCGCCGGTGTCAGAGCCCAGCGCAGCCACCGCCATGTCCGCAGCTACGGATGCGGCTGATCCGCCCGACGAACCGCCCGGAACGCGGGTGAGATCCCGCGGATTGTGCACCGGCTTCCAGGCTGAGTTCTCGTTGGACGAACCCATCGCGAACTCGTCGCAATTCAACTTGCCCAGAACCACTGCGCCCGCAGCTTCAAGCCGAGCTACAGCCGTGCAATCGTACGGCGGAACATAATTACCCAGGATCTTCGAACCCGCCGTGGTGCGAACGCCCTTGGTGACCATCACATCTTTGATTGCAACCGGCACACCGCCCAGCGGCGGAAGCTTTTCGCCCTTCGCAGCCAGCGCGTCCATCTCCAAGGCCTTGGCGAGTGCCCGATCTTTGCAAAGGGTCAGGAACGCGCCGATCTTGGGATCGTCACTTTGAATCTTGGCGTAAAACGACTCTGCCAGCGCCGCAGCGCTGGTCTTGCGCTCCTGCACGGCGGAGCGGGCAGCATCAATTGTGAGCAGGTCCAGATTCATGGGGCAGTCGTTGGTCCTTGGTCGTTGGCCAAAGGCCAAGGGCCCACGACCGACGACGATTCTTCTATCTCTCGATCACCTTGGGCACTTTGAAGAACGTTCCATCCGAATCCGGTGCGTTCTCCAGCGCGACGTCGTGCGGGAGCGATTTACGCAGGCCTTCGTGGATATCTTCACGGCTGGCGTAAGCGAAGCGTTCGCTTCCCTGCTTCGACTGATCCACGCCGTAGCGGTCCGAAACCTGCGCCATAGGCGGGACATTCGTCGTGTCCAGTTCGTTCAGGCTGTCGATGTGACCGAGAATCGAGTTCAGGTCGCGCACCATGCGGGTGCGTTCTTCTGCGGTCAACTCCAGGTTGCCGAGATCGGCCACGTAAGCAACGTCTTTTTCGGTGACTTTCATGTTCTCGAGATTTGTGTGGCGCGGGCGCCCTCGCCCGCGGCCCTGTCCGGAACCACAAACTCAATCCGGGTCACGCTCTCAGCCACGTAGCGATTGATGACCGCAAGATATTGAGGCGCCAGCGCCTGCAACTCAGTTCGCCAGCCTGGGTCGGGAACCTGCACGCGAAGAATGCCCTGGGTGAAATCGACGGCCCGGGTCCGCGCCGCAACTGCCTGTCCACAAGCCAGCGCCCATGCCTGCACTGGGCCTTGCCCCGCGGGGGCGCGCCGTAAACTGCCGGCAACGATTTTCTCCAGTCCTGCACCGACTTGTTCCAGGGCTCGGGTCATCAACAGATCAGATTCTTCGTGTGAGTGAAAGTGATTTTAGCATTCTCCCGGCTTCCGTCAGCTGAGGAAAAACTCTTACTCCATATTTCCAGCATAGCAACTTGCGCACGGCAAATGGGACAGGCAAACAAAGAATATATTTCTTTTGACCTCAACCGTTTGAGGACAAACAGGCGCCGAGCGGGTCTTGACAGCTTGCGCCAGCCAGTCAGCTCTGCCCGGAATGGTCTGGTTGCAGGGGAAATTCTCGCAGTACGTACTCCAGTGCGCTGCCTTTCGACTGCAGAATCCCTTCAAGCTGGGCATCTTCGACCTGCGAGAGAATTTCCTTGAAGCGCGGCCCGGGCACATACCCTGCCGCAATCAGGTCATCGCCGGTGACAAGCGACGCGGGACGAATCGCCTCCGGCGGAATCGAGGCAATTCTCTGACGCGTGAAGTTGTAGGAGGTCAGGTCGCGGTGACTGGCCTGGCAGTCCAGCCGATGCAGTTCGATGTGTTGCTCGAACTCGGGCATGCGCACAAATCTCTTGAAGGTGGAGTCCTTCATCCGCGGCACGTGCGAGAAGCGCATGTGATTGGCGACCAGGGCCAGAATTTGCTCGGTATCGTCGTTGGAAAAGCGCAAACGCCGGCAGATCGCTTCCGCCATCTTCACGCCCACGTCCACGTGATTGTCGAAGCGAATGCGATCGGGCGCCACCCGGAACGTGGGCGGCTTGCCGACATCATGCAAGAGCGCGCCCCAGGCCAGCGTCGCCGCGCAGGGGTGCGGCAGTTCCTGGAGCAACAGCAGCGTATGCACAAAAACATCGCCTTCGGGATGAAATTCCGGGGGTTGCCGCACGCCTTTCATCGCCGAAATCTCGGGCAACACTTCCTGCAACAGGCCAGTCTCATCGAGCAGCAGGAAGGCTTCGCGGGCGTGGCCCTCGGTGAGCATCCTGGTCAATTCATCGCGAACCCGCTCGCGCGAGACCTGGCTGATCCCGGCCGCCTGCTTCTCGATCGCGGCCATAGTTTCCGGTTCGATGGTGTATCCGAAGCGGGCGGCAAAGCGTACCGCTCGCAACATGCGCAGCTTGTCTTCAGCGAAGCGGTGCTCGGGCGGGCCGATGGTGCGAATGATTCCGGCGTCGAGGTCCTGGCGGCCGCCGACGAAATCCAGCACTTCGTTCTTGATGGGATCGAGCAGCAGACCGTTGATGGTGAAGTCGCGGCGCTCGACATCTTCCTGGGCGCTCTTACTGAAACGCACCTGGTCAGGGTGGCGGCCGTCGCTGTACCCGATGTCGCTGCGGAAGGTGGCGACCTCAACCGTGTGGTTCGCGTCGTCTCTAAGCGGAACCAGCACCACGCCGAACTGCGCGCCCACCGCGTAGGTCTCAGGAAAGATCCGCATGACTTCGGCGGGTGTGGCGCCGGTGGTGATGTCGTAGTCGGCAGGCTCACGGCCGAGTAGAAGATCGCGGACGCATCCGCCGACCAGGTACGCTTGGTGGCCCGCTTTGCGCAGGGTGCGAACGATCTGCTCGGCGAATGTTTGGGTCTCAGACATTCTTCTCAAACCAAAGTCGCCCTGCGGGCGACCGGACAGCCGAGGGCGGTTGTCCCCACGCGATTAGGGATTCAGACATTCCATTCCTTGCGCAACCGCTCGCGTTCCGCTTCGCTCAATCCAAACCACGATTCGGCCACGTCGCGGACGCGCTCGAGCGCGGCCTGCATCTCCGCGTGCTTGCGTTCGAGTTCTTCCGCATCCGCGTCCGGCGAAACCGGGATCAGCGGGGCGCTCACGATCACCGCCCGCGAGAAGAGATGCGGAATCGCCATCAGGTCCCAGGCTTTCTCGAGCGTGTGTGCCTTTTCAACTCCAATATGAAAAACGTAAATGGGACGGCCGGTCTTGCGGGCCAGCATCACCGGCCCCGGTTTGGCCACGTAGCGCGGACCGCGCGGGCCATCGATGGTAAACGACGAGTCCACGCCTTCTTCCATGCGCCGCGCCATGACTGCCAGTCCGCGCAAGCCGCCGCGGGTGGAACTGCCCTGAGCGGTGGAGAAGCCGAAGTGCTCGATCACGCGGCGCGTCCACTGGCCGTCGAAATTGGTGGTGTTCATCACCACTACGCCGCGATTGCGCCAGTACCAGGTGGCAGAAATAATGCAGCGATGCCAGAAGGCGGAAACCACCGGCACACCCCGGGCACGCGATTCCCGGTAGTGATGCATGCCCAGTTCTTCGAAACGTAGCGTGGGACCAAGAGCGCGAATGACGGCGATCACCGCCCCCGCGATGACCGGGATTTGCATCCGCCGCCAGCGCGAGAGTTGAGGCAGGCGGGTATCGTAGAGCGAACTGACTGGCTCGGTGGCAGGCGGCGCGCTCGGGTTTCCGCTCGTCATCGAGGAATATTGTAGCCCCGTGTGGGTCGGACACTCCTGTCCGATGCTTTTGAAGTTGATTCTGGTTTGACCTTGGGGAAAGAATCCAAGTCTAAGGCGTCGGACAGGAGTGTCCGACCCACACGTGATTTAAACTAGAAATCATGGGTGGCGCCTACATACTCGGCATTGAGAGCTCCTGCGATGAGACGGCTGCGTCGGTTGTGTATTCCGGCGAGAAGATGGTCTCGAACGTCATCTTCTCCCAGATCGCCGCGCACCAGCCTTATGGCGGAGTGGTTCCCGAGCTGGCTTCCCGGGAGCATTTAAAAGCAATTGTGCCCGTGGTCCGCAAGGCGCTGGCCGATGCCGGACAAACCTACCAGTCGATCGACGCGCTGGCCGTCACCCAGGGGCCGGGCCTGGCCGGAGCCCTGCTGGTCGGCATCGGATACGCCAAGGCGCTGGCCTTCGCCCTCGACAAACCTCTGATCGCCGTCAATCACCTCGAAGGACACATTCATGCCGTCCTGCTCGAAGAACGCCAGAAAGACAATCGCGAGATGAATTTCCCCGTGCTGGCTCTGGTGGTTTCAGGCGGGCACACTCATCTTTACCTGGCCGAACAGCGCGACGAACATTGGTCGTACCAGAACATCGGGCACACCCGCGACGACGCTGCCGGAGAAGCCTTCGACAAAGTGGCGAAGTTATTGGGCCTGGGATATCCGGGCGGCCCCATCATCGACAAACTTTCGTCGCACGGCGATCCCACGGCGGTGAAGTTTCCGCCCGCACAGCTTAAGCACCGGGACCGGAGGGATAGCGACAAGCGCGACGGCACAGAAGGGCCGCGCTATGATTTTTCCTACAGTGGGATCAAGACCGCGGTCCTGCGCTACGTCGAAGTTCACGAGATGCGGCCTTCGATTGAGGCCCGGCGAAAAGCGCTCAGCACGATCGAGAAGCCTGGGCTCGAAGACTACCTGCTACATACCGACCGGAAAACGCTCGACCTGGTGGCCTCATTCCAGCGGGCCCTGGTGAGTGATCTGGTCATGAAAACTCTGGCGGCGGCGCGGGCCTGCAACGCCGCCACGCTGTTCGTCACCGGCGGCGTGGCCGCAAACAACGAATTGCGCCAGCGCTTCGAGCAGGACGCCGCCATGGAAGGCCTGCCCGTGTATTTCCCGTCGCGGCCACTCTCCACCGATAACGCTGCCATGATCGCGGCCGCAGCCTATCCTAAATTTCTTGCCAGAGAGTTTGCCGCCATGGATTTCTCGGCCGAAGCGGGCATGGCACTGCGGTGAGCAATTGGCACGTACCTTGCCTTGGTGCCCCATTCATTTCGCGCTTTTTGCGAAATGAGTGGGGTAATGGGATCATCCTGCTCCAGGTGAGTCAACGGCCCCACCCTGTCTGTCCAAAAAACGGAGAGACGAGGATGGGGCACCTGTTGTGTTGGCTTTATTTCCCTGCGGCTTTGACTTTGGTGACGCGGCTTCCCAGCAGAGCCTCGATCGCCTTGCTGAGCTGGGCTTCGATATCGATGTCCTTGAAAATGGCGAAATTGGCGCGGTGTTCCTGGGCATCGAAGCCGCTGTTTTTTCCCGCCACGATGACGATGGGTATCTCCGCGGTTTCGGGCCGGGCCTTGAGCGCCGTGATGAGTTCGGTGCCGCTCATCTTTGGCATTTGCATATCGGTGATGATGATGTCGGGATGAATCCGCTGGGCGATGGGCAGGGCTTCTTCTCCGTTGGTCGCCGATTCCACGTTATAACCGCGCTCCTCGAGAAAGCGGCAAACGGTGTGCCGGATCAGCATGGAATCGTCCACAACCAAGGCCACAAGCGGAGTCTGATTTTTTACGGACAAGATAATCCCCGGGCGACATTAACAAATTGTTATGGCGGCAACAACAGTAAAGGCCGTGAGCAGGGTTACCATTGTCACGCGAAATCCGGCGTAGCGCCGGCGTCCCGCCGGCTGTCCCGAGGGCATCCTGCCCTCGCACAAGCAAAGAAATCCTACGATTCCTTCGGAAGCTTCTCATCTTCGATAATCATGTCCTTGAATTCGCTGGACTCGAAGATTTCGCCGCATTCCTTGCATTCGACAAATTCAGAGTCTTCTTCGCGGGCCACGATTTGGACGCGCGGATGCTTACACGGCGTAACGTTGCTTCTCTTATCGGGGAGTTCGGACGGCGAGGATGGTGTCATAAATCCGGGTGCTGGTTCCCTGTCAACGGCCGGGGATTTCGCCGGAAATTGGCGGTATTTTAGACCGCCCACCCCAGATGTCAAGCCCCTCCGCTATCTTTAATCGTTTGGCGAGGGGCCGGTCCCTTCAACCGAGGAAGCGCAGGCTACATGGTACGGTCCCGAAGCAGCTAAGCTCACTCCGTCGCACCTCGATGCCGTTTTTTAACCATTGCCTGTAAGGGATTGCATTTGAGCAGGTTGGCGTCTAATATAGACATATCCGACTGAAAAGGTCGGATTTGCCGACCATGCTCAAGCTGACCAAGAAGGCGGATTACGGGTTGATGGCCATGAAGCATCTGGCCGAGCATGGCGAACGCGGGGCCTGTAGCGCCAAGGATGTAGCCGACGCCTACGGCATACCCCAGGAGGCGCTGGCCAAGATTCTCCAGCGCCTGGTCAAAGCCGGTTTGCTGCACTCGCAACATGGGACAAACGGCGGCTACACCCTGGCCCGCGACCCGGGAATGATTTCGGCCTTCGAAGTGATCCGGGCGATTGATGGCCCGCTTTTCATTACTTCATGCGTCACCGTACGCGGCGAATGTGACCAGAGCGACCGCTGCAGTATCCGCGAACCTTTGCGGCGGGTCAGTCACGGAATCGAAGAGTTGCTGCGGAGCATCACTATCCTGGAGATGAAAGAAGAGTCCGCGCACGACGGCGACAAGGCCGGCCATGACAAGGCCGGCCGTGACAAGACAAAGAGCGCTACCGAATTCGTAACCATTGGATAAGCAGGTTCTGAGGAGAGCACTTATGAGCACCGATGTAAAGACGATCCCCCAGGGGACAAATGGACACACCGAAACCCAGGAGCAGCGCACCGCTGCCAACGGCGTGAAGCTGCCGGTTTACATGGACAACCATGCCACCACGCCCATGGATCCCCGGGTGCTGGAAGAAATGCTGCCCTACTTCATGGAGAAATTCGGCAACGCGGCCAGCCGCAACCACTCCTTCGGCTGGGCAGGCGAGGAAGGCGTCGAGACCGCGCGCGAGCGCGTGGCCAAGCTGATCGGCGCGACTCCGAAAGAAATCATTTTCACGTCGGGCGCCACCGAGAGTGACAACCTCGCCATCAAGGGCGTAGCCGAGATGTACCGGGAGAAGGGCAACCACATCATCACCGCCGTCACCGAGCACAAGGCCGTGCTCGATACCTGCAAGCGGCTGGAGAAGTACGGCTATCGCGTCACCTACATGCCGGTGCAGAAAAACGGCCTCATCGATCTTGAAGAACTGAAGCGGGCCATGGATGACAAGACCATCCTGGTGACGATCATGGCGGCCAACAACGAAATTGGCGTAGTGCAGCCGGTGGCGGAAATCGGAAAGCTCTGTCGCGAGCGCGGTGTAATTTTCCACACCGACGCTACCCAGGCAGTGGGCAAGGTTCCGATGGACGTCAACAAGATGAACATCGACCTGATGTCGATCTCAGCCCACAAAATGTACGGGCCCAAGGGCGTGGGCGCGTTGTACGTCCGGCGCAAGAATCCCCGGGTGCAGATTTCCGCCATCATCGACGGCGGCGGTCACGAGCGCGGCATGCGCTCCGGGACCCTGAACGTCCCCGGAATTGTTGGGCTGGGCAAGGCCTGCGCCATTGCCTCGGAAGAGATGGCGAAAGAAGCCTGCCATCTGGCGGGGCTGCGCAACCGTTTGCGCGACCGCATCATGGGCCGGCTGGATGAGGTCTATGTCAACGGCTCATGGGAGCATCGCCTACCCGGCAACCTGAACATCAGCTTTGCTTACGTCGAAGGCGAATCACTGCTGATGGGCATCAATGACATCGCAGTTTCGAGCGGATCGGCATGCACCTCTGCGACCCTGGAGCCGTCTTATGTATTAAAGGCTCTGGGAACAGGGGATGATCTGGCGCACAGTTCGATTCGTTTCGGCATCGGCCGCTTCAATACGGAAGCCGAAGTGGACTACGTGGCCGACCGCGTCATTGAGACGGTGGAACGATTGCGCGAGCTTTCGCCCCTGTACGAAATGGCGAAAGAAGGCGTGGACTTGAAGAGCGTGAAGTGGGCGGCAGAGTAAGTTTGGCCGCCGCGAAGTAGGTTTGGCGCGCCGCCAAGCGGCTTCGTAAGTTTCGAGCCGCGAAGCGGCAAAAGAATAGAGCCCACGGCGCAAGCCGTGGGTAATATGCGGGAAAAACGGTGCAGCCCTGAAAGGGCGAAAGAGGGTTTGCGCCGAGATCCGGAGATAGGGGTCCTTCGACTCCGTTGATCGGTTGCAGAGCAACCGACCGACTCCGCTCAGGATGACACGAGTTTAATTTTTCAGGAGAGGGTCAAAATGGCATATAGCGATAAGGTTCTCGATCATTACTCAAACCCGCGCAACGTGGGCTCCATGGACAAGAACAGCAGTGAAGTCGGGACTGGTCTTGTCGGAGCGCCGGAGTGCGGCGACGTGATGAAACTGCAGATCAAAGTCAATCCGCAGACCAACATCATCGAAGACGCGAAGTTCAAGACCTTCGGCTGCGGTTCCGCCATCGCATCGTCTTCGCTCGCCACCGAATGGGTGAAGGGCAAGACTGTCGATGAAGCGCTGCAGATCAAGAACACCGAGATCGTGAAGGAACTGGCGCTGCCTCCGGTAAAGATTCACTGTTCGGTGCTGGCAGAAGACGCCATCCGGGCAGCGATTCATGACTGGAAGGCAAAACAGGGCGCGGCCAAGCCGGCGGCTGTCGAAGCGAAATAAGCTGTCAGCTATCGGCTCTCAGCTATCCGTAAGAGCTGCGCGTATTGGGGTCATTTATGGCAACAGTAACTGAAGAAACGACCAGGCCGGCGGCCCCGGCCAAGGGCGGCGTTAAGGTCACGGACAAGGCGCTGGCAAAAGTACGTTCGGCCATCGTCAAGGAAGGCATCTCGCCCGAGCAGGGCGGGTTGCGCCTGGGCGTGCAGGGCGGAGGGTGCTCCGGCCTGAGTTACAACATCCGCTTCGATACCCAGCCCCGCGAGCGCGACCGCATTTTCCAGTTTGGCGATGTGCGCGTGTTTGTCGATCCCAAATCTTTCATCTATTTGAACGGTATGGTGCTGGACTATCAGGAGACTCTGATGCAGCAGGGATTCGTGTTCGTCAATCCGAATGCATCGAAGTCGTGCGGCTGCGGAACGTCATTCTCAGGGTAACCGCGCGGTCTGTCTGCTTGTGTGGTGCGGTTTGTGTGTTCGCGGGCGACTCGCCCGCGAAAAGCCTGGAGCGGCAAGGCCCTCCGCGCTCCGCCTTGGCTTCTCCTGTCCCCGGAGAAAAATGAGTGGAAATCCCTGAGATTGCGTCGTGCATGGACCGATCGCGGGCGAGTCGCCCGCGACCACACAAGCACAGGCCACCGAATTTAGACATGGCGATTGATACTTCCAAAACGATTGCGGATGCCGGAAGCGGCGAAAGCACCGCCAGTTGCTGGTCGTGCGGCGACATGCGCGCCGCCCACTTCTGCCATGCCTGCGGCAAAGTGCAGCCGCCCCTGCCCGTGGACTACTTCTCCTTCTTCGGATTGCCGCGGAAGCTGAATGTGGATATAGCTCGCCTGGAAAAAGAGTTCTACGAACTGAGCCGGAAGCTACACCCCGACCTCAACGCCCGTGCGGAGAAGCGCGAGCAGGAGTGGAGTCTGGAACAAAGCTCGCTGCTTAATGACGCTTACCGCACCCTGAAAGATCCCATCAAACGCACGCAGTATCTGTTGCGACTGGAGGGAGTGGAACTGGAAGAGCAATCCAAGGCCGCCACCGAAAAAGCTCGGGCCAGCGGCGAAGTGAAGAAACAGATCGTGCCTCCCGACCTTCTGGAAGAAGTGTTCGAGCTGAACATGCAGCTTGAAGAACTGCGCATGAATCAAAAGATGGGCGAGGCCGATCCCGCCCTGGTCAAGGATCTGGAAACGCACCGGGCGCAGTTTGAGATGAAGTACGAAGCCCTGGCGGAAGAATTAAAGGACCATTGGAAGCAGTGGGACCAGACGCTTGACGGTCATAACGATGAAGCCCGGCGCGTGGCGCTCGACCGCATGGTCGATCTGCTCAACCGGCGAAGCTATATCAGGAACCTGGTTCGGGACGTGAATGAGGCACTGGAAAAGTAAAGCGATTTCAGATTTGTGATTGCAGATTGCCGATTTGCAATCTGAAATCTCCCTATGTCAACTGAACGCATCGTCGGCATCGACCTCGGAACCACCAACTCCCTGGTGGCTTTCATGCAGGGGGAGAGGCCGGTCGTGATTCCCGGCGAAGACGGGTTGAACCTGGTGCCTTCCGTGGTGGCCTTGGATGACAAAGACCAGATCATCGTGGGCAATGCGGCGCGAAAGTATTTGATAGAAACTCCTGAGCGCGCCGTGTACTCGATCAAGCGCCTGATGGGGCGCGGCATCGAAGATATACAGCAGGAACTGAAGCTGTTTCCCTTCCGCCTGGCCGGCGATCTTCAGCCTGGAGAAGTTCTGCGCATCCGGTTGGGCGAGAAGACCTTCACGCCGCCCGAGATTTCTGCCTTTGTGCTGCGCCAGCTCAAGCGCAATGCCGAACGATTCTTCAACGCTCCGGTGACGAAAGCGGTCATCACCGTGCCCGCCTATTTCAATGACGCCCAGCGCCAGGCAACAAAAGACGCCGGACGAATCGCCGGCCTCGAAGTTCTCCGCTTGGTGAATGAGCCCACGGCCGCTTCGCTCGCCTACGGTCTCGACAAGAAACAGAACGGCATTGTCGCCGTGTACGACCTGGGCGGCGGCACCTTCGACGTGTCGATCCTCAAATTGCACGACGGGATCTTCGAGGTTGTGGCCACCAATGGCGACACCCACCTGGGCGGCGATGATATCGACAATCTGCTGATCACGATCGCGCTCGACGACATTCGCGGCGACATGGGCCTTGATGTCTCGCGCAGTGGCGAAGCTGTGGCCACCATCCGCAAGGCTGTCATCGAAGCCAAAATCGCACTTTCCTCGCAGCCCGTGACCACGCTCGAGGTCGAACTGCCGGGCGGGCAACACTATCAAAGAGCGATCACACGGGAGCAATTCGAGCAACTGATTCAGCCCATCATCGATCGCACGGTCGGCCCCTGCAAGCAGGCCCTTAGAGATGCCGGCCTGAAGCCGGAGCAGATTGATGAAGCGGTGCTGGTCGGCGGTTCCACCCGAATTCCCAAGGTGCGCGCGCTGGTCGAAGAAATGTTCCACCGCACGCCGCACACCGACCTGAACCCGGATGAAGTTGTGGCCCTGGGCGCCGCGGTGCAAGCCAACATTCTTTCCGGCGGCTCAGAAGCCACGGAAAACATGCTGTTGCTCGATGTCACGCCCTTGTCGCTTGGCATTGAAGTGGCCGGTGGAGTCACTGACAAAATCATTCTGCGCAACTCGACGATTCCAGCTTCAGCCACGCAGCACTACACCACGCAGGTGGACGGTCAGGCCAATGTCGCCATTCATGTGTTGCAGGGCGAGCGCGAACTGGCAAAAGACTGCCGCTCGCTGGCGCGCTTTGACCTGAAGGGCATTCCGCCGATGCCGGCCGGAATTCCTCGCGTCGAGGTCAAATTCCTGATCGATGCGAATGGCATCCTGCACGTCTCCGCGCGCGAGCAGCGCAGCGGAACGGAAGCACAAATCGAAGTCCAGCCCAGCTACGGTTTGACGGACGAGCAGGTCGAGAGCATGATTCTCGATTCGTTTGACTCGGCGGAAGAAGATTTCCGTCAGCGCCAGGTGATCGAGGCGCGGAACGAAGCCGGCACCATCCTGGCCGCGCTCGAAAAAGGAAAGAAAAGTCCGGCCTGGGGACAACTCACCAGCGCCGAGAAGAAGCGCATCGCCAAGCAGGAAAACGCTTTGAACCAGGTGAAGGACGAAGACGATTATCAGGCCATTCGCACCGCCATCGACGCGCTCAACCAGGGTACGATGCGGCTCGCCGAGCTGATGATGGATAGCGCCGTGTCCACCGCCCTGAAGGGCAAAAACATGGACCAGGCGGATATGGGCGAGGGCCCCGACGCGCCCCATCCCGTGGCCAAGGCGGAGTTTGAATAACGCAGTCGTCGGTCGTCGGTCATCAGACGTCGGCTAAGAACGCAAATGGAACAAGACTAGGAGCTGTGATGGCAGAAGAAAAAAATCAAGGCGCGGGAACGGCAACTGTCGATCCTCCCGGCGAGAACACGGTCCAGATCACGTTTCTTCCCGAGGGCAAAACGGTGCAGTTCGAGCATGGCAAGCTGCCTTACAAGGACCACGGCAAGCCGGAATCGCTGCTGGACGTGGCGCTGAACAACGGCATCCGGCTGGACCACGCCTGCGGCGGCAATTGCGCCTGCACCACTTGCCACATCTGGGTCAAGGAGGGCGCCGACAATCTTTCCGAGATGGATGACGACGAGGCCGACCGGCTGGACATGGCCGCCGATTTGCAGTTAAACTCCCGACTCGGCTGCCAGGCCGTGATCAACAAGCCCGGCAAAGTCGTAGTCGAGATTCCGGCGTGGAACCGGAATTACGTTTCGGAAGAACACTAGAGCGGTCGTTGGCCATTGGTCATTGGCCAACGACGAATTTCCAAGGAGCAAATGCAATGCCCAAAGAATTGACCTGGGATGACGCGGATGATTTGGGACTCCTGCTCTCCGAACAGCATCCTGAAACTGATCCGCTGGCGGTGCGCTTCACCGATCTCCATCGGCTGGTGACAGAGCTGCCCGATTTTAAAGACGACCCCAAGAAGTCGAACGAAGGCAAGCTGGAAGCTATTCAGATGGCATGGCACTCGGAGTTTCTCGATCGCACCCAGGCCTAGAAGCCAACCCCGGCGGCTGAAGCCGCGTCTCCATCCAGACTCTGGCGGCACGGTTGAAGGGGCTGCGGAAAAACGCTATTTCAACCAGGTTTCGGGAAGGGCCCGACTTCAGTCGGGCCACCAAGTCGTCCGGATCGGTTCGCGCTTCAGCGCCTGCGGTGAGCTTTCCGATCGATGCAGCAGACCTCAGGCGCTGAAGCGCCCACAAATTTTCAGCGCTGTGGCGCGGCTGAAGCCATGCCCTTCCCAAACTCAACGTTGGTCATGATCGACATTGACAAGACCCGGCTATCGACGGAACCGCTACCTGGCGGATTCCATCTCCTTATAGAACTTCTGCAGCACGTAGAACGCCTGCTTGTGCTGTCCAGTATTCGAAATCAGTCCTTTGCGGTTGTAATAATCCTGTGTACCGGGCAGCAGGCGGCGCGGCGAGTGAAAGTCCATAAGCACCCAGGGCGATAAACCTGCCAGCGACGGAATCTTTTTCAGCATGACGATCTGGTGCTGGTAAAGATTGGCTTGATACTCCTCGGTCCAGCGCTCATCGGCTTCGCCATGTCTGCCGTAGGGCGCTCCGGCGCCGAATTCGCTCACGATGACCGGCTTGTCCCAGGCGAATTTCCATTGCATGCGGTCGGCGTCTTCAGGACGCCCGCCATACCAGCCCAGGTACTCGTTCAGTCCCAGCACGTCGAGGTACTCGCCCACCGGATCATTGAGGGCGCGGACGTCCGGGCCAGCGTCGTCAACGTGATTTAGCGCGGAGGTGATCAGGCGAGTCGAGTCCTGCTGGCGCGCAGCGTCTGCAAGCTGCCGCAGAAACGTGGTCCGCGCGGGCTTGACCGGGGTCTCGTTCGAAAGCGACCACAGGACCACCGCAGCCCGATTGTGGTCCCGCGCAATCATCTCGTGCAGCTGCCTCTCGGCGTTTTGCAGCGTGGCCGGATTCTCCCAGTCGATGTCCCAGTACACCGGGATTTCGGACCACACCATGATTCCCATGCGGTCGGCCAGGCGAGTCATGTTCTCGCTGTGCGGGTAGTGAGTGAGGCGAACGAAATTACAGCCCAGCTCACGGGCCCAGCCTAAAAGAGTTTCAGCGTCCTGCTGCGTGAATGCTCGCCCGCCGCGGATCGGGGCCTCTTCGTGCAGGGCAATTCCACGCAGGAAGATCGGTTTGCCGTTAAGCAAAATTTGTGTACCGCGGGTTTCAATGGTGCGGAAACCGATGGCATCGTGTATTTTGTCCGCGCCGCTCGACAACACGACATCGTAGAGCCGGGGATGCTCCGGCGACCATAGCTCAAGCCTGGCGGGAAAGCGGAATTCCGCGCGGCCCGCCGAGTCAGTGGTCACGGTCTGTTTGATCTTCGCCTGGGGAATTTCAACCGTCACCGGCTGCGCCGACGTAGCGCCGCTGAGTTGCACCCATCCCGCGATCTCGCTGCCTGAGCCCTTGGCGAGCTGCACAAAATAATCCTGGATGAAAGTTTCGGGGACTTCCACCAGCATCACGTCGCGGGTAAGCCCTCCGTAGTTCCACCAGTCGGTATTTACAGTTGGGACGGCATCGCGGCGGCGGGCGTTGTTGACTTCCGCGACTACGAAGTTGTCGCCTTCACGAATCTGGTCCGTCACTTCAAAGTTGAAGGGCGTGAACCCGCCTTCGTGTTCGCCGAGGGCCTGCCCGTTGAGATAGACGCGAGTGAAATAATTGGCGGCCCCGAAATAGACGAACACGCGGGTGTGTTCCCGCTTGCGGTAGGAAAACGACTTCTTGTACCACACCGGGCCCTCGTAAAAGAACAGTTCCTTCTTCTGCGAGTTCCAGTCTCCGGGAACGTTCAGAACATCGGATTTGTCGAAATCGTATTCGACCAGCTCATGCTTGTCTTTGGCTTTGGCGTTCAGGTAGAAGCGGCCATTCAGACCGGTTTCGTAGGGATCAACGATGGCCTGCCATGCGCCATCCAGGCTGACAGTTGTGCGGTTGGGAATGTTGTTGATCGGTGCCGCAGGGCCGGCGGCGTAGCCAAACGTTGTGCATGTCAGCAGCAGGAGGAGCAGACGTTTCATAAACAGCCTCGCAGGTTCAGAAATCTCAGTGAGAGCGGACAAAGGTGTTAAGCCGCGGCGCGGGCTTTCATGATGATCGGGCTTCCGCTAGCCCGCCGTAATCGCCGGCTCTTCCACGCTGGCTTCGCGCAAAAACTTGGCCGCCTCTTCCGGCGGCGTGGGATTGATGTAGAAACCAGTTCCCCACTCGAAGCCCGCCGTCTTGGTCAGCTTGGGCATGAACTCAATATGCCAGTGGTAGTGGTCGTTGGTCGGGTCCTGCACCGGCGAAGTATGGATCACCAGATTGTAAGGAGGATTGTCCAGCACGCGTTCCGCTTTGGTGAGCAGCGTCTTCAGCGCGCGCGCCAGATTCTCAAACATGTGGGTAGAGGAGTTCTCGAAGGCCGACTCATGCTGTTTGGGAAGGATCCAGGTCTCAAAGGGAAAGCGAGGCGCGTAGGGGGCGAGCGTGATGAAATCGGCGTTCTCGGCGACCACGCGGGTCCCGCTCTCGGTCTCCTGGCGAATCACGTCGCAGAAGACGCAGCGTTCCTTGTAAATGTAGTACTGCTTGGCCCCTTCGATTTCTTCGCTCACATAAATCGGGAGAATGGGCAGCGCAATCAGTTGTGAGTGCGCGTGCTCCAGCGAGGCTCCGGCCGCTTCCCCGTGATTCTTGAAAATCAGGATGTACTTGAAGCGGCGGTCCTTCTTCAGGTCGAGAATGCGGTCGCGAAAAGTCCAGAGCACGTCCTCGATGCGCTTGGGGGGAAGATTCGCCAGGCTGGCATTGTGGTCCGGAGTCTCGATGATGACCTCATGCGCTCCAATGCCGTTCATGCGGTCGAACATGCCCTCGGCCTGGCGGTTGAGATTGCCCTCGATGCCGAGAGCAGGGAACTTGTTGGGAACCACGCGGACTGTCCAGCCCGGAGTGTCGCGTTGCGGAGGAGGCCCGCCATTGGGATTGGGACGATAGGCCTGGATCTCGGGCGGAGTCTTGGATTCGTTGCCGTAGCAGAAAGGACAGAAACCACCCTTGATCTTGACCGCCTCGCGGGCGAAGTCTGTGGGGCGCTTGGCGCGGTCGGTCGAAATGATGACCCAGCGGCCGACGATTGGGTCCTTGCGAAGCTCGGGCAATTACTGGAATCCTTTCCGCGGTCTGCAATGTAAACCGCACGGCGAAGTGAATGGAAGTATTTTACCCCTGCAGGTGAACGTTGCGGAATACTTCGATCTGCGGCCGGTTCGTGCCCTGATCGTAGTAAACGCTGACGATGTCGAGGCGCCAGGCGCAGGAAGGCGGCAGATGGCGCAGATATTCGCGGGCGACAGCCAGCAGGTCCCGACGCTTGTCCCGGTCCACGGCGGCTTCGGCGGGCTTTACATCGCGGGTGGTGCGGGTCTTGACTTCGACAAAGCACAGGATGTCCTCATGCCAGCCGATCAGGTCGATTTCGCCACGGCGGTTGGGCGCGCGAAAATTGCGTGCGACCATTACATATCCCAGCTTCCGCAGATGGAAGTAAGCGTCCTCCTCGCCCCGGCGGCCGGTGCGCAGGTGGGCGGGAAGAGTCTCAGGCGGCAGGGTTCGGCTCGCCATCCAGTCGAGGATGCGGATCGTGGCATGAGTGATGCGGCCGGGGAACATGTTTGTTGTAGCGCCGGCGGGCATCCTGCCCGCCGTTCAGATGCTACGTGTTGCACAGTCTAGGTTGCGGGAATCGGTAAAAGCTGTGACGGACGTCACATGCTGCGCAACTTGCTGGCCTTCGCAGGCGCGCAACCGGTCCAGGGACAACTATTCAATGGGCTTGTTCGCACGTCATCACAGACAGGGGTGGGCAGGATGCGCGCCCGACAGCCGGCGGGACGCCGGCGCTACTTACTGCGGCTCTTCGCGGGCGCGCAGCCAATCCAGGAACATCTGTTCAATGGGCTTGTCGTACGTCATCAGGACATGGCGGACGGTATGGCCGCTCACGAAGTGGCAGACTTCTTCCGCCAGGTTCTTGGCATGATCCCCGGCGCGTTCGAGCGACTGGGTCATGAAGATGACCTGCAGGCTGGCATGACGCTGCACGTTCTCCGGATTTTCGATGTGACGCAGGAAGATGAGGTTGCGCAGGCGGTCAATCTCAGCGTCGGCGCGCAACACATCAACGGCTTTTTTCACGTCGCGAGTGGAAAAAGCGGCGCCCGCATCAGCCAGCATTTTCTCCAGCACCGTCGCCATGTGGGTAAGGTCGCGTATGTCCTGCGGATCGATGCGGGCACAGACTGCCTGCGCGCTGCCGGCAAAGCTGAGCAGCAGGTCGCCGATGCGTTCCAGGCTGATCATGAACTTCATGCAGGCCAGCAGTTCGCGGGCTTCCGGATCGGTGACCTGAGTGACGATCTGAGTCACGCCGGCATCGATTTCCATGTCCAGGCGGTCGAGTTCTTTTTCGCGGTCACGAAGGGTATTCAGCAGCGGGCAGGATGCAGTGGCTATACCCTCGGCGGCAGTGGCAGCCGCTTCCTTGGCGACGCGGCAAGCCTCAACCGTGCGTTTCACCAGATAGGTGTAGGGAGATTCCGGCTCCGGGCTCCTGAAAATCGCGGTACTCATACGCGCGCGCCTCCCGGCAACCCTGACCGGCCGCACCAGGTGCGGTCTGGTTCTGCTCTTTCTGACATGGATGGCCAATACCGGAGGATAACTTGTTTTTCAAACGGTTTGGTTAACAGGACGTAAATTTATGGCGCTGCTCGCGCTCCGCAGTCTGGAGGACGGGCGTCCCGCCCGTCCCCGGGTCAAAGTTCACGAAAACTATTGTCTTCAATCCCGACGGGCGGGGACGCCCGTCCCCCACCTCAGCTTCTAGACCCGCGGCAGGGTAAACAGGAAGGTGGATCCGTGGTTGAGTTCGCTCTGGGCGCGAATTGAGCCGCCATGGGCCAGCACGATATGTTTAGCGATGGCCAGCCCCAGTCCAGTTCCTCCGGATTCGCGCGAGCGCGCCTTGTCCACCCGGTAGAAGCGCTCGAACAGGCGGGCCAGGTGCTCGGAGGGAATACCGGGACCGAAATCCTGCGCGTAGAATTCGACGCCTTCCGCGACCGGCCTTGCTCCCAGAATAATTCTCCCCCCTGACTGCGCATATTTCAATGCGTTGTCCACCAAATTGGAGAAGACCTGATGAATGGCCTCAGGATCGGCTCCCACCCGGGCCCCAGCCTCGTCTTCGACAATTAATTCGACGTTCTGGGTCCGTGCAATTTCGCGAAAGCTCTGCACCGCCTCTTGCAGCAGCTCCGCCGGCGCAGTGGGCTGGATGTCAAAACGCTGCTCGCCGGATTCCACCCGCGCCAGGGTGAGCAGGTCTTCAGTGAGGCGCGACATGCGCAGCGCGCTCTTGCGGATGATCTCGAGGAATTCGCGGCTATGGCCGCTGTCTGAGGTACCGTCGAGCAGGGTCTCGGTATAGCCCTGAATGGAAGTCAGCGGGGTGCGCAATTCGTGCGAGACATTGGCAATGAAGTCGCGACGGGTCTTTTCCACCCGTTCAGTTTCGGTCAGGTCGCGCAGCACCGCCACGGCGCCGCCGCCGGGCATGGGCGCGGCGGTCACATCGAAGGTGCGTCCCGGCACAATGGACGCAGCCCGGGCGGTAAATACTCTTCGCGCTTCACTCGCGCCCCGCACGGCGGTCAGGAAATCCGGGTCGCGGACCGTTTCCACCAGGGGCGCGTTCTTGCGGGTACGTTGCGGAACCAGTTTGTCCATGGTCTGGTTGGCCCACTGCACGCGATCATCGGCACTGACGGCGATGACCGCGTCCTGCATGCTGTTGAGCAGGGTCTCGAGCTGGCGCTGGCTCTGCTGCAATGCGGCAAAGCTTTCTTCCAGGTGGCTGGCGCTTTTGTCCAGAGAGGAAGCCACCTGTCCGATTTCGTCGCCGGAAGTTTCCTCGATGCGCGCCGCCAGGTCGCCGGCGGCGATTCTGTCGGCAAACCGCGCGATACGATCGAGGCGGCGGGCGGTGGCCTGAGCTGCGATGGCTGAAATGACAAGCGCCACCAGCATCGCCAGCAACGCGCCCTTCCAGGCATGAAGGGGGAAATTGAAGATCACCGCCACCCCAATCACCAGCACGAAGGCGACGACCAGCTTGAAAAATATCCGTTTCCTCACTTCGGGGCCTCGAAGCGGTAGCCGGCCCCCCTCACCGTTTTCAGGTAGCGGGGATTTTCTGGATCAGGCTCGATTTTTTCGCGAATGCGACGCACGTAAACATCCACCGAACGCGGGGTGACATAGGCGGTGTCGCGCCATACTGAATCGAGCAACTGATCGCGGGTAAACACCCGGCCGATGTGACGGGCGAAATAATCGAGCAACCGGAACTCGGTAGCTGTCGTGGTCACCAGGTTGCCACGCACGATAAGGGTCATCGCGCCCGGGTCGATTTCGATCTCACCGATTTTGACCGGCGCCTGGGACAAGGGCCGCTCGAAGCGGCGCAGCACCGCCTTCACCCGTGCCACCAATTCACGGGGACTGAATGGTTTAGGGATGTAGTCATCGGCGCCCAGCTCCAGGCCAAGAATGCGGTCCGCCTCTCCGCTCTTCGCGGTCAGAAAAATCACGGGCGTGGCCGCCAGCGCGGGGATTTGCCTGATCTGCCGGCACAGTTCGAGACCATCCTTGCCCGGAACCATGATATCGAGAATGAACAGGGCCGGACGCTGCCGTTCGGACTCGCTGATCACCGTGTTTCCCGTGGAGAACACCTTTACCGCAAAGCCATCCGCTTCCAGGTGATGCCGCACCAGGCGGGAAATGTCGGGATCGTCCTCGACTACAAAGATGCTGGGTTTCATGGCACGTATTGTAGCGGGCGAGCCTGTGGGGAACCTAGCTTTGCGGAGTTCGCAACCGTTTCCCTGCACTCCGGCGTCATCCTGAGAGACTTCAGTCTCGAAGGATCTGGCGTGCAGCACCTTGAGTGCGCCGTCCACCTCTAACGTTCCCTTGTCATCTTGAGCGGAGTAAACGAACTCCCTTGCGAGTGGGTTCACGTAGTCGAAAGATTTGTTGTTCGCTTCGCCATCGATGCGTTCGGGACGCGTGAGAGTTATGCTCCGCAGCGGGCGCCGGCGGAAAGCAGATCCCTCGACTCCGAAGGATTGTTCACAAGCGAACAATCCTTCTCGCTCGGGATGACAGAGCATTGTGCGCTGGCGGCGTTTCATACATCCTCCACTATCGGCCGCGGGCCCTTCTAAGGGATGCTCCAAGCTCGATCATCAGGTTTCCCGAGCGCTCACTTCGAAAACTCATGCCCGGAGGAACTACCGTGGTCGCGCTGTACTCGGTAATTACGGCAGGACCGGAATACTTTCTGCCGGTCGCCAGAGTGTCGCGGGAATAGATTGCGGCTGCGAACTTTTTCCCCGTGAAGAATACCGGGGCATTGCCGGGCAACACCCTGCCGGGCTTTGCCCGGCCAGGACGGGCGGGGGCGCCCGTCCCTACGTGGGCTCGGGTCTGCCGGGACTGGATCTTTGCTCGCAAGCGCAGCGTTACCACTTCCACGTCGCGCGCGGGATAGCTGTAGCCGTAGCGGCGCTGGTGCTCGCTGCGAAAATCACGGACCAGATTGCGGGTGTACGGGATATTGAGTTCGTATCCCTGGCCCTGGTAGCGGATGTCCACGCTGAGCTGGTGTTTGATTGAGCCCGTCCATTTCTCGTCCCGGAAATCTCTTTCCCCACGGCGGCGCAACGCGGCGAACTCGCGCTCCAGACGATCTGTTTCCGGCCGAGCATTGGCCGCAACCCGCCAGAGCACCGTTCGCGAGTAATCCTTCACCACGTCGCTGACCAGGATTCCGAAGGCAGAGAGGGCCCCGGGCAGCGCCGGAACAATCACGCGCGGGATGCTGAGCGCTTCCGCCAGTTCGCAGGCGTGAAGCCCGCCCGCGCCTCCAAAAGCAACCAGCACGAACTCGCGCGGATCGTAACCGCGCTCGATGGAGACCACGCGTATGGCCTTCTCCATGGTGGCGTTGACCACCCGGATGATTCCGGCAGCGAATTGTTCCGGCGTAAACTTCGGCCCATTCCGCTTGAGCCATTCCGCCACCAGGCGGCGCGTGCGCTCGAGATCGAGGGTGAAGTCTCCACCCAGAAAGCGCTGCGGCTGCAGCCGGCCAAGCAGCAGGTTCGCATCCGTCACCGTGGGCAGAGTGCCGCGGCCATAACAGATCGGACCGGGATCGGCTCCGGCAGATTCGGGCCCCACGCGAAGGGCTCCGCCGGCATCGAAACGGGCGATCGAGCCTCCGCCGGCGCCAACAGTATGTATGTCGAGCATGGGTACGCCGATGGGGAAGCCGGCAATCTCGGCCTGACTGCTGGCGCGGGCTTCGCGGTCAACCAGCGCAACATCGGTGGAAGTGCCGCCCATGTCGAAGGAGATGATCCGGTCGAAACCGCTGCGGCGTGCCAGGGCAGCGGCGCCTACGACGCCGCCTGCCGGCCCGGAAAGCACCGTGCGCACGGGCTCTCGCGCCGCGGAGGCGAGGGCCGTGATTCCGCCACTCGATTGCATGACAAAGATGCGCGACCGCGCCCGGCGATCGAGGTTTTCGAGATAACGCTGCATGACGGGCTGCAAATATGCGTTCACCACCACAGTGCTGGTGCGCTCGTACTCGCGAAACTCGGGAAGAATCTGGTGCGAGATAGACAAGGGAAGGCCGAGCTTTTGCAGAGCCTGGGCGACGGCAAGTTCCGTCTTCGGGTTGGCGAACGAAAACAGCAGCGAGATGGCAATTGACTCGGGACGTTCCTGCTGAATTTTCGCTGGAGAGAGATTGCAGGTCCTGTGCTGACGGCGCCTGCAGGATCTTGCCGTCGCTGGCAGTGCGCTCTTCCACGCCAAAGCGCAAGTTCGCAGGCACAAGCGGCTCCACGCGATCGAAGAACAAATCGTAAAGCTTGGGACGGGCCTGGCGGCCGATCTCGATGGCGTCTTCGAAACCCGCGGTTGTGACCAGAGCCACGCGCGCGCCTTTGCGCTGCAACAACGTGTTCGTGCCCACGGTGGTGCCATGCAGAAGCACTGCTGAGTCGTGCGTGCCGATCTTCTCCAGTGCTTCAACGATGGCCTGCGAAGGATCGGCCGGCGTGGAGAAGACTTTGAGCATGCGTACCTGCCCGCGCTCCACCCAGACGCAGTCGGTGAAGGTGCCGCCGGTGTCGATGGCGATGTGGAGGGATTGTCGCGAGCGAGATGGCATGGAGGTCAAAGCGGAAGAGTAACATTTCGGACTGGGGCGAGATATAGATCGAGCCTGAAAACTCGCGGGCGAGGGCGCCCGCGCCACACAATCTACTCGGATTAGGTCTTGTTCGGAAACGCCAGCGTCAGCAGCGTCTTCTGCTCCACTTCGTGCGCCTTCGCTGATCCCGTCGCCGGACTGGCGCTGGCGGAACGCTTGACCGACAGGACGGCACGCTCTCCCGCAATGCGGCGCAGGCGGGGCAGCACGTAAAACAACGCGCCCATGTTGGCCGGCTCTTCCTGCACCCAGACCAGTTCGCGCGCCGAGGGAAATTGTGCAATCGCCGCCTCCAGTTCTTTCTCCGGAAAGGGATACAACTGCTCGACCGAAACAATCGCGGTGGTCTGGTCGTTCCTCTTCTTCCGTTCGGTACGCAATTCGTGACCGATTTTTCCGGTACAGATCAGGATCCGGATGGCGTCGCTGACTTGGGTGTCCGGCAACACGGTCAGGAAGCGCTGGTGGGTGAAGTCTTCAATCGGATTGGAGGCGTCGGGATGGCGCAGCATGCTCTTCGGAGTAAACACGACCAGCGGCTTGCGCCAGTGGCGCAGGGCCTGGCGGCGCAGCAGATGAAAATATTGCGCTGCATTCGAGGGCTGGCAAATCTGGAAATTGTCGCGGGCGGCGAGTTGCAGAAAGCGTTCCGGACGGGCACTCGAATGTTCCGGCCCCTGGCCTTCGTGGCCGTGGGGCAGAAGCAGCACTACTCCTGAGAGCAGTCCCCATTTGTCTTCCCCGGCGCTGACAAACTGATCGATCACCGCCTGCGCCACGTTGGCAAAGTCGCCAAACTGCGCTTCCCACATCACCAGGGTCTCGGGATAGTCGCGGCTGTAGCCATACTCAAATCCCAATACGCCCGCCTCCGATAGCGAAGAGTTATAAATTTGGCAACGCGCCTGGCCTTGAGCAATGTTTTCCAGCGGAACATACTCCTGCTCGTTTTCGATATCGAGCAGCACGGAGTGACGCTGGTTAAAAGTCCCGCGGCGAGTGTCCTGCCCGGTCAGTCGCACCGGAACTCCGGCCTTCACCAGGCCTCCGAGCGCCAGTGCTTCAGCCATGCCGTAATCCACCGGGCGCTTGCCCGCTCCCATCTCCGCCCTCTGTTCCAGCAGCTTCTTGACTTTGGGATGGATATGGAAGTCCGCGGGATAAGTCGTCAGCCGGGCGGTGATTTCGCTGAGCTCTTCCGCCGGGAGGCCGGTGTCCACTTCATACTCAGGCTTGTAGCGGCCTCCCTTGTAGTCATTCCAGTAGCCGGGTAATTCGCGCAACAGCGGCTTCTTACGAATGCTCTTGGCTTTCTTTTGCGCCGCTTCCAGTTCTTCCCGAATCTTGGTCATCCGTTCCTGGACGTTCTCCACGCCGATATCTTCGGCGTAAATTTCCCACAGCGGCGGATGGTCCTTGATCGCCTTATACAGCAGCGGCTGAGTAACAGTGGGGTCATCGACTTCGCTGTGACCGTGGCGGCGGTAGCCGATCAGGTCCACGACTACGTCGCCCTTCCATGTGTAGCGATACTCCAGCGCCAGGCGGCCCACCCGCACCACTGCGTCCACGTCTTCCGCATTCACGTGAAAAATGGGAATCGACTGACGGCGGGCCAGCTGGGCAGAAAAGCGCGAGGAGTGCTCCTCGCTGTATAGCGTGGTGAAGCCGAGCAGGTTGTTGGCGATGATATGCACCGTCCCGCCCACGGTGTAGCCCTTCAGGTCGGACATATTCAGAGTCTCAGCCACTATGCCCTGCCCCGCAAAAGCAGCGTCGCCGTGAACCAGCAAAGGCAGGAATTTCCGCGATCCCTCCTCTCCGGCGCGGTCTTGCTTGGCGCGGGTCCGGCCAACCGTCACCGGGTCCACCGCCTCCAGGTGGCTGGGATTCGAAACCAGGTGAATATTGATCTTCGTCCCCGAGCGAGTCAGATATTCACCGGTCGCGCCCATGTGATACTTCACATCGCCACTGCCCAGCACACTGCGCGGGTCCACATCCTCGAACCCGGCAAACACCTCTTCCGCCGGTCGCTTGGCCACCTGCACAATCACGTTGAGCCGGCCGCGGTGGCTCATGCCCATTACCAGGTTCACGGCGCCGCGCTGGCCGGCCGCGTCCAGGATTTCATCCAGCAGGGGAAGCAGGGCGGTCACTCCTTCGAGAGAAAAACGCTTGGTGCCGAGGTAGCGCTGCTGCAGCACCTGCTCGAACAGGTCGGCGCGGATGAGCAGGTCGAGCACACGCTCCTGGTCAACCGTGGACTGCGGCTCTTCCATCCGCTCCTGAATCCAGCGCCGCCGCCCGGGGTCGGTAATGTGCATGAACTCGGCGCCGACGGTGCCGCAATAGATGCGGCGCGCTTCGTCGGCGAGTTCGCCTTCAATCCGCAGGCTGGGATGCGAAACCGGCGGCAGAAATCCCAGTGGGTCGAGATCGGCCTCCAGGTATCCATAATGGCGGAAAGGTTCGAACACACGCTCCCGTTCGCCGTTCGGGGCGTCGAGCACCGCGGTCGCGGCGGTCGCGGCGGATTGACTGACAGGTTTCGATCGGGTTGCCATAATGTCTGCTACTAGAATAACGGATGCGACAGGAGGCGTGCCGGATTCGCACCTCCGCGGGCCGACGCCCTACCCCGCCGGCACGGGCCTGCGGGGCAGCGCCTTCATCAACAGGCCATTCAACAGTATGGTGATTACTGAAGCCGCCAGCGTGGCATGGTAAATATCGTCGGAGACCAGCTGGGCATCGCGGGCCACCCGCACCAGAACGTAGGAAAATTCGCCAATCTGAGTAAGTCCCAGTCCGACCAGGATCGCGGTTCGCGGCGGGTAGCGAAACAGCCAGACGATCAGTGCCCAGATGGCAAACTTCCCCACCATTGTCATAATCACAATCGCCCCCCACAGCGCAGGCTTTGAGATCAGGATGCGCGGATCCACCAGCGCTCCAATGGTGACGAAAAACAATGCAACGAAGGCATCGCGCAGGGGCGAAAGCTTGTCCAGCATTTTGTGGGTGGTGCCGGATTCGCTGACGATCAGGCCGGCCAGAAATGCACCCAGTGCCAGCGACAATCCCACCGCCTGGGTCACCGCGGCGGTGGCAAAGCCCAGCGCCAGCACCACCAGCACGTAGAGCTCTTCGTTGCCCGCCCGGTCCACCCGCTTCATCAACGGCGGCACCAGCTTCGCCGCCACGAACATGACTGGCGTAATAATCAGCAGGGCCTTGCCCAGGGCAATTCCAAGCGAAAGGAAATGGCTTCCCGTAAGGTTGGTCAGGGAAGGCAGCAGGACGGTCAGAACCACCACGGCGAGGTCCTCTACCAGGGTGATGCCGACCATCACGTGGCCATGCGACGAGCGCAGCTCTCCCCGGTCCGCCAGCAACCGGGAGAGCACCATGGTGCTGGCGACGGAAACGATTGCACCCATCGCGATGCCCTGGGCGACGCTCCAACCCATCAAGCGTCCCACGCCTACGCCCATGCCAATCGAGAACAGGATCCCCAGCGGCGCTCCGAAGATGGCCACCCACTTCACCTGCAGAAGCTCGCTGAAGGAAAATTCCAGGCCGATCGAGTACATCAGCAAAATGACGCCGATTTCAGCCAGCACTTCGAACTGGTGGACCTCGGCGAGAGTTGGGCCGGGGGTGAAGGGCCCGATCAGAAATCCTCCAAGCACATATCCCAGGATCAACGGCTGCCGCAGCAGCTTGGCCACACTGCCGCCCACGACGGCGGCGCCGAAGATATAGGCGAGGTCCCGAAAGAACATGCTCTCGATTGCCATGCGCGATCCGGCGGGGAATCCCCAGTCTAAATGAAGCTGGGGAATCCGCAGGTCGAGCGTGGCTGGGCAGGATCAGTCCATCTTCTGCAAAGATGCCTGCCTTCCTGTGGCTGTCACCGGGGAGTCTGTCCGCTTCATGGATCGTTGCCCTGCCCACCGGCACTCCCGAAGCTGCACTCCTCCCAATCTGATAATGCCGATTCGCCTTCTTTCGGTAACTGGCGCTCATCTCGCCATGTGTGAAGCCTTCACCTCCGATGGAGTAAGTAGCAGACCTAACCGCCTCCCCTATGGAAAGCACAGGAAGCTCCGCCCCCAGTAGTGCGCCGATACAGTTATTGCTGGTGGGAGACAACGACGGCTTCCGCAGTCTGAGCGCGCTCCTGAGCCAGCCCGGGAACGGGCACCTGGGCCTGCATCACGTGCGTTCGACCGAAGAGGCGCTGGTACGCCTGAGCCAGTCCACTTACGATCTGTTGTTGTGCGAATTCAAGCCGGAAGAGGGTGCGGCGTTTCGTTTGCTGCACGAGTTGCGCCGGAAGCATCCGGGCGCGCCCGCGATCTTTCTCAGCGATCATATGGATGAGATAGCCGTGGAGATGGCACTGAAAGAGGATGGCGAAGATATCACCACCGCAACCGGCGCAGGCCAGTCGGCGATTCCCGACAACATCCGCCACGCCCTCGACGTCCTTCGCAAGGAACGCCAACTGGAAAAGACGGAAGACACCCTGCGCAAGCTATGGCGCGCGGTCGAACAATCGGCCGACCTGGTCATGATTACCGATCGCGAGGGCGTGATTGAGTACGTCAACCCGGCCTTCGAAGCGGTCTCGGGTTACACTCCCGCGGAATTGATGGGCCAGACTCCGCGGGTCCTGAAATCCGGCCAGCAGAATTCTGAACTGTACAAGGAAATGTGGCAAACCATTCTGGCGGGCAACGTGTTTCGCTGCACCATGGTGAACCGCAAAAAGAATGGAGACGTCTTCGTCGCCGAGAAAACCGTCACTCCCTTGCGTGACGGCGCAGGCACGATCACGCATTTTATCTCCAACGATCGGGACATTACTGACCGCCGGCGGCTGGAAGATCAGCTGCAGCAGGCGCAGAAAATGGACGCCATCGGGAGACTGGCGGGAGGCGTGGCGCATGACTTCAATAATCTGCTGATGGTGATCAGCTCCTACGCCGAGCTGATGCTGGATTCGCTGGCGCCCCAGCATCCCCTGCGCCGCAATGTGGATGAGATCCAGAAAGCTTCGCGCAGCGCCGCCGACCTGACCCGGCAACTGCTCGCCTTCGGACGCAAGCAGATGCAAAGCCTGCAACTGCTCGATCTGAATCGGATCATAGAGGACATCAACAAGATGCTGCCTCGCCTGATCGGAGAAGACATTGAACTGGTATTCGTTCCGGGAGAAAAACTGGGCAGGGTAAAAGCCGATCCGGTGCAGATCGAGCAGATTCTCATGAACCTCGCCGCTAATGCCCGCGATGCCATGCCCAAGGGCGGGCGGCTGGTCATTGAAACCGCGAGCCTGCGGCTGGACGACGCCTATGCCCAGGAACACTCGATCGTTCCACCCGGCGTCTATGTTGTGCTGACAATCACGGATTCGGGATCGGGAATCGCTCCCCAGCATCTATCCCATATCTTCGAGCCTTTCTACACCACCAAAGAGGAAGGCAAAGGTACCGGGCTCGGCCTGGCCACGGTGTACGGCATCGTGAAACAGAACAGCGGATTCATCTGGGTGTACAGTGAGCCCGGCATGGGAACGACGTTCAAGATCTATCTACCCCAGGCGCGGCAGGCCAAGCTTGCGCTAAAGCCTCCAGCAGCAGTAGAGGGCTGCCCTCGAGGCTGCGAGACTCTGCTGCTGGCGGAGGATGAAGCCGCCGTCCGGCAGTCCACGCGGGAATTTCTCAGCCTCAGCGGCTACATCGTCCTCGAAGCAAAGAATGGCAGCGAGGCGCTGGCTCTGGCGAGGACGTACAACGGCGTCATCGATCTGATGATCACTGACGTCGTCATGCCCCAGATGGGCGGAGCTCGGCTGGCGGGAGAGCTGGCGTCAGAGCGGCCGGAAATGAAGGTCCTCTTTGTCTCCGGCTATGCCGAAACCACCTTCCAGCACCACGGTGCGATTGACGTAACCAAACGCTTCCTGCAAAAACCCTTCTCCTTGAAGACCCTGGCCCGCAAGATCCGCGAAGTCCTCGACGAAGCCAAGCCCGCCCTCGCCGCAGCCGCCGGGGTTTGAGCCAGCAGCGCCGGCGTCTCGCCGGCTGTCGGGCGGACATCCTGCCCGCCCCCGGGGGGCAAGATGCCCCCGAGCCAGCCGGCAGGATGCCGGCGCTACGAAGGTCAGAGTCGAAGGCATTTGCCCGCTATCGCAAACCGTTTACTGCAGCTCCATCCCTCGTATAATTGCCTGCCGGAATCCCAAATGACCCTGCCAGCCGCGCTCATCCCTGCCCTTAGAAAGTCAACGCCGTGACGGCTGCGGCGCTGGTTTGGCACGTGCTGCTGGGAATCGCGCTGCTGGGCATTTTCAGCTCTACAGTTTTTCTGTTGATGGTCCTGGTGGCGGCGATGCTGTGGCAGCGCGGCGCCCGCGCAGCCCGGGAGGCAGCCGCCGCAACCCCCGAATCCTCCCTGCCGGCCGTCACCATTTTCAAGCCGGTGCACGGCATGGAGGCCCGGCTCGAAGAAAACCTGGAAAGCTTCTTTCAACAGGACTACCCCGTGTTCGAGGTCGTGCTGGGGGCCCGGGATGCCAATGACCCTGGGCTCCAGCTCGCCGAAAAGATTCGCCGGCGCTATCCTCAGGTCAGCAGCCGGATCGTCGTTTCGGGCCCGCCCACCTGGCCCAATGCCAAGGTCTTTTCCCTGAACAAGATGATTCCGGGCTCGGCCAACGACTACCTGGTGATCAGCGACAGCGACGTGCGGGTTTCGCCTGACTTCCTGCGCAATGTGATTCCAGCCCTGCTCAATCCGAAAATCGGCCTGGTGACCTGCCCCTACCGCGGAGTGACGGCGGGGGATTTCTGGTCAACCCTCGAAGCCTTGGGAATGTCGGTGGAAATGCCCTCCGGAGTCATGGTCGCGGAGATGCTGGAGGGCATCCGCTTTGCTCTCGGCCCGGCGGTCGCCTTGCGCCGCGACGCGCTGGAGAAAATTGGCGGCATCGCGGCCACGGCAGATTACTACTCGGATGATTTCGTCCTCGGTAACCTGATCTGGGCGGCGGGTTACAAAGTTGTTTTTTCTCATCACATCATCCAGCACGTGCTCACGCCACGCTCCCTCAAACGCACTCTGGGCGACCAGTTGCGCTGGATGAAAAGCACGCGCTTCTCGCGTCCCCTCGGGCATGTCGGGACCGGGCTCACCTATGCCATGCCCTTCGGCGTGCTTGGATTTGTCTCGGCAGCGGCGATCGGGCACTGGTCACTGGGAGTTGGACTCTTCGCCGCGGCCTTCCTCAACCGGGTCGTGCAATCGATTGCGGTAGGCTGGGGAATTATCGGCGATCGGCGCGCGCTGTACTTGTCGTGGCTCTATCCCATTCGTGACTTGCTGGGTTTCTTTACCTGGATGGCCAGCTTCGGCAGCCGCACTTTCTTCTGGCGCGGCGAAACGTATCGCTTCAGCAAAGGCGGAAGAATCATTCCGCAAAGCCGGGCAGCAGAGAGCGCCGTGGGAGCGAAGCTGTAAGAAAACGAGTAGCGACTTCAGCAGTTTGCCAAAGATCCGTTCGCCAAGGGCTTGGGAAGGGCACGAGTTTACTCGTGCCACATACGCCCAAATGCGATTGCGGCTTCAGCCGCTGAGGTAAGCTTTGTACTCGGTAACCGGACAACCACCCTCAGGCGCTGAAGCGCAATGGAGTTTCCACGCTTAGCGGCACGACTGAAGTCGTGCCCTTTCCCGGCTCATCCCACATCGATTCTTCTTCCGCATCACACTAAGAACCGATCCGCGCCAGCTTGCCACGCTTCAGAATGAAGGAATCCCCTCGCCAGACCACCTTGCGCCCGACGAGGCTGGCGAACCAGACGAACAATGCAACGAAGTCTCGGAGCGGCAACCAGGCCGAGAACCTCAACACCTGGCGATCGCGAAGCACTGACCATCCCACAACCAGGACCACGGCGACTCGCACCGCCAGGACCGCGGCCAGCAGGGCCCACGACCAGGGCGCACCGTGACTCCCAACTACTGCCAACACCGCCCAGGGGAATCCAAAAGTCACAACCAGTCCGAAATATCCCAAGCGCCTGGAATCACGCACGGTGCGTCCCCAACGCAGTTGATGGTCCACAAACTGGCGCAGCGTGTAGGCTGGAAGGAACGTTTCGACCACCACGTCGGAGAGCTCGACCGTCAGCCCACGCTCGGCGATGCGTCTGCCGATTTCATAATCATCCGCCAGGTAATCCGCCAACGCCTCAAAGCCGCCGATAGCTTCAAGATCGCGGCGACGGAAAGCTAGCGTGGACCCTAATCCAAAACGAATTCCGCCTTCCAGTTGCCGTGCCGCCAGCACACCGGCGGCAAAATCCGTGCTGATGCCAAGCGCTTCCAGCCGTGAACCCAGCGTCGGACTGGCGATGCCGCGATAGAGACAGGTGACCAATCCCACCTGCGGATCCGCCAGCGGCGCCATTATGCGCCGCAGGTAGTCAGGCGGAACTCGAATATCGCTGTCATTGACCAGAATATTTTCATGCTTCGCCTGCCGCAGCATCTGCGCCAGATTGCTCACCTTGGTATTGGAGCCAAGATTCTCGGCACACACCAGCAGACGAATCGCACAATGCGGAAACTCCAGCTTCAGCCGTTCGACAAGTTCGGCGGCAGGGTCGGCAGGATCGCTGATTCCAAAAATAATTTCGTATTCCTGATACTCCTGCAGGCAATGGCTGCGAAAGCTCTCATACATCTCGGGGTCAGTGCCCTTGAGCGGCTTGAGAATGGAAACCGCCAAAGCGGACGGTGTGAATGGTGTGGAGCGGGCGCCCTCGCCCGCCGCCTTTCGCCCGCCGAGAAATCGGGCCGCACTCCACAGACAGAGAGCGTAGTAGCCGAGACTGCAGAGCGCCAGCGTCCCAGCAGCAGTCGAGGCGATGGCAACAATGCGATGAATCACCCTTGGGATTCCTCTGTTTACCTTAGCATTCTGGCCGATTTTCAGATTGAAGATTTTCGATTGAAGATTTCAGATCTCAGATATTAGTTCCTGGTTCTCAGATGTTTTGGTGAAATCTTTAATGAAACCGCAATAAGGTACACGAAGGAAGCTACTCGTAGCGCAGCGACTCAATCGGATCCAGGTTCGCGGCCTTCCACGCGGGATAGATCCCGAACAACAGGCCCTCGGCTGCGGCCGAACCCAATCCGAACGCCGCCCAGAAGAATGACATCCGCGCCGGCAGCGAACTCCAGATGGCGGGAATCGTCCAGGTGATGATCGCCCCCAGCAACACGCCGAGCACTCCGCCCAGCGCGGTCAGGGTAATGGCCTCGAGTGTGAATTGCAGCAGGATATCGCGCTTGCGCGCGCCGATGGCTTTGCGCACTCCGATCTCCCGCGTTCGCTCGGTCACCGAAACCAGCATGATGTTCATCACCCCGACGCCGCCCACGATCAAGCCCACGCTCGAAACCGCAAACATAAAGATAAAGACAGCGCCGGTGACCTGGTTCCACACGTCGGAAAGCGAGTCTTGCGTGAACACGGCAAAGTTGTCCGGCTTGTCGGCCGAAACTCTGCGGCGGCGGCGCAGCAGCTCGCGGATCTCGTCGATCGCCTTGGGCATATCGTCGTGCGAAGTGGCCTTGACGCTGATCCAGAATTGTTTCAGCTCGGGATGCAGTTTGCGGAACGTGGCCAGCGGGAAATACACGATGTTGTCATCCGGATTCTTGCCCCCGGCAAATACGCTCTTGCGTTTCGCCGCCACCCCGATGACGGTGAATAGTTGGCCATCGATATTGATTTCCTTGCCCAGCGCTCCCTCGTTGGGGAACAACTCTTCCGCCGTGTCCGAACCGAGGACGATCACCGGTGAATGATGTTCTTCGTCAATCTCATTCATCCAGCGCCCGGCTGCGATGTCGAGATCGAACACATCCTTCCAGGTGCCGGTGTCTCCTTCCAGAATCGTGTTCTTGACCTTACGGCCGTTGTACTTGACCTCGTAGGTACCGGTACCGAATTCCTGGCGAAAATAGCGCAGCCCGGTGGTAGCGATCTTTACGTGAGGCAACTGCTGCACCGCTTGAAAGTCGTCGAGGGTGAGCTCTTTGCGGGTCCGAATTTCTTCCGTCGGCCGGCCGAAGGTCAGTGGCTGGTGGTAAGCAAAAATGATATTGGACCCGAGGCTGCTGATGACCTGGCTGACGTTGTCATTGAGACCGCGCACCACCGACGAAATGCCAATGACGACAGCGACGCCGATGACGATGCCGAGCACAGTCAGCGCCGACCGCATTTTGTTGGTGCGGATGGTATCCAGCGCCATCTGCACCACTTCGCCGTAATCGCTTCTACGCAGCATGGGAAGACCTATTCACCACGGAGACACAGAGATACGGAGTTTTTATTTTGCATTTCTCGGTGCCTCCGTGTCTCCGTGGTGAGCTTCACAACTCAAACCTCAAGGCCGCGATGGGATCGAGCATCGCCGCCCGCCGGGCCGGGTACACGCCGAAGAACACGCCTACGCTTGCCGAAACCAGCAGGCCGGCCGCCACCGCCCACAACTTGATTTCAGAAGGCATGCCGATGATCGCGGTGATGCCCTTGGCAAAAGCAATTCCAAACAGCACTCCTAACAGGCCGCCTACCAGCGCCATGGTGGCGGATTCGATCAGGAACTGCAGCAGCACATCCTGGCGGCGCGCGCCCATCGCTTTTCGTATGCCGATCTCCCGGGTTCGCTCGGTCACCGATACAAGCATGATGTTCATGATCACGATGCCGCCCACCACCAGTGAAATTGCGGCGATGGCGATCATGGCGATAAAAAACGTTCCACTCAGGTTCGACCAGATGCTCAGGAAGCTGGCATTGGTTTCGGCCGCAAAGCTGTCCGGGCGTCCGGGTAAATCATGGCGCCGGGCCCGCAGTACGGCGCGAGCCTCGTCAATGGCCGCGTCCAGTTCAGTACCGACGCCGTTGGCCTTGCCCGAAATACGAATGCTGGTGTGCGATCCAAACTGTTTCAAATATGTGGTGATCGGGATGGCCACGTAATTGTCGCGGCTCTGGCCCAGAGTGGTTCCCTGCTTCTTGCCGACGCCAATAATCCGGTACACCTCGCCCTCGACGCGAATCTCCTTGCCCAGAGGGTCCACCGTGGGAAAAAGATTGTCCACGATGTCGGTGCCAATCACGCCGACCTGTGAACGATTCTCCTCATCGTTTTCGTTGACCATGCGGCCGGAGGTGAGATCGAGATCAAGAATCGGCGCCATCGAGGGCGTCAGTCCGCGGATCCAGGTATCGGTAATGGATTGTTCCTCGTATCTTATGTGCCCGGCGGTGTTGATGGTGGACGCCCCAATCATGGCGCAGTGCTTGCAGGACTCGAGCACCGCCTGGTAGTCCTCCATGGTCAGGTCTTTGCGCTTCTGGCCGTCGAGCAACTGGTCCACGTTGGTGATGACCGGCGTGACCTTGCTGATGATGAAAACATCGGCGCCCAAGTTGAAAATCTTCTCCGCCACGTAGCCGTTGATTCCGTTCACGAAGGTGACCACCGCGATTACCGCCGCCACCCCGATCACCACGCCCAGCAGAGTAAGCGCGGAACGAAGCTTGTTCGCCCACAGCGACAGGAGCGCAATGCGGATGGCTTCAAGGGTGGTCATGAGGCAGTCGTCGGTCTTCAGTCGTCAGTCTTCAGGCGCTTACAAAGACGAGCGTGCATCAAGTCTAGCATTCAGGCGGCAAGAGTGAATCGCATTGCTTCCAGAACGCGGCCTCTGACCTGACGCAAACGCGCACATAACATTGGGGGCTGTGATAAGGTTCCTACCGCAATTTCACAGGAGGATTGCCATGATCAGGACCATCGGCCTTCTTGTATGTCTTTCGGCGCTGGCTCTCGGACAGCAGAACAGCCCCCTGGATGGGCTGGCCAATCTGAGCGATGCGGTTTCGAGGCGGGCCTCAAGCGCGGACCTCTCCGGTGGCAACGCAGACTGGGTTGAAGTGAAGGCCGGGTCAACCGCCACGCTCGCGGACATCAAGGGCGCAGGCTCCATCCGGCATATCTGGTTCACCATCAACTCGCCCAGTCCGTATCATTTGCGCGAGCTGGTGTTGCGCATGTACTGGGATGGCGAAACCGATCCCAGCGTCGAAGTGCCCATTGGTGACTTCTTTGGGACTGGCTTCGAAATGTCCGATGAGGGCCAGAAATATCATTCCTGGTGGTCCCTGCCCATCACGGTGCAGGATCGCGCGTTGAACTGCTACTTCGAGATGCCGTTCGGCAAGGGCGCGCGCATCACTCTGACCAATGACGGGACCCAGGCCGTACGCAACCTCTACTTCCACGTTGATTATCAGGAGTACCGTGACGCGCAGATGGTATCGAACCAGGGGCGGTTTCACGCCCAGTGGCGGCACGAACTTACAAAAGCTATTCCCGAATCGGAGTCCGGCGGCAAAAATGTGGATGGCCGGAACAACTACGTATTCATGGAGGCCAAAGGCAAGGGCCAGTACGTGGGAACCATCCTCAATGTGTTCGGGCTTTCAACCGGATGGTGGGGCGAAGGCGACGACATGTTTTTTGTGGACGGAGAAAGCGCCCGCGCCACCATCAACGGGACCGGAATGGAAGACTACTTCAACAATGCGTGGGGCTTTCAAGAAGAATTCAATTATCCATTCATCGGTTTTTCGCAAAAGGGAAACCGGGACTGGACCGGTAGCCACACCATGTACCGCTTCCACATCGAAGACCCGATCTACTTTCAGAAATCGCTGCGGGCAACGATTGAACACGGCCATGCCGACGACCGCTCCGACGACTACACCAGCGTAGCCTTCTGGTACCAGACCGAACCGCACCAGAAGCTGTCCGCGCTCCCCCCGGTCAACGAACGCCGGCCCAACGCCTTCTGGAAGATCCAGAAGCTGGATAAAAACCTGCCGAACTGAAAAGCAGCCACGGATTTCACGGATTTCCGCAGATCAAGCAAATAGAAAACAAAGGATTTTGATCCGTGTGAATCGGTGAAAATCCGTGGCCCGGTTCCCTTGACGACTGACGACTGACGACCGACGACTGTTACAATGAACCTGTTGGCAGCTGGACCGGACGGTCGCTCTTGCTGCGTCAAGTGGCGAGGGAGGAAAGTCCGAACTCCGCAGAGCAGTGTGCCGGATAACGTCCGGGAGTCCGGGTTCAAACCCGGTTTACGGAAAGTGCCACAGAGAACATACCGCCTCGGCGGCAACGCCGGGGTAAGGGTGAAAAGGTGCGGTAAGAGCGCACCGCCGTCGCAGTAATGCGGCGGGCAGGGCAAACCCCACACGGAGCAAGACCAAATAGGGAGGGAGCCTCGGGTTCGCCTGGGGCGCGTGCCGGCTCGGCGCGCCACAACCTCCGGGTAGGTCGCTTGAGCCGCACAGTAATGTTCGGCCCAGAGGAATGACCGTCCTGCCGGAGCAATCCGGCAGACAGAATTCGGCTTACAGGTCCGGCTGCCACAAATCTTCGGCAAATCAGTTTGGTACTCCTTGAGAATCGCGTTGTACTCTTGGTTCAACCATGTGCAGGGCCTCGAGGTGACAAACAGGTTTCGCCCGCGGTGTATCCGCGCCAAGCCTCTGCTTGCGACGTTCCTGCTTCTGTGGCTGCTTCTCGCCACATTGCACATTTTCGGCCACGCCCAAGTCGTGCCGGCTGCCATTCAGTTCACGAACTCTACGGTCGCGGCCGGCATCACATTTTCCCATTTCAAGGGCAACAAGGGTATCTCCATCAACCGCGAGGAATTTGGTCCGGGAGTCTGCGTGGCCGACTTCGACGGCGACGGCTGGCAGGACATTTATTTTGTAAACGGCCGCGATCTGTATGATCGAGGCATATCCGTTCGCAATGCGCTTTATCGGAACAACGGCGACGGCACATTCAGCGACGTCACCGAGAAAGCCGGCGTTCCCGGTACGGGTTACGGTCTGGGCTGCGTCTGGGGTGATTACGACAACGACGGATTTCCCGACCTCTTCGTGACCCAGTACGGTCGCAATGTTCTCTATCACAATAACGGCAATGGGACCTTCACCGATGTGACCGACAAGGCCGGTGTCGCCGGCATGGAATCAGGAACGTTTCATTCCGGCGCAACCTTCTTTGATTACGACCGTGACGGACGCCTTGATTTGTACGTCGGCAGTTACGTGAACATGGGCGACCGGCGTTATTGTGATTTGGGCGGAGTGCAGAGCAGTTGTCCTCCCAGCGTTTACCCTGGCAGCCCGGACGCGCTCTATCACAATAACGGTGACGGGACCTTCACCAACGTCACCGTAAAAGCGAAAATCTACCAGCCCGGAGGCAAGAATCTTTCCGTAGGCGCCAGCGACTACGATAACGATGGCTGGCCCGACCTCTTCGTCGCCAACGACGGGCTCAGCGCTTACCTCTACCACAACCAGCACGATGGCACCTTCAAGGAAATCGGACTGGAGAGCGGCATGGCCTTTACCGGACAGGGCGTGACCATGGCGGCCATGTGCATCTCGCTGGGCGATTTTAATGACGACGGCTGGTTCGATCTCTACATCTCCGATTTTCAGAGGTCCTCCGACCACATCTGGCAAAATGACGGCAAGGGTTTCTTCGACGAAGTCAGCGAGCAATCCGGCCTCACCCGCGCCACCCATGACGTCTTGAGTTTCGGCGGAGGCTTCTTCGATTACGACAACGACGGCTGGCTGGATATTTTCATCGCCAACGGCCACGTCTATCCCGAAGTGGAGCAAGCCACTCCCGGGATTCACTACAAGCAGCTCAATTCCCTCTTTCACAACGAACACAATGGCAAGTTCGTGGACGTGAGCAAGTCCTCAGGTGACGGATTTCAGACTCCCCACGTCGGCCGCGGAGTTGCCTTCGCGGACTTCGACAACGACGGCTTCGTGGATGTCGTGGTCGCGAACAACGGAGATGTGCCCCTGCTGCTGCACAACAGCGGCGGTAACGGAAATCATTTCCTGAATTTCAGGCTGGTGGGAACCAGGAGTAATCGGGACGCAATGGGAGCAAGAATCCGAGTCGTGGCCGGCGGTATTTCACAAATGCGGGAGATCGAAGGCGGTGGCAGCTATCTGTCACAGAGCGACTTGCGAGCCAATTTTGGCCTGGGCAAAGCCGCTCGCGCTGAAACCGTCGAGGTGAAGTGGCCCAGCGGCCTGCAGCAAACCTTCCGCGATGTGGGAGCAGACAAGTTCTATCTCATCGAGGAAGGCACCGAAAAGATTGAGGTTCAGAAGTTCGCGCGCCAGCCGGCCACAGCCCATTAAGCGTTGGCGGCGCCCTGCAAAACTTCGCGCAGCCGCTTCGCCACGATCACGTCTTCCCCAGGTTGCAGCATCCACACTCCGACCACGATGGTGTTGCTGCCTCCGGGCAGGCCCGCGCTCGCGGGAGGGCCGCCAGTCCCCGGATTCAGCTCAATTCGGGGCGTGCCCTGGCGCATCTTTTCCATCACTTCTCTGGCCGCGATCTTGACCCGGCTCTGGTCATAGGTAATCACCAGATGTGGAACATGATTTGCCACCGGAGGAATGAAGACTTGAGTCTGGATCGTGGGAATGCTCTTGAGGGCCCCGGCAATGCGCTCGGCACGCTGGCGGTAATCGGCTTCCATGGCGGCATCGTCCTGGGCAAGGAACCAGTCCACAGCCGCCACCAGGCCGACTATTTCTTCTTTGGCAACTTTCATCCCGCGGCCAACCGTATTCGAATTTGGCGAATTGTTTTTTCTTGCGGCCTCGATCAGGTCCTTTCTTCCCAGCAGCAGGCCGGTACACTGCGGACCGCGCAGGCCCTTGCCTCCGGAAAATGTGACCAGGTCAAATCCCATCTGGGTATAGTTCCACAGGTTCGAAATCGGCGGAACATCGGCGGCCGCGTCGTTGAAACATGGGACGCCGTGCTTGTGCGCCACCCGCACCCAGTCTTCCCGGCTGATGTGCTCTTCCCCGGCGTTAAAGAAGTGCGTCATCACCGTCCGCTCGTTGAAAGCCTGCTCGTATTGCTCGAGAGTTTCGACCTCCACAAAGCGCACTCCGCAATTGCGGACGGCGTGGTCATAGTCATAGCGATGCGACTTTTGCACAATGACTTCATTTTTCAAACTGTTCATTTCGGTCGGGATGTTGAGAATGTCCGCGTCGTTGCCGGCGGTAACACAGGCAGCCGTCCCTAACGTAAGCGCCGACGCGGCTCCGGCAGTGATCAGGGCGCCTTCGCAGCGCAATCGCTTGGCCAGGTACTGCCCCGCCGCTTCGTGCAATTCAATCAGGTGGACGGGATGCAGGGCCGCCAGCGCCACCGCGGCCTGCACTTCGTCCGGCATCGTGGACGCAGTAAGTGTGGTGTAGGTCCCGGCCGCATTGATGAAGGTCGCAACGCCCAACTTCTGGTAATAGTCCACGCCCTTCACCTTGGGGCGCGATGACGCAACCGCCGGCAGGGCTGATCCGGCACAGACTGCGGCTCCGCCCGCGACAATCGCCTGCCCTCCGCTCCGCAACAGCTTGCGACGGCTGATGGTTCCTGGCATCTGCTTTCTCCTTATTTAGTTGTTATCTGGGGAAATCATCGGCCTGTGCCGGCTGAGAATGCCCCGGCCCGGGCATGTTGAAATATTGCGGACGCGCTTTTTCCCACTCGACCATACTCAGCCCGGAAGGATCATAACACAATCCGCCCGGCCCGCACCGTCATGCGCGCGATCAGCTTGCCTTTGCCGTCCATCCGGGCAAAGCCGCAATCAATGTAACTGAAAGGGCCGTCCAGCTGTTGCAGCACGGCAATGTCAGCCTCCTTCCCGACCGATAGCGTGCCCAACTCAGGGTGATGAATCTCCCGCGCCGGATTGACCGTCGAGCGCCGGATCAGGTCTTGCAGAGGCACTCCCATGGCCAGAAATTTGGACATCACCTGGGTCATGCTGAGCACAGTGAAGTTTCCGCTATGCAAATCGGTGGAAATGGAATCCGGCATAAATCCTTGCTTGACCGCCGGCACAGCATTGCGAAACCAGAAACTCCCAGCCCCATGGCCAACGTCAAAAATCACTCCCCGGGCACGGGCCTCGGCCAGAATCGGATTGAGCTTGCCATCCGCCAGCAGGATGGGAAATTGCTGGGCGAAGACGTGGGTATGAATGTCGCCCGGCCGCATCTTCTTCAGTATGAGATCGGCATAGCTGCGGTCCGGCCGCGGCCAGAAGTCAAACATCACCGGCAGATTGACCGCGCGCCCGCACTCCTCGGCCCGGTCCACGGCGGCCCAGGGCGTGTGTTCACCGTCCCAGGGCTCCTCGGTCCAGTAGTGCGCCGTCTTCACGCCGACGATGATGTCGGGATACTTCTTGATGGTCTCGGCGCAGCGCTTCACATCCATCTGGTCCACGGACTGTTCCAGGTCGCCCTGCATCCCGTTGGCCACGATGTTCAAAAAGGCCAGCACGCGCACCTTGGCGCGATCGATGACTTCTTCCTTTTCGAGAAGAAACGTGTCCGCTCCCGAACTACCCGCGTCCACCATGGTGGTCACGCCCGACTGCAGCGCGATGTCCGCGGGGATGCCATACGGGGTCAAGTGGGAACGGCCCTCGGGGGTGAACCAGTCAAGCGGCGCGCCGCCGTGGCCGATGTGGACGTGAATATCGACGAGCCCTGGGGTGACATAGAGCCCGGTGGCGTCCACCACTTTTCCCGCCTGGCTGGCGGGAATATCTTTTTCGACGGCGGCGATCTTGTCTTTCACCACCGCCACGTCCATGACCGCGTCCACGTTGTTCGCGGGATCAATCACGTGGCCGCCCTTCAACAGCAAATCGTAACGAGGTGATTGGGCCAGCGTGTTCGTTGACATACCAACAATTGTAACGAGCGATACTACGATTCCGAGAGTCCTGATCCATTCCCGCATGGCGTCTTCCTCGACTTACCCTCTACTCACCTGCCTCAACCAAACCAGCAAGTTTATCCAGTCAAGGGAACATTGTCATCAGGGTTTGGCGAGAAAGGTCAAGTCTCCCCTGCCGCCTGAAATGGCCGGAAGCATGTACGACCGGCGCTTTGACGCTTGAATCGCCTTGATCTGAGAGTCTGGAGTGGTGCGGCCTGCACGGCATTTCCAGCTCCCGAGCGATGGTACAATTCAGGGCGTTGAAACACTCTGGGCCAGCCTTCTAACCGATCAAGGTAATGACTGTGGGAAGCCGACGGAAAGACCAAACAAACCGTACCTCTACTTTGAAACCGATCCAGTCTTTGAGCCGACGCGAGTGCCTCGCAGGTACCGCAGCCACGATCGCCTGCGCATTTGTTCCAGCGTCTTCTCTCAGATTGTCGCGAACCCCCAGTCCCACCGGAGTTCTAACGGTCTCGGAGCGGCAATCCCTCGAGGCCATGGTTTCGCGAATCATTCCATCTGACGCAGATGGCCCAGGGGCGCTCGAGGCGGGTTGCGCACGCTACATCGAGTCCGCTTTGGGCGATGCTTATCGATCGGTAAAGAACACCTACAGCGCGGGACTCGCGGCACTGAATTCCCGTGCGTTGTTAAATGGGGGCAAGTCTTTTGCGGCCTTGAGCGCGACCGAACAAGACAAGATTCTGTCTGACTTCGAAAGGAACACACCCGTCGGCAACTACGGCGATGGCCCTGCATTTTTCGAACTGGTTCGCCAGCATACTCTGGAAGGCATGTTCGGCGACCCCTCCTATGGTGGGAACGTGAACTTCGCGGGCTGGGACCTGATCGGGTATCCCGGTCCCAGAATGTACGCGAGTCCAGAGATGCAGAGCATGGCCGCCAAAACACGCCGTTCCCGGGTATCCGCAAAGCAGCTGGTGCATGGCTCCCGTTAAGCTACCGAAGGCCGATGTGGTCGTGATTGGCTTGGGCGCGGCGGGAGGGCTCGCCGTGCTTCCGCTGGCCCGCGCCGGGTTGAAAACCGTGGGACTCGAAGCAGGCGGCTGGTTCAAGGCCTCGGATCACCTCCCTGACGAGATTCGAAACAATGTCCGGCACTGGCCTCACGCGGTTCAGAAAGCGAACCGGGAGGTGCCCACCGCGCGCAACGGCCGGGACGGTCCCGCTCTGCCGCGCCCGGCTTATCATCCCATGATGAACGGTGTCGGCGGCACATCGCTTCACTACTGGGGACAAAGTTGGCGCCTCACAGAATGGGACTTCAAGCTTCGGAGTGAAACCATTCGCCGCTATGGAGCTTCAGCCATTCCGGCGGGCTCCACAGTCGAGGACTGGCCGCTCTCATACGAGCAACTCGAACCGTACTACGACAAGGTGGAATACACCATCGGCGTTTCCGGCAAGGCAGGAAATATTCGAGGAACGCTCGACAAAGGGGGCAACGTCTTTGAAAGTCCGCGACAAAGAGAATACCCGATGCCGGCCTTGCGCCATGCTGGCTTTGCCGATCATATGGCTGACGCTGCAAGACGCCTGGGTTGGCACAGCTATTGTCCGCCCGCAGCCATCAACTCTGTAGCGCGTGATGAAAGGAGTGCCTGCTTCTACCATGGCTTTTGCGGGAGTGGTGGCTGTCCCATAGACGCGAAAAATTCAACCGCGGTGACCACGATCCCTCAAGCGATGGCGACAGGAAATCTGAAGGTGGTTCCCTACGCCCACGTCATTGCCATCGATTCCGACGACAACGGTAGCGTAACCGGCGTCCGTTACTTGACTGACAATAAAGAGTATTTCCAGCCAGCGTCAGTCGTCTTGCTGGCGAGCTACACCTACGAAAATACGCGTCTCCTCCTTCTCTCGAAATCGAAGGCTTACCCCAAAGGCCTCTCGAATGTTCACGGTCAAGTGGGTTTGCACTACATGTCCCACACCAGGAACGGGGTAATGGGCCTCTTTCCTTTCGATTTGAATCGTTGGTATGGGACGCCGGCCCAGGGTACATCCGTGGACGATTGGGCGGATGACAATTTCGACCATACTGGACTCGGCTTCATCGGGGGAGGCAATTTGCTTGTGCCCATGGAAGCAAAACCGATCGAGGCAGCCAGCATGCCAAGTTTCGGCAAGGTTCCGCGGTGGGGTGCTAGTTGGAAGGAGTTTGTGAAAACGAATGCGGGGCGCTGGGCCCCAGTTTGGGCACAGATCTCGACTCTGCCTTTCGAGGATCATTTCCTGGATCTGGATCCCGAAGTGAAGGACCCGCTGGGATATCCGGTTTGCCGTCTCACGGTCGGCCTTAAGGAGAGCGAGAAGCGCGCCATGATGTTCATGCAGGATAAAGCCGAACAATGGTTGCGTGAAGCCGGCGCCATCGCGATCCAGAAATTGCCGCTGGTTCCCATTGCACTATCCACTCACGCATACGGCGGCACCAGAATGGGTGATAATCCGGAAACCAATGTCGTGGACCGTTGGGGTTTTTCTCACGAAGCCCCCAACCTTGGCATCCTCGGCGCTTCCATCATGGGAACCAGCGGGGCACGAAATCCGACACTGACCGTCCAGGCCCTCGCCTGGCGCACCGCAGACCATCTCATAAGCGAATGGAAATCAATCGCGGCTTGAACCGTCTTGAGACGCCCATCCTGATTACTGGCACGGCCGCGAGGAGCGCCAACCCTGAGGTCGCGATTACGCTTCTTCCGCAGTCAGGTCTGGAAAACTAAGCTCTGAAAATCTGGTGCGCGGGCTCAGCGAGATTTTGTCAGGACGGAATCACTAGACGCCACCAGTATCCGGCTGGGATCGACGAACAGCCAAGCGATCGCGCCGGCCACGCACAACCCGGCGGCCACGAGGAAGGAAGCCGTCCAGCCGAAGTGGCTGGCGATCAGGGGCGTGAGCCAGGCAGTGAACCATCCCCCGGCTTGCGCGCCCATGTTCATGAATCCGGAAACCGACCCTGACGATGTACCGGCCAGGTCGGCGGTGACCGACCAGAAGGAACTCTGGGCCAGGTACAACGCTCCCGCGCCGCCTGCCAATACGACGCTGGCGAGCCGCGCGCTCTCCACTTCGGAGCCGAAGACCAGAAACACTGCCGCCAGCGTGATCACCACCGAGGCCAGGTAGCAGCGGCCAATCCTGGGACCGTAGGCCCGGGTCAGCCGGTCGCTGACTGCGCCTCCCAGGGCGCAGCAAACCGCCATGGCGAGAAAGGGCAGCATGGCGTAGAACGCGCTCGCCTTCAGATTCAATCCGCGAACCTGAGCCAGGTAGGTATAGAACCAGCTGAAAAATATCCAGGCCACGTAGCCGAAAGAAAAATAGCTCAGCGTGATGGCCAGCACTTCCCTGCTTTTGAAAACCGTTTTCCACGGAATCAGCCGGAGTGCGCGGACCTGGCCGTCCGCGGAGGGAGGGAGGCCGGAACGAATCACCGCCAACTCGGAGGGTGAAACGCCGGAATGCTCTTCCGGATTGTCGCGCGCCGCGATGAACCACACCAGCCCAACGACCAGACCGATCACCGCGCAAACCCAAAATGAAGACCGCCAGCCGTAGTGCAGCATGACGAATGTGATCAAAGGCGGTGAGAGACCGGCACCGGCGCCGACTCCGGCAAAAATCCAGCCATTGGCAATGCCCCGTTCCTGGGTCGGAATCCAGCGCGAGACGAATTGATTGGACGCGGGATACACCACCGCCTCACCCGCTCCGAACAGGAAGCGGATGGAAACGAACAGAAACAACGCTCCCCGGATGCCGTGCGGGACCGCAGCTGTGAGCGCGGTAAAAACGCCCCACCAGACTACGCCGCCGGCCAGCACCCGACGCGGTCCCAAGCGGTCGGCCAGCCTTCCGCCCAGGGTTTGGAACAGAGCGTAGCCGGCCAGAAAGGCGCTGAAGACCCATCCTAGTTCTACGTTGGTGAGGTTGTACTCGCGGGCAATCGAGCTGCCCGCGATCGAGATATTCACCCGGTCCAGAAAAGCGACCGCGCTCAGCACGAACAGCCAGAAAACAAGGAACCAGCGGACGTGGCTAGTGCGGGAAGCGGTCATTCAATTTCTCCGAGCGCTGGTTCCTTCGAGCTTCGCCCGAAGATCTTCTGGAATGGCTACTTGTACTCTCGGACCTCCTGCCGCGATTCTCCCAGGCGCTCAATGCCCAACTCAACCACGTCACCCGCGTTCAAATATACGGGCGGATTCATTCCCATGCCCACGCCTGCGGGCGTTCCCGTGCTGATGACGTCGCCGGGAAGCAGCGTCATGAACTGGCTCACGTAAGACACCAGAGTGGCCACGTCGAAAATCATATTGGAGGTGGAACTGTTCTGCCGCATGGTGCCATTCACTTTGAGCCACATCTTGAGATTGCCGACATTCGGAACCTCGTCCGGAGTGGCAAGGAACGGGCCCAGCGGCGCGAATGTGTCCGCACTTTTTCCCTTGACCCACTGCCCGCCGTGCTCCAGCTGGAAATTGCGTTCGGAATAGTCGTTGTGCAGGGCATAACCGGCAACAAAATCGAGGGCGTTTTCCTTGGACACGTACTGCGCCTTCTTACCGATGACGACCGCCAGCTCGACTTCCCAATCCACCTTGGTGGAGTTCTTGGGCCGCACCAGAGGATCGTTAGGCCCCACCAGCGACGTCGTGGCCTTAAAGAAGAGGACGGGTTCCTTCGGCGCCTCCGCCTTGGTCTCGGCCGCGTGATCGCGGTAATTGAGCCCGATGCAAACGATCTTGCTGGGCCGCGTGACCGGCGGCCCCAGGCGCGCAGACGGCGCTACCTTAGGGGCCGACGAGGCGTTCTTCTGCAGCCAGGAGTCAAGCTGTCTTAATCCGCCGCCAGCCAGGAAAGCTTCGCTGTAGTCCGAACCGACACCGGAGGCATCAATGCGAGTGCCATCTTTCAAGAGCACGCCCGGTTTCTCTTTGCCGGGCTCGCCAAACCGAATCAGCTTCATTGCGTGGACCTCCCTTAAGTCCTGAAATTTCTAATTGCGCCGCCGAATATTTATCCGGCCGATGCACCTACCGTCGGAAAATTTATGAAACCTAGTCATTTCCGTCCTAGATTAATTATCATATGTAGGTATAATACTAACTTATTTTGATTTCCTCCAGAGAAGCTCTTTCGACCCAAAGGAGAAATGGTCTGATGATGAGCAAAATTCTTGCATCATTAGTTCTGTGCGCGGCACTGTCGCCGTTCACTCTGGCGCAAGCTACCGGCGATCGCATCGATCTTTATTTTAGCGACTGGCATTCTTCGCCTCCGCGCACCACCATGGGCGCTCTCGAGGAGCGCGACATTTTCACGCGCGGCGATCCGCAGAATCCCCCAAAAAAAGGCGCAGTGCTTCGCTTCATCAATGCTTACGACTACGCCACGCTGGCACCGCACGGTTCCACCAAGGCAACCCGCCTGGAGGGGCAACAGGAGATTTACTTCGTGGTCTCCGGCCGGGGTTCCGCGACCGCCGCCGGACAGACCGCTGATCTGTACCGGAACATCGCGGTGCTGATTCCGGCGAACCTGGAGTTTACATTAAAAAACACGGGCGATGAGCCGCTGGCCATGTATGTGATCAACGAACCGACGCCTCCGGGCTTCCGGCCGAATTCCACCATGCTGGTCCGGGACGAAAATAAATTGCCCATCACTGCAAGCGATAGTCTATGGGCTCACATCGTAAAAACTGTCTTCACGACGCAGGACGGTCTTGGAACACTGCAGACTGTGCTCACCGTGACTCTCGATCCGCTCACCATCGGCAAACCGCATATCGTGGATCACGACGACATCGAGGAAGTCTGGACCGCTCTCGAGGGCACCAGCCTGGCGTTCGTGAGCAATCAGTTGCGCCGTCAGACTCCCGGGATGTCGTTCTATCACATCCCCGATAACAAGACGCCCCACACCAACATTAATCAGAACGAAGACGCGCAGGTGAAATTTCTTTACTTCGCCCGTTACCATCCGCACGAAGCCAGGAAGTAGGACGGTGAACAGGACAGCAAAGGAGATTGCATCATGCGACGAAACCCGCTTCCTTTCTTGACTGTATGCGCACTGGTTGTGGCTTCCCATTCCGTGGCCGCGGCGCAAACGCCATCGCCGTCCAACAGCCTGCCCTCCAGCGGAACGAAAAACGCAATTAATGGAATCAATTCGTATCCCGGACCGGAGTTCGTCAAGTATGCGCCGCAGCGAGACGCGAACAGCCGGCGCATCGATCTGTTCATCGGAGACTGGCAGGGATCCATGCCGCGTTTCGAACACGGGTCGCTCGTGCTCCGTGACATCCTGACGCGCGGCGACAATTTCGCTCCGCCGGAGAAGGGCGCGGTTCTGCGCGTCGCTAATTTTTTTGCTTACGGGCGGCTGGCAGCGGGAGCATGGACCACGCCTGCAAAGCTCGATCGGCAGCAGGAGGTATATTACGTTCTGGGAGGCGAGGGCGAGATCACGGCCGGCGGTGACACCGCCAGGTTGCAAAAAGATGTTGCAGTCCTGATGCCTGCCGGGCTCGAATTCGTAATGAAATCGATGGGCGTAGAGGCGCTCACCATGTACGTGATTAACGAACCCACACCTTCTGGATTCCATCCCAAAGAGAAAATGGTAGTGAAGGATGAGGCCGCAGCCCGCCGGCGAACCCCCGCGGAGGCCGATCCTTATATTGTTGGTGGCGCCTCCGGTCACTGGGCGCATATTGTGAAGGAACTTTTCTCGCCCGCCGACGGACTGGCTGCTGAACAAAGCGTCATCACCGTAAGCATCAATCCTCTGACCATGGGTGAACCCCATCCCCACCGTCCCGGCCAGGAAGAAGTCTGGGCAGCTATTGAGGGCAGCAGCCTAATGCTCATGGGGACAGAACTTCGCATTCAGCAACCGGGCATGGCTTTTATGCTGCCGCCGGATGCGGTCACCATTCACTCCAACATCAACACCGGCAACAAGCCGGTAAAGTTTCTGTACTTTGCTCGGTTTCCTGAAGGCGACAATTACACCCATGCAGTGATTCCGCCGCAAAAGTGAGTCCCTATTCTCTTCGGTTCTTTGGGCGGCGCCGTGGTAGAGAACAATCCATGAAAAATATCCGCAATTTTTTTCTGCTTGCTCTTTTGGCTGTCCTTTCCGTGCCGGTCGCCTGGAGTGCCCCCGCGGCGGCAGACGAATACTTCGTGTACTTCGGCACCTATACCGGCTTCACCTATATGAAGGAAGGCCTCCCGGCTGGAGGAAGCCACAGCCAGGGGATTTATGTGAGCCGATTCAAGCCTTCGACCGGTGAAATCAGCAAGCCTGAACTGGCGGCGGAGATTGTCAATCCCGCCTATCTGGCGGTGCACCCTAACCAGCGATTCCTGTACGTAGCCACAGAGGATCCCCTCTCGCTGGGCCCGGATTACGATCACGAGTCGTATGTAAGCGCGTTCGCCATTGACCCCGCGACCGGCAAGCTGCACCTGCTGAACACCCTGCCCACCGGCGGGACAAGTACCTGCTACCTCTCCATCGACAAGACCGGTCATTACGTCATGATGGCGAATTTTGGCAGCAGCAGCGTTACGGTTTTGCGGATCAACGATGACGGTTCGCTCGGTCAACAGACGGCCTACATGAAGCACATCGGTCACGGCAAAGATGCATCGTTTCAGTCCAAGGCCCATCCTCATTCCATCGACGTTTCTCCGGACAACCGGTTTGCTGTCGTCTCCGATCTGGGCGTGGACAAGGTCTTCGTCTACAAATTCGACGCCGCCACTGGCACTCTGTCCCCCGATGACCCTCCGTTCGTGCAGGCCGAAGCAGGCGGAGGCCCGCGTCATTTTGTCTTCGACAAAGCCGGCAAGTTTGGCTATTCGCTGCATGAGATGAGTGGCTTCATCAGCGTACTGGCGTGGGACTCCGCGAGCGGCACGCTTACCAAGGTGCAGGATGCCCGCACCCTGGCGCCGGATTTTATCGGCGCCAACGACAGCGCCGAAATCGCCATTCACCCCAATGGAAAGTTTCTCTACGAGTCCAATCGCCGCTTCCGCGGCGCCGACTTATGGGGGCCAGATTCAATCGGAGTGTTCGCCATCGATCCGGTGAAAGGTACTTTGACGGAGATCGAACAAGTGCCGCCGCAAGGCATCATGCCGCGGCAGTTCGCCATCGACCCGACCGGCGCTTATTTGTTCGCCGCAAACGAATTGAGCGGCAACGTGACGCCGTTTCGCATCGACGGCAATACCGGACGGCTGTCGCCCACCAAGACCAATTTAAAGATCGATGTTCCCGTGTGCATCGTTTTTGTTCCCGCGCATCCGTAGGCCGCATTCTGTATTTTTTCCGGCTGCCGGTGCGCCACTGCTTCATTGCTTTCTCGTGGTAAGGAGATCAAGACTGTCATGAGACGAATTCGATTTACGTTCAGCCTGATTCTGGCCTTTGGCTTTGCGCTGCTGGCCGGCTCGTCCGCTCTGGCCCAGGACCACGACTACTTCGTGTACGTTGGCACTTATACCGGATTCAAGTACGTGCATCACAGCCGGACGTACGGAAAGGGAGAGAGCCACAGCAAGGGAATTTATGTCGTCCGCTTCAACGCGGACAAGGGAGAATTCGGTAAGCCTCAACTGGCCGCCGAGATGATCAATCCTTCGTTCCTTACAATTTCTCCCAACCACCGTTTTCTCTACGCTGTCAGCGAAGACCCGCTCTCGGTGGGACCTCCGCTCGATCACGCTTCATTCGTAAGCGCATTTGCCATTGATTCCGTCACCGGCAAGCTTCGCCTGTTAAACACCGTACCCGCGGGCGGGACCAGCACCTGCTTCATCTCGATGGACAAGACCGCTCAGTTTGTAATGCTGGCTAATTTCGGTAGCGGAAACGTTTCCGTCATCCGGGTCAAAGAAGACGGCTCGCTGGGTGATCTGACGTCGTCGATTCAGGACGTTGGACATAGCGTAAATCCAGCCATCCAGATGGAGCCGCACACACATTCGATCGTAGTATCGCCCGACAATCGTTACGCCATCGTCTCCGACCTGGGCATCGACAAGGTCCTCATCTTTAATTTCGACGCCAAGACCGGGAAGCTTTCACCTCCGGGCCCTCCGTCCGAGAGCGTCTATCCGGGAGGCGGTCCGCGGCATTTCACCTTCGATCCGGCGGGCAGGTTCGGATACCAACTCAGCGAAATGAGCGGGATGGTGGACGTTTTTGCCTGGGACCCAGCCAAAGGCACCCTTACCCCTGTCCAGCGCGCCCACACCGTGCCCCATGATTTCTTTGGCAGCAATCACAGCGCCGAGATCGAGATCCATCCCAACGGAAGATTCTTGTACGAGTCAAACCGGCGGACCTTCAGCGAAACGGAAAGGGCTCCGGACACCATCGGCGTCTTCGCCATCGACCGGGTGAAAGGAACGCTGTCTCCGGTGGAACAATCGCTGACCGGTGGCGTGATGCCGCGAAACTTCAAGCTGGATCCGACCGGCAAGTATCTGCTGGCGGCAAATGAGCTATCGAACAACGTGGTTCTGTTCGCGATCGACCAGGCGACCGGGCGGCTGAGCAAAACCGGCAAAGAGGTCACGGTGGACACCCCCGTCTGCCTCCAGTTCGTGCCCGCCGGGGATTGATTCGCTTCCAACTTGGTGATTTTTGCGGCCACGCAAGTTAATTGTCATATAATATAATTGTTGTATTCCCATCTACTTTTGCGGGTGTCCGAAATGAAGAAAGTGTCGCGCGAACATGTCTCTCAGTACACCCTGACATTCTCCGTGTTGTTGCTGACAGGTTTTGTCGGCACCTGTCTTCTGCACGCTCAAGGATCTTCGTTTCATGGGGCGCCCGCGTCCGCTCGCCAAGTCAAGAATCCCTATGCTGGGCAGGTTCAGGCAGTGCGTGCGGGCAAGAGTGTGTACACCCACAATTGCGGCGCCTGTCACGGAAACACCGGTCAGGGAGCGGGCAATGTTCCGCCCCTCGTCCACGGGGCCGTCAAGACCACGCCGGACGGAGAGATCTTCTGGTACATCACCAAGGGTGACGTGAGCAACGGCATGCCTTCATGGCAGGCGCTTCCTGAGAAGCAACGTTGGGAAGTCGTGGCCTACGTTAAGTCTCTGAACCAACGGGCGCCGGCTGGAGCCGAAACCAATGCCCCCATGGCTCAAGCCACAAGCGGGAAAAAATCGACTGCGCCCCCGCCTGAGGCGCCGTTCACAGATTACCGCTTCGAGAAACCGGGCACGGTCCGACATATCAAAGTGACAGACCTTCCCGCTCCCTATGCCACGGAGTCGGCCACGGCCGGACCCAAGATTGTGGCGCGGCCTCCGCATGCCTGGCCGAAAGTTCCGAAGGGTTTCAAGGTGGAGCTTTACGCGACCGGGTTGAACAA
>CAVWSP010000023.1:0-266887 GCA_963757835.1 Terriglobia bacterium | reverse complement strand
ATTTCAGGACGCGACACTCCTCCGCCGCTGGCCAAGGGACATCCACGCGCAGGTCTGTTCAGCGATAGCTAAATGAAGTCGAGTCAACAATGGCGCTGAAGCAGGCGAGTCGTCCGTGAAACCGGCGAAGCCACGCATTCTGACTATTAATGGAGGCTCGTCGAGCATCAAATTCGCCCTGTTCGAGGCCGGAGAACCGCTGCAACTGATTCTGGATGGCGCTATTGAGCGGATTGGACTGCCAGAGGCCACCTTCCGGGTGAAGGGCCCGGACCCGGCGGACAATTGCTTGCGCTCAGTGCAGGCGCCGATCACACATCGGCGGTGGGCGTTCTGATGGACTGGATCGAACAACGTCGCGGGCGCGACCCGTTGGCTGCCGTGGGACATCGCGTAGTGCATGGCGGGCCGAAGTATTACAAGCCGCAACGAATTACCGCGGAAATGATTACCGAATTGAGGCACCTCAGTCCCTTCGATCCCGAGCATATGCCAGAAGAGATCCAGTTGACCGAGGCGTTTCATCGCCGATTTCCGGAGCTGCCGCAGGTGGCATGTTTCGACACCGCTTTTCACCATGATCTTCCGCGCGAAGCGCAAATGCTGCCAATTCCTCGCCGTTACGAGGCGCAGGGCGTACGACGGTACGGGTTTCACGGGCTGTCATACGAGTTTCTGATGGAAGAGTTGGCGCGCCTGGCTGGACCGGAGGTGGCGCGAGGCCGGGTCATCCTCGCCCACCTGGGCAATGGAGCCAGCCTGGCGGCGGTGCGTAACGGCAAACCCGTCGATACCAGCATGAGTTTTACCCCGGCCGCCGGCGTGCCCATGAGCACCCGCACCGGGGATCTCGATCCCGGACTGGTCTGGTATCTGGCCCGCACTGAAAAAATGAGCGCCAGGCAATTCAACGACATGGTCAATTTCCGGTCCGGGTTGCTCGGCATATCCGAAACCAGCTCCGACATGCGTGACTTGCTAAAACACGAGACGGAAGACGTGCGCGCGGCTGAAGCGGTCTCTCTGTTCTGTTACCAGGTCAAGAAATGGGTTGGTTCATTTGCGGCGGCGTTGGGCGGAGTCGAAACATTGGTGTTCTCCGGCGGCATCGGAGAGAATGCAGCAGCGGTCCGCGCCCGGATTTGCGATGGGTTAGGATTCCTCGGAATCGAAGTTGAACAAAAACAGAATGCGGCGAACGCGGACGTGATTTCCCCGGCGTCCAGCCGGGTTGTGGTCCGCGTCATTCGTACGAACGAAGAGCAAATGATCGCCAGGACGGTTTGCCAGGTCCTCGGCCTTGCTGAAAAGTGAAGAAGTGGCCCGTAGATCCACGCAAGGGGATCTAGAGCAGTCTCCCGTCAGGGCAAACCAAAATCATCACACCTTTGCTTGCGTGTTACCGCGGCACATCCCGCCTTGTACCTGCGTAACTTTCACGAATCACCGCACTGCACTACTTTCGAGACAGGCGAACCACAGGGACCGCGGTGTTTTCAATCGAGAAACTCCGCTAGCCAACAAAATTCTGGAAGTCGGGATGAGGATGGAGCAACAAGTCAATCGCCGCCGCTGGGAACGTTATCCGTTTGACGCCTCGGTGCGCGTTCAGCTGGACCATGCCCCGGTGAATCATTCCGCCGAAAGCGCAATCGTGGATGCCCGCGGCGTTCACTTCAGTGAAGGCGGGCTGTGTCTGTTTGCCGCCGCCAACCTGCCGGTAGGAACCCAAATCAAGGTCGAGTTCAAGAATCCTCACACCGACGAATCGGTGCGAGTCCGCGGGAAAGTCCGCAACCGCAGCGTCTATTTGTACGGAGTAGAATTTCTTTCCGACAAATTCGAAGACCGCCAGCAACTGGCGCGCCTGAGCGCCGGGCTGCGCAGCGGCCTTTCCGCCTAGATGGTGTGGGTCGGACACTCCTGTCCGACGCTTTTGACTTTGATTGTCAGGGCCTGAACAAATTCAAAAGCAGGTTCAAAACCACAATACAATAAGGAACCTCAAAACCAACTTCAAAGGCGTGGGACAAGAGTGTCCGACCCACACTTTACTTGCGGCGGGCCTTTCCTCTTGCTCTGACGTCCGGGACTTCTTCCCCCAGCGCGGTGGCCAGATCAATCTGATGGTCCTGTTCATCCACCAGGATCTGGCGAATCTGCTCCGCCAGCGCGAACTCTCCCAGAGCTTCACATTGCCCGATGCGCTCGCGGTAATTCCGTATGGTGTCATTTTCGTTGGCCAGATCGAAGCGCAGCATCTCTTTCGCGTCGTCCGACGTCTTGACCGGCAGCGGATTCACTGTGGGCATTTTGCCCAGGTAGTCAATCTGGCGCGAGATGATCAGGGCGTGATCCAGTTCCTGCTTGGCATGGATGGCCAGCTGGTCGGCGATGTTCATGAATTCGGCGCCCTTGAGCACCTGCGAGTACACCACGTAACCGATGATGGCCTGGTACTCGCGGGAAAGGTCTTCGTTCAAGAGGTCAGCAAGACGTTCGCGGGAAATTTCTCGTTGGTTGTCAGCAGATTTCGATTCGGCCATGAACTTTCTCCTATTGGGATAGAAAAATATTGTGGGCTTCTATCCTACAACTTTTTGCAGCAGGGCCCCGATGCCGGCAATATTCCTCAGCAGGTCGTCGGGGATATTGTGCCTCTGCTTAAGATATTCCGGGCTGTTGTAGGAGACCCGGACTTGGCCGGCGGCATCCTGCCAGATCAACGCCTTCAGAGGCAGATCAATGGCCAGCGTGGGGGAGGCGATCATCGGCGGCGTCCCACCTTTGGGGCTGCCGAAGATGATCACTTGCGTGGGCGGCATCGTGAAGCCAACTTTTTCGGCTTCTCCGCTGTGGTCGATGCGGCAAAATTCAGTTAGACCCTGGGCCTTTAGCAAGGCTTCCAGCCGGGTGATCGTTTCTGCCACCGAGTAAGGGCTGTTGAGATGGACCATTCCATTGTCGGGCAGCGAAGGCACGAGTCTCCTCCTCGAGACTAGAAGTTTGAGCCGCCCAGATTTGCTTTCTAGCATACTCTTCAAAGACCCTCACACAATCGCCCGGTCCCGCCAGTGTCTCTGGCATAATTGGGGCGCCGCAGCGGTGCATTTCATCCGATTCACATGGGGGACAACATGAGCGATCTGGACCAGACCATCGATCGGAGAAGATTTCTGGCGAAGTCCGCAGCCCTGCTGGGCGGAGGCGCGGCATTTGTTAAGACAGCGCTGTCGTACGACAGGATCCTGGGCGCCAACGACCGTATTTCGGTGTGCCACATCGGCAACGGAAGCCGGGGCCGGGACCTGGACTGGATTGTGTCCCAGCTGAAGACCAGCCACAACGTGGAGACTACCGCGGTCTGTGATCTGTGGCGGCTGAACCGCGAAAAGGCGGTCGCGGTCAATGCAAAGTATTACGGCCGTGCGCCACGCGGGTATCAGTATCTGGAAGATGTGCTCGCCTTGAAAGACGTTGACGCGGTGATTATCTCCACACCCGAGCACTCCCACTCGCCCATCCTGAAGATGGCGGTAGAGGCCGGCAAAGACGCCTACGTCGAAAAGCCGATGGGCAACGTGCTGGCAGAGGCCAAGGCGGCCCGCGATGCAGCCATGAAATTGAACCGGATTGTGCAAGTCGGTACGCAGCATCGCAGCGAACCGTATCCCAGGGCCGCTCGCGAATTGGTGCAGACCGGGGTTCTCGGAGAAGTAAGCAAGGTGGAAATCGTCTGGAATTACCACGGTCCCCGGTGGCGTGGACGCGCGGAAACGAAGCTGCTGCGGGAACAGGATACGGATTGGCGGAAATGGCTGCTCACCAAGCCCTATCGCCCATTTGATCCGCAAGTCTATTGCGAATTCCGCTTGTACAAGGAATTTTCCAGCGGCATTCCCGATCAATGGATGAGCCACGCTTCCGACCTCGTCCATTGGTTCATGAACGACAGCTTTCCCCGTTCGGTGGTGGCTCACGGCGGCATTTTTGCCTGGCACGATGGCCGCGAGAATGCCGATACGTTTCAAGCCTTGCTGGAATATCCCAAGGGTTTCCTCGTGAGCTACTCAACCAGCTTCGGCAACGACTCTCCAGGCTTCACCCGCTATATGGGCAAAAAAGCCACCCTGATCAACCTCGGAGGCGAGGGCAGTCCACGATATCAATTGGTCGAAGAGAAAGGGAACCACGAGGACAACGCCGACATCGACCAGGCGAGAACCGCGAAATACGTTCTTCTCCCGGGCGAAACCAAGCTTCCGCCCATGGGCATTGATGACCTGTCGCTGGGGCACATGGCCAACTGGTTCGAATGCATGCGCTCGCGGCAGCAGCCGAATTGCACCGTGCAGGACGGATTCGCCCACTCCGTCGCCTGCATGATGGCGGCGGAGGCTTACTGGTCGGGCAAAAAGCAGTTTTGGGATGCGGCGACGGAGACGATTCTGGATCGTGCACCAGGGAGCTAAGCGGCCCGATCCGAGTGTACTCTTACGGACCCACGCGCCTCACCTTCTGACGGGCTTGGTCCCGGCTGTAATTACGGGATCTGAAGCGGCTGGAGAACAACTGCAATACAGCTTTGCGAAAGCTATTGGGACAAAGGCTTAGCAACCGTGGCGGGGTTTAGATCGGCAAACACAAATTGATCGCGCACGACGCTCTCGCCGACCGAAACAGGAATGTCGATGCTCAGCATGGGCCCTGCATATACAAATGAGTGAAACTCCCCTTTCTCACCGCATGGATCGACTCCGTCAGGAAGAGCAGACAACAAGTTCTCATCAAACTCGTGCCCGGCAAACGAAGGGTCGAGTTTCAGCGTGTCCACACAGGTCAGTTTCGCCCGCACGCCAGAGGCGATCATCTGCCTTGCCAAGTCCCGAGTGGGCTGCCCCCACAGGGGAAATATTGGCAGTAGTCCAGTGTTTCTCATCTGCTTTTCACGGTACGTGCGCACGTCTTCGAGAAAGAGGTCGCCAAATGCGATCCCTTCGATTCCAGCCGCGACCGCTTTGCCGCAGGTTTCGGCCATAAGCAACTCATACTGCTCGTTGGAACAAGGCCAGGGCAAAGGGACAGCCCAAAGCGGCAACCCTGCTGCCGAGGCTTGCTGTTCGACCAGTTCACGGCGGACGGCGTGCATAGCAACCCGGCCGGCAGCCTCGTTGAACGTGGTCAGCAGTCCGGCGACTTCATACTCTGCACGCTGACGAAGAACATGTAAACTCCACGCACTATCTTTGCCGCTGCTCCACGACAGAAGAACACGCTTCATAGCCGATTCCCCCAGATCGACGCAAGACGGATAATTTGTGATTTTATGCTGTCGATCAGTGTGAAATATGAAAACAAAGCGTAGCAGAGAAAGGGTTCGCTCCAATCGGCAAAGACAAAAGACAAAAGAATACGGGCGGATGGTCCACCGCAAAGGCCTTGCGCGACCTTAGGCCGTGACCGGCTCCGCGATCTAGCCCAAGCTTCGCGGTCAAAATGAACTCGCCTGCTGCTTTGAGCGGGTTTCAGGGGTCCACTAATCGGCCGGTGATTCCCGCTGCTCCGCTTCACGTGGCATGGCGCCCGCGAGCAGAAGGATGGCGCCGCAATACATCAGTGTATCCGCCATGTAATTGAGTCCTTCCAGGCTGGCGCGCTCCACCACTGCGATCGGCACGTACACGACTAACTCCACGAAGAGCACGGTCAGGCCGATCGACGTGGCTGCGGCGCGGGTCTTCTTGCCGACAAGCAACGGGATACCCGCTACTGCGTAAACCACGGCCACCAGGTACGTCCAAATGGCGTGGCCGAAGATCCACTGGCGGAGTCAACCGTTCCAGCGGAACGGCGGGAACGTGATCGGCGTGCATGAATTGCTCGAAGCTGTAAAACAGCACGGGAATGGCAATGAAGTAGCGAGCGATTGTTGCCAGGACGCGTTGGCCGCGCTCGCGCCCCGGCTCGGCGAGGCTGGCGGCCAGCGCCAGGGCGCCGCCGCTGAAGGAGAGCTCCCGCAGCATCAGCGTCAGACCAAACCGGTCCCGCACATTGTGTGCCCAGCCTGGGGCGTCCATCAGCACTACGAAAAGGAAAAACGTCAAGGCCAGCAAACGCGCCGCGAGAGGCGCCTGGATCTTCGTCACCAGGCTGAGGGCGGCTGCGATAAAGCACGCGCCTACGAAGTACGCCCAAAACAGATGCCACGGCATCCACCGCGGCACGATCGACGCGACGGCCTTGGTCAGGGTGAAGTGCTCAGTGCCGAAAGCCGCGAGTGGCGCTGCGTAGAAAAGCGGCCCGAACAAGATCAGCTTGTCCCATCCTCGCGCCTTTTGCCAATCGCCGCGAAGAAAGATCGTGACCAGCCCGATGGCGAGAACCAGTCCAAAAGCAAGATATGACCAGATCACCGTGCTCGGAATTGCGAAGACGGCGATGATTGCCGACGAATTCAGTAAGTTGCCGTTCATGACGCTTCCTTTCCGTCCTACCGCGCCTTGCCCCAGTAACACGTTCTGCGACGTGATCAATTACCACAGAGGACGGAATGCCTGCAAGACCTGAGGCATTCAAGTCTGAACCAGTTAACGTTGGGATGGTCAATGAATCAGCTGAAGGCCCGCGCGCCTTACCTCCGTCACCTGCCTGGTTTACAATAAAGCTGTCATGGCAGACGGACTCAGCTTCGGCCCTTACACCACCACCGAGAACGGCAAGAAGGTAGTCAAGGAACTCACCTTCGGGAACCCAACCCCGGAAGGCGTTGTGCTGACTACGCTCGATTCGGCGGTCAACTGGATGCGCAAGAATTCCATCTGGCCGCTGACTTTCGGCCTGGCCTGTTGCGCCATCGAAATGATGTCGATGGGCGCATCCCGCTTTGATATTGCCCGCTTTGGCGCCGAAGTATTTCGCCCCTCACCCCGCCAGTCCGATCTCATCATCATCGCCGGCCGCGTTTCCAATAAAATGGCGCCGGTCATCCGGCAGCTTTGGGAGCAGATGCCCGAGCCCAAGTGGGTGATTTCGATGGGAGCCTGCGCCACTTCCGGCGGGGTGTTCAACAACTACGCCCTGGTGCAGAGTGTGAACCAGGTGATTCCCGTCGATGTGTATGTTCCGGGCTGTCCGCCGCGTCCCGAGCAGCTGATCTATGCCATCACCCTGCTGCAGGAAAAAATCCAGCAAGAGCGCGGCTCGGTGCGCCGGGCGTTAAACCTCACCTGATTTCCACGCTTTGAAATTTACTCCGGTGCGATAAAGCTGATGGTGATCCTGGTCTGCCTAGGAATGGGCTTGCCGTTCAGCAGGTAGGGGCTGTACCGCCATTCGCGGACTGCATCCATCGCGGCCGCCGACAGCAGCGGATGTCCGCTCACCAGCTTCAAGTCGCCCACCTGGCCTTCAACATTTACGACCGCATCGATCACCACACTGCCGGCCAAATGCTGGCGCCGCGCTTCCGCAGGATAGACAGGCTGCACCTTGTGCAGCAATGCGCCTCCGGACGTGCCCTGCGAGATGGGAACGTTCAGCGTGGGCATGACCGGCGGTGCCTGAATCGCCTGACTGATTACCGAACCCTGAGCTACCGAAGCCTGATCGCCCGGGGCGGTACTCGAAGCTGCGACCACCGGAATGTCCGGGCTCTTCGCAAGGGCAGCGGATGGAGTCTCTGTACTCGCTGCGCGGCGATCAGCCGCCGGAGTCGTCCCCCCGAGTTGCCGGCGAACCACTTCATCGGGAATCTCAACTTCCGCTGCGACTACAGCGGAATGTGGTCGAGAGAGTTTACCGGGTCGCGCTTCCGGATACACCACGTCAGGGGTCCCGGAGAATCCCGCCCCAGTCGCCGCACTCGCAGTGACGGATGGAGTCACCTGGGTGCTGGCCGTCTTCGTGCTCCGGGAGGCAACGCTGGCCCTGTACCATGCTCTCCAGCCATAAACCGAAAGCAGCGTTAGCCCGATGACAGCCGCGGCGATGATCGCCGCGAAACGCCACGTTTTCCGGGAGATGGCATCCTTGATTTTCGCGCTGGCGAAAACTTCACGCACCTGGGCCAGCGGGACCACAGTTGGGACCGGAGCAGCCAGTTCCGTCGGAGTTTCAACCAGGGCTGGGGCTTCGCCTATGTCCAGGGCCTCGCCCAGGCTTGCGGCCTCGACCAGCTCCTCCGGCTGCACCAGATCTGTTGCCGTGCCCTGCGCTTCCGTGACCGCTCCCCGCGCCCAGGCCGCTTCGGCCAATCCCGCCAGCCGCTCCAGGAGCTCCATCTTGTCTTCGACGAAGGCATAGGCTTCGGTCGAGAACGCCTCCAGCACGCCCACCCTGCCATGCTGCCCGCGCAACGGCACCACCGCGATGGATTGCAGCCCCATCTGGCGGCACACTTCGGCATCGACGTGAAAATCCCGGCTGGCGTCATCGCAGCGCAGGCTCACGCCGGTACGCAGGCATTCGCCGGAGATGCCGGAATCCACGTTGAGCCGGTCGCCCAGCTCGGGCGCGGTTTCGCCGCTTCTGCCCACGCAGACCACGGCGCCGTCCCGGGGCATGGCGATGGCCGCCCCGGTGGCGCCGGTCAGGGAATGAGCCGCTACCGCGATGGTGCCCAGGATGGCGTCCGTTGACTGAGTGTCGGAGGCGATCATCTTGCGCAGCTTGACGAAAATCAGGGCCGCGTCCGACTGCCGAATGGTTTCCTCGGAGACCTCCGACCGAGTTCGCACAGAAACTCGCGATCCCGTAGGCTCGGGAGGATTTGGGGTAAGGGGAGGGAGAGGAGCCATTTTTTACAACCTGTTGTTAGCCGCCGCCGTGGCGGCCCGTCCAGCTAACGCTGGCAACACTAAAGGCCGAGTGTGCGGCAAACCAACCCGCTTGTCAACGAAGGATTTGGGTCAACAGGCCTCACAGGGAACCGCTCTCAAATCGTGCATCGCGAAGGTGTTCTTGGGCGAAGCCGCAGCGTCGAAGCTGCGGTTTGCGCTCTCAAAATGAAAGAAAACTCTGCTCTTCGATGACTGCATTACGCCAGCGCGATGGATCGCACTCGGGGCAGTGATTCGGTTCCCGGTAGTTGGAGCAATGCGATTACAACAACAACCTGCTGCTTGTTAGCGCCGTTTGTTCGTCGTGCGCCCGGTCAATGCGTACTGTGGCGATGTTTTCGCCAGCTGCCCGAAAAGGCCACTGCTATTGGTGGGATTGTGCGCGTCGGCGCTGAACGAAACGGATTGCGGGCCGAGTCAGCAGCCCGATCCCAGAATAGGTCATGACGTTTCCCGCCCAAGCAATCGCATACACAAGGAGAATGTAAAAGATACTGACGCTGCCTTCGAGAATCATCAGCATGATTGAACTCGGCCACAGGATTGCTTCGATTTGGCCAAACATGGAGCCCAGTAGTTTCCAGCGCAGTGTAAGCACAGCCGGGACAAGTAGCCCCAAAATGCCCCACCAGAATACCCACTTCCATAGGGTCAGCTTCACCAGGCTGAAATATTAGGGCCTGCCAATATTGCGTTCAAGCATAACTGTTATTAACTGGCGATTACTCATTGACCCGGAAAGCGCCGCCTTCGACTCAATGAGTGTAATCGCGATTTTTCGCCAACTAGCGATTGGTACGACTGAGATCAACGCCGTACTAGTGTAATAGACAGCATTGAGCGCTCCTTGTTGTTTCCTAAAACCAGCGCCGCACCCGCAAGCGGTACTGTTTGTACTCGTTGGGGAAGGCTTCTTCCAACTTCGCCTCTTCGACCGGAATCACTGTCCAGTTAATGTAGGCGACCGTGAAGGGGAGAAGAACGACTGGCCAGATTTGTTTCAGTAGTCCCGCTTCTCCGAGGTAGGCCAAGACAAGGCCTACATACATTGGGTTTCGAGTGAATCGATACGGGCCCCACGTCACCAGTTTCCCAGATAACTTACCCGGAACCGTTGTGGTTTTAGCTTTACCGAAAAGCACGAGGCCCCAGCCCGCAATGACGGCACCCACAGTAAATAACACAGCTCCGGCCGTCTTACTAACCAAGGCCGCAGTTGGAGAGATGGTGCCATGATGCACATGTTCCAGGACTACTCCAAGGAGATAGGTCAGCACGAACACCCAAGGAACGGGCACAAGCAGCAGGAACCGAACGGGATTCTTCATTCCCAAACTCCTCAGTGACTGCGAAGCGCCTCGCGGGCCGATTCAATGGCTTTTTATAAACAGTGGCATTGTCGCACGGCCCTCGGTTGACGAAATCAGGCGATTACACTCATTGACCCGGACTCGGCCCACCGCGGCCCTCAATGAGTGTAATCGCGATTTTTCACCAGCTACTCTGACGGTAGCACCAGCCGTCCAGATGTCCGGCACTCCTTCTCGATTGAGTCGGTTTGCTTCTCGCCAAAAATTCGCAGAATCTTTCCGTCTCGAAGTCTCACCGCGTAGCCCCGATAGACTCCAAGTTCCTTGCCGCAGTCTGATGTTGGATAGACCTCTGCGACCAAAAACGCGACCTTCGAGTCTGGCGTCCAGTCCAGAAAGAACAAATTGTTGCCGCGAGACTCGCACCAGTGCTTGGTTTTGAAGCCTTCGGCAACTGTCGTCGGAACGCTGCTCTTTGTTAGGGTCTTTCCGACGACACGATATAGGTGGACGTGGTAGCCCCCAATCGCTCCGCCATCGCTATAGGAGATGAAGAACTCCGACGAGTCTGGCGACCAGCCGACCTCCACATTACAGGACACATCAGGTAGGTCAAAATCTGAGAGTTGGGTCTTTCCAACAGTGACTCGAAATTTGCCGTCCTTTGTGAGTTGAACAGCCTTCCTGTTGTCGGGTGAAGGTATAGTCGGCTGTTTCTCGAAATCGTCGAGCATGTAATGACTAGACCTGCATGCGAAGGAATACGGGTCGTGCGCGACCTTTTGACCGAGCAGGTAATGTGGCATGAGTGCCATCACCATCACGAGCCAATACGGGATGAAAACGAATCTCTGCCGCATACCGCACAATGATAACTGTTGTAACCAGGCGTTAGCACAAGCTTGCGCCGTTTGTTCGCCAGAACCCCGGTCAATGAGCGAAATCGCGATGTTACGCCAGTTATCATCGTGAACCCTTCCTCGGGAAAAGGCAGGATCAAGGATGGCGAGGTTTTACCTTCTGCGACCAACCCGTTATAAGCTGCAAGCTGGAGGGCACATGATGCTCCAACGGGTAATAGCGGCAAGCGTTCTAGTTCTGGCATCAGCGCTTGCTTCCAACGCTCAAACCGAGGCCGCTCCAGCCTCACCTTCGCCAAAGTTGGGGGCGTCTCTTGCTCGGTCGGTATACAAGGTCGGAGAATCGGTGGAGGTCACTGTCACCCTGGAAAACGTAGGGAAGGAAAGCTTTTATGTGCCTAAAGAGGCTGGCGGCGGCAATGGCGACGTCGGCTTTGATGTTTACATACTGCGGAATGGAGAACCGTATTGTGTGGTAAGTGCCAACTATAGCTGCATCACCAAGAAGCGGCACAGCACCGAGCACCTGTTAAACGAGCACTTCTTGCTGCTCCCACCGGGCGGGCTGCTTGGCTTACATACGTGGCTTAGGACCACCTCGTGTGTTCCCGGAATCCCGGCTCTGGCCCCCGGGATATACGAGGTCAGCGCGGGTTATTCGGGGATGGGTGGATGTGTTCCAGATCTCAGCAACAAACACACTCAGTTTCCGATTCTCAGATCAAGAATAAAGGGCGTGCTGATGCAATTTGAGCTTACAGAGTGATGGCTGTTGTTGTAACCAGGCGATTACACTCATTGAAAAACTGGCCAATTTGGGGTCAATGAGTATAATTTTATAACAGCCAATGTCCGACAACTGGAGCTTCCGCGTTATTCAACGTTCACTTGAACAAAGCCAAGCGATGGATGTCCATTGATTTTGGCTGGTTCGTACTCCCAGGTCATGAGGGCTGCGCGAATGGACTGGATGACGGACTCGTCTGCGGTACCCTTCACGTCGACGTCGCGAACATGACCATGCTCATCGGTCTGCACGGCGCAGGTGACATGTCCGTGCCATCCTGGAACTGAAGGCTTGACGGTGTAAATAGCAACGGGCTGAGTAAAGCGCTCATCTTCGGTGTCGGTAGTGAAAACCGGCTTCACTCCTGCAACCGTGAAGATCGCTTCGTTGACATTTGTTGCCGGTTCTAACATATCAATCGTGATTTCGACCTTGCCCGCACTGCTGCCGATGATAGTCAGCTTGCGGGCGACGGCCTTTTGTCCAAACGGCTGCAAATCATTGAAGATTGTAATGGCCGAGTAGTGGTAACGACCTCGCAGGAAGGCAGTCTTCTCATCAACGAAAAATTGCCTTGCGAGCGGATCTGGCTTCCCCTGCGCGTTGATGTAGCCCGCGGACAACCTTAGCAGGGGCAGGTTCGCGAGCTTAGTCTCAGTGACGCCCCAATCGGGATCGTGGAAATCGCTGCCGTTGTCGCCAGGCAAATTAAAAGAGATGGCGTCCATTGTGTCGTCGGCCAAACGCGGTGCGTACTTTCCGGGAAAAGTTCGATAGAAAGCAGTCTCGGTTCGGACTTCGAGAACTGTCGTATCATTCAGCTTTACCTCTCTCCGCCACTTCTCGGGCGAAATCCACGTCTCTTCGTAGTCGCCCTTCGCCAGACCATTTTCGGATTGGAAATTGGCCTTCATATGGAAAGCAGGAGCACCCTCAAGCCGCAGATCGCCGGCCGCGCGCATGCGGTCAAACATGCGCCGGGCCTGGGGCTGGCTCGCATCCACCTTTTGATAGTCAGCCGGGAAAGGTAGCGTGAAGCTAGTCGAAATCTGTGCGGGCACTCCATCGACGGTCTGGGGTTGAAATATCCATTTGGTTACTGCGGTCAGCGCCGCGTCCTCAACTTCATTGTCTACGCGACTATAGGTCTTCACTTCCTTTACTCGCCCGTCGCGACCGATGACGACATTCACGGTCATGCTTTTGTCGGCGCTCTTTTTGCTTTGAGGCCATTGAAGTTCGGCTTTACTTACAAGAAACGTCTGGACCTGTGTCTCGGTTAAATTTTCAGTGACGAGCCTTTTCTCTGGAGGCGTGGGCTGAGCAATCGCAAAGAGCGATTCGTCTGGAGACTTGAGATCTTTCAACGTGTCGATCCGGATGTTGATCGGATTGTCCTTGGTGGCATAGGCGACCATTTTGTTGTGAAACTTCCGATAATCAGTCATCACTCCATAGCAGCAGGTTGGCGACCAGAGATAGATCAGCAAGCCGGTGTTGCAGTCATAGGCAAGAAGCACTCGCGTTTCCCTGCCTTCCGAGTTGTTGAAATACTTCTCGGCCATGCACTGGCCTTGGCCCGAGCCGGGCTCCGCTCCCATTAGTCCGAGCTGATTCATGAGATCAACCGCCGATTTGGGCAGCGGGTCGACGATCTCATTGGCGAGCATTTCGGAAGTCATCGGAAAATAGTCTCCGTTGTTTTGTTCGTAAATCTGGTCGCCATTAACGATTCGCGTCTGCGAAAAGTCGCGCAGTGTGATAACACGACGCCATTTGGCGGGCGAGAGCCAATATTCCTCCACCGTTCCCGTGAATTGAGACTTAGCGTCGTCCTTATCGGTGATCGTGGCCTTGAGGTAGAAAGGCTTGGCTCCCGGTTCGACCAAAGTGGATCGGTGAGTCATTTGATCCAGCAGTTTGCTAACAGCAACTCTGTTTCCAGCGGCACCAGCCAATTGCGAGAGCAAGACGACCGTCACGAGAACAAAAGAGCGCATTAGCTAAACCTCTAACGGATATGGGATAGAACAGCCGGATGGACGTCCAACCCGTTCACTTTACGCTCAAGTCAGTGTGGTGTGCCAGATGTCGTGTGTCGATTGTTGTAATCAGGCGTTCTGACCCCTTTGCGCCGTTTGTTCGCCAAAACCCGGTAAATGAGTGTAATCGCGATTTTTCAACAATTACGAATCGACGAACATGCTGGCCGTGCAATGTTTGCCATCCCAAGGCAGCCAGTGGTAGCTTTCGATGGTCATGGCATCGCCTGGGCCCGTCGTAGTCGAGAAGAAGTCCCTGCTGGGCTACATTGCGGCGCTCATGCTCCATACCTATGTCGCTTACAGTTGTGCCATGCATCTTTCGGCGTGGTTGGTATTTCATTGGTTCGGTTGGATTGCGCCAATCCTAGACGTTTCAATTCGCATACCTGCCGCGGATTGGTACCTACAGCACTTCGAGTTTATGACCGTTCTCCCCGCTCTGGCTGTTGGATACCTCAACGTCGTGCGCTTTCTGCCGGGTGTGATTCGCAACTTCATGCATGAAGGACAGCATTTGATGGCAGCTTGGGCGTGGACTTTTCCGACGTCGGTGCTGCTATACAGAATGCTCGAATACCATGCGCCGTCGTCTGTGCTTTTCGAAACTTCGATGACGGCAATGAAGTATTTCTTTGAAATTCAGACAGTTATGCCTACCTTGCAGAACCCACTTGCCAGCGACCCGGCCCGCGTGTGGGCGCAAATGTCGGTTACCGCGCCGTTTTACGCTGGGATTGCGTACAGTTTGGGTGCTCTAGCATCGAAACACCAGGTGCTGACTAGACTTTTCAGGTTTTGAAAAACACGACGATACGACGGCAGCACCGAAGTCGTAACCGACGCCGCAACGGTACTGTCGAAAACAGATGGGATGAGAAGGCCGGTCTCCGGACGGGATGCTGTACGCTCCCAAGTTATCGACGTGCTCGAAGCACAGATAAAAAAGGAGACCGGCAATGAAGAAGGTTAGCACCGAGGCGGCGAAGCAGAGCAGGAATTTTTCTCAATCGAAGCTGACGATCGGATTGGACCTGGGCGATCGCTCGAGCTGGTATTGCGTACTGGACGAGAGCGGGCAGATCCTGCTGGAAGCGAAGGTTGCGACCACGCCGAAGGCGCTGCAAGGCGTGTTCGGCGGCATGGCGCGCAACCGGATCGCACTGGAGACCGGGACGCATTCGCCCTGGGTGAGCCGGTTGCTGAGCGAGGTGGGGCATGAGGTGATCGTGGCGCATGCCCGCAACGTACGGTGGATCGGAGAGAGTCGAAAGAAGGACGATCGGCTGGATGCGCAAACCTTGGCTCGGTTGGCGCGGATTGATCCGCAGTTGCTGTGTCCGGTGAAGCATCGCAGCGCGAAAGCGAAAGGGGACGACAACTATTCCATTCGCATCGATGAAGCCACATTTTTCGCCATGGTACACCGCAGCGACATGTTCGCTGAATGACCACGCGAGCGTGAATCGAGGCGTGATCGTCTCGACGCCGTCCTCATCTACGAAACCCCACAACCCGGTGGCGGTCTGAACCGATGCAAGCCCCTCGGAAAATGCTTGCGACTGCCGGTAACGAGGCGGGATGACGAGACTCCCACGCTGGTTCACGTATCCCCACTTATCGCCTGACTCGACACCAGCCAGTCCCTCGGAGAACGCGCTCGCGTATTGAAACTGCGGGGGAATGACAAAATTCCCAGACTCGTCGATATAGCCCGCCTCTTCATTCCTCCAGGCGGAAGCGAGTCCTTCGCTAAAGCCCCATACCAAATCGAAATCCGCTGCAATCACCAGATGGCTGGAGGCGTCAATAAATCCATACTTCCCATCGATCTCCACCGGGAGGCGGCGTTCGCTGCTTTGCTGAGCAGACGCAACGGGCATTGCGGTGAGCACGATCGCGGCCAAGGCTCGTCGGGAATTAAGGAACATGGATGACATCGCTGGAACAATTATGTCGAAGGGGCTAGGGGGGCGTAGTTGGTGGTAATCGCGATGTTACGTCAAGGCCGGCCTTACGACGAGAACATCTGCGCCAGATGAGTGATGCGCAGCAATTCCTGTACGCCTGGTGTCATGTTGGCGAGTTCAAGAGTGCAGAGCTCCTGCTTGATGGAGGACGTTTTGAGGCCGACCAGCGCTCCCAGGCCGGCGCTGTCGAGATGTTTTACATCGCCCAGGTCGAGAATGATGCGACCACCAAGAAGGATGAGGGGCCTCACTACGTCCTTTATCTCGCCCGCGGTGTTGCTGACCAGCTCGCCATGACACTTGACGGTCGTCACTGGCTTCCCGTTTTCGTCTCCATCTTTCGACTTCTCAAGTTCACAGTGGAACGAACCATCTCGCGCCATAGCTCCTCCGTCTCCTTCAGGGAGAGTCCAGACCTGCGCCTACCGCGCTCCGTCATCGATCTCGCGATTTTATACGATGCTTGATGAAAACAGGCGATGACAGATACGATCCCGTCGAGGGGCGTCCCGGAATCGACCTCGCTACCGGAGCGAAAGTTAAGACCGTTCAAGATTGCACAGTATTCTGTCCGATTGCCGGGCATGATGATTGCCAGAGGCTATTGCCATGGAAGATAAACCAGAATATCGCGAGTCTCACGAGGACCGCGAATCTCAAAAACTAGTGGATCGCATCGAGAAACAGCAGGCATCGCAAGAAGCCGCCAGGGCAGAAGAGACCAGGAAAACGCTCGACGATTACGCCAGAAAAGTAGGCAGTTAGGCGTGTGGGGGCGGACACGTGAGCGTGTGGCGCGGGCGCCCTCGCCCGCGGCTTTTGATTTTCCGTGGTAGCGGTCGAGAATCCGACCACTCGGCCTTACGACCTAGCTCGCACCCCAATACCTATTGCAGCCCCCTTTCCGCCCGCCGGTCGGATTCAAAGTCAAAAGCCGCGGGCGAGGGCGCCCGCGCCACGCGTGCTGGCTCGTGGTAAAACACAGCATGCGGAAAATACCTTACGCGGCCAGCGGACCGACCATCGTGGCCCAGGCTCCCTGCCGGGCCGATCTGGCGGGAGGCACCATCGATTTGTGGCCGCTGTACCTGTTTCATCCCGGCGCGCTTACGCTGAATTTTGCCGTCAACATCCTCACCACCTGCCGCATCACGCCTCTGAAAGGGAGGGGCATCCATCTGCATTCCATCGATACGCGGCGGGAAGAGCACTTTCCCAGCTTCGAGGCCCTGCGCCGTGCCCGCCGCTTCAGGCTCCCTCTGGCCGCCCGGCTGCTGCAGTTTTTCGCGCCCAAGGAAGGCCTGTTGATGGAGACCGATTCCGAGTCTCCCGCCGGTGCCGGCATTTCCGGTTCGTCCGCCCTGATGATCGCCAGCACCGCCGCGCTGGCCCGCTTCACCGACCGCAACCTCACCCTGGAGCAGATGCGGGTGATTGCCCAGAATGTCGAGGCCCAGATCATCCAGGTGCCCACCGGCTGCCAGGATTACTACCCCGCTCTTTTTGGAGGAACGAGCGCGATCCATCTGGATGCTGACGGCATCCACCGCGAGGCCGTGGCGGTGGCGCCGGAAGAGATCGAATCCCGCTTTGTTCTGGCCTACACCGGCGCGCCGCGTAAGTCCGGCATCAACAATTGGGAGGTTTTCAAGGCGCATATCAATGGCGACAAGCGCGTATTCCGCAACTTCGAACGCATCGTTGAAATTGCCCGCGCCATGCACCAGGCGCTGGCCGATACCAGGTGGGACGAGGTGGCGCGCCTGCTCCGCGAGGAGTGGAAGTTGCGCCGCAGCAACGCCCCGGGAATCACCACGCCGCTCATCGACAAGCTGATCAAGGTCACCGCCCGGCATGGCGGACGGGCCGCCAAAGCCTGTGGCGCGGGCGGCGGAGGCTGCGTGATCTTCCTGGTGGAACAGGGCGCAGCCAGCCGGGTCGCCACCGTCATCGGTGACAATGGAGGACATGTCCTGCCCCTGCAGGTGGCCCGCAACGGGTTGCACGTCTGGTCGGCCTGAAGCCACGTGTTTATTTTTCTACGGTTTTCCCAACCCGGACGGCGTTATAATTCATCCAAGTCGGCTCGGGGTGTCGTATGTACCCACGTTACGTTCCGGTTCTGTTACCCATCGTGCTCCTGTGTGTTGTCGTGGTCAGCGCCGACGATCACAACGCCTCTCATATTTCCAAGCAAACCCGGATGGACCTGATCCATACCTTCAATTTTGAACTGGTTTATATCCGCTCGCCCTTTCCCATGGGAAAGACAGGGCTGACCTTGAAGGATGGACAACTTTCCCCCGGGGGAGACGAGATGCAGAACATGCTGGCCATGTGGGGTCCCGCGGCCAAGCCCGGCGACCAGGCCCGCATCAGCGAGATATTGATCAAGAAAGACCGCATCCACTTTGAGATCAACGGTGGCCCGGTCAAGAAGCTCAAGTGGTATCAGCATATTCAGGTGGGGGCAGGCGGAGGCATGACCTCGCTGGGCCCCAGTGACGCCAGCGCCAATCCGCGGGGCTCGTATGTAGACCTGGTGTTCGATAACGGCTTCGTGCCTGACCTGAAGCCGCAGGAGCTGAAAGATCTGCTCCGTCCTGTTTTTGACTTCAATGCCAAGTCTGCCGTGGAGGCTTACCTCGATACCCTCACGCCCAAGCTCAGAGACGCCATCAAGGCGCACCAGGTTCTGGTGGGCATGAATCGCGAAATGGTGATGGCCTCCAAAGGCCGTCCGCCCAAGAAAATTCGGGAAAAAGATGGTGAAGTCGAATACGAAGAGTGGATCTATGGCGAGCCTCCGGCCGACGTGGATTTCGTCCGCCTGGTTGGCGACGAAGTGGTACGCCTCGAAAGCATGAAAGTGGATGGCGAGAAAGTCGTGCACACGGAAAAAGAAGTGGACCTGAGCTCGACCGTAGCCAAGAGCTCGGCGCCTGAAGAGCGTCCGCCGAATGCCCCCTCGCTGCGCCGCCCGGGCGAGGAGCCCGATGCCAACTCTCCGGCTGGTGGTGCCGCGCCCAGGCCGCTGCCTCCTCCGGACCCGCTGGGTCAGGATGGCCCGGCCCAACCCAACTAACGGATGAATGCAGATTTTGTGACTTTGGATTTTAGATTTAACAATCTCTGGCCGCCTTTCAAATCTGCAATCTAGAATCTGTAATCTGAAATCCGCCGCTGGACGGCCATCAAAAGATATCCCCGCGAAGTCGCTTCGATGTAGCGCCGCCGTCCCGGCGGCTGTCCGGCGTGCGGCTCGCCCGCCGAGCCGAGGGCGAGACGCCGGCGCTACTTGAACCTGCGTCCGCATCTGGCGGTAGTAGCTCAATTTTGAAAACCGTCTCCACCCAGCGGCGTCATCCTGAGGGACTTCAGTCCCGAAGGATCTGGCGTGCATCCGCAGCAAGGCAGGGGTAAGGGGTGTATCTGCTTCACGCCAGATCCTTCACCGCCTGAAGGCCGTTCAGGATGACGCCTGTGGGTAAGGGGGAAATTTCAAACTGAGCCACTACTCCATCTGCCCGCTGACTTGGCTGCCACCGCATCGTCCCTTTACACTGGAAGGGTGAAGATCGCGCTGGGACAGATCAATCCTACGGTTGGAGATTTCTCCGGCAACGCGGCCAGGATGATCGACTTTGCGGGCCGGGCTCGAAGCGCCGGCGCCGGCCTGATTCTGTTTCCCGAATTGTCCGTCTGCGGATACCCACCTCGAGATCTAGTGGAGCGGCCTTCATTTGTGTCCCGTAATCGCGAGACTGCTGAGCGCATCGCCGCGGAGACCCGCGGCATCGCCGTGATTTGTGGCCTCGCCACCCCGGCCCAGGCCGAAACCGGCAAGTCGGTCATGAACTCCGCCGCGCTGCTGCAGGACGGAGCCATCGCCTTTCTGCAGTCGAAAATGCTGCTGCCCACCTACGACGTCTTCGACGAGATGCGCAACTTCGCCCCCGCTCGCAGCCAGGCGCTCTTTTCTTTCTCTGGCAAGCAGATGGCGCTCACTATTTGCGAGGATGCGTGGAATGACAAGCACTTCTGGAACAAACGTCTCTACACCGTCGATCCGGTAGAGGCGCTGGTGCAGGCCGGCGGCAACTTTGTGCTCAACATTTCCGCCTCCCCATTCTGGCTGGGCAAGCGCGAACTGCGCTGCGAGATGCTTTCCACCATCGCCCGTCAGGACAAAGTGCCAGTAGTCATGGTCAACCAGGTCGGAGGCAACGACAGCCTGGTGTTTGACGGCTCCAGCCTGGTGCTGAATTCCGCCGGAGAAGTGATCGCTCAGGCCAAATCATTCGAGGAAGACCTGGTCTATTTCGATTCCGACAACCTGACCGGAGAAATGCATCCGCAGGTGCCGGGGGAAGAAGCCAGCGCCTACGCCGCCCTGGTTCTGGGCACGCGCGACTACGTTCGCAAGTGCGGTTTTGAGCGGGTGATTATCGGATTGAGCGGCGGCATCGACTCCGCTCTCACCGCCTGCATCGCAGCTGACGCGGTGGGACCCGAAAACGTGATCGGCGTCGGCATGCCCGGTCCCTATTCATCGTCGGGCTCAATCGAGGATGCGCGGGCGCTGGCCGGTAATCTCGGCATTCGCTTTGAGCTGCTATGCATCACAGAAATTTTCGAGAGTTACCGGAAAAGTCTGCAGAAGGTTTTCGCCGGATGCAAGGAAGATACGACGGAAGAAAACATACAGGCCCGCACCCGGGGCGCGCTGCTCATGGCCCTCTCCAACAAGTTCGGGGCCATCGTTCTCAGCACCGGCAACAAGAGCGAGCTGGGCGTGGGATACTGCACCCTGTACGGTGACATGGTGGGCGGCCTGGCGGTGATTTCAGATGTGCCCAAGACCCTGGTGTATCGTCTGAGCCGTTATGTGAATTCGCGCCGGCCTGTAATTCCCCCGGCGACCCTTGAAAAACCGCCTTCGGCGGAATTGCGTCCCGATCAGAAAGACATTGATTCACTGCCCCCGTACGACATTCTGGATGCCATTCTCGAAGACTATGTCGAAGACCTGCACACCGCGGAACAAATCGCGGCCGATCACAACTTCGATCTGGCACTGGTAAACCGAGTCATTCGCATGGTTGATGGCGCGGAGTACAAGCGCCAGCAGGCCGCACCGGGGCTGAAAATTTCTCCTAAGGCCTTTGGTTCCGGCCGACGCTTTCCCATCGCCGCAAAAATGAGCGGATGACGATGGTCCTGACTTCTGGAAATTCACGCTCTCGAAAGGAACTCATGCGCCGTTCGTTGCTCTGCTGGTTGTTCATCGTCCTCTCGCTTTCGCTTGCCGTCGCGCAGGAGAAGCCGTCCGTTAAATCCAAGGACGCGCTTCCCCCGGCTCCCACTTTCAGCACCCGGCTGCCTTCCGAGGAAGCCGTAAACGCTTTTATGAAGCAGATGTTTGGCTATGATCCAGCAGTATCCTGGAAGATCGCTGCGATCCGGCCGTCGCCGGCCGAAGGACTCACTGAAGTGCTGGTCGTCCTGAGTAATGCCCAGGGCCAGCAGAACAGCCGACTATACGTCACTGAAGATGGGCAGCACGCCGTGGTCGGCGACATCATTCCTTTTGGTCCGCATCCTTTTACGGCGGCGCAAGACGCGCTTAGCAAGGGGATCAACGGCCCCTCCCGCGGCCCGGCAGATGCTCCCGTCACCCTGGTTGAGTTCAGCGACCTGCAATGCCCGCATTGCAAGGAAGCCCAGCCCACCATCGACAAGCTCATGGCAGAAGAAAAAAATGCCCGCCTGGTGTTCCAGAATTTTCCCTTACCTTCGCACGACTGGGCGGCCAAGGCCGCCTACTACGGAGATTGCATCGGCCGCACTTCGCCCGACGCATTCTGGAAATACGTGGAGAGCGTCTATGCCGCGCAAAGCGACATTACCGCCGCCACTGCCGATGAAAAGCTCACCGCTCTGGCCGAACAGGCGGGCGCCAAGGGAGCGGACACCGCCTCCTGCGCCGCCAAGCCCGAAACCATTGCCCGGGTGCAGCGCTCCGTCGCCCTGGGCGCGGCGCTCGAGGTTACCGGGACCCCGACCCTGTTCATCAACGGAAGGAAGATCAGCAACGTGGCCGGGCTGCCCTACGAGGTGCTGAAAGGACTCACTGAATTCGCCGGGAAAGAAGGAAAGTGACTTTGCAAAATTCTGTCATCCCGAGCGCAGTCGAGGGACCTGTTTTGGGAGTATCGCGATGAGTGCTTACTTTTGAAGCCAGACTTCCGCGTTCTGGGTTTGTTCGTGGCTGATGACACGCGGCGTAATCACGATCAGCAATTCGTCCTCGCTTGATTGTTTGCTGTTGCTGGTCATCACCTGATTCAATCCCGGCACCGCACCCAGCCCCGGGATTCCATTCAGGCTGCGTTGCTCGGAATTCGTGACTGCCCCGGCCACCACCGCAGGCTCTCCGTTCATCAGAGAGATGCTGCCCTTGTACTCCCGGTTCGAAATTACCGGGACCCCATTGATCGACTGACCCGACAATGCCCGAAACTGTATTTCCAGGTCCAGGCTGACGTCAGAGTTCCCGTTCACCCGCGGCTTGGCCTTGATGCTCAGCCCAATGTCCTCGTAGTTGAATGACGGAAAGGGACTTTGGAACGAGTTGTTCCGGATCACGGAAGCAATCGCCGGAGTATTGAAGACGGGAGCGAAACTTGCATTGAGGATGGGATACCTCACACCCACGCGGAAGGTCGCATCGGTGCCCTGGACAACTCGCAGCGTGGCGTGCTCAAGTGCTTTTACCGTGCTCTCGTTCAGGGACAGTTGCGCTCCCGCCGTTCCCAGGCTCAGTCCCATGAGCGTGAGGCCGTTTCCAAATGTTGCCAGGGGCTGGCTGAAAACCGAACTCTGTTGATTTTGAAGCTGGGCCAGCAGTCCGGAAAGGGCTGTCGAGTTGGCCTGGTTGATGCCGCCTCCGGAGATAAGCTGGTTGATCAGGTCCTGAATGTTTTGTCCGGCCAGCGCCGCCAGTGCTCCCGCCGGAATATTGAACAACTGGAAGTTGTTGGGAATCTGCAATCCCATGTTGCGCGTGAGGCTGTTAGTGATCTCGTACACATGCACGTCGAGCATGACCTGCGGGCGCGAGTCTCCCAGCCCTTCGATAATTTTAGTGGCGGCGTCCAGCATCTTGCGCGGCGCGCGGACCACGATGGTGCTGGCGCTGGGCTGCGGGGTCACCAGGCGAATCTCAAACAGATTGCGCAGAAGGTTTACGATGTCAGTCAATTCCTGGGGAGAGGTGACGCCCGGCAGATAGAAGGTACGCAGCGCCATGCGATCGAACTGGCGGTGATTTTGGACAGATTCGGCTGCCAGCAGAATCTGCTTGCCGTCGAGCGGCGTCCAGAAGGTGTGCGTCATCTGGCAGGCTGCCGCCATCGCCGTGTAGAAATTTGCGCGGCCGAGTTCGAAACGGACCTGGCGCGAGACTACGGACTCGTCAAAGGTAGCGGTCACGCCGAAAGCCGAGGCCACCTGGGTAAGCAACCCCCGGCCATCGCCGCGGTAATGAAAGTCGGCCTGCGTGGGCTCGGGCACGACCCGAATTTCATCCGAGGACGCCACCACCTGCGGCGCGACTGAGGTCTTGGGCGCCCATTCTCCCATCGCGTCGGTCAAACGCTGCCGGGCAAATTCATTTTGTGGATCCAGGTGCAGCGCGGTGCGGAACTCGGCCAGCGCTTCGATCTGGCGGCCCTGGCGCATTTCGTTATTGCCCCGCTCCAGGTGGTCGAAGACCAGTTGCTGACGGGTCAATTCGCGCGCCGTTACAAATTCCACATCTTTGGGATCCAGGCGTGCCGCCGTTTCGAACTGGTCGAAGGCTTCGTCCTGCCGCTTTTCGCGCTGCAACTTCAACCCCTTGGTAAAGGCCTGGCTCGCTTCCTTCAATTCTTTTTTGGAGGGATTGCAGGAAGCTGCACCGGGGGAGCCTTCAGGACACGGCAACAGCGGCGCCGTGGTGGGCTGGTCGCTGGCACAGGCGGCGATTGCTACCGTCAGCAGTACAAATGCCAGCCGAACAAACATCCCCCCGCGCATGTCCCGATTGTAACCGGGAACCGGAGCGCGACCGAGGGTTTCGCGAGGGGCAGTGTACCTTCGTGTATTCCTGTCAATGTGGGCGCGAGCGTCCCGCTCGTGCGGGCGGCCGTAGATCCAATGTGAGATTTCCGATATGGCATTTTGCTGGTCAATTTGACATAGTGGAATTGTGCCAGCCTGATGAGGCAGTCGCACGAAGTGGTTTTTCTTCACGTCGTTTGTCGCCGCTGTGATGTGCTCCGTTTTCTGGACAGCAGTAATCATCTTCGCGATTGCCACCTCTCGAGTTTGGGGAATGGGCATAAGGGGCGTAGCTCTCGTTGCCCCGCTCCCATTCTTCATCTGGGGAGCCCGGGAGATGTTTCGCTGCTTCAAGGGTATCGGGCTGGATGAGTGAGTTTGCTGAAAGCGGGCCATCGCGCGCCAGAGGGCAATGACTCACTTTGAAGAATTCCCCTGCAACCGGGGGACATCCCGAGGGACTTCAGTCCCGAAGGATCTGGCGTGCGTAGCGCCCGCGCTTGCCCGAGCCGCGCACGTGCTTCACGCCAGATGCTTCGCAAGCTCAGCATGACGCATGGAGGATGACGCCGCTGGAAAGGGACGGTTTTCAAATTGACCCACTACCCGCCCGTTGGTCACCTTGGAAAGTTAACTCTTTTGGCGTATAAAAGTTAGTTGCGACAGCACGCGCATTTTTCCTCCCCGTGCGGCCTCAACCAGGGTTCAAAATTTCGAGCGAGGGAACATGCCCAGCCTGACCGCCACGCACGCCCCCCGGGGCCTGGAAGGAGTTGTCGCCACTAATTCCAGTATCTGTTACATCGACGGAGAGCAGGGCGTCCTCGCCTACCGCGGCATTGACATTCACGAACTTGCCGACCGTTCGAATTTCGAAGAAACCTGTTACCTGTTGTGGTATGGCAAGCTGCCCACGGAGAATGAACTGAAGGAATTCCGCCGGCAGCTGGCGGAAGAGCGCAAGCTGGATCCTGCCATCATCGAACTGCTGCGCAACGCTCCCAAGGAAACGCAGCCCATGGACGTGCTGCGCACCGCGGTTTCAGCCCTTTCCTTTTACGATCCCGAGGACAAGAAGAACGACCACGACGCCAACCTGCACAAAGCCTTCCGGCTGACTTCGCAGATTGCCATGATCGTGGCGGCTTATGATCGCGTGCGCAAGGGCAAGAAGGTAGTGGAGCCGGACCGCTCGCTCTCGCATGCCGCCAACTTTCTTCTGCTGCTGAACGGTACCAAGCCCTCGGAGACAGCGGAGCGGGCCCTGGATATGGCCCTCATCCTGCACGCTGACCACGAGCTCAACGCTTCCACCTTCGCGGCTCGCGTGGTGGCAGCGACCCTGTCGGACATGCATTCCGCCGTGACCGCGGCCATTGGTGCGCTGAAGGGACCTTTACACGGAGGCGCGAACGAGGCCGTGTTCCACATCCTGCAGGCCATCGACAAGGCGAAAGCTGACCCCATCGATTACGTGAAGAACATGCTGGCGCAGAAGAAGAAAGTCCCGGGCTTCGGCCATCGCGTCTATCACACCGAAGATCCGCGGGCCACGCATTTGCGCAAGATGTCCGCCGACCTGGGCAAGAGCAGCGGCCAGAGCAAATGGTTTGAGATGTCGCACAAGATCGAAGAATTCGTAAAGGCCGAGAAAAAGCTCAACGCCAACGTGGACTTCTACTCCGCCTCCACCTACCAGACGCTGGGGATTGACGTGGATTTATTTACCCCGGTATTCGCGGTCTCGCGAATCAGCGGCTGGGCCGCCCACGTCATCGAGCAACTCGACGACAACCGCCTGATCCGTCCCCGCGCGGATTACGTTGGGCCGGCGTATCCGCAGAAGTATGTGCCCATCGAGCGCCGCTAGGAGTGTGGGTCGGACACTCATGTCCGACGCTCTTGACCTGGCATTTACGCCCTTGATTGTGTTGTTAGGCAGTGCGGAACACAGTCGCAAGAAAATCACAAACTAAGGCAAGTTCAAAGGCGTCGGACAAGAGTGTCCGACCACATTCTTTCCGCGGCAGCGGCCGGCCATTGCTGATGGCACCCGCCTCCCTCCGCATTTCCGTTCCCACAAATGCAGCGTAAGATGGAAGCTTAGCCATGCGCCGCGTTTACCTCGATAACAACGCCACTACCCCGGTCCTGCCTGAGGTCTTTGAGGCCATGCAGGCTTACTTCGGGGAGCGCTTCGGGAACGCGTCGTCCATCCATCACCATGGACAGGAGACGCGGGCGGCGGTGGAGCGCGCGCGCGAGGCGGTAGCTACGCTGCTGGGATGCCGGACCTCGGAGATCGTCTTCACCAGCGGCGGCACGGAAGGCTGACAACCTGGCAATTTTCGGCCTACCGGGCCCGGTCAGCACGTGATCAGCTCGACCATCGAGCATCATGCGGTGCTGAACTCTTGCAAGCATCTGGAAGCGTCAGGCTGTGAAGTCACCTATGTTCCAGTGAACGGACTGGGACAGGTCGATCCCGATGACGTGCGCCGCGCGCTGCGGCCGAATACCCGGCTCATCACTATCATGATGGCCAACAATGAAACCGGCGTGGTGCAACCGGTGGACGAGATCGGCAAAGTTGCCGCTGAAGCTGAGGTTTACTTCCACACTGACGCGGTGCAGGCGGCCGGCAAGGTTGCGATCGACGTGAAGCGTATCGGCTGCGATCTGCTATCGATCTCCGGACATAAGATGAATGCTCCCCAGGGCGTGGGAGCGCTGTACGTACGCAAGGGAACCACGCTGCGTCCGATGCTCTTCGGCGGCAGTCACGAGCGTTCGCGGCGAGCGGGGACGGAGAATGTGCCGGGCATCGTCGCTCTGGGCAGAGCTGCAGAACTTGCCCGCGAAGCCTTTGTCCGCGGCGATCTGGAGCGGATGTCCGGCATGCGTGATCGGCTGGAGCAGACCATCCTGAACGAGATCGAATCCACCGACGTAAACGGCCACGGAGCGCCGCGCGTACCCAATACCAGCAGCATCCGTTTCGATTGCATCGAAGGAGAAGCGCTGGTGATCGCTCTCGACCTGAAGGGCCTGGCGGTCTCGACCGGAGCCGCCTGCTCTTCCGGTGCGATTGAGCCCTCGCATGTGCTGACCGCGATGGGCATGTCGCCCGGGCAAGCGCGGGGCAGCCTCCGTTTCAGCCTGGGCAAGCAAAATACGCAAGACGACGTCGAGTTCGCCTTGAGCCTGATCGCACCCACGGTAACCCGGCTGCGAGAGCTCTCGCCGGTTTACAATAAAGCAGCTACTAAATGCTAGCTCCTCGACTTTTGGTTTGGCTAGAAGCCAGTAGCTAGAGGCCAGAAGCCAGAAGCCGAACTTTTTCCATGTCCCAGCCCAGAACCATCGCCGTCGCCATGTCGGGAGGGGTTGACTCTTCCACGGTCGCGGCCATGCTCCGTGCCGAGGGCCACAACGTCGTGGGCCTTACCATGCAGCTGTGGAACCAGCGCCGTCTGGCTGGACACGAGGGTATGCCTGAGGCTGTGCAGGGACGCTGCTGCTCGCTGGACGATGTGTACGACGCGCGCCGGGTCGCCGAGACCATCGGCATTCCGTACTACGTGGTCAACCATGAGGAGCGCTTCGAGCGCGATGTGGTGCGGCCATTCGTCGAGCAGTACCTTTCCGGTCGCACGCCGATCCCCTGCAGTTTGTGCAACAATCACTTGAAGTTTGATCAGCTACTGATTGTGGCCCAGCAGATTGGCGCCGACGCCTTGGCTACCGGCCACTATGCCCGCGTGGAATTTGACGAGTCCCTCGGCCGCTGGCTGCTCAAGCGCCCCACCGACCGCTCCAAGGACCAGACCTACTTCCTGTTCGGATTGACCCAGGCCCAGCTCAGCCGCACCCTCTTTCCCCTGGGCGGCATGATGAAGCCCGAAGTGCGCCAGCTTGCCCAGCACCACGGTCTCGCCCTGGCCCAGAAGCCCGACTCGCAGGAGATATGCTTCGTTCCGGGCGGTGACTACAAAAAGTTTCTTGACGCCTACCTCGCGGAGCAGGGCGAGTCCCTGCCTGACACTGCCGGGGAACTGGTCACCACCGATGGCGAAGTCGTGGGCGAGCATGGCGGCATCCACAACTTCACCGTGGGCCAGCGCAAGGGATTGGGCATTGCCACAGGTTCGCCGCTCTATGTCATCCAGATCAAGGGGGATGCTCGCCAGGTGGTGGTGGGCAACCAGGAAGAACTTTACACCCGCACCTTGCGAGTGCACCGAACCAATCTTATCTCCGTAGAAGAGTTGCGCGAGCCCATGCGAGTTGTGGTGAAGATTCGCCATCGCCATGAAGGCGCATCCGCGCTGATTGAGAAGTCTGGAGAGGACGAGATTCGGGTCTCATTCGACCAGCCGCAGCGGGCGGTGACACCTGGCCAGGCAGCTGTTTTCTACCAGGATGATGTGGTGGTGGGCGGAGGCTGGATCGCCTGAAACTGAGAACCGGGAACTGGCATCTGAAAACCGGTTTCTTAACGGACAACCGGAACCCTAGATAAACATCTCGTCTTGCGGAACCGAAACATCGTGCCGGCGGCGCCTTTCACCACCCAGCAGAAACTCCAGACCAGCAGTCAGACCCTGAATGATGCCGGCGAGCTGGCGCACCGGGGAGACCACGGTGCGATGGACCACGTCGCTGGTTTCTTCGATTCGATCCATGGTGCGATTGAGCAACTCGTCGGCGCGAATCACCTGCAGCCGGGTACGGTCCACGATATCGGTCACCGTGGCATCCAGCCGCTCAACCTGCCCGCGAACCACGGTAGTGGTTTCGCTGACGTTGCTGGCGATGGTGTCAATCCTCGGCCGCCACTCCACCAGCATGGACTGCGCCGTGTCCACCGTGGGCATGACCTTGGTTTTCACTTCGTTGGCGAGAGCTTCCATGCGGGAAGTGCTCTTCTTTACGGCCACAAAAAGCGCCACCAGGATGCCGGCCTGGATGACGACCGCCGCCGCCGTTACACCGACAAAAATCGGTAGATAGTCCATAGAGATTTTCCGCGTTACTGCGCCGCCCGATCCAGCGCTGCGGAGAGGCGCAGAATTACAGGTTCTTCGATGCGCCGCCGTCGGCAGCGGTGGCCTCGTGATAAGCCTGACGCCCGGCTTCATAGGCCGACTTGAACTGCTCTTTCTGCTGCTTGGCGACTTCGCGTCCCTTGTCCACCAGGTCGGTGGCCTGCTCGCGCGCCTTGCGGGCGCGCTGGGAGACGAACTCCCGGCCTTCATCCGCTTTAGAGCGCAAGGTCTCGCGCATCTCACTTCCGGAACGCGGCGCATAAAGTACTCCCACCGCCGCCCCAACCCCAAGTCCCGCGAGGAACCACAGGATGCTGTTGCTATCGTCTGCCATGATCAAACCTCCATGCAACCAGTTGCATACACATCAGATCGTAGCACCCGTGGTGGGGAAATACAATTCGCCCCCCACTTGTCGTCGCGCCGGTGAAGCGAGACAATGTTCCCGCACCAGCCAAGGAGGGAGCGCCTTGAAGTACCGGCAACACGGCTATCAGGACCGCGGCGAGGAAACCCGTAAGAAAGAGTCCAGCCGAGAGGCCGGTCAAGAAGGATACATTTGGCCCGCGGCCGATCCAGATGCCGGGCACGCGCGCCGTCTCGCGCTGTTCGCAATGCGGTTCACTGCTGCAGTCGCCCGGCGATCCCGTGGGCCAGTGTCCCAAGTGTGGCTTCGAACTGCACTCCTGCAAGCAGTGTACCTACTTCGATCCTTCCAGCCGCTTTGAGTGCACCCAACCCATACCGGAACGCATCCCGCGCAAGGACCAGCGCAACGATTGCACCTTCTATTCCATGCGCGTGATGGTGGAGAAGGAGACGTCTACGCCTGCGGCCCAGCGCCCCAACGACGCCCGCCAGGCCTTCGAGAATCTGTTCAAGAAGTGATGAGTGATCGCGGCAGCGTGGTATTTACGAGCTGCATGACGAGACAAACGGGAAGGGCGCGAGTTCACTCGTGCCAAAAAAGGGCGAAAAGCCGTCGCGCTTTAGCGCCTGAGGTAAGCTCCTCGCGTGAGAGCGCGCCCGACGAGAGCGATCCCTAGAGATTTTGCTTCGTCCACTGATCAATCTGGGCGAGCGCCTGCTTCAGGTTTTCCAGCGAATTGGCCACGCTGAAGCGCAAATAGCCCTCTCCGAAATCTCCGAAGGAAGCTCCCGAGAGGCAAGCTACGCCGGCTTGTTCCAGCAGCGCATCGGCCAGCTTCTTCGAACTCCAGCCGGTCTTCTGTGATATTGGGGAAGGCGTAGAAATGCGCCCTTCGGCATGCGGCAGGAGAATCCTTTGATCCGGTTCAGGCCCGCCACAAAAACATCTCGCCGCTGCTGAAACTCAGCCCTCATTCGGTCCACCGAAGTCTGGTCCCCGCGAACGGCTTCCACGCCGGCTATCTGGGTAAAGCTGGCGGTACAGGAGTTCGAATTGGTCATAAGCCGCGCGATGTGCGTGGCCAGGTCTGCCCGCATGATTCCGTAGCCCAGGCGCCATCCCGTCATGGCGTAGGTTTTGGAAAACCCGTCGAGCAGGATGGTGCGTTCCTGAAATCCGGGGACCGACATGATCGAGTAATGCTCGCCTTCGAACAGCAGCCGACTGTAAATCTCATCCGAAAGCACCATGATATTGCGGTTGCCGATGACCTTGGCAATGTCATGGATATCTTGTTTGCTCAGGACCCCGCCGGTGGGATTTTGCGGCGAATTCAGGATAATGAGCCGGGTGCGATCGGTGATCAGCGAGGCCAGTTCGTCGGCATCGAAACCGAAATCCTTTTCCTCGCGCAGACGAATGGGCACAGCCCGGGCCCCGGCATAGTCAATCATCGACTCGTAAATCGGGAAGCCGGGATTGGGAAATATGACTTCATCCCCCGCCTCGGCCAAAGCCAGCAGACTGAAAAAAATGATCGGCTTGCCGCCGGGAACCACTACGACTTCGTCACTCGAGACTTGCACTCCGCGCGAACGGCTGACGTCTTCTGCAATGGCCTGGCGCAACTCGGGCAGGCCGGCGGAAGGTCCATAGTGCGTCCACCCCTGGCGCAGAGCGCCGATTCCAGCCTCAACCACGTTGGCGGGCGTGTCGAAGTCGGGCTCGCCGATTTCCAGATGGATAATCTTCTTGCCCAGACGCTCCAGGGCCCGCGCCTTATTCAAGACCTCAAAGGCGGTCTCGGTGCCGAGTCTCGACATCCGTTCAGCCAGTCGTAATTCGTGCTGCATGGCCTTTTCCATAGCGAAGCAAAACGGGTCATTATATCCCGCCGAGACGTGCGACCCCGCGCCCGCGCCACACGGAGCGTTACTTCTGGTTGACCCACTCCCAGCCGAAGCGGCCCTTGATGCAGAGATGTCCCTCGGTGATTTCCTGATCGAGAGGCGAAGTTACTTTAACGATCTTCTCCTCCTGCACATGCACGGTCAGAGTGCAGCCCACGCCGCAATAGGGACAGATAGTATCGGTACGCGTTTGTTTGGACTCGTCCCAGGTACCGGCCTGACGCATCTCGTATTCGCTGCGGAACATGAGCGCGCCGGTAGGACACACGCCGATGCAGTTGCCGCAGTAAACGCACGCCGAATCGGTCAAGGGCGCGTTGTACTCGGTCGAGATACGGGCCTCGAAGCCGCGTCCGGCGACCGCGATGGCGAAGGTGTTTTGCGCGTCCACGCCGCACGCCTCCACGCATTTGTAGCAGAGGATGCACTTGCCATAGTCACGCACGTATAGATCGTTATCGATCTTCACCGGCTGGGCTACCGTGGCTGCGCCACTCTCCGGCGGATGATGATGGCCCGGCAGCGCGGAGTCGCGCTCGCCCGCTTGCGCCGCCCCTTCTCCAAAGCGCTCCGGCCGAGCGTCATAGCGGCGCATGTATTCCTGAAACTGGGGCGCAGTAGAGACGTCCACCGAAGAAGCCAGCAACTCCAGCACCAGGCGCCGACTCAACCGTACCCGTTCAGAATCCGTCTTGATCACCATGCCGGGCTCGACCAGCCGCGAGCAGGCCGGAACCAGCGCACGCGATCCCTCGAGTTCCACCACGCAGATGCGGCAAACGTTGACCGGCGTAAGATTTTCCAGGAAACAAAGCGTAGGAGTATCGACGCCGACGCTGCGTGCCGCATCGAGAAGAGTAGTACCTTCCGAAACCGAGAGGGGTTTACCGTCAATCGTGATCTCCACCGTGCGGGCCGGGCGCGTAACGGGAAGAATGGGCAACGGCCCGCGGGGTACGGGAATCTTCGGGTCAGGCGCGCGTTGCGTGCTCATCGTTCAGGATCTCCCGACTCCGCCTGAATTTCTCCGCCGTGGAAAACCGGGAACCGCGCCAGCGCCGATTCAATCGCACTCGACGCCGTCTGGCCCAGCCCGCAGATCGAAGCGTCGCGCATTGTCTGGCCGACTTCCTTCAGCAGCACAAGCTCAACCGCACGCGACCCGAAAGGCGTGCCGGCAGCCAATCGTTGCAGAATTTCCTCCTGCCGGACTGTGCCGACGCGGCAGGGAACGCACTGTCCGCAGGATTCGTCGCGAAAGAAAGATGCGATGCGAAGCAGGATCTCTCGCAAATCGACGGTGTCGTCGAACGCCATGACGACCGCCGACCCCAGCGCGGCGCCGGCCGCCCGCGTGCCCTCAAAAGTCATCGGTGTGTCGAGATCTTTCCGGCCCAGAAAAGCGCCCGCCGCTCCGCCGATCAGAACCGCCTGCAACTTTCCACTGCCGGCGATGCCGCCGGACAAATCGAGCAGCTCTCGCAGAGTGGCGCCGAAGGGTACTTCATACACCCCGGAGCGCGCCATATGGCCGGAGAGGCAGAAGAGTTTGGTTCCGGTGGAATGCTCAGTGCCGATCGCGGAAAAAGCTTTTCCGCCGTGCATGATGATGGGCAGAACATTCAACAGCGTTTCAACGTTCTGAATAATCGTGGGCCTGCCGAACAACCCGACCTGAGTGGGAAATGGAGGCTTGTTTCGCGGTTCTCCACGCTTGCCCTCGATGGAGTTCATCAGCGCCGTCTCTTCGCCGCAGATGTAGGCCCCGGCCCCAACCCGCAGCTCGACGTCAAAGCGCACTCCAGCGCCCAGAATATCGTCCCCCAGGAAAGATTTCGCACGGCACTCGCGAATGGCACGTTCGAGACGGCGCCGGGCCAGCGGATACTCACCGCGAATGTACAGGTAACCCTGCTCGCATCCGGTGGCGAATCCGGCGATGATCATGGATTCGATCAGGGCATACGGATCGCCTTCCATCAGCACGCGGTCTTTGAAGGTGCCGGGCTCCGATTCATCCGCGTTGCAGATCAGATATCGCGGCAACGCAGTGCTGAGGATCGATTGCCACTTCTGGCCGCAGGGGAAGGCGGCACCGCCACGCCCCACCAGCTTCGATTCGATCATTTCGCGAACTACCGCGGCCCGCCCCATTTCGAAGGCTTTACGCAGAGCCACAAAACCGCCCGAGGCGATGTATTCGTCGAGGCTTTCCGGATTGATCTGTCCTACGCGGCGCAGCAATGTCAATCCGGGCTGGCCCATCTGCGGAATGGAAACACTCAAGGCGGTCTGAGAAGCCACATCGTCCTGCAATGCGGATGCAATCTTCTCTGCGGTTGCGGGAGCCACAGCTTGCTCGTAGTGGTGTTCTCCGGCAACCACCACGAGGGCAGCCGGCGCGCGCTCGCACAGGCCAAGACAGGGGCTGCGATGCCATGTTGTCTTTCCATCCGGGCTCGACCCCTCGCGACCGCGCGTTTTCTCCATCTCGGCACACAGCCGGTCTGCGCCCCTGACCTTGCAGGCAATGTCATTGCAGATGTGAACTACAGCCGGCGGTTGTGGGCGAGTGGAAAGAAGTGCGTAGAAATCCGCGACACCGAAAGCTTCGGCCGGCGGCACTTCCAGCTTCCGGCTGGCGTAGTTCAACGCACCCGGGGTGATCCAGCCGACGCGGTCCTGAATGGCATGGAAAACCGGCAGCAGGTAAGTGCGTTTCGAATCGGCAGAAGCAACTTCCACGCCGTCAACGGCCGCTATTTCTTCCGCCGTGGGCGTGGCTCCAGTGAAATGCAGATCCATGATTGACTTTGCGCGTTGAATGACGCGCTCTGAATTCCTAAGACCGTGACCGGCTCCGTTTTCCCCAGTTTCTCAATGCGCACGGCGGTTGCTTTGAACTCCGAGGTCCCTGACTTCGGGTCCACGGCATCGATTGTCAACTCGTTCGTCGCCACCTGATCGGGGAAGTGCAAGGTCATGAATGCGAGGCCAGGGCGCAGCCCTGGATCGAATCGCACCGGGGCCTCAACCGATCCGCGGCGCGACACCACCCGCACCACTTCACCTTCCTCGAAGCCATACCTCTGACCGTCCTGGGGAGAAAGATCGAGCGACTCGCCGTGGCGCAACGGTGAAGCGTACCGCGAACTCTGCACCCCGGTGTTGTAGGAATCCAGACGCCGTCCCGTTGTCAGACGTATGGGGAAGTCATCATCCAGCGCGTCCACCGGCGGCGCATGTTCAACACAACTGAAAGGCGCCAGCGGCCCGATCACCGGCCGCGTCCACAAACGCCCATGCAGATATTGCTCGCCGGGATGGTTCTCGTCATAGCACGGCCACTGCAAACCGTGCGAGGCTTCCAGGCGCGCGTAGCTCATTCCCGCATGGATCGGACTGAGAGCGCGCAGCTCATTCCAGATTTCCTCGGGAGTGGGCTGCCCCAGTTCACGGCCCATATGGCCGGCCAGATCGCAGAGAATTTCAATGTCATCGCGCACTCCGGCGGGCGGCGACAGGGCGCGACGCACCGGCTGCACCCGGCGCTCGCTGTTGGTTACGGTGCCTTCGGATTCACACCAGCCGGCCGCCGCCGGGAAAACGACATCCGCCATTTCCGCCGTCTTCGTCATCAACATGTCCTGCACCACCAGAATGTCGAGACCCTGCAGCAGCTTCATGGTGCGGTGCGCGTCAGCCTCCGAGTTGACCGGGTTCTCTCCAATCACGTACAGCGCTTTCAGCTCGCCGCGCTCCATGGCATCAAACATTCCGCTCAGATGCCAACCCCTCTGAGGCGGTATTTTCACTCCCCAGGCTTGCTCGAATTTACCGCGCAGCTCATCGTTCTCCACGTGCTGGAAGCCGGGCAACCGGTCGGGCAGAGCGCCCATGTCGCCGCCGCCCTGAACATTGTTCTGCCCGCGCAACGGATTCAAACCGGAGCCGTAGCGTCCCACGTGTCCGGTCAGCAGGCTCAGGTTGATCAGCGCCAGCACGTTGTCCACCGCGTTGTGGTGCTCGGTGATGCCCAGGGTCCAGCAAATCTGCGCGCGCCCGGCCCGGGCATACGCGTGCGCCAGTTCCCGGATCAACTCCGCCGGCACGCCACAGATGTTCGCGGCATACTCGAGGGTGTACTTCTGCACGTGCTCGCGAAATTCCTTAAAACCGCTGGTGGCATTCTCGACGAAATCACGATTTTCCAGGCCCGCGGCCAGAATTTCCCGCGCCACCGCGTTGGCCAGAGCGATGTCCGTTCCCACATGCAGCCCCAGCCACTTCTCGGTCCATTGCGCGGAAGTGGTGCGTCGCGGGTCCACCACGAAAAGCTTGGCTCCGTGGTGCACGCCCTTGAGCAGGTGGTGGAAGAAAATGGGGTGCGTCTCCCGGGCATTCGATCCCCAGAGAATGATCAGCTCCGTCTCTTCCATTTCGCGATACGAACTGGTGCCGCCGCCCATCCCGAATACCGTCGCCAGACCGACGACGCTGGGGGCGTGTCAAGTCCGGTTGCAGCTGTCAATATTGTTGCTGCCCACCACCACCCGAGCGAATTTCTGGGCCAGAAAGTTCATCTCATTGGTCGTCTTCGAGCAACTGAAGAGCCCAAAGGTCTGCGGACCGCTTTTCTGTACAGCGCCGCGAAAGCCCTGCGCCGCACGCTCCAGCGCCTCGTCCCAGGTAGCAGGACGCAGCCGGCCATTTTTCCGGACCAGGGGTGTGGTGAGCCGTGAATCCTGAGTCGCCATGGGCCGATTCTAGCAGGACACACTTGCCCTTGCGGTACCATGGTCGCTCATGTTTTCGCGCCGCACCGATTGGACACTCACTCCCAACCGCTTCACCGAGGCCCAGCGAGAACTTTCAGCCGCGGGCAGGGAAGTGCTCGACCTGAGCGTCTCCAACCCGGTGCGCGCCGGCTTGCACTACGACGAGGAAGCCATCCTGAGCTCCCTGAAGAATCCAAATGCGATGGACTACGATCCTCAGCCCAAAGGCTTGCACAGCGCCCGCGAGGCGGTCGCGGCGTATTACCGTGAGCAGCACGGCAAGTTTCTCATTGACCCCGGGTCGCTGGTGCTTACCACCAGCACCAGCGAGGGTTACTCCTATGTTTTTCGCCTGCTGTGCAATCCCGACGATGAAATCCTGGTGCCCAAGCCCAGTTATCCGCTGTTTGAGTTTCTGGCCGACTTGCAGGATGTGAAGCTGGGGCCCTACCCGCTGCTCTACGATCACGGCTGGCAAATCGATTTCCCGTCGTTGTTGCGAGCGGTGACCTCTCGCACCCGCGCGGTGGTGGTAGTGCATCCCAACAATCCCACCGGTTCGTATGTAGGCGCCGCCGAACGGACGCAGTTGAATGCGTTTTGCCTGGAACATGGGCTGGCCCTGATTGTGGACGAAGTATTCCTGGATTATCCCCACGACGGCGCGCCCAGGCCGAGCTTCGTGCTCAACCAGGAAGTTCTCACTTTCACTCTCAGCGGCCTCTCAAAAATCTCGGGCCTGCCGCAGATGAAACTGGCCTGGGTAGCGACCAGCGGTCCGGTCCCCGCAGTCACGGCGGCCATGGAGCGCCTGGAGGTGATTGCCGACACTTATCTTTCCATGAATGCTCCCATCCAACTGGCTGCAACGGTCTTGCTTGATCAGCGCAAGAACATCCAGCCGCTGCTGCTCGACCGGTTACGCGTGAATCTCTCCGAGCTCGATGGTCAACTGCAAGGACAGAAGTCAGCCCAACGTCTGCAGGTTGATGGAGGATGGTATGCCGTGTTGCGGGTGCCGGTGACCCAAACCGACGAGGATCTGGCGATTGCGCTGCTCCGCCAGTCCTCCGTGCTGGTCCATCCCGGACACTTCTATGATTTTCCCAGCGACGGGTATCTGATAGTCAGCCTGCTCACCCCGCCCAGCGAATTTCGCGAAGGCGCACGGCGCCTACTTCAGTTTCTCAATCGTGAAAACTGAGAACCGAGAACTGAGATCCGAGATCTTCCTTCGGAAAATCACGGTCTTCAGAAAATCACTGTCATCCCGAACCTGGGCCTGGAACATGCCGCCGGTTTGCCGACTTGTTCAAACCAATGTGACAATAGCTGCATGCACAAATCTTTCACCTCCCCAGTAAGTCTTTTGGCGATTGGGATCATATTGGCCGGGAGCCACTATTCCCTGGGCCAGCAGACGCCGGCGCCAAAACCCCATGCGACTCCCACGACCAGGGCCCGGCGGGCGCCGGCGGCAAAAACTCAGGCTGTCCCCGCGCTTACCACTCAAAAGGACAAATTCAGCTACGCCCTTGGGATGAATCTGGGTACGAACCTGCACAAGCAATCCGTTCCCGTGGACCCCAACATGCTTCTGCGGGGTTTGAAAGATGCCTTGGCCGGGGGCAAGACGGCCCTGACTGAAGACCAGGCGCGGGCCGCGCTCATGGAAGTGCAGAACGAAATGCGCAAGAAGCAACAAGAGCAGATGCAGGTGGCCGGAGAGGCCAGCAAGAAAGAAGGCGACGCATTCCTGGCCGCCAACAAAGCTAAAGACGGCGTCGTCACCCTGCCCAGCGGCCTGCAGTACAAGGTTCTGACCCAGGGCACCGGGCCCAAGCCGACGGCGACCGATTCAGTGGTCTGCAATTACCGCGGCACTCTCATCAACGGCACGGAGTTTGACAGCTCCTACAAGCGCGGCGAACCGGCGACTTTCCCGGTAACCGGCGTCATCAAGGGATGGACCGAGGCCCTGCAATTGATGCCTGTGGGATCGAAATGGCAACTCTTCGTGCCTTCTGACCTGGCCTATGGGGAACGCTCGCCCGGTCCTGAGATCGCTCCCGGTTCCACTCTGATTTTTGAGGTCGAGTTGCTCTCCATCGAAAAGAAGAGCGATGAGAAGAGTCCGGGCAAGCCGTAGGACGATCCCGGCGAGCGCCTCTTCTAGCTTTTCACCAGAAACGGATTGCTCTCGCGCTCTTGGCCAATCGTGGTCAAGGGACCGTGACCGGGGATGACCACGGTCTCATCGGGCAGGGCCAGCACTTTTTCGTGCAGGGAGCGGATGATTTTCGGCATCGAACCTCCCGGCAGATCGGTTCGGCCGATGCTTCCGGCGAACAAAGTGTCGCCGGCAATCAGCTTTTTCTCCGCTTCAAAGTAGAGACAGACGCTCCCCTCGGTGTGTCCCGGAGTATGAATCACGTTCGCGGTCAGAGGTCCCGCCTGGACTGTATCCGCTTGTCCGATGCTTTGATCGATCTCGACCTTGCCCGGATTTTCCACCCCGATCCATGCCGCCTGCACATCCAGCATTTTCAGCAGGGCGTAGTCGTTCTGGTTGAGCAGGATGGGTGCGCCGGTGGCCGCCCGCAACTTCATCGCTCCGCCGACATGATCGATGTGAGCATGAGTGATGACAATCTGCTTAACCCGTAGATTATGTTTTTGAATAAGGGCCAGGACATCTTCGATATCGTCGCCGGGATCGATCACCATGGCGTCGCGGGTACTCTCGTCCCCGATTACAGAGCAGTTGCACTGCAGTGGTCCGACGGGAAGAATTTCGTGAATCATGGCAGAGGAGCAGTCGTCAGTCGTCGGTCTTCAGTCGTCAGCAAGTTGCGAAGCGCTTTGGCCAACGACCAACGACTATTTCTGCGCCGGTGGCGCCGGAACCGGTGCGGGCGTCGCCGGCTGCGTCTTGCTCTGCGACGGCGTGATCCCCTGCAGGACGGAGTTCGTACCGCTGCCTCCGCGCGAGGCCATGATCGAGAGCGTGATCGAGGTGATCATAAAGATGATGGTTGACCAGGTGGTCGCCTTGGACAGGGCCGTAGCAGCGCCCCGTGGCCCAAAGGCAGTCTGGCTCCCCATCCCGCCAAAGGCAGCCGCAATATCACCGCTCTTACCGCTTTGCAGCAGCACCACGATAATCAGAAAGAAGCAGACGATAATGTGAATGGTCGTGATCAGAATAATCATGCAGTTCCCAACAATCCCCTATCCCGGTAAGTAATCAGGTCCCAAAATACCACGGCAACGAAGAATCATGGTGCGGAAGGGGGGATTTGAACCCCCACGCCTTTCGGCGCCACCCCCTCAAGATGGTGTGTCTGCCAGTTCCACCACTTCCGCAGCAGCGTCGATTATAGCAAAGGGCGTTTCAGTACTTTACGATGGCCGCGAAGGATTTCGGGTCCAGGCTGGCACCGCCCACCAGCGCCCCATCGATTTCCTCTTCGGACATCAGCGCCTTGACGTTCTCCGGCTTGACCGAGCCGCCGTACAGGATACGGAGGTCGCCAGCGAACTCCTCGCCGAAGGCCTTGGCCGCCTCACCTCGAATCAGCAGGTGCGCGGCGGAGGCGAGTTGCGGAGTGGCAGTCTTTCCCGTCCCGATGGCCCACACCGGTTCGTAGGCCACCACCAGCTTGGCTGCCTTCTTCCCCGAAATAGCATGGAAGGCGCGGAGACACTGCCGTCGCAGCACGTCCTCGGTGAGATTGGCCTCGCGTTCTTCGAGGACTTCTCCTACGCACACGATCGGAGTAAGCCCGGCTTCGAGCGCCGCCTTCAGCTTGAAATTGACCATGTCGTCGGTTTCTCCGAAGTACTGCCGGCGCTCCGAGTGGCCGATGATGACATGTGTGCATCCGATATCGAGCAGCATGCTGGCGCAGATTTCGCCGGTGTAGGCGCCTTCTTTTTCCCAGTACAGGTCCTGCGCGCCGATGGCCACGGTCGATCCCCTGGTATCTTCGATGGCGACATAAAGATCAATGTAGGGCGGGCAGACGACGATTTCGTCCCGGGTATGGCCGGCCACCATCGGAAGGAAATCGCGGAAGAAGGCCCGCGTTTGATCGGGATTCTTGTACATCTTCCAGTTGGCAGCCATCAACTTTTTTCTCGTCATTTGATTTCCCAGATTCCGATCTCGTATGGAGTACCCGGCAAAGGATTACGTTGGGCCATTGCAGCGGCAACGAAAGCGTTTAAAGTTGATTTGTCGAACATCATCATTGATATGTACACCAGCCACTTGGCAGTCCTGAGCTGTTCAATTGCGCAGGGGATTGCTACCCAGGCTGCCTTGTCCGCGGGATACCCAAAGATGCCGGTGGAAATTGCTGGGAACGCCATATTATGCAATCCCAACTCGTCGGCGACGCGGATCGACTCCCGGTAGCACGAGGAAAGTACTTCGGGTTCACCGTGGTCCCCCCCACGCCAAATCGGGCCAACCGTGTGGATCACGTATTTCGCCTTCAGCCTGCCCGCCGTGGTTGCCACCGCTTGACCGGGCGGAAGGGGCCCTCGTTCGCTACGAATGCGGCGGCACTCCTCTGTGACCGTAGGACCTCCAGCACGATGGATAGCTCCGCACACCCCGCCTCCGGGGAGCAAGTCAGAGTTAGCAGCGTTCACGATCGCGTCGTACCGGGATTCAGTGATATCGCCAAGCTCCACGCGAACCTCGCCTGGATCACCGACTCGCAGAGTCACTTCACAGCTCTTGTCTCCTGGCAGATCCATTTCAAGATGTTCCACAGGCCAAGGTGTTCATTTACTTCTTGTCGGTGAGCGCCTCTACGCCGGGGAGCTTTTTTCCTTCCAGGAATTCCAGCGAGGCCCCGCCGCCGGTGGAGATGTGCGTGATCTTGTCGGCCACGCCGGCTGCGTTCACCGCGGAGACCGAATCTCCTCCACCCACGATTGAGGTAGCGCCGACATTCTCCGCGATGGCATGGGCAACCTTGAAAGTGCCCTTGGCGAAAGGCGCGACCTCGAAGACGCCCATGGGACCATTCCAGACGATGGTCAGGGCGCGGGCAATCTCTTCGGTGAAGGCTTCGATGGTCTTGGGCCCGATATCCAGGGCCATCATGTTCGCGGGAATATGCCCGCTGGCTACGGTCTGCACCATCGCACTGGGATCGATTTTTTCCGCCACCACGTGGTCGCTCGGCAGCATGAACTTTACCTTGTGAGTCTTCGCCTCTTTCAAAAGCTGCTGCGCCAGTTCGACCTTATCTTCCTCTACCAGGGATTTGCCCACCGGCTCGCCCTGGGCCTTGAGGAAGGTGTAAGCCATGCCTCCGCCGATGATGAGGACGTCAACTTTATCCAGAAGATGGCGGATGACGCCAATCTTGTCGCTTACCTTGGCACCGCCGAGAATGGCGATAAACGGCCTCTCCGGATGACGCAGCACTTTGCCCAGGTACTGCAGTTCTTTCTCCATGAGCAGTCCGGCCGCGGACTTCTGCACAAAACGTGTAACGCCAACCGTGGAGGCGTGGGCGCGATGCGCCGTTCCAAAAGCGTCGTTTACGTAATAATCGGCCAGGCCGGCAAGCTGCTTGGCGAACTTGGGATCGTTGGCTTCCTCCTCGGGATGGAAGCGCAGATTCTCCAGCAGCAGGGTCTGGCCCTGTTCCAGCCTTCCCGCCATCTCCTCGGCTTCAGGGCCGATGCATTCCGGGCAGAAGCCCACGTTTTCTCCGCGCGCCAGCTCTTTGTCCAGCAGCATGCGCAGGCGCTCCGCCGCAGGCTTGAGGCTCAGCGCGGGATTGGGCTTGCCCTTGGGTCGGCCAAGGTGAGAAACCAGCACAAGCCGCGCTCCGTGACGGAGAGCGTACTCAATCGTGGGCAGGGTCTCGCGGATGCGAGTGTCATCAATCACGCGGCCATCTTCGAGCGGGACATTGAAATCGACCCGCATGAGCACGCGGTGATTGTTGAGCGATAGATCGCGGATGGAAAGCTTCGACATGACTTCCTCGGGGGCGTCGTTCTCACCGCCCCCGCGAGGGCAGGATGCCCTCGCGACAGCCGGCAAGATGCCGGCGCTACAGGTTACAGGCCCTTGCTTCCGATGTAGTTGATCAGGTCACGGACGCGGGACGAATATCCCCATTCGTTGTCGTACCACGAAATCACTTTTACGCAATTACCGCCGACCACCAGGGTCATGGGCGCGTCCACGATGGAAGAGCGGCCGTCGCCCTTGAAATCGGCCGACACCAGTTCCTGCTCCTCGTAACCCAGGTATCCCTTGAGCGGACCGCTCTCGGAAGCCTTCTTGAGCGCGGCATTCACTTCTTCTTTCGTGGTCTTCTTTTCCACGAACGCCACAAGATCCACGACCGAGACGTTGGGCGTAGGCACGCGCATGGCGAAACCGTCGAGCTTTCCGGCCAGGTCCGGGATCACCAGCTTCAGGGCCTTGGCCGCGCCGGTCGATGTCGGGATCATGTTGATGGCGGCGGCGCGGGCCCGGCGCAGGTCCTTATGCGGGAAGTCCAGAATGACCTGATCGTTGGTGTAGGAATGGATCGTGGTCATGGTGCCGCTGACGATTTTGAAATTGTCGTTGACCACCTTGGCGATCGGCGCCAGGCAGTTGGTAGTGCAGGAAGCGTTCGAAATAATGTGATGCTTGGCCGGATCGTAAACTCCTTCGTTCACGCCGAGGACCAGGGTGACATCCTCGTTCTTGGCGGGCGCTGAAATGATGACTTTCTTCACCGGTCCGCGCATGTGCTTTTTGGCGTCGTTGGCGTCGGTGAAGTGGCCGGTGGATTCAATCACCACCTGGGCTCCAACCGATTCCCAGGGCAGTTTTCCCGGGTCTCTCTCTTTGAACACCTTAAGCGTTTTGGTGCCGATCGTAATGCTGTCCTCGCCGGCGGTAATTTTGTGCGGCAGATTGCCCAGGATGGAATCGTATTTGAGCAGGTGGGCCAGGGTCTTGGGGTCGGTGAGATCGTTGACCGCCACGAATTCGATGTTGCTGTCATTGAGCGAAGCTCGGAGCACGTTTCGCCCGATGCGTCCGAATCCGTTGATTCCTACCTTGATTGCCATTTCTCCTCCGAAGGGTTGACTTAACACATTGTTGGAAAGTGGAAAGAAAATGTTAACAGGGAAAGGAAGAATGCGGCAAATTGCGGACAGCCCTGTGTGGGGCGGACGCTCCTGTCCGACGCCGTTGACGTTGGCTTGTTTTGATCTGTAAACACGGAAGCCGGATGTTCACCCGATGCAAATCAAAGTCAAAAGCGTCGGACAGGAGTGTCCGACCCACACAAGACGTGATTCGGTTGACCCTAGCCTGTGACTTCTATTTCCAGATAGACGTTCTGCTTGCTCCAGAAGAAGGGAAGGCGCGCCAGCCAGTATTTGGCCTTGACGGTCTTGCTGGCCCAGGGCCAGTCTTCCGGCGGAAGAATGCGCACAGTCGCCGCGAAATCGGGGCCGGTAATTCTTCCGCGCATGGTGCACGGGGCAATGCGGGCCTTGGGACTGTTCCGGATGCGCTTGTACTTACCTGAGTCGCTGCGAGTCATGACGTACAGCTTGTCATCTTTTTCGCCGAACCAGATCGGAGTGTGGACGGCAGTGCCATTCTTGCGAAAAGTGGCCAGGTCGATGTATTTCCTGCCTTTGATTTCAGAGGGGACAGGCATGTGCATATTGTATGTGGGGATGTGTGTTTTGTGTGGCGAGGGCGCCCTCGCCACTCTTTCTTGACAGCCGCCAGGGTTGAGTCGAGAATGTGCCCGTCGATAGACAGAAACGAGGGCTACTTTGACGACTCCTACCCGGCGTGAGTTTCTCGGCGGCACTCTTGCCCTGATGAGCGCGGCCAGTATCCGGCTTCCCATGTGGGCCCAGACGGTCGCAAGTCTTGCCGGCGCTCCGACGGCGGGGCCTCTCCTGTTCGGGGTTGACTACTATCCCGACCAGACGCCCGAAGCGCTTTGGGAAGAAGACGCGCGCATGATGGCCGACTTCGGCTTTACTAACGTGCGCATTGCCGAATTTGCCTGGGCGCTGATGGAGCCGGCGGAGGGCAAATTCGATTTTGCCTGGCTGCGTCGGTCGGTCGAGATATTGCACAAGCACAATATCGCCGTGATTCTCGGCACTCCGTCGGCGGCGCCCCCACCCTGGCTAACCGCCAAATATCCTGACATCGTCGAAGTAAACGAAAAGGGCGAGCGCTTGCATCCCGGAGGGCGGCGATTCACCTGTCCTACCAATCAGGTCTATCGACGGTTGTCGTTGATCATCGCCAGCGAAATGGCCAAAACCTTTACCGAGACGCCGGGCGTGATCGGATGGCAGATCGACAACGAATTTACCCTGGGCTCATCGCAGCGCTGCTACTGCAACTACTGTCAGGCCGGATTTCAAACCTGGCTTCGCTCCAGATACGGCACGCTGGACAACCTGAATCAGAGTTGGGGAACAGTCTTCTGGAGCCAGACCTACACCGATTTCAGCCAGATCCCGGTGCCGCTGCCGTCAGGCGGAGATCCGAATCCAGGACTCGCCCTCGACTACGACCGCTACCAGTCGTATGCCAACGTATCCTTCCAGCAAGAACAGCTGGGCATGCTGCGCAAGACCTGTCCGCGGCATTTCGTTACGACGAATAACGTCGGGCTAGTGGACACGATCAACATGCGCGACCTGTACGAAAAGCTGGATTTCACCGCCTTCGATAACTACCCCGGCTTTTTCGACATGCTGATGGCGCAGCAAGGCAGGATGGGATCCTCCGCCTTCGTTTCCTCTTCCATCGCCATGGGACATGACTTCGCGCGCAGCGTAAAGGGCGGCAAGCCCTTCATGATCATGGAAGAGCAATCGGGAAAGGCGGGCCAGAAAACCTTTTCTCCGCAGCCCGAGAAAGGGCAAGTGCGGCTGTGGACGTATCAGGCCGTCGCGCATGGCGCCATGGGAGTTAATTACTTCCGCTGGGACACCGCGACTTTCGGAGCGGAAGAATACTGGCACGGCATCCTGAACCACGATCGCTCGAAGAGTCCGGCTTATGACGAGATCAGGCAGGGAGTAAAAGAACTCAAGGCGCTGGGGCGGGAGGTTTTGTATTCCAGCTATGTGGCGGACGCCGCCCTGGTGTTTGACTACGATTGCAGCTGGGCGCTTACGATTCAACCGGGCCACTTCCGCCTGGCTTATCTGGACCAGATCGTGTCCTGGTACGGCGCCATTTCTCCCAGCCGCTCCGGCATCGATGTGATCGGTCCGGAAATCGACCTCTCCGCATACAGGATTGTGTTCGCGCCGGTGGCCTATGTGATGTCGGAGAAGCAGGCCGCCCGGATCAGAAGTTTCGTGCAGGGCGGGGGCATGTTTGTCACCAATTTCCGCCTGGGCGTGAAAACCGAGACCAGCCAGATGGTCCGCACTCCGCTCCCCGGGCTGCTGCGGGATGTGATGGGCGTGACGGTCGAGGACTACGTTCCGGTGTACTCGGCGAAGAATGGAATGAAGTTCTCGTCGGCTCTGGCCGGCCCCGATTCAGAGTGCGTTTTGTGGACGGATATTCTCCAGCCCGCCGGAGCCGAGGTGCTGGCTTCGTACACGGCGGGTGCGCATGCCGGTCAGCCGGCAATCACCATGAACAGTTTCGGCAAGGGCAAAGCCGTGTACATCGGGGGAGACCTCGATGAGGCCAGCCTGGCCCGGGTGCTTCGAACCCTTTCCGGGATGGCTGGAGTCAAGCCGCCGCTCGAAGTGCCGGCCGGCGTCGAGGTGACCGTGCGCAAAGCAGGCGAAAGGCAATGGATATTCCTTCTGAACCACACCGCGTCTTCGCAGAGCGTGAGTTTGCCTAGTGCATTTGTCGATCTGCTCAGCGGAGAAAAGTTCACCGGAAAGACCGAGCTGGGTGCCTACGCAGTACGGGTCTTGCAAGCGGCATAGTTTTGCTTGTGTGGGTCGGACACTCCTGTCCGACGCCTTTGAATTTGAAGTTGGTTTTGATTTTATCTCTGGTACGAGCGGCCAGTGTGATGAACCCAGATCGAAGTCAAAGGCGGCGGACAAGAGTGTCCGCCCCACACAGTCCACAGGCTGGCAGCTTTGGTACGTTTTGCCTGAGCTGGATTGCCTGAGCTATGTAGCTGTGTTACAAACCAAACATGCGCAAGTGGATGCGCGATCGTCTCAAGCGCCCCAAAAAGAATGCGGAAGCCGGTAAGAACGGGCCTGCCCAGGCCCCGCTTCAGCCAACCTATTACGATGCCTCGGATGCCGTCGCGCCGGCGGCTCCAATCCGTATAGCCGAGGTAGAGATTCAACCGCCCGCGTCGGAATCTCCGGCAATTCACGACGAAGCTCCGGAGGCGCGCCCGTCGCAGCCGCAACGTCCTGGTGGAAACGGCGACCCGCGCCGCCGCCGCCGGCGGGGAAGAGGCGGACGAGGCCGAGGCGGAGCCCAGGGAGCGAGAACTGCACCTGCCCAGGCATCGCCCGAAGCAGTGACCGAGGGTGAACCTGCCGCCTCTGCTGCGGTCGAAACCGCGGACGGCGCGAAAACTACGGCGGCAACTGCGCCTAGAGCTTCGAAAGGCACGGTGGTCCTCGCCATCGGATTGCCCGGATCCGGCAAGAGCTCCTGGTTCAAGCGGCACAATATCACCCCGCTTTCGAGCGACATGTTGCGCGCGCTTCTGTTTGACGATCCAACCGAGCAACGTTTTCAGGACCTGATTTTCTCCAACCTGCGTTCCATGCTGAAGGCACGCCTGATCGCGCGGCGTCCTCTGAATTACGTGGACGCCACCAACCTGACGCCGCACGAGCGGCAAAGCTGGATCAAGCTGGGTCAGGATTACGGCTACGAAGTGCAGGCCGTTTTCTTCGATGTCCCTCTTGAAGTTTGCCTGGAGCGCAATCACAAGCGCGAACGCACGGTAGCCGACGACGTGATGCGGCGCATGAGCGCCAAGCTGAAGGCCCCCGCGTTTGAGGAGGGCTTCTCCAAGATCACCGTGGTCAGGGTGAAGCGCAAGGAGTAACCGCACTTGGCGGCGTCATCCTGAGCTTGCGAAGGATCCGGCGCGCACAACGCACAGTGGAGGTACAAGTTTCTGACTGCTGCTCGCCAGATCCTTCAGGACTGAAGTCCTTCAGGATGACGCCGGTTGCGTGGAGTTGCATGCCGGCAAGAAACGCCGCCGATATTGACCACAAAGCCGCACGCCCATAGAATCACAAGTAGCGGACGTCCGCGTTTCTCGCCGTGAGTTGCCCCCTCGTTCAATGGTAGGACAGCAGATTCTGGATCTGCTTATCGGGGTTCGAATCCCTGGGGGGCAACCAAAGCCTTTAAAAATCAATATTCGTCAAACGGCAACTTCACTTTTCATAATATCTTGTAACAACGGTCGAGCGGTTGCGCCAGCTCCGATTCCGAGGAGTGACGGGTGCGCCTCGCGTCCCGGTACCCGTCTCGAACATCCGCACCCTGCGAGCAGCAGTCGGGGTGGCGAGCGATGCTGCCAGAGGCCACCTTTCGAAGTCGGTTTCGCTGAAAGTTTCCCTGTTCGTCCAGAAAAGTGCGGGGCTGCTTGCGCTGGCTTGCTTTGGAGATGCATGATGGGGGCCAGGCCGGCAACCCCACTGTTGCGGCCAAACCAGCATGAAAAGTCGCCGACTCCTGGTCGTAGTCCTCAATGCGGTCCTCCTGCCGTTTGCTGTGACGATCCCCACCCTGGCGCAAGACAACTACGAGATCCAGGTGTACTCCTCCGACACGGTTGCTCCCGGTCACACGATGGTAGAACTTCATTCCAACTTCACCGTGGACGGCAGCAAGCAGGTCACGGATGGCGTACTGCCCTCCAATCACGCCGTCCATGAGACCCTTGAGATCACACAAGGATTCAACGACTGGTTTGAAACCGGCTTTTATGTCTTCACCAGTATTCAGCCCGATGGGGGTTGGCAGTGGGTCGGAGATCACATCCGTCCGCGATTCCGCATTCCCGAGTCGTGGCATTGGCCTGTTGGGGTGAGCCTGTCCCAGGAGATCGGCTACCAGCGACGTGATTTTTCTCCCGATACCTGGACCTGGGAAATCCGTCCCATCGTGGACAAGAAAATCGGCCGCTGGTATCTGAGCTTCAACCCCACGCTCGAGCGCTCCTTTCACGGAGAAAGCGTGCACCGGGGAGTGGAATTCTCGCCCAACGCAAAAGTAAGCTACGACTTCACGAAGCGGATTGCCGGAGGCTTGGAATACTACGCCGCATACGGACCGATTAGCGGCTTTGACCCGCTCCGAGATCAGGAGCAACAATTTGTCCCGTCCATCGATTTGGACCTCGGCCCCGACTGGGAGTTCAACTTTGGCGTAGGTATTGGCACGACCGCCTCCACCGATCACCTGATCATCAAGTGCATTGTTGGGCGGCGCTTTTCGTGGACACACGGAAAGTAAGTTCAATCACCAGCCAGCCCTCGATCATCGGCACGCCACGATACAGAATGCTCCATGAGCGCAATTTCCACAGCCTCCACTGAGAATTTCTCCCAACCCTGCCGTGCTCACCTTGCCATCACCAAACTGGTAAACGAATGTTTCACCGGGAAATCCACAAGAAAACAAAAATTAACCGAGCTTTAACCAGCGAGTAACACCTCCGTAATAAGCCCCCCTTAACGTGGACACACCGAACCAGAAGCCGCTTCCAGCCACCGGTCCGTCTGGTTCGGAGCTTTTGTCAGCCAATCGGTACCAAGCACGGAGGAGCAAGCATGTTGCAGCGACCCAGAAGGTCTGAAGCCCCCAGGAGATTTTTCGCGATGGTGATGGCGTACCTCACCGTCCTGGGAACGATGCCAGCCTACGCGAACTCATCTTTTTCACGCACTGCAACCCCGATCAAGCATCTGGTCGTGATCTTCCAGGAGAACGTTTCCTTCGATCATTATTTCGGGACGTATCCCAATGCCGTGAACCCGAAGGGCGAGCCGGCATTTTTTGCCCGCCCCGATACTCCGACGGTGAACGGGCTGGCCGGAGTGCTGCTGCACAATAATCCGAACTTGCTGAATGCCGGGAACGGGACCGGCGCCACGAATCCTTTCCGGCTGGATCGCTCGCAGGCGGCCACCGCAGACCAGGGACATAACTATGGACCGGAGCAGGCGGCCGCGCACTTTGGCTTGATGGACTTGTTCCCGCTGAATGTCGGCACCGCCGGGCCACCGCCCAACGCGCCGCCGCAAATTGTGACCACGAAAGGGCTCAACCTGGGCTACTACGATGGCAACACCGTCACCGCGTTGTGGAATTACGCCCAAAACTTCGCCATGAGCGACAACTCGTATAACACGGTGTTTGGACCCTCGACTCCCGGTCTCATGAACCTGGTTTCAGGTCAGACCAACGGAGTCACAACCGTGTTGAACGGCACTGGAAGCGAAACCGACGGCGGCAGCGGCACCTTGACCGTGGTGGGCGACCCTGATCCGGTGGGAGATGTTTGCTCGGCGCCAACCCGCAACCAGGTGCAGATGGGCGGGCGCAACATCGGCGACCTGCTGAACGGTGCCGGAGTGAGTTGGGGCTCGTTCATGGGAGGCTTCGACCTGACCGTGCAGAATTCCAACGGCACCACCGGCTGCCTGCGTAGTTCCACGTCGGCATTCACCGGAACCAGTTCCGACTACATTGCCCATCATGCTTTCTTCCAGTACTACGCTTCCACTATCAACCCGACCCATGCCCGGCCCAGTTCGGTCTCCGAGATCGGACACGACGGCACCGCCAATCATGAGTACGACATCAACGATTTCTTCACCGCGGTGAAGCACGGGAATCTTCCGGCAGTCAGCTTCCTGAAAGCGCAGGCTTATCAGGATGGTCACGCCGGGTACTCCGATCCGCTCGATGAGCAGGCCTTCATCGTGAACGTCATCAATTTCCTGCAGAAGTCTCCGGATTGGGATGACACCGCGGTAGTGATCCTCTACGACGACTCCGACGGCTGGTATGACCATCAGATGGGCCCGATTGTGAATCAATCGACCAGCCCGGCCGATGCGCTTACCGGCCCCGGCGCCTGCGGCGACGGCAGCACCGCGCTGCCCGGCATCGATTCCAGCAACCCGCATGCGCAAGGCCGGTGCGGCTACGGTCCGCGGCAGCCTTTGCTGGTGGTCTCTCCCTGGTCCAGGGAAAACTTCGTGGACAACACCGTCACCGACCAGACCTCGGTCCTGCGCTTCATCGAGGACAACTGGCTGGGCGGCGAACGCATTGGCGGAGGATCGTTTGACTCTTACGCCAACTCGATCACCCAGATGTTTGATTTCAAGCACCACGGAAGAAACGATCGGCTGTTTCTGAATCCGATCAGCGGGCAGCCGCAGTTCCGCTAGTCAATTTGCCGGATTGTCGAATTTGACAGTCACGGGAGGTATGCCGACAGGCATGGAGATTTCCTCTCCATGCCTGTCAGTATTATTGGAGCCACGCATTGAAGATGACTGAGAGATTTGCCCACCTCACTCGCCGCGAGTTCGTGCAGCGATCGGGAATGTTTGTGGCCGGATTGGTCGCCGGCCAGCTCAACCCTCACCGCACCGGCGTCGTCGCCAGGCCGTTGCTGGATGTAAATGCCCTGGTGCGATTTGTGGATCCGCTCCCCGTGCCCGCGATTCTCAAGCCCAGCGGGAGCCGTCCCAGCCCCGACACTCCCACTACGCAAATTCCCTATTACCGAGTTGAGATGCGGGCGCTCGAACGCAAAGTTCATCGCGATGTGCAACCCACCCGCATGTGGGGTTTTGGCGAGACCTCGCCGGGCCCGACCTTCGAGACCCGCAGTGGTGAGCCCCTGCTGGTCGAATGGGCGAATGAATTGCCTGCGTCTCATTTTCTTCCCATCGATCACAGCGTCCATGGCGCGGAGGCCGACAAGCCCAGTGTTCGCGCCGTCACCCATCTGCATGGCGCGAAAGCTCCCGCTAAAAGCGACGGCTATCCGGAAGACTGGTGGGTCCCGGGCAAATCGGCGCTTTACTACTACCCCAACCATCAGGACGCGGCCATGCTCTGGTATCACGACCACGCGCTGGGAATCACCCGCCTGAACATGTATGCCGGACTCTTCGGTGCTTTCGTCATTCGGGATGAGTACGAAGACGGCCTGAATCTGCCTAAGGGCAAATACGAGATTCCTCTGGCCATCTATGATCGGTCATTCGATCGCGAAGGGCAGCTTTACTATCCGGTGTCGCCGGAAGCGGAATCACCCTGGGTGCCGGAAGTTTTCGGCGACGCGATTCTGGTCAACGGCAAGATGTTTCCTTATCTGGAGGTCGAGCCCCGCAAATATCGCTTTCGGGTTCTCAACGCCGCCAATGGACGCTTCTTTCACCTGGCGCTGTCGAATGGACAGGAATTCCACCAGATCGGGACCGACCTGGGATTGCTGCCCGCCCCCGTGCCGCTGAAAAGCCTGCTGATCGCGCCCGCCGAGCGTGCCGACCTGGTCATAGATTTTTCCGGCCACGGCGGAGAACAGATTGTAGTCACCAACGATGCTTTCACCGTGATGCAATTCCGCGTGGCAAAAACCGGGGGGCCGGACACCAGTTCGCTGCCGTCGAGCCTGCGCCCTGTGCCCAGGATTCCGGAATCGGCGGCGGTGCAGAACCGCATTCTGACTCTGGGAGAAAAAGACGACAAGACCGCGAATCCCATGATGATGCTGCTCAACAACGCCCACTGGGGCATGCCGGTGACAGAAAATCCAAGACTCGATTCGGTGGAGATCTGGAACTTCCTCAATTTTACCGACGATTCCCACCCCATCCATCTGCACCTGGTGCGCTTTCAAATTCTCGACCGGCGTGGCTTTGAGCCCTTCTACTACTACACTCAGGGAAAGTTGAAGTACATCGGGCCGCCGGTGCCGCCCGCCGCTAATGAAGCAGGATGGAAAGACACCGTGCAGGCGCACCCCGGAATGGTCACGCGGATCATTGCGCGCTTCGAAGGCTATCCCGGGAGGTACGTGTGGCACTGCCACATTCTGGAGCACGAGGACAATGAAATGATGCGGCCCTACGATGTAGTTGCGTAGCCGCAAGACTGTGATAGCTTTTTACGCCTCTGGGGAAGAACGGGTGCCCCGTCCTCGTCTCTCCGTTTTTTGGAGAGACAGGGCGGGTCAGCGAGCCCCATCAAAAACAGAACAGAGGACGGATTCATGAGCGAAACACAGCCTGCGCGGAGCATCGGTCGCAGCATCGGGGCCCTGCTCGCCGGTTTCGTCGTGGTCGTTATTCTTTCCCTCGGCACTGATCTGGCGCTGCACGCGGCCGGCATTTTCCCGCCGCTGGGCCAGATTATGTCCAACGCGCTTTTCCTGCTGGCGACGGCCTATCGTACGGTTTACGCCGTCGTGGGCAGCTTCATCACGGCGCGGCTTGCGCCCGATCGGTCCATGGGGCACGCGCTAGTCGGCGGAGGCATCGGCTTGGTCTTGGCCGCCGTGGGCGCGGTGGTGACGTGGAACAAGGATCTGGGGCCGCACTGGTATCCTCTGGCGCTGATTGTCACCGCGCTGCCCTGCGCCTGGGTGGGCGGCAAGCTCCGCCTTATGCAATTGCGGGCCAGCCGGCCTTAGTCGAAGACTACCGTTTTGTTTCCGTAGGTCAGAATGCGGTGGCAGAGGTGTAGCCGCACCGCGCGGCCCAGGACCGTTCTTTCCAGGTCGCGTCCCTTGCGGATCATGTCTTCGATGGAATCACGGTGAGAGACGCGGGCCACTTCCTGATCGATGATCGGTCCTTCATCCAGATTCATGGTGACGTAGTGTCCCGTGGCTCCGATCAGCTTCACTCCTCGCAGAAAAGCCTGGTGGTAGGGTTTGGCGCCCACGAAGGCGGGAAGAAACGAATGATGGATATTAATAATGCGATTGGGGTAGTTGGAAATGAAATCTTCGCTCAGGACCTGCATGTAGCGGGCCAGCACGATCACTTCGACGCCGCGTGAGCGCAGCTCGCGAAGTTCCTTCGCTTCCTGCTGCTTCTTGTTTTCCGGAGCGATGGGAAAATGCAGGAAGGGCACGCCGTAGCGGCCGGCGATCGCTCCGGCATCGGGATGATTGCTGACCACTACTGCGATTTCAGCGTTAAATTCGCCGGCCTGCTGGCGTTGCAGAAGATCTTCCAGGCAATGCGGCAGGCGGGATGCAAACACCGCGACTTTAGGTTTGTGGTCGCTGAAGTGGAGTTCGAACTTCATGGCGAACTCCTGGGCCAGCGGACGAAAGCGAGCGGCGATCTGATCGCCGGGAACCTGGAATCCGGCAAGATGAAATTCGAAGCGAGCCAGAAAGACGCCGGCTTCGACGTCGCTGTACTGATCCGACTGGAGAATATTGCCGCCATTTTTAGAAATGAAGTTGGAGATTCCCGCGACCAGGCCCTTCTGGTCGGGGCAGGAGACTAGTAAGGTCGCGGTTTCGGACATAGGAGTCTAGTTCGGCGATTGGGCGCGGGTCGCACTTGCCCAGCTTTGCTCGGCTGGGCGGGTGAGGGCACCCGCCTCTACGTTACCTGTTTTCTGGGAGGCGATCCAGGCGTTCACCTGCTTCTCCAGCACGCTCAGGGGTAGAGGGCCCTCCAGCAGCAAGGCATCGTGAAAGGCGCGGATGTCAAACTTCGGACCCAATTCCTTTTCGGCGCGCTGCCGCAGTTCCTTAATCTTGAGCTCACCCATTTTGTATGCCAGCGCCTGTCCCGGCCATGAAATGTAGCGGTCCACCTCGCTGGTGGCGTTGTATTCGGTAGTGGCGACGTGGGCCATGAAATAATCGATGGCCTGCTGGCGAGTCCAGTGCTTGTAGTGCATTCCGGTATCGACCACCAGGCGGACAGCGCGCCAAATCTCGTTGCTCAACCGCCCAAAGCGCACGTAGGGATCGCCGTACAATCCAAGTTCGTCTCCCAGCGATTCGCAGTAGAGCGCCCAACCTTCGGCATAGGCGCTGTATCCACCGTAGCGGCGGAATTTCGGGAGGTCTTTCAGTTCGATCGCGATGCCGCCTTGAAAAGTGTGGCCGGGGACGGCTTCATGCAGGATGAGCGAAGTGATTTCGTATTCCGGACGGGTCTCCGGCTTGTAGGTGTTGATGTAGAAGTAGCCGGGCCGCGAACCGTCGGGCGCCGCGCCATCGGCGTATGCCGCCGGCATCCCGGGCGCGATTTCGGAGGGCACCGCTTCCACTCCATACGGCAGACGGGGGAAGGTGCGGAAAAGTTTTACCAGCAGCGGATCGATTTCCTTGGCCCGGGCCCGGGTGTATTCCAAAAGTTCGGCGGAAGACTGGGCGTAGAAACGTGGATCGGTGCGCAGGAAGTGAAAGAACTCCTGGCTGGTCCCTTTGAATCCGGATTGCTCCCTGACTTTGTCCATCTCCGCGCCGATACGCTTCACTTCCTGCAGGCCGATTTCGTGGATCTGTTCGGGTGTGAAATTGGTCGTGGTGCGGGAGCGGGCCAGGTAAGCATACGTGGCGTCTCCATTGGGAACTTGCCAGGCGCCGACCCGCTCAAACGATGCCGGAAGGTACTCCGTTTTCATGAAGCTTCGGAAACGTTGAAAGGCAGGCAGAACATCGCTCTTGATGGTCTGGCTCGCGGCCGCGATGAGGCGCTGCCTCTCCGCGTCCGAGAAGGATGGCGGCATTTTCAGGAACGGCTTGTAGAAGCCGTGCCTGGTCGGGTCCTGCCAGTTCATGCCATCAAGTTGGGTGAGGACTTTCTCTCCAATCACTTTAGGCAGCAGGATGTGGTCCTTGATGCCTTCGCGCATCAGTCCGATGTTCTGGTCCATGTAGGCGGGAAAGTTGTGCATCCGGCCGAGCCAGTCGTCGTAATCCTTGACCGTCTCAAAGCGCAGGGAATCGACCACGCCTTCGACCGTCTGGATTCCATCGAATGTATCGGTTCGCACCAGATACCACTTGTACTGCTCACTCTCGAGGTAGTCGTCGGTGTTGTACTCGAAGACGTCGTAGCTGACCTGGTCCGGCGAGGAAAGCTGGGCGCGGTCAAGGGCGTGCAGTCGGGTGAGCATCTCGCGGGCGTGCTGGAACTGCTCGCGCAGGGAGCCCAGGCTAAGGTTTTCCCACTGATCATTCCAGCGCCGGTCGCCCAGTTCAGAGGCGCCGACCGGATCGTGCGCCATCTGGTACTCCCAGTCCTGATCGAACAGCTGATGCAAGCTCTGGGTGGCGGCGGAGTCGGCTGCGTAGGAGGCGGTAGAGATGACCAGGGCAGCAATCAGTAGATGAAAAATGCCAGCGCGAAAAGGAAAGTGCATTCGTTCTCCGGATTAGGTCCGAAGAAAACGTTAGCACAAAACCACGTAGACCCGGACGCCTCGTCCGGGCGGGCGAGCGAAGCTCGCCTTTGCTTTTTGCAGTGGTCACGCCAAAAAACCAGCTGTGCTTCGCCAGTCCAGGCAGGTGAGGGCACCCGCCCTACGTAGTTCGTGTTGATGACAGTTTCGACGCGATACGCTCGCGGACCGCGGAGGTGGCCAGACTGTTGGCCTCAGCATTGCGCTCGCGCGGTACGTGGGTGATGGAAAACTTAAAGGAGCGCGCCAGCTTGCGGCAGATCCAGTGCAGAGAGTAGAGGCGGGGGCTGCGGCAGGCGTATTCGCCCTGCATCTGGCGAACCACTACCTGGGAATCGGAATAGACGTGCAATGCCCTGGCTTTGAGTTTTTGTGCATATTGCAGGGCCTCTAGCAGAGCAACATATTCAGCGACATTGTTGTCCTGGCGGCCAATCCAGCGCGCGATGCGGATAGTGCCGCCATCGCCGCCCTCGATTACAACCCCAATGCCCGACGGCCCCGGGTTTCCCAGAGAACCGCCATCCACGTAGGCTACGAGGTCCGACATTCCAGCGTTGTCCGTTGTCATCAACATGCGTCAGAACCGATTTTGCGTCAAGTTGTTTATTTGGAGCGCCTGCAACACCGCGCCACGGCTGTGGAATAATTTGTGGAAAACCCGTCTGGCGGAATTGCGAACTCGACTAAGCAGCGCTGATTCAAGTAACTACAATTTTGAATTTGCACAGGACGGAAAGTTGTGATTGCACTGAAAAACGGCGTTGACATTTACATGAGGAGGATTTAACTTCGCGAACGTCGACGGCCGAAAGGGCTGGCTCAAATTAAAACTTAGCCAGTGCGAAGTAGGCCGGGTGATCCGCTGGAAGGGGCAACCTGGAAGGCGACCGGACCCGAAAAAACCGACGGCCCTGCGAGGGGCAGTTGGGGTCAGGGACTGCGAAAGCAGCGATCACATCAAGGGCCGTGATGGTGCATGCGTCCACGCCGTTATGCTTCCTCGCAGGAGCTGACGGCTAGAGCATAACCAATGTCACGGCCTTTTCTATTTCTTCCAGAAACTCCCGCCGGCTTCCAATTCCTCTCAGTCGTCAGTCGTCAGTCGTCAGTCGTCAGTCGTCAGTCGTCAGTCGTCAGTCGTCAGTCGTCAGTCGTCAGTCGCCTGGCCAGTGCGCTTCAAGAATGTGGAAGGGCACGGCTTCAGCCGTACCAATCAGACGAAAAAGCAGGCGGCTCTAGCCGCCGTGGCGCGTCGCTGCTCAAGATATGCGCTCGGGGGAGCGCGCACAGCGGGTGAAGCCGCCGCTAATTCCACGCGAATCTTTTCGCACGGCTGAAGCCAGTGCGCTTCCACGCTCCGACCGTTCTTTCCCGTCATCAGACGCGCCTCGCGATCAGTTTTTCCATGCGCACAATGGGCAGCGACTCTCCGTTGGCCAGCGGGACCTCGAGATTTTCCAACGCAATGTAGCCGCGAGCCTGGTAAAGCGGCACTCCGGTGAGCGTGGCCCCCATTTCGAAGCGGGTGAAGCCGGCCGCGACGGCGGCATTTTCGCAGGCTTCGAGGATCATGCTCCCGATGCCGCGCCGGGCCCACGAGGGATCAATAAAAAACGCACGAATCTTGGCGGCGTCGCGTCCCGGATCGAGCAAGGCAGCTTCGCGGCCCGTCCATTGGTCACCGCCATAGAGCGTCTTCCGCCTGCTCCAGCCGCCGCAACCGACTACGAACGCAGCAGCACCCGCGCTGGGTTCTGCTTCGGCGACAAAATACGTTCCATCAGCGATGAGTTGGGTGTCCACGCCGTAAACTGTCGCCAGTGCGCTCTCAATCTGGGATGGAGTGTAATCCCGGGTCTGCAATCCGCGCACCGAGGCATCGATCAGATTGCGCAGGATCGGAATGTCTGCCGTAACAGCCTGGCGAATGAGAATCTTCATGATGCAAGCACCGGCACCGGCGGCCAGACAGAATTCTACGGCTTTCAAACCCAAACTTGACGGTTTCGCGACCACCCGCCAGCGAAGTTTCGCATCTACCAAGCGCGTGTCAATGGAGCATGGAAGAAGACCATCCGAAGATGAACAGCGTCAGGGACGCTCGCAGAGGCTGTAAGACGGGGAAGCCAGTCTTTTTGCTGTTTCGATTGGTGGAGTCCACGCTTGAAGGGCCGCCGGGCCGCATTCGAGTCAGTCATGCGAGCGTCGCGGTCTTAGTGGAATTTCAGATTTCAGATTGAAGATTTCAGATTTAAGTCCGTGAATCTGCCCGATCTCAATCCGAGTCTGCAATCTGAATCTGCAATCTAAAATCCTCAATCTGAAATCTAAAATCGTCCTATGGCGAGCGTAGAACCAGTCCAGCACGATGACCGTGACGTATGTGTGGGTCGGACACTCCTGTCCGACGCTTTTGATTTTGGGGTCAGAGTCAAAGTCAAAGTCAAAATTAAAGGCGTCGGACAGAAGTGTCCGACCCACATTTGCGACATTCTTTGTGCGGCCCGCCCTCCGCCGTGGAGGCGAAGGGCGGGACAGCGCGGCTGGCGCCGCGTCAATCAGTCGAAACTCTTACCGCCGCCAGTACGGACGGCGTCCCACAAACTCGCGATGTACGGGCCGCGGAGCGATATATGGCCGCGCGTAGAAGTCCGGACGATAACCCCAGCCAGGACGAACATAGTTCGGTCGAACATAGGTCGGTCCGTAAAAGAACGGGTCCGGCCGGTAAGCCACAAAGGGTACTGGCGCCACGTACCGGTAGGGACGAACGTAAACCGGACGCGGATAGGCTGGTCCAATCGCAATCACCACGCCGGCATGAGCCTGCGGAGGGTTGACAAAGATCAGCATCGCGACCAGTCCGAACAGTGAGAGTGCGGTTTTCTTTAACATTGAGCGCCTCCAATCCTCACCATGATTAAACCCCGCGGGAAAGAAAAGTTGTTTTCTGAAGCCAACCTTAAGCCAGCCGTTTGAAGAGGTTACATAGAGGAATCCGAAGAAAATCGAGCCCGTCATCTATAATTCTCCCGCCATGAAACTCCTGACCGTGTCGTTTCTTCTGTTGAACCTGCTGCCCTCGCTCCTGTTCGCTCAGGATCGTTCTTACGGCCGCTCCATGGTGATCAACGACGGCGGCATCGTCGCTACCAGCCACACTCTGGCTTCCCAGGCCGGGGCGCAGATTCTCGCGCGGGGCGGTTCCGCCATCGATGCAGCGATTGCGGCCAATGCCGTGCTCGGCGTCACCGAACCCATGATGAACGGAGTTGGCGGCGATCTTTTCCTGCTCTACTGGGAGGCCAAGACGGGCAAGTTGTACGGCTTGAACGCAAGCGGCTGGGCGCCACGCGGACTGTCCATCGAATACCTGAAACAGAAAGGCATTTTCCAGATGCCCCAGGCGGGCATCGATAGCGTAACCGTGCCCGGCGCCGTCGAGGGCTGGGCCAAAGCCCATGCCCGCTTTGGAAAGCTCCCCTGGAAAGATCTTTTCACTCCGGCAATTTATTACGCCGAGCATGGCTATCCCGTCCCCGAACTGATCCACGATTTCTGGGAAGGGGAAGAACAAGTGCTGAAGCAAACTCCTGAAGCGGAGCGCATTTATCTACCCGGCGGGAAGCCTCCGGAAATCGGCGAGATGTTTTCCAATCCTGACCTGGGCAAGACCCTGCGCCTGATTGCAGACGGCGGCAGAGACATCTTCTACCGCGGCGAAATTGCGCAATCGATTATCGAGACTTCAACCGAATTGGGCGGAACCATGAAGCCCGATGATCTGGCCGATTTTTCCGCCGAGTGGGTGGAACCGATTTCGATCACGTATCACGGATGGAAGGTTTACGAACTGCCTCCCAACGGACAAGGCATGGCCGCGCTCGAAATGCTCAATATCATGAGCACCCTGCCTCCGGACAAAGGCGGGCCGCTGGCGTCGATGGAACTGCACAACCGCATTGAGGCGATGAAGCTGGCCTACAGCGATCTGTATCGTTACAACGCCGACCCTCGTTTTGCCAAGGTACCGGTCAAGGGACTGCTGGCCCCTGACTACGCCAAACAGCGCGCCTCGCTGATTGATCCTGCAAAAGCGAATTGCACTCCGGCCAGCGGCTCTCCGGCGAGGAGCGACACAACTTATCTGGCCGCCGTGGACAAGGAGGGCAATATCGCTTCACTTATACAGAGCAATTACGATGCTTTCGGTTCAGGAGTCGCGGTGAAGGGCCGGGGATTTGTTTTGCAGGATCGCGGCGGGCTGTTCGTGCTCGATCCCAGCCATCCCAATGCGCTGGCGCCGCGCAAGCGGCCCTTTCACACCATCATCCCCGCCTTCATGGAGCAGGGTGACACGCACATTGGGTTCGGCATCATGGGCGGAGCCAATCAACCCCTGGCGCACGCACAGTTTGTTTCCAATTTCGTGGACTACGGAATGAACATCCAGGCCGCGCTCTCCGAGCCACGCTTTACCGTCCGGCCCACGGAACAGGGAATTGGATGCGACATCATGATCGAATCAAGAGTTCCCGCGGAGACGCTAACCGATCTGGAGCGAAAAGGCCACAAATTCAAAGTGCGGAAAGAATATTCGACCGCGATGGGCCGAGGCCAAGCCGTGCTCCATAACTCGAAAAGCAACGTGAACTTCGCGGCCTCCGATCCCCGTGCCGACGGCTCGGCGGAACCCGAGCCCGTTCCGGAACACTAAAGGTGGATTGACGGTCGGTGTTCGCTTCCGGACACGGACTGTCCGTGGGCGGACAGAACGACCCTCTTTGCTTCCGCAACGCTATTCATCTTCTGCTTTGAAACCAAGAGGTTGCCTCTTTAAGGTGGATCGGTCAGAGTCCTGCTTAGAAACCCATTTCGGCTAGGGTTACCCGTTGCGGCAGAGCCCCTCGAAACCCTGCCCTGGGAGCTCTGCAGCACAAGTGAGGAAAGCGATGACCGGACTTGTTCAGGACCTTCGATACGCAGCCCGCCAACTCCGCAGGAGCGCCGGGTTCACCGTGGTTGCAGTGACGACGCTGGCGCTGGGGATCGGCGCCAGCACCGCTGTGTTCAGTGTAGTCGATCAAGTGTTGTTGCATCCGCTTCCCTATCCAGATTCGGATCGAATCGTAAAGGTTTCACAGACCTTTCAGGGTATTTCGACCGACGACGCATCTCCCGCTAATTATTTAGACTGGCTTTCGCAAAATCATGTCTTCGCTGAGATGGCAGCCTCTCGTGGATGGCAAGGAGGCTTATCGACGGGGGATCGTCCGGAGCGGGTCAACGGTACGATGACTACGCCAAGCTTCTTTCCTCTGTTCGGCGTAAGCCCGGTTCTCGGGCGTGGTTTAGAGGAGAGCGATGCGCGGCCCGGCAATGATCATGTTGTAGTGCTCGGCTACGGCCTGTGGCAGCGTTATTTTGCGGCAGATCACGCGATTGTCGGCCGCGACATCCGGCTCAATGGTGAGCCGTACACTGTTGTCGGCGTGATGCCCCCGAACTTTTCTCCGGACGAGTACGGCGAACTGTGGCTACCCTCACCTTGGGGAGTACCCACCCATCCTCTGGTGCCTGACAAAGATCCACGCCAGTTCAGGGACAGAAATTATCTTGACGTCTGGGCGCGGTTGAAGGCAGGAGTGACCATGCCGCAGGCGCGTGCGGAGCTCGGTACCATCGGCCGCCGCCTGGAGAAACAATATCCGAATTCAAACGACCAGGTCGGAGTGAGCTTTTTACCCTTACACGAGTATATCGTCGGCGACATCCGTCCGGTCCTGCTGGTTCTGCTGGCCGCGGTGGTTATCGTGCTCCTGATCGGGTGCGCGAACGTTGCCAACCTTCTTCTGGCACGGGCCACGGCGCGGGCCAGGGAAATCTCGATCCGAACGGCTCTGGGAGCGAGCCGCTGGCGTTTGCTCCGCCAGTTGCTTACCGAGAGTGGTCTGCTCGCTTTAATGGGAGGAGTCCTCGGGATTCTGCTGGCGGTGCTGGCCGTTCCGTCGCTATTGGCACTCAGTCCGCCGGATATCCGCCAGTTCAAGCAGATTGGAATCAACCGGGAGGTGTTGGCGTTCAGTTTTCTGGCGTCGGTTGTCTGTGGAGTTCTGTTTGGTCTGGTCCCCGCTCTGCAATCGTCGCGATCGCACCCTAACGAATCTCTCAAGGAAGGCGAACGCGGGAGCACAGCCAGCCGGGGACGAACCCGTTCCGCCCTGGTGATCGCCGAAGTTGGACTTTCCCTGGTTCTGCTGATTGGGGCCGGACTGCTGGTTAAGAGTTTCGCCCGACTCATGGAGGTTCATGCCGGCTTCGACCCCGATCGCCTCTTAACCTTCAACCTTGAACTCCCGTCCTCCACCGATCCTGTTCGCCAGTTCGCGTTTTACCAGCAAGTCCTGGAGCGTCTTCAGGCGCTGCCAGGGGTACAGGCTGCGGGTGCGGTCAGCAGGCTGCCGCTTGCCGGAGGCAACAGTGGACGCAGTTTTGGCGTTCCCGGGATCGAGAAGCAGTACGACGCGGACATTCGCGTCAGTACCCCTGACTATTTTCGTGCGATGCGGATTCCGTTGCTGAAAGGCCGCACCTTCAACCAGGGCGACCTTGGCAGCTCGCTTAACCTTGCCGTCATCAACGATGCTCTGGCGCACACCGTTTTTCCGGGACAGGACCCCATTGGAAAACAGCTCAACCACTTTGGTCCGGACGATTTGGCACTGCAGATCATCGGCGTGGTGGGCAATGTCCGCCACGTCGGGCTCGATGAAGACCCCCACTCTGAGATTTACCAGTTACTTGGCCAGGCGCAATGGCCGTCGATGTTCGTGGCGATTCGTACCGCAACCTCTGACCCCACGAGCCTGACTTCGGCAGCGCAGCATGTGGTCTGGAGCGTGAATAAGGATGTTCCTCTCGCCAGCGTCCGCACCATGCAGGACCTCATCGCCAACTCCGTTCAACGGCGGAAGTTCAGCATGTTCCTGCTCTCCCTCTTTGCCGCGGTGGCCATGCTGCTTGCGGCGATTGGGCTCTACGGCGTCATGTCCTACTCCGTCGCGCAACGCACTCACGAAATCGGTATCCGCATGGCTTTGGGCGCCCGGCGGCCCGATGTACTCGCGCTCGTCGTGAAGCAGGGAATGACACTCGCCCTGCTGGGGATCGCAGCAGGCGCAGCCCTTGCGCTCGGGATGACCCGGCTGATCGCGGGGATGTTGTTTGAAGTTAAGGCAACCGACCCCCTGACTTTCGCAGGCGTTGCCGCATTGCTGGGGGCTGTGGCTTTCCTCGCTAACTACCTGCCGGCTCGCCGCGCTGCGAAGGTCGATCCCATGGTGGCTTTGCGCTACGAGTAAAACGTCATGAATGCCTGAGCACGATTTGCATGCCACTCCGGCGCACCCGCATAACAGCCTTTGGGGCAAGCGTTGTAATATGTTTGCGTTCGTCCCGGCAATGACCGGCCCCGGATCAGGCAAGATCAAAACCATGAATAACATGAATAATAAGAACGGAAAGCCTCTCCGCTCCACCCATTGGTTCGGCCTTCAGGATCGAGATGGATTCATTCATCGTTCGTGGATGAAGAACCAGGGATTTCCTTCCAACCTGTTTGACGGCCGGCCGGTCATCGGAATCTGTAACACGTGGTCCGAGCTGACGCCATGCAACGCCCACTTCCGCATGATTGCCGACCGGGTCAAGCGCGGCGTGTACGAGGCCGGCGGATTTCCCCTGGAGTTTCCCGTAATGTCGCTGGGGGAAACCAATATCCGGCCGACCGCTATGCTCTTTCGCAACCTGGTGAGCATGGACGTCGAAGAATCAATCCGGGGTAATCCCATCGATGGAGTGGTGCTGCTGTGCGGCTGCGACAAGACCACGCCTTCGTTGATGATGGGCGCCGCCAGTTGCGATTTGCCGGCACTGGTGGTTTCCGGCGGGGCCATGCTCAACGGCCATTTCCGGGGCGAGACGATCGGATCAGGCACAAGTGTGTGGTCGATGAGTGAGGACGTGCGCGCGGGCAAGATGAGCTGCGCCGACTTCATGGACGCTGAATCCTGCATGTCTCGCTCGGCCGGCCACTGCATGACGATGGGGACGGCCTCGACCATGGCGTGCATGGTGGAGGCTCTGGGTATGGGCATGCCGCAGAATGCCACGATTCCCGCAGTCGATTCGCGGCGCTACGTGCTGGCCCAGGAAGCGGGCCGGCGCATTGTTGACATGGTTCGCGACGACGTGAAGATGTCGCAAATTCTGACTCGGCAGGCCTTCGAGAATGCGATCCGCGTGAATGCGGCCATTGGCGGCTCGACCAACGCGGTCTTGCATCTGCTGGCGCTGGCGGGCCGGGTGGGGGTCAAGCTGGAGCTGGAAGACTTCGATCGTCTGGGTCACGCCCTTCCTCTGCTGGTGGACCTGATGCCTTCCGGCAAATTCCTGATGGAAGACTTCTACTACGCCGGCGGAGTACCGGCCGTGGTGCGCGCTCTGGGTGAACTGATCCACCGCGATGCCCTGACCGTCAATGGCAAGAGCATGGGCGAGAACACCGCCGATGCTCCGTGCTGGAATGCGGAAGTCATTCATGGCCGGGACAACCCCATCAGGGAGCGCGCCGGCATTGCCGTACTGCGCGGCAATCTCGCCCCAGGCGGCGCGCTGGTCAAGCCGTCTGCGGCCAGTCCTCATTTGCTCAAGCACCGCGGACGGGCCGTGGTCTTTGCCGACATCGAAGATTTCAAGAAGCGGGTGGACGATCCCGCGCTCGACATCGATGAGAATTCGGTCATGGTCCTGCAAGGTGCGGGGCCCAAGGGATATCCCGGGATGCCGGAAGTAGGCAACATGCCCTTGCCGAAAAAGTTGCTGGAGCGCGGAATTACCGACGTGGTGCGGGTTTCGGATGCGCGCATGAGCGGCACCGCCTACGGGACCGTGGTGCTGCACGTGACTCCGGAATCGGCAGCCGGAGGAGCCTTGGCCCTGGTGCGGGACGGCGACGAGATCGAGATGGACGTGGAAGCGCGCAAGCTCGAACTTTGCGTGACGGAGGAAGAACTGGGCCGCCGGCGCGCCGCCTGGACGCCTCCGCCACCGCTGGCAAACAGCGGGTATCAGAAGCTGTACATCGATCACGTTCTGCAGGCGGACCGCGGCGCGGATTTTGATTTTCTCGTCGGCTCCCGCGGAGCCGGCATTCCCAGGGAGAGTCACTGAAGAAAGACGCTGCTAGCTCCTGGCTACTGGCCCTTCAGCCTTGAGCCAGGAGATAGAAGCCGGGAGCCAGAAGCAGTGAACCCAGGAGCGCTCGCCGCGTCACCACTTTGTATCGCGCCGACCGGCGACCGTTGCGGCGAAGGCGCGGTCTGGCATGCGGCGCATTCCGCGGTTTACTGGACCGACATCAACCGTTTCCTGATCCATCGGCTCATATTGGCCGACCAATGCGTCTGCACCTGGTTCTTCGACGAGCCTGTCACCGCACTGACCTTGACCGACCGCGATGATGTGCTGGCGGTGGCGCTCGGCTCCGGCGTGATCTTGTGGGAGCCCGCCTCCGACGTTCGCCACAAACCCATCTATCGTCTTCCAGGATGGCCTTCCGTCCGCCTCAACGACGGACGCGCCGATCCGCGCGGCTCGCTGTGGATCGGTTCGATGCGCAACAATGTCAACGGCGATGGATCGTCGCGAAAAGCAGACGGAATAGATGGCATTCTCCACCGCCTCGATCCGGACGCCAGCGTCACCATCCACAAGCGTGATATTGGAATCTCCAATACGCTGGCCTGGAGCCCGGACCGGCGTCGTTTCTACTTTGGCGATTCGCTGGCCAATACGATCTGGTCGTACGACTATGATCACGCCACCGGGACGATCCAAAATGAAGCTGTCTTCTTCGCCGGCTTCGAGCGTGGACTGCCCGATGGATCGACGGTGGATGCCGAGGGCTATCTATGGAACTGCCGTTATGACGGCGCTTGCATTGTGCGGATCGCGCCGGACGGAAAAATCGATCGCGTAATCGAGATGCCGGTAAGCAAAATCACGACCTGCACTTTTGGCGGCCCGGACCTGAGGACGCTCTTTGTCACCACCGCCTCCATTGATGCGTCCCCCAGTGAGCGCCTGGCCGGCGGATTGTTTGCGATTCAATGCGAGGTCAGGGGGCAGGAAGAGAACAGGTTTTGCGTATCTGGCGTTTAGCCGAAGTTCATTTCACGACCTGTCCCAGACAGCTTCTCAGCCCGAATGCTGCCGCCGGAAAGTCTCCAGACACTTCTTCGCCGTCTCGAACTCGGAGAACCGGCTGCCCTCCTGCTCGACCAGATAATATTCGACGCCTCCGACGCTTTCAGCCGCGGCGAAAATACCCTTCCAGTCCGCTGCACCCTCTCCAAACAGGACCGTATAGCCTTTGTCCTCGCCGGGCGCCCAGTCCTTGCAGTGGATTGACTTGATTCGCCCCGGGTTTGCGCGAATCCACGCGACCGGGTCGGAGCCCGCTTTGAGACACGTGCCCACGTCCAGTTGAAGCGCGACCGATGGCTTCGTGTTGCTCGCCAGTATTTCAATGGGGCGCTTGCCCTCCACCGGCGTGAACTCAGGCTCGTGGTTGTGGTATCCCGTTTTCAGGCCAGCGGGCTCGAGCTGTTCGGCGGCCGAGTTCAGGCTGTCGGCGACTTCCTTCCATCCCTCCAGACCCGGCTTGGGATCGGAACTCGACATGATCATGTACTTGCTTCCCAGAATCAGGTTCATGTCCCGTGCTTTCTTAAGATTGTCCGGGGTGAAGTAGGTGTGGCTGTTGTGCGTGGAGTAGCAGCGGATGCCGAGGTCGTCCAGCGTCTTTTTCATTTCCCTGGTCTGGGACTCGCTCCAGTCGAAATAAGGAGCGTAGAATTCGACGCCCTGGTACCCCATCCGGGCGACTTCGCGCACCGTGCCCGAAAGATCGCTCTTCATCGCATTGCGCACTGAATACAGTTCGAGGCCCACCGGAATCGATGTCGCGGCGAAGGCGCGCAGCGACCAGGGCAGCATGGCGGATAAGGCTAGAAAAGAGCGACGGGAAAGAGAGTTCGTCGGCATAGGCGAAATCCTAACTCAGAATCAGGCGGACTTGATAGAGACTTGACCGTGACCACGAATGTGTGGGTCGGACACTCCTGTCCGACGCCTTTGACTTTGGCATGCTTGCCCCGAAGCTCCAAAGACAGGGCGCCTGCCGAGCTTTGCTCGGCCCGACGGCTGAGGACAGCCGTCTCCACGTGGGCCGTGGCACCCACATCCTCTCAACTGATCGCCAGCTTCTTCTGCATTTCCTCCAGCGACAGGCCCTTGGTTTCCGGATAAACAAACAGCACGACGAAGAACTGCACCACCATCATCAAGGCAAAGAACACGAAGGGATAGGCGCCGGAAGAAGCAGCCATCAACGGAAAGATCAGAGAGATGGCCGCGTTCATGAACCAGTGCGAGAAGCTTCCCAGGCTCTGGCCCTTGGCACGAACCGAATTGGGGAAGACTTCCGAGAGGTAAACCCAGATGACCGCCCCCTGGGAGAACGCAAAAAACGCAATGTAGCCCACCAGTAGCCAGACCAGAAGGTTCTGATGCTGACCGGTGAAAAAGATGATCGAAACTCCCGCCAGGCAAGCGGCGGTCCCGACCGAACCGACCAGTAAAAGGGTCTTGCGCCCGAGACGGTCAATCACCGACATTGCGATCATGGTAAAGAGCAAGTTGGTGGCGCCGATCGCGACTGCCTGTAGATTGCCGGAGACTTTGCTGAAGCCGGCGTGGCCGAAAATGTCATTCAGGTAATAAAGAATGGCATTGATCCCGGAAAGCTGGTTGAACATCCCAATGCTGACCGCCAGAAAAATCGGCAACGCGAATTTCCGGGAAAACAGTTTTTCCGTGGCCTGGCTTTGCTCCATGCCGATGGAGGCCACGATTTCCTGCAAGTCACGCTCATAATTTTCGTCCCCGGTTACCTGCAGGACGCTGCGCGCCTCCTCCACTCGTCCTTTCTTAACCAGCCAGCGCGGGCTGCGCGGAATGGTGAACAACATCACGAAGAACAGGGCCGCGGGAAGGGCAGTGATTCCCAGTTCCCATCTCCATTCCATGGCCCCGAGATGTTGCAGGCTGATGATGTAGTTCGAGAAGTAGGCCACCAGAATTCCGAAAACCACGTTGAACTGGAAAAAGCCCACCAGGCGGCCGCGCAATTTTGCCGGCGAAACTTCCGCGATGTACATGGGCCCGAGCACCGAGGAGCCGCCTACGCCCAACCCCCCAATGAAGCGAAAAATCACCAGGGCATGCCAGTTCCAGGCAAAGGCACAGCCCAGTCCGGAGATGAGATAAAGGATTGCCATGACCCGCAGGCTGTCGCGGCGGCCAAAACGCTCACCCGGAATTCCCGCCAGCATTGCACCCAGAACGGTCCCGCAGAGCGCGCTGAACACCGTTACTCCCAGCAGGAACGGCGTGAGGCTGTAGGTTTGGGTCAGGGCACCCGTGGTACCGGAGATAACTGCGGTGTCAAAGCCGAACAGAAGGCCGCCGAGAGCGGCCACGACGGTGCTCTTCATCAAGGTCGCGTTCAGCTTCATGCCGACTCCACCCGTGCAGAATTGTGTCCCTTCCCGGCAGGCCTGGGCAGCCCACAAGTTATCACACAGCAAACATCAATTCATTGGACTGAATAGCAAGCCCCGGGAGAATATGGATGTGGAGGCTGAATGGATCGCGCAAACTCCTCGCAGATCAAGGCTGTGATTCTGGACTACGGCGAAGTGCTTTGCTACCCACCGACCCGGGAGGAATGGGCCCGAATGGCCGCTGTGTTTGGGGTTGACCCCGTCGCATTCCGCAAACTCTGGGACCGTAATCGGCTGCTCTATGACCGCGGCGATTTTTCGCCTGAAGCCTACTGGTCAGCCGTGGCGAAGGATGCCGGAACGCAGCTGGCGCCCGAGCAACTCCCTTCGCTCCGCCAGTGGGATGTCGAGATGTGGGCCCACGAAAATGCCGTCATGGTGGAATGGTTGAAAAAGATTCACTCCTTTGGAGTCAGGACCGGGCTCCTCTCCAATATGCCCGACGATATGATCCGGCATGTGCGCCAGAAGTTTGCCTGGCTGGAACACTTTGATCATCAGACATTCTCGGCCGAAATAAAACTCATTAAGCCTGATCCCGCCATTTACGAGCACAGCCTGCGCGGGGTTGAGGTGCGGGCGTCCGAAGCCCTTTTCGTGGACGACAAGGAGCCCAATGTTAAAGGGGCGCGCGCCGTCGGAATGCGCGCTATTCAGTTTCAGTCGGTGGAGCAGTTCAGGAAGGATCTCGAACAGTTGGGCTTTCCCACGATGCCGGCGTCAGCGGTTTCTCCTGCCATCTGACCAAGCTGATTGCAACCCAGCTTCACAAAACCCGATCGCGAGTCATCCCGAGCGCGGCTCGAGCCGCGCCGGCGCGGTGAGAGCAAGCCGAGGGACCCCTACCTGACCGGAGACGCATTCGCGCATGGGATTCTTCCCCTCGACTTCGCTTGGGGGTCGCTCGTGAAGTAGATGACAGCGCTTTCGTCCCCCTGACTGCGAGGGCAGCATGCCCTCGCGACAGCCGGCGGGACGCCGGCGCTACAAAGACTTCTCAAGCATCGCCTGGGCGGCGAGAATGAAACCGATGGTGTGTGCCATGCCGGCGTGCCAGGGCGCAGGACAGGTCATCTGCGGTGTGTGGTCGGGAATGACGACGCCATCAAATTTGTTTTTCGCCAGAATGGCGAGGATGCGAAGCATATCCACATCACCCTCATCGATGAAGGTCTCGCGGTAATTCGGCACCTTTCCCACTACGTTGCGCAGGTGGATGTATGCGATTTTTCCCTGCCGGCTGTAGCGGTCAATCGCCTCGTAGATGTCTCCTTCTGTCATCTCCGCCAGCGTTCCGACGCATAGTTCCAGCGCATTACTGGGGCTGGGCGCCAGATCAATCAGGCGTTGATACATGCCGGGCTGGTAAACCAGGCGAGGCTGCCCCCGCATGGTGGGCATGGGCGGATCGTCGGGATGGGCAGCCAGTCGCACGCCGGATTCTTCGGCGACCGGGACCACATCGTCTAAGAACCTTTCGAGGCGCCTCCACAACTCATCGTGGGAAATGGCAGGCAGCGTACCCGCCGGTGCGCCGGGATCGTAAACCATGTTCCAAATCATTCCCCTTGGAATGGGAACGTCGTCGGCCGGGCCGTCCATGCCGACGGTGAGCGCGTGGCCGCGTCCCAGAGGCGCAGTTACGCGGCCGCACACGCCCGCCAGGCTGAAGTTGTATCCCAGTACCGGGATTCCGGCTTCGCCCATGCGGCGAATAATCGTTTTGACCTTCTCGATTTGCTGTGATCGCTGCGGGCCGTCGAGCAGAATGTCGTGCCAGTGCGCGGGGTCGAGGTTCTCGATTGCGGCCAGGACCAGGCCCGCTTCCTCAATCTCGCGGCGAAGGGTCTTTAGTTCCTGGACTGTCCACAACTTCTCGGGATCGCCCGCCCTCCCCCACGGTTCGTACTTCCCACCCGTGGGCTGATTGTCGCGGGGGTTCGTCGCGCTCTGCTTGAAATAATCAACCAGGTGCACCACCACATGAGTACAGCCTGCCTGCCGCGCGAAGTCATAGTAGTCGCGCGTCAGCATGTGGCGATACAGTCCCAGGCCAATTTTCATAAGCGAGTGCCACAGGAGACTGGGAAGTCCGCGCCAAGGTAAGCGCTGGTTTGCTTTGCGTCCTTTGCGGTAAAGCGTTTGACTCTTGCCTGAACTACCAAAAATCTTAAACCGCAAAGGACGCAAAGACAGCCGCCAGGAACGCCAAAAGTCGTGCCCTACTTTCCCCGTGCTTTTGCGATCCTCTCGACAAACTGTTTTGCCGTGTCGGTGACCAGTTGCAGGTTGCCCTTCTCAGCCCCCGCAGTCAGGCTGCCGCCCACGCCGACCGCCACCGCGCCGGCCTTGATCCACTCCGCCACGTTGTCGATGCTCACGCCGCCGGTCGGCATCAGGGATGCCTGGGGCAGCGGGCCTTTGACCGCCTTTACGAAAGCAGGTCCCAGGGTTTCGCCGGGGAAGAGTTTCACGATGTCGGCGCCGCACTCCATCGCGTCCACAATCTCGCGCATGGTTCCGGCACCCGGCATGTAAGGGACCTGGTAGCGGTTGCACAAGCGCGCCGTTTCAACACTCACCGACGGGCTGACGATGTATTGCGCCCCGGCCAATATGGCGATGCGGGCAGTTTCGGGGTCGAGCACCGTCCCCGCCCCGATGAGGATTTCGCCGGACTTGTATTTCTTCGCGAGATCCTCAATCACGGCCGCTGCGCCCGGGACGGTGAACGTGATCTCAATCGCCGCCGCGCCCCCCAGGGCGCAGGCTTCCGCGATACGCGCGGCCTGGTCTGAGCTATGGGTCCGCACGATGGCGACCAGTCCTGATTCAATTACCTTCCCGAGAACCTTCAGTTTCAGCATAGTCATGGTTGGTTTTGGACTGCGTGCTCTTTGTTTCTTTTCCGCCGACCAAGATAGTAGCAAATCTGGGTGGCATTCTTTACGCCCTTTGCGGCAAAGAGTTTGCTTTGCCCTACTTCCGAGCCGACAAAGTGGACGCGTTCTGCACCAGCAGTTCGGCAGCCTTATCCACAACTGAGCGCAGTTTCGTTTCGTGAACGGAGGGAACCGCCCTTGAAATCAGCAACGAGGCGGTCCCGTGCGCTAACGCCCACAAAGCCAGGATCAAGTCCGTGTGGTCCTCAGGAGCCCCTCCTAACCATTCGGCACTTCGTTTTTTCATAAACTCGAAGTTAGGCCGCTCACTGACCTTTGAAAAGGCCGCATTCATGAGTTGATACTCGTGTGGGTGCTCGAGAGCGAACCCAACCAGGCGGTGGTAGGCATCCTGGAAAGAGACACAAGGCTCCAGCACGGCCGATAAGTCCTGCTGGGTTCGTTGAACCAGCGCTGCCAGGATCTGCTTTCTGCTCTTGTAGCGGCGATAGACCGCCGGAGTGTTGGTATGCGCGGCCTTCGCCAGGGTTCGCATGGAAAGGCTCTTCTCTCCTCCTTTCAAAAACAGTTTTTGCGCAGCATTCAGGATGCGAATCTCTAGTTGAGGGTCCGGCTGTCTAGGCATGGTCGTTCCTGTCGGGTCTCCAAATAATTACGTTGACATCGTTAACAGTACGGTGTATACATAATGAGCATAAACCATGCCCAGACCTTTTAGTAAAGGAAACTCAGAAGAATGGCGGATATTTTTCAGCCGGGCGACAGAACTCCCTGCTCCGGATACCGGGTCGTCCACTCAGTGCAGCACGCTTCATCACATCATGTCATCGCACTTTACGGGGATATTTTTCCCCGGTGTCAGGAATGCACCGACGAAGTCCGCTTCGAACTAGCACGATCTGCGGTGTACGTCAGCGCGCATCCGTTTTTCCTCCGTGCTTGAGGCCGCGTTTTTCCCCAGGGTGTCATCGGATCTACAACTAAGTCCTTGATCGAGCGTCCGGCCTGGTGGCCTGACCGACTCACTGAGGGTCCTCTTGTCTGGCGAAGGAGGCCTCGACATACAGAGAAGAGAAGTCGCGCCAGGGCAGCGACAGGGACGCGGATTGAGTATCCGAGTTCGTTTCCGTCTGTTTCGACGCTTCGTTCATTGCGCGAAGGCTTTTGGAGTGGTTCGAGAGCGGTTCTTCGTTTTCTTCATACATTTCTGAGGACAGCAGATTGCTGTCCCAATCGAGGAGTCAACAGTTGACACGTGAAATCGCGCGAACCTCGCGCATGAACGCAGGTAAATGGATTCGAGAGTTGCGGGAAGAGCGCTCTGTCAGATCGAGTGATATCGAACGGGTCAGCCGGTCGATTGCCGATGTTAAAGGCGACCCAGATTTTTACCTTTCGCACTCAACGCTGGCCGATGTCGAAACCGGAGCTGTTCCCAGCATTCACAAGCTGGTTAGCCTGGCGGTTTGCCTCCAGGTTCCTCTGGAAGAACTCTTGCTGGGGTTTGGTATTGATAGCCAGGAAATCAGGCAATGCATCGGTCAGGGTGAGCCCAGCGTGCGAAATTCTTTGGCCATCCCGGACCGGGAACCTGGTTTCCGCTTTCAACTCAACTTCGATGCCGGCTTTAACAGCCAGGACACTCGTCTGCTCACACTGAATCCACAAGAGCTGGCGGGTTTACCACCGGCGCAGTTCAGGCGCCTCGATCCAAAACGTTACCGATATGCTGCCATCGGCCTGAAGGATGACTCGATGGGAGACTTGATTCCTCCCGGCTCCCTGGTGGAGGTGGATGTCACGCAGACTACCGTCCAGATATCTGACTGGAAGAGTATGCGGGAACGTCCGGTCTATCTGATTTGGCATACCGAGGGGCATAGTTGCTGTTGGTGTGATTTGCAAGGCAGGGAACTCACACTGTTGCCCTATCCCCTCTCCCGACAGTCCGTCAGACGTTTCAGGGTGCCGCGAGAAGCTTCAGTGATTGGCCGGGTGATCAACGCCTGGCTTCCTTTCGATCAATTGCCAAACGGGCGCTAGACGGGGAGTGCAAATGCAGCTTTGCCTCGAACCCGGCTCCGGTTCCATTTCCATATGATTTACAATCCTTGGCTTGCGCAACCCAGCGTCCAAGGAAGCCGGAATGAAGCCAAGCCAGACCATCGAATATTCCGAAGCCAGTAAGATCATCGACCGGATCGTCGAAAAGGCGCTGGCGATGGGGAAGGCTGCCGTGATCGCGGTGGCGGACTCGCATGGCGAACTGATTGCCTTTGCCCGCATGGATGGCGCTCCACTGTCCAGCATCCGCATCGCTGCCAACAAGGCGTGGACAGCCGCGCGGGAACGCAAGCCCACCCAGGACATTGGAGACCGGGTGCGGCATCCGAAAAAAGGCCACGACATCGCCTACTACGGCGACCCCAAGTTTGTAGGTTGGGGCGGGGGCGTTCCGGTCTGGAGAGACGGCGAGGTGGTCGGCGCGGTGGCTGTCAGCGGGCTTTCATCCAGTGAAGACGTCGTCCTGGCAAAACTGGGTATCGAACTGGTCGCGGGGAGAAATAAGAAGAAGCGGCACTGACGGGAAAGATTTGAACGTAAGGCCTGAAAATCATCGGAGAGAACGAATCCAGGGACATGACAAAGACGACCGTAACTTTTGGCGAAATCATGTTGAGGCTGGCACCGCCGGGCTTCGAAAGAATTCTGCAGACCGGGCGGTTCGTTGCGACGTTTGGCGGCGGCGAAGCCAATGTTGCCGTGGCACTGGCGCAGTTGGGACTGCCCGCGGCTTTCGTCACGGTCCTACCGGACAAGAATCCGGTGGCCGATGCCGTCATCGGCGAACTGCGGCGCTTTGGCGTTGATACTTCACGAATCGTGCGCGGCAAAGGTCGCATGGGCGTCTATTACGTCGAGGCCGGGGCCAACCAGCGTCCTTCAAAGGTGGCTTACGATCGCGACTACAGCGCCATCGCTTTGGCCAAGCCAGGTGCCATCGACTGGGAGAGTGTGCTCGAAGGCGCGGGCTGGTTCCACGTGACCGGGATTACTCCGGCCATCAGCAGTTCGGCGGCCGAGCTGGCGCTCGAAGCCGTGAAGAAAGCGCAGGCCAGGGGCATCACCGTCTCCTGCGATTTGAACTATCGCAAGAACCTGTGGAAGTGGGGCAAGCCGGCTGCTGAAGTGATGCGCGAGCTGGTAAAGAATATTGATATCGCCATCGCCAACGAGGAAGATGTGCAGATGGCCCTCGGAATCGCAGCGGACGTGGACGTACACTCCGGCCAGCTCGATCGGGCGCAATACCAGAAGCTGACCGAAAAGGTGCTGGCCGAGTATTCCAACCTCAAAGCGATTGCCATCACTTTGCGGGAATCGAAGAGCGCCTCGCATAACGGTTGGTCAGCCTGCCTCAATGACCGTCAGGGCTTCAGCGTTAGCCGATCCTACGAGATCACTCATATTGTGGACCGGGTGGGCTCGGGCGATTCTTTCGCTGCCGGCCTGATTTACGGTTTTCAAATGCTGCCGACACATCAGGAAGCACTGGAGTTTGCCGTGGCCACCAGCTGCCTGAAGCATTCCCAGCTGGGCGACTTCAGCCGCTCTACCGTGGACGAAGTGAACGCGCTGCTCAAGGGCGACGGCTCAGGACGAGTGCAGCGCTGAAAAAATCTCCCCAGAGGCTTGAGTTCAAATAACGAAGCCAGTGTGGGTCGGACACTCTTGTCCGACGCCTTTGAAGTTGTTTTTGACTTTAAGATTGCGATCTTCCACTTGAGCCTACGATAACAACATCAAGGTCATCACCAAGACCAAAGGCAAAGGCGTCGGACAAGAGTGTCCGACCCACACATGACCCACACAGTCTACAGCTTCACCCATGCTCGCGATGCCGCTGAGCGCTCGACCGCATCCAGCACTCTTTGCACTGCCACCGCATCATCAAAATCCGGGTAGCGTGATTCTTTACGGGCCAGCGCTTTCAGGAAATCTCCTAGCAGCGCGATGAAGGTGTGCTCGTAGCCGATGATGTGGCCGGGCTTCCAGAAATTGTCGGAATAAGGATGGTTCGGCCCCGTCACCGTGATGTTCTTCATGCCTTGCTGGTTGGGCGTTTCGGCGGCGTCGTAAAACTCCAGCTGGTTCATGTGCTCCAGATTGAAGCTCAACATGCCCTTGGAACCATGGATTTCGAAGGCATGGCGATTGCGGCAGCCCACGCCGTAGCGAGTGGCTTCGAAGCTGCCCACGCTGCCATTGGCGTAGCGCGCCAGGAAAAACGTGGCATCGTCCACATCGCGTCCAGAGACGAACGTATGCATCATGGCCGTCAATTCAGTAATCGGTCCGTTGAGATACAGGGCAGAATCGATGGAATGGGATAGCAGATCTCCAGCCGCTCCCAGTCCGGACTCGGAGCGCTTGTAGCGCCATGTCCCGGCTTTGCTGGGATCGTTTCCCGACTGATTTAGATACAGCGCACGGTAATGATAGGTTCGTCCCACGCGGCCTTCGTCGATCAGTCGTTTAGCGAAGACGACGGCTGGAATTCGCCGGTAGTTAAACCAGACCAGGTTGGGAGTCTTACCTATCGCCTTCGCCATGCTCTCGGCCTCCGGCAGGGAAGTCGCGAGTGGCTTCTCGCACCAGACCATCTTCCCGGCACTGGCCGCGGCGATGGCAATGGGCGCGTGCAGGACGTTGGGCACGGCTATATCAACAACGTCGATGTCGGGACGCGCCACCACCGCCTGCCAGTCGGTCGATTTTTCTTCCCATCCCCACTGCGCCGCGGCGGAGTCAAGCTTGGCCTGGTTGCGTCCGCAGATCACCTTCAATCTCAAATCGTAGGGGACGTCAAAGAAGTGCGTGACCTGGCGAAAGGCATTGGAGTGCGCTTTGGCAATGGAACCACTGCCGATCATCGCGACATTAAGGGTCTGCGTAGGCAAGGGCATTCAGACCGACAATACTACGCGGAATGCAGCCTGCACCAAAAGCAAAATGCCTCACCTGTCGCAGTCGATGCGACAGATGAGGCACCTTCGGCCGTAAACTTATTCTGCGGCGCGAGCCGTGATCAGCGAACCGTGATCAGCGGACCAGAATCAGTTGTTCCAGACGATCTCGGCTTTCCTGGCGTACATGTGTTCTTTCTTCAGCATGCGGGCCGAATCACCCAGCGGAACGACGTAAGCCGGCGTGGCCACTTCCCACAGCGGCCTCACCCCGTGAGCCTGCACATTGTTGGACTGCTCCATGATGTCCTGGCGCCTCCCCATCTCGGTTTGAGAGGCGTGTCCAGCGTGGCTCTGAAACTCGTACACAATGGGTTCAGCGCTTAATCCAACTCCCCCGGGACTGGCCTGTCCAAAGGCCGCTCCTGCGAAACATAGCAGGCCCAACACCAGCAACGTTGTCTTCATCGAAATGCCTCCGACCTTTGGCAGAATCCAGGATCGAGCCTAAAAGTGCCCCGAATCCTGCGACCTGGTTTTGACTCCACTGTGACAATACGCAACCCGGATACCAAACCTTTCAGAAGTGCTATCTAGGTTTTGGGGGGAGAGTTGCGCCGTGCGGTGAAATTGTTTGCACAAACGTGGCCCGATCGCCCTCCGAAAAGCCCCGTCTGGAGCGGGATTTACAGCCGGTCCAATCATTCCGTCCCCCGCCCGGATTCAGTCGGCAAGCCGGCTCTCTGGGTTGGGCAGATTGAATCGCGGAGGTTAGCGGCGAACCATTGCGGCGTGACTAAGGTAACCTGCCTGTGGCACCAGTGTGCCATTCTGCACGCGGCGCAGGACGCTTAGGATCGCATTATTCCGGATGGGAGGGTCAAATGGATAACATCATATCGATCCGGGACGGACTGCTGGCCGCACTGACCGAGCGCTACGAAGCAGATCCCGCCCATTTCGTCAGCTTGCCGAAACAGATCGTCGATTCTTCGTCGGTGCGAGCGGTCATTGCCGACCTGAGGAACGAGGGCTACGTCGAGGAGCAGGAGCGCGGCGTCATCCGGTTTACCCGCCGCGGCTACGAGTCGCTCAGGGAACGCTTCGCTTCCACCGGCAACGAGTCCAGAGTGCTGCTCGCGGTCTAGCTCATGTGGGGACGGGTCTCCGACCCGTCCAGGCCGAGCCAGGCTCGGCAGGTCATTGATCGCACTTCCAGGCGCCATCCAGAGCACCCTTACTTGCCCAGCCGCCTTATAAATTCAGATTTCCCGGGTGATTCACTGAAGTGCTTCCAGCCTTCGCAGTGCATGGGGACGACCGCCCACCCCACCATGTCATATAATTCCCGACCGCTGGTAATCTCACTGCCGTCCTGCACACATAGGTCGGCCGATCAGCCCACATGCCACCAGACTCGCCACAGAGATCGCCCCGAGGGTTGACTGCGGTCGCCGCATTCCTTCTCTTTGGCGCTGCCATGGCTTCACTTGCGGGAACCACCCTGGTGTTCCCTGGGACAATTCTCGACCGCGCCTGGCGCCTGAATCCAGTCGCCTACGCGCAACTCGCGCCCTTGGGCGCGCCCATCGGTATTGTCTTCTGGTTGCTGGCGATAATCCTGGCTGTGGCCGCGATGGGCTGGTGGCGGCGTCGCCGCTGGGGATGGATTCTGGCCGTGGTCATCATCGCCATCCAGGTGATGGGAGATTTCGTGAACCTGCTTCGCGGCGACATACTGCGCGGCGCAGTCGGCGTGGGCATCGCAGGCGCCTTGCTCGTCTACATGACGCGTTCGCGGGTGAGGGCGGCGTTTGCACGGGATTAATAAGTCCCCTGAATCTCGTCTCGATTGAACTTCCAGCCCCGTGAATTGCCTTTTCCGGAGAGGCGTTCGAATTCTTTGATGCTTTGTTCCGGATCGTCGCCCCCAGCCAACCTTTGTAGATAGTCGCGGATCAACTGATTGAGGCTCTTGCCCATGGCCTCTGCGTTCTTGCGAGCCCGGGCGACCGTCTGCCGTCAATAGAAAGGGTGACATTCATTAACACAGTATATGTGTACACGTAAGTTCTGTGTCATCGCCGCCTCTGTCGAAACGACAATTATTACGAGCGCATTCCCAGCTTTCGAAAACCGCAGAGCGGGACGCGACGTCCCTAACGCCGAATCCAAGGTATCCAAACGCGATCGTTGTCCGATAACATCCTTGTTCGAGAGTCAAACATGATTGTTTCCAAGCACTCGAAGCAGGCGCTGTCGAGGGTTGCCGCGCTCGCCGCATTGGCCGTTTTCGTTTGTCAGATAGCCCCCGCACAGCAATCGCCCCCGACGAATTGGACGGCGGAGCAGGACCATCAAAACATGATGGACCAACTGGGGATCAAAACTCTCCGCCCCGGACCCAGCGGAAATGAAAAAGACCCCAATCACGCCAACTACGACGAGGGTAAGGCGAATCCATATGGCGATCTGCCCGATGCGCTCACCTCGAAGAACGGGCAAAAGGTCACATCCGCGGAGCAGTGGTGGAAGCAGCGGCGCCCCGAGATTGTCGAAGACTTCGAGCGCGAGGTCGTCGGCCGCATTCCTCCCCATGTGCCTCGGGTGACCTGGGAGGTGAAGAGCACCACCGATTCACAGGCCGGTGCTTTCCCTGTGGTTGAAAAGAAGTTGGTGGGACATGTGGACAACTCCGCGTACCCATTGCTTCAGGTTGACATCGAGATGACGCTGGTCACGCCCCGGAACGCGACGGGTCCCGTGCCTGTCATGATCATGTTCAGCAGCGCGGCCTTCCGCCGGATCATGGCAAGCCATCCGGAATTCATGAAGATGTTGGGGAGTGATCCGCCCGCGACCGAGCAACTCGTTGCCGACGGGTGGGGTTATGCGCTGCTCGACACCGGAAGCGTGCAAGCGGACAACGGCGCAGGCCTGACCAAGGGAATCATTGGCCTTACCAACAACGGTCAGCCCCGAAGCCCGGAGGACTGGGGCGCGTTGCGAGCGTGGGCTTGGGGCGCCTCGCGCGGCCTCGACTATCTGGAGACGGACAAGAGCGTGGATGCGAAGCACGTTGGCATCGAAGGCGTCTCTCGTTATGGCAAGGCCGCGCTCGTGACCATGGCGTTCGATCCTCGCTTTGCGATTGTGCTGGTGGGTTCCTCCGGAGAAGGCGGCAGCAAACCGCACCGGCGCGATTTCGGAGAAGTGGTGGAGAATCTCACGGGGTCTGGCGAATACCACTGGATGGCAGGAAATTTCCTGAAGTACGGCGCGGCCCAGTCTTCGTTCGGAAGCAGGAATGCCGGCAACCTGCCGGTGGATTCGAACGAACTCATTGCGTTGTGTGCGCCGCGACCCACGTTCATCAGCTATGGGATACCCAAAATGGGAGACTCAAAGTGGCTGGACCAGCAGGGAAGCTTTATGGCGACCGTGGCCGCAGGGCCGGTCTTCCGGCTATTGGGTGCGAAGGACCTGGGCGTGACTGAGGACTATCACAACGCGAAAATGCCGCCGGTGAACACGGGGCTGCTCGATGGCCAACTCGCATGGCGCCAACATAACGGCGGACACACCGATGCCCCCAACTGGAAGTACTTCATTCCCTGGGCGGACAAATTCTTCGGCCATCACCCGGCAGCGTGGGAGCTTCCGGCCGATCAGCCGGTTTTTCGAAGGGACGCAAACTCTCTGGTAGCTCATTCCCAGCTGCTGGCAAAGGCTAAGCAATCCGGGATCGACGTTTACTTCGAGGGCGATTCGATCACCAGAAGGTGGGGTGCCCTTGACTATCCGGAGCTGCTCGCCAACTGGAAGCAGAATTTCTTCGGCTGGAACGCGGCTGATTTTGGCTGGGGCGCTGATCAAACCCAGAACATCCTCTGGCGTCTGGAAAATGGCGAACTGGACGGAGTCAACCCTAAGGTCGTGGTTCTGCTCGCCGGCACCAACAACGTCGGCGATCTGTCGGCCGCTGGGGACGTCCAGGCGAGAGCGGATGACATTGCGCGAGGTCTTCAGGCGATTGTGCATGTCATTCAGGAAAAAGCGCCCGCGGCGACAATCGTAGTGATGGGGATCTTCCCCAGAAACGACAATATGGCGTTCCTTCCCGTCATCGCCAGCATCAACCGCACAATGTCGCAGTTCGCTGACGGCCCGAAGATTCGATATCTCAATATCAACGACAAGCTAGCCGACGCCAATGGGCGGCTCTTCGACGGGATGATGAACCCAAAAGACAAACTCCATCCCACCGTAAGGGGATATCAAGTCTGGGCAGATGCGCTGAAACCAATCTTTACGGAGTTGCTGGGGCCACCCGCCGCCATGGATCACGCCCCACCGCCAACCGGCGATCCGTCCGCCGGACACTGACGGGGGTCTGGTCAGAGCATTGACGCCGGTGGCCCATTCAAGCCGGTTCTGGCTTGAGTGGGGATATTTCGATCTCCTCAACTTCTGTCATCCCGACCGGAGCAGATCATCGCAAAGCGATGGTCTGCGAAGTGGAGGGAGCTGCTTGTTTAGTCTTTGCGAGGCCGTCCCACCCTGTGCGGTTTTCAAAGGGTGGGTTTTGTGAACTCTCGACCTTTTGGGGATTTTGACTCTCGCGCTCCCAGATTTGAAGATCCACCCGTTAAGAATCAAAACCCCGAGAAGCAAAAGTTGAATCTCCCACCTTTTGAGAATCGCAAAGGGTGGGGCAGCCGCGATTGGAACCATGCGCTGGCTGCGAGTGGCTCATTGAAGTCATTCACTAGGAGATAGCCTGGCCGTGCTGCTGAGTAGATTCAAGAATGGATTTGCGAGAAACGCGCGCGAAGATCTCACGGTAGAATTGCGGATGTGACTGCCAAGTCTGTGCCGTCACGATGCGCCCGTCGCACACCGCTTCGTCGGTGACATAGATGGCTCCGGCCTGCTCCGCGTCGAGGCGCACATGTTCGTAACAGGTCACACGTCTGCCGCTGATTAGCCCTGCAGCAGCCAGCACTTGAATGCCATGGCAGATGGCGAAGATCCACTTCTCCGCTCGATCGAAAGCCCGGACAATATCCAACAGGCAGACATTGTTCCGCAAGTACTCGGGCGCCCTGCCGCCAAGAATGAGCACTGCGTCATAGTCCTCGGCCCTTACCTGATCGAATGCTATGTCTGCCTCGAGCCCATAGCCCTCTCTTTCAATATAGGTGTCCCATCCCGGCTTGAAGTCGTGCATCACAAGATGCAGCAACCGGCGTGTCGGAGCCGCAACCACGGCCTCCCAGCCCTCCTCCCGAAACCGGTGAACCGCATAAAGCGCTTCATACGACTCACCGCCATCACCCGTGATGACAAGAACTCTGGCCATGCTTTCCAACCTCATCTGGATTTCCGTTTTGCCGTGCTGGCGGCTCAATATTACGCCCCGCCTGACCTGACTGGAAAGCCCTTCGGTTCTCCCGAAATGTTGAAGGCGATAAGCGGGTCGCCCTGGCCGGGTGCCCCACACATCGCGCACTTTGCGATGTGTGGGTTTTCGGCACAACTGGAATGCGTCGGGATCGCAATCAAACGCCGTTGCTCGGAGCGCTTGAACGATTGGCCCCGAGGTATCGCAAGCCACGAGTGAGAAGGACGCACGCATTCCCCACACATTCGTAAAGTACGCGAATGTGTGGGGCACCCGGCTATCTTGCCATCCACATGGAGGAACCAGCCCAGCAACGCGCTCGGGAACTCGCAAACACGCAGAGTTCGCCAGAGCACAGCGGCACAGAAAGAAGGTAGAAGCGCTGTTTGCGGAACTCAAGAATCAGATCGGGCTACGCCGCTTGCGCCTGCGACGACTGAAGTTTGTGCGGGAGCAATTCTTCCTGGCAGCAGTAGCCCAGAACATCAAACGCCTGGTGCGGTTCCTCAGTCGACCGATAACGCCTTCTCTGCCAGCCACCACCTAGCCAAACAGAGATCCAGGAATAACTCGACAGCAGTACACTCGCAGATGGGAAAGACGTTTTGTTGACGGACTTTTTCGACACCCACAGGCGTTAGCACAAGCTTGCGCCGTTTGTTCGCCAAAATCCGGGTCAAATGAGTGAAATCGCGATTTTTCGCCAGTCATGGGTCATCGGATGTACGATTCGCTCATGCGAAATAGATCGATGGTCTATCTGCGATAACGCAACCGAACGGCGCTAAAGCATGCTTCGAACGATTCGTCAAACAGCTGTGCTTCACGATAGAGAGAGAAGCACGTATGACAAACTTCGGTAGCCGCATTTTTAACAGCGAACCGTATTCTGATTCGCGTTCGACGTTGCTTGTGGTATGCATAACAATCGCATTGTCATACCTCGTCCCAACTCTGGTAGGGACGCTGATTTCGAATCCCCAGACAGTGTGGCCGCTTTGGCCAGGTTGCGCGATTCTGGTAACAGGTTTGTTGTTGGTCCGCGTCAGCACCTGGCCAGTGGTTATCCCCGCAGCCTTTGTTGGGTTTGCTGTTGCTGACCTGCATGCAGGCGTGCCGCTGAGTTCAATTGCCTGGTTCATTCCGGGCAATACCGTCGAAGTGCTTATTTCGGCAGTTGGTCTTAGATATTGCTTCAACGGCGTGCCTAGGCTCAACAGCGTGAGAGCCTTGGCCAAGTATTCGTTCTTCGCCATTGTCCTTGCGCCATTCGCAGGGGCATTTTTGAGCGCGCATGGCACCGCCCCCGATTATTGGACGGGCTGGAAGATTTGTTTTTTATCCGAGGTTCTTGCCTTCGTCACGGTGACCCCGGCCCTGTTGAGTTGGGTAAGCGAAGGGCGTGTATTGATGCGAAGATCGCGTGCCCATCACCTCGAGGGATTCATGCTCATTGCGGGGCTGGCTCTTGTCAGCTACATCGTGTTCACGGTCCCTGAGGACAGCAGATCGCCTGCATTGTTCTATACACTGGTCCCCTTTCTGCTCTGGTCCGCATTGCGATTTGGATCGTTGGGAGTTAGCACTTCGCTGGTTGCAGTGAGCTCTCTCTCCATTTGGGGCGCAGTCAATGGCCGAGGTCCGTTTTCCGCCATGGTACCCCTTACCCACCCGTTGCCGCTCCAGATGTTCCTGGTTTTCGTTTCGATTCCTTCTATGGTTCTGGCAGCCCTCGCCGAGCAGCATGAACAAGCCGCGCAGGTAGTCCGTGAGAGCGAAGAGCGCTTCCGCTTGGTTGCCAACACAGCCCCGGTAATGATCTGGATGGCTGGAACTGACAGGCTATGCACCTACGTGAACCAACCGTGGTTGGAGTTTACCGGTCGGCCACTTGAGGCCGAGCTGGGCAACGGCTGGGTAGAAAGTGTGCACCCTGAAGACTCTAACAGGTGTATGCATACCTACACTCAGGCGTTCGATCGGCGGGAATCCTTCCAGATGGAGTATCGGCTCCGGCGGCACGATGGACAGTATCGCTGGCTTTCGGATATCGGTGTGCCGAGATTCAGCCCGGACCACTCTTTTGCCGGCTACATCGGCACCTGTTCAGACGTCACCGAGCGCAAGCTCGCGGAGGAATCTCTTGCCGACATGGGGCGAAAGCTGATTGAGGCCCACGAGGAGGAGCGTACCTGGATCGCGCGCGAGCTACACGACGACGTCAACCAACGGATCGCGCTGTTGGCAGTCGAGCTGGATCGATGGAACCAACAACTTCCACCCTCGGCAGTTGAATTTCACGATCACATCCATCACGCCAGCCTGCGCCTTTCCGACATCGCCGCGGACATTCAGGCTCTATCGCACCGCCTCCATTCTTCAAAACTCGAATTTCTGGGCATTGTGGCAGCGGCCAGGAGCTTCTGCAAGGAGTTGTCCGAGCAGCAGAAGGTGGAGATTGACTTCAGCCATACGGAGATGCCGCGAAGTGTGCCCAAGGAAATCTCGCTTTGTCTGTTCCGAGTTTTACAGGAAACTCTGCAGAATGCGGTGAAGCACAGTGGCGTGCGTCACATCAAGGTGGACCTGCGCGGTACCGAGGGAGAGATTCAACTGACCGTGAGCGACCTGGGAGTTGGCTTTGATCCGCAGGACGCCATCCACCGTCGCGGCCTCGGGCTCATCAGCATGCGGGAGCGAATGCAGTTGGTGAGTGGTGAGATTTCCATCAAATCACAGCCCGGCAATGGCACCACGATCCACGCTCGTGTGCCTTTCAAAGGAACTGATTCCATGCTGGCGGCGGGGTAAAGAACACCGAAATCGTGGGGACGACTACAATTAGGTGCCCGAATTGGAAGGCTCAGCAGCGCAGCATTCAGAGCCCGCCTGATAGTCCTTTTCACCGCGAATGAACGGCTGAATGTTCTGCACAGATTCCTTCATAGATGTGCTTTTCGTGTTCGCGCTGAAAGTTCGTCAGCACATACCCGCAGAGTATATCCACCTCGTATGTCTTGGCTATCTCATCCCAGAGATTTTCGACCCGAACCGCTCCATCCGCCTTACCCTCTGCCCACAAGGTCGGTGAACATTCGCCACATACTGCGACACGGGGAGGGTTCCCCTTTGTCGCTTTGGCCGCCTCCGTGAGCAGAGCGCCCGCGACTGTCCGTAATCGAAGCGGGTCAGGCATTTCATTGATCATGAAACTTGCGAGCACGTCGCCAACATCCAACGGAATATAGCCACCCTGTTCAAGGGCGGCAGCGAGATCACGGCCCCGCTCCTGCAATCTCTGCGCCAGGCCGTTCAGGTGTGACTTGGTCGCAATCACGATAACCGCATTCCCGGCATCTAAAGCAGCTTCGATAAAACAAGCAAAATCAAGCAGAAAAGCTGCATCATCATTGTGGAACCCTACCCGATGGCTGCGGTTGATCTCTGTCTTAAGAATGGGAGGCTGCACGTCGGCTGTGTGAGTGAAGTGGGGACCCGACAATCCGCGGCTGACGAATTGCCTGCCCTGAGAAACCGCTTCCACAGCGGCTAACAGTTCGGTTCCAGCATGGGCCTTGACAACATAGCCGAGCGCCCCCAATCTGAGAGCTTCTTCCACCAAATCGGCGGAGGATTCCTGACTTAGAAACAGTACTTTAGAGTTAGGGGAAAGCTCACGGATTTGTCGAGCGGCTTCAATCCCATTTTGTAATGGGAGCCCGATATCCAGCACAATCAAATCAGGTTGCAGTTTTTCGGCTTGGTAAACTGCTTCCAATCCGTCCGACACTTCTCCGATGACCTGCAATTCAGGCCTTGTTTCGAGCATCGAACAGACAGACCGCCGAAACGGTTCGTAATCCTCAACTACCAGCACGCGGACTGATGGCACGCGAGAGCCAACCTTTCCTCGGTCGGAATGCGCTTTCTGTACTTCTTGGCTGGATGCAGCATTCTACTCCCTGCGTCGTCATCCGCGACAATGGCTCAAAAGTGCTACGTTCTTCCCCATCCCACTTTGATGCACCCCGAAGGCATACCGTCGTTATCGACAGCTTGCTCTAGAAAGCTGGGGACAGACGGGACGTTCCTCAGGTAAAGATCTCCAGAATTGCTATCTGGCTTGCGCGCGAAGCTGAAGTCCGAGGTCTGACGTCCGACGACTGAAGTTATGGTGGAGGCGGCGGGAGTTGAACCCGCGTCCGAAAATGTTACTGGTCAAGAGACTACATGCTTATTCACGTTCATGCCCCAGGCATTACCCTGGGACGTTCGCGGCCTCCGCTCAGAACGGACAAGAAACGGGTGCCGCTAGCCTGAGATCTTAGCCTCTCTCCCCAGACGTAGAAGAGAAGAGCAGCCCTCTGTGTGACGTTCGCTCACAGCCCAAGGGCGAAGCTGTGGAGAACGGCTGCCTAATTAATTAGGCTGCGTATGCCATTTCTTGATTGGCAATTATCATTTTGCCCACGATTACAGGTGCGAGCACCCTGGCATGCCTCTTGGCCGCAAGCATCTCCGTCGAAGCCGTGACGCCCCCACTGGTGGGAATGGCCTGCAAAGAACAGAACAACCAGAGCCCTGAGGCCCTTCCAGCATCTTCCAACATCATCCAATCTAGGGGTCACCCGACTGGAAGTCAAACATATGATTAGATGTAGCTCAGGTTACAAAAGGTGCTCAACCGGAGAGTGCCCGCGGGGCCCGTTTGGGGGGTGGGAAGAGGCCGGGCGGCGCATCATAATAATCGTATGAAACTGACCACCTTTTTGCCCTCTGCCCTGGTCGCGTCTGTCATCCTTGGGATAGTGTTTTCATGCACTTCGCTCGTTGCTCAGCCCCGAACCGAGGCTGCCGAACAGCAGCTTTTCCAGTCCATTAACCGGGAGCGCGCAGCCCATGGTCTGCCTCCTTTGAAATGGGACGATGCCCTGGCCAACGCCGCCCGGCAGCATGCGGAAATGATGGCGGCGCAGCGGTCGATTTCGCACGGCTTTTCTGGCGAACCCAGCCTGCCCAGCCGGGCCACGCGCGCGGGTGCCCGCTTCAGCTGGCTGTCGGAAAACGTCGCTGCCGGACCGAGCGCGGAGAACATCCGCGAGCAGTGGATGCAGTCTCCCAATCACCGCGCCAACCTGCTCGACGCCGACATGGACACCATTGGCGCCGGAGCCGCCGAGCGCAACGGAGTCGTATTCGCGGTGGCTGACTTCTCGAAAGCCAAGCGCTAGGTAGAGGACGAAATGCGTGTCCCGTCCAAGCTCTGCTTGGGCGGGGTTTTTCCTACGTCACCAAACAGAAGAAATCTGAATTCCGCACCACTGACACAACAATCCCACCCAAACGAAGCTTGGAAGAGGCACCCCGTCGCGATTACGTTCAGCTATTTTGTCGATTTTGACTATCGATAAATCTGGGCTCAATGGTTGTAAGTCCAATGTCTGGCTGTGTCCACGCCGCCTGGCATCTGGGATGTTGGTGGGACGGCCTCAAAGCGCCCGGAACTCTATTGCCTAGCGCGAATGGCTCACCTTATACTTCGCCATGGGTTTAGCGGAAGTCAGCCGCTTCGACCACCCGGTTCTGCAGAATTATCTCGTCGATGACGCCTATGACGAGACCTTTGAAAGCCCGGGCAAGCCTCGCCCGCACTACGCTCCTCTGTTAGAGACGTTCTCTTCGCTGCCGGCGGATGAGATCCGGCGCCGCAAACATTCCGCTGACCTGGCCTTCCTCAACCAGGGCATTACCTTCACGGTTTACGGCCGCGACGAAGGGACGGAGAAGATCTTTCCCTATGACTTGCTGCCCCGCCTGATTACCAGCGCGGAGTGGAACCGCATCGAACGCGGGCTGACCCAGCGCATCACCGCCCTCAATCTTTTCTTGCGCGACATCTATCACGAAGGCCGCATTCTCTCCGACGGCACCGTGCCCCGCGAGATCGTCTATAGCTGCAAGCACTTTCGGCGACAGATGCGTGGGCTGCAGGTGCCGCGCAATGTCTATGTCGCGGTGGTCGGGTCGGACCTGATCCGAATGCCGGGCGGCGAGTTTGTGGTTCTCGAAGACAACCTCCGCGTGCCCAGCGGGGTCTCTTACATGTTGACCAACCGCCGGGTGATGAAGCGTATCTTCCCCAACCTGTTTCGCCGCCAGGGCGTGCGCCCCATCGAGCATTACACCCAGGCCCTGCTGAGCACCCTGCGCTCGCTTTCACCGGAGGGCCGGCCGGAGCCGACCATCGTGCTGCTCAGCCCCGGCGTCTTCAACTCCGCCTATTTCGAACACGCCTACCTGGCACGCCAGATGGGAATCGAACTGGTCGAAGGGCGCGATCTGGTGACCCACGACAATGTGGTTTACATGCGGACCACCACCGGACTGCGGCGTGTGGATGTGATCTACCGGCGAGTGGATGATGACTTCATCGATCCTCTCGCCTTCCGCTCGGATTCCGTGCTGGGCGTCTCGGGATTGTTCAACGCTTATCGGGCAGGGAACGTCACTCTGGCCAACGCCTTCGGCACGGGTGTGGCCGACGACAAAGCGCTGTACGCCTACGTGCCCAAAATCATCAAGTACTATCTGGATGAAGATCCGGTGCTGAACAACGTGGAAACGTATTTACTCAATGACCCCGTACAGCGTGACCATGTGCTGCAGAATCTCGACAAGCTGGTGGTGAAGGCCGTGGGCGAGTCCGGGGGGTACGGCATGTTGATCGGGCCGCACAGCAGCAGCGCGCAGCGACAGGAGTTTCGCGAGCGTATCGTCGCCGATCCCAGAAATTACATTGCGCAGCCTACCATCACATTTTCGCGCGCGCCCTGCTTTATCGATGACATATTGCAGCCCCGGCACGTTGACTTGCGTCCCTATGTGCTGTTCGGAGACAAGGTGACCATCGTTCCCGGCGGCCTCACCCGCGTCGCCCTGCGCCGTGGGTCACTGGTGGTGAATTCGTCGCAAGGCGGCGGCAGCAAGGATACCTGGGTGCTGAACCAATAAGCCATGCTCTCTCGCGTCGCTGACAACCTCTATTGGATGAGCCGCTACCTGGAGCGCGCCGAGCACGCCGCTCGTCTCCTCGACGTGAATCTGAACCTGATGCTGGACGAATCGGCCACCAGTGCGGACCGCCGCTGGCGCCGGGTCTTGGCGGCACTGGGAAACCCGCCCAACCTCTCCTGGAGCGGCGACGCCTACCAGGTGGCCCAGATCCTCACCTTCGATCCGGGAAACCGTTCCTCCATCACCGCCTGCGTAGCGGGCGCCCGCGAGAACGCGCGCCAGGTAAGGGAAGAGATCAGCTCGGACCAGTGGCAGAGGCTGAACCGCCTCTTCCACCAGGTGACGCGGCACAAACCGAACGAGACTGATGACGTGCTGCCCTCCGATTTTCTGCTGGCCGTGATCGAAGGCGTGCACCTGATTCAGGGCGTGACCGATTCCACCATGAGTCACGGTGAAGGCTGGCAGTTTATCCAGGTAGGACGCTACATGGAGCGGGCTTGCGCCACGGTCGCTCTGCTGGGCCTGTATCATCGCGAATTCTGGGGGCATCCCGATCAGACTCCGGAGGCGGCCGAGTACCTCGAGTGGGTCGGGCTGCTGCGCTCCTGTACCGCGTTTGAGGCCTACTGCAAGGTTTATACTGCGGACATCAGTCCCGACCGGATCATTGAATTTCTGCTGTTGAACCCCGAGTTTCCGCACTCGGTGCGCTACTCCATCGATCATCTGCAACGCGCTCTCGAAGCCATTCACGGTGAGGGCGGCAAGCGCCGGGGAGCGCAGTTGACCCGGCTGGCTGGTCGGTTGCAGGCGTCGCTCAGCTTCGGACAGATTTCGGAAATCCTCTCGCAGGATGTGGGCGGGTATTTGCAGGATATTTTGCGGCAGTGCCGCGACATCCACGAGACCATTTACGAGCTTTACGTAAACTACGCGATCCAGACCGCTTTGGCAGGATAGGGAACCAGGGTTTCATGTTCTATTCCATCCAGCACCTGACAAAATTTCACTACGCTTCTCCGGTCAGCGAGAGCGTCATGGAAGCGCGGATGCATCCCCGCAGCGAAGGCAACCAGCGCTGCCTGACCTTTCATCTGGCGGTGAGCCCGCGCTGCCGCGTGTTTGCTTACCGCGATCACGTGGGCAACAACATCCACCATTTCGATATCCCGGGACAGCATTCCTATCTCGTCATCGTGGCCGAGTCGCTGCTCGACATGCAGCCCGTGCTCGAGATCCCGAGTTCCTTGCCTGCCGATGCATGGGCCGAGGCCGACGCCATGGTGAAGATGGGAGACTACTGGGAAATGCTGCTTCCCAGCGAGTTCGCGCAGCCCACACCGGGATTGATCGAGCTCGCCCGGCAGATGGACGTTTGCCGGCGCGGCGATCCTCTCAGCCTGTTGCGGGAGTTGAACCAGAGGCTCTACGACTGGTTCGAATACGTGCCCAAGAGCACGAAAGTGGACTCGCCGATCGATCACGCCATCGAGACCCGTCAAGGCGTGTGTCAGGATTTTGCCCACATCATGATTGCGCTGGTGCGCCGGGTAAAAATCCCCTGCCGTTATGTCAGCGGATATCTCTATCGCAGCGCGCAAAGTCACGACCGCTCGGTGGTGGACGCAACCCACGCCTGGGTGGAAGCATTTCTGCCGCCGCTGGGCTGGGTCGGCTTCGATCCCACCAACTGCCTGCTGGCGGGCGACCGCCATATTCGCACCGCGATCGGTCGCGATTATGCCGATGTGCCCCCGACCCGCGGAATCTTTCGCGGACAAACTCCCAGCGAACTCTCGGTGGCGGTGCGAGTCACTGCTTCGGTCGAGCAGCCCGAACTCGAGCACGGACTTCCGGTGCCGGAAGAGTGGTCTCTGCTGGTTGAACAGGCGCAGGAACCGCCCCCTGTTCCCGCCAAGGCCATGCAACAGGAACAACAGCAACAGTAGGCTCCAGGAGCGGGATGCTCTTGTAGCGCCCCACGACAGCCGCCGGGACGGCGGCGCTACAATTCGGGCACACGTAGAGTCACTGCACGAGCGGGACGCTCGCACCCACATTCGACACCTTTTGCATCCTGCCGCGGTTTCTGACATCTCACTTGTAGCGCCGGCATCTTGCCGGCTGTCGCGAAAGCCGCCGGGACGGCGGCGCCACAATTACGGGCACACGGTAGAATCATTACGTTGACCAACCTATGACTTCCTTCGTCCAACCCTGTAGCAGGAAACAGTGTCAGGAGAGGTGCCGGTGAAGGCGCAGTGTCTGCCATTCCGCCAGATTCCGCACACCACCCGGCTTTTCAGCGATTTTCTTTCCTGGTCTCCCGCCATCCAGCCTTTTTATTCCCGGCCTCCTCATTTTGCGCAATGGTTCAAGGACGAAACACCCGGGGCGAGTTATGACCCGGCGCGGCGTGCGCGCGTGGCGGACATGCTGGAGAGGCAGAACCGGGGCTGGGACGCGTCGCCTAAGACTCTGGAAAATATTGGCCGCCTGCGCGCCGGCGCTTCCGCACTGGTCACGGGGCAACAGGTCGGCCTCTTCGGGGGCCCGCTGTTTTCGCTTTTCAAAGCCCTGAGCACGGTCAAACTGGCGGGCGAGGCTGCCAGCGCCGGCTCCGACTGCGTTCCCATATTCTGGCTGGCCACCTCCGACCACGACCTGGATGAGATCAATCACGTTTCGCTTCTGGGCCCGGACGGCTCGCTGCAAAAATTTTCCGCTCCTACTCGCGGCCTGCCCGATGCTCCCGTAGGAACGGTGAGCTTCGGCGCCGAGATTGAGCCGGTCGTTGAAGCGGCCGCTGCTCTGCTGGGTGATTCGGATGTGACCAAATTCCTGCGCGACTCATACCGGCCGGGAGAGAACTTCGGTAGCGCCTTCGCGCGCCTGTTTTCACATCTCTTCGCCCAGTGGGGCGTGATCCTGCTCGACGCTTCCGACCCGGAACTCCATCGCATCGCCGCCCCGATTTACAGCGCCGCCATTGAGCGCGCCGCCGAACTGGATGACGCTTTACTGGCGCGGGGCAGGGAACTGGAAGCCGCGGGCTATCACCAGCAGGTCAAAGTGACGTCGTCGTCCACGCTTCTGTTTACGCTGCGTCAGGGCTCGCGCGTGCCGGTGCATCGCAGGGCAGGTAGTGGAGCAGAGTTCCTGGTCAACGACGAAACTCTCTCGCAGCCGGAATTGTTGCGTCGCATCGCATCGGAGCCCGAACAGTTCAATGCCAACGTACTGCTGCGGCCGGTGGTGCAGGATTACCTCTTGCCCACGCTGGCTTATGTAGGGGGCGCGGCGGAGATTGCTTACTTCGGCCAGGGAGCGGTGGTTTATAAGGCATTGCTCGGACGAGCGACGCCCATTCTCCCCCGTTTTTCCGCCACCATCGTCGAAACCAAACCTCAAGCGCTACTTGAACGTTATCATCTGACCCTTCCTGACGTCTTTCAAGGTTCCGATGCGGTGCGGGAAACTCTGGCCAGGCACACCCTGCCGGCTGACTTGCAATCTGCCTTCGACCGGGCCGATTCGTCGTTACAGCAATCGCTCGGCGCTATCCAGCAATCCCTGGAGCGCCTGGACAAGACGCTGGTGGAAGCCGCGACCAACGCCGCATCGAAGATGCAGCATCAGCTCGAGCAACTGCGTTCACGGGCGGCCCGGGCCGAGTTGCGCCAGAGCGAGGTCCTGGGCCGTCACGCCGAACTGCTGAGTAACACGCTCTACCCCAACAAAGTCCTTCAGGAGCGCGAGATCGGCGGCGTGTATTTCGTGGCCCGGCACGGAACCGGGCTGTTGCAGGACTTGCATGACACCCTGCAAACCGCCTGCCTGGATCATCAGATAATCTCTCTGTCATCCTGAGCGGAGCAGGATCATTCGCTTGCGAATGATCTTGCGCAGTCGAAGGACCCCTACTTCTCGAGATCGCTGGTTCGATGAGATTTTTCTTAGGGGAGCGGTTTCCCCATCCGGCCGAGGATTCGTCCGGACAAAAGCTTAATCGCGAGGGCAGGGGTCCTTCGATTCCGTGTCTGCTTCGCGAAGCGACGCAGACACTCCGCTCAGGATGACACGTTCTCAAGGCTGCAACTCCAACCTGTCGGTCGCTTCTTTCTCCACCGCGTCTCGCGAATACAGCAAAGGGAAATACTTTCCTTCACTCCACAGCGGTATCAAATCGGAATAGTGCGGGCTCGCCGGCTGCCCGCTCTGGCCGGGTACATTCACTGCCACCGAATGGTCCCAGTCGCTGAGGTCGAGGATTTCGCGATAGCTGGCGCCTGAGACCTGGTCAAAAGAACTGTCGTAATATCCAGTGGCATTCACGGTGTACTCATCTCCGGGGCGGGAAACGGGCGGTGGATCGGTGAGAGCAGCCGCGCCGGTCACTTGATCGAGGGGATGACGAAACCTGACGTGGTGCATTTCTCCCCACGACCACTTTGTCGAAATCGGCCCCTGGAGCTTTTGCATTTCCTTCCAGGCTTCTTCCAGGGATTCTCGGAGCCTGTAGTCCCGGGTTACAACCAGCGTATCCAATCCTGAATGATTGATGCCCTCCAGGTAGCTGATTACCTGATGCGGCGACCAGTCATCAATCATGCTTCGCGCTGCGGGTGATATCGCCATGTCCATGGTTTTCTGCGTGAGGATCTGCAGCCAGACCTCATATAGCGCCGCGGCAGCCGAGTCGCGCTGGACTTCACAATTCCAGTGCAACAAAAGTTCCGCGGCGGGGGTGGGTTTCTGTCGCGCCGTGGCCGCGCGCAGCAGGTCGATCAGTTGCTGAGCAGGAAGCGAAAGCACATCGGTTTGCAGTCGCTGCATATCGCCGACATCCAGTTTGCTGGCCTGCCTTCGCCCGCTGCAGCACTTCAGTGATTCGCTGGAATCGGTAAGGCGGCGCCCAGCTATATCCCACCTTGTATGGATAACCTGCGGGAATCATCTTGTGATTTGCCGTAGCCACGAAGCCCGGGCGCGGATTGTATTGATGTGGCAGCTTGGCGTTGGGCACAAAGCCGGACCACTCATAACCTCCCCGGCCGGACACAGGCAACAGCCCGGTCCAGGTTTTGCGCAGCGGAGCCAGGCCGGTGGAGTGCTCTCCGATGTTGCCGGCGCGGTCGGCATACACAATATTTTCGGAAGGGACTTTCCAGCGCGGCATGGCCGCTTCGAATTCCGGCCAGTTCTGCGCCCGGTCAACCGCCAGCGATCCCAGATAGCCGGCTGTTCCGGGTTCAGCGCCGACCCAGCGCAGGGCCAGCGCGCGATTACCGTCCTCCCAGAGCACAGGGCCGTGGGCGGTGAATTTCAAGTCCACTTCGACGCTCTTGCCGCCGCGGATTCCAAAAGTCTCTTTCCGTACCTGCATGGTCTCCCATCCGCGGGCGGTTTTGTATTGGGAGGGGTTGGCGGGATTCAGTTCTTCCAGGTAGAGGTCCTGCTGGTCCAGACCGAAAATGGTGAAGCCCCAGGCGATGTTCTGATTGTGTCCCAGCGCGACTCCGGGCAGTCCCGGTTCGCCGGCGCCGATCACGTCCCATCCCGGGGCAACGAGGTGGACCATATAGCGCAGCGAGGGTTCGGCAGTTACGCGGTGCGGATCGTTGGCCAGCAGCGGTTTGCCGCTGCGGGTCAGCTTGCCTGAAATAGTCCAGTTGTTGCTGCCTTCGGCGGGGTGCCGCGGAAATTCAATGCGCGTATCGCTGCCCACCAGATTGTGCAGCAGAGCGGGCGAAAGCCCAGCCAGGTTCGTATCCGGCGCCGGGTCCAGTTTCACCGGCGGATCGAAATCGAAGAGCAGCGAGGCCGCGTCGGCTCCCGCGGCACTCAACGCCTGGGCGTGTTCCAGTTCGTCGAACGCATTTCCCGTCATGGAGAACGCGGCCATGCGGTTCAGGCAGTCGGCGGGCTTCCAGGGCTCGGGATTAAAACCGGCCAGTTGAAACTCGAGGGGGAGTCCGGGGCCCCCCGCCGCCATGCGGCTCGCGATGTACGCATTGATTCCGGCCGTGAATGCTTCGAGAATCTGCTGCGTGTCCGGCGAGTAGCTTTCATACTCGGCCTTCATGTCGCCGTGATAGCTCAGCAGGCGGGCATTGATATCGCGCTGCAGGGCTGGCGGGCCCAAAACCTCAGCCAAACGGCCCTGGCCCGAGCGCTTCCACAATTCCATCTGGAAAAGGCGGTCTTGAGCCGCCACGAATCCTTGAGCAAAAAACAGGTCATGCTGGCTTTGGGCGTAGATATGAGCAATGCCCCAGCGGTCGCGCAGGACGTTTACCGGCTGTTCGAGACCGGCCAGCTTGAGCCTGCCGTGAACCACGGAGAGGGCGGCCTGCGCCCGGCTTCGAAGAGTATCCTGATTGACGCCATCAGCGGCGCTGCCCGGGCCGGCTTGAGCGGCGGCGGGGGTCGCGGCCAAGACCGCGGCGGTCAGAAACCACAAAGAGAGAACACAAGCGCGCCTCTTCATACCGGCGACATTCTATCCCAGCGCGATGAAAGAGCACGCACGACACTCCCCGCCTTTCCTCCGTGTGCCTTCGTGTCCTTGGTGGTTAATGCATTTGGTAAGTCCTGCCATGAAACTGACTTGTGACGGCTGACTTCGGGAGCAGAAAAGCGTAATATCTTTCCTTTTGGCGAGCCATTAAATTTTCATCTTCTAGCGTCCAACACCGCACCCATGCCCGCGTCCCTGACTTCGCTGCTGGCCTCACTTCCCCTGTCCCTGAAGGGGCTGGGGCTCGCCTTCCAATTTCAGCTGTTGCTACTGGTCGTGCTCGAGGAATTCGGTAAACGGGGTGACGTCTATAACATTTTGTGGGCGCTGGTTTTCGGCTTCGCCACCCTCAATATTCTCGGGCTGGTGGCCAGGCGCTTTGACCCCAATCGCAACCGGCTGAATTTCGGCGAAACCATCGCCATTCTGGTGGTCATCGTCTCCATTGCCCTTTTGGGCTTGGAGATGCTCAGTCTGTTCAAGATTTTCCCCATCAAGCTGCAGCATCACGACTAGCGGTTTTGGGGTATGATTCGGTCATGCCGAAGAACGCCCCCCCGTTCGAGGTGACTTGCCCTTGCTGCAATGCTGTCCTCAAAGTGGACGCTGAAATCAAGGGAGTTATCGCCCACACCGCCGCTGTCAAACCCAAGATGTTCGCTGACATCGAAGAGGCCGCCCGGGCCATGAAGGAGCAGGACACTCGGCGCGACTCTATCTTCCGTCAATCCGTGGAGGCGCAGAAGCATGCCTCCGACCTGCTGGAGAAGAAGTTCCAGGAGGCGGTCAAAAAGGCGAAAGAAACTCCTGATACGGGAAGGCCGATCCGGGATTTCGATTTAGACTAGGTTTTCCACCAAAAATTTCATCATCAGTTAAATCGATTCCGGCTTAGAATGCGCAATGGCCCTTCCCCTCCTACTCGGCCACCGCGGCGCTCGTGTGTCAGCCGGAGTTCCCGAGAATACGTTTGCCTCGTTCGACCTCGCCCTCAAGCATGGCTGCGACGGTTTCGAGTTCGATGTTCGTCTGACGGCTTGCGGAACGGCCGTGGTCTGCCACGATGCCAAAGTGGGTGGGATCACCGTGGCGCGCGCCCAGGCCAAGCGGTTGCCTCAGCTGCCGCGGCTCGATGATGTGGTCAAGGGCTACGGCCAGCGCGCCTTTCTCGACATCGAGCTCAAGGTAACGGATCTGGAATCCAAAGTGCTGAGCGCGCTGAGCCACTATCGTCCCGCTCAGGACTACGTGGTTTCTTCTTTTATCCCCGAGGTGCTCATGGACCTGGAAGCTCGCAGCTCCACGGTTTGCATTGGACTCATCTGTGAGACCGCGGCCCAACTTGCCCGCTGGCGGGATCTCCCGGTGGACTGCGTGATTGCTCACCACTCTCTGGTGAACCGGTTGATGGTGCAGGATATCCAGGCAGCCGGCCGCAGAATCTTTGCGTGGACGGTAAACGAAGAGGAAAGCATGCGTCGCCTGGCTCACTGGGGAGTGGACGGCATCATCTCCGATGACACCGAACTGCTGGTGCGCACGCTGAAGGGAACGCCGCCAAAGGCGCACGGCGTCGCAGGATGAAGACTCGTCTTGGTTGTGGAGGACGGGCGTCCCGCCCGTCGCCGCGCGGTCGGACGGGCGCGTCCGATTTGTGTGGGTCGGACACTCCTGTCCGACGCCTTTGACTTTGATCGCCCGTCCTCCCTCCGGATTACCGGCCTAGTCGGCGGCGGCTTCCAGCACCGAACCCACGCGCGCTGGCTTGCGCAAAAAGGCCGAGCGCTCGCTTTCAAAGCTTTCCAGTTGGGCCGCTGACTGTGTTTCATTCCATCCCATCACGGCGCCGATACGCGCTGCAGCCTCGCGGCTGCAGGCCGGTGACCAGCACCCGCCCAACGCCACCGGCACTCGCCGCAGCAGCACGTCGCCCAAGTTGGCCGCGCACTCACCGGCAAAGGCGTCAACCGCCTCAGCAACAATGTGCTCGGTGTGGGAACAAAGCGGCGCCCGGAGTTCCGCGCTGCGCTGCGCCATGCGCGAGATGTCCAGGGCCCGCCGGCCGTGCCATTCGACAATGCCGCGGGCAGTATCCTCGGTAATTCCGGTTGTGTTGCCGATCTCGATCACCCACTGATCGAGCAGCAGTTCCACGTTCTCCGCGGATGCAATGGCCGGCGCCCGCGCTGATTTTTGCGACACGCCAATCTTCGAGGCACATTGCCGCGCCAATTCTGCTGCGGTCGTCAACTTGCCGCCAATCACCGAAATCATGTGCTCGGCGCCATCCGCGGCGTGATCGTGCAGATAATGTTTGCGGCTCACCGCCGACGCTTTTTCCTTGGGCGCGAAGGGCAGGGGCCGCACTCCCGCGAAAGCGTAACGAATGTCGGCAGCCGACAACTTCACTCCCGGAAACAGGTGCAGCAGGGAGCGCACCAGGTAGTCAATCTCCTCGGTCGAGGGTTGGACCTTCCCCGGATCTCCCTGATCTGAAACTTCGGTTGTACCCACCAGCACCTGTTCGTTCCACGGGATGACAAATATCGGACGCTTGTCCACTGCCTCGGTGTACACGGCTGCGTCGGGAGCGCCAGCGAAGCGCGGCAGGACGATGTGGGATCCGCGGACGCCTCCGACCATCGGGTGCGGCGTCTGGATGCGGGAGCGCTGGCAAAGGCGATCGGCCCAGGGGCCCGTGGCGTTAATAATCCAGGTGGCCTCGACGCGTTCTTCTTTTCCACTCAATTGGTCGCGCAGCAGCACGCCGACCACGCGTCGATGCCGGACATCGACCGCCAGCACCTGGGCGTGATTCCGTGCCACGGCGCCGGCCTCGGTCGCCTCCACCAGCCACTCCGCCACCAGGCGCTCGGGGAATTCGCACTGCGCATCTTCATAGCTGAAGATTGACCAGCGCCGGCCGGAGTCGAGCAGGCGTTCCAGCTTTTGTTCGTCCGCGCGGCTCGATCCGGGGCGCAGCCGGCCGCCGCCGAGGCGTCGATACAACCACAGCCCGGTGCGTATGGCGAGGGCGCTGCGCCCGCTGTTCTGATCGAGTGCCAGCAGAAAATTTATGGGATGTACCAGGTGCGGGCGCTCCTGCAGCAGTCGCCGGCGCTCGAGCAAAGACTCGCGCACCAGTCCGATCTCGCCATGCTCCAGATAGCGCAGGCCGCCGTGGATGATGCGCGTCGCCCGGCTGGTGGTGCCGGCAGCGAAGTCGTGCTGTTCAACCAGCAGGGTACGACGGCCGGCGCGAGCGCACTCCCGGGCGATGGCGACGCCATTGATTCCGCCGCCGATCACGATCACATGAAAGCGTTCGCCTTCCAGCGAACGCCGGATTGGGGGAGCGTAGTTCATAACAGAGGCAAGCCGGAGGGGCCGGCTGCCGCGCTGTCTTAGGATAACCTGCCTCGATTTGACGATTCGCGAAAGATAACGTCGGTTAGCAGAGTAACCTCGAGCCAGAGCACCCGCCGCACCTCAAGTCAAAACTAACGATATAAATATAAGTAATTGATACTAAACATGTTATAAGGCATCGATCTGTGGGTGCCGGCGAGCCAGGTAGCGCCGGCGTCTCGCCGGCTGTCCGGCGGGCATCCTGCCCGCCGCCACGGGACAAGTACAGAAATTGCAAGCCACCCTGCGATTCAACCAAAAATATCGAAAAGCCGGATAGAGTCTCGTGATAAGACACGGCGAGTGCAGAAACCATGAAAGCCGGCGCAGCATGGCGAAGGCCGTGTTTTCCTGGGTTTCCTTCGTGAACCTTCGTGCCCTTGGTGGTTCATGGTTTCCAAACCACCCGCCACCGGAACGCGGTGTTCGTTGCTCAAGGCTCGCCCGTCGTTTACATTGTTGGGGCCCCATGCCTACAACTGGAGAACGCTTCGAGCGCGCGGTCGCGATCATGGCCCGCCTGCGCGGTCCAGATGGCTGTCCCTGGGACCGCGAACAGACTTTCGATTCCATCAAGCCTTACACCCTTGAAGAAACCTACGAAGTCCTCGAAGCCATCGACAATCGCGAGTGGGACGAACTGCCGGGTGAACTCGGTGATCTGCTGCTGCAAGTTCTCTTCTATGCCCAGATGGCGAAGGATCAGGGCACATTCTCGATCGATGAAGTCCTGGATCGCCTGTCTGACAAGCTGGTCAAGCGACACCCGCATGTTTTTGGCGACGTGAAAGCCGAGACTTCCTCCGAAGTTCTACGCAATTGGCAGGCGCTCAAGGCGGAAGAAAAAAAGAGCAAAGCGGCAACCGGAGCGGCTGCAGGCCCATCCCAGTCCGTGCTGGCAGGTGTTTCTACGGCGATGCCATCGTTGATGGAAGCTTACAAGCTCAGCTCGCGCGCGGCGCAAGTGGGCTTCGACTGGCCGAACATCGCAGGGCTCTTTGAAAAGCTGGAAGAAGAAACGGGAGAGCTGCAACAGGAGCTGAAAGCATTTCCGGCGCCGGGCCCGCGCCCCCACGGACGGGGCGTTGCCGGTTCGGGCGCTGAGCAGGTACCTGAAACTCTCCGGCAGCAGATGGAAGAAGAAGTGGGGGATCTGTTCTTTGTGCTGGTGAATATCGCGCGTTATCTCTCCCTTGATCCGGAGTCGGCGCTGCGCAAGACAAACCGCAAATTCAAACAGCGATTCCAGTGGATCGAAGACCAGTTGCGCGCCTCCGGACGCGCTCCGCAGCAAGCTTCAATGACGGAACTGGAGTCACTGTGGCAACAGGCTAAACTCCATCTGCGGCAGAACGAGCAGGCCGGCGAGCGTGAGGCCGGATGACCGAGAGCTCGATAGTGGTCCGCAAATGCCATAACCTGGATGAAATGTCAGCTTGCGTTGCACTGCAGGAAGAAGTCTGGAATTTCGCCGAAGCCGAGTTAGTGCCGCTGCGCGTGTTTGTGGTGGCGGAAAAGATTGGTGGCCAGGTCATCGGCGCATTCGACGATGGTCAACTGGTGGCCTTCGCATTGTCCCTGCCGGGTTCGCGCGGCGGACATTCCTATCTTCATTCGCAGATGCTGGCGGTGCGGAGCCAGTATCGCAACGCCGGCGTGGGACGCCAGATCAAATTGTTTCAACGGGACGACGCCCTCGCCCAGGGATTCGAATTGATCGAGTGGACATTCGATCCGCTCGAAATCAAGAATGCCTATTTGAACATCGAGCGCCTGGGCGCGATCGCGCGCCGCTACAGTGTGAACCAGTACGGAATTACCTCTTCACCGCTGCAGGGTGGATTGCCCTCGGACCGGCTGGTGGCGGAGTGGTGGCTGAACTCCGAGCGCGTGGAGAAGCTTTTGCGGAATGCGCACAAGCCGCAATTTGAGACCGTGAAAACAATTTCGGTCCCGGCTGAAATATATGAATGGAAGGCGTTGCCTGCAACCCGGGAGCGGGCCCGCGAAGTGCAGGATTGCAACCGGAAAGATTTTTTGCAGGCCTTCTCCGACGGCCTGGCGGTCCTGGGTTACGAACGCGACCCGCAGGGAGCCGGCAAGTTCCTGCTGGGGCGGTGGGACGAAAACTGGATTTATCCTTCTTGAAATGCGATGAAGATTGAAGCCATTACACTGCGCGAAATTCAGATGCCGCTGGTCCATTTTTTCGAGACCAGCTTTGGCCGGGTGTACAGCCGCCGCATCCTGCTGCTCACGGCCCGCTGCGAGGGCGTCGAGGGGTGGGCGGAATGTGTGGCCGGCGAAGATCCATTCTACAGTTCGGAATGGATCGAAACCGCATGGTGCACTCTCAAACACTACCTGGCACCGGCGGTCATGGGACAGCCGTTCGCGGCGGCCCACGAAACCGCCGGGCTTATGGCCAAGGTGCGAGGACACCGCATGGCGAAAGCTGCCATTGAAAATGCAGCATGGGACGCCGAGGCCAGGCAGAAACAGCAGCCTCTGTGGAAGCTGCTCGGGGGCACGACCCGGGAGATCCAGTGCGGCGTTTCGATTGGGATCCAGGATTCCGTCGAACAACTGCTGGAGAAAATTGAAACTGAGCTGGCCGCGGGCTACCGCCGCATCAAGGTGAAGGTCAAGCCCGGCTGGGACGTGGATGTGCTGGAGCGCATTCGCGCGCGCTGGCCGGATATTCTGCTGAGCTGCGACGCAAACTCCGCCTACACCCTGGATGAAGTTGAACACCTGCGCAAATTCGACCGCTTCAATCTGCTGATGATCGAGCAGCCGCTATGGAATGACGACATCTATTACCATGCCCGGCTGCAACGCGAACTGCGCACCGCCATTTGCCTGGATGAGTCCATACGCCATGCGCGCGACGCGGCGGCCGCCATCGAAACCGGCGCCTGCCGCATCGTGAACGTCAAAGTCGGCCGGGTAGGCGGCTTCAGCGAAGCCAGAAAAGTGCACGACGTCTGCCAGGCCAACAACATTCCGGTATGGTGCGGCGGCATGCTGGAATCGGGTGTGGGGCGGGCCCACAATATCGCGCTCTCCACGCTCCCCAATTTCCGCCTGCCCGGCGACGTCTCCGCTTCGAAGCGCTACTGGAAAGAAGACATCATCGAGCCCGAGGTCGAAGTCAGCGCGGCGGGCACAATCACGGTCAGCGACCAGCCGGGCACCGGCTACCGCATCCGCGAAGACCTGATCGAAAAACTGGCCGTAAGAAAAGAGATTCTAAAGCCCTAATCAGTGTGTGGGTTGTGTGGGTCGGACACTCCTGTCCGACGCCCTTGACTCTGCTTTGTCTTTGACCTTAATTTCCACCGGCCAGGCCTATAACCAGTGTGGGTCGGACACTCCTGTCCGACGCCTTTGACCTTGCGTTTGTCTTTGATTTCCACCGGCCAGGCTCATTTCCTTCAGCACCGAAAGGCCAAAGTCAAAGGCGTCGGACAGGAGTGTCCGACCCACACACAGACTCATGGTGGCTATTTGCTGGGGTGGGGTGGTTGAACCTGCGCGATGGCCGCCTGTTGTTTCTTCAGCAGCTGAATGCCCTGGGCAAAAGTGAGGTTTGCGGGCACCGGGCGAAAATCGCTGTAAGTCTCAGTGGACTTGATGTTGATGCTCTTGAACAAAAGAATCTTGCCGGTGAAAGCCAGGTCCATGCGGGCGATGGCCCAATTGTCGTCGCTGATGTTGGTCTGATCCACCTGGAAGTGGCCGCCCTGATCAAGATGGCCGAGAATTCCCCATCCGAAGCTTACTTCTTGTGAAAGTATGCCGTCGATTCTGGCAATGTGCTGTTTTTGAGCATCGATCAGGAGTACTCCCTGCATGCCGACCAGCACCTGTTCCACATGCGTCGGCGGGTCATACTTCGGATCGGGGCGGAACTTGAGCCGCAAAAGCTGTTCGCCCGGCCTACCTACACCGGGCCTGCCCGCTTCGGTTCCATCGTATTCGTAGAGGAAGGCGTCAGGCAGCGCCTTCAGGATACGGTTGACCCGATCGGCATTTTCCAGTTCCTGCTTTCGCTTGCGCTCCAACTCGTCGGGCCGGCTCAGGAAGCGCTCGATCCGGCCATATTCCGCGCGTCGCTCATCCTGATTCAGCGGCTGGTCGTTGTTGGCCACCACCATGCCCACCATGGCGTCTCGGGTCTGCACCATGAGTCGGGTCTGCGAACCGTTCGGGGTCACCTTGCGTTGCTGGAACATGTATTTCGGACTCTGATTGTCGCTCTTGAGTTCATTTGCGACCGCGAGCCTGACTAGTTCCCTGGGCTTGATTGCAGGCGGCCCCTCCGCCCGGCTCAAGGTGCCCGGGACAAAGGCCAGCGCAGTCAGAAGAATTGGCGAGGTAGTGCGGAACAGGAACAGCTTCATAGCAGTACGCCCCAAAGGGTACGCGCCTCCCTAGATTAGACGAAGAACCAGCCCGGGATGTTGTCTAAAATGGAAGCAGACACAGCACAAACGCAGTCGTCGATCGTCAGTCGTCAGTCGTCGGCAAACGCCGCGCCGAATCGCTGACGACCGATTCTCTGACGACCGAAAACCGACGACGGACGACTGCTCCCGACCACTCCCGGAACCGCGAAAGGCACCCGCTTTGAGCGCCAATTCGATGGGGCGCAGGTTGCTCAGGTCATCATCGTGGGATATAGTTCGATGAAGCAGGAATGGCGTTCGCGAAGGGTTACGGGGTTTCCTTTCTGGCTTTTCTGGCCCTGACAAGTCCCAGGTGACTTGGGATTCCCGTGTACGTCCGCTGGTAGATGGCCCAAGGAGGCTGCACTCATGGAAACGCCGAAGACGGCAGAGTTTGCGCATATCGGGAAGTCCGTCATCATCAAAGGGGAACTCTCGGGCAGTGAGGACCTCTACGTGGATGGTCAGGTGGAGGGGAGCATCGAACTTGCGGGCAATCGTTTGATTATCGGTCCCCACGGACAGGTACGCGCCAACGTCAACGCCAAGGGCGTAATCGTGCAGGGCAAGCTCGACGGTAATATCCGCGCCTCGGAGCGCGCCGAGCTCACCAAGTCCGCCGTCGCCGTCGGCGATATCGTCACCCAGCGGGTGGCCATCGAAGAGGGAGCGTACTTCAAGGGCAAAGTCGATATCCAGAAAGATATGGCGAAGACGGATGGGCCCAGGACAGCCCCCGCCGCCACTTCGTCCGCGGCAGCAAGCTCTGCCTCCGCCGCCGGCGGTTCCACGGTGGCCGTGAAGACGAATCCGAGTGATGGCAAGTAATTCCTGCCCCCGATTCTCCCCGGCTCACGCGGTAGTGAGCGAATGAGCCGGATGCCAAACGGATTCCGTCGGCGTGAGTTGCACACAGCTTCATGAAATTTTTTGGCTCGACAAACAGCACCGCTCAGGATTCGGCGGCGGCCCAGGGAGCGAAGCTCACACGCCGCTCCAGCAGTCTTGCCCAGCTGATCAACACGCTGGAATCGGAAGAAACTCTCTGCATTCTCGATCTGGGGTCCACCTCCCCGGCCAACATCCGCTACTGCACCGAGCGTGGCCACAAGATCTACAGTGACGACCTGCTCATTTCCTCGACCGATCCGTCACTCGTTATCAAGGATGAGGCGGGAAAGCCGGCCCTGGACAGCAAACGCTTCCTCGATGAAAACCTGGTCTATCCTGGCGCGCAGTTCGATATTGTGCTGTGCTGGAACCTCGCTGACTACCTGGACGAAAGCCTGGTAAAACCAGTCATCGGACGCCTCTGGTCGCTGCTCAAACCGGGCGGCATGCTGCTGGCATTTTTTCACACCCAGGAAGCGGGTCCCGACGCGCCTTGCTACCGCTACCATATCGTCGGCGGCGACACCCTGGAGATGCAGCACATCGCTCGCCGCGAGGGAAAGAAGGGTGGCACGGCCGGCCAGTTCCGCCTGCAGCGCGTGTTCAACAACCGCAACATCGAAAATCTCTTCCGCGATTTCGCTTCCATAAAATTCTTTCTCGCCCGCGACAATGTCCGCGAAGTCCTGGTCGTCCGCTAACCGCATTTTGTAGCGCCGGCATCCCTTCGACTCCGCTCAGGGCAGGCTTTGCCGGCTGTCCTGAGGGCGTCCCGCCCTCAGCGGAAGGCTCGCGACACACATTCCGAAAGCCGCAACCACTCGTTCTTGATGGCGCAGCACGAGCGAGGACGCTAGCGCCCACATTCCTCAGCGGGTCTTGCGCACCAGGTACTCGGTAATCGCTGGGGTGCGCTCGAGGAAAAACAGTAGTGGTTTGCGGACCGGGACGGGCAGGACAAGCATGCGGCGGAGCGCCGATGAAGCACGAAAAATCGGCAAGAGCGATTGCTCGTAGGCCCGGCTATAGCCGCGTGCCGCCTCGTGAAGGGAAGCTTCGCCGGAAAAGAAAGACGCAAGGCAGTGCGCCGCCAATGCGCCGCCTCGCAGGGCCAGCGAAATGCCGTCGCCCACGAAAGGATCGACGAATCCCGCGGCGTCTCCCACTCTCAGGATGCCGTCCCGCTCGGGCTCTGGCTGGCGAAAGATCAAGGGCGAAGTGCTCACTGGACGGCTGAGCCACCTCCAGTTCCTGCTGCGCTCCCGCAGCGCGGGATGCCGTGCAAACACCTCAGGCAGCGTGCTGGCCACATCGGCCCGCACCATGGCCGAGGCGTTCACCCGTCCGCCACTGTCGTCGGCCACAACCACCGGCTGCACGCCGCAGTATCCGCCCTCAAAAAAATACAGATCCACTGACGGCTCCGATGGTGGCTCGGCAAAGTGCGCCTTGATCCCCAGCCATTTCTCGCGCGGGACCCCGTTTTCCGGAGGAGGAAGATTCAGGTTTGACCAGCGCCCGGAAGCGTTTACCAAAGCCCGGGTTTCAAAGTTCCCGTCGCTGGTCGCGATGCGGAAGGGACCGCGGCCGGCGATGCCGTGGACTGTAACTTGCTGCCGGGCATCGACGCCCGCGCCCAGAGCCGACTGCCAGAGCGCGACATCAAGCTCGAAGCGGGCGATGCCGGCGGCCGGCGGGTCCACTCTGGCCTGCAGTGCGCGCCCATCGATGAACACGCGGGCCCGCGGAATCCGGAGCGCATCTTCTATCAACGGGGCGTATGCCGGATCGAGAAGATCGGCAAGCAGGCCAAGCGATTCCGCAGAGACAAACTCGCCGCATACTTTGTGGCGGGGAAAGCGTCCGCGCTCGAGCAGCAGCACGCTGGCGCCCTGTCGTGCTGCGGAAATCGCAGCGGAGGTCCCTCCCGGGCCCGCTCCGATGATGATCAGATCGTAATTCATTCAGTTGTCAGATGCAGTTTTCAGTTCTCAGTGTTTCCACGCTACTACCCCCATGCGGAACAGATAATGGCGGTGAATCTCCACTTTGGCCGCGCTGGTCTGCGCCAGCAAGGCTTGCATCTCCTCCACCGTGTACGCCTGGCGGACCGAAGCTGGAGCATCATGACGGGTGAGGCGGCTGCGGTAGAGAGGCATTCCGGCGTACACCAGCGACATGTGCAGCGGGTGCCGCACCAGATCATTGATCAGCACCGCCACCCGGCACACGCGCAGCGCTTCCTCGGTAAATTGCACCAGCTCCCGCGAAGATAAATGGTGAGCGAACAGATTGCTGCTCACCAGGTCGAAGGATGCTTCACGGAAGGGAAGAGCAAGAGCATCACCGGCCACCGCGCAGCTTCCTCCATTCCAATGGAAGGTTAGATGCGATGCGGCGCGATCGAGGGAAGTGATCTGCAGGCGCAATCCACGATGGAGCAGGCGCTCGCCCGCGGTCTGTGGAACATATCCGGTGCCGGCGGCGACCTCCAGCAGCGACAGCGATGATGATCTGATTTCCCGCGCCACGCGCCAGATCATCTCTTCCGTCGTGGCAACGCCTCCGAACCAGCGATTGATTCGCCGCAGGTCCCCCAGCGAGGCCGCGACCTCAGTGGGCGTGCCGCAGTCAGTATCCAGCAGCTCGAGAGTGGCCACACGCTTCATAGAAACAGTCATCGCGCTTCAATCATCAGTCTTCGGAAAGTCTGCAGCGCGGCGATTTGCTGACAACCGAGAACTGATGACTGGCTACTGCTCCTGAATCTCCGCCGGTTCTTCAGAAGAAGTTGTCGGTCGTCGGTAAGAGGCCGCGCCGATTCGCTGACGACCGAAGACCGACGACCGACGACTGCTCTTAAACTTCCGCCAGTTCCTCTTCCAGCAACTGCTTGTTGTACAGGTCGCTGTAGTAGCCGTTGCGGGCCAACAGTTCGTCGTGGGTGCCCAGTTCAACGATGCGGCCGGCGTGCAGGACCGCGATCCGGTCAGCATTGCGCACAGTGGAAACGCGATGGGAGATGAAAATCGTCGTCCGGTCCTGCATGACTTCGCGGAGGTGGTTAAGGATCTTGTCTTCGGTGTGGGTATCCACGCTGGAAAGGGCGTCGTCGAGAATCAGGATGCGGGGATTGCGGATGATGGCGCGGGCAATCGCCGTCCGCTGTTTTTGTCCGCCGGAAAGCGTGATTCCGCGTTCCCCGACGAGCGTGCGATAGCGCTCGGGAAATTCTTCGATATCCTGGGCGATGTTGGCCGCCTCGGCCGCTGAACGCACCTCTTCCTCCGTGGCATCGGCCTGGCCAAAAGCGATATTTTCGCGGATGGTTTCGCTGAACAGGAAAGTTTCCTGGGGCACGAAGCCAATCTGCCGCCGCAACGCTTCCAGGCCGAATTCACGCACCGGCTTGCCATCGATCAGGACGCTGCCCGGGGCAGCATCGTAAATACGCGGGATCAGGCTCACCAGCGTGGTCTTGCCCGAGCCGGTTGGGCCTACGATCGCAAGACTGCTGCCCGCCGGGATTCGAAGATTGATGTCATGCAGAACCGGCACGCCGTCGTAGCCAAAGGTCAAGCCCCGGAATTCTATCTCTCCCCGGATTTGTGTGGCGCGGGCGCCCTCGCCCGCGGCCTTTACGCTCGGACTATCTTCGATCTCGGGTTGCTCAACCAGGATTTCGTTGATCCGTCCCATGGACGCGGTTCCGCGCTGGAAGATATTGATAACCCATCCCAGCGCGATCACCGGCCAGGTCAGCTGCACCATGTAAGTGTTGAAGGCCACGAAGCCGCCCACCGTCATGCGTCCGTGAAGGACCTCCCGCCCGCCCAGCCAAAGCACCAGCACGATGGCCATGCCCAGCATGGTCTCGAGCGTGGGCCAGAGCATTCCCATCAGGCGCACTAGTTTGAGGCTGCGGTGAATGTATTCGCGGTTGGAAGTTTCGAAGGCCGCGATTTCAGGCTCTTCCTGGACGTAGGCGCGAATCACCCTCGCCCCGGAAAAATTCTCCTGGGCTCGCGCCGAGATCTCGGAAAACATGGCCTGGATTTTCTCGAAGCGCTCATGAATCTGTTTTCCAAAGTACTGCACCGTAATGCTCACCAGCGGCAGCGGCAGAAAGGCATAGAAGGTCAGCTTGGGGCTGATCGAAAGCATGAAAGCCAGCGCGCCGGCGGTAAACACAATGGTGTTCGCCGAATACATGATCGCCGGCCCCAGCAGCATGCGGACGGCATTCAGATCGTTGGTGGCCCGGGCCATGATGTCGCCGGTGCGCGTGCGCTGATAGTAGGAATACGAAAGGCTTTCCAGGTGCCGGAAGAGATCGTTGCGCAGGTCAAACTCAATCTCGCGCGAAATGCCGATGACGATCCAGCGAGTCAGAAACTGGAAGATGCCCTTGATCGCCGCCACTCCCAGCAGCTCCAGGGAATAGATCAGCAGCTTTTCCCGGACCACTCCGGCGCTCAGGCCATCCACCGCATGCCGGAGGACCAGGGGAAACAGGATCCATACGCCATTATTGATGAAAACGCAGATCGTGCCGACAACATAGCTGCCGCGGTACTTCTTCAGGTAGGGAAATAGTGGACGCAGACTTTTGGGCAGCATGGCCTAGTAGATGCAATTCTACCAGCCCAGGCTTCAGCCTGTTTGAATGTGGGCGCCAACTGAGAACCGGGAACTCGGCAACTGAAAACTGGGGTTCTGAGGGATCAACCCTGCCTAACCGGAAATCTTAACTCCCGCCCTCAGCGGCATTTTTCTCGAGAATTCCTTCCCGCTCAACTCTCGCGGGCGAGGTCGCAACCGCTAGGCCGAATCCCCCTGGAAGGCCAGCACGTACGCCACCAGCAGCAGGGCAATCCAGCCTAGGAGGAACATCCAGCTCGAAGCCATGAGGTACACATACGCCGCGTTCATAAGCATGGTCTCTAAGAGGAACCGACAGCAGGCAGCATCCGGCAACTCAGCTCGTTCTGGCCGGTGAGACGCTTGTAGTTCTCCACGATTTCCCGTACCGCGTTCAGCCTGCCCAGGGACGTGAGGTGCGCATCGGTGAGCGCCAGGTCGATTTCCGTCATCCAGCAATCGACGGCGGTCTGCACTCCGTGCGCCATTTCTTCCGCGATGGCCAGCACCAGGTCATGGTTGTGGGTTGTCATTGCCATGATTTCCTTTCCAAGAGGGTAATCGCCGGCCGCCAGGGGTATGATCCGGATCCGATGAATAGCTGGCAGCCGGCGACAGGGTTACTGGCTCGGCGTTGCTTCCGGGGTCTTCCCCTGCATGTGGTTCATGAAGCGTTGCTCGTGCTCACTGATGAGAGCGGCCAGTTTTGTTTTCTGTTCCGGCGTCAGCACCTGCACCATTTCCGAGCCGGTGCGGGCGTACTGCACGATCAGCTCAGTCATGGCCTGGCTCTGCTGCGACGCCAGATCGCGGACTTTCGCTTCGTCGAAGTTCCCGCTCATGACCTGCTCCCGCAGCTGCGCGTGGCCCTGGGCCATCTGCAGCATCAGAGGCTGGATGGTTGGTTTTTCCCTGGCCATGATGGCTTTCACCTGCGCCTGCTGCGCGTCTGTCAGGTCGAGTTTGTGGATGTAGAAGCCCAGCATGGGCCCGCCGAACATGCCATTGCCGCGCATGTGGCGCTTCATGCCTTGCCCCACCGCGATGGCTGCGACCACCGTCAGAACTAAAACTACGGCCAGTGTCTTGAAGTATTTCGATTTCATCTGTACTCCCCCAGTCCAACGCTTTGCCCCCGGGGAAAAACTCTCCTCGCGGCAGCCGGCGCTACAGGTATTAGAAGCTCATGGCGCCGCCGCGGCGGTAAAAACTCGGTCAAGCGGAGTAAAGTTTTGTAAAGCGTAAACGCCCGCATATTGACAATTCTTTACCCCTGCAAGCCTTTACCAGCACGCGGAAAACACGGCTGTAGAAGTACAATGAAGCCTGTGGATCGCATACTGGTCATCGATGACGACGTTGAGTTGTGCAGTCTGGTGAGCGAGTACCTTGCCCCGGAAGGCTTTCAGGTCGAGTCCGCGGCTGACGGAACTCGCGGGCTGGAGATGGCGCTCAACGGAGAATTTCTGCTGGTGGTGCTCGACGTCATGCTGCCCGGCCTGAATGGCTTCGAAGTGCTGCGGCGGCTGCGCGACAAATCCAGAATCCCGGTACTGCTGCTGACCGCGCGCGGCGAAGACGTGGACCGCATCGTGGGCCTGGAGATCGGCGCCGACGATTATCTTCCCAAGCCTTTCAATCCCCGGGAACTGGTAGCGCGCATCCGGGCGATTCTGCGGCGGACGCGGTCCTCGGAAAGGTCGGCGAGCGGACAGCCCGCGGAGATCCTGCGCGTGGGTGAAGTCGAACTTGATCCCGCCACGCGGACGGTTCTGCAGAAGGGCAAGCCGGTGGAGTTGACTTCGGTCGAGTTCAATCTGCTGCACGTGCTGCTGCGCGAGGCCGGCCGCGTGGTCCCTCGCGAGCGCCTGGTGGACATCGTGCTCAGCCGCAAATTCTCCCCGTTCGACCGCAGCATTGACATGCACGTCAGCAAGATTCGCAAAAAACTGGGCGAATCCGATTCTGGATTGGACCACATCAAAACCGTGCGCGGCGTGGGCTACATCTTCACCCGGCCGCAGGAAGTCCTGGCCGAGAAGGTCAAGAGCGGCGGACAATGAAAAGTCTTTTTCTCAAGATTTTTCTTTCTTACTGGGTGGCCCAGGCGCTGTTCGTGGCGCTGGCTATCCTGATCACCGTAGCCGTGCGCGAGCACGGAGAGTCGGCCGCCTGGGACGCGCACCAAGCTGCCGTCCTCGACAAGGCGGTGCAGGCGTATGAACGGGGCGGCTCAACCGAAGCCCGGCGTTACTTCGAAGAGGTGCGCGACTCATTTCACGTCCGGGCCTACCTCCTGGACGAACAAGGTCAGGATGTTTCGGGACGCGAACTGCCGCGCTGGGCGGAGTCTTTGGGAAAGGGAGTGGAGCCGCCGCGCCGTGACTTCTGGCAGCGCGTCACCCCCAGCCCATTCCGGCGGGAGATCCAGGTAGCGGCCAGCGGGCACCGCTATACCCTGGTGGCATTCCTGCCCCCGAGCGGGCCTTTCGGGCCCGGCGGCGTTCCCGGGCTCAGCATTCTTATCGGAATTATTTCGTCGGGCCTGGTCTGTTATTTGCTGGCGCGATATTTGACTGCGCCGGTGGTTCGCTTGCGCGCTGCCACACAGCGTCTGGCGGCCGGCGATCTCAGCGCCAGGGCCGGCGGTCTTGCGGCGCGCCGCCGCGACGAGATGGCGCAACTAGTCCGCGATTTCGATGCCATGGCGGAACGCCTGGAAGCCTCAGTTCACGCCCAGGCGAGGTTGCTCAACGATATTTCTCACGAGCTGCGCTCTCCGCTCGCCCGTCTTACCGTTGCTTCGGCGCTGGCCCATCAGCGGGCGGGTGTGGAAGCGCGCAGCGCGCTGGAGCGCATCGACCTCGAAGCCGAGCGCTTGAACGAACTGATCGGAGGACTGCTTACCATAGCCCGCCTGGAGAGCGGCAACGATGTCCGCCAGAAATCGCCCGTTCTTTTGGGAGAGATCGTCGAAGGCATAGCGGCCGATGCAAATTTTGAGGCCCAGGGCCGCAAGTGCGGAGTGGAGAGCGTGATCAGGGAAGAGTGCGTGGTCATGGGCGCGCCCAGCTTGCTGCACAGCGCCATTGAAAACGTGGTACGCAACGCCGCTCGCTACACCCGCGAGGGCACCAGCGCCATCATCACTCTGGAGCGCAACCAGAGCAAGGGCGGAGCTGAGGCCGTCATCCGCATCGTGGACTCCGGTCCGGGAGTGCCCGAGGAGGCCCTGGACAAGCTCTTCCGGCCCTTCTATCGCATCGACGATGCCCGCGGCCGCAAGACCGGTGGAGTGGGTTTGGGTCTGGCCATCACCGAGCGTGCAGTGCGCCTGCATGGTGGGAGTGTCAAAGCCAGCAATCGCTCCGAGGGCGGTTTGCAGGTCGAAATCCGGCTGCCTTTGGTTGCGGAAGCCAGCCGTCCGCCGGATGCCACGGTCGAACCAAGGGAAGCGGTGGAAGCCGCTTCGGGCCGGTCAAAATGAGAAACAAACTACTCTGATCGGCGGGCAACTTTCCGCCGCCATCGTGGTTCCAATCAGCCAGCGCGGTTTGCTCTTCCCGGTTATTCCTGATACACAAATGAGGGTACTTTTGGATCTTCAGGCTTCCGGCGTAAGCGGTGCAGGGCGCGTCGAAAAGCCTGAAAGCACAGGGAGAAGGAAAAGAATGGGGACGAGGTTCCGGTTCCTGGCAGGAGTAGTAGTTCCAGTTTTGCTGCTCACTCTCAGCGCTTGCAAGACCACCAGTTCATCGACTCCAACCGGCACCGGGGCATTGTTCGTAGCCACCCAGGGAGACTCGTCGGTCTCGGCCTACACCATCGACCTGACAGCCGGGACGCTCACCGCCAATGGCAAGAGTGTGGCTACCGGCAGCGTGCCTTCCGCCATGATTTTGGCGCCTTCCGGCACGGCGTTGTTCATTGCCAACAGTGCCACGAATGATATCTCAGCCTACACCGTAGCATCGGACGGCACCCTCACCGCCGGCGCGACCACTCCAACCGGTGGAATGACCCCGTTAAGCATGGCCATGGACTCGGGGGGACACTTCCTCTTTGTGGCCAATCAAGGGCAACAGGCCGATCCGGCTTCTGGCACGATATCGGTGTTCGCGGTCAAGGACGCGACCTTGACTGCAGTGGGTACGCCATTTCAGGTGGCCGAACCGTTGGCAGCGAGCGGCACCGGTCCCGCCGGCGTGGCGGTCACGCCCGACGGAAAGTTTCTGTACGTTTCCAACCAGTTCGACAGCACAGTTTCGAGCTTCTCGGTCGATGCTTCCGGTGTGCTCACCCGCGGACCTGTGGTTTCGGTGGGTACCTCGCCTTCGGCCCTCACTATCTCTCCGAACGGCGGCTTTCTGTATGTCGCCAATGCCAGCACGGTGTCAGGTTTCGCGATCTGCAATCAGATTGTGACCAGTTGCAATGATCCCAACGCGCCGGACGGCATTCTCTCCCCCATCACGGGCTCGCCATTTTCGGCGGGGCTGGGACCGACGAACATGGTCTTCGCACCCTCGGGTAAATTCCTCTTTGTCGTTGACCGCCTCTCCAACCAGATTTCCGAATATAAGGTCGCCACCGGGACCGGCGTCCTGACCGCCAATTCGCAGACCACGATCTCAACCGCGTCCAACCCGGTTTGGGCGGCGATTCGCGTCGGCACCACCGTCGACGCCACGACCGGCGGCACTACGAACTATCTGTATGTGGCCGAGCTGGGAGCGTCCTCGCTCTCGATTTACACCTTCGATTCGACCAAGGGCACGCTGGGCCGCGTGGGCCAGCCCATCACCATCGACGGCGGCCAGCCCTCGGCGTTGGCCGCGGAGTAGAGCAGGGTTTCAACCTCTGGCGTCGTCAATCATAAATAAATCTGTCATCCCGACCGGAGCGCAGCGCAGCAAGCGCAGTGGAGGGACCTGCTTTCGCCGGCAGATGATCAGAACAGTGGGCATCTTAACCGTGCCTGGGCGGCACACTCTGATGTGCCATCGGGGCGAGGAAAGTCGTGCACGACTGGAAGATTTCGTCTCAGACTGCAGAGCGCTCAACGGTAAACATATAGCTCACCGCCGAAAGCAGGTCCCTCCGCTGCGCTTGCTGCGCTGCGCTCTGGTCGGGATGACAGTTTGATTTGTCTGCCGTTACTTTCCCCGAAAAAGCAGCGGGGCGAAGTTCGTCAGATTGTCACGCCATACCATCCACACGTGCATGCCTGGGGTTTGGATTGCTGTCGGTTTCACGCCTTTCTCTTTCAACCAGGCGATAAATTTCTGATTGCCCTCGAACAGGCCGTCTTCGGTTCCACACGCCACCCACAGCACCCGCAGTTTCCCATTGATTTCGGACGCCGCCTGCGTCGTGATTCCGGGGAAGGACGATTCGAAACCGTTCTGGCCTCCCAGCGGAGCAGAGCTGAAGCCGCCGACATAGGCAAAGTCGTCGAGATGATTGAGCCCGACCAGCAGGCTCTCCGCGCCGCCCATCGACAGCCCGGCCACCGCATGCTCCTCACGCTTCTCTGAAAGCGGATATTGTTTTTTGACCAGCGGCATGACCTCCTGAAAAAGCGCCTCTGAGAAGCGCGAGTAGTTGCGGTGAACCAGTTCAGGATCTTTCCATGCGCTCCAGCCTCGCGTGATCACTTCCATGGTGCCGTACCCCAGCGGCATCACCACGATCATCGGCATGGCCTTCCCCTGCGCGATCAGGTTATCCAGGATTACATTGGCCTTGCCCATGCCGGTCCACGCACTGGGATCGTCGCTGTATCCATGAAGCAGGTAGAGCACTGGATATTTCTGCTTGCTGCCGGGATCGAAGCCGGGCGGAGTATAAACGTAATACTCGCTGTTAATGCCGACAATATTCGAATGGTAGTAGTGATGATGCACCACGCCGTGGGGAACATCCGCGACCTCCCATGACCTGGGCGGCTGGCCGGGAACCAGGAAAATATTGTCGTTGCTGAAGAAGCTGGTCTTGATCGAGACATTGTGCGGATCAAGCACCTCGGTGCCATCCACGTTGAAGCTGTAGCTGTAATACTGCGGAGCCAGCTTTGGCACGCTGGTGCTCCAGGCGCCCTCCGGTCCCTTGCTCATGGGAAACGGGTCTTTCACGCCCTCCAGATGCAATTCCACCTTCGCGGCATTCGGCATGACGAGTCGAAACACGGCGGTCCCATCGGGTTGCACTTCCGGATAGGAGGGAGGCGCGGCATCGAGCGGCACCGGAGCAGTGGATTGAGTCGCCTTTGCGGCGACCTCGGCGCTGGCTGCACCAGCCCACAGCACGCAGCAGAGCGTAAGTACGAAGACAACATATGAGAAGGCAGCCGGATGGAAGAATCGTGACATGAAGCGTTCCCCTGGTACGCAGAGTTGATTGCGCTCCACAGTCTAGATCAAAAGTAGCGCGGGCGTCCCGCCGGCTGTCCGGAGGGCGTCTCGCCCTCCGCCTCGCGGGCAGGGCTTGTCCTGAGCGCGGTCGAAGGACGCCCCCGAGACCCGGCGCGAGGCCGGCGCTACAAGGAGCGCAGGTTACGTTGGCACTTTGAGAATCAGGTAGCCGCCCGCCAATCCGAAGAGGACAGCGGGGGCCCATGCCGCGAGAAACGGCGGCAGCTGGCTGACGTTTCCCATCGACTCCGACAAACGCGAGACCATGATGTACAGCAGCCCAATACCGACTGCGGTAGCAACCCCGGCCACCGCGCCGCGCTTGCCCGCGGCCAGGGCGAAGGGAATCGCCAGCACCGCCATGATGAGCGAATTGAAGGGGAAGGCGAATTTTTCCTGCAACTGCACCCGCAGCCGCACCACGTCGAATCCGCTCTGCTGCAGGTCGCGAATGTAACGCCGCAGGTCTTCGGAATTCATCTCCGACGACTGCCGCACTTCCTTCTTGAAGTACGCCGGCGGTTCGCTGATCGCGGCAAACGTGGCCACATCAAACGTGCGGTAATCCACGATGGCCGAATCGTGCACACTGCGTTCCCATCCCTGGGTACACACCCAGCGCTGCAGCCGTTCTTCCCAGTGCGCCTGGTCGGCGTACACCCGGTCGGTCAGGCGGAACGTTGCCGGGTCGAACTTGAACACGGACAGATTTCCGAACTGGTCGCGGTCGGAATCAAAAAACTGGTAGTAGTAGATGGTCGAGTGCTGGCCGAAAATCCATTTGCGGTCGGGATTCAGATAGGTCTGCGCCGGCTTGCCTTTGATCAGGTTGCGCAACGCGTCCTGGCGCTTGTTGGCGTGGGGAAGATAGAACTGGTCGAAGAAGAACAGCCCCGCCGCCAGCATGCTCGATACCACCAGGATGGGCACAATCACGCGGTAGATGCTGATGCCGGTGGCCTTGATGGCGGTGATTTCATTCGACCGCTGCATCAGGCCCAGCGTGATCAGTACCGCCAGCAGAATGCTCAGGTGCAGAACGTTGTAGAGAAAAAAGGGAGCGACGTTGAGCAGGTACTCGCCTACGATCAGCGGCGAAATCCGGTTGCGCAGAATATCTCCCAGCAACTCAAAAAGAGTGAATACCTGCAGCAGCATGAGGAAGGACGCCAGGATCATGGTCAGGTAGACCATAAAATCCCGCAGCACATAGTCGTCCAGAATCATGGGGAAGCTGGCGCTGAATACGCGACGCCGGCTGACCGCGCGCTGGAAAGCGTCTTCGGGCCGGTTGAAGCGGAACAGGTTCCTCGTCCCTTGCACCAGTCTGCTCTTCACCGGATTCCAGCGAGCGCGGAAGTGGCCGATCTCCAGGGGCCGGCGTTCCGCCCGCCACAACAGGAAGGCGCCACCCAGAAAGAAGACGATGTTGGCCAGCCATGCCCCCAGGGAAGGCGGCACTTTGCCCTGACGGGCCAGTGAGACTCCAATCAGCGTGACCGAGTAGTAAGCGAACACCAGCAGGATAGTGAGAACAAATCCCGCCGACTTGCCGCCCTTCTTTGCCGACAATCCCAGGGGGATGCCTACGAGTGCCAGAACCAGGCACGAGGTTGGAAGCGCGAAGCGGCGGTGGAACTCGATCAGGTACCAGGGAGCCACATACTTCTTCACCTTGTGGGCCTGGTCGCGCAGTTGCCATGTGCCCATCTGTGCCGCCGGCACCGGCTCCTGATCGCGGCTGTCAGTCTGGGGAACAGGTATCGGCACGTCAGTCTGATCGAATGTCGAAATCTGGTAATGGTCAGCAGAAGCGGGATCGGTCTCATGCGTGGAGCCGTTGGTCAGGTGCAGGTGCAGCATCTGCGGCCCCTCGCTGACCAGGATGCCTTGCCGGGCCAGGGTAATGCGCGGCGAGGCCGGGTTGCTGATGTCCGCGATGAAGACGCCCCTCCAGATGGCGGCGCCCTGCGCGGTCTTTACGTCCTGCACGTACAGCACAAGTTTGGGAAAACCCTCGTAGAAAACTCGTGGCTGCACTTCGAAGGACGCCTGCGCGGTCTTGAGCCGGTCCTCCAGCCTGCCCAGAGCGGCCTGCGATGCCGGCGCGAGATACACGGCGTTGAACATCGCCAGGGCCCAGGCGGTCACGGCAAAAATCGAAACCACCCGCAGGAATGTCCACACCCCGATGCCGCCGGCCCGCATGGCGGTGATTTCGCTGTCCGCGGCCAGGCGGCTCAGCCCGATGAGAATGCCCACCAGCACACCCATGGGAATCGTGTAAGTGAAAGCAACCGGCAGGGTATAAAGAAAAATTTCCAGCACGCTGGGCAAGGGCGCGCTGTTGCGCACTACCAGGTCGAGAATGTGTCCCAGGTCCCGCGTGAACAGCACGAACGTGAACACGGCAACGCCGATGGCGGCGTGCGAGATCACTTCACGCAGGATATAGCGGGTCAGAATCCGCATGCGACTAGCCGAGCATAGCACGCCCAGAATTGAAAAGAATGTAGGTGTGTGTGGGTCGGACACTTCTGTCCGACGCCTTTGACTTTAGTCTTGCCTTAAGCTCTTGATCTTGGTTTTTGATTTCAGGTTTCGACTTGGACGGCCCCACCCCAAGTCCAAATCAAAAGCGTCGGACAAGGGTGTGCCGACCCACACATGCACTTACTTATTCAGGTTTGAGGAAAAGAGCAGAGAGCGGAGGCAGGGTCAGGCTCACCGAAAAGGGACGGCCATGCGTGGGCTGCGCCTCCGCGCGCACGCCTCCCAGATTTCCCATGCCGCTGCCGCCGTATTCCTGGGCATCACTATTCAGAAGCTCACGCCAGAATCCACCCGAGGGCACGCCCACCCGGTAGCCGTAGCGTGGCACCGGAGTGAAGTTGCAGACAATCAGGATCTGGTCCGCCGGCGACCGGCTCTTGCGCAACAGGGAAATAATGCTGGCGGCTGTGTCATTGCAATCCACCCATTCGAATCCGGCGGAATCAGTATCCAGCTGGTGCAGCGCCGGTTGCTCGCGGTAAACCTGGTTGACCTGCGCCACCCAGTTCTGCACCCCCTGGTGCAAGGGATACTGCAGGACGTGCCATTCCAGGCTGGTGTCGTGCGCCCACTCCCGTACCTGGCCAAATTCGCAACCCATGAACAGCATCTTCTTGCCCGGCTGAGCGTACATGTAGCCAAACAACAGGCGCAGATTGGCGAACTTCTGCCACTCGTCTCCCGGCATTTTGCCGATGAGTGAACCTTTGCCGTGCACCACTTCATCGTGCGAAAGCGGCAGCACAAAATTCTCGGTGAAGCCGTACAGCATGCGGAAGGTCAACTGGTTGTGATGGTAGCGGCGATGAATCGGGTCCTGGGAAAAATAGGCCAGGGTGTCATGCATCCAGCCCATGTCCCACTTCATGCCGAAGCCCAGCCCGCCGACGTAGATGGGCCGCGACACCATCGGCCACGACGTCGATTCTTCCGCGATGGTCTGAATACCCGGATACTCCTTGTAAGCCTGGGTGTTGAACTGGCGCAGAAAATCGATTGCTTCCAGATTTTCGCGTCCGCCAAACTTGTTGGGAATCCACTCCCCGGCATTGCGCGAATAATCGAGGTAGAGCATGGAGGCCACAGCATCCACCCGCAAGCCGTCGATATGATACTTGTCCAGCCAGAACAGTCCGCTGGCCATCAGAAAGCTGCGCACTTCATTGCGGCCATAGTTGAAGATGAAAGTCTTCCAGTCGGGATGAAAGCCCTTGCGCGCGTCGGCATGCTCGAACAGATGTGTGCCGTCAAAATACGCCAGCCCGTGCGCGTCGGTAGGGAAGTGCGACGGCACCCAATCCAGAATCACGCCGATCCCTTGCTGGTGCAGATAGTCCACCAGGTACATGAAGTCCTGCGGCGTTCCGTAGCGCGAGGTGGGCGCGAAATATCCCGTGGTCTGGTAGCCCCACGAACCGTAAAAAGGATGCTCCATAATCGGCATCAATTCCACGTGGGTAAAATTCATTCGCTTGGCATACTCCGCCAGGCGCGGCGCGGTCTCGCGGTAAGTCAGCGGCCGGTCGCCCTCTTCCGGGACCCGCATCCACGAACCCAGATGCACTTCGTAAACCGAAATAGGCGCTTGCAGCGAATCCCGCCTGGCCCGCGTTTCCATCCACGCCTTGTCGGCCCACTTGTATTCCAGGTCCCAGACCACCGAGGCGGTGCGCGGCGGTTTTTCGTGAAGTATGCCAAAGGGATCGGCCTTCTCGCCCACATGTCCCTCATTGTGAGAAACAATGTGGTACTTGTACAGCGTGCCCTTGCCGACTCCGGGCACAAAGCCTTCCCAGATACCGGAACTCGCGCGCGCCCGAAGGGGATGCGATGAAGCATTCCAGCCATTGAAGTCGCCGACCACGGAAACCGAACTGGCGTTGGGCGCCCAAACTCCGAAGTAGGTGCCTGGCTTCCCCGCCACCGTAGTAAGGTGCGAGCCCAGCTTGTCGTAAATCCGGTAGTTTGTGCCTTCGTTAAAGAGATGGAGGTCCTGCTCGGTCAGCAGGCTGGCCTCGCCGCGCGCGGGCGGATCTAACGTGAATGTGGTCTCTTTACTCATCACTGAAGTGCTTCTTCTAGTGTACCGGACTTTCGGGGCATGAATGCAGTTTTCAGTCAGATGTTTTAACTTTGCGTCGTGCCGCGGTGGGTCGGTCCCCATGATTTCCTTCGTGTGCCTTCGTGTCCTTCGTGGTTAATGGTTTTCGAAACTGCCCACACCCGTAAGGCGGCTCTTGCGGTTAAAAGCTCCTTACCGTATGAACAATGCGAAGCGGGCGGCCTCGCTTTGGTAACGTCGCGCAGGCGAACCGACCCTGCTAGACTCCTAGGTTTGGAAATATCACGCTCATGCCCGTTCTGCGCGTCGTAATTCTCTGGCACCAGCATCAGCCGTTTTACAAGGACCTCGTCACCGGCAGCTACCGGTTGCCCTGGGTGCGGTTGCATGCCCTCAAGGATTACTACGGCATGGTCAAGCTGCTGGATGAGTTTCCCGACGTTCATCAGACTTTTAATCTCGTCCCTTCGTTGATCACCCAGATCCAGGACTACGTGAGTGGAGTGGCGCGAGACCCGTTTCTCGAAGTTGCCGCCAAGCCGGCAACCCACCTCACTCCCGAAGAGCGTCGTTTCGGATTGCAGTATCTCTTCCAGGCCAATCCGGAAAATCTGATTGGACGTTATCCGCGATACCGGGAACTGTGGGAGCATTTTCGCAGCGCGGGCGGCACGCCGGAAGCCGCGGAAAAATACTTCTCGGCGCAGGACTTCACCGACCTGCAAGTGCTTTCGCAAATCGCCTGGTTCGATGAATACTTCCTCGAGGATCCCGACGTCGCCGGCCTCATCGAAAAGGGTCGGGGCTACTCGCTCGACGATCAGCGTTTCGTAATGGCCCGGGAGCGCGAAGTGCTGGCGAAGGTTTTGCCGGTCCACGCCGAAGCGGCCCAGCGCGGACGCATCGAGATTTCCACCTCTGCGTTCTATCATCCCATTCTGCCTCTGGTCTGTGACACCAACATGGGCGCGGTTTCAACTCCCGGCCTGCCGCTGCCGCAGAATCGGTTTCGCCATCCTGAGGACGCGCGCGAGCAGATACAGCGTGGACTGGATCTGCATCAGCAGGTTTTCGGGATACGTCCCCAGGGCGTTTGGCCCTCCGAGGGCAGTGTTTCGGAAGAGGTCCTGGGCATTGCCCAGGGTCTGGGCGTGAAGTGGATGGCCACCGACGAAGAGGTATTGGGCCGAAGCCTGGGCGTCTCCTTCGGGCGCGACGCACATGGCCATCTGCCCGGAGAACTGGCGCAGAAGCTCTACACCATCCATCGCTTCGAGAATGAGCAGACCGAGATGAATCTGATTTTTCGCGATCACACCATCTCGGACCTGATCGGGTTTGTTTACTCCGGCATGCCGCCGCAGGAAGCCGCCAGTCATCTCATGAACAACATTAAGCAAGCGGCCCATCCGGTTCTAAATGCAGGCCATGACGCGGTCGTCCCCATTATTCTGGATGGTGAAAATGCCTGGGAATATTATCCCCGCTCCGGCCGCGAATTCCTGCGCCGCTTCTACGATGCTCTGCAGCGTGAACCTGGAGTGGAGGCGACGGCGGTCTCCGAGGCCATTCAGCGGCAGGCGCAGTTTCCGAGATTGAAGTCGCTGGTTCCGGGCTCCTGGATTCACGCCAACTTCAACGTCTGGATTGGAGCACCCGAAGACAACCGCGCCTGGGACTATCTCTACAATGCCCGTAACTTCTATGCCCAGGCCGCTCCCGAGGGCGAGGAGGAGCAGCGAAAACTTGCATTTGAGGAAATCCTGATCGCGGAAGGCAGCGACTGGAACTGGTGGTATGGCCCCGAGCATCATTCCGCCAACGACCGCGAATTCGACGAACTATACCGCAAACATCTTTCGAACATTTACCATTTGCTGGGCAGCCGCCCGCCGGATTATCTGGCGCAACCCATTGTCGGCGGCGGAGAGCGGCCGGCGGTGGTGCCGCAGACGGCCTACATTCATCCTCGGATTACCGGCGAAATGGTGCGCTACTTTGAATGGATGGGGGCCGCCGTGCACACCGCCGACCGGCGCGCCGGGGCCATGCACGGCAAACTGTTTCTGCTTGACGCGGTTCACGCCGGAATCGACGAAGCTTACATCTACGGGCGCCTCGACTTCGCTGAGAATAAAGTTCCGGCAGCCGATTTCGAACTGGTGGTCAACCTGGAGTCCTGGCCGGACAAAGGCCAGCGGCCGCGGCGCGCGCTGCGCCTCGACGTCGCAGTGGAAGCAGGCAGGGCCGGCAGTTGGAAGATCAGCGCACCCGACTCCGAGCTGCCGCTGGCCTCGTCTGACCAGCCGGGAGGTCAGGTCATCGTCGCCCTGTTCCGAAACTTCGAATTCAAGCTTCCCCTGGAGTGGCTGCTGGCCACTCCCGTGACTTCCGGCAGTGAGAGCGGAAACGGCCAACCTATCGTTCCCGTCGCGACCCGCCTGCGCATACGCTTCAGCCTGTGGCAAAACGGCCTGCCCGCGGACGCGCTTCCCGTGGAAGGCTGGATGGAACTACCGCTCCTCAGCGAAGAAGACCTGATCGCACAACAGTAATTGCAGTGTGGGTCGGACACTCTTGTCCGACGAAGTTGAAGTTGTTTTTGTTGTGGGGAACCTGCGAGATCTAGGGACGTGCAGTGGCAACAACCGGGCCCAAGTCAAAATCGTCGGACAGGAGTGTCCGACCCACACTTACTCCCGTGCGTCCGGCATTCCTTAGTGCAGGGCCTTTCTTTGCGTCCTTCGCGGCAGTTCTTTGCGCCCTTTGCGGTAAAGGGTTTGACCTTGATCGCAATCATCCAAAACCTTGAACCGCCATCGCAAAGAAAACCGCAAAGGACGCAAAGAGTGCTCGTGGCCGCAGCAAAGCCGGCTACTGACCGCCGGTGTCCGCCGTCATCGCCAGCGGACGGCTCAACTCCATCATTAACTCTGTGCCTGAGGGCAGCACCGCCGAGCGCCTTTTGCCCAGCCAGTGCGCAACGGTCAGCGTAGCGCCCACGGCCCCGCCGATCAGCAAGCCTTTGCCTCCACCCGCCAGGCCACCGACCAGCATTCCGCCGCCCGTGCCGAAGCCAACCTCGGTCAGGTCCTTGCCATCGTAACCGTCACCCTTGAACTGGCCTTCGGTATTCACATCGGTTCCATTGCGCAGACTGGTGTCCACCATGGTGGCGTTGAGCATGTAGCGCTCGCCGTTGGGCAGGACGACGGCCTCGGGAAAAATTCCGATGGTCGGCTTGCCCGCAACGCGGCGCGGTTCGTTCACTTTTGTGACCCGTCCCTGCACCGTGGAGCCGACGGGAATCACGGTCTTTCCGTCGAGCATCACGGCATCCACCACTCGCCCGGAGAAGGCATCGCCTTCCTTGCTCGAGAAAGTGGAGAGCGTGTTTTCCAGTTTGACTTTGAAGGACGTGCCCGCGGGCAGAGCCATATTGGTCTGTGCCCCAGCCGCGACCGCCAGACACATCACACCGAGCAGTGCCAGTATCTTCTTCATTCCGCCTCCTGAATTTCCACCACGAATCTGCCAAACCAATCACATCTCGTGCATCAACTCGATACTGATAATTTCTTCGCCGCCGCCAGGACCTGGTCGAATGGCGCCCGGTCCGTCTGACTGTCTCCGCGATAGATGTACTCAACTTTGCGGTCACGATCGACGACCAGCGATGCCGGGTGCGCGATGTTAAACGCATCCGTGCCCAGGCGGTGATACAGCCCGTAAGCCTTGGTCACCGAGCGGTCCTCATCAAGCAGGAAGGGATATGACACGGGATGCGACTGCAGAAACCTGGCCGGCTTCCACACTCCCTCGCCCATCTCCGCAGCGATGTACACCAGTTGCGCTCCTGCCTGCTCAATTTCAGTTTTCATCGGCTCCAACTGAGCCATGCGCTTCACGCAATTCGGTCACCAGGTGCCGCGCAGGAACTCCACCATCAGTGCTCCCCGTGACAGAAAACCGGAAAGGGAGAGAATCCCGTCACGATTCGCGGCTGACAACAGGAACTCCGGCGCACGTGAACCGACTGCAAGCGTTTCCGTGCGATCCAACATCTGCCTCGACTCTAGAGCAGAAGTAGCAATCGCCAGCCTGTGAAAAACTCGAGGAACCAGCATAGACACGGGCGATGAGAGCTGTGTGTGGTGGGACCTCTGTGTGGTCGCGGGCGACTCGACCGCGTGAAAGGCGGACGCCCCGCTAAAGCAGGAAAAACCACCCTCGCGGTTCGCGACACACACTCTTGCCCGGCTGAGAGTCCCGCGGGCGAGGGCGCCCGCGCCACACCGGAAAAACCGATATAATTTCCGTTCTCATCTACCACGAAAGAACGAGGCACACCAGCAATCATGGACGTGATCACGCAGATCCAGGAAATTCAGGCGCGGGAGATTCTCGATTCTCGCGGCAATCCCACGGTCGAGGCTGAAATCACCCTCGCCGACGGAACCAGGGGACGCGCGGCCGTCCCCAGCGGTGCATCCACCGGCGAGCACGAGGCCGTCGAGTTACGCGACGGCGACAAGCAACGCTATCTGGGCAAGGGCGTCCTGAAGGCGGTGGAAAATGTAAACGGCGAAATTGCAGATGCACTGGCGAACATGGACGCCGCCGACCAGCGCGCCATCGATCAGAAAATGATTGAGCTCGATGGCACCGAGAACAAGGGACGGCTCGGCGCCAATGCCATCCTCGCGGTCTCGATGGCGGCAGCGCGAGCTTCCGCGGCCGCCTTCAGCCTTCCACTCTATCGCTACCTGGGCGGCGCCGGCGCCAACATCCTTCCCACGCCCATGATGAACATCCTGAACGGCGGCGCTCACGCCGACAGCAACGTGGACTTCCAGGAATTCATGGTCATGCCGGTGGGAGCCCAATCTTTTTCGGAGGCCCTGCGCTGGGGCGTCGAGGTCTTTCACACCTTGAAGGGCGTGCTCAAAAAGCGGGGCTACAACACCGCGGTCGGCGACGAAGGCGGTTTCGCGCCCTCGGTGAAGTCGAATGTCGAAGGAATTGAAGTCGTCCTCGAAGCCATCACCCAGGCAGGTTATAAGCCCGGCGAAGAGATTGCCATTGCGCTCGACCCCGCGGCCAGCGAGTTTTATCAGGACGGCAAATACGTCTTCAAGAAATCCGACAAATCGACCAAGAGTTCCGACGACATGGTGCGCTACTGGGCGAAATGGGTGAAAGACTATCCCATTGTCTCTCTGGAAGACGGCCTGTCCGAAAACGACTGGGAGGGCTGGCAGAACCTTACCAAAGAGCTGGGCGGCAAGATCCAACTCGTCGGCGACGATCTTTTCGTGACCAATGTCACATTTCTGCAGGAGGGAATCGACAAGCACGTGGCCAACTCGATTCTGATAAAAGTCAATCAGATTGGCACGGTCAGCGAAACCCTGGATGCGATCGACCTGGCGCGCCGCAACGCTTATACCTCGATCATCTCGCACCGCTCGGGTGAGACTGAAGACACATTCATCGCCGACCTTGCGGTCGCAACGGGAGCGGGCCAGATCAAAACCGGCTCAGCCTCTCGCACCGATCGCATCGCAAAATACAACCAGCTGCTGCGCATCGAAGAAGAACTGGGCGACGCTGCCAGGTTCCTGGGCCTGAAGGCCCTCAACTACAGAGGGTAGCCGGTTGTGTGTGGGTCGGACACTCCTGTCCGACGCCTTTGACTTTGATTTTGATCTCCTGGCGACAAGTAAAACGCCGGTGGAATCCAGAAACCAAAACCAACTTCAAAGGCGTCGGACAAGAGTGTCCGACCCACACTATCAAAAGCCCATGGTGTCGTCAGCCGAGGGCCCATAGGTCGCCGGCAGCGGCTTCCCGTTCAGACGTAGGTACACGCCAAGCTGTGCACGATGGTGCACCAGGTGATTCAGGAACATCTGCCGGTAAGCCAGAAATCGCGATCCGCTGAAAATGGGTTTGCCCTGAAAGCTGAGTTTCCAGTTCTGGGTCCAGGCTTCATCCGGCGTATTTTTCAGAGCGGCGCGAACCTGGGCTGCGCCTTCGTCGAAGACCTTCACCAGCTGCGCGGCGGACTCAAAGGCAACCCGCTTGACGCGCGCTTCTTTCGAAAAGTCCAGCTCGGGGTAGTCAGGACGGTAACCCCGAATCCACGCCAGTTCCGCGACATGTGGAGCAAGCTTGTTCAGCGGCATCGATTTGGGATGCGGCATGAAGTCCTTATTGTCCTCGGGCACGCGTTCCAGCATGGTGCGCGTGGTTTTCGCTTCGGCATCAAATTCAAGAAGTAGAAGATCGCTGATAGACATTGCCTTCCTCCGAATGAAGATAGAGTGAGACTATATTATGCGGCCGCCGATTTGAAAACCTGCCGCGCTCGCCTATAATTTCTCTTCTTCCAATTTCCCTTGTTCCTCTGCGCCCCGGTAGTCCGTTGTCCGGCGAGCCCAGACACAAAGCCAGGAGTTTCATGAAGCGTCCCAAACCGCTTGTGCTGGTCATTCTCGACGGCTGGGGCTATCGCGCCGAGACCAAAGCCAACGCCATCGCCCTGGCCCGCAAGCCCAACTACGATCGCCTGCTGCGCGAATATCCCAACACGCTGATCCAGACCAGCGGCCACTACGTCGGCCTGCCCGACGGACAGATGGGCAACAGCGAAGTCGGCCATCTCAACATCGGCGCCGGACGCATCGTGCACATGGACAGCACCCGCATCGAGCTGATGATCCAGAACGGCGAATTTTTTTCGGACCCGGTATTGCTCGCGGCCATGAAGAACGCACGCTCCGGCGGCCGCCGCCTGCATCTCTTCGGATTGCTTTCTGATGGCGGCGTGCACTCCTATCAAACTCATCTTTACGCCCTGTTGAAGATGGCCAAACAAAACGGAGTTGACCGCGTCTTCGTGCATGCTTTCATGGATGGCCGCGACACTCTGCCGACAAACGGCGCGGGATACCTCGAGCAATTGCAGCAAAAGATGCGCGAGTACAACACCGGCAAGATCGCTTCCGTCAACGGACGCTACTACGCCATGGATCGCGACCGCCGCTGGGAGCGCATTCTCAAAGCCTTCAATGCCATGGTCTTTGGCGATGGCGAAGGCGGCAAATATGTTGACCCGGTGCAGGGAGTGAAGGAGTCCTACAACAAGGGAGTGACCGATGAATTTATCGTTCCCTTCGTTTGCGTGGACAATCGCGGAGAACCGCTGGCCACCATCCGTGATGAAGATTCCTGCATCTGCTTTAACTTCCGCGCCGACCGGGTCCGCCAGATTACCCGCGCCCTCACCCGCAACAGCGGCTTGAACGCGCAAGGCGGAAGCGATCTCCCCGGCGCGGCCGATCTCGATGCGGCCATTCCTCGCGACCGCGTGCCCAAAAACCTGCATTACGTCTGCATGACCCAGTACGACAAGAAGTTCTCGCTTCCGGTGGTGATTCCTCCGGAATCGCTAAACAATATTCTCGCTAATGTGATGGGGCAGGCGAGTCTCCGCAACCTGCGCGTCGCGGAAACCGAGAAATATGCCCACGTGACCTATTTCTTCAATGGTGGAATTGAGCAACCCTTTCCCGGAGAAGACCGGTTGCTGGTGCCGTCACCCAAAGTGGCCACCTACGACCTGAAGCCGGAGATGAGCGCGGCCGGCATCGCCGACGCTGTCATCAAAGCTGTGGATGACGGAACCTTCGATGTCATCATTGTTAATTTTGCCAACGCCGACATGGTCGGACACTCCGGCAAGATTGAGCCGACGATCAAGGCCGTCGAGACCGTGGACGCCTGCCTGGGCCGGATCGAGCCCGCGGTCCGCGCCAGGGGCGGGGCGCTGCTGATCACTGCCGATCACGGCAACGCCGAGATGATGATCGATCCCGCCACTGGCGGTCCGCACACCGCCCACACCACCAATCCCGTCCCGTTTATTGTGGTGGCAGAGAACGGAAAGAAATTCTCGCTGAAGCCGGGTGGTTCGCTGCGCGATATTTCGCCCACCGTCTTAGGTATGCTGGGCATCCCGCAGCCGAAAGAGATGACGGGGCAGGATCTGCGAGTCCTGCTGACGAAAGTCTGAGCCGCTGAGGGCGCCTCTCCGTGTCCCCTGTGTCCTCCGTGGTTATTCATTGATTCTATGAAACTCCTGACCCTGGTCCATCATCCCTTCGAACTGTGGAACACGCCATCCTGGTTCTCGGCGCGTCTGCATCAGGATTTCCCCACCGTGGAAGCCTTGCAGCAATCCAGTTATGAAGGAATTGAACCCCACCTCCGAGATGCGGAAGTAATCGTCAGCTGGTCGCTGCGTCCGGAGCAATTCAAAGTCGCAACCAGGTTGCGCTGGATTCATTCTCCCGCGGCGGCGGTCCACCAACTCATGTTTCCCGAGTTGATCAACAGCGACGTCGTTCTTACTAATGCGCGTGAAGTCCACGGTCCAGTGGTGGCTGAGCAAGTCATGGCGATGATCTTCGCGCTGGCCAGGTGCCTGCCTCAAGCCGTGCGCTTTCAGCAAAAGCACATCTGGGGACAAGGTCCCATGTGGCGCGGGCACCCGCGCCCGCGGGAACTGGCAGGAGCGACACTCGGCCTGGTCGGCCTGGGCAGCATCGCGCGCGCCGTCGCAACGCATGCCTCGAACCTGGGCATGCGCGTGATCGCGGTGCGCGAAAATCCGGAGAAGGGAACTCCCGAAGGCGTGCAGCAGGTCTTCGCCGCTTCCCATCTGGATGACCTGCTGGCGCAATCGGACTATGTCGTTCTGGCCGTCCCCGTCACGCCCGGTACCAACCGCATAATGAACGCCGACCGCCTGGCCAAAATGAAATCTGATGCCTGCCTGATTAACGTCGGCCGTGGTCCCCTGGTGGATGAAGAGGCGTTAGCTCACGCCCTGCGCGAAAAAATAATCGGAGGCGCAGCGCTCGACGTCTTTGAGGCCGAGCCCCTGCCCGAAGACTCGCCGCTATGGGACCTGGAAAATCTCCTGATTACGCCCCACACCGCCGGACTTACGGAAAAACTCTGGGAGCGCCATTACCAGTGCGTCTCTGAAAACCTGCGTCGCTACCTGCAGGGCCAGCCTCTGCACTGGGTGGTAGATAAAAAACAAGGCTACTAGAAGTAGCGACGGCGTCTCGCCGGCTGTCCCGAGGGCGTCCCGCCCTCGGAAGTGCATCCCGCCAGCACCGCAGCCGCCGGCCCTTCCCTACACTACTTTTGGCCAACTAGCATGAGGCACTATTGGGTTTGTTATCTGAAGGCGGCCACGGATCCGACAAGATCAAAAAGATCTTGCGCTTTATCCGTGAGATCCGTGCAAATCCGTGGCCGATGTTTTAAGCAGCCGCGGAGATTCTTCGGATCAGGTCTTCCTGCTCATTTTTGCTTTCCGCTCCGATCGTGAACGCGTCGAGCACGCCGAGCGAGAGCGCGTACTTCAAGGCTTCGTCCTGCCGGTTGCGCAGGTCGCCCTGGCCGAGAATCTTCATTCCGACAATTCCTTTTCCGGCGGCCTTCATCTCGCGCAGCACGCTGACCACCGTGTCGGGATCGGCGTCCATGTGCGACCCAATCGGGTTGATGCGCACCAGATCGACTTCCACCCAGGGTGACTTGGCGGCGGCGCGCAACGCTTCAATGCTGTGGCAGGAACATCCGTGGGCGCGGATAATTCCTTTCTCCTTGGCTTCGGAGAAAACGTCCATCACACCTCGATACCGTTCGGTCCAGTCACCTTCGGTGAGGCAGTGCATCAGACATATGTCGAGGTAGTCGGTACCCAGTTCCTTGCGAAAGCGGTCGAGATCGGCGCGGGCCTCGGCGGGATCGCGGGCCCAGGTCTTGGTGAGCACGGTAACCTGGTCGCGGCGGAGATGCTTGAGCGCCTCGGCGACGTGAGGATGGCTGCCATACGCATCGGCTGCGTCAAAAAATCGCAGACCATTGTCATGGCCGTTGAGCAGCAGATCGGAGAGGCCCTTCACGCCCAGAGCACTCTGGTGAGAGTGATGGCCGAAGCCCACCGTGCCGGTTCCCATGGCGAGACGGCTGGTCTTGATTCCGGTCTTGCCCAGCACCACTGTATCCGCAGCCGTGAACTTACGCGGCAGGGCGGGCACCGCGCTCATGGCCCGGGCCATACCTCGCGACCCAATCCACGCCGCTCCCACTCCGGCGGTTGCCCCGATGATGAAGTCTCTGCGTTTCATGGCGCCTCCTCGAGATGAAGTTCTCGTCTAGCCTGCTTAGACGAAATGATCGGGAGTCTGGATATCAACTAGGGCCACCCTAACCCCTGAGTCCGGCCGAATTCAAGCTCTGATTTGCGTATCGCCGGCGTCCCGCCGGCTGTCGTGGGGGCGTCTCGCCCGCACGATCCAACGGTACGACGCACGCGCGGGTTCTCCCAACGACCTGCACGCGCTACTCGCGTTCTTTGAGTCGCGTCCCACCGCCTGCACTCTCGTCCTCGCATTTCTACAGTGTTCGATGTAGTGGCCTGAGACAACTCCAGAATTGTGTGATGGATCAAAAGCAAGGTCATTAGGCCAATGGTTGCTAATCACCAACGGGAGGTGCCAAATGCTCTGGACGATTTTCGTAATTCTGCTGGTTCTGTGGGTGCTGGGACTCGTGAGCTCGTACACGCTGGGCGGATTTATCCACATTCTTCTGGTAGTGGCGGTGGTGGTGCTCCTGATCCAGCTGTTCTCGGGTCGCCGAGCAGCGCTCTGACCGGAGAAGACCCGGCGGCTGATCCAGGCCTTCCGGCAACCTAGCGAATTTCATCCCTTAAGGAGGATCAATTGAAAAGATCTCTTATCGCACTGATGTTCAGTTTGGTCATGCTGGGTACCATGGCTTTCGCAACCGCCAAAGAGGACTCGGTTGAGCGGCTGCAGAATGCCGGGGATGTGCTCAAGCAGATCATGGGTGCGCCCGACAACGGCATACCCGAGGAAGTCCTCAACGACGCGAAATGCATTGTCGTGGTCCCACACCTGATCAAGGCCGGTTTCATTTTTGGCGGCAAGCACGGTCGTGGCGTCGCCAGTTGCCGCACTGCGAATGGTTGGAGCGCCCCCGCTTTCATCTCCGTGGGCGGAGGCAGCTGGGGACTTCAGATCGGAGCCGAAGGCGTTGACCTGGTCATGCTGGTGATGAACGACAAAGGTCTGCAGCACTTGCTCTCCAGCAAATTCCAGCTCAGCGGGGAGGGTTCGGCTGCGGCCGGACCGGTGGGGCGTCATGCCTCGGCCGGCACTGACTGGAAGCTGAATACCGAGATGCTGACTTACTCACGTTCCAAAGGCGCATTTGCCGGCTTGACGCTGGAAGGCGCCGTCATCGAGCAGGACTCGGATTCGACCATCGCCATCTATGGCCACGATGTAGGATTTCGCAAGGTCCTCATCGGCGATGTGAAAGCGCCGGCTGCCGCCGCGCCCTTCATGTCCGCGCTTTCGATGGCCGGCCACCAGGCCGCCGCCCACGAAGCCAAGGAGAACGAGCCGGACAAGAAATAGATCCACTCAGTGTGGGTCGGACACTCCTGTCCGACGCCTTTGAAGTTGGTTTTGATCTGAAGGTGCGCGGCTCGGTTACCGGGTCGAGTGCTTAAGATCAAAGTCAGGGTCAAAGTCTTAGTCAAAAGGGGCGGACAAGAGTGTCCGCCCCTCACTTTTCCTTTGCTCACCCACCACAGCACAGGCTGTGTTTGAATAGGGTCATGGATCCGATCGAACACTTCAGCCGTCTTTTCGCCTACGACGGTTGGGCCAATCAGGAAGTACTAACCAACCTGCGCGCCACCAGGGCCCAACATCCTCAGGCCTTGAAACTGATGTCCCACATTTTTGCCGCGGAACGTCTCTGGATGGAGCGCCTGGAACAGAAGCCTCAGACCTTCCCGGTCTGGCCTGAGTTCACAGCCGAAGAGTGCGAACGGCAAGCCTCCGAGCTGCCCGCCCTCTGGAAAACATATCTGGCCGCCAGCAGCGAAGCCGAACTGGCCCGTCCCGTCACCTATCAGAACAGCCAGGGAGAAACCTTCAGTAGCCGGAAAGACGATATCCTTACCCACCTGATCACGCACTCGACACATCACCGCGGCCAGGTGGCGGCGGCCGTGCGCGCCGCCGGATTTACTCCCGCTTACACCGACTTTATCCATAGCATCCGCCAGGGATTCGTAAAATAGCCATGCCAGACTCGAACCCGAAAATCAGCAAAATCACTCCCCTCTTCGCGCTGCAGTTTTGCGTCGTACTGTTCGTCATCGGAGCTGTTCTGCTGCGCCCGGGAGTGTGGACTGCTGCTCGCCTGGCGGGGCTATGCATCGCCCTTCCCGCTGCCGTGTTGCTCTTCACCGCCCGCTGGCAGTTGGGAGAATCGTTTTCGATCACTCCCCAGGCCAGGGAACTCGTGACCCACGGTTTGTACGCAAAAATCAGGAACCCGATCTACGTCTTCAGCGGCTTGCTGATCCTGGGCATTCTGATTTCCCTGCAGTATCGTTATGCGCTGCTCCCGCTGCTGGTTCTGATACCCATCCAGATTGTGCGCGCCCGCCAGGAAGCCGGTGTCCTCGAAGCCCGCTTCGGCGAGCAGTATCGCAAATACCGGGAGGGAACCTGGTTTTGACCGCACGCATCATAGTTTTCCAGCACGCAACCGGCCGGCACGCAAGCCAGCACCCAAGAAAGAGTCGTGGAGTCAATATGGGGAAACTGTTTTTGCTGCCGCTCCTGCTCGCTTTGGCAGCGCTGTCATCGATCTCGACGTCGGGGGCCCAGGTCGCTCCATCGCCCGCCCATTCCCAGAATCAGGATGCATCCTCTCCGGCGCAGAACTCCGCGTCAGCCGATGCGCTGCCGTCCGGGACCGTTCTCTCCGTCGAGTTGTCGAAGTCGCTGGACGCAAAGAAGTCCAGGGCCGATGCCAGAATCGAGGCCAGGACTGTGATTGATCTGTTGGTGCACGGTCGGATCGTGGTTCCGCGAAACACAAAAATCATCGGCCACGTGACCGAGGCCAAGGCCCACAGCAAGGCTTCTCCAGGTTCGCTGCTGGCAATTTCTTTTGAGCGCATGCTGCTGAAAGGCGGCCGCGAAGTGCCGCTGCAAGCCCGGGTTCAGGCGGTCGCCCGCCCCTTGCAGCTCAATAATCTGGGAAACGAATCTATCGCTGACATGTCTTCAGGTATGCCCGGCCCGAGGGCTGGTTCGGCTGCCGATCCCACCGCCCCCTCCATCCCGCCGAAATATCCAACCTCTGCCATTCCCGAACCGCCCGGGCTCAATGTACCCAACACTTCCACGGTCAGCCCGCTCGCTCCCACCAGCCGCGGAGTCGTCGGAATAAAGGGCCTCTCTCTCGAAACCTCAGGCCCGGTCTCCGTCCTGACCTCGAACACCGGCAACGTTCATCTCGACAGCGGAACGCAGCTGATGCTGCGAGTGCAGTAAATTCCGAAATTGTCATCCTGAGCGGAGAAGCCGGTTCGCGAAGCGAAGCAGCTGCGCAGTCGAAGGACCCCATAGTCGCGAAAGACCCGTGGTAAACGGAGTTAACCAATTCAGCGCTGGAGAAGCCTTACGAAGCCAGCGCGTACCGGCTGTCGGCGTGTCCGAGCAATGCCATCATCTCGTCCAGCGAAGCAATGTCGAACTCCGACATCGAGCTTGTATGTTCCAGCGTCTCCCTCACCGCGCGCGAGGGGTTGAAGAGTTTGAATCGAATATCGTGATCCATGCACCAGCGCTGCAGAAAGACCAGCACTCCCACGCTGCCGCCTCCAATGGCCCGCATCTCCGTAAGATCCAGCACAACCACGTGGGCCTGCGCCTGAGCAGTAACTGCGTCGCGCAATTTGAATGCCTCATCGCTGCGAACAAATCTGCCTTCGCATTCCACCACCGCCATATCACCAACTTTATCGACGTGTATGTTGGACATGATTTCCTCCGTATGTGATCTGTCGATGGTAAGAGCACGAAAGTTGCCAAGAGCGCAGGCCTGTGTTTTCTGAGGGATAGCTCTATGGCAAATGGAAGGCGGGAAAGTTCGGTAGGTCAGCAGGAATTTCTGAACTAGGGAAAACACTGTAGATGCAGCCATGTAGGCGCGAGCGTCCCGCTCGTGCAGGGACCACCAAAACCCACGTAGGGGCGGACGCCTCGTCCGCCCAGCCGAGCAAAGCTCGGCAAAGCAAGCTTGCCCCAATACTCCTATCCCGCGTCATCCCGAGCGAAGTCGAGGGGCCTTCTACGCAGTGCCGAGACTGACGAGATCGCCTGTGACCGAGGCCCTTCCTGTCCGGTCCAACTCTAATTCTTCACCGTCATCGCATCGGAGTTTACGGCCTTCTTGCCGGTTACTCCTTCAAGCCCGGCCAGAACTCCGCGATACTCGTTCTTGTCACACTGCATCGCAAAGCCGCCCTTCTTGTCGCCATCGGTCCAGGACGGGTGGCCCATTCAAGCCCGCTTTTGGCTTGAGTGGGGCAGTTCTGCACGTGGACAAACTATTCCCCCTGCTCGTGCCCTCCATCCCGACTCGAATGTTGCGGAGTATCTCTTTTGCCAGAAATACTCCGCATCGCCAATCCAACCCCACGATTGAAAGCGTGGAAACGAAACATCTCCGTCTCGACGGGCCCGGTCAACGTGAATGCCACGCTGGAGCCGGAAGGGAAACAGCCCGCGTTTAGGCGGCAACACGCTCCGCAGCCCGGGCCTTGTGCGGCGGGCCCACATAAGGGAATTCGGTGAGCAAGTCTTTGTGTGGTCCAACCATGTCGTCCGTCACCTTTCCGTTCGTGAGGATAGGAAGGAAGAAACTTACGACATCGTCGGTGAGCGTCCGGCCATTGTTCGGGAAGACCGCCGGCCGCGTCGGATCATATGGCATTACGTCCGGCAACAGCGACCCCGCTACCCGCGTCGCCTCCGCCGGCGTATATCCACCAGTGTGCTCCAGCGCATGCGCGAAGACGGGGACGAATCGGGCATCGTCCTTCGGCTCCGCACCCAGATACTCGGCGTTCGCCTCGCCCGCAAGAAAGGGCGTTTGTTGCGGACGCGCACCGCGATCCGCCTGAACCCATTTCCCGCTTGTGCCGTCCACCGAGCGAGCCCATATGCCCAACTTTTTGTTACCGAGGGCAGAGTTGGGCACTTCCAGCACGATGCTGCACACGTCCGCGTCGACGAAGCCATCTTCACCGGTAAATTGCAGGTTGTTCAGGGCGCCACCTACGTCGAAGAAAAAGGGATCGCTGCGCCAGCCGGCGAAGAAGCGGTGATCACCAGCCTCCGTTACCCGTGTCTCCTTCCCAGTCGAAACCGGCACGCCCTCAACGATTACTTGCCCGTCGTCGCCTGTCCCAGGGGCCGCCGCGCCCTCAACCCGGCGAAGCGTCGCCGTCTGAGTCCCGTCCTTAGCGGAGGTGAATCGCACCCGGTATGCGATATCTGCGACGTTATCGCCGTTCGTATCGATCTTGAGTTCATAAATCGCCTCCGTCGAGAACGCGACGTCGCTTGTGGGCCCGGGCGGGTTGGCCCCGAGGGCCGGATGAAAGTTCATGATCAGGATTGACTTGCTGGCATCCCCAGGCTTGGGGAAGACGTATAGATCGGTGAAGTCCAGGCGGGCGTCCCCATGGGGAAACCCAAAGTCGGGGCCGGAATAATGATGGGACATGGCTTCTCCTCTGTGTTTCTAGCTGAGATTGAGATTAAGACGCAGAATTTCCGATTGGGATTCTGACGGACGAAATTATACGCCGAGGTGCCCCAGATTCGCACCCGACTCGGCAGGCAGGTGGCCCATTCAAGCCCGCTTTTGGCTTGAGTGGGGCAGTTCTATTACTGGACAAACTCTCCCCGCCGCCCGTTCACGTTTTCGCGCCGTCCACTCCGACTCGATCTCTACCCGCCCCTCACAACCGGTTGCGTAGTGGCGAAAACTGCTCCACTCCCAGACCTCCGGACGTTCGCACAATCCAGCCTTCACCGGATTGCGATGAACATAGCGAAGCTTCTCCACAAACTGCGCGTAATTGCGAATCTTGAAATCGTAGTACCGCTTTTGCCAGAAATGCGCCCCATCGCCAATCAAACGCCGCGCTACTCCTTGCTTCAACGCCTTCAGCGCATCAGCCAAAGTGTCCTGTTGCGACGAGGTGGGTGGCCCATTCAAGCCATCTTTTGGCTTGAGTGGGACAGTTCGCGGTTCGCTGAGCAGAAGATGAACATGCTCCGGCATGACTATGTACCCGTAAACGTAAAGCCTGTAGCTACGCCGCACCCGCTCCAAAGCTGACTCGAAGATTCGTCGGCTTGCGTCTCTGGTTAGCGAGCGATGGCGATGGTAGCAGCAGAATGTGACGAAATAACTCTGCCCGCTCTGGTGAAAACGCATCAGTCCCCATGGCATGAAGACAATCTAGTTTGCCCGTTGGCCAAGTCTGTGACGTGTGAACATCCCCACTCAAGCCAAAACCGAGCTTGAGTGGGGCAGTCCATATTTCCCAACTTTGTCATCTTGCTCAACTTTGTCATCCCGACCGGAACAGATCATCGCGAACGCGATGATCGCGGAGTGGAGGACGGGTGGCCCATTCAGGCCAGGTTTTGGCTTGAGTGGGGCATTTGCGGTTAGCTGCGCCGAACATAAACCCGCTCCGCTACGTTCCGTAAACCTGGAGCCTGTTTTCGCGTCGCTCCAGTCTGATTCGATCTCAACCCGTCTCCCACATGCCGGCGGCGTACAGCAGATGTGACAAGATGACTCTGCCCGCTGCGGTGAAAACGTGTCAGTCCCCATGGCATGAGGACAATCTAGTTTGTTCGTTGGTCCAAGTCTGTGACGAGTGAACATCCCCACTCAAGCCAAAACAGGGCTTGAATGGGCCATCAGTCCGGCTGGGCCACCTGTCCACTAAAGTAGTGGGGCAAGTCGTGTACTTTACCACGCAGTGGGGGCTCGACTATCCTGACCCCGCCTCTCAAACCCCACCCCTAAAGAGGCGCTTTTCCAATCGCTGGCATCCGACACTGGTTCGTGCATGTGTACTTCCTTCATCTACTTACTCTTAGCTTAGTTGAGGCATAAATTATGAATTCTGCGGAGCTGGAAATATCAGACATTCAGGACAAAGAGGGCGTCTCAAGAATCGTAGAGATCAGCGAATGGTTAGACTGGATGAAAACAGAACTGCCCATAGCGGGAATCGAAGTCCCTTGCCCCGAGGCATCGGTCTTAATGGTAGCAACTGCGCTGCGGTTGGCCGACCGTGCGCACGGAATTTCCAGACACTTACCGCGGAGCATAAAGAGCCTCCTGATCGAGTCGATCCTCTTGCACCAATGCTGGACTCAACAAAAGGCCATCTCCCAAGAGGCAAAGAAAATATGCACTTCCCGACAGGCCGTCATCAGAAGCGTCACAATGGTGCGTCACGTACGACAGATGGACGGCAGACGGCAACATCAATTAATGGAAGGTAGCGATGGTTTTCACTATGTAGTCAAGTTACCTGACAGAGACGAAAAATTCGCGCTCGCGACTGAGGCTATTTGCGTCGAGAGTGCCAAATTGATGGGACTACCGGTGCCCATGATCGTGATTGCACTCGTTGACAAGGAGTTGGTTAAGACAACGGTCGCCCTGAGAGTTGCCTTTGCCAACAGGCATCTAGAGCGTGGGAGCATCTTTTTCCTCGGCTATCGATATATCGAGGATGCAATCGGTACAGTCCACGGCCAAGTTCCGCACGGCGTCAGAACCACGCCAGGAATTGTTAGAGATCTTTTTGGTCAACTAGTCTTCGACGTTCTAACATTGAACCCCGCTGTCCCTCGGGCTGTATTTTCATTCGACGACCTCAGGGGACAATTTAGGGCTCTTCTCATTGGTCAGGGAGGGTGCTTGGCAGGGGGAGACTGGCAGAAGTTCTGCCGGTCCGCTCTCACGGATGCTATTCCGCCATGTTGGCTCGCCGGCAGAGTCCGAAGCCTCCAGCCCCTGAACCCTTGGATATGGCGCGCCGAGAGGATCGATAATCGGCGGCTCTGGGAAATTGCCTTCGCTTTGCCTTCCGAGTGGTATGAAAACGATAGACACCTGCTCATCAGAGTCTTGGAAACGCTCGCCACGAGGCAGTGGTGTCTGCGGAGGTCACTGGTACACTTCATTGAGCAAGGTTATTTCGAAAACTTTAGGACAGCGGATGGCCTGTCAGTCGCGCCGGGCAGCTGACACCCCAAGGATGCCCATTACTCTCCTCTTTGACGGCGGGCATCCCTCGGGCATGGACTAACCGATCCCTTCCTCTCCGCAGCGCCGTCTCGTCCGAACCTGTTTCGGAATCCGACCATTGGCACGACAAGGCGTCTCATTCCAATCTGGGATTGCAATAACTTTGCTCCAACTTCATTAGACACACTTAATCCTCGATTCTGGCCCGATGACGATGGGCTAAACAGCATCCTTAGTTAAAAACAGTGCAGACCAGAATGATTGGTGCAAAAATGGTGAGGCTGTCATCTTCGTTGGTATTTTCAATTGGATCGGTGCTCTCTGTGCTCTTTCTGGGTTCGGCGATCGCCAGTGCCGGCGAACTATTGCTCTCCAAGCCCTACCTTCCACGGCCATACACCGTCACCGGGTTGAGCATAAACGGCTCCGGGTATAGCTCAATCTCGGGGCTCTTCGGCGGCGGATTTCGGGTGGATTCTCAGCGTCTCATCGGCAACGTCGAAGTTGGCTACAATAACGCACGGAAAGTGAATGACGCAACAATAGGCAACCGAAAAGGCCACTCCAGAACCGCTCAGGCGAGATTGTTCTATCGTCTGCGGAATGGATTCTATTTCGGTGGTGGGGCACAATGGAGCCAACTGTCGACGACAAACTATGCGAAGCAAAACTGGCATCCAAACGTCGGTGTCGGCAAGGACTTTTTGCGCAACACATACTCGCTGCGGCTACAGATAATCTATGCCACCAAAGGTACCGACAAAATCAACGGCTCACAGGGGCCAGAGATTAGCCTGACCTATCCTTCACCGTCAACAAGTCACCGATTCTTCATTCGCCCGGTGCTCGGTATCTTCCGCTTTCATACGACGATCACAGACTTCTCAATCCCCTCTCTGGTGAAGTCGCAGGGCGGGGATCACCATATCAGCGGATATATGGCGACCAGTTTCATATTCAGATTCTAGCGGCACGCTACACGATAACCACCGAAGTCCAAGCCACCTTTCGCTCGGCCTGAGCGAGTCCAAGGCCCGCACAAAACGGTTGCTAAGCGAATGCCCACAATCGGCGTACATGACTGCGATTGCGATCTGCAGCGGTACTTCTGTCATCTGAGGGGGATGCCTTCGTAACTCCCCTCCCCACGATCGGGCCATTCTGATCAAGCCCTTAATTTGGCATGATGCGAGTGCCGGACATGAACTGCTTAGAGCAGAACCTTCCAGTGTTTCTGGGGTAATGGGAGAAACCTAGAAGGATTCATGTCCGGCAACGCCATATTAATCCGATTGCGACTCTGGAAAAAACGAGATTTCAGTACATTGGACGGTTGGCCACTGCCCTTACTGTGGTGATCACGCCGCGATTACCGCGGAGATATTGACTGGCGCAAGCCCGATTTTGGCCTGAGCGGGGCCGTTCCACTATTGGACAGAGTCTTCCTGCCGCTCTTTCACGTTTTCGTGTCGTCCATTCCCGCCCCTGATTCCTGTCAAGCCCCCGAACCCGCCAAATTCCCCCTAACCCCTTCACCCCAAACCCATCGATAGTTAGTACACCCATGTCCCATTCCCCCCACCCAACCTGCTATCCTTAAACTAGAAGACCAAAAAAGGCGCAGCCCAAAAGCTGCGCCTTTTGTATTCAGGAGCACGGATATCGACAAATCAGGCCACTCGAAATCAGGTTAAGTAATGGAGAAGTCTCAGGCGCGCCCCCTTCCGCGACGCCCCGCCACCAATCAGCATCAAGCCCTCCCTCCCAAACGCCGCGGAGAGATCGCCGAGCTGGCCTTCATGCAGAAAGCTGTCACCCTCGGATTCGGCGTCGCCAAACCCTGGGGAGACAGCGACCGCTACGACTACATCCTCGACGCCGGCCGCCGCTTCTGGAGAGTGCAGGTCCGCTCCACCGCCTACGAGAGCCATCGCGGATACGCCGTCCACACCTACGTATACGTGAAGCGCAAGATGGTCGCCCTCACCGCCGACCAGATCGATTGCATCATCGCCTACATCGTGCCCCTCGATCTCTGGTACGTGCTCCCGGTCGAGGTCTTCTCGCCCTGCAAGAATCTGTGGTTCTATCCTAACGGCAGCAAAAAAGGATCCCGCTTCGAAAGCTTCCGTGAGGCCTGGTGGCTGCTCGATCCCGAACTCAAAGAAGCAACCACAGAGCAAGCACCCGCCCCAGACCGTGTAGGGACGGGTCTCTGACCCGTCCAGGCCGAGCACAGCTCGGCAAGCCTCTGGTGTTCGATCCTTCCACGCCAAAACCCAGCCGAGCTTCGCTCGGCCTGACCGGGTCGGAGACCCGGTCCCACACAACCACCGATGGCCCAAAACGAAAAGCCCCGCCTGCCGGCGGGGTTTTTCGAGATCGGTTCTTACTGGACGCCGTCCGTCACATCCAGCATAGCGCGGTGCAGACCTGTGTCAAGCCCATAGATTTATGTCGAGTAACCGCGGAGGGCAAGGGACGAACCCTAATGGCACACAAGCCACTCGTCTGTTTGACGGACAGCGTCCAGTACCCACTGGCAACACCCTCCAAACGTGGTCGGTGCAAAGAATTCTAGGCTTTCAACGGAAGCCGGAATGCATTCCTCACCGAGAAATTAAGGGAAGTTCCCAAATTGGGCAGAACTGATCAAGCCCCAAAACAAAAGCCCCGCGCTCGCGCGCGGGGCTTAGGTTCAAGCCAGAAACTAGAAGCTGTATTTGCAACTGAGGCCTGAAGTCCGCCGCCCGCCGCCGGGCTTAGCCGAAGACTGAAGACTGACGACCGACGACAGCTTCTTAGTACATGCCTTCCATACCGCCGCCGCCGTGTCCGCCGCCGGCTGGAGCTCCCTTTTTCTCTTCCGGGATCTCCGCCACCAGCGCTTCGGTGGTCAGCATCAACGACGCGATCGAGCCGGCATTCTGCAGTGCGGTGCGCACCACTTTGGTCGGATCGAGCACGCCTGCCTTGACCAGATCTTCATAATCGCCGGTCAGGGCGTTGTAGCCGTAGTTGTGGTCCTTGGCATCGTTCACTTTGCCCAGGACGATGGCGCCTTCTTCGCCGGCGTTCTCGGCGATCTGACGCAGGGGCTCAACCAGAGCGCGCCTTACCACGTTGACGCCGATCTGCTCATCGCCTTCGAGCTTCAGCTTGTCGAGCGCGCTCACGCAACGGGCCAGGGCCACGCCGCCGCCGGGGACAATGCCTTCTTCCACGGCCGCACGGGTTGCGTGCATGGCATCTTCGACGCGAGCCTTCTTCTCTTTCATTTCGGTCTCGGTCGCAGCGCCTACCTTGATCACAGCCACGCCGCCAACCAGCTTCGCCAGCCGCTCCTGCAACTTCTCGCGGTCGTAGTCGCTGGTGGTCTTATCAATCTGGCTGCGGATTTCCTTCACCCGGCCTTCGATGTCCGAGTGCTTGCCTTTGCCTTCGACGATCGTGGTGTTGTCCTTGTCCACCGTGATCTTCTTGGCCTGGCCGAGGTCGCCAATCTGGACGTTCTCCAGCTTGATGCCCAGGTCTTCGGTGATGGCCTTGCCGCCGGTGAGGGTGGCAATGTCCTGCAGCATGGCTTTGCGGCGATCGCCGAAGCCGGGGGCCTTGACGGCCGCGACCTGCAGACGTGCCACGCAGCTTGTTGACGACGAGGGTTGCGAGCGCTTCGCCTTCGACGTCCTCAGCCACGATCAGGAGCGGCTTGCCGCTCTTCGCGATCTGCTCCAGCAAAGGCAGCAAATCTTTCATCGAGCTGATTTTCTTCTCATTGATCAGGATGTACGCGTTCTCGAGCGAAACTTCCATGCGCTCGGGATCGGTCACAAAGTAAGGAGAGAGGTACCCACGATCAAACTGCATTCCCTCAACGACGTCCAGCTGGGTCTCAAGCGTCTTCGCCTCTTCCACAGTAATGACGCCATCCTTGCCCACCTTCTTCATCGCCTGAGCAATAATGTTCCCAATAGTCTCGTCGTTGTTTGCGGAAATTGTGCCGACTTGGGCGATCATGTCGCCGGTGACTGGTTTGGAGAACTTGTCCAGCTCGCCCTTGATGCGGTTGCCTTCCTTGTCGAGGCTGCCGCAAATGGTGGTGATGGCCTTCTCGATGCCGCGTTTCATGGCCATCGGGTTGGCGCCGGCTGCGACGGTCTTCACGCCTTCGCGATAGATCGCCTGGGCCAGAACGGTGGCGGTGGTGGTGCCGTCGCCGGCAACATCCGAGGTCTTCGAAGCCACTTCGCGCACCATCTGTGCGCCCATGTTTTCGAGCGAGTCTTTAAGCTCGATCTCTTTTGCGACGGTGACGCCGTCCTTGGTGATGGTCGGTGAACCGAATTTCTTTTCGATGACCACGTTGCGGCCCTTGGGGCCGAGAGTGACTTTTACCGCGTCAGCCAGTAAGTTGACGCCGCGGAGAATCGCCTGTCGCGACTCCTCGCCATGTACGATCTGCTTTGCCATATCTGAAATCTCCTATCGATGTTTGCAGGTCTGGCCTGCGAAAAATTAGAAAAACCAGTTGCTAGTTCTTAGTTCCCGGTTCTCAGTTAGCGGCGTGAGCCGGCGAGCTCTTTCTTGGCGGCGCCGGTCAGGATGCCCAGGACTTCCTCTTCGCGCATGATGATGAAATCTTCACCATCCAGCTTGATTTCGGTGCCGGAGTACTTGCCGAACAGGATGCGGTCGCCCTCTTTGACTGCCAGGGGGAACACTTTGCCTTCGTCGTTGCTCTTGCCTTTGCCGACGGAGATGACTTCGCCCTCCTGCGGCTTTTCCTTGGCGCTGTCGGGGATGATGATGCCACCACGGGTGGTCTCACCTTCTTCTATCCGCCGGACCAACAGGCGGTCGTGTAACGGGGTGAACTTTGCCATACTTGCTGACTCCTTTCGTTCGTTTGGGTTAAAATCCTGAGGGTTTGATCGCTAGAAACCGGCCAACTGCTATGTTAGCACTCATTGTTGGCGAGTGCTAATTGTAAGCAATGGGGCAGCTGGTTGTCAACCGGGAATGCGGTTAGGATCCTGTAACATGTTGAAATTGCTAGTTCGGGGGCCGGCTATGAGAAAGCTCACCATCGGTTTCGTAACCCTGCTTCTTCTCGCCTGTATGGCTGTGGGGCAGGACGACGACATGGCGCTGCTGAACTTTGTGGTGATCCGGGACTACAACGGCAAGCCCATCCGCAATGCCAGCGTGGTCATGCATCCCGTGGAAAAGAACGGGAAACAGTCCAGGGGCGGGCTTCAGCTCAAGACCGATGCCGACGGCAAGGCCAACTTTGACGGCGTGCCTTACGGCAAGCTGCGGATTCAGGTACTGGCGCAGGGCTTCCAGACCTTCGGCGACGACTACGCCGTCGACAAGCCGACGATGGAGATTGTGGTCAAGATGAAGCGTCCCCAGGGACAGTACTCGATTTACGAAGAGCATCCCGAGCAGAAGAAAGACGGACCCGGCACGGAGAAGGATTCGAAGGACAAGCCGCAGTAGAGCATTGCAGATTGCAGATTTAGAACCTCCTATGGATTATCTACTCAAGACCGAGCCAACCGCATACTCGTTTGCCGACCTGCAACGGGACAAGAACACTGTCTGGGATGGAGTCGCGAATCCGGTGGCTTTGAGAAACCTGCGCGCGATGAAGCCGGGGGACGGGCTGGTGATTTACGAAACCGGCGACCGTAAGAGCGCGCTGGGAACGGCGTCGGTAGTTTCAGTGGATGCCTCGGACCCCAAGAACCCTCAAGTGAAAATCAAGGTTGGGAAGGCGCTGAGTAAGCCGGTGACGCTGGCTGAAGTCAAGGCGCACAGGCTTTTTGCCGACTCTCCATTGGTCCGTCAGGGAAGATTGAGCGTGGTACCGCTAAACGCTGCGCAGTTCAAATTTCTGACTGGCGAGTGACCAAGACCCCACTCATTTCGCCAAGAGCGCGAAATGAATGGGGCACCGTCTTTGGCACCCTCCCAAAATTAGCTGGCTAGTTTGCGCAGGAACTCGCGTTCGTCCATGTGGTATTTGAAGGCTTTGTGGCCGTCGATGAAGATGACGGGGACCTCGTCGGTGAAGCGGCGGCGCAGTTCGTCGTCGCTTTCGACGTCGATTTCCCGCCAGGTGAAGCCGCCGCGCCGCTGCAATTTGGTGAGCGTTTCCTTGACAATCTCGCACAGGTGACAGCCCTTGCGGGAATAGACGACGACCTGGCGCGGCTCCGCCATGGGCGGAGTCTAGCAGGTTTGATTCAACCCGAAAAGTGTTTGTCAGGATAGCGCGAGCACGAGCGGGAGGCTCGCGACTACATTTCAAGCCTTCTCAATTACAATCTCCAGCATGGATGGCGGCAAAGCACTTTCAGGGAAGACGGTCCTGATCACTGGCGGAGCGCGACGCCTGGGCCGGGCCATCGCGCTCGAACTGGCTCGGGCCGGGGCCGATGTGGCCATTACCTTTCGCAACTCCGCGCGCGAAGCCCAGCATGCCGTCATCGATCTGGGCAGTTTCGGGGTCCGCGCAGTGGCCCTCCGTTGTGACATCACCGACGAGAAGAGCGTCAGATCCGCTATCAAGGAGACGGTAAAGGAGCTGGGCGGAATCGATATCCTGGTCAACAACGCCGCCAACTACGATACGGTTGAGTTCGGCGAGATCACGCTTAAACAGTGGGACGCCATTTTTGCATCGAACACGCGGGGACCATTTCTGGTGTCGCGCGAGGCTCTGAAGCACTTGCGGGAGCGGCGGGGCAAGATCATCAATATGGGTTCGCTGGGCGGCCTGCGTCCCTGGGCCAGTCATGCGCACTATTGCTCGTCGAAGGCTGCGGTCCACATGCTGACCAAAGTGATGGCCAAAGCGCTGGCGCCGGAGATTGCGGTGAACTGCATCGCCCCGGGGATGATCGATCTGGGAGAAAAGGCGGCGGCCTCGTTTATGAAGAAGATGGCCCGGCAGACTCCGATGCGGCGGAATGGCAAGGGTGAAGAGATTGCGGCCGCGGCCCTGTTCTTTGCCCTGGCCCCGCACTTTATTACCGGCCAGATACTGGCGGTAGATGGGGGCCTGGGCCTGTGACCTGGCTGTGTGTGGGTCGGGCACTCCCTTCGACTGCGCTCAGGGCAGGCTTTGTCCGACGCTTTTGATTTTGGTTTTCGTGTGGAATTGCAAAAGAGCAAACCAAAGTCAAAGGCGTCGGACAGGAGTGTCCGACCCACACATCAACCTCCACCGACCCACGCACGATTGTCATCTCTGGAGGTTTGCGATATCGTGACGGGTTCATGACGAGAGTGTTGGGCGTACTGCTGCTGTTCGCTTCTTCGCTGGCCTGGACCCAGGCCCGGATCGAGGATGGCGGGCACGAAATACAATTTTGGAGCGGCGGCGGCCACTCCGTCTCTGGCGGCACTTCGAAGACCGGAGTGTGGAATGCCGGGCTCCGCTATGGATGGATTCTTACCCGCCCTCACGGCCCGGGATTTCTCCAAGGACGATTCGAGTACGCTCTCGATGCCATACCGGCCTTTCTGGTATTTCAGCCCGCCAACACCGCATACGGATTCGGTTTCAATCCCCTGAACCTGAAGTGGAACTTCGCCACGCGGGGCAGGGTCGCGCCCTATCTTGAACTCAGCGGCGGGACGTTGTTTACCAACCATGACGTGCCCTACGGAACGGACCGGGTAAACTTCACATCTTCGGCCGCGCTGGGGGCGCATTTTCTGGGAGAGTCGCGCAACTGGAGCGTCGAGTTGCGCTACATGCATATTTCGAACGCCGGCCTGAGCGATCCCAATCCGGGGATCAACACGGTTCAAGTGCGGGTGGGGATCGGAAAATTTTTCAGCAGCGGTAGAAAGTCAGGACATTAAAGAGTCGGAGGCCATGTTGATTCGCAGATTCGCCATATCTCTATCGGTCGCTATCTTGTGCCTGCCCGTATGCGCCCAGGCACCCGCGGAGTGGATCGCCGCCAGCAACAAGTACACCAACCTGCTGCTGGCGGTCGAGATGAAGCACACCCCGGAGTTGGGTTCGAACCAGGGACTCAGTCAATTCGACACCGAGGTCTCCCAACCGACGCTGGTAGATGAGGACCAGGAGCGGCAGGAAACCGAAGCCGTCCTCGCGACCCTGAAGGGCGCGGTGGGGCAGCAGAAGCAGAAGGAAGTCGCGCAGGACCTTGAGATCGTGATTCGCCGGATCGAACTGCAGTTCAGGGAGTTGGACTTCGACCGCGCCCACAAGGTGGATTATCTGAATGCCAGCCAAACCGTCTTCAGAGGATTGCGAGTGCTGCTGGATGAGCAGACTCCCGCGGAGCGGCGCCCGGCGGCCGTTGTCCGCATCCGAAAATATGCGGGAATGGAACCAGGGTACAAGCCGCTGGCTGACATCCTGAAGCAACGCGTGCAGGAGCAGATGGCGAAGCCGGGAGTGGTCTATCCCGCGCGCACCGAGATTGAAACCGAACTGGGTCGCAATCCCAACTACATGGAGGGTATTGCCGCGCTGCTCGAGAAATACAAACTGACGGGCTGGCAGGAACCGTACAACAAACTAAAAGCGCAGCTCACCGACTATGACGCATGGACAAAGGCCAATGTGCTGCCCAAGGCGCGCGCCGATTTCCGGCTTCCGCCCGAAGAATATGCGCTCGATCTGGAAGACTACGGCATCGACATTCCGCCCGCCCAGATCGCTGCCATGGCACACCAGATGTTCGGCGAACTTCAGGCCGAGATGAAGCCGATCGCGGAGCAGATCGCGAAGCAGCGGCACCTGCCGTCGAGCGACTATCGCGACGTGATCCGCGAGCTCAAGAAGCAACAGCTGGTCGGTGATGCCATTCTGCCCTTTTACCAGGAGCGCCTGAAGCAGATTGAAAAGATCATCGTTGATAAACAGATCGTCACACTGCCCGACCGTCCGGCCCGGATCCGCATTGCCACCGCCGCCGAGACTGCGCAGCAGCCAGCACCGCATATGGTGCCTCCGCCGTTTCTGCACAATACCGGGCAGAAGGGCGAGTTTGTACTGCCGCTGAATATTCCCGCAGCGCCTGGACAGGCCAGTGCCGAGAAATACGACGACTTCACTTTCGACGCGGCCGCCTGGACGCTCACCGCCCACGAGGCCCGCCCCGGCCATGAATTGCAGTTTGATTCCATGCTCGAACATGGAGTCTCGCTGGCGCGGGTTCGCTACGCCTTCAACAGCACCAACGTGGAGGGCTGGGGACTCTATTCGGAATATCTCATCCGTCCCTATATGCCGCTGGAAGGACAACTGATTTCACTCGACTACCGGCTGTTGCGGGCGGCGCGGGCGTTTCTTGATCCCGAATTGCAATCGGGGAAGATCCAGCCGGCGGATGCGTTTCGCGTGCTGGAGCAGGACGTGGTGCAATCCCACGCCTTCGCCCAGGAGGAAGTGGAGCGCTACACCTATCGCGCGCCCGGGCAGGCCAATAGTTATTTCTACGGCTATACCAAGCTGATTGCCTTGCGGAAAGATGTGGAGGCCAAGCTGGGCGCGAAATTTAACCAGAAGAAATTTCACGACTTCATCCTGGCGCAGGGCTTGCTGCCGCCTGATCTGATGCGCCAGGCGGTAATGGAGGATTTTGTGAAGAGACAGTAAGCTGACGGAAAAAAACCTGACGATCACGAACTGCGTAGACCCGGACGCCCCCGTCCGGGTGGGCGAGCAAAGGCTAGCCAGGTTTGTGGGCGGAAGACAGCCGGGCGATGTCCGGCCGGGCGGGTGAGGGCACCCGCCGCTACGCGTGTCGCGGTGACCGCGGATTTGCAACATCTCTCAATCCAAGTCAACAGCGGCGGACAAGAGTGTCCGCCCCACACGGGCGGCGGTGATATTCTTTTCGGCGTATGGCAACTCTTGTCGAGTGTGTTCCCAATTTTTCCGAAGGCCGCGACAAAGCGAAAGTGGATGCGATTGTCGAGGCCATGAAGGTGGATGGCGTCTTCCTGCTGGACCGGGAGATGGACGCCGATCATAACCGCTGCGTAATTACCCTGGTCGGGGAGCGGGAGCCAATCCAGGAAGCCGCGATTCGCGGCGTGGGCAAGGCGGCGGAACTGATTGATCTGAACCAGCACCAGGGAGCGCATCCGCGCATGGGGGCTGCGGACGTGGTCCCGTTTATTCCTATTGATGGAGTGACGATTGAAGATTGTGTTGCCATGGCGCGGCATGTCGGCGAACAGATCTGGAGGCGGTACCAGGTCCCGGTTTACCTGTACGAAGCGGCTGCGGCTTCGCCTGAACGGCAGAACCTGGAAAACATCCGGCGCGGACAATTTGAAGGCATACGGGCAGACATCGCGACCAATCCGGCACGTAAACCCGATTACGGTGAGTTGAAGGTGCATCCATCGGCGGGCGCGACGGTCGTGGGCGCGCGCAAGCCTCTGATTGCCTATAACGTCTTTCTCAATACTTCCGATGTCGAGATCGCGAAGAAGATCGCCAAGGTGGTGCGTTTTTCCAGCGGCGGCATGCGCTTCGTCAAGGGCGCGGGATTTCTGGTCCGCGGGCTGGCACAGGTCTCGATGAACCTGACTGACTTTGAGCAGACTCCGATCCACCGCGTTTTTGAAGTGGTGAAAAGGGAAGCGGCGCGCTACGGCGTGGTTCCGGTGAGCAGCGAGATTGTGGGCCTGATTCCGAAGAAGGCGTTGGAGTCGGCGGCGGAGTGGTTTTTGCAGGTGGAGAATTTCGATTCCAGTCTGATTTTAGAGAACCGACTGGCGGCGGTGATGGGCGGCAAGATGGCGGTGGGCGGATTGCGCGCCGGGGTCGAGCCCTTTGTCGAACAACTGGCGGCGCCGACGGCTACGCCCGGCGGCGGAAGCGCGGCCGCGGCCAGCGGGGCGATGGCGGCGGGACTTGCGAGCATGGTGGCATCCATGTCACGCGGCAAGAAGGCTTACCAGCAGCATGAGCGTGAACTGAGCGAGGCCATCGCGCGGCTGGCGCAATTGCGCGAAGAGTTGAAGGCGGCGATCGACGCTGACGCAGAGTCATACAACGCGGTGATGAAGGCCTACAAGCAGGCCAAGGATTCGGCCGGCGCGGACGGCGTCATCGACGCTGCTTTGAAACAGGCGACCAGCGTTCCCTTGAGCGTGGCGGAGCGGGCCAGGGAAGTGGTGGGGATCGTGGAGCGCCTGCAGCCGATTACGAATCCGAATATGAAGTCGGACCTGACCACGGCGACGGCCCTGGCCCGAGCGGCCATTCAGGGCGCGCTGGCTAATGTGGAGATCAATCTGGAATCGCTGAAAGACGGCGCCTTTGTGGCAGTAATCCGCAAGAAGGTTGCCGCCCTGACCAGCTGACGGCCGGGGTCATGCACCTCTCTGGGCACACCACCTGCCCTTTCGTTTCGCCTTTCTGTCGCAAAATGAGCATACAATAAGCGTATAAATCGCATCTAAACGCACATATTCTTCGAGGTAGTTCATGAAAACAGTGAAGGGTAGTCTTTGCATTCTGCTCCTGGTGACTGCGACCGCATGGTCGATGCCGCTGGGCAGTTCGGCGCGCACCGTGATTCCTTCCGACATACAGCAGATCATTTCGGTGGACTATCGCGCGCTCAAGAATTCCGATACCGCCATGGCGCTGAAGGCGCAGGTGCTGCCGCCCAGTCTCAAGGAATTTGAAGGCGCGCTGCGGGGCGTGGGCATCGACCCTGACAAAGATGTCGAACAGCTTACCTTCGCCTCCTATCGCAGTGGCAAGCAGGGCGTGAAGGTGGTGGGCGTGGCGCAAGGACAATTTGCCATGGCGGCGGTGCTGAAGAAAATGCGCCTGCGGAAAGTGAAGCCGATCAAAGTGCGTAATACGGACATTTATCCGATGTCCGCCGGCATGCAGATGACCTTCCTCGATGACAGCACGCTGCTCTTCGGCGACAGCGGCGCCCTGCGCGGCGCACTTGATGCGCGCGACGGCTACACCTATACCCTGGACAGCAACACCCAGATTGCCGACATGATGGGATCGGTTGATTCCGGCACCGTGTGGAGCGTGCTCGATCAGCAGGGAACGCAGAACATGCTGCACTCTGCCCTGGGCGATGCGGCCGGACTGGCGGACTACGAGACGGTGAAGAAGCGCATTCTGGGTTCGCGCTATGCCATGAACTTTCAGAGTGGCGTGAATTTCGATCTGGATGTGGTCACGTCAGATTCGATGACCGCAACCACGTTGTCCTCTTTGCTCAAGGCAGGGATGCTCTACAAGAAGATGTCGGCCACGCCGGTCGAAAAGCTGGCGCTGGATAATGTCACGGTCAACTCCGACAGCTCGAACCTGCAGATGCACTTCAAGGCGGACGACAAGCAGTTCCAGGGTTTGCTGCACTCGCCGTTGTTTGCGGCAGTCTCAAAGTAAATGTAGGCGCGAGCGTCCCGCTCGTGCAGGCGCCGGGCGCAAGCCCGGCGCTTTTCTTTTTCCGATCTCCACTCCTGTCATCCTGAGCGAGTTGGATCGCCCGCTGGCGGGCGATTCCAGCGAGTCGAAGGACCCCTACGTTGGAGATGAACTACGCGTGATGGGACTTTCGGGAAACAGGCGGACCGGCGCTTTTGCGGTCCCGCCAGCACGAGCGTTCGCGCAGTGATAGGGGTCCTTCGACTGCGTGGCTGCTTCGCTGCGCGAAGCAGTTCCTCCGCTCAGGATGACAGAATTACTTGGCTTTTTGCGCCTGGGCTTTTTCTCTTTTCGTTTTGGCCCAGCCCTCTTTCACGATCTGGCGGGCGCGGCCCAGGGCAAGGGAATCGGGCGGGACGTCTTCGGTGACGGTGGTGGCGGCGGCCACGTAGGCGCCTTTTCCGATGCGAAGCGGGGCAATCAGAATGCTGTCGCTGCCTACGAACACGCCATCTTCGATCACGGTCTTGTGCTTGTTCACGCCGTCGTAATTGCAGGTAATGGTTCCCGCGCCGACGTTTACTTTTTCGCCGACTTCGGTGTCTCCCAGGTAGGTCAGATGGTTGGCTTTGGATCCTTTGCCGACGCGGGTCTTCTTCAGTTCGACGAAATTTCCGATGTGGGCGTCTTCGCAGACTTCGCAACCCGGCCGCAGATGGCTGTAGGGGCCGAGCGAGGCGCGTGCCTTGATCACGGAATGCTCCAGCACGCAGCCGGTCTGGACCAGCACGTTATCTCCGATCTCGCAGCTCATGATCACGCTGAAAGAATGGATACGGGTGTCGCTGCCGACGCGGGTGGCGCCGCGCAGCTGGACGCTGGGTTCGATGACGGTATCGGCGCCCACCTCGACGTCATTGTCGATGACGCAACTTTCGGGAAAGAGAATGGTGACACCCTGGTCCATCAACTGCCGGCACTTGGCCAGGCGCATGTGCTGGTCGATTTCCGAGAGTTCGGCGCGAGTGTTGCCGCCCAGGACTTCATGGGCATCGTGGGCTTGCACGGCAACCACGCGCTGCCTGGCCTTGGCCAGAAGCGCAGCCATGTCGGTGAGGTAAAACTCGCCGTGATGATTGTCGGAGCCCAGCTGGTCGATGTGGCTGAATAACGCCTTGGCGTCAAAAGCGTAGAAGCCGGCGTTGATCTCGTGTATTTTCTGCTGCGCCGGCGTCAGGTTCTTCTGTTCGACGATGGCCTTGACCTCAGGCTGAGCGGCCTTCTTGCGGACGATTCTCCCGTATCCGGTGGGATTTTCCAGATGGGCGGTGAGCAGCGTCATTGCGGCTTTCTTCGAAAGATGGAAGTCGCGCAGCTGCTCGATGGTCTGCGGGGTGATGAGCGGGGCATCGCCGGAGAGCACGATGACGAGATCGTAGGGCGCCAGCGCTTCGCGGGCGACCATCAGGGCGTGGCCGGTGCCGCGCTGTTCCTGCTGCAGCACGAAGCCTACCCCGGTAGCGGCCACGACGCTGCGGACGCGATCCGCTTCATGTCCGATGATGGCAAAAACGTCGCGAGCCGGGACCACCTGGCTGGCGGCCGCAATTACGTGGGCCAGAAGGGGTTTCCCTCCAACCTCGTGCAGCACCTTGGGATGTTTCGACTTCAGGCGGGTGCCTTTGCCCGCGGCCAGGATGGCGATCGCAGTGCGGGGCGCGCGCGGTGAATGGTGATTGGCTTTCGGCATTCGATCCAATATACCGCGAGAGCTCCGTGCCGGGCAGGGTTACGGTGGTTACCGGCGGATGGTGTGGGACGGGCGCACTCGCCGGCGACGTCGATCCTTCCTGCGGTTTCTACTCAATGTGATCGTGACGAACCGAATCGGATTAAGCGTCAGAGTCAAAGGCGGCGGGCGAGGGCGCCCGCCCCACATCAGACCTTATGGGGTGGCGGCACGGGTTCCGCCGGGGGCCTGGGTGGCCAGTTCCATGAGGTCGGTGGCGATGCGGTCGGTGAGGTGGCGGGCCACCATGTCCTTCTGGTCCAGATAGTCGCCGAGGACCGGGATGACGCCCAGTTCTTCGACGGCCTCGAGGTCGGCCACGATCTGACTCGCGCCTTCCAGGGCGTACTTGGCTTTAAGGGCCGGGGGCGCGGGGGCGCGATTGATGAGGGCGAAATCGAAAATGCGCTTGACCTGGGCATGGCGATTCAAGGCCTTGATGTGATCGGAGGCGGTCAATCCCAGGCTTTCATTGGCCTGGGTCATCAGGTTGCCCACATAGACTTTCACCGCCGCCGAATTCACCATGGCCTGGGCGATACCGGGAACCAGCAGGTTGGGGATAAGGCTGGTGAACAGAGAGCCGGGACCGAGCGTGATCAGGTCGGCGCGTGCCATGGCATCCAGAGTCTGGGGCAAGGGTTGAACGTCCGGAGGGTCGAGGAAGAGTTGCTTGATGCGGCCGCTGCTGGCCGTGATTTTGGTCTCGCCCCGCACTCTGGTGCCGTCTTCCATCAGGGCCTCCAGTTCGACGTGCGAAGTGGTGGCGGGATAAATGTGTCCCCGGGTAAGCAGGATTTCAGAGGACAGCCGGACAGCCTCGCTGAAGTCGCTGGTGACGGAGGTCAACGCGGCCAGAAACAGATTGCCGAAGCTATGACCTTCCAGGCCCGATCCCTTGACGAAGCGATGCTGAAACAGGCGGGAGAGCAGGGCCTCGTCTTCCGAGAGCGCCACGATGCAGTTGCGGATGTCCCCCGGAGGGAGCATGTTGAGCTCCTTGCGTAGACGTCCGCTGGAGCCGCCGTCATCGCTGACCGTGACCACGGCGCAGAGTTCGCTGATTTCAGGTTGGCCGGGTGTTCCCAGGGTGCCGGCTCGAGTCACATACCGCTTCAGTCCTTTGAGCAGTGTGGACAGGCCAGTGCCGCCGCCAATAGCGACGACCCGTAAACCGCTTGATCTTGTGTTGTCCCTTGGCCGCGGTCCGCGTCGTTGGGCATCAGGCACCGCCACGGCTAGCCATTTTCCTCAGGGATCGCTGATTCCGGGGAGAACTCAGCCCCGGGGTCGGGATACAGCAACTCGGTGAAGCGGGGATCTTCCGCCAGGTTCTGGAAGTCGGAATCGTTCCGGGCCTGAAAACGCAGCGCGGCGTTGATCCGAATCGCCTCGTCGAGGTGCCGCAGAGAATCCTCCAGATGTCCGGTCAGGCAGTCCAGAGCGGCCAGACCGTAGGCAACGTAGTCCACTTTAGGGACCTGCTTGGAGAGCTTGTCCAGGTGTTCGCGGGCAGTTACGTAATCTCCCACATTCATCAGGGAGACGGCGTAATCGTAGTGCTCTTCCGGACTCTTGAACTGGTTGGCGGAACGCTCCAGATGCTGGTTGCAGGTATTGAGGTGGACGGTGACCCGGTCGGCCAACTCCTTGCTGGCGCCGGTCACGGCCTTTTGCAGGAATCCCTTGGCCTTTTCGAACTTGTGCTCCTGCATGGCCCGCAGCCCAGCCTCGTAGTTTTGCACAGCTTGTGCAAAACGGGGATCTTCACTCATGGGTTTCTTGGGTGTGGTTTTCTGCGCCATCCGCAAAACTCTTCCTGGACTCTTCGTAAGCTCTCCTTTTTCAATCGCTTGGGAGAAACCGGCTAGCGCATCAACCGCCGTTCGTTAATCGATTCCTGCCGGCGACGCTGTGACTGTTGGTCAGGGGCCCTGGGTGGCATCTGTGGAAAAGCCAGACCCACTTCGAATCAGCAGGTTATACGGGGATTCGGGTCTCCGTCAACTCCGCCTCACCTGCCGTCCCGGTCAAATCAATTGATGGCGGCAGCGGTCTGCAGGTCTATCTGCTTCCAATCACCCTTCATGATGCCCTGACGAATCTGGGTGGCCGTCTTTCCCTTCTTGTGCATGGAATAGGAATAGTAGAGCTCTTTCAGGCAGACCGAACACTCGGCGCCGTGGGTACCCTCGAAACAGCTGTGCAGGCTGTTGTGACCCATGCCGCGATCGCAGTAGCAATAGCAGGGCTGTTGATGCAACACCACGGGAATTTTGGCGGCCAGTTCGTAGGCATGGCTTTGAAAAGGATACTGCGCGTTCGCGCCCCACAGCTGTTCCCGCCCCAGAATCGGAGGCAGCGTAACACCCTTGGCGGGGGGACGAGCGTTGTAGTGGGGCACGGCGCCATCCTGCTGGGAGGTGGCCCATGGAGCGGAGACGCCCAGGACAAGCAATCCTAGAACGGCAAGAGTCAAACCACGTTTGATCATGATTCAGACGCCCTCAGTCTAATGATTGTAACGGAAATTGCTGTGGCGCGGCAGTGGCCCCGGGGTAACCGGAAGGACGCGGGTGGCCGCCTTCAACCCGATCACTTCAACCCGTATAATGAGAATCAGCATGCCGGAGCAAGGTCGTCCCGAGGAATTGCGCAGACGCCCCGAGAAGGGCTCCATTCCCATTGCACCTCGCACCTTGCCGGTACTTTCGGTGTGGTTGCGCGACCTGATCGTTTCGTTGGCCATTTCCGCCTTCATTATTATCTTTCTGTACCAGCCGGTGAAAGTGGAGGGCACCAGCATGATGCCCTCGCTCGACGACCAGGAGCGCATCTTCGTCAACAAGTATGTGTACCGGCTGGAGCCCATCCAGCGCGGCGACATCGTGGTGTTCCGCTATCCCCGGGATCCCTCGAAGAGTTTTATCAAGCGGGTGATCGGGCTGGGGGGCGACCGCATCCGGATTGACTCGGGCGAAGTCTTTGTCAACGGGGAAGCGCTCGAGGAAGACTATGTTCCCGCCGCCTATGCCGACCAGCGTTCTTACGCCGAGACCGTGGTGCCGCCCAACAGCTACTTCGTGCTGGGCGACCATCGCACCATGTCGAACGACAGCCGCGATTTTGGACCGGTCAACATTGGCTATATCTACGGGAAGGCTGTGTTCGGATACTGGCCGATGGATAAAATGGGACGGGTGCGGTAGGGCTTCTTTGCGTGCTTTGCGGTAAAAAGCCTTTGACCGCAAAGGACGCAAAGAAAAGCTGCAAAGAACGCAAAAGAAATTCAAATCATCGAAATCATTTGTTTCGCGATTTCGCGATCCCTGCTAAAATTCTGAAAATCCACTCCCTGGAGCAGGAATGCAAGCTACGCTTGCGCTCGAAGACGGCAGAGTCTTCCGAGGCAAAGGATACGGCGCCAAAGGCGAATGTTACGGCGAAGTCGTTTTTAATACTTCCATTACTGGCTATCAGGAAATTTTCACCGACCCTTCCTACTGCGGCCAGATCGTAGTTCTCACCAATCCTGAAATCGGCAACTATGGAACCAATGCCGAGGACAACGAAGCCACGCGTCCCTATATCGAGGGCCTGGTGGTCCGCGAGTTTTCCAAAGTCAGTTCTAACTGGCGCTCGCAACAGGTGGCGGAAGAATATCTCGAACAATTCAAGATTCCGGTGCTGGCGGAAATTGATTCGCGGGCGCTGGTGCGGCATCTGCGCGACCACGGAGTAATGCGCGGCGTGGTCTCTACTTTGGAGAATGACGCGGACAAGCTGGTGGCAAAGGCGCGTGCCATCCCCAGGATGGACGGGACTGACCTCGCCAAGGTAGTCAGCACCAAGAGCACTTACCAGTGGGAAACCGGCGAACGCTCGCATCTGCCTGATGAAGTTGTCGGCGTTAAAGACGAGCCGGCTCGGTTTCATGTTGTCGCTTACGACTACGGCATCAAGCAGAACATTCTGCGCAAGCTGCGCGGGGAAGGCTGCAAAGTCACGGTGGTGCCGGCGCAGACTCTGGCGGAAGACGTCCTCGCGCTGAAGCCCGATGGCGTGTTCCTCTCAAACGGTCCCGGAGATCCTGAGCCCTGCACTTACGCGGTGGACAACATTCGCCGCCTCATGGGGCGCCAGCCAATTTTCGGAATTTGCCTGGGCCACCAGCTCACCGGGATCGCACTAGGTGGGAAAACTTTCAAGCTGAAGTTTGGACACCATGGCGGAAACCATCCGGTGAAGCAGTTGCACTCAGGCAAGATCGAGATCACGGCGCACAACCATAATTTCGCTGTCGATCCGGATTCGCTGCCGCAGAGTGAAGTCGAACTGACGCACATTGATTTGAACGACAACACTCTGGAAGGGATGCGGCACCGGAATTTGCCGTTGTTCTGCGTGCAGTATCATCCCGAGGCGTCGCCGGGCCCGCATGATTCGCATTATCTGTTCAAGGACTTTGTGAAGATGATGGAGGAGTGGAAAGGGTAGCGCTCGCTGGACAGGAAAGCAGGTCCCTCCACTTGCCAGTTGATTCGCAAGCGAATCAACTGGGTCGGTCGGGATGACAGGGTTTTAGGTAGAACGGAATGACAGTCCCCCTAAAAGGCCTGTCATCCCGAGCGCAGCATAACGATTCGCTTGCGAATCGTGATGCGGAGTCGAGGGACCTGCTTTATGGAGCGCCACAGCTATTGCGTCTATATGCTGGCCAGCAAATCACGCGTGCTGTACATCGGGATGACGAACAATCTGGAACGCCGGGTTTTCGAGCATAAAAACGATGTGATTGAGGGTTTTTCCAGGCAGTACAAGTGTCATCGGCTGGTTTATTACGAATCGTTTGATGATGTAACCAAAGCAATCAATCGCGAGAAGCAGCTCAAGCGGTGGAACCGGACGAAGAAAGTTTTACTGATCGAGCGCGACAATCCTACTTGGGAAGATCTGGCGGCGGAGTGGTTTATCCGACATCGGTACGCACCGGATAAGCAGGTCCCTCCACTCGCCAATTGATTCGCTTTGCGAATCAACTGGGTCGGTCGGGATGACATGGTTGAGTAGTAGAAAGACAACTTCGATCGGGATGAGAGAGTTACTTTGGAAGAAAGAGTAAAGATCAACATCTGATGCCTCGACGAACTGATATCTCGAAAATCCTGATCATCGGCTCTGGCCCCATCATTATTGGCCAGTCGGCGGAGTTTGATTACTCCGGGACGCAGGCTTGCAAAGCGCTCAAGGCCGAGGGTTTTGAAGTGGTGCTGGCCAACTCCAATCCGGCCACCATCATGACCGATCCGGAGATTGCCGACCGCACTTACATCGAGCCGCTCACTCGCGAATATCTCGAAGAAATTATTCGCATCGAGCGTGAGCTGTCGCCCGGCCAGGGGTTCGCCATCCTGCCCACGGTGGGCGGACAGACTGCGCTCAATCTGGCCATCGAACTTTCCGACGGCGGCGTGCTGGAGAAGCACAACGTGCAGCTCATCGGCGCCAATGTGGCCGCGATCAAGAAGGCCGAAGACCGTCTTTATTTCAAAGACGCGATGCAGAAGATCGGGCTCGATGTTCCCAAGTCAGCGCTGGTGAACAATCTGAAAGATGGACTGGAGTTTGCCGGCAAGATCGGATTTCCGGTGATCGTGCGTCCGTCGTTCACGCTGGGAGGAAGCGGCGGCGGCATCGCCTATAACCGCGAAGAGATGCTGGAGGTGTTGGCGCGCGGACTTGATTTCTCTCCGGTCCATGAGGCACTGATCGAGGAATCGGTTTTGGGGTGGAAGGAATTTGAGCTCGAGGTGATGCGCGACCTGAAAGATAACGTCATCATCATCTGCTCGATTGAGAACTTCGATCCCATGGGAGTGCATACCGGCGATTCCATCACCGTCGCTCCCGTCCAGACATTGACTGACCGCGAATATCAGGCCATGCGGGACGCGGCGATAGCGGTGATCCGCGAGATCGGCGTCGAAACCGGCGGATCGAATATTCAGTTCGGCGTACATCCTACGACCGGGCGCATGGTCGTGATCGAGATGAATCCGCGCGTTTCGCGATCTTCGGCGCTGGCCTCCAAGGCGACTGGATTTCCCATCGCCAAGATTGCCGCCAAGCTCGCCGTGGGCTATACGCTGGATGAGATTCCCAACGACATTACGCGCAAGACGCCAGCCTGTTTCGAGCCGACGCTCGATTACGTGGTGGTGAAAATTCCCAAGTGGCAATTCGAGAAGTTTCCCGGCGCCGACGAGAATCTGGGACCGCAGATGAAGTCGGTGGGGGAAGTGATGGCGATCGGACGCACTTTCAAGGAAGCGTTGCTCAAAGGCGTACGCGCTCTCGATACCGGTAAGAAGACGGGTTCGCAGAAAATCGAACCCAAGATTCTTACCCAGCGGCTGGTGACGCCGCATCCCGAGCGGCTTTCGTACGTTCGTTACGCTTTGCGCCAGGGCCACACGGTCAAGCAACTGGCCAAGATGACGTCTATCGATCCCTGGTTTTTGTACCAGCTCAAGGAAATTAACGACATGCAACTTGAGCTGGAGAAGCATCCCATGGAATCGATTCCGACGGAGGTGCTGCGCGAGGCCAAGCGGATGGGTTTCTCCGACGGGCGCCTGGCCGGGGTGTGGCGGCTCGACGGCAAAGGTTCGCAGGAGAAGGTCCGGCACCTGCGCAAGAAGCACGGCATTGCTCCGGTTTACAAGCGGGTGGACACTTGCGCCGCTGAGTTTGAAAGCTATACGCCATATCTGTACTCAACCTACGAAGAAGAAGACGAGGCCGCGCCGACCGAGAAAAAGAAAGTGATCATCCTGGGCAGCGGCCCCAATCGCATCGGGCAGGGAATTGAGTTTGACTACTGCTGCTGCCACGCGGCCTTTGCGCTGCGCGACGATGGTTACGAGACCATCATGATCAACTGCAATCCGGAGACGGTCTCGACCGACTATGACACCAGCGACCGCCTCTACTTCGAGCCGCTGACCCTGGAGGATGTGTTTGCCATCTGCGAGCACGAAGCTTCCTCCGGCGCGCCGGTGGGCGTGATTGTGCAGTTCGGCGGCCAGACGCCCCTGAATCTGGCGCTGCCGCTCAAAGCGGCAGGTATCAATATTATCGGTACGTCTCCAGAATCGATTGACCTGGCGGAGGACCGCAAACGCTTCGGGAAATTGCTCGATGAACTTGAGATCCCGCAGGCCCCGGGAGCGATGGCGGCGTCGGTGGAGGAAGCGATTGAAGGCGCGAAGCGGGTGGGATTTCCCGTGCTGGTGCGCCCGTCCTACGTACTCGGTGGGCGCGCCATGGTGATCGCCTACGACGAGGAGATGGTCGTCCGCTACATGAAAGAGGCGGTTGAGTATTCGCAGGACCGGCCGGTGCTGATCGATCACTTCCTCGAAGATGCGATCGAAGTGGACGTGGATGCGCTTTCGGACGGCGAAGATGTCGTCATCGGCGGCATCATGCAGCATATCGAGGAAGCCGGCATTCACTCCGGCGACTCTTCGTGCGTGTTGCCGGCGGTGGACATTCCCGAGCACCTGCTGCAGCGAATGCGCGAGTACACGTTTAAACTGGCGCGGGCGTTGAAAGTGGTCGGGTTGATGAATATTCAGTTTGCGATTCCGCGCGCGAGTGTAAATGCAGAGGGGCCTTCGGCCCCTCCGGGCGGGTCCCCTCGACTGCGCTCGGGGCAGGCTCCGACCCTCTCCGACACGGGCTCCGGTAAGGTTTACGTTCTTGAAGTGAATCCGCGGGCGTCGCGCACCGTGCCTTACGTTTCGAAAGCAACCGGCGTACCCATGGCGAAAATCGCGGCGCGGCTGATGACGGGGCGCAAGCTGCGCGAATTCCTGCCGGAATTTATCGAACGCGGCGCCGATCTCGACACCGGACACTGCTACTACGTGAAGTCGCCGGTATTCCCCTGGAACAAATTTCCCGGCGTGGATACTGTCCTTGGTCCAGAGATGAAATCTACCGGCGAAGTGATGGGGGTGGCTGACAACTTCGGCGAAGCTTTCGCCAAGGCGCAGACGGCGGCCGGACAGAAGTTGCCCACCGAGGGTATGGTCTTCATCAGCGTCACCGACCACGACAAGCCGGGCGTGGCTGAAGTTTCGCGCAAGTTCGTGGACATGGGTTTCAAGCTGGTGGCCACGGCCGGCACTGCCGACGTGCTTGAGGCCGCCGGCATGTCGGTGGAGCGGGTTTACAAGGTGAAGGAGGGCCGTCCCAACGTGGTGGACCTGATCAAGGGTGAGCGCATTCACCTCATCGTGAATACGCCGCACGGCGTCGATCCCTGGTTTGACGAGAAGGCCATCCGGCGCGCCGCAGTGCAGGCGCGGATTCCGACGATAACCACGCTCTCGGCCGCCCGGGCCGCGGCGGAAGGCATCGCGGCGTTGCAGCGCGGAGAGTTGCGGGTGCAGGCATTGCAGCACCTGCATGCCGAGCGTACAGTGAAGAGCCGAAGGGGCTAGCTTGGCCTCGGAGGTGTGGTATGGCACAAGAGAATAGCGTTTTGATCCGCCGCTGGTTTGAGGAAGTGTGGAACAACGGGCGCATGGAAACGATTGATGAGATGGCGTCGCCCGACGTCGTCGGTCATGGCCAGGCCCAGCATGACACCGTCATTGGCCGCGAGCAGTTCAGGACTTTTGCCGCCGAGTTCCGCCGCGCGTTTCCGGATCTTAAAGTAAAGATCGATCACATCGTGGAGCAGGGAGACAAGGCGGCGGCCCGCTGGACGGCGACCATGACCCACAAGGGTGATTTTCTGGGATTCGCGCCAACCGGGAAGAAAGTCACCATCACCGGCACTTCGACCCAGAGGTTTTCTGACGGAAAGATTGTCGAAGGCTGGGACAACTGGGACCAGTTGGGTCTGCTGGTGCAGATTGGCGCGGTGCCGGCCGCACATTTTGTGCCGCCAGCGGAGCGTCGCTCGGCGTAGCGATTTTTGTAGGCAGGACCCAATTCTTCCAGGGAGAACATGTTTATGTCCGATGCTCGAGCGCAGCTCCGATTTATCTGACAGCAGCGCTATCGAAGCCCTCGTGGCAGGGTTAACCGATGCGTGGAACCGCGGGGATGCCCAAGGCTTTTTCCGCCAGGTTTGCCGCTGACGGCAGCTTCACCAACGTGCTCGGGATCGTGGCCTACGGACGGGAAATCTTTGAGCTGCGACATGCGGAGATTTTCCGCACCATCTATAAGGGAAGCGTGCTGCAACAATCCATTGGGAAGCTGCGCTTCATCCGTCCGGATGTTGCGGTGGTTGATGTGGACGCGGCGGTGACCGGCTATCTTCGGTTGCCTCCAGGGGTACAGGCTGCAAGCGATGGCGCCCTGCGGGCCAAACTTCAACTTGTCGTGACCAGGGAAGACGGCGGATGGTGGATCGCGGCGTTTCACAACGTGGACGTCAAGCCACTGCCACCCCGGCCGTGAATGTGGCGCGTAGAGTCGCGTTGCGGTAGGGGTCCTTCGACTCCGCCGAAACTTCGCGTGGCGAAGTTCCGGCTCCGCTCAGGATGACAGGGCGGAGTTTGATAAGCTTCTAGGCGGACATTTTCAGCGCTTACACTGACTCCCATGCTACTTCACGGCATTTTTCCTCCGCTCACGACGCCTTTCTATCCTGACGGCAACGTGTACTTCAAAAAACTTGAGCACAACCTTGAGCGCTATTCGAAAACACCCGCGGCTGGGCTGGTGATCCTGGGCTCGACCGGAGAGGCCATCATGCTCTCCGACGAGGAGCGGCGCGAAGTATTGAAAGTGGCGCGGGAAGCCGCGGCACCCGGCAAAGTCCTGATCGCCGGCACCGGAATCGAGTCGGCCAGCGAAACCCTCCGACTGACCGAGTATGCGGCTGAACTCGACTATGACGCTGCACTGGTGCGCACGCCGCACTTCTATAAAAAGCAGATGCAACCGGCAAGCCTGCTGGCCTTCTATCGCACCGTGGCAGACCGCTCACCACTCCCGGTCATGATTTACAACGTTCCCGGCTTTACCGGATACGACATTCCCGCCGAAGTGGTGGTGGAACTGGCGGACCATCCCAACATCATCGGGATGAAGGAGTCGGGCGGCGACGTGGAGAAAATTCGAAAGATGGCGGAAGGGACCCGGCATGTGAAGCGTTCGGTTTCGGTCACCGAAACCTTTGATGCAGTGACGCCACGCATGCTCAAGGCGTCCAGCGCTGGCAACGGGCAGGGCGGGGAACTGGTGCAGGTGGCGGGAGTGGGAGGCGTGAAGCCATCGTCGTCCGCTGTGACGGTGGTAAGCGGAATCAAAACTCGCCAGAAGGAAGTCGGGTTCCAGATCGTGGTGGGGCTGGCGCAGAAACTGGAGCCGTCACTGCAGGCTGGTGCCGTGGGTGCGATCCTTGCCTTTGCCGATGCCGCGCCGACGGCTTGCTACGAGATTTATGCTGCGTGGAAGGAAGGCGATGCGGAGCTGGCCCACCTCAAGCAGGAGCGGATCACAAAAGCCACTACCCGAGTGGCCGGAGAAATGGGCATTCCGGGCCTGAAGTATGGGATGGACCTGAACGGGTACTATGGCGGTCCCGCGCGCCTGCCGTTCTTGCCGCTGACGGCTGCGCTGAAGTCCGAGGTGGAGCAGTTGATGGCGGACATTCGGAACTGAAGCAAATATTTACTTCGTGTGCGGGGAGTCTCGAGACTACCCGTGGGAGGTACTGACCTGGGTTTCATGGAGTGGATTGAGCCCCGGATTTCAATTCTCAGTTTTCAGTTACAAGTTCCCCGTTCTCAGTTGGAGCGTTACGAGAGTTTCGATGGAATCGCTTGTTCTTGCGTCATGGGGCTGCTATTATTTGAACGAACGTTCGAACAATGGCCAGCATTTCTCCCATCCATTCGCAAATCGCGCCCCGCCGCCGCGGCGGGCCTGCTGGCGGGCCCCGTCTGGAGACCCGATTCGACCGCCGCCTGGCCAAGATACTAGTTCATGCCACCAACGTTTTCTACGAAAAGGGCTATGCGGCCGCGTCGATGCGCGATCTCTCCCGCGCCAGCGGGGTTTCACTGTCGGGCCTGTATTACTACTTCGAATCCAAAGAAGAGTTGCTGTACCTGATCCAGAAAGACACGTTCAGCACGATTGTGGGGCGGCTGCGGGAACAGCTGCAGGAGGTTAACGACCCGGCAGAGCGGATTCGCAGTTTCATTCACAATCATCTGGAGTACTTTCTCGCCAACCCGAAGGCCATGAAGGTCCTGTCTCACGAAGATGAGGTGCTGAAGAACGGGTTTGGGGCAGAGATTGCGGCCATCAAGCGCGAGTATTACCGCATCTGCATGGGACTGCTGGACCAGTACAAGCAGGCGCGCGGACTGGAGTTTTCCAGTCGGATTGCGGTGCTGAGCTTGTTCGGCATGATGAACTGGATCTACACCTGGTATAACCCGCGCGTCGATGCCAATGCCGCGGACCTGGCGCGGGCGATGGGAGACGTTTTCCTTCAGGGCATCGGAGCGGGACGGGCCAAGGCAGCGCAGAAGAAGAAGCCTGCAGTATCGAACTGAATACGACATTTTCGTATCGTGAAAAGGAGTGGACCGATGGCGACGACAGTGCAGCCCGCAAGCGGCGAAAGTACAAAACAGCTGATCAACTACCGGGTGGACGCCGGTGTGGCGGTGATCGAATTGTGCGATCCTCCGGCCAACACCTACACCTACGAGATGAACCGGCAACTCGATGAGGCGATTCTCAAGGCGCGCATGGACAACGACGTGTATGTGATCGTCCTGACCGGCGCGGGTGACAAGTTCTTTTCTGCCGGCGCAAATATCAAGATGCTGGTCAGCGTCGATCCCACGTTCAAGTACTACTTCTGCCTGCATGCCAACGAGACCCTGCTGCGGCTGGAACACACGCCCAAGTTGGTAATTGCGGCGCTGAATGGACACTGCGTGGGCGGCGGGCTGGAAATTGCCATGGCTGCCGACATCCGTATCGCGCGCCAGGACGCGGGCAAGATCGGGCTTCCGGAAGTGAATCTGGGCGTACTGCCCGGCACCGGCGGCACGCAGCGGCTGTCGCGCATCGTGGGCAAGAGCAAGGCCATCGAGTTGATGGTCACGGGCAACACGTTCTCTTTCGAAGAAGCCAAAGAGCTCGGCATCGTCAACGATATTTACGAGCGCGATAATTTCATGGAGAACATCATGGAATATGCCCGCCAGTTCTGTCCGCCCAACAAGGCGGCGAAGGCCGTGGGACGCATCAAGCGCGCGGTGCAGACGGGCTGGGAGATTCCGATGGAATCGGCGCTGGCGGTCGAGCGCGAAAATCAGCAACTGCTGTTCCAGAGTGAGGACGCCAAAGAAGGGCTGGCCGCGTACGTGGAGAAGCGGCCGGCGATTTTCAAGGCGAAATAGCGGTCGTTCCTGGAATTCAGAATGAAAAGCGTAAACCACAAAGGACACGAAGTACCACGAAGGAGTGCGGCAACGTGGAATTCCTTGGTGAACCTTCGTGTCCTTAGCGGTTCAAGGGGTTCGAAATCATGCCAGGCAAGGTAGCAAAAATCGGAACGTTCAGCGATTGGGTCGGGCTCTTTGACGATTGGCGCAAAGAGATCGGCGTCAATCACGACGAAATTGCCAGCTTCAAGTTCGACACGCTTTTCGGAGCGATCGAGACCGAGGAAATACAGTTTGGGTCGTACAAGGGCCGCCGCAAGTGGGAGAACCTGCGCCAGGTGCCTACCCAGCAGATGCGCGATGCGCTGATCAACATGATCGTGTACCAGGGCGACACCGAATTTGCCAGCGTGGAACAGCAGCGATATCTCTTCGAAAGCGCTCCCACTGACTGGGACCGCCGCGCCATCACCCGGGTCATGATCGAGGAAATGCGTCATGGCTGGCAGATGTGCGCCCTGCTGGTGGACCACTTTGGATATTCCGGCAAAGTCGAGGCGCAGAAGATGCTGGAGCGCCGGGCCTTTGAGAACAAGCGCCTGCTGGGCGCCTTCAATGTTGACGTCGATAACTGGATGGACTTTTTTACCTATACCGACTTCGTGGACCGGGACGGCAAGTTCCAGTTGCAAATGTTCAAATACTCGGCCTTCGCTCCTCTCGGGCGTTCGATGTCCTACATGTTGCGCGAGGAAGCCTTCCATATGGGGACGGGCAACGATGGTTTGCGCCGCATCGTCGAGGCCGGCGTGGTCCCGGGCTGGCTGATCCAGAAGTATCTCAACAAATGGATTTCAAGTTCGTACGACCTGTTCGGCACCGATCATTCTTCGTCCGCCCATTGGGCCTACGTATGGGGAATCAAGGGGCGCTACGACGAGCCGAAGAACGAACAGGCAGCGGACCTCGACGACCTGAATGACTACAACCGGCGCCTCTATCGCGACGAGGTGGCGGGCCTGATAGCCCGCTTCAACAGCTTTTTAAAACCTGGCCAGCCAAAGCTTTACGCGCCGCATATCAAGTTCAACCGGAACATCGGGAGCTGGGCGAGGCAAAAATTCCATGCCGAAAGCGGGGAAGCGCTGGACGATCTCGGTTACGCGCAGCACCTGAAGGAATATTTGCCGTCGGCGGAAGACAAGAAATTGCTGTTGGACATTATCGGCAACGAGAAGAAATGGATTGCGCCCAAGGAGGGTGCTCGGGACCCTCTGGCTTCGATCGGCGAGGTTCGCAAGTCGGCGATTAATTTGTAGTGCCTAGCCGGGGCGGGAAGAGTTTCTGGAAACCCGGTTTTCAGTTCTGAGTTCCCGGTTCTCAGTTGGGTTATGGCGATGACTACCGTGATTCCGGAGAGGCAGGCTTGCAGTCCTGGCGAGCTGATGGTGGTCAGCGCGGCGCGCGAAATCCGTGATGGCGAAGTCGTCTTCGTCGGGATGCGGCTGCCGTTGATTGCATTTGTGGTAGCGAAAAAGACACATGCTCCCCATGCTGTGGGATTATTCGAAAACGGCGTGATACGCAGCACGCCTTCCCCGGAACTCATCTACACCATGGCCGATCCTGCCAATATCAGGAACGCAACCCAGTGCCTGGACATGCTTGGAGTCATGAGCCTGCTGCAATCCGGAAGGGTGCACATGGGTTTTCTCGGGGCCGCTGAAGCGGACCGCTTCGGTAACCTGAATTCGACCGAGGTGCGCGGGTCGAAGGGCGTCACGCGGCTGCCGGGGTCGGGCGGGGCCTGCGATATCGCTTCGCTGGCGCAGCGTTTTGTGGTGTTGCTGGAACACAGCCGGGAGCGGTTGCCGGAGCGGGTTTCCTACCTCACCAGTCCCGGCAATGGCGACGGTCGCGGCTGGCGGCAGCGGGTGGGCTTGCCCCGCGGCGGGCCGGCAGCGGTCATTACCAGCAAGGCCGTGCTGCGCTTCGGCGAGGATGGCGAGGCTTACTTGTCGTCCACGCATCCGGGAGTGGAAGTTGAAGATGTCTTGCGCAACACGGGATGGCGCTTGCGGGTCGCGGACGAAGTGAAGACGACGCCGTCGCCCAGCGCGGAAGAACTCAATGCGATCCGCGAATACGATAAAGACGGTTTCTGGACAAAGTAGAAATTACCATGGCAACCGGAACGCTGACGCAAACACGAATTGGGCTCGACTTCGCGCCTCCCGTGGCGCGCCTGACGCTGCAGCATCCGCCGCTCAACGTGATTGACATCGTGATGATGGATGAACTGGCGCAGGCGCTGGCCGAAATCGAGGCGCGGCAGGATGTATCCACGGTGATGTTGAGCGGCGGCGGGAAGGCGTTCTCGGTGGGTGTGGATGTCGCGGCCCACACTCCCGATCAAGTGGAAGGCATGCTGAGCAGGTTTCACGGCGTGATTCGCGCCGTCGTGGGCAGCAGAAAGGTGACCATCGCCGTCGTGCACGGTCATTGTCTGGGCGGCGGAGCCGAATTGGCTATGGTTTGCGACCTGGTGTACACCGCAGAAAATGCCGCATGGGGATTTCCCGAGGTCAAGCTGGGATGTTATCCGCCGGTGGCGGCGACTGCGCTGGCGGCTTTGGTTGGGCAAAAGCACGCGGCGGATCTAATCCTTACCGGGCGCAGCATAGCTGGTACGGAGGCGGCGCGCATCGGTCTGGCGAACCGCGCTGTTGGCGATGGCGAGCTTGAGGCGGCGGTGCAGGAGGTCGTACAGCAGCTTTCAAAGTTGAGCCCGGCAGTGCTGGCGATCACCAAGAAGGCAAACTACGCCTGGGACTCGATGCACTTCGACAAAGGGCTGGCGCGGGCGGAGAAGATCTATCTCGATGAATTGATGAAGACCGAAGATGTGCATGAGGGAATCAATGCCTTCCTCGAGAAGCGTGCGCCGGTTTGGAAGGGGAAATAGAGCACGCTATGTCCAAGCTCCTGAGCATGCGTGAGGCCATTGCCGACCTGGTGCCGGATGGCGCTTCGGTGGCGCTCGGTCTGCAGATGGAGCAGATGATTCCTTTTGCCGCGGGTCACGAGATCATCCGGCAAAAGAAACGTGATCTCACCCTGATTGGGCCGATCTCTGACATTCTCTTCGATCAGATGATTGCTGCGGGATGTGCGGAACGGGTCATCGCCGCCTGGGTAGGCAATGTGATGATGGGCTCGGCGTACAACTTTCGCCGGGCGGTGGAACAAGGCGGAGTGAAGGTCGTGAATTTGAGCAACTTCGCAGTCGCACTGGCCCTCCAGGCTGGAGCGATGGGCGTGCCTTTTCTTCCTACTCTGACGGCCCTGGGTAGCGATTTGGCTCGCGACAACGATTTCTTCGCAGAGATCGAATCGCCGTTTGTGGACGCAGAGTTGGGCGAGTCTGCGAATCGCCTGGGCGGACGCGGGCGTCCGCCCCTGCGTGGGCATAACAAGCTGCATGCAATCAGGGCGTTGACTCCTGACGTGGCTATTGTTCATTTGCAGCGGGCCGATCGCGACGGTAATGCTCACTGCTGGGGGAACTTTGGGGTGATGATCGAGGCTATCCGCGCGGCCCATACAGTAATTATCGTGGCGGAAGAGATTGTTGATGCCGAGGTGATTGCCAGCGATCCCAATCGCACCGTGATTCCCGGGTTCCTGGTCAACGCCGTGGTCGAGTGCCGCCATGGAGCGCATCCCTCGCCGGTGCAGGGACACTACGGACGCGACAACGCTTTCTTCCGCCAGTATCACGAGCAGACGAAGACCCAGGCTGACAGCGACGCGTGGTTGCAGCGCTGGGTGCACAGTGTCGCCGATCGCCGGGCCTACATGAACCAGTTAGGCGGATGTCGAGTGGAAGATTTGAGTGTCAAGCAGCACGCGTATGCGGAAGCGACAGATTTTGGGTACTAAGAGCTTCTAGCTTCTAGCCGAACGAAGCCGAAGCTAACGTTTGTGAGCCGGATGCCACAGGCCGGCCGATAGAAGCCAGAAGCCAGGAGCGACTTTGCATGGACTTTGAAATCAGCGCCGGACAGGTGAAGGCCCTGCTCAAACAGGGGGACAAATTTACCCTGCTCGATGTCCGCGAGCCGTGGGAACTGGAGAAGGCCCGCCTGGAGGGCAGCAAAAGCATTCCCATGGGCGATGTGCCGACGCGCGCCAACCAGGAACTCGATCCGGACGAGCACATTGTCGTGATGTGCCACCACGGCGTGCGGTCATTGAGCGTCACCAACTGGCTGCGCCAGCAGGGATTCGAGAAAGTGCAGTCCATGCGCGGCGGGATCGATGGCTGGGCCCGGACCGTGGACCCGAAAGTGCCGCTGTATTAACGGCAGCCGTTAGCCATTAGCTCTTAGCCTTTAGCTCCGGAATCTGGATTGCGCCAAGAGCTAAAGGCTAATGGCTAAGAGCTGGCAATGAAAAAAGAACTCATCGAGCTTCGCGTCAACGGCCGCACGCACGAGCTGGCGCTCGAACCCAGCACGCTCTTGCTGGATGCCTTGCGGCTGGATTTGCAGCTCACTGGCTCCAAGCGTGGCTGTGATGATTCTTCCTGTGGATCCTGCACCGTGCAGATCGATGGCATCCCCATGCTTTCCTGCACCATGCTGGCGGCCAGTTGCGAAGGGCAGGAGATCACGACCATTGAAGGCGTGAGCGAACATGGCAGCCTGGCCGCGATTCAAAAGGCTTACGGCGACTGGGGCGGGGCGCAGTGTGGCTTCTGTACGCCAGGCTTCATCATGACCGTAAAACATTTGCTGGCGGTAAATCCGGACCCGACTGACGAAGAAATCCGCGGCGCGCTGAGCGGGAACCTGTGTCGCTGCACCGGCTACAACCAGATGTATCAGGCGATCAAGGCTGCGATTGTGGCTGAGCAGAAGGGAGTAGCGGCGTTACCTTAGCCGCCTGACAGCCGGCGAGGCGTCGGCGCTACAAGAACATGACTGATTTCTCCATTATCGGAAAACGCATTGCCATGGTCGATGCGGCCGGCAAGACTACGGGCGCCGGCAAATATACCGACGACCTCTGTGTCCCGGGCATGCTGGTGGGGAAGATCCTGCACTCGCCCTATCCTCATGCGCGCATCAAGAGCATTGACACCAGCCGCGCCGAGAAACTGGAAGGCGTGGTCGCGGTTGCTATTGGCAAAGACGCACCCAATACGTACGGGATCCTTCCCGTCGGTCACGATGAACACGCCCTCGCCCTCGATAAAGTCCGCTATGTGGGCGACAACGTCGCCTGCGTTGCTGCGGTGGACGAAGCGACCGCCGACCGCGCGCTGGAACTGATCGATGTCGAGTACCAAGTGCTGCCCGCTTATTTCGATCCGGAAGAATCGATGCGGGCGGAGACGGACCTGATTCACGACAACAAGCCGCACAACCTGGAGAAGGATTATCACCATGTCTTTGGCGATCCCGATAAAGGTTTTGCGGACGCGGCTTGTGTTGCGGAAGCCCGCTTCATTGCCGGCGAAGTGACTCACGCCGCCATGGAGCCGCACTCCACGCTGGCCAGTTTCGAGATCGATTCGCAGACGGGAAAGCCGGGTCGCCTCATCGTCTGGTCATCGACCCAGGTCCCCTACTACCTGCAGCACAAACTCTCGCTGGTGCTGGAAATGCCGATGGCGCAGATTCGCGTGATCAAGCCTCTGGTGGGTGGGGGGTTTGGCGGCAAGAGCGAAGTGATTCCGCTCGAGATCATCGCGGCAATTGCGGCACGCAAGGCGCGGGCGCCGGTGAAAATCACTTATACGCGGGAGGAAGTCTTCTGGGCCCATCGCGGGCGGCCGCGCACTCTCATCGACCTCAAGACGGGTGTAAAGAAAGACGGCAGCATCACGGCCGTGAAGGCGCGCGTGGTGCAGGATGGCGGGGCTTACTGCTCTTATGGCGTGGTCACGATTCTTTATTCCGGCGCACTGCTGGGGGCGCTCTACGATATCCCCAACATTCAATATGACGGATACCGGGTGCTGACCAACAAGCCAGCGTGTGGCGCCATGCGCGGCCACGGCACGGTCAACGTGCGCTTTGCGTTCGAATCGCAACTGGATGAACTGGCGGCCATGATCAATCTTGATCCGGCGGAGATTCGGCGGCGCAACCTGTTGCAGCCGCCCTGCGTGACCGTGAATGGGTTGCGGGTGCAGAGTTACGGATTGCCGGAGTGCATCGAGAAGACGGTCGAGCGTTCGGGCTGGAAAGATCGCAAGGGAAAGTTGAAGAAGGGCCGCGGCCTGGGTCTCGCCTGCAGCCACTACGTGAGCGGCGCCGCCAACTCCATCATCCGCTCCGACATGCCGCACTCCACCGTGAACATCAAGATTGATCGCGATGGCGGAGTCGTGGTGTACACCGGCGCCTCCGAAATCGGGCAAGGATCGGACACCATGACCGCGCAGGTCGCGGCGGAAACTCTGGGCTGTTCACTGGGGCGCATCAGAATTATCGCTGCGGACACTGATCTCACCCCCATCGACATCGGATCCTACTCCAGCCGGGTGACGTTTATGGCGGGGAATGCGACGCTGCGGGCAGCGGCGGAAGTGAAGAAACAGATTGCTTTGGCGGCGGCGCGGAAGATGGGGTGCGCGGTCGAGGAACTGGTCTTTCGGAATGATGGTGTGTTCCGGAAAAGGCTCGCGGGCGAGTCGCCCGCGACCACACTGGGGACCTCTCCGACATCATCCGAGGCCACGGTCAGCGGGCATGTGGACGGGCAGATTTTGCGCGGGTCGCTGCAGCAGAAGCGCAAGGACGAAGGCCCGAAAGATTCGATGAGCTTTGAAGAAGCAGTGGTGGCGGCCATTGATTTTCATGGCACGCTGACCGGCACTGGCTCCTACGCTCCGCCGGCCGAGGCGCGCGGCGGCCGGCATAAAGGCGGTGGTGTTGGGCCTTCGCCGGCATATTCGTATTCCGCGCAAGTGGCGGAAGTCAGTGTTGACGAGGAAACCGGCGAAGTCACGGTCCACAAAGTCTGGGCGGCGCATGATTGCGGGCGCGCGCTGAACCCGGTTTCGGTCGAGGGCCAGATCATCGGCTCAGTCTGGATGGGGATGGGGCAGGCGTTGACGGAAGAGATGGTCTGGAAAGACGGCATGCTGATGAATCCCGGATTGCTCGAGTATCGCAGCCCGTCATCGGTGGAGTCGCCGGAAGTGGAGCCTATCATCGTCGAGAGTATCGATCCCGAAGGGCCGTTCGGCGCCAAGGAGTGCAGCGAAGGCTCGCTGGCGGCGACGATTCCGGCCATCGCCAATGCCATCTACGACGCGGTGGGGGTGCGGCTGCATGAGTCGCCGTTTACCCCGGAGCGAGTGCTGGCCGCGCTGCGGGCAAAGAAGAATGCCAAGCCGATCAATTTGACGGAAGGCATCGATCCCACATCTCCCTCAGGATTTCGCGAGCATGGGGGCTCGCTTTGCTTTAAGGGCAAGGGTCCGGAGCGGCATGCGCTGGATCCTTCGCGGCGGGCGCAGCCGCTCGAAGCAGGAGGCGACGATTGAGCCTTCCCCAATTTAAATTGCTCCGGCCGCGTACCTTGGAAGACGCGCTGACTCTTCTAGCAAAGCACGCGGGCGAGTCGCCCGCGGCCACACGGGTTGTCGCGGGGGGCACGGACTTGATCCCCTCCATGCGGCAGAAGCTGTTCGAGCCGGAGTATGTGGTGGACATTCGGAATGTTGCCGGTCTCAGGGACATTCGACAAACCGAGCACGGCGTTGAAATCGGGGCGCTGGCTTCACTGACCGCGATCGAGCAGTCAACGCTTCTGCGTCGGCGCTATCCGGTGCTTGCGGAGGCCGCAGCCACGGTTGCTTCTCCGTTGCTGCGTAACATGGGCACGATCGGGGGCAACATCTGCCTCGACACGCGCTGTCTGTGGTACAACCAGTCGCTTACCTGGCGCAAGGGATGCGGCTTCTGCATCAAGAAAGACGGGGATCTGTGCCATGTTGCTCCCGGCGGAACCAAATGCTGGGCCGCCTTCTCCGGGGACACTCCGCCGGCGCTCCTTTGTCTTGGCGCCGAAGTAGAAATCGCCAGCGCATCGGGAAGCCGCCGCATACCGCTCTCTGATTTTTATACCGGCGAAGGCGAAGCCTATCGCAAGCTGCGGCCGGATGAGTTGCTCACTCGCATATTTTTGCCGGAATCTGCCGCCGACTACCGCGGCGTGTACCGCAAGCTGCGAGTCCGGGGATCGATTGACTATCCCCTGGCTGGAGTCGCCGTGGTCATGAAGCGATCGAATGGCCATATAGCAGACGCGCGCCTGGCCATTACGGCGGTGAATCCGGCTCCCCTCCTGGTGAAGAGTGCCGGCGAGCTGATGGCGGGAAAGATAATGGACGAAGCACTGGCCGCGGCAGTTGGCGACCTGGCGGCGAAGATGGCTCGTCCGCTCACCACGTCGGCGCTGACGCCGGAGTATCGGCGGGAGATGATTCGAGTATTCACGAAGAGGGCAGTTTTGGCCGCGGCGGAAAATTAGTAGCGGTGACGGTCCGGTGGGCGCCCGCGACCACCCCGCCGAGGGCGAGACGCCCTCGGGACAGCCGGCGGGACCGCGGCGCTACCCAAACCTAGCGTGACGTGAACAGGTGGCCGAGCTTTTCTTTTTTCGTTTTGAGGTACTCTTCGGAGTGGGCCTCGGGAGCAACCTCGCAGGGCACACGCTCGGCCACCACGATCCCGCCTTTTTCCAGCGCCGCTACCTTGTCGGGATTGTTCGACAGCAGACGCACGCTTGAGACTCCGAGCGCCTTCAGAATTTCCGCGGGCAGCGCGAACTCGCGCTGGTCGGCTTTGAAGCCGAGGCGTTCGTTGGCCTCAACCGTGTCCAACCCCTGGTCCTGCAGTTCGTAGGCCTGCAGCTTGGCCATCAGGCCGATGCCGCGTCCCTCCTGCTGCTCATAGATCAGGATGCCTGCGCCCTGTTCGGCAATCATAGACAGGGCCATTTCCAGTTGGGCGCGGCAGTCACAGCGCAGCGATCCGAAGACGTCTCCGGTCAGGCATTGGGAATGAATGCGGAGCAGCGGCGGTGTGGAATGGATGTCGCCCATGACCAGGGCGACCGCATCCTCATCACGGGGCGAACCCGGCGCGCCAAAGTTCCCGCGAAAACCGTAGATGCGGAATTTTCCCCAGCGAGTAGGGAAGTCGGCGGAGGCTACCTGTTGAACCTGCTTGGAAGACACAGCAACATTATAACGGGATGGAGTTACACAAAGGCCCGCACGAGCGTGGCGCTCGCGCCAACATTGGTCAACCTTTGCCCAGGCGGGGAAAGTGGTAGTACACATCCTGTTTGGAGGCGATGGCCACGCCGTTGCGGGTGGCGGGACGGAAGCGCCAATTCTCCAGCGCCTCGAGCACCTTGCCGTCGATCGCTGGCGCCAGGCTTTGAATAATAACCTTCTGGACGATGTTGCCCTTTTCATCGATTGTCACTTCGACAATCACGTCACCCTGCAGGCCACCCAGTTCGTCGGCTGCAACGCGTGGATCTGGAGAAACAACCGGCAGAGCGGGACGGACTTCTTCGCCCGTCAAGGGCCCATCCAATACCGTTCCCAGCGGGGATCCCGCGGCGCGGGCCTGAGCCACCTGCCCCGGCGCGCTGGTCTGATCGTCCAGCCCGATCGTGGGACGCGGCAGTTCACGGTCGGCAGTTTTGGTTTTTCTGGTCTGGCGCTTCCAGGTCAAGTGTGAATTCAACTGCTGACGAGAATCGGCCGCGGAAGTGCCAGGAGCGACATCGGCCGCGCCCGGCGCTGGCGAATTCGGCCAATAGAGATGGGTAATCTGAACGCCGTGATCGCCATGAACCACGAAGGATGGCGCCACCAGCTTCGGACTGGCCGGGTGCAGAAGCCAGATCAACAGCAGGCCATGCGCGGCCAGGGAGGAGTACTTCACCAAACGAGATTGACCAACGCCGGGCTGGAGGGGCGCAAACATAGTTTCGGGGACCGCGGCCACTTGGGCTCCTTCCATTAGACGTGGAAGAGCGGGGCAGGTAAACATTATTTTCACGGAGTCAGGTTACGTTCATCTGGACCAATGGGTTGGTCTCTGGTGGGAAACGCTGATAAAATCGCACCACTGACCATTCGGTTCCCTGAAAAGTGGGGCTATAGCTCAGCTGGGAGAGCGCATCGTTCGCAACGATGAGGTCGTCGGTTCGATCCCGACTAGCTCCACCAAATCTTTCAACAACTTGCCGACTTGAGCAGCCACTTTTGAACATCGAAAAACCCGTTTTATTGGACCGTAATGGACCGTGAATTGGACCGTGCGAACTCCGATAGCTTCTCCAACGCTCGCCGCTGTGCTGCCGGCACAATCTGAGCGTAGACCTCCATCGTCGTCTGAATGCGTGAGTGCCGCATCTGGCCCTGCACCGATTTCGGGTCGGCTCCCGCCTGCACTAGCCAGGTCGCATGTGTCGTTCGGAGGCATCTCCAGTTCACAAACGGTAAGCCGAGTTTTCGGGCCGCGGGCTGGATGTGCCTCTTGAGGATGTTCTGATCATTCATCGGGCGCCCGTCTTTGACGGATTGGAAAACCAGGGCGTCAGGATCGTCCGATTTGACCAGTTTGTATTGGCGGATGGCCCGCCCTGCCCGAACTTCTACGCTGAGAGACCTCAGGCGTAAAATGCGGGCGATCACTTCGGGCGAGACTCCGATGGTCGCTGCACTGGCCTGAGTCTTTGGGACCGACCAGTCGCCACGACAAAAACGTTCTTCGATTGTGATCGAGTCAGCGTGGATGCATCGCCACTTGAGGGCGATCAATTCACTGACCCGAAGGCCGGTCCACACGGCGACGTATAGCATCGTCGCGTAGGGTTCGGCCATGAGATCCACCAGGTTGTTGAAGTTCTTGGGCGTAATGGTCGGCTTAGGCTGCCTGGGTCGCTTGTCCAATGGCAACCGCAATCCTTCCATCGGGCTCTTGACCAGGTAATCGATGTCCACCGCGGAGCGGAGAATCGAAGAGAGCACGTCCCTGATCTTCGAAGTTGTGGGATAAGACTTGCCCGCCATGCCGGAGAAATACTGCTGCAGCGTCAGCCGTGTGAGATCACGCAGACACAGACGGCCGAATCTCGGCTCAAGGTATTTCGCGATGATGCCTTGATACGAGCTCCGCGTGCTACTCGATAGCAGCGGCAGATAAGTCGGGATATAGGTGTTGGTCACAAATTCACTGAAGTTCATCGCCGAGCCGGTCAGAATCAATCCCTGATTGACGGGCCTGAGTTTCTCTTCGGCGATCTTCTGCACTTCCCGCAGGGGCATGTCTGCCGGTGCGAGTTTGATGCGTTGACGTTTTCGGCTGCCAGCTAGATTGATATCCCAAACACGCAGCCACCAGAATTGACCTTCCTTGAACGGTTGCGGACTCTGAAAACGCCGTCTCGCCATCGCTTCATATCCTCTCGATGGCTTGCCGGAGTTTGCCTCAGGCGCGAGAGTAGCATGGTTAAGTCCGCCGTCGGGTTGTGGATAATTGAACATCTGGGTTCGTCGGACTCAGCTTCTTACACCTTGCCTTCCATGGCGGGATGGTGTGCCCCTGGGGCAGCGATCCAATTTCACCGAATGAATCGCTTTCCTAGCCTCTCTGCCATAAAGTCGGTAGCTGTGCAACCAAGGGCCTGCAGTATCCTTTGGATCTCCAGCTCGATTGACCCCATTTTGTGTCGTCCGCGCGTCTCTCGCAGCTAGGCGCGCTTAGCGCCCAAGCCTACATTCACGCGACGGTGTGATAATTTTCAATGGGGGCGATCAAAATCGCGGCGATGAGTGTTCGAGCACACTGGTTCGAAACCGCCATCTCTTACCGATTTGGTTGCGAGTATCTCTCCACGGCGTGCCTGGATCTCCAGTGTTTTCCAGCGGATTCCCAGCAGACAGCCGCTTCTCTCGATCTTAGAAGTTGCTCAAACAACAGCCCCAGCCGTTCTGGGCGTTCTGTCGCGGGCAGCCACGCTTCACCTTCTTCTCGCCCATGCATCATTGCAAGGCTTCCGGATTATCCAGTTGGTATGGCCTGGGAATCTTCCGGGTGATAAAGGGACCTGTCGAGTTCAATCGGAAAATCCAAACTTTCGAAACCAGTTCTTCGACGCGGCCATCAGCGTGGCAGCGAGCTGGTCGTGCTGCCATGACCGCCACATAAGTACGGCAGCCGGGGTTCCGACTGAAAGGGGTGTCAAGACTTTTGTTTACGTAAAAGTCTTGACACACCTTCGGCTCTCGACCACTTGCCTCACGACGCGATCCTCCACTCTGCTAGGCTGGTTCTCTTGGCACTTGGTCCGCAATTTCTGCGCGATGACGCTTCCCTCTTTCCTCTCGCTGAGACCCTGCCTGTGGTGCTATACCAGCGGAATCAGTGCCGCTGACCATGCGTTCGGCATTGTTGTTGGCATTTCTCTGCTGCTCCACGCAACGTGCGAATTCGTTGTCTCTTTTGAACACCAGTTCTAGAGCCTAGCTGATGATGTAATCACGGCTGTCGCCAAATGAATCGCGACCGTAGCTGTCGAGCATGGCGAGCTGGTCCTGGTAGCGCTTCACCGTGATCTGGCTCATTTAATTCGTTGAGGAATGTATTGGCATGGGTTCCTCGCTCCTGATTTCAAGACGCTTTCTGACCGTGCTCTCTAATGGTTCTTCATCATGGGATTCGCATCCCCAACAGCACTTCCTCAAGGGCGGGAGCGACCCCCGAAGTGACGATAGGAACGAAGCGGGCTCGTGGCGGCCAACGCGCCGCACACACCGGGGTCGCTCCCGCCCTTGAATTGTTTCTTGGTGTCTGTGCTTCACGCACGTGTTTCTCCCCTCGCTCCGTCCCACCTACTTCTTCCACGCGCTGAACCCAGGCGGTGGGCGGACCGTTCACCGGATCGTGGCTTCTGCCGCCAGGATCCGCGATATCCCCCACTTGTTTCACGTTGACATCGTCCGGCTGAGCTCCCGAACAGCTCGTAGTCGTGAACAAGCCGGTATGTCAGGAGATGCTCGGATGAACGAAATGGCAACAATCCCCCTTGGCGAAGCAGTAGAGTTTATTCGGGGGATAACCCTTAAGCCAGCCGATTTGGTAGAGCCGTTGAGCGACGACTCAATCGTCTGTATGCGCACCAAGAACATACAGGCGGATCTTGATCAGACTGACTTGATTGCTGTCCCATCCGTGTTGGTGCGCAGGAGCGAGAAGCTGCTCCGCGAAGGCGATGTTCTCTTGTCAAGCGCCAACAGTTGGGAGTTGGTGGGAAAAGTGTGCTACGTCCCACAGCTTCCCTACACAGCGACAGCCGGCGGCTTCATATCGATTATCAGGCCAACAACGAAAGTGCATGGGCGGTATCTTTTTTACTGGCTCGCCTCTCCAAGTATTCAGCACAAGCTACGGCACGATCAGAATCAAGGGCTGAGGCTAATGCCTGTTTCGATTAGCTTACTACCTGTGCCGGATGCGAAGGTGCCACCTTGTGGCGAAGACCACGCCACTCAGCGTGCAGCCAGGCTGGAACGAAGCAACTAGCAAGAATCAATCCGGTCGCGGCTAGCGGATGATCCGCACAAGACGGAGCGATCCATCGATATTCAGGACCGCTCACCAACATCGTCGACGACACGCTCCATACAAATACTTGCAGTGAATGTTGGCCCAGGAAAGCGATGGCCTTACCAGGCGAGGATGTTGCGACGGCGCTGAGGGGGCGGCGGAAACGATAGACCACGGTGGAGAAAGCCATGAAATTAACGAGGCACCCAAGGGGTAGTGTACGTTTCCAGCGAAAGAGCCATTCAAGATACGGAGACCACTGTTGGCCGGTCAAGAAATGCCAGCGGCGAACTATGAAAAAGATGCCTACCAGGGCAAGACAGACAGCCATCCACGAGGTTGATGTACTGAGCTTTTTGATGGTCGGTACCTGTATAAAACCGAAACATATACGCGCAACGAACAACACCTGCCAGGACATGAGGTCGAAATAGCCGGCTACACCTGGCAATGCTGTCATCCCGTATCCTTGCGACGCCGCTAGCCACAGGCCCCCACTTATCGCCGCCAGGTAGTAAAGCCGATCATTCCTCAACGCCCAGAACATACCCGGAATCAACAGGAAGAAGATGCAGTACATTCGCAGGATATCAGCGTCAAGTGGAGAGCATGGTCTTGCTCCACGAGGACCAGTCCGGGTAAAACCCTGGGCCCAGTGTCACAAGCCCTTCCCCATCGGCGAGAATCATCAAGGTCATCAATGCAGCATTGCTTAGGTAAAGGATGACTACTCGCCGTAGAGCACGCTGCCGCAATACCGCGGCCCCCTTACTCATTGCGATGTGCATCCCATTCACTTTTTGAACAACTTCGACTTCCCCCCCCGCGCAATAGGGCCCACGAGAGTGGCTCGGACCAATATGGAGCCTATGCGCCGCCGCGCCCCCCCCAAAGTGCCAGTGTATAGAGCACTATCGGGCCATTCCTTCAATGATTGGCGAGGGATATCCTGCAAATACCAGTTGTTCGGCCCCCCCGCTTAACAGCCCCCAGCCGAGGAATTAGCATTTCTCTAGCCAGTCACACAAGAGATGCGGCAAAGCTGCATAGAGTTCGAGATGGCCACACTCTTCGCATATGAGGACGGACACCGGCGCTGTGTACGGAGCGTTGGGTTCCGATGGACGCATGAAATCCAGGTCCAGTCTCGCAGAAATTCGATGCGCATGTTGACACTTTTCAACAGTCATCCCCCCTCCGGGCATCCTCGGGTAGTTCTAGTTTGTTATTTCCCGGCTGGCAACTCGCTCATTGCATTGCGATCGAAACAACCTCAAGCAGTCCCCAACAAGCAGTTCCAGACACTTGCCGGAGTGGCGCAGTGTCCCAAATCTACTCCGCGCGTGCTCGTTGTCAAGAGCCAGCCGACCGCAGGCGCACCACCTCTCGTCCCGAAAGGCAGAGTCTTTGGTCGTAACGCATGTAGATTCAGCCGCTTAAACAAAAAGCACGATTTGAACTCTTGGGAGTAGCATGCAAAGAGATGGAACAGCAAGACTCGACGAATTTGTCGGTGAGAGTCCGGCGGCAAAGAGCTTGCTGCGGCAGGCCAGGAATGCAGCAAAGAGCGACTCGCTCGTGCTGATAACCGGCGAGAAGGGCACTGGTAAGGAAATGATTGCCAGGGTAATTCACAGGATGGGCAAGAGGCATACGCAGGGTTTCATCAACCTTGACTGCTCTGACGTTGGGCCTGCAAAGTTGCAAGCAGCTCTTTTCAGACACGACAGATCCCGCATTGAAGCAGCAAATCAGGGTACATTGCTCCTCGAACATATCGAGAACGTTTCGCCAGAATTGCGGTCGAGGCTGCTGCGCATGTTCGCGCAAAGCGAATCTGAGAGTCTGCGGAGTACGACCGTCGCGCAGATTGACCTAAGGCTCATCGCAACCATGTCTGATATTGGTCGGGGGATTGAAGACTCCTGGCTTCGCACGGGCTTGTCCCCAGAGTTCAAAGTGATGAGTATCAGGGTTCCAGCGCTGCGAGAGCGACGGAGTGATATCCCTCTTCTGGCGTGGCACTTCGTGAGGAAGTGGGCGCGATGGATGGACAAATCCATCGAGGTGATCTCGCCCGACACCATGAAGTCACTGCTGAATTACAGTTGGCCCAACAATATCCGAGAACTGGATAACGTAATAGAGCGATCGGTTCGATCAACCGAGGGCAGCGAACTGCGCTTCGGCAGTTTACCAGAGAATCAAAAACGAGCGTAAGCCATCCGTTGGAGATCGGTCGAAGCTGTTGGGTCAACGTACCCTCCAAGTCTTTCAGCACGTCCGATCAAAGTCTTTGACTTCGGACGACTGGCTCGTAGGTGACATGAGTGTTGGCTGATTCAGTCAGGTTTGTTGTTCAGGGCCCGTATCGGCCTGCTGGAGGCCTGAGCGCGAGCCATCACGGCGAACCCGACAGCCCACATCCAGGAAGGACAACGGCTCTGTAAGCGCTGCAATACAATCTGTGCTGCTTGAGGATCCGAGGTGCGATCACGAGGGTTTCTTCAGTGAAACTATCGGGTCCCATGGGCACGGAGCACCTGTCCGGACGATTTCTTGGACCGTGCAATTCCGCTAACAATTCCCAGGACAGGCGCTTCAGAGTGAATAACTGATCGTTCGATCAAGTTCTCCAATTCTCTGATGTTTCCCGGCCAGTTCCGTGCCGCCAATGCGTGTACGGCTTTGATCGGTATGGACTCGATGGGTTTATTCAATCGGCGACCATATTTCTGGACGAAGTAATTTGCCAGCAGAGGAATATCTTCCCGGCGCTCACGCAAAGCTGGTATGCGAATGCGAAATACGCCCAATCGGTAATACAGGTCGGCCCGAAAACTATGTTGAGCAACCCTCTGGGCCAAGTCCTGATCGCTCGCAGCCAGTAAGCGGATGTCCACACGTATTGTCCGACTGCTTCCGAGTCTTTGAAACTCTCCGTCTTGTAGTGTCCGTAGCAGCTTCAACTGCAATTTCGGTGGAAGACCCTCGATGTTGTCCAGAAAAAGTGTCCCGCGATCCGCTAATTCGAGTGCGCCAACTCTCTCGGAGACGGCGCTGATGGAACCACGCTTTTCGCTCCCGAATAATTCTATGCCCATCAAGTAGCCCGAAGACGCGGCGCAGTTCAGCTTGAGGAAACTCTCGTTCCTACGCAAGCTCATCCGATGTATGGCGCGAGCCATCAGATCCTTGCCGGTGCCGGTCTCGCCCTCAATCAGGACTGTAGCATCGCTTGGCGCCACTATTCTCGCCTGAGTCAGTGCCGTTTTTAGTGTCTGACTCTCCCCAACAATCTCTTCACAATCGAACGGCAAGCCCTGAGAGTATGCCACTAGGTCCTCCGAGCGTATACGAAGTCCTGCAGTTCCAACTTTCGCAACAGCGATATTGCACTAAGGCCTCAAGCACGACTCAATCCAAACCGCCAATGCAGCGTTGGGCGCGAACAATTGGAGTAACGAGGCCGTATATCAAGCCAGCAGGAGAATTCCGCTAATTTCGTAGCGTTCAGAATGGAAGGGGCAGTAGTAGAACGATAAGCATACGAAAAGATGCCGAGGAATCGTCATTTCTGCCGACCGATCGGCGCCGAGGCACAAACAGAACGAAGAGAACAAACACGGGGTTCACATCTTTGTGGCCGTCGTTTCATGTCCTCGCTACTCAACATCATGGAACCGGCCACGGCGGATGACTGAGGATCTGTGCTCGATCGCGAACATCGGCGGGATTGCGGAGGCTTCCGTTTCGGTCGGTCTTGCTCTTCCCAGGGCCGTTTGATTTCTCGCATTAGCATCTGCATCTGTTCGCCGCCTTGCTCTTCGGCAACGAGTGCGCATATCTCATGCCCTTCTCGCTAGTTTGGTGCGGGTTCACAAGGACCCCCTCTCTGAAAGAGGATGTTTTCCCGGATGTGATGTACCATTCTCAGCAACCTACTCTTGGATTCCAAGCCGTCGCTGAGCAGTCCGGCACAATCTAGTGGAAAAGTCCCCGTGGAGCCGTCCCAGGAGAAAAGCGCTGAAGACTGAAGCCTGCAGCCCTACTTTTAGCCGGCCCACTTTCTGCTCTTGGGCTTTAGGAGCATCCGCTCCTTGCGCTCAAGGTTTCTCTTCGAGGGTCTCTGGGGCTGAGCGGTTGCTTGGATCTCGACCCAGTCGGAATGCAAGGGGTGTATTGCCAGGCATCGCCTCTGGGGGGACGCCACGGATATTCGAATTCGGGCTGTAGTTTCTACCTGCGCCCCGCGCTGCCGGGTAGTGGTGATCTTCTTTCACGGGCGTGATAAACGTCTTGAGTCGGCGTCAGTTTTGGTAGTTCTTGGGAAGGATTTTCATTCTGAGCATTATCGCGCGCAGAGTGGCCGGTGTCATGCTCAACCTGGCGGCCGCTCCACGGGGTCCCTCGATCAACCCTTTCGTTTCACGCAGGGCACGAAGAATGTAATTTCGACCTAGACCCTCGGGCGCCACAGAGGGCTGCAAGATAGGTGGGCGAAATTCGGTGAGGTGGACATCCAAGACAGAAGTTTCGGAACGGATTACCGATCTTTCGATAACGTTCTCAAGTTCTCTTATGTTTCCGGGCCATTCCCACAAGCTCAAGGCATGCATGGCCTCCACAGGTATGGTCTCGATCTTCTTGTTCATCCTGCGGGCGTGCTTCTGGACGAAATATCGAACCAGTAGAGGGATATCTTCGCCGCGCTCGCCCAAGGCGGGCATTCGGATGGGAAATACGTTTAAACGGTAAAATAGGTCGGCCCGAAATCCCCGCTCGGCAACCCCCAGAGCCAAATCTCGATTCGTGGCGGCAAGCAACCGGACATTCACGCGGATCGTGCGGTTGCTCCCCAGTCTCTCGAACTCCTGGTCCTGTAACACCCGCAAGAGTTTCGGTTGCAAGTCAAGCGGTAAATCTCCAACTTCATCCAGAAACAGTGTCCCGTGATCTGCCACTTCGAGGCGCCCGATTTTCCTCGTTAAAGCACCGGTAAGAGCACCTTTCTCGTACCCGAATAACTCGCTCTCGAGTAGGCCGCTGGGAATAGCGGCACAATTCAGCTTGATGAAGCATGCATCTTTGCGGGAACTCATGTGATGGATTGCACGAGCGATCAATTCCTTACCGGTGCCGGTATCCCCCAGTATCAGGATCGTGGCGTCAGTTGGAGCCACGGTCTTCGCCTGGTCAAGAACTCGTCTCAAAGCTGGACTCTCTCCCACTATCTCTTCGAATTCGACTTCTGAGTGAACTCGCACCGGAGCATTGACCGCATTTCCCTCAGGATTGCGATGTTGTTGGCCGAAGTCGGAATGTCGAACCGTAGCGTCCAGGGCGTTGGCGAGCTGAGTTCCAATTTGTTTCAGCATGTACATGTCATCCTTCGAATGAAGGACCTGCTGCTGAACGCTGGCCACGTTAAAGCTTCCAACGGTGCCTCGCGGAGTGATGAAAGGCATGCAGCAGGCGGACTGGATTCCAGTTTCCAATATCCGTTCGACGAAAGTAGAATGAATCGCCGACAGATCTGAACGATCTAAGATCCTCGGGTGCCTCGCTGCGACCGCCTCACCGCAAATAGCGTCCCCTAGCGGAATCGACACTTCTGAACCGAGTGGTATCAGATTGAGAGCGGAATCCATCACGTACTGCTTCATTGAATCGGATGATTCCTCAAGAATCGACACATCCATCCAGTCGTAGTGCAAAACCCTGCGAATGCTTGCCGATATGGATGGAAACGCATGCCGCAGGTCGGTCGTCAGGTTCAAAGCGGTGCTTATTTCCAGCAGCATTTTCAGTCGTTCTTTTTCCTGTTGCAACTCGTCGGCTAAGCCAGAAAGTCTTTCTTCCAGCTTTTTTTGTTCGGTAACCTCCACTACAACCACGCCGATTCGCATTTCTTTCCCTGAGGCACTGTTAATTGGGAAGTAGTGAACAATCCAATGGCCCAGTTGTCTTCTAGTTGGCAATTGCAAGGCGAGCGCGACGTTCATTACTGGTTGGCCTGTGAGCACAACCCGATGCAGTATGGGCTCTACGACCTTTGCTGCGTCGCCGAGAATGTCGCGCATTGACTTCCCCAAATGTGCCTCGGCCGCAACACCGTTCATGTCGGCGAGCGCTTTATTGACAGCAACATAACGCAATTGGGTGTCAACGATGGAAAGGCCCACATTGGAAGCAGAGAAGAAGGCGGCTAACAATTGTTCCGGCTCACCGATGCCGTCAATAGGTCCCGACCAGCCGAAAATTTGCGGCCAATCATTTCCTCGGTTTTCAGCGGTGAGAATTGTTCTGGCAGACGAAGGCACTCGACGATTGGAAACCATAAGTCGCCCCATTCGGCGGTACGGCGTAACTATAACAAATGGGCCGGCGCCCGTCGGTTTTCCGACGATGCTTTCCCTCACGGCAGGAACATGTCGCCTTTATGGCGACCCAGCGGGGAACCCCAACTTTCTGCGTTTGATGATTTGCAGACCGCTCCAAGCGTGCATCAGTTGGGGCCGTTCGGCCAACTCGTCTGCCTGGGATGGCAAAGCCTGAAGTCTTGTTAGAACGGCCGCTTCCGCGACTTCGAGCCGTTTGAAGAGTTTGTGACGGTCGGTCTCGAGTAGCACGGCTCGGTAGTGGTTCTCCCACCCGGCATAGCGCAAGCTTCTGTTACTCCGCATCAGCCGCTCTGCTTGCATGGAGATCTGCCTAGAGTCAGCTTGTGCGGGCACGTGAAGTTCTCCACTGGACACGACCGGAAGTCCAGGTGAGACAATCACTGCGGAGTGTTCTGAGCAGATTTTCTGGAAATAATGACTATCCTGCGGAAGGTCGAATATACGATCAGAGTAGCAACACCTCACGGATATCCCGGTTGTCTCAGCTAGCGAGGCACATGCCCGCTCCCACCGAATAACATCGTCGGAATGTTCCCGCGAACAAGCCAGAGCGACCGCCTCACCGAAGACGCTAACGCGGGCCCCCCTCTTTTTGAGCCCATTCCTGGCGTTCACGATCAGTCTGCTAAACAACCCGGAGAATCGTGCCTCCTCGAACTTTCCCTCGGGCATCAATGCCGACACAACTCCATCTGCGTCCAGCGTGACGTAACGTCCTTCTTCAACGGCAATCGTCATGTCACGGTCGCGCACCTTAAACCGTTTTGCCAGGTCCTCGGTGTGCACCTTGGTCAGGATGCAGATGGCCGCGTCACCGCTTTCGACTGCCTTGCTGACAGAAACTTCCAATCCGTCAAGAAAGAAATCGTCGTCGGCATAAAACTGGACGACATGTTCGACGTGCGGCCGAGCCGCCGGGGACACAGACGACTCCTCCATGAATAGTCCTCTCCCCAAAGCAACCTCGAGTCCAGTTTAGATCGTACGACGCCCGTCGCAACAAGAATTTAGCCAGACATCATCCGAGATTTTGATTCGCCGAGTATACACCCTGAGAACCGTCGGTCATTGTGGACGGCGCCAAATTGCAACAGATTGAGCCGTGAATGAAGCACGGACCATCGTGAACGAGAAGGCAATAGACTGGCAAAAGCACCAAGAGAAAGGCGCGAGAGGATTTCGGTCGGAAGCAGAGTACGGAGTGCCCGGCACCAGGCAAGGTCGCACCCCAGAACTATTGTTCCAAATGCGGGCGAACGAGGTTGCGGGTCAGTTTCACGCTACATACCTGGGCGATGCATGAACCACGACGGGCATGAAATATCACGAAAGCATTTGTCTCAACAGGTATTCCTTCGTGTCCTTTATGGTTAAGGGCGGAATTTCATATCCCGCTCCACCATCACCCGCGGAGAACGTATAATCTAGTCTCGGTACAGATTGCAAGCAGATGAATGAATAATGGACCGGGGCGATATTCAGCCGAAGGCTCCAGGAAACTAGAAACGAAAACATCGACCAAAATGTGTAGTGCTGGATTCTTTTCGTCTGTGTCTCGGCGAAATCGCGCAGAGTTGCAATAGGAATGGTGTCGGTGAAACTTAGAACGTTTAGTGCTAGGCTCCAGACCCCAGCTTTCGTGATGACCTTTCCATCTTCATCCGTTCGGAGAAGGCGTTCTTTCCACAAATTGAAGTCGACGGTCGTCGGAATCCGCTGGCACGCGCCCCCTCCGCCTGTTGCACGGGCCGGCGGCTCAGCGCATAGTCAGGCGCGAGTTCTCCGCATCGGTTTGCGGAGACCCTCCGGGATGCCTGACAGCATTCACGATAGCGCAGAAGCTGCTTAGGCCATTCAGTTGCTCACCGCCGGCCCACCAAGAATCGTTTTCTTTTAACCGATGGTACGTCTGTAGATCAATTCGAGGGAACAGAAACAAGCTGTCCAATGCCGTGTTTTGCGCATTCAGTCTGCATACTAGTGTCACGTTTTCACGTTCGTTTCTAAAGGGGATCAAGTACCATCTGAGATTCCCTTTGGGCGTAAGGACTGTCTTACATACCAAAACTGACACAGTGCAGCCATCGTCGAGGCGTAGAATTGGTCGTCCGCTCGGACCACGAGATGCCGTCAAACTGTGAGGAAACATTGTCGCAAGATCGTCGACAAGGTGCATCCGTATCTGATTTGTTCGCTTCGCCGTGTCAGCCTTGTCGAAAGTGCCATTCTTCGGACGATAGCCTACGAGTTTATAAAATCTCCGATGAGAACCGAAATGATCACGGATTGTACGGCTACTAGGCATTCCTGGGGTCTCGTCGAGGAGTTTTACTGTTATCCGTCCCTTTTTCGCGAGTAGCCACCTAGCTTTCGCGACCAATTCTTCGTCTGACCACCCACGGTCGGACCACCGTTTCTGTAATAATCGTTGGACCCGCTCAAATACAGGGCGGCTGACAATTTGTTGGAATGCCTCATGCTTCTGGATCCATTGGGTACCTGCAAGATGAACTGTCGGACCATGAAGCCTTTGCGACGTCCGGTTCCACGTGTTGCAACCCACGTATACAGGGTTTGTGAGGATAGCGTGTACGGTGTTGCGAATCCAGGTACGTCCGCGATGATTCACATTCCGGCTGTTCAAAGCATCCCGGATCTGATTGCAACCTAAGCCTCTCAGTGCGAGGCCAAAGATGTGCCGCACCAACAGGACTTCTTCTGGTGGGCCTTTCGTCAAAACGACTCGATCAGACTTGACATTCTTGCGGTCACCAAGTTTGAGGACTTCTCCTGTCTTAGTTCCCTGAGAAATCATCAGGCGCCGCAGACCATAGGGGGCTCGCCCACCCATCCAGAAACCCAATTTGGCGCCGCGCTTCTTTGCTTCGAAAACCTTAATTCCCAGCTCCCGGCTAAATTCCCCCGCCATGGTTCTCTTCAAAGTCTTTATGATTGAAGTGGACACACTGCCGTCATTCGCAAACTTCTCGGCACAGTAATGCACAGGTACACCGGCGTGGCGGCAGACGAATTCGTAGTGTGCGGCTTCGTCGGTGTCCTGAAATCGTCCCCAACGCGTGATGTCGTAAACCAAAATGGCTTTGTAACGACAGCCTCCGCGAACTACATCTCCCAGCAAACTACTTAGACCGCTGCGGCTCTTGATCGACACGCCGCTTTTTGCCGCATCCATGTACGTCTGAATCACATGAAAGCCGTGACGCGCAGCGTAGTTGCGGATTTCCGCCTTTTGATTCTCAATAGAATACTGTTGCATCGTAGTCGACATTCGGACATATTGAGCCGCAGGCAGCCCTCTGTGGCTATCCCGTGCGTCGCCGTCGGTTGTTGAGCGTTGGTCAGAAATAGTATGGGCAGACTTGGGCTCAACGGTCACCATCGAGACCCTGACGCACGCCAGCCGTCGTTCTACATAAGGCAGTTGTGGCTGCATAGAATTCCGAAAGGTTGTCCAATCGACAACCGCGATCCAGTTGCGGATCGTCGGCTCGCAGAATGCACTCCCTCTTTTTACAATAGATGCCTCGGACGAGATAATACTTGGCCAAAGCGCTGTTTGTGCGATTGAACAAGCAAACGAGATTCGCATGCTCCGACTGAGGTGCGTTCCCACGATAGAATCGCCAACGTGATCCGGAGTCGCGTGCGCTCAGTCTTCTGCAAAGCCGCACCGATACTTCAAACCCATTGTCCAACCGCAATATCGGACGCATGTCATGTGGATGGTGAAAGAGCGCCAGTTCTTTCGGAAACAAGGTCGTGAGGCGCCGTATGAGAGCGTCCCGCAGTACCAGAGTACGGAGTTTGTGATGCGCCTTGTCAAATCTGCCAGCTTGCACCCCGTAGCCGATCAATCCATAAACCCTGCGGAAGCCACCAAAACGCCGGTAATATGTTCCCGGAGAGGCCATTCCAGGTGTTTGTGAGATAAGAACTGTCGACAACTTCTTGTGTCGCTTGAGTAACCGCCGCAGGTCCTTCAGCAAGTCCTGGTCTGACCACCTCAACAGCTTGGGTAGAACGGCTTGAACGCGGTCGAAGGTAGAACGTTTGATGATGGGAGCGAAGGCATCGTCTCTGATGATCCAATTCTCGCGGCAGTTCACTACGACAGTCGTGTGTAGTTTTCGCGATGTTCGGTTCCATACATTGGAACCAACATATCTCGGATTAGTAAGGATGTCCTCGATCATGTACCTTTCCCATCGATCACGCGTCGGATGAGCGATCCCGCTGTGATTGAGGTGTCGTGCGATTTCCGTTGGTCCCATGTGATTTCGAAGGGCCATCGCGTAGATTGAGCGCACACAGTCAACTTCGGTCTTTGGACCTGGGACGAGAATAATCCTGTCGTTGGACAGGCTCTTGTACTCACCGCTCTTTAGAATCATTAGGCATTTGCCATTGCTAGACACCACCATTCGGCGTAACCCATAACCAGGTCGGCCACCTGCCCTGAACCCGAGTTTCACCAGGCGCCGTTGGCCCTCAAAACATTTGACAGACAACTCCCGGCTGTATTCGGCGGCCATGGTCCTCTTCATGGCCTTCAGTACTGAGGTGGCTAGTTTGTCCTCCTCGCTAAATTGTTCGACGCAATAGTAAACAGGTATTCCAGCTTTCTTACAAACGAACTCGTAGTGCGCAGCCTCATCCGTGTCCTGAAAGCGGCCCCAACGGCTAATGTCATAGACGAGAACAGCCTTATAGTTGCAGTGCCCTTTGACCACATCGTGAAGCAATTCGCTGAGACCGGGCCGATGTTTCAAATCGAGGCCACTCCTGCCTGAGTCGACATAGGTATGGGCTATTCTGAACCCTCGTCCCGTTGCGTACTTCCGAATTGCCGCTTTTTGAGTTGGAATGGAAAACTGTTGGTCCTTCGTCGACATGCGGAGATACTGCGCGGCGGGAATCGGTCTGTTACCGTTCATATATATATGGTTCTTCAGGATCACGAGAATGCCAATTATCTACCGCTCAGGGTCGTGGCCCAATACGAGTGGCCTCAACACGGGCGACAAAAGGTACGACAATTCCTAAAACGGTGAGGCGAAGGCATCCGGAATTAGTATGACCATTCGTGTGTGACGGATGTCACAGACAGTCCCCGCTGAAGTCAATATTCTTAGCGCTGTTTCCCCATCGAGGCTGGGCTCGAAGAATCTACTTCGAGGCCATCATGCACTTAGGCTCTTTCTCTCCCGAGCTTTTCCTTAATACTCCATTACCGAGTTCATCCATCCACTACGTATTTGCCGTTCAGCATATTCGGCGAATGCGGGGCGGCTCCCAGTCGCATCTGCTTCGTTGCTCGGACGGGAAGCTATATGTCGTCAAGTTCCTCAACAATCCACAGCACGCACGTGTGCTAGCCAATGAGATTCTCGCCACGGGGCTGGCCGAGCTGGCCGGACTTCCGGTGCCAAACGTGGCACTGGTACGGGTGGACCACTCGTTAATCGAAGACACACCTGCCCTCACCGTTAGTCTTTTGGACAGGACAATCCCCTGCGAAGCAGGAACTCAGTTTGGGTCCGAGTATGTAATAAACCCATTTGAAGGGCGGATATTCGACGACATTCCGGCCGAGCAACTGAATCGTGTGAGAAATCTGGGCGATTTTGCCGGGGTGCTGGCTTTCGATAAGTGGACCGGTAATGTTGACGACAGGCAGGCCACCTTTTGGCGAAAGAACCGACAAAAGAAGTACACTGCTACGTTCATTGATCATGGGCACTGTTTCAATGTCGGCGAATGGACGTTTCCTGACAACCCGTTTCGAGGTTGTTACCGGAGGAATGAGGTCTATTTGGGTGTGCACGGCTGGCAGTCCTTCGAACCATGGCTTTCCCGAATTGAGACGATGGATGACCTTAGCGTGGGGACGTTGGGCAGACGAATTCCTTCTGAATGGTCGATCGGGGCGAACGAACTGTCAAGTTTGCTAAAAGCGCTTAGTGATCGGCGCTCAATGGTGAGGGACCTGATACAACACTTTAGATTCTCTCGTAGAGCCCCATTTCCGAATTGGCACGACTAGCCAGGTCTGCATAAGCAAAGGCAACCGCCACTGGAGTTGACCGGGATGTCCGGGGAGGGCCGAGTATTCGATGTCTTCTTGGTACGGTATGTGCCGAACATCCTGGAGGATCAATTCGTCAACATCGGTGTATTGCTCGCAGAGCACGATGAATCTGGTTATGCTGACTCGCGATTTCTTCGTGACTGGCAGCATGTGAGATCTCTCGATCCCGATGCGGATGTCAGAATGTTGGAGGCGCTGACCCGCGAGATCGCGGATGGGTGGAAACAACCTTCAGAACGAGCTGCGCTCCGTCGGAGGATGCTAAGGTCGTTTTCGAACGCTATCCAGTTCTCGTTAGAAGGAAGTGTGGTAACTGAACATCCGGCGGAGGAACTTGAACATCTAGAATCGATCTTGCTGTAGCTGATTGCCCCGTCTTTGGCCGCTGTAGTGAACTGCATCCCGTTTCTGGCATGGCCGCAGGCCTAAATGCCGTCGGGTGATGGCCCAAGTCTGCCTTCGCAAGCGAATCACTTGCTCCAGGCGAGACCTTCTTCGGTCTCTCCGAAATCCTTCCGATCAAAGGCACAGAGCTTCGCCCTGTGGTTAGCAAGGTCCGACTGCGGTTCTCTGGCACTTCTTGTTCCAGATTGCCCAAGGAACCTCTCTGGTTTGCAGCAACCAAGACAGATTGTCTCCGCTAGAATCGGTACATAAGGGAATAGGCTAAATTCCCTGTAAAGTGGTGCTGGTCTCGCTGCCTAGCCGAGGTCACCGGATCGCTGAAAGTGTCCGTCGTGTGAAAGCGGTACAACTGCAATACGGTACGGAAATAGAGATGATGGTTCGAAGCCGGGGATGGATATAAAAAACTGATCTCAGGCCCTTGGGACCCATTGCTCTTGTCAGAGCCCGACAGCATGTACATGCTTTGCAACCGGAGCGAATAAGTGTTCCGCATGAAGTCCTTGCCGATCCCTAAGGTTGGTCGCCAAGCTTGCTTGGAGTAATTTGTGGTAGAGGTCTGGCTCCATTGTGCCCCGCCGCCAAAGTAAAGGCCATTACCCTGTCGGTAGAACGCTCTCGCTTGCACCGATCGCTCGTGCCCACTGTGATTGTTGATCGTGGCATCGTTCACCTTGCGGGCATTGCCGTACCCGACCTCAATGCCGGACAAGATCCGGGGCGAGTCCATGCGGAGCCCAGCACCCATAACCTCGGACATTTGCTGGTATCCGCTTCCGTTGATACTAAATCCAAATACGCCAAACGGGCGTGGGATGTACGGGCTGGCGAGCGGCAGCTCCGCGCCGAGTACCGCTTGAGAAACGAACAGTAGTGAAGACAGTGCTAGTAAGATCGATGCCCCTCGTGTAGTCGCTTTGCCCATGGTGTTTGAGGCTCCACTCTCGCCTTCTTGACTGAGCGTGCAGCTCAAACATAGTGATCGAGGGGAGGTTGGATGATTAAGGTTGCCTAATGGGGGGGCAAAGGTAGGAGGACCACCGTGGTAAGTAAATAGTAGAGTCCTGGGCTGCGATAACTGTTCGCTGTCGTAACTGTCGATCTAGGGCTGACACCATCCGCAGCCTGTACCATCGCCTAGGAAGGTAGGGATCGGCATTGCTCTAAGTTCCTCCGCAATTGACCGAGCCGGCGACGCCTGGCTCGGTAGGCCTCACGTTCTGCTTTGGTCAACTCGTTGACTCCAGCCTGCCTAAGAACGTTCATTTGCCATTGAGACAAGTAGAGAATGTCACGGACAATGTGTGAAATGTGGCGCCGCGCAGACCGGGACGGATATTCAATCACTTTCTCCTGATTTCTCTCTCGATGAATCGTGCCGCCTCGCGTCCGGACCGGACTCTTGCGTGGACTCTTCGTCGAGACACAGCAGTCGCTCAGCGTCGCTAAGAATAGTGTTGAGCCTGTCGACGATGACTACCAGGTTTACTGTGTCTCGCTCAGTCTCCGCTCTTTGTCGGAGCCTCGCCCACTCATCGGCCAATAGATACAGCTGAGGGGCCTGTTCCTTCATCAACGCTCTCGCGCCTCCGCTGTCACAAGATGCATGCCTGAGGTCGTACTTTTCGCCACGTCTGGTGCTACTCGCCAAACTAATAAGCAATAGCCGACATTGTCTGCGACGGTGGTGACACTCATTATCTCTGGCCATCAAAGGGCATGCCTGGGTCACATTCCTAAAATAGGAATCTAGACCAGCCGAACTCATGTGAGATCCGTCACATCCTGATCGAGGGGAGAAGGATATACTTTGACAAACACTGGTTTCACACTAAGGGTTTGCAATTCTCCTCTTAACCGCCCGGCGAGTAACTGATTCGTCACTCGGAAGCTTTCCGTACGGCGCCCTCGCGAAGAGAGCTTCATTGATTTGCGTCTCCAGCCCCTGTAGAAACCTCCTTCTGGAGGCAGTCTGCTGAATCCAGATCAGGAGGGCCCCTAGGCCTGCCCCGAGCAGAAAAAGTCCGAATGCAATCGCAATATTCACGCCCGCAACCATAGGTGTTTCCTTTCTTAATGGTCACTCTCTATTCGCGCTGCCTCGGCCTGAGACGGAGAACTGAGAACCGTTTGAGCGAACCTCCGTGCCCGGCCCGCTCGATTGCTGATTCTCGGTCAACGACCAAACCCATGTCGAAACTTCTGTCTCCTCAGTTGTGGTCAGAGGGTGCTTCGTCTGCTCAGCCCGTTCCACTGACGCCACAATGTCCCTAATGATGGTGCCTAGATACATCTATGTTGGTCCATCCTGAGTGGAAGAGCATGTTTGCCTGACATTGCTTAACTCCTACACCGCAGCTACCCTGCACGTAGAGTTCCGGACTGATCAGAGAAGGAACTAATGTGCAGTGTTTCACTTGTGTGAATGGTCGTTTGCCCAAAACGGCCTTTGTCTCGCAGCTGGGACGCCGATTGATCGGCACGCCCGCCGAATGATCGGCACGGCAGCGGGAGGGTCCAAGACCTCCTGTCGCGGAACTCTCCGCAAATAGCGGATTGTGCGACAAGTCCTTCTCGAACTACTCCAGAATTAGTCGTGCAACTGAGAATGAAACCACTGTCCTGGACGTTTGGGCCGGAAGCGACTACGGCAAGAGGCTCCACAGTCTGGTCTGCCAAGAATTGCAATACACACGGATATGTCGGTATTCGCTGCTCTGGCGAAAAAGAGAGGATAGTCTTGGACATCGTCCTAATACGGCTCAGTTACGTCGAGAGAGGGTCCAAGTAGATCGAACTGTGCCAAGTGTTGATCCGGCATGTTGCAGGTCAGCGAGGATCGCCCCCCAACGTTGCTCCGAAACACGACCTCGACTTGACTCGCCGTGAGCGGCAGCTGATACGTGTTTTCGGTCGCAGTTGCACTAACCACCCGAATTTGTCAGCAACTCTTATTCCTCAGGAATAGTTCAGTATCGCCGGTGATCTAAGACCCAGCCAGTCCAGGTAGCGATTGCTATTGCCCGTTAAAAGCAGCTGTCGTGCAAACAGTAAGGCGAAGTGTTGCGAGATGCACCAAACGCAGACTCCCGATCGCGCAACCTGCCATACTCAGGACTATGCCTTCCACGATGGCCCGTCGCAGTAACGTGGACGCGCGAGCGCCGAGGGTAAGTTGCACCACGATCTCTCTTCCCCTGCGGATAGCACGCACCAGCAGAAGCCGCGCTAAGTTCGCACTGGCGATCAGCAGAACAACGGAGAAATGATGACGACATATCGGCACTGATGCTCCGTGCTCGGCAGGAAATCGAATGTCTAGGACTTGGACTAGAAGATTCTGAGCGGGTAAGCAATGTTCGCCGGCCACAAAAACTGGTCATTGGCGTGCAAGACTGCTATAGGGCCATACAAAATGTGCGGGCTTCGCAAAGCCGCCCAATATGGAGAGAGTTGCCTTTATGGAAGAACCGGAAGGATGGCGCGAATTACAACAGAAGGCGTTGGACGAAAGAGACCCCCAACGACTGATCGAGATCATCGACCAATTAGTCGGCATACTAGCGGCACACGAGAAGAAGGTGGCCAGCGACAGCGCGAGGAAGAATTCGAGGCAGCCTGAAGAATTGCCTGATAGCGCTGCTTAAGAGACGAGTCAAACAATCCAAGGCAGATATTGCTGCCTTACAAGAAATCTGGAGCTAAATGAATGAGCCTGTCCTACCCAAACCCTCCACCCTGCACTTTGCTCTACGGCCATACATTGGTCGCGGCAGTCACTATATCGTTCGTGATTTATGTGCAGTACTTCAGCAGCAGATGGATGCGCTTACCGAGGGTGGTCTCGACGAATTCTCCGAGACTGAATTGAAGGCGTATCGGTTGCGGCAGGAGCGAATTAGTGAGTTGCGGAAAGAGCTGGGAGATTTTGCGTCCTGGGCGCGTCGGTAACGACTCTTTCCGACCGTGATCGAAGCGATTGGCATTGCCTGCGCACTTCCTCATCCTCGAAGTCAGAGGCTTGGACAGTTCGGTACAGGCATCTGCAGGGTAGAACATGCACGCCATGCGAGGTCGTTTGGCTAGTCATTCCAATCTTGATGGCAAATTCCCCTTCGCCAGAGCCGAAAGCTCAATTTCGATCCTCTCTAATGCCTGGCGTCGGACCTGGTGGGCTGCTTTATAGATTTCAGAGCGCTGAGCCATTCGCTGGTACATAGCATCCGACCTGAGAATTGCCACTATCTCGACCCTGATGGCTTTGATTCGCTCTTGAAAGGCATCCACCTGGAAATATTTCGACTTGCCAGGCATCTGTTTCACGCAGACGCCGGGTGTGGTCTTGACAGGATATTCTCTGTGAGGACAGCAGGGTGATGTCGCTACAGTTCAGAGAGGGTGCTCGGGGAAAACGCATACACAGTCGGATGTCCCGCCCGCGGCGCTAAACCAGGCGAGAAATGCGACCTGGCTACTGGCCAGCCGCGAACTACCCCTCATCGGGACCGCCGCGTGCTTGTCAAGGATTCCGCACAGGTGAGGATGGTTCCAACACTCCCAAAAACGCTCCTAGCGCTAGCCCTGGAAACAACCTGGCTCTTTTAACGGAAAGAGCGCCCCCTAGAGCTCAAAAGCTGGGCGCATACCTGATTACGAAGTGCAGGTAATTCCCCCGGCTTCTACCCGTTTCCCGGATTGAAGAATGCCCGCATCTGTGCGGCAATCAATTTGGGGACAAGGGGATGTACGCGCCACTTGCCCCCCCAGGGAACCGCTTCGGGCGGGGTGAGAACTCCCGTCCACGCCTCTGTCCCCCTGCACAAGAATCGCGAGGGCTTGGCCAGAGTCACGACCTGGGGAATCGCAGGTCAACGCCATCGAGAGAAGATCTGGCCGATTACCAGAAGTACAAAGCAACTATGGTCCCGGCTTTCCGGTTCAATTTGAATCAGGGAGCCGCTGGCGCAGGCGGCGAAGCGAATGACGATGACCTGGCCCGCGGCATGGTTGACGGCACCATTGACGTAACCAAACTGGCCAAGCCTCTCGACGAGTATGACTTTAAGGTTGAGAGCTTCGTGCCCGTTCTCATAGCCCAATAGACCACATAAATCGCAATGCGTTCAGAAAAGGAAAAGCCCGACTGGTTCAGGGTCGGGCCAAGGAACAGCTACTACGGTCTGATCACCTTTCGCCACCGGAGAGTGGGGGAGAGGCTAAGCTGTAGTCCCTTCGTTAAAGGAGTACACCATTGCGCGATTTTGGCCCATGTCGTTTGCGCGGGTCTGTGACGCATGTCACAAGGCAATGTGACGAATGAACAATTTCCCATAGGGAGTACTTTCGTTTTGGAGACGCGGGTAAAAGCGCGAGGTTTCCTCGGCATGGGGGCAGCGCACGCCATCGGCCAGCGCGAGGTTTCAAGGCATCCAAGCACTGTCGTCGGGGGAAAACGCTTTGGTCACGTCTATCAGTTTCATTGCCGCATTGTTCACGGGCACCGTCAGTTAGGCCGCTGAATGCCAAACTTGTTCAAGGAAAGCAGGTGAAACAACGTGGAGAACAACTCGAAACAACATCGAACGAAGCAGCTCGGCGGCATTACTGGTCGCGGGTTCCTACCCGGTCAGAGCGGAAATCCAAATGGTAGACCGCATACGAAGGGGCTTTTGACCGCTCTACGCCAAAAGGTCGCGGAGGCCGGAGCGGACGGGCAAACCATCGAGGATCAACTCGTGGAGGTGCTCGTGCAGGAGGCCCTGCGAGGAAAGCATCGTCTGCCGGCGGTGGAAGCGATTTTCGACAGACTGGAGGGTCGCTCCATCCAGCGCGTCGATGTAAACGATGTGACTGCTGATCTTCGCGGCCGCAGCGACGCGGAACTGCAATTCCATCTGGACAACAATCGCTGGCCTGATGAGGCAGAACTGCTTCTGCTCGGATGACACCCCCGCTTTCGGTGAAGCGCGCGGGTGCTTGGCCGGTGTTGGTCATGCGATGGGCGATGCCCGGCTGGTATGTATTCGAGACTCTCCGCTTTTTCGCGTACGCAGGACGATCCCTCTTTTCTCGACCCCGGTCAGCTCCTATTCCGACGCCGCGACCAGAGTGTGGTCGGTGGTGTGGCCGGTGGGGGCAACCGTTTCTTGCCGCGCGGTCAGTTGCCGAAGTAAAATTCTTCGCTCCCAATCGGCCCAGGATGCCCCTCTGGGAGCGTAGGATCGACGATCTGCCCCTGCTCCTGGCCGAGGGGTGTCCACGCCTCTTCTTCGGTTTTACGGCGCGGGTAGGACCAGTGCAACGAAACTGCAGCGCGGGTTGGTGGAGAACTAGAGTATGGCGATTGATGATCCGAAAGCTGCATTCGTGCAGCAGTACATGCAGGAGGAACAGGAGTCTCCGCTTGCACACATGGTCATGGCGGGCAAGCTCGCCTTCCCAAAAGCCGCGCTGCCGCTAGAGATTTTTCGGAAGGTTGCGGATAGATTTACTCGCGCCTCCGTCAAGGAAAGACTAGAGGCAATGTGGAACTTGCTGGTAATGGAGACCGAGCACCTAGAGACCACAAAGGCGAGTCCAGAGGACATTCAGGAAGCGATTCAGTTGGCACTCCGGCGGGACGCGGAGGAATTCGACGACAACAAGCGGGAACGCTACGTAAAGCTCATCGGCAACGCATTTAGAAGCGAAGAGCAGATTCAGGACGTAGCGACCTTCGTACAGACTATCGAGCAGCTTAACGAGCGCGACGTAATCGTGCTCAAGGTGATGAACAAAATTATGAACAAGGAAAGCGACTGGAAGCCGCAGCAAGACCCGGTAGTGGGTGGAATCGCGAAACTCCATCCCTCCACTTTGATAGGTCGTGCGCAGGAGCTTTCGCTGCAAATAGCAATGGCCCTTGGGCAGAAGGTAGAGACCAACCTGTACACACGCGAAGAAGGCTACGGAATCTGCACCCGGTTGCAGGGATTTGGTCTGGCTCACGAGTTAGAACAGACCCGCGAGCTTCCGCTCGCGAATTACTGCTTCCGGCTTTCGGTGCTGGGGATCAGGCTGCTGAAATTGCTCGGGGAAGACGTGCCCAACTTCGACTATTATTCCAAAGGGTAGACCGTGCCCACATTAAGCAGGGTCATGCTTTTGCTTTCAACAGGTGCTCACTGATTGTGTCGGTGCGTCAACCTCGAACCGCGAAAACGAGGTCCGCGCTGCGTGTCTGGTCCACGGCCTTGACATAGGTTGCACGTTCTCGTGGGCGGAGTCAGTCCGACAGTTCATGCCGGGCCGCAAGGTTAGCTTGCCCATTCTGCAAAGGGTGACAACCTTCACGAATCAAACTCAGCGAGTCGGCTCACCCTGATTTCTTCTAACCGCTCTTGTCTGCGCCTGTATTCAACTCTAGCCTCACGGTTCGGTTCCTGGCCCCGTTTCCAATGCTCGACATCGGCCGAGCGAATGCGATCTATCTCTTCGAGCACGGCTAGAACTGTGGTCTCGGACATGGGATTTCCTCCTGCTGTAGTCATCGACCGTTAATTTCGTAACGTGAGAGCCGTTCTCAGCCCACCCGCTCCAGAGTCGCCAACTCTGTCGAATGCGTGCAAGCTGTCGGAGAATCTCACGAGAACGCGACCTTGGTGCGGCAAACGCTCGCTGTGACGAAAAAGATTAGCAGACTCTAACTCTGGGGTCCCATAGCGACCCGATCCTGACTTTGAGCGACGCGATACGATACCTGCGTACTCTGGTGCAATCGGTTGGAGGCGATCAGACTCGAGGTTGAGGTTTGAAATGAGGCATCTCACGCTGTTGCTGTTGCTCGCGGCATGCTCGCTTCCTAGCATTGCTCAGGCAGCTCGTCCTACGGTCTACATCGAACCGCAGAATGGATTCGAGACGTATGTCGCTGCCGCGATCAGAAAAAAAGAGGTTCCGATTGACGTAGTAATTGATCCCACTAGAGCCACATTCAAACTCAAAGCTGCTCCGGTCGAGATCAAACAGGAATCAACAGGTGGCAAAATCGCCCGTTGTATGTTCGCTTATTGCATCGGGATCGAGGACAAGGGAAACGTCTCGGTACAGTTGATTGAGACGAGTTCGAGCAAGATGCTTTGGGCTTACTCCGTGAACAAGCAAAGGGGGGGAAGCAAGAACCAACAGTCCATGGCAGAAGCTGTGGCCAAGCACTTCAAAGAGTTCCTAGCTGGCGCTCAGCCCGCTGTTCAGGCCGCGATTGAAGCGGCTGCTCTGGCTCCTCGCCCCACTCCTGTTCCGGTCGCGCCAACGATAATACCGACTCTCGCTCCATCGTCCCCGGTCGCACCTCAGCACCAGGATAGCGCCAACAGTGAGCCGACGATGCAAACTGCTCCGCTGCCTGTTCGTGTGAACGAAAGTTTGGGGGACGCAGCACGTCACTCAAGACAGCAGAAGGCTTGTCTGGAGCTGGCGAAGGAGAACCCGAGCATTACTTGCAAATAGAGGGAGCCTGATTGTCCATCACCACTATGCGCCTAACCTTAAACCAATCATCTCACTTGAACGAAGGCAGTACCGGCAGCGGTTCGGGCCGACATACTGTCGCTGACTCCGACGTGGTAGTGGCAACAGAGTACGCGACGGGCATGGCCATTCTCTTTCCGGGGCACTCTGACCGCGGGGCTGGCTGTTCCCCTCGAAAGTGTTCCAGGCTTGTACTTCCACAGGGTGCATCTTTCACAGACAGCCGGAGCGCGCCGGGGCGACAATATCCCGAGTGACGCCTGGAGAGAGAACCGACGATGCCTAACGAGCAGGTAGCAAATCGCGTCTCCGTCACCGACATGAACATGCCATTCCTTTCGATGGTCCGGTTCATGGTTAAGTGGGCCATTGCCTCTATCCCGGCGCTGTTGATCCTCATGATCCTCGGAGCCATTTCTTGGGGCGTTCTATTCGGGTTCTTCGCTGGCCTCGGGTCGAGCATCTCGCATAAGCCATCCGAGAAAAGCTCCTCCATTATTCCCGACACTAGTATCCCCGGCCCTACCCCGTCGTCGGTCTCGAGCGATCCGGCAATTGCAGCTTACTTGACCAAGGTCACTGTTCAAAAAGTTCAAGTCTCAAAGAGTAGTCTTGGCGACAACGCTGTCTTTGGAGAAGTCAAGAACACTGGAGATCGCACTCTGAAAGAGGTCGAAGTGACCATCTATTGCCTGGACTCTGGAGGGAAGACGATTTTTGAAAAGCCCGCCTTCCCTGTTCTCGTTTCCGACCTCGGTTTCGGGAGCAATAATCAACCTCTCAGGCCCGGCTACAGTCGGCAATTTGGAGTCAAACTAGACGATGTTCCGTCAGAATGGTCTAAGAAAGTGGATGTGAAGGTCACTTCAGTCAAGCCTGAGTAAGGTCTAGCACGATCAATGGGCTTGCCCGCACCGCGTCCCTTATCGATTGACATGTCCCACACGAAGACCGGAGTGGATCATCCTTCGGTTGTTCGTCTGACTCCGGGTCACCTGCGCAGCAAGCGAGGCCCAGATAGCTCCTGTTAGAATCCGCACCCGAGGGGGAAACTCATGGCGAAGCTCCAGGGATTAGTGTCTGTGGTCTTGCAGTTGAAAGAGCAGAGGACAAATCTGCTAAACGACTTGAAACAGGTTGACGCGGCTCTTACGGCTCTCACTAAACTGAACGGCGGAAGCACTCAAACCGAACCACGCAGGATGCTCTCGGCGTCCGCTCGCAAAAAGATTGCTGCCGCTCAGAGACTACGGTGGGCAAAGATCCGAGCACAGAATGTTGTTTCGATTGCAAAGAATCCGAAGCCGGGCAAGCGAACGATGTCTGCCTCGGCACGTCGCAAGATTGCAGCCGCACAGCGCGCAAGATGGGCGAGGGTGAAACGAGCGGCGTAAGATTTCGAGGAAGTGGGGCTGTGTGCGCGCAAAAGAAGCGGGCGACTCCGATTCGCCTCGCAACCACAAGAGAGAATCGAAGTCGCCCGTAGCACTACTCGGAATTGCAGCCTTGCGGGCAGCGCCAATATCCCTTCGGCAGCTCGCCGCCTGCATTGCGTAGTTTGCGGCCAAGTCTGGTCGCCGAACCTACCTCGTCCAAAATCTCAACGCCTGCTCTGCTCAAATTCGTGCTGAGTGGAACTGCGCGGACCTTCTGTCCGGTTCGTGTCCATTAGAGATACCCCCAAAATGAGATTTGGGAGTCGCTGCAGGTCGAGCGGCTCTCTGCGAACCTTAGGTTCGCTCGATACCTTAACCCTTCCTGCGCCTTGTCCAGACAAGGCGGGCGACCGAAGTATAGCCTGCCGACGAAGCCGGGGCAATTGTGAGGGATCGTGCCGAACACGCACGGAGGACAATGGTGCCCCACTTCGATCAGCACCCGAACTGCAGCTCTCGCGCCCTCCTGGAATTTGAGGCCGTCCTGGGACGAGAGCCTAAGGCAGCGGACATGCTGAGCTACGAAGATGTGGCCGGAGACCGAAGCGTCGAGTTCTTCGGCGCTTTCATAGATGCATGGAAGCGCAGACTGCCCGGCCTAGTGTGCCCGCTCAAGTTGCAGGAGGGCGAGTTGCATTTTAGGACGCTGGGGGGCGATGGGGTGGGCGATGGGGCCAGCGAATTGTGGCTACAGAAAACTGTTGCCGGACCGCAAGCCCGGTAGCGGGCCGCCCAGCGCGACGCCATGGGAGACGAATCTGCCGCCCGTGAAGATATGCCGAGTGAGTCAGGGGTTAGATTTCTGGAACGAGCGAATGGCAAACACCGCTGCAAGGTCGACTAGGCTACACGGCGGGCGCGAAATTGGCAGAAAACAAACGACTGGGCGTGAAATTTCTAAGGCAGAGCGCGGAAGGCTTGATCTATAAATGTCACTTCGCGCACGTTCTTGTTCACCACGAAGATGCGGGTATTATTGCACTCGGGATCGGCAGGAGAGATAAAGAAGCCGACACTTTCAGGATGGTACGTCTCAGTCATTCCAGCGATCTTTTCGCCGTCCTGAAAAGTAACTTCAATCTTCCGACCGTGGGCACGCTCTTGCAGGGCGTAAGAATCATGGTGTTCACGATGGCCATCGAGGTCCTTCACAAAGAAGATGGCCGTCACACTCTCCAACTTTACGTCCTTTCCAAGGTGGTGAAGTGATTTCTCCTCAGGGAACAGGCGGAATTGCCCCCGCAACGACGAAAAGTTGAATACAAAGCCCTTGAGGCGTTGCCCATCCAGGCACGCCACAACTACCTTGCTCGGCCTTCCTACCTGCATCGACGGTGCGGTCATGTGTGAGCTCACTAACTTGCTCGCCGGTTATTGGAGTGCCCCGGCGTGGGCCGGCCTTGCTTCAACGTTCTCGGGCGCGCGTTCCACCCGGTTCCTGCCGTTGGCTTTGGCCGTGTAAAGGGCACTATCGGCACTGCGCACAAGCCCTTCGGGGTCAAGAATCCCAGAACCGGCTGCGTTCTGTGCTGCAAACCCGATGCTGATAGTCACGGGGACTTGCCCGGATGCAGTCTCGACCGGCTCTTCAGAGACGTACACGCGCATCCGTTCCGCGGTGATCAGCAGATCTGAGGGCATGCAAGCCGTCAGCACGACTAGGAATTCTTCCCCTCCGTACCGGCCGACGTAGTCATAATTTCTCACCGAAGCAAGCATGCGGCGAGCCACTTCACGCAACACCTCATCCCCAGTCTGATGTCCGTAGGTATCGTTTATGTGCTTAAAGTGGTCAAGGTCTGCCATCAACACCCCCAAGGGCTCGCTGACCCTCGCGCTGCGCAGGGTTTCCCGCTGCAGCAGACCCATGATCGCTCCACGGTTCCAGAGGCCGGTCAAATGGTCATGTGCCGACTCGAATTGCAGCTCGGTTTGGACTCTCAGCAACGTGCTCTGGAGTTCCAGAATCCGCTGGCCGGCCCGGACCCGCGCGTGAAGCTCGTTTACATCAAATGGTTTGGTCAGGTAGTCATCGGCCCCTGCTTCTAGACCGGCTACTACATCTTCCTTGCTCCCTTTGGCCGTGAGCAGCAGTACATATTTATAGGAACCAGTGTGGTGACTACGGATCCTGCGGCACAGTTCAATGCCGTCCAGGCCCGGCATCATCCAGTCCAGGATTGCCATCTGGGGAGCATTGTTCTGTTGCAGCACGCTCCAGGCATCCAGTCCGTTCTCCAGGGACGTAACTCGGTAGTTCCATTTCTGGAGCCAGTTCTCCAGGATCCGGCGGAAGATGGGATCATCTTCCGCGATCAACACGGTATTTGGCACCGGTAAGACTGGGGGACAACCGGGCTCGGCCCCTGGACCAGGAGAAAGAATACTCACTGAACCGCTCCCGCGGGTTCTTTCAAGGCCAGATTCAGGCTTGCTATTTCCCGCTGCAGCACAACAAACACCTCGGGGGCATGGGACAGATTCTTCTGATGCCCCATGTCCTCAAGCTCCCGTGCGCCCTGCGACGCCCCGGCCGCGCCCAGATAGCCAAGTTCTCCCTTGAGGCTGTGAGCCGCGCGCATCACCGCCTCCGCGTCTGTGTCGGCGATGGCCTGTTGCAACTTTTGTATCAGTTTCGGCGATTCCTCCAGGAAGATCTGGCAGAGTTGTCGGAGAAGTTCTTCGTCCCCCCCCAACCGATCCAGAGCTTCGTCCCTGCGCCACAATAATTTTCCCGGAGAACTGGCGGCGGGAGAGGACTGTAGTCCTGAGAAACTGGATAGTGTTGTTTCAATATCGCTAAAACGTATGGGTTTCGTAATGTATCCATCCATTCCTGCCTGCAAACAACGTTCGCGGTCGCCCTTCATGGCATGAGCGGTCATGGCAAAAATGGCCAGGTGTGTGCCACTGCCTTTCTCGCGCTGGCGGATAGCTTCGGTCGCGGCCAGACCGTCCATCTCCGGCATCTGCACATCCATGAAGGCCAGATCGAACTTCTGGCTGAAAACGAGCGACAGAGCCTCGTTGCCGGTGCGCGCCAGCACCGAAGAATGTCCCATTTTTTCCAGCATGCGTAGAATCACTGTTTGATTCACCGCGTTGTCTTCGGCCACCAGAATATGAAGTTTGCGCGACGACTCACGCAGCGTATGTCGAGTCACAAGAGGAAGCGCACCAGTCTTCTCGGACTGCACTTGGCCCAGCACCGTGAGGATGGCATTGCGGAGATCGGCTTTCATGACCGGTTTAAGCAGATAGGCAGAAATCCCCACCTTCCGGCAGCGTTCAGCCTCGCCGGGCTGTCCGCCGGAGGTCAGCATCAGAATGCTCGTTTCTCCCCTCCCAGACCGCTCCTGGATCTCTTTGGACAGCTGGAAGCCGTCCATTCCTGGCATGTGCGCATCCATCAAGATCACACGAAAGGATTCTCCCCTCCGACCGCCTTCCTCGACGGCAGCCAGGGCGGCCGGTCCGCCGTCAACCGCCAGTGGCCTCATTCCCCAGCGGCTGGTCATCTCGTACAGAATCCGGCGATTGGTTGCATTGTCGTCAACCACCAATAGTGAAACATCTTGCAGGCTGGGAATTGGCCCCGGAGTCGGGGCCTCATCCTGTGTCGGCTGCTCGGCGTAACGGACCGTGAAATGAAACGTACTACCCTTGCCTTCTATGCTCTCCAGCCAGATTTTCCCTCCCATCAGTTCAATCAGACGTGCGGATATTGCCAAACCCAGTCCTGTCCCTCCATATTTTCGAGTTGTGCTGGTGTCCGCCTGGGTGAAAGCGTGGAAGAGGATCTGGTGTTTCTCGGAGGGGATTCCGATGCCGGTATCGGTAACCTTGAAGTGCAGTTCCACGAATCCGTCGTGCTCCGCCTGCATGGCAATTTCGATCAGCACCTCGCCCTTTTCGGTGAACTTGATGGCATTGCCTGCCAGGTTCAACAGAACCTGGCGCAGTCGTCCCGGGTCGCCAATCAAGTGCGAGGGCACATCAGGGCCTACGTCATAAGCCAATTCAAGGCCTTTTTCATGCGCTCGCTGGGCCAGAGTCTTGATGGTCTCACCTACGCAGTCGTAAAGATTGAATCCGATTGTCTCCAGTTCCAGCTTTCCCGATTCGACTTTCGAGAAATCCAGGATGTCGTTGATGACGCTTAATAACGATTCCCCCGAGAATTTCACCAGGAGCAGGTTGTCCCGCTGTTCTTTAGTCAACTCCGTGTCCAGCGTCAGCTCGGTCATGCCCAGAATTCCGTTGATGGGGGTACGGATTTCGTGGCTCATGTTGGCAAGAAACTCGCCCTTGGCACGGCTAGCGGCCTCGGCGGCATCTTTGGCTGCCGCGAGAAAGACATTCGTTGTTTGCAGCTCGGCGGTGCGCCGGGTCACCTCCGTCTCCAGGTCCTGGCGGTGACGCTGCAGTTCCTGGTCGCGATGTTCGATCTGTGCCAACATTTCGTTGAAGCCGCCTACTAACAGCCCGATCTCATCGTGTCTAATCACCGCACAACGGATAGAGTAGTTTTTTTCCTCGGAAACCCTCTTGGTGGTCTGCACCAATTCGAGGATAGGGACCGACACCACCTTTTGCATGCGCGACGCCAGCGCGAACGCAGCAACGGAAGAAAGCAAAAAAGTCAGTGCCATCGCCACCGGATAGGTCTGCAGTCTCGCGGTCATTTCAGAAAAATCTGATTCCACGTAAACCGTACCAATCGTGTCCTTGCCGAGACGGACCGCACCGAAGTGGAGCAGGCGGCTGTTTTCAAAGAAGCTTCCAGCCGGGCGTGGGTGCGGCGGAACAAAAGCCGACTCGTTCCCGTCGCGGACGTAGATGGCGAAGACCTCTCCCTCCGGGGTGTAAAGACAAGCCGCTGTGATGTGAGATTGCGTGCGCAGAGACTGCAGAACGTCCTTTGCCGCTTGCGCGTCGTGGAAGGTCAGGGCGGCGGTGCTGTTGTCCGCGATCATGTCGGCGAGCGTGGATATATCCCTTACCATGGCCCGCCGGTACATGACAAAGTCATAGCCGATCAGCACCGCGCAAGCCAGCAGTAACGACACGGTGGTAATCGACAAAATGATCACCGTCAGCTTTCGCCCGATGGACATGTCGCGGAGGACATTCATTTGGTTTCCGTTGGGGTGTCGTCACTCACGATGAGTTTGGCCACGGTCAACAACCGGGCACTTATCTTCAGATGTGCCCGTTCCGCCGCCTTCGTATTGATTTCAAAGCGTACCCGACCATCATCCAGGACGAAATTGATGATCCCACCGCTCCCGGCAAAGCCGGGAGTATCTCCGACGGTCAGAACGCTGGCGCCCCGCAGACCGCGGAGGATCTCCAGCGTTTTGCTCTTTTCTGAAGAAGCCACGAATATGATCTGACAGCCTCTTGCCTGCGGAACACCGGAGGGATGAATAACATCGATTCTGTGGCCATTGACACTCTTGTCTCCGATCACCTCCTCAAATTCGTGGCCGAAGGGATCCTGCCCGAGCAGGCAAATCTGCAAAGGAGCGCCTGCCCCGGAAAACGCGTCGGCTGGCCATTCCACAAACTTGGCGAAATTGAAGAGGAACGCCGCCTTCACTTGATATTCGGTGGCCGATTGTGCCTGCGTGACCACTACCAAGCAACATACGATCAACCGGATCGAGAGCCATTTCCAGCGGGTTCCGAGATTTGGTCGGAAGCCCGAAGAGCAACCCTTTATGAAAGGCTTCAACATCTTGGTGAGCCAATTTTCTGTTGCACTCAGAATTGCCAGGTGAATTTCGCGTAAACACTGCGCTTGATCAAAGTGGATCGAATGACTCCGCTGCTGTCCACAAACTCCAGGTGGCGATCCTTCACCAGATTTTGCCCCACCACGCTCATTGACAGATCTTCTGTCCATCGCCACGTCAGTCCGGTGTCCAGTCTGGTATAAGACGGGATCGCCTCACTCTTGAGGCGGTCTACGAAATATGCGGAAGCGTCCCACCCAATTCCATGTAGTAGCTTGATGTGTGACCGAAGTTGGGCGCTGTGAACCGGGCTGCTGCCCTGTTCCCTCTCGGCCGAACTTAGGTCCTGGCTGGTCGCATTTAGGTGCATGTGAATTTGCTCGAAGGCATACCCTGAGCTTAGCATCCAGCGATCCGTAACCTTCCAGTTCGCCGCCATCTCGAATCCATGGGCTTCCCCGTGCATCAGATTCTGGAAGGTAAAGGGGAGGACGAGATGGGGCGGAGATGGAGCGGCCTCGAAGAAAGGCGCGGCCGGTTCGGTTGTTCCCAGATGATCATACCCACCGTAATATGTTGCGAAATCCACAGAGAGATTGGTCGAGAGCGCCAAGCGGTAGCCAAGTTCGTATGCTGTCAGTTCCTCATTCTTAAATTGAGGGTTGCCCACGAAGGCTAATAAGACAGGAGTTCTACCGGCTCCCGGGACTCCGCCGACATTGGCCCGCACTGAAGTATCGCTCTCTGCTGGCGTTCGGTCCGCTCGGGAGATGGCTGCCCAAAACATTTGACGTGTACTGGGTGTCCACGAAACGCGGGCGCTCGGCATCCAGATCAACCCGGTGTAGATATTGTGTTCCAGCTTGGTGCCTAGTGTGACGTACAGCTTGTTCGGTACCAAGGCAACTTCATCCTGAAAGAACGCACTGAATAGCTGCATACTGAGGTCAGGGGGACTGAAAGATGCTGTGAGATTTCCACGCGTGCCTGAATCGGTATACCGGTAACCGCCTCCCCATACGATGTCTTGACGGCTGCCCCAGACGAAGTGATGCTGGAATTCAATGGCGAACGTGTTTCGCTCCTCCGAGAGAATGTCGCCGCGCTTGTAACGATCAAAGGAAATCTGCAGCCTTGTGTCCGAATGTGGGGACAGGGCATGATCCCACGAAGAACTCAGGACACCGCCTGACAAGGGAACGTCAATATTAATATTCTGAAGCCCGGGCGACGTAACCGATGGAAGAAAGGTGGAGGGAGAGTTCTCCTGCCCGGTATACATGTCGCCCTGCAGCGTGAGGGTGTCTTTTCCAGACAAGTGACTATCCGTCCGAAATCCGCCGTGTAGCAAGTGCCATCCGTCGAATCCAACTGCGTCGGCAGCGGCTGGCATATGATCTTGATTGAGGTATTTGGTGAACACCCTGTAGTTGGTATTCTTGCCTAGCCTTCCTCCATACTGCGCCGTCGCGAGGCCCTGAGCTAGATTGCCTCCGCCCGCGACCAACATGCCGCCCTGGGTCTCCGCAGCTTTCTTGGTAATGATATTGACCACTCCGTTGACGGCGTTGGCTCCCCACACCGCCCCCCCCGGGCCACGGATCGCTTCGATCCGTTCAATATCCTCCAGTGGCAAGTCCAACGTGTCCCACAAAACGCCGCCGAAGGTCGGCGTGTACACAGTTCGTCCGTCAACCATCACGAGAAGCTTGTTGCTGAATCGCCCGTTAAGCCCGCGGGCGCTGATAGCCCATGTATTGGCGTCAATCTGCGCCACGTCGAATCCGGGTACCATGCGAAGCAGGTCGGGAATGTTAGTCGCACCAGAATGCGCAATGTCCGCCGCGGTGATTACAAATATTGCGGAGGCTGTCCGCGATATTTTCTGCTCCGTCTTGGATACGGAGGTCACTTTGGTATTCATCAGGTCTTCGAGGCTCAAGCTGGTCAGGTCGGGAGAGATTGTCTGCGGCCAAGCCGGGATGAGAGGTGAGACGAGTATCGTCAACGGCGCGAGGAAGCGCACCGCTCGGGCGATTCTAGTATTGCGGCTTATCATGCGGATCCACCGCGCAGTAGAGATTCTCCCAAGTGATGGATCGAAGATGTTTCATGCCCTCGGGTTGTGACCACAGTGTTTTCTTCGGCTGGGCGTACTACTTACTTTAGGCGTTAGGCAAGCTTGACAGCCGTGCGACGGAAATGACCAGTATCCTGGTCGTCAGACCCAATTTGGGAAGCTCCCACGATAAGCTGATCAGCAGATTTAAGTCTTCCATGAAGGGTCAAAGCGTTCCGGCCGATGCTGTCTATGAGCTTCCAATTTAGGCTGCGGGCCGCTCCCGGAAGGGGAGGATCCATCTTGAAGACAACCATACTTCTGGTCGAAGACAGCAGGATCCAGCGATTGACAAATGAGAGAATTCTGCACAAAGCTGGCTACACCGTACTGAACGCGGGGGATGGCGAAGAGGCTTTGCGGATAGCTCGCGAGAGCGTTCCCGACATTATTCTGCTAGACATGTTGCTGCCCAAGTTAGGCGGCCGGGAGGTAATGCAGGCTTTGAAGCACGATAGTCCCACCGCGTGCATCCCAATTGTGATTTTCAGCGGTCTCCCACAGGCCAATGAGGGAAGACTAAAGAACGAGGGAGCTGCCGGCTATTTCGAGAAGTCGCGACTGATGGAAGGTGACACTGCTGGACAAAAAGAGCTGATCGAGCTGATTGAAGAAACCGTTCGTAACTCACGAGACGCAAACCAGCGGGAGGCGCAAACAAACTCCAGCGGCGCCGCGGCCGGTTGATTCCCTCAAGTTCTATTCCCACCGATAGAGTGTTGGAGATCGTTCACCTGACCAAATCCCGAATCCCGCTTTGTCACCGTCGATCCAGGTCGCACGGCATTTTAAGGAGCCTGATTTGCGGGGTAAGTAAAGACTAGAAATGGTAGTAGAGTTAGACGGCCGTACCTACGACGAATATCCCAGGCGTGTCGCAGTGCCCGTTCCTGATCGTCTCAGTTGCATGTCTTTTGCCCAAGCGATCTTGAACACTTTTCGAGGAAGTTCTCTCGTACGAGTCACGGCAGTCAGGGCGACATATCTGAAACGCCACGTCCACCAGCTTTCTTCTTTCGCAACGTCCCTCGGCTAGGACAGTCAGCTCGGTCGCAATCAAGTGCAGACGCGACTTTCGGAGCGAGGTCGGGTGTACCGCCGCATGGACTTAACCCTAATGTGAACACGATGTGTTCTTTTCTGGAAGTGTTCACAAGACGTTATCAATCCCGAGGCGTCAACACTGTTTGTTTTCAATACAGGGTTCGGCGTCAGCGAGTGTTCATAAATGGAACCTCATGTGCACGGTGTTCTGGCAGGAGAACACAATCATGAAGGTCGCCATCTACAGCCGAGTCAGCACCAGCAAGCAGGACAACGGCAATCAGCTGGTTCAACTGCGGGAGTTCGCAGCCAAGCAGAAATGGCAGGTAGTCGCTGAGTACGTTGACACCGTCAGTGGTAGCGGCAAAAAGGATCGCGTTCAGTTCGAGCGCATGATGCTCGCTGCGAGCCAGAAACAGTTTGATGTTCTCCTGTTCTGGAAGCTGGATCGGTTTACCCGCGAGGGCACGCGCAAGACCCTGGCCTACCTCACCCGGCTGGACGCCTGGGGAGTGGCATGGCGTTCCTACAGCGAACCGTTCTTCGACTCCTGCGGCATCATGCGGGATGTGGTCATCAGCATCATGGCGACCCTGGCCGAGCAGGAGCGCATCAGCATCAGCGAGAGGACGAAGGCAGGGCTGGCAAGGGCCAAGCGTGCCGGCAGGGTGCTAGGCAGGACACCCTATGCGGTGGACATGGTCTCTGTGAGGGCGAAGCAAAGGGCGGGTCATAGTCTGCGGCGAATCGCAAGGGACCTGGGCGTCAGTCCGGCTCTGCTGGTGAAGAGGGCCAAGGCGAGGTGACCGTGCGACTGACGATCCGCTCAACGAGTAGCGTGGCAATTGTCAACCGCTGTCCCAGGTCCGATGCTCGAAAAGACTGCCTCAGAACATTTGGATTCGTGATATAAGGTCCGCGTTCCCTCAGAAAGAGAGGCGTTTCGTATGGCCCTTTACAAGTACGCGAATCTTCTGGCGCGGACGGAGCATGCTGAGTTCGACAAGGTCTACCCAGCAGGTTCGACAACGGCATGGTCAGGAATATACCGATGCGACGGCTGCGCGAGAGAGGCCGTTCACACCGTGGATATACACTTGCCCCCACAGAACCATCATCAGCACACGGCCCAACAGGGGGCAATCCGCTGGCGACTGGTTATAACCGACGCGGCTTCGTAGTCGTCAAGCTAATACACGCCAAAGGCTCCGGCGCAAGAATGCGGCCGCCTCGACGCTGTCGGCCACAGCGTGGATGTGACTGGGGCAGTCGGTGTGCGCCAGCACTTCACTAGTTGAGTCAGTGTCTGCGGGGTTGTCGTCCACCAACAAGATTTCGGTCATTCTCAAGCTTGTGCTTCCTTCACCGCCTTTGCACTCGGATCGGCGGGCAGTGTGAATTTTAAAAGACAACCGTGTTCGGCTTTGGGCTCGATCCAAATCCTTCCGCCGTGCCGTTCAATGATTTTCCTGCAGGTCGACAGTCCGATCCCATTGCCCGCATATTCCGTCCGAGTATGGAGACGGCGGAAGATGACGAAGATGTCTTTCCGGTTTTCGGCCGGAATGCCGATGCCATTGTCGGAAACCGCGAACAACCATTCGTGGTCTTTCTTTTCCGCCTCGATCTGAATGATAGGCGTTTCCGCCCCACGAAATTTGATGGCGTTGGCGATCAGGTTCTGAAATACCTGCGTTAGCTGGGGGGGATCGCCCATTACGGTAGGCAAACCATTCCAGTTCACCACGGCGCCGCTCTCCTGCACTGCAGCCTGCAGGTTCTTTAAGGCTTGTTTCACAACTGTGCAGCAGTCGACGGTCTGGAGTTCAATTTCGGCTGCGCCGAGCCGGGAAAACGCGAGAACGTCCCTAACTAAAGACTGCATGCGTACAGCGCCGTCCACCGAGTACCCGATATACTTGTCGGCCTGTTCGTCGAGCTTGCCGCGATATCGTTCCGCCAGCAGTTGGGTGTAGGTGGCAACCATGCGCAGTGGCTCCTGTAAGTCATGCGAGGCCACGTAGGCAAACTGCTCTAGCTCCCCATTGGAGCGGGCCAGTTCCACCTGCCGTCGAGACAATTCCAATGCCTGTTCGGCCAGAGCTTCCTCTACCAACTTGCGCTTGGTGATGTCCGTTCGGATGGCGACGTAATGGCGCGGTTTACCTTCTGTGCTCAAAGTCGGGACAATTGTTGTCTCTACCCAGTAAAGCGAGCCATCCTTGGCGCGGTTCTTAATCTCGCTGCGCCAGACCTTCCCGTTCGCGATGTCGTGGTACATCTGCTGGAAAAACTTTTTGGGATGATGGCCGGAGTTGAGGATGCGGTGGTTCTGGCCAATCAGTTCATCCTTAGAGTACTGACTGATGGCACAAAACTTGTCGTTCACGCAGGTGATAGTGCCTTGCAGGTCCGTCACCGCGACGCTCGAGTGTTGATCCAGAGCGAACTTTTGATCAGCTAGCTCTTGGAGCGCAGCCTTGCTGATGGCGAGGCCCTTCTTCATGGCTTGCTCTGCCTGCTCGCGCCGGGCGATTTCTTTTTCCAGCTTGCGGTTCAATTCCCGCAAGTGAGTCTCTTCGGAAGCTGCAGAGTTGATGCCGTGATCCATTAGGTAGACTCCGGTTCGGTCATAACAGGGGAGCCGGAGCGGTAAGGCAGTGCCCCGGAACAGTGGCTATTGGAGATGGTACCCACTTTCTGTCATTGCATATAACCCCTAAGGTTCAGTGTCCAACTGTCTGGACGGGAGTTCAGGAAGGCGCAGGGGTTCCTCCCCTCCTCCTCACGGAGCACCTACCTTCGTGCACAGCCCGAGCGTGGTGTTGCCGCTCTACCAAACCCGCCTACAAACGATGGGGCAGGCGCAGTCCAGGGCTGTTTACACTAAAACTTCCTGCTGTGTCCTCGGACCGTCCAATGCAGGGCGACTCATGCTCGCGTTTCATGGCCGCGTCCACCCGATCACTGAGTGTGCTCATGACCGGGTTATGAGCGTAATGATTCCATAGTGAGGAGCGGCAGGCGTTGGATGAACGAGATCATTGACGAGATGATGAGTGTGTTGCTGGCATACGCAGCAGAGTAGCAGCCACTAGCGGAGGGAGCAATATCCTGAAGCTAGGAGCATCGCCGACGATGGAACGGCCGAGTGACGAAATACATAAGCAGCGGTAGATACTTCTGCCCTAAAGAGATTCTGGAGTTCAATAAATGAACGCCCCGAATATCCCACCGCCATCCGTTCTGCAGCGGCTATTGGACGGTAAAGGGTGCGAGGGTCATCATCTCCAATCTGATTTCGTTCAGCCGGTCTTGGCGTTTCTGGTATTCCGAAACGTCCTCGCGGCTATGCTTTTTCTCGGACCAGTACAGCCGGTCAGCTTCCCCGATGGACATTAGGTGGGTTTTTAGAACTTGCAGCTTCAGCCGCGTTCCTTCGACATCCATGTCCCAAGTATCCATGATCCTAAATGATGTGACATTCGTCATAAATATTCTGTTCAGTTTTGCACACACTTCAGGTTTGCACATCTCGCATTTAGCATATGCATTCGGTGGGACGTTGTTGGCTTTCGCAGATGGTTCTACGGTTGGTTCGGTGGGAGTTTCGCAAGCACTCAGTGCGCAAACGAAGCGTGGATGAAAAGCGGATGGCCACTGCTTACGGCTGTCTCGTCGGGAGTAGGATACCTTTTTCGACGAGCTTCTTTCTGGTCGACGCTATTTCACCGCGTTCAGCATCTGGTAGAACCACATCGCCGCGAGCGCCATCAGAAATACCCCCGACCCGATGCTGAACACGCGCATCGGGATGGTAAGCTGGTTGACCTTGGCCAACAGTTCCGTCTGCTCGTCTTGCATGTGCGAACTCGCGTCATCCAGAAACAACTGGTCATCCCGGTACATCGTGAGCGTGCTCCTGTAGATCAAGAGGACGATGAGACCAATTGCGAAGGCTCCGAAGATCACCGCTACGATGGTCAGCGTCATAATCCACCTCCGCAGATTCCACTTATGATGGTCCCACATTCCAGCATAACGAAACTGATCAGTATTGGTCATACGGGCCGGACGATGGCGGGCGGAACTGCCTAAATCAGGCCACTCATTCTTTGAGAATATGCGTGGAAAGTGAGCAAGATTTCGCATTCTTGCACCGGGAAACGTAGCATCATGCGGTCATGAAGACCAAGGAATCCACCTCAAAACCGATATTGTCCGTGCGTTGCCCTACCTGTGGAGCAGCGACCGGAGAAGTTTGCGAACTCAACTCGGGCTCCGCGCACTTAGCCACACCGGGACCGGAAGGTTTCTGCGGCCGACGCCGTAGAAATGAAGCTCACCGGACGTAGTCTAAGTACTCCCGTTCCTGACACAGCGACGCATTCAAACGCTGCAGGAGAGCCAAGGATCAGGGCGATTCGGTGACAACTGGCGAAAACAGGCAACTACACTCATTGGCCCCAAGGGCAAAACGACCGCGTGAGGCAGAAAGACGCGGTCGCGAATGCAGCCAATCCACCCCAACCGGCTTCGAGGCTAGCTTGGGAGGCAACCTCGGCCGCCGGGGCAAGCTACACCTTTATAGCTCCAGGGACCCCGACAATCCAAGCACACATCGGACTCGGTCCACCACAGTCCAAGCAACTCGTCACGGTATGCCGAGCCGCACAATGCGGACAGGCCGCCTGGGTTTGGAACGTATCGATTGGATGTCTGCACTTCCCGCATTTCCAGAACTCTCCCATGGGCGGCGCCGCGTTGCACCGAGGGCAGGCAAACCATTGCGGCGCGGCAGCTTTGCCAAACGCGATAAGGCTTGCGCTTGTTTCAGCCCCCTCCAGCAGTTCATCAGCATGAATGCAGAGAGGGCTCCATACCAGACAGATCGCGTCCATAGCACCAGACCGATGAAGCCGGCCACGCCAACAAGGCCGATGATCGCCGCCACCATCAGACTGCGGGCGTCGCCCGATAACATACCAGAGCACGGACGGAAGAATCTGCCCGCCATCCAAGGATAGATGGGCAGCATGTTGAAAATCAGCAATGCGAAGTTTATGAACCAGAATCGCCCTCAACAGTGAAGGTCCTCGAAGCGACGGCTTGCCTTACGGCCTAATAGCGAGGGCCGTCACCCCCGCGCGACCGGGTACGTCATCCCAAGTAGGTCACCGGCTACGGTTTCGTTGCTGGACAGAAAAAAGGCTCCGGGGCTAGCACGGGTGTCCGTTCACTAATGCGTGGCCGCCGTCCCCCTGCGCGAAGGGGTACGTCATCCAGGGTAGGACAGGCGATCATTGCCTCCAGTGTCCGCCTATTCGGAATCAGGACGGTCGAACCTCTGGTAGAAATCAAGCTCCGGTCTCTGAGTTCGCCTAGCCCGCGCGTCACTGTTTCGCGCCTGAGTCCGACAACCTGGGCGATTTCTTCATGAGTCAAGCCCAAGGTGAAGCGAACGCCCTGGGGCGTCTCGTGCCCCCGCGCAGACAAGTCGAGCAGAAAGCCGGCCAGCTTCTCTGTGGCCGACCTGGTGAGGCCAAGATAGCGAATTTGCTGGAAAGTGCGGCGGTAATCATCGCTGAATTGCTGCATGGCGTTGACCACGATATCCCGCTGTTCGCGCAACAGCTCTAAAAAATCACGCCGCCGGACGAAGTCCACCTGGCAGGTTTGCAGCGTCTCTGCCGTGAGTTCGTGAACGTCCCCGGAGATAGCGGAATGCAAACCTAACAGCTTACCTGCTTCTGCGACCCGCATAATCGTTTTCCCTTCCGGGGAGGCTGTTGTCAACTTAACTTGCCCTTGGCAAAGCATGTATACGCCGCGCGGAACTTGCCCCTCGACGAAGAGCACGGCCCCTGCGGGATACGAAGTTGTAAATTTCACCTTCCCGAAAGCTGCGATAGAATCGTCGGCCATTTGGCAAAAGTATCCTTTTTGTCGTAGTGGGCACTTAGTGCAATCGTCTACCAACTCTATCCCATACGGCGCATGTGTTCTCATGGTTGCGTCCTATCCTGTTTAGTCTTCCGCGCAGTTTTCGAGCTTTGATTTGCGAGAAAGGCCGGATTTTATGGCCAATGGAAGTGGGAGAACTGTTCAAAAATGCTCACTCTGGAAAATCTAAGGCGCATATAATGTTAAAGAATCCGTGAACCCTTGATCACACCGGAAAGAGTCGTCGCCGATGCGCCCAGAGCGCAAATTCTCCCAGCTCTTGCCGCAACTCACTAGTTCACTCCTGCCGCAACCGATACGCTTTCAATTCAGTTTCGGAGAATTCGTCGAGACCACCTTCTAAAAGCGCATCCATCTGCCGCTGAAGCACTGCACACAAATCACGAACGATATAGTAACTGTTGCGACCAATGTACGGCCGTAGAGCGAACTGCACGGTGGAGGTTTTGGGTAGGACAGGCTCATTCATTTAGCTCCAGATTTCTTGTAAGGCAGCAGTATCTGCCTCCGGTTGTTTGACTGGTCTCTCAAGACGCACTATCAGGCGATTCTTCAGGCTGCCTGGAATTCCTCCTCGGGCTCTCGCTGGCAACTTTCTTCTCGTGTGCCGCTAGCATGCCGACTAGCTTGTCCATGATCTCTATCAATCGTTGGGGGTCTCTTTCATCCAACGCCTTGAGTTGCAATTCTCGCCATCCTTCCGGCTCTTCCATAGAAGTAACTCTCTCCATGAGGGGAAGTTACTGATCCCGGATATTCTGAAAGCCCGATGGACAGTCTTGCACGCCAACGACCAGTTTTATGGGTGGGGAAAATTGCCTAACTCGCTGAGAATCGTCCAATCCAAGTCCTGGACGTTTGATTTCCTGCCGAACGCGGAGCGCCAGTGCCGATATGTCGTCATCAACTGAATGGAACCATTCCTCCACCGGCCGTACCCGCTGAGAAGTACCATTACGCCGCCAGAAGGAGCTGTTTTTCGTTCCACGACGTTCTGGCTTCTGCCGGGCGCCGCAGCGCGCCGGAGGTTCGCGCCACCTTGGCCCAACCCCCCTGCTCCGATTCGCCGCGCTTGCGGTCGATTAACTTGCGAATGTCACGCTGCCCAGGTGGAAAAGGCAGAACTGGAACACCGTTCCCGAGCGGGTCTCGGGATCAATCTCGAACACCAATTCCGGCGAGACGGAACAGGCGAATCGCTCCTGGGCGGGCGCTCGGCATGAGCGATTTATGGCATAGCCGTGCTCGGTAAAAGCCTAGGCCGGGGATTGCAGTCATGAGGCCAGAATTCACCCCGCCACAGTCGATTGGGGTCGCAGGTACGCGGGTAGGACCATTGCCGCTACCGGGCGCAAAGCGAGACAGCTCTGCGAGCGATGCCGTCATCGTTTGTTGATTTGCAGTCTAATTCTGTCTTCCGCCTGACGCGAATCGGCAGCAAGGATAGCGTGTGGTTGCCGATCCTCGTCAATCTTTTTCACCATCGCAATCACTGCCAGGAACATTAACAAAATCACAACGACAGACACAGTTTCCTCCTGCTTCGGAAATACGGCCAGATGGCCTGTCAACAAGAGTGCTGCCTGTACGGCTGCAGCACAATGGCCCGTCGGTGCAAAATGCCTGGATTCTGATAACTAAGGTCACCGAAGTGAGGACCCAGCAGTAATAGCTCGCAAGCTGCGCCTTGACGCGGTCACGATGCACGTTGCCAACGGGCGAGGCTATTCTCCCGAGCAGAAAAAGGAAAGCGTCCTGGAACCAGGACATAGTCCGTTTCCCAGTAGCGACCACCGTCACCCGCGAAATCCGGGGGGCTGAGTACTGAGTCCCTACTCTTGGCGCAGGCGGCCCACTAATTCTTGGTTTTTGGGCGGGGGAGTTTCCTAGAAGCTCGATTGCGAGAGGGCGCGGTCCCAGAGGTCAATGCGTGTAATCGCGATATCTTAACAGCTATCGTATCGCGATTAGCTCTGTGGATTGTCCGGCTGGCGATCAGGATGCTAACTTTTCTGTCGTCTCCGCGATTGGAATGGCAACTCGCAGCAACGTTCCGGTCTGGTCAGACTCGATCTTGAGCGAGCCGCCCAACTCCCGTACCCGCTCCCTCATTCCTGCGATCCCGACACCCCGTTCGGCATCGCCCTCCACAAGGCGCCCCAGGCTTTCCTGAGGAATACCGTGCCCATTGTCCTTGATTTCCAATAGGACTTTCTTCTCCTCCACACTGAGGCGAATATCCACGGCCGAGGCACCCGAGTGACGATGGACATTGGTAAGACCTTCCTGCAAAGTGCGGAACAGCGCAGTTTCCACATCCTGAGGCAACCGACCAGACTCCGGCCCGAGTTCCAGTTTCACTTGGATACCGCTGCGCCGCGCGAAGCCATCCACGTACCAGTGTGAGGCTGAGCCAAAGCCTGCTTCATCCAACAAGGGTGGGTGAAGCAAATAGGAGATGGTGCGTGTTTCGGTCAGACATTTGTCTACAATGTCGGAGCATTCCGAAGCGACCGTAGCGTGATTACCTGCCAGAGTTAAAAGCTGATCGAGATTCATTTTTAGAGCCGTTAGGTATTGCCCCAAACTGTCATGCAGTCCCCTGGCAATCCTGCGTCGTTCTTCGTCCTGCAAGGTCAGGATTCGTCCGCTGAGTCTTCTGGCGGCTGCTTCTGCCCGCTTGCGTGCGGTGATGTCAGTATTGATTTCCAGCCAGCCTATCGGCTTGCCATTATGATCACGCAATGTCGTCCAGCGGCTCGTGACCGTTATTCGGGAACCATCTTTCTTGGTGTGACGAAGTTCGCCTTCCCAGCGATCACTCTCCAGGACTTGTGACAGAGGAACGGGAAACTCCGTGCGAAGAATTTCGTGGATTGGCCTGCCCAGAACTTCTCCGCTTGTCCACCCATAAAGTCGTTCGGCTCCTTGATTCCAATAAGAAATCTTGTCGTCGCTGCGAACAAAGATCGCATCATTTGCCAAGTCAAGTAGGGTTGCTTTCTGCAATAGCTCCGCAGTCTTTTGCTCGAGGTCGGCAGTTCGTTCCCGAATCCGATTTTCCAGCTCGTTGCGAGCATCAATAAGTGACTGGCGCAATTCACGCTGCTGTTGGATATTGGTGTTTGTTCCGAACCATCTCACCACCTCGCCCTCACTGTTGCGGAGTGGCCTGACCCGAGTCAGGAACCAGCGGAACACCCCATCAGCACCACGCAGGGGGAATTCCATCTCGAAAGGCTGCCCCTTCTCCAGTGACGCCCTCCATCGTTCCAGAACGGAGGGCAAAATCTCCGGGTCGTGCACGGATTGCCAGCCCCATCCTTCCATTTGCTCAGGAGTGGTTCGGGTGTACTCGTACCACCTTTGGTTGTACCAAAAGATGTACCCATCGCTGTGTGCCACCCAACATGGTTCTGGGATGAAGTCTGCCAACAGGTAGAATTCGCTTTTCTTCTCTCCAATTACGCCTTCTGCACCATAGCTTTTCAGGCGCGAGCGACGGTTCACTTCCGGGAGGGCAATGATAAGCCCGGAAAGCACCCCAAACGCAACCAGCCCAGTGATTTGAGATTTTGGGTCTTGCAGGCGGAAGGAATGAAAGGGCTCGAGAAACATGTACCACACACCCAATAAACCTATCAGCGTGGTGACGACGGCAGGTCGAACGCCACAGTACCAAGTGACAAAAACGACCGCCGCCCAGACTGTGTGGTACGGGTTACTGGCACCAAGCCATGGTGAAAGCAAATGCCGCAGGAGCAGAGCGCAAAATGCAGCTAGCACGGCGAAAAAGTACCGTGCCACAACTGGCCGGCTTCTGACCTGTGAGGCGATAGCGGGGGCCATGTTCAACTTTCGGGTTACAGGGTCGGATTATATCCCTTTCTTATCCTGAACGGCGCAGACTCAAACCGTCGTAAAGGTGGCGGGAATTGCGATTTACGCCAATTCCCCGCAAAGGCCCCTGTCAGGGGCGGAACCCACCCCTCGCGGTCGAGAGCGCCCGGGATGAGAGCCGCTCATTTGATCGCGCTTCAATACTCTTCGCGAGAGATTCCCATTCTCAGAATTCGTGACTGTAGAGTAGTACGTTTCATCCCGAGCCTTACTGCGGCGCCCCGAGGGCCGGCAATCACACCATTGGTTTCCCGCAACGCACGAATAATGTACAACCGCTCCAAGCTCTCCAACGTGCCATCACTTTCAGCAATCGCTTGAGTTCCGGTTAGTTCCGCCAAAGGGACGTTGAGTACCGGCCCCTGCGACAGGATGACAGATCGCTCAATGAAGTTTTCCAGTTCCCGCACATTGCCGGGCCATTCCCAGTTAACCAGTGCCGTCATAGTTGCCGTGGGGATGGTCTCAATCTGCTTGTTCATCCTGCGTGAGAACTTCTGCACGAAGTGCCGCACCAACACGGGAATATCCGCCCTCCGTTCGGTCAGCGGCGGCATACGGATGGGGAACACATTCAGGCGGTAATACAAGTCGCTGCGAAATTCTTTTTCCGATACCATCTGGGCCAAATCCCGATTGGTGGCAGCGATCAGACGTATGTCCACATTGATGGTGCGGGTGCTTCCCAACCTTTCAAACTCCTGGTCCTGCAGCACGCGCAGCAGTTTCGGCTGCAACTCCAGCGGAATATCTCCCACTTCATCCAGAAACAAACTTCCCTTGTTCGCCACTTCCAAACGTCCGACCTTTTGAGTGATAGCGCCGGTGAAAGCGCCGCGTGCATGCCCGAAGAGTTCACTCTCCAGCAGGCCGGTGGGAATCGCGGCGCAGTTCAGTTTGACGATGGCGCGGTCTTTCCGGGGACTCATGCGGTGAATCGCGCGCGCGATAAGCTCCTTGCCGGTTCCCGTCTCACCCAAGATCAGCACAGTCGCATCACTGGGTGCAACCGTTCTTGCCTGGGATAGGAGCTTCTTCAGCGCGGGGCTGTCACCCACAATCTCTTCAAAATTCAGTTCGCTACGGATTTCATCTTCTAGGTAAACCTTCTCGCTGGCCAGCCGGTTGGTGAGGTCTGTGACTTCGCGGTAGGCGCGGGCGTTGTCCAGTGCCACCGCCACTTGTGATGCGACCTGCTCCAGAAAACCAATGTCCCTCCTAGCGAAGGCGTGCGCATCTTGGCTGGCAAGATTTAGAGTCCCGAGTTCGCCCCTGCGCGTAGTCAGCGGAACGCAGCACAGTGACTGAATTCCGCGTTCCAGCATTTGGTTTACAAAGCTGGATTGAACTCCCAGTAGGTCGTCGCGGGTAAGAATCTTGGTTTCACGGTCTAGCAGAGCATGGCCGGCAGGTGTGCCCGCGACGGGAACGGTTGAGTCCGCAGCCGCCAAGCCTGCGGTCAAAGGAGAATCTAATGGGTAGAACGATAGGGAATGAGCCGCCTCATCGTAAACCGCCACACTGGCAAAGTCATATGGAATCATCCTGCGAATGAATACGGAAACCGCTGGAAAGAGCTTTTCCAAGTCGCGGGTCGTAACCAGTGTGTTGTTGACCTCCAGCAAGGTCTGCAGATTTTCCTTCTCCCGTACCAGCGCCTCCCTGATGAGGATATTGTCCGCAGCCACCGCGATGAGTTTTGCCACTCGCGGCAGTAGCCGCATGTCTCTCGCGGTGTAGACGTTAAGCCGCAGGCTACCGAGGCCGAACGCTCCAAGGCGCTTACCAGCAACGGTCAACGGCAACCAGCAATAGGATTTCAGCCCTTGCTCACGCAGCCGATTCAGAACAAGAGAAAAACGGGCTTCCGATCCCAGATCATTCACCACCAGCGGTTCCTGCCTCTGCCAGACCCACCCGGAAGGCGAAGCGTCAACTGCAACTTCCTGCGGGAGGGGACTCATCTCCCTGCCCTGCCACAGGTACAAGCGCATTACGTTGTTGATGGGATCGTGCAGAGAAAGGTGCGCAGCATCGGCAACAACGACTTGGCGCAGGCGCTCGGCCATCGCCAGCAACAGCTCTGGCAAATCGTGATGGTGGACGATCAGGTCTGCCATCGCGAGCAGAACTTCGTAACGGCGACGGTTCCCTTCAGACGGTCTGTACTCAATTGTCACCTCACCTCCTACGAATCGAGGAGAAGTGCCGCAACACCTCTTTTCCTTAGCCCTGTTGTTATCCGACCAAAGGTTCCGATTAAGTACAATACCGCGTATTCCGTAAGGAAAAAACTGTATCTCGCGGTAAGCCCGCTGGACGGGTACAGCATGGCCCGACGAGGAAACACGCTGCCGAACGTGGGGGAAGGTTCGCGCAGGCCGGGCAGCAGAACGCCCAGCAGCCCCGCCCTGCACCGCCGCCAATGGCCTTCGACACCACGGGCGTGATTCCGCCTAATCTCCGGCACCCCAACGCAGACTGCGGACTGGGTTGGCACGCTGCCTCGCCTGAGAACTGGCAGTCAACAGGCGGCCGCTACAAAACCAACAGTGCCCTGAAACTTCTGACGTGGCAGAAATGGCGAAGCCTCGGGTGCTTGCTGTCCGCCTTTTTTCCCTGAACGAGGAACAAGACCAAGCAAAATGGCGCAAGGGGACAGGCTGGGTTTCTATTGCTGTGTTGGACCTAGCGGCATGGTTTGGTAGGCCATGGACACTAAAATTGGGCTACGAACCAGAAGGTCGGGAGTTCGAATCTCTCAGGGCGCACCATTCTTTCAACAACTTACGTCGTTGGTTAAGTATTTAGAATCCCGCAAAGTGTCCGGTGCGCCGCCGGTGCGCCGTAAAATCAGAGTTTGAAACTATCGGACTGTCTAGCCAAGAATTGTTCTCCGACTCCGCTCTCGCCGTCTTCGAGTCGTCCAGAAAGGCCGCTGGACGGCCCTTTCCGCGTGATGGAGTTGAAGGCCGAAGGGAGTCTACACCCGACCGCACCCCTGAATGGACAGAGCGGGCCAGCTCCCACTACGCCGCGGAGCGTCCGCACAAGGACAACTTCTCCGGGGTCGTGAGTGTAATCGCGATTTAACAACAGTTGACGCACCAACATCAAGTGCTCTGCGGAAAACCCTTCGCGTACTCGAGTAGATTGATGATGTCGTCCACGACTTCCGCAATCCTGCTACGGCTGACGACTCGCCGCGCCTCGAACGCAAATATTCATACGCCTTCGAACATTTCTCCTTCATTCCCATACGAACAGCCCATTTTCGAAGTCGAAACACACCTTGTGGAATCCGATCGTTGCGAGGCCCAAGAGGCCATCGAAATCACTTTGGTGATCGGAGTCCACATCAGCGATTGCCACGTTGCGTGTCCCGAGACTACCCTTGCCGATCGACACCTCAGTGGAAAGCCAGCTGACATGAGTCGCACCGCCAGCGGTGGATATTGAAGCATTCGGATCGACATGGAGTTGTTTCGGAGCGATCCGCAACCGGTTGCGATACACAAGCAATCCCGGCGTCCCCGAATCGACTAGTAAACGAACCTCCTGTCCTTCGATCATTGCCTTTACCGATAGGTAGGGGATTTGGGTTTCAAAATGAACGGCTTTCTCACTTGCGGCGACGGGTCCAAAGATGATCTTTTGTCTGCGGTAATCTATCGCGAAGCTGCTAGAGCGCAGGATGTCCAGGCCGACAATTCCCCCCAAGGAAATGCCGAGGCTCCGCTCCAGGAAGCTGAGGTCCTCAACCACGCCCGTGATGAAGTCCGCGTGCAGAGGGCCAATCTGTATGCTCGGCAACGTGACACTTTGCACCTGAGTCGTCCCAGTCAGCGTTTGCAGCAATCCAGCCTTTCCCCGCACGTTGAGGCGGTCGGCCATTACTTTGTTGATCGCCGTCGGGCTGGTACCCGTGTCAAGTATCAAGTTCACATTTTTGACGGACCCGACTGTTGCTTTGACGATGATCAGATTACCGTTGTAGATACCGAACGGAATTTCGGTCTTGTGCCCTTTAGCGCTTCCTACATCTCTTGCTGCGGACGATCCCGGGCAAGAGATGGTGAAGGCCATTAGAAGAGCCGTCGTGCTCAACCCACTCCCACGACCAAGCCCAAGCCATGAGGACAACTCACGCCGGCAGGTTTCACCGGGCCGCGAAGGCCCTTTCGTGGTTCCTATTGTCATGTCGTCCTCCTACGCGGGCTTGCGGAGTGAGCGACATTGGGCTTCAGGTACGGCTACCTCAATGCATGGGAGCTCTATTGCGGATCAGCGAAAGGTCGAAAGAAAGTCAACGCGGCTAACTCACTTAGACTCAAGAGACTGCAGGGATGAGACTGGATAGCCGGAACACGCAGGCCGCGAGCATATCGATTGAAATTCGGTGCTAGACTGGTGCACTTGAGGCGAACGTCTGTGGAACAAGCTGTTCATTCTCCTCGGCTAGTCCGGTTCGAGACCTTTGAAGTTGACGTTCGGGCGAGAGAATTGCGCAAGGCTGGAGTGAGGCTGAAACTCCCAGGCCAGCCGTTTCAAGTTCTAGCTATCTTGCTGGAGCATCCCGGCGAGGTGGTGACGCGGGAGGAATTGCAGAAGCGGTTATGGCCGGACACGTTTGTCGATGTTGATCACAACCTGAACACAGCCATCAATAAGATTCGTGAGGCGCTGGGCGACTCGGCGGAAAGCCCGCGCTTTGTCGAGACTCTGCCAAGGCACGGCTATCGGTTTGTCGCTCCGGTCGAGGGAAGCAAAGACTTCGTGACGCCAGGAGTCTCTCCGCTGCAGGAATCGCGAATGCCGTGGTTCCGCCGCGCCGCGATCCTGCTGGCGGTCCTCTTGTTGCTCGTTGGTGCCGGCCTTTTCATCTACGGGCGCTTACAGTCTCCCGCATCGCCGACGCAACGGGGTCTCACGCGCCTCACGTTTGATGAGGATCTGCAGTTCGGCGTCACCTGGTCACCGGACGGCCGCTTCATTGCTTATAGCTCTGACCGGGGCGGCAAATTCGACATCTGGCTGCAGCAGGTCAGCGGCAGCGATCCCGTTCAGATCACCAGGGGGCCGGGCAATCACTGGCAACCAGACTGGTCACCTGATGGGAAGTACATTGCGTATCGATCGGAAGACGGCGAGGGCGGTTTGTTCGTTGTCCCAGCGCTGGGCGGAGCAGGACTGGAGAGAAGAGTCACCTCTTTCGGATATTACCCGCGTTGGTCCCCCGATGGCTCGCAGATCTTGTTTCGGACGGAGTTTACCCCGCTGGAGGTCACCGACAAATTCTATGTCGTTCGGCTTGACGGTAGCCAACCTCGCGAAGTCCTTGCCGAATTCTTCGCACAGCACAAGCTGCGGCCGGGTTCGGCGGTGTGGCATCCCGACGGTAATAGAGTGTCTGTCTGGGTCACGGATGACGCGACCAGCCCCAGCTTTTGGACAATACCGATTTCCGGCGGGATCGCGATCAAGTCGGAGATTGCGCCCCCGATTACAAGAGAGCTGGCAGAAGTAGCCATTGGCGATACGAGAGAGGCGTGGCAGAGGGAGTTCACGCTCGCTTGGGCGCCCTCCGGCAAGGCTGTCTATTTGGAGCGGGCCTACCGGGGAGCAAGGAACATCTGGAAGATGACCATCGATCCAGACACACTACGGGCTACCTCTATCGAACGCATGACCACGGGTCCGGGGCCGGATACTGAAATCTCCATCTCTCCCGACGGTACGCGGTTGGCCTTTGTAGCACAGTCGGAGCATGTCCGCAGCTGGCTCTTTCCGTTCGATGCCACCAATGGACGCACCTCTGGCAACGGCCAAGCAATTACGTCACCTGGGATAGCAGCTTTTGGTCAGAGCCTCTCGCGAGACGGCCAAAATATGGTTTTTGTGGGTGATCGAGCCGGGAGAGAGGAGCTGTGGGAGAAGTCGCTTGAGGACGGACGTGTGTCTCCCGTCATAACGGATGACTATGGTCGCTCGTTCGCACAGTGGTCACCCGACGGTGCTCGCCTTGCATATCATCGATCAAACCCGGGCACCGGAGAGGGTCAATTCATGGCATGGTCCGTCGAAAAGCGGATCGAAGAGCCACTCACCGCGTCAAGCGATAAGTGGAAAAGCGGTGGTGTATGGGACTGGTCAATGGACGGTAAAGAGCTTCTGGTATCGCGCGTAGGAATTGAGACCCGCCGGGCAGAAGTGTGGGTAGTGCCTCTCGCGGCAGCCCCACATGCTGATACGGCGGCACGAAAGATCATTTCCGATCCGGCCTACAACGTCTATCAGAGCCATTTCTCTCATGACGGCCGATGGATTGTCTTCGAGACCACAAGAGACTTAGATCAAAAGGTGGAGTCCACACTCCATGTGATACCCGCAAAGGGAGGACCCTGGATTTCCATAACCGAAGGCAAGTATTGGGACGATAAACCTCGCTGGTCTCCCGACGGCAAAACGATTTACTTCATCTCTGGCCGCGGGGGCTTCTTCAACGTATGGGGAATTCACTTCGATTCGTCCAAGGGAAAGCCGATTGGCGAACCGTTCCAGGTCACGAGATTTGAAAGCCCCAGCCTGATGATTCCGCAGCAACTGATAGAAGGGCTCGGGTTTTCCGTCAGCCAGAGCAAGCTCGTGCTGACGATGGAAGACCTTTCCGGCAGCATCTGGGTGCTGGAGAACGTAGGTCCTTAGAGAGCAGACGGCCAATCGAGTCGAACGGGCTTACGATAGGGCGCTCAACAAAAGCCTCCCCGTCCTCCCAAAACGCAATTGTGGCGATAGTTCGCGGAGTCCACTGTGAACGAAAGACTGGGTTCGGGCCATTTTTGCGAGTAATTGTTGTAATCAGATGGGATGAGAATGCCGGTCTCCGGCGGGATGCGATAAGCTCCCAAGTTATCGACGCGCTCGAGGCGCAAGGAGATAAAGGAGACCGGCAATGAAGAAGATTAGCACTGTAACGACAAAGAAAGTCGAGAAAAATGCAAGTCAGAAACTGACGATCGGGCTGGATCTGGGAGATCGATTCAGTTGGTACTGCGTTCTGGATGAAGCGGGAGAAGTCGTTCTGGAACAGAAAGTGGCGACCACACCGAAGGCCATGAAGGAAGTCTTCGGCGGGATGCCGCGCAGCCGGTTGGCGTTGGAAACGGGGACGCACTCCCCATGGGTAAGCCGGGTGTTGAGTGAACTGGGGCATGAAGTGATCGTGGCGCATGCGCGCAACGTGCGCTTGATCGGAGAGAGTCGGAAGAAAGATGATCGACTGGATGCCCGCACGCTGGCCCGACTGGTGCGGATTGATCCGCAGTTGCTGGCGCCGGTGAAGCATCGCAGTGCGCAGGCGCAAGCGGATTTAATGGCGATCCGGGCGCGAGCGGGTCTGGTGCGAGCGCGGACGTCGTTGATCAATACGGCGCGGGGACTGACAAAGTCCTACGGAGAACGGTTGCGCGGCTGTAATCCGCGGAACATGAACGCGGAGAAAGCGAAGGAACTGAGTCCGGAACTGCAAGCGGCCTTGGCACCGCTGTTGGGAGAAATCGAGTCCCTGAGCGAACGGATTGGTGAATATAACGAGCGCATCGAGGAGATCGCGAAGCAGGGTTACCCGGAGGTGGCTCGCCTGAAACAGGTGAAGGGAGTGGGAACGCTGATCGCGTTGACCTATGTGCTGACGCTGGAAGATGCACATCGTTTTGGCAAGAGCCGGGATGTAGGTTGCTATGTCGGGTTACAACCGGGACGGAGGAACTCGGGGCAGAGCGAACCGCAACTGCACATTAGTAAGGAGGGAGATCCATATCTCCGAACGTTGCTGGTGCAGGGTGCGCACCATATTCTGGGACCGTTTGGAGCCGACAGCGATCTACGACGGTGGGGACTGAAGCTGGCGGAGAGAGGGGGAAAGAATGGGAAGAAACGAGCGGTGATCGCAGTGGCGCGAAAGCTGGCAGTGCTGTTGCATCGGCTGTGGGTCGGTGGAGAAGCTTACGAACCGCTGCGCAACCAGCGAGAAGTCGCGTTGCCGGCCGCGGCGTAGTTTCGATCCAAGATTCGATCCCAGGACTAGGAAACACAAGGCAAGAAGCCCAAAGTTTAAGCGCCGAGTTCCGGTGACTGCGTCAAACGCCTGGCCCAACTTCCATCGTCGAGATGGAACCAGAGGTCGATAATCAGGTGGCAGCACCGGCTGAAACGAGAACACCCAACTTGCACCGAGCGAAGGAAACGCTCATCGAGAGTGCGGATGGAAGGGTGGCGACAGTAGTAGCGCGAAAAAGACTTTGGGGGAACAGTGTTGGATCGGACAAGTGCATAGCGCACGTCGGTCCACCTTCCCTCCTAGCGGAATGGTGGCCGAGCGGTCCTCGCCGTCAAGGGTTCGCTGCGCCGCACAAAACGCGCCCTTGACCGCTCCGGGCCGCTCTGCAAGATGCTCCGCTAGGAAGGAAGGTGGACTTGAGGAAAGGCAACAACAAAAACAACATCAAAATCGCAAACTCCCTCTTGACTTAGACGGCATTCTCATGGAAGGCGTTAGCACAAGCTTGCGCCGTTTGTTCGCCAGAACCCCGGTCAATGAGTGAAATGGCGATTTATCGCCAATCACAACACAGACTGCCATTCCTGGCCGCTCGTCCGATAGTCTCAGGAGGGGCGACGACGGGCGGTGCTTCGCAAGTGATCCCGCCCTTTCTGCCTTGTATACGCAGAGAAACGGGTATACCATCCACGCACGTTTTGGACGCCGTGTATGAATTGCCGCGCTCCGCTGTTCGTCGCGCCAGTCGTGCTGCTGATTGTCATCGCTGGCTGTGGTGGTGGCAACGCGACCAATTTCAACAACGTCACGGTAACCGTTTCACCTGCGACAGCCACAGTTCCTGTGAGTGACCAGGTGACATTGCAAGCTAGGGTTACGGGTGTTTCCGGCACTCCGGTGCTGACTTGGGCTATCACCGAGCTACAGACAAATGGTGCCAGCGGCGCGCAGTGCAACTGGTTAGGTACCTCGCCCCCTGCTGGACCATGCCCAGACGGTACGATTCAGGGAGCAGATGCTTCTCCCTATACGCCAGTGACGTACCATGCTCCCAGTGCCCCAGGGACCTTCCACGTTGTTGCTCAGTGGTCCACTGCATTCAATCCGGTGATTACTAAGAATGGAATGGCAGTCATCACTGTTCAGTAGTTCCATTGCAGTTGTGCAGCGCAACCGTGCGAAGTAGGATCGCGTCCCTCGCAGTTCGCATGGTTGGCCCGGACCGAATGGCCCGGACCGAAGCAGGTCGTTAACTGTTGCTAACAGGCATTAGCACAAGCTTGCGTCGTTTGTTCGCCAAAATCCGGGTCAATGAGTGAAATCGCGATATTGCAACAGTTATCTAAGCGTGAGAATCGACTATCCTCGGGGGAGCAACAAAAGGCCGCTGACCGACTTGGAGTACCTACCCGTTAGAATAATTCCATGCGGGCAAAAGTGGTGATCCAGAACGCAAACCTTCGCGGGTCAGGGGATAAGAGGTTCCCTCAGAAAATAGCCACAGTTTACGATGGCGGAGACGAATTCGATGTTATCGCTCCTTGGGACGCGACTGGTAATGCTCTGGAATGGTTGAAGCAGCTTGAGGTGTACCAACTGGCTCTACATAGAAAAAACCTAGTTACGGACGGGCGTAGCGGTTCCATCATCCAAAAAGTAGCGGAGGAGTTGGAACGGCGAAACTCGGATGAGTGAGGACGTGGTCTTCAGTATTGAAGGAATTGGACGCAGCGCTTACGGCGTTGTTGGTGTACACGGAGGTGGCAAACCCGCTCGTAAAAGCGGAATCATGCAACCTCACCTTGTGGAATATTACTCTGCTCTTTTGCCGGAGGCGTCTTCACTGGAAGAGTGGCGGAAATCTTGGTGCCGAGCGCATTCGACTCGATGGTCAGTTCGCCATGGAAATGCCGCAAGCGTTCGCGCATTCCTCTGATCCCGACTCCAACGCCTTGGGACTGAACCTCTGCCAATTGTCTCTGCGACATTCCCTTGCCCTGATCCTGAATCTCCACATAGATCTTGTCCGCGTCGCGTTTCACTTGGATGATTGCGGTTTTGCTTCCCGAATGGCGATGGATGTTTGTTAAGCCCTCCTGTACGAGACGAAATATGACGAGTTCGATCTCGGGAAGAAGTCTTTCGAAGGTTTCAGAGATTTTCAGGTCGATATCGAGCCCGCTGCGCTCCGCCAAACCTTGCACATACCAACGAAGTGCATACGAAAGTCCGCTCTCGTCCAGCATCGGTGGGTGCAAAAGATATGAAGTCGTACGTATTTCTTGGGTCAAGTGCTGAACCAAAGTTTGGGCATCCACGACGTCTTTGGCAAGTTGCGCAGGATTGTGCTGCGCATCTTCTGCAAGCCGCGCAAGGTTCATGCCCAATGCTGCCAAGGTCTGACCAGCACTGTCGTGAAGCTCACGTGCGATGCGTCGACGTTCCTCGTCCTGAAGTAGCAGCAATCTCCCCGAAAGGTCCCGAAGCTGTTCCGACCGCTGGAAAATCTCTGCGTTTCGCCGTTGCAGTTCTTGATTCCGAAACTGCACTTGGGAGTCGAGCGCACGGGCGAGTGTACGGAAACGCTCCTCGCTCTCATTCAGCGCCCGTTCAATCCGCTTGCGTTCGGTGACATCACGTGCGATTTTCGAGGCACCGATGATTGTGCCTGCGGCGTCCCGAACAGGAGAAATTGTCAGTGACACGTCAAGGGTGATGCCGTCCTTACGTACCCGGACGGTGTCGAAATGATCGATCCGTTCGCCTCGGCGAAGTCGTTCAAGGATGATTGTTTCCTCGTTTCGGCGATTGACTGGAATAATGAGCGTTACATGCTGACCGATGGCCTCTTCAGCCGTGTAGCCGAAGAGTCGCTCTGCACCTGCGTTCCAGCTCGTGATGACACCGTCCAGATTCTTGCTGATGATGGCATCATCGGAAGAATCTACAATCGCAGCAAGCAGGCCAACCGCCTTATGGACTCTCAGATGATGCCAGGCATCGTCAGTCATGTGGACCTTACTTGCATCAGCCAGTCTTTAACCCGAGCTGCGAACCTGTGTCGCTGGCGGTGTAGCCTCAATCTGCCCGTTTCGAACCCTGCCAAGTGGCTACTTCGGTTCGGAGAACGGCCAGCCCTCGTAACGCATCTTCTATAGCTTGATTTTCTTCTGGCGTTCCGCCATGGTTCAGAGCGAACTCTCTCTTCCGTTCATGTAAACCAGCCTCTGCTCTCTGGATTCGTTCTTCCATTCTCGACCAATCAGTTTCAAGCAGAGCGGCTTGGTAGACCTCTAGCCATTTGTATTCAGTCATGATCCACCTCGCTTGAAAAATTCCTAAAACGGGCGGCGGGCAATTCCTACTCGTCTTTCTTCTTCTTCCACACGTACAAGTTCTTCTCGTCCGCCAGAGTCTCAATCTCCAGTCCATGCGTGGTCGAAGCACGATGAACAGCGGCACGAAGGTTGGCCAGTCCAATCCCGCCTACATCCGAAAGCGGTATTTGCATTGCCGAACCGGGGGACAGCGTTTCTAGCTCTCGAAGGATCCCCTGAACGAGGTCGTGGTGCTTCCCGCGGCGGCCTTTGTCGAGACCATCGACCTTGACTTGCCGATATTTCAAATTAGGCTGCTTGCCTTCAGCCCATGGGCTTTTTGCCATAGCTCAATCTCCTTATAAAATAATAATAGTATGACGATAGGTATACGGCAACAATATTAGAGTATACGGTAGCGTACCGCCAGTTAACTTCGTCTTTCTGTCATCAGAATTTGCGCCTACGTATAGGACGCAGCAACCGCTGCAGTATTTCCGCCTTTTTTTAGTGGTCGGGGTAGGCTAAGGCAGGGAGCAAAGAATGCCCGCAGCGCGCAATCGAATGTGCCGTCATTTAGCCCGGCGACTGATGTCGTGGAAGGAACTCCGTGTTCGCGTCACGATCCTCAACGACCCCAAGAAGTTGGCAGAGCTGAGCGCAGAGCTGCAACAACGCAAACCTGGAACGGTCAACGACCGACCCGCAGAATTGAGGCGTGCATGGGAAGGGTGTCGATCAAAAGATCAAAACTCGGCGAGATCACACTGCGCTAGCTCGCGGCGGAAATTTAACTAATAATGTTTGAATGCTGCGAATCAGAGTGGTAGCACCTTCGAATTTGGGAACCACTGCATCCACGCCTGCGGCTAGGGCGTCTTTTGTAAGTTAGGGGTCGGTAAAGGTCGTAAACATCACAAGCGGAGTCGCGGGCACGAGCTTTTTTAAGTGCACGACTCCCTTCAATTCCATTCATCACAGGCATTGCTAGGTCTATCACGACCAAGTCGGGGCTAAGCTGCCCACTACGGATTTGTGATAAGCGGCACGAAAAAGCCCCAGACTCGGTTAAGTCGTGGGGCATCTTCGTTAGGCTCTCCCCTGAGTAGCCCAGTTCACGCGATTTCAGACGCCCGCATCGAGCAGAAGGTTGCTTGACTTCGCGTACCTGTAGCGGATTCCGACAATGCGTCCCATGTATCCGCCTTAAATTTCGCAGAACGACTACCCGCAGCACCAAAATATGACTCCGATTTGGTAGTAGATGTTCACGCCGCTCTAGCTTGAGCCAATTCAGCGAACAATATTCGTATGCGTCTAACAGCCCACTCGAATTCTTGAACTTGATCGGGAGTCGGATCGCGCTTTTCATAAAACTCCGTCTGTAGAGCAATGAGTCGGCTCACTTCCTCACTGATCTGTGTCCTATCGGGTATCATTGGGAACTCCTCTCGAACGTGTGAGCCTGATTCATTCGACCTGGTCACGCTCGATCACACGTATGCCAGCCGGTTACAGGTTCTTTGACTGGTTCACGCTCAAAATATTCAGCGTCGGACGTGGGTGAACTGATGCAGTGCAAGAGGAAACGCAAGTGCTGCAATCAAGATAAATGCGACAGAGGTTTGGAAGTCCATAGGATTCCCCAGTTCGCAGGGATTTTACCAAGACCACTGAAAAGATTCGATACAGCGAAAACTGTAGAAACAGCGATTGGCGGCAGGACTGCGCATCGCCCCTCTGGTGGCGAACAACGAGCGAAACTGTCAAAATCCGCTTGTGGACGAGTCCCGTAAACACGTGCCAGGGATTATCAGCTTCGATGCTCGCAGTGCGGACACTGTGCGGGGGCGGAGGTTTTCAAACAACGCTTCGCGTCCAAAGCAAATGCTCAGAAGAAAACCACAGAAAATGACAGGCGGGGACGACGTGCCGCGACATCCTGCGCGTGTCGTTGACGCGGAGGATTTCGATGTGAAGAAATCACGAGCCATGCCAGACTGGGAACAGTTTCCGGCCTTGCTGCAACTGGCCCTGGAAAACATCTGCGAGGAGCAGCTGTTTAACGACGAGCGCGGATTCCAGGGCGCTCTGCTTCAGGAGTTGGGCAGGCGGCCGGAAGATCTGATGCTCCGGCAGGAATATCAGTTTCCACCAATTTCGTAGACTGGAACTATGGCCCTAGGAGGTGGACACACCAGGTTGCGAATCGCTGCCAAGTAGTCGTTCCGGCGAGCAACAGGCGGAGGGGATGGATGAGGATCAGGGCTAGTCCTCCCCAAAGCGTCACCGGGTGAAGCCTTCGTCGGGAGTGAAGGTCCCACCAAACCAGCGGGAGGAGGAAAAGGTCGACCGTCAGGTCAAGTGGACTGAGGAATGGGAGCAACGTGGCACTCCGCAGAAATGTCAACGGCCAGCGCCCGACCGCAGCTTCGACCAAACTCAGCGAGGCGAGCACCATACACCGTTTATGCATCTGGGCGTCCCGCCGCCTCAGGATCGCCAAGATCACAAAGATGCTGAAGAGCAAGAGTAGCGACAGTGGAACGACAAGGAACTGAAGAGGGGAAACCGGGACATCGATGAACCCTGTTGGTCGCCGGGCAGCAATAAGAGATCCCCAGATACCCAGGATGACCACAGCGATAGCCACGCCAATTCCGAACAAACCCATCTGCCGGTGCAGGCGTACTCGCCGGGATCCAACGAGGGCGACTTGGGCGATGAAGAGTGCGAACCAGGCAGCGTTGACGAGGCCGTGGATGACGAAAAAGAACTCGGGTGCCGCGTGCAAAGCTGCCCAGCTTGGGAACCAGCGGCGGAGGAAGAAGGTGCGAACGAAGCCGACGAAAACCGCAGCGGCGATGAACGTGGCGAAGCTGAAATAAAAACTATGCTCAACGGTCCACGCGCGCCTAGGGGCTGGCGCCTTGAGATCTCCTGTCGCGGGATTCGCCGCAGAGGTCAATGTAAGCCTCGCCCAAGCGCGGGTGGCATTCAATCGGACGCGAACAGTTTAGCAGTCTAAGATCGGGTGCCCTACACGGAGACAACTGACGAAATCAGGTGTTAGCACTAGCTTGCGCCGTTTGTTCGCCAGACCCCGGTCAATGAGTGAAATTGATTCCATGACAATGTCGGCTCCGACGCCCGAGTAAAGTTGGTGGTGCCAACACCAACCTGGGCTCGGGAGAAAGGAGCCGAACGATGATTATTATAGGTGTAGATTTTCACCCCGAGTTTCAACAAATTGCTTTGGTGGATACCGACGGCGGAGAGTTTCAGGAAAAACGTTTGGCGCATCCCGCGGAGGCGGAGCAGTTCTACCGCGATCTCGCGGCGCAGGGCAAGAAGGTGCGTGTGGGAATGGAAGCCAGTGGGCACGCGCGCTGGTTCGAACGACTGCTGACTGAGCTGCAGTTGGAGTTGTGGATCGGAGACGCAGCCCAGATACGCGCCAAGCGAGTCCGCAAACAGAAGACCGATCGGCAAGATGCGCAGCTGATTCTGAAACTCATGCTGAAGGATGACTTTCCGCAGATCTGGGTGCCGAGTTGGGAGAATCGGGATCTGCGGCAACTGCTCTGGCACCGGCATCGCATGGTGCAGGCGCGCACGCGCATCATGAACCAGCTGCAGGCCGTAGCGCTGAACCAGGGACTGCGTTGCAAGAAGCGGTTATGGCGGGAGCGCGGACGACAGCAACTGGAATCGTTTCGCCTGGCTCCGTGGGCCAGCCGGCGACGGTGCGATCTGCTGGAGCTGCTGGATCGACTGAATCCGACCATCGCGGAGCTGAGCCAGGCGATCGAGCAAGAAGTAGAAAACTGTCCAGAGGCGAAGCGGTTGATGACCCATCCCGGCGTGGGTCCATTGACCGCATTGGCCTTCGTGCTGATCATCGGAAAGGCCGAGCGGTTTCAGTGTGGGAAGCAAATCGCGAGCTATCTGGGACTGGTGCCGTTGGAGGACTCGAGCGGCAACCGGCGTCGACTGGGGCATATCACCAAACAAGGGAACTCTCTATTGCGCTTCTTGCTGGTGGAAGCAGCCCAGGTCACGGTACGGAGCCTGCCGGAATGGCGCAGCAAGTATTTTCACTTAGCCATGCGGCGAGGACGGAAGATCGCCAAGGTGGCGATGGCGCGGAGACTCGCCATCGGTTTGTACTGGATGTGGCGCAAGGGATGGGATTACGAGCAGATGAAAAAGTTCGGTTCGCACGCGGGACAGCCCGGACATCGCCATGGTGTGCAGTAGAACACCGAGTAATTGATTGCGGCGTCCCGCTCCCCTTTCACCGGGGGAGTCTGAAGTAGTAATCATGATCGCAGCTTGCGACCGAAGAGATGCATGGGTCGGACCGAGGTCCAGACCTGAATATTGATTACGAGCGAGCCTGGGTTGGTAGAGCAAAAGCAACCGCTTCTACGAGAGCGAAATGGCGCTCCTCTACGAGTGCACGCCGCAGTGTGCTCGAAAACTACTTGACACCGCCGACATTGTCAGAGAGGCGATGTTTCGACATTCATGCTGGCAGACCAAAGAAGTCGTTCGTCGACCGTCAACCCGCCTTGGTCCGGCTTACCAGTAGGTGAAATGCAACTTGTCCAGGAAGACAGTATAAGGCGCTTGCTGGTAATTCCCGTCCATCTGGAAGTTGAGCGTAATGCCATTCCATCCGGCGGGAGCGGAATGTTGTCCGAAGTAACGGTTGACCGCCTCGGTGACGCCATTGAGCGTAATCGACTGGTAGAAGACCCGGTTGTCCGCGGTCCGTTGTACTTGAATGACCACATGATTCCAGGAGTTGTTGGCTGGATTGCAGGCGATCCCTGTGGCCACCCATCTGTTGTTCACGTTGTCCCAGATATCCCATTCATGTCCGCCGGCGATCCGGCACTGATTGCCAAAAATGAAAGCTTTTCCGTCGAAATATTGGCTGACGTCAAACTCCAGAACTTGTGATGACGGCAGGTTGTCGGAAAAAAACGAGGCATCGTAAATGAAGTTCCTGAGTCTCGGGACCAGGGTTTCGTCGAGATCGGGCAGACCCTGGGTGGAGCCCTGGCCAATGACAGGGTTGCTCCATAGGACGTCGGAATAAGGTACGGTGCCGCCGATGTCAAACTGGGTCGCGACGCCGGTCTGCGTCATGGCCCAGGTGACCTGTGGACTGCACGAGGAACAGATTTCGTAGGCTGGCGCCAGTTCGCCCCAGCCTTTCCATCCGCCACTGGCTTGAACGTTGTGCAGGGTAGCTCCGGCCGTTTGTCCGCTTGAAGACCCGACACTGGCGGGTGCGCTAAGGCTTCCTCCGCAGGAACCGAAAAACAAAACGGAGATGATCAAGCTGATGAGAACTGACCCTCGGAGAGTGCGTTTCCTGTCGTTCTGGCCGAGCACAGGCACACTCACAACGCCGACAGCGAACCCCAAAAAGACGTTCTCGTGTTGCTTCTTGGGCCAAGGACCGTGGCACGATGGCGGCACAAAACTGCGGGCCGCGCCGATGCTGTTGGCTGTTCCTGGAGAGAGGGTAGGGGTCGGCTTGATCATCGGGTGGCAGCGCGACTAGCAAGTGGAAAAATCAGACCAGGTCAAATCACTTCTTAACCTTCAGTCCACTTGAAGAAATCCTAACCACTGCCTGCTGGCAAAGCACCGTTACGGTGGGTGTTGGCCTTTGATGCGAAGCGGATGGTCAATTGAGCGTCAATGCCGGCCATTACGGTTGAAGAAAAGGGGATTGCCGGGGAATAATTTCAGCAGTTGGTAGGGCCTCGACCTACAGTCGTAGACCCCGTGGGCAAAAAAGTAGGGACAGCGTTTGCTGTCCCCTGACCTATTCCGGTTTTTCTTATCGCTACCTAGAACTTGTGTTCAGAATCGTGCCCTTCGAGGTACCCAGTTCAAACCAGGCCGAAAGTAGCTGAGGCAAACTCCGCAGGCCGTCAGTGTTGAATTGGACCATAGTGGACCGTACTCAGCTGGGAAGTATAAGCGAGTCAGTGAGTTAAGTTGGCAGACACCATCGTTCGCAACGATGAGGTCGTCGGTTCGATCCCGACTAGCTCCACCAATATCTCGATTCATTCAATCTGAGTTGGGCCAGCCGAAAGCGGCGTGGCCATATCGTAGAATGCAAACCATGGAATGCACGGCATGAACGAAGTGGGCCTTCGCGACTCAAGCCCTGAGCCGTTTCTCCTCTTTCCCAAGGATTTTCTGTGGGGCGTATCCACGGCGGCTCATCAGGTTGAAGGCGGCAATTGCAATCAATGGTCGGACTGGGAACTCGCGGGCCGGATCAAGTCTGGAGACCGGTGCGGCAAAGCCTGCGACTGGTGGGAAAATGCCGAGCGCGACTTCGATATTGCCCGCGACCTGGGGTTGAAAGCATTGCGACTCTCGCTGGAGTGGAGCCGCATCGAGCCGGAACAAGGGCGCTTTGACCGGGCGGCGCTGCAGCGGTATCGACAGATGCTGGAGGCACTGCACGCGCGCGGGATTGAGCCCATCGTTTGCCTCCATCACTTTACCCACCCGCGATGGTTTGAGCAGCGCGGGGCGTTCCTTCGGGCGGATGCACCGCAGCTTTTCGAACGCTTCACTCGGGAAGTGGCGAAAGCGGTTGGGGACCTTTGCCGTTTATGGGTCACGTTCAACGAGCCCAACGTTTATGCGGCCTGCGGATATGTGCTGGGGGAATTTCCTCCTGGCCACAAGGGGCAACTGCTCAACGCGCTGCGGGTGAACCGCGCGCAGGCGCGAGCGCATGTGCTGGCATATCGCGCCCTGCATGAACTGGTGCCAGACGCGCAGGTGGGATGGGCCCAGCATTATGTAGTATTCGAGCCGGTGCGGGGAATGGCCAATCGATGGGTGGCCGGCTGGCTCGACCGGCTGTTCAATCATACTTTTTTCGATCTGATCGAAAACGGCCGGCTGGGGTTTCCATTCGGTCTGTTCAATGGGCGCGATCGCGAGGCCATGGGCTGTTGCGATTTTGTAGGGCTGAATGTGTACAGCCGCTTTCATGTCGCTTTCGATATCCGGAATGCGAGCACATTTTTCGCCAACGTGTTTGTGCCCTCGCATGTCCCGCAGGGGGACCCTGGCTTTGAGCGGCCATACGGGGAAGCCTATCCCCAGGCCATCCGCAAGGCGGTCAAACGGGCTGCCGGGCTGGGCAAGCCGATTTACATCATGGAAAACGGCGTGCCCGACGCCGAAGACCAGATTCGCCCGTGGCTGATTGTGAATGTCTTGCGCGAGCTGCATGCACTGATCGGCGAGGGGCACGACATCCTTGGGTATTTGCACTGGACGCTCACCGACAACTTCGAATGGAACGAAGGCTGGACGCTTCGCTTCGGCCTGGTAGCACTTGATCCGGAGACGCAACAGCGCACCCTGCGCAGCAGCGCAAAACTATTCAGTGAAATCATTCGCGGCAACGGGCTGTCTGCTTCGACGATGGCGCCGGTTCCGCTTTCGGCGGCGCAGCCGTAATACCTTCTCGCACGGGGCATAAATCACCTCCCTCTGTCATCCTGAGCGCAGCTAAGCATTTCGCTTGCGAAATGCTCAGCGAAGTCGAAGGACCCCTATAAGCGGATGCGCCCTCGGTAAGATAGGGGTCCCTCGACTTGCTCTCACCGCGCCAGCGCGGCTCGAGCCGCGCTCGGGATGACTCGCCGTTCCGTTAGTAACGTTACTTATTCTCCAAACGCTTAATTCACGGAAAATTAATAAAGCTTTGATCTTCCCTTAAGGCGAAGTTGAGATGCTTATGGTCGATGGCGGTCAGGAGGTTGCAATGTACGACCTCACCATAGTTTTTCACGACGCGGGCGGCGGACACCGGAGTGCCGCTGGGGCCCTGAAAACGGTCCTCGACCAGCAGTATCATCCCTGGAACGTCAAGCTTCTGAACTTGCAGGAATTGCTGGATCCCATTGACTTTGTCCATCGCGCCACGGGCCTGCGCATACAAGACGGATATAACCTGATCCTCAAGAAGGGTTGGACCCGGCTCACGCCGCCCTTGCTGACCCTTTTTCAGCGCACCATCCAGCTGCATCATTCGCGCATCGTCCGAATTCTGCGGAATTACTGGGCGCAGCATCCCACCGACCTTGTACTCTCCGTGATCCCGCACTTCAATCGCTGCCTGGCACAGAGCATTCGCCAGGAGATACCGAACGCCGCCTTCGTGACGCTGCTGACCGACCTGGCCGACTATCCCTCCAACTTCTGGATCGTGCCGGAATCGGAATTCATCATCTGCGGCAGCCAGCGCGCCAGAGAGCAGGCGCTGGCGATGGGTCACCACCGGCGGCGGGTTTATGAGACCTCGGGGATGATTCTTAAGCCATCGTTTTATCGCAAGCCGGAGATCGATCGGGTTGCGGAAAGGCTGAAGCTGGGCCTGAGGCCGGACTTGCCGACTGGCATTGTGATGTTCGGAGGCCAGGGTTCGGCGTCGATGATCGAGATCGCGAAGAGACTGGACCAGAGTTCAAAGCAGCTGCAGCTGATTTTTCTATGCGGCCACAACCTGGAACTGGCAGCCAGACTGCGTGGCCTGGGGTTGGCCAAGCCGGCGGTCATCGAGGAGTTCACCAACCAGGTTGACTACTTCATGTCGCTGGCGGATTTCTTTATCGGCAAGCCGGGGCCCGGCAGCATCAGCGAGGCCCTGCAATTCGGACTGCCGGTGATTGTGGAACGGAACGCGCGAACCATGCCGCAGGAACGCTACAACGGAACCTGGCTGATCGAAAAGCGCCTGGGAATGGTGGTGTCAGATTTCCGCGACATCGGAGCGGCGGTAGAACAGCTCCTGAGGGAAGCTACGTTCGCGGAGTTCCGACGGAACGTCGATGCCTACAAGAATTACGCGATCTTTGAGGTTCCCCTGATCCTTGACCAGATGATGGCCGAGAAAGCGATTGACGCCTTGGGCGTGTCTTCGCCGCTGGCAACGGTCGATCCGTTTGCCAATGTGGCCTGGGCAGGGTTGACGTAGGTGAGAGTGCAAGGGAGTGAGTCTCGTGCCACGAGTTTTGGGACGTGCATAGGTGCAACTGGTTTTGGAAGGGCACGACTTCAGTCGTGGCGCTAAGCCTCCCGAACCGGGGGGCGCTTTAGCGCCTGAGGTTGGCTGTCGAGAAGCTGAGTTCGGGCGCTAAAGCGCGACAATATCTTCAGCGATTTGTGGCACGGCTGAAGCCGTGCCCTTCCACCCCACCCCATCTCAGCGCAACAGCATGCCCACGATCGAAGCCGACATCAGATTAGCCATGGTGCCCGCAATCATGGCGCGGAAGCCGAGCTTCGCCAGTTCACCGCGCTTGTTGGGCGCCAGGGCACTGATGCCTCCGATCTGAATTCCGATTGAACTGAAGTTCGCAAAGCCACATAGCGCGAACGTAGCGATGGCGAAGGAGCGGGGATCGAGAATGCCCTTCTGCGCGCCCAGCATGCCGTAGGCCACCAGTTCATTGATCACCATGCGGGTTCCCAGAAGATTGCCCACGATGCCACACTCGCTCCAGGGAATGCCGATGACAAAAGCGATGGGAGCAAAGATGACGCCGAAGACCTGTTCCAGACTCGAAGGGAACCAGTGAAAGATATGGTTGTGAATGCCGCCGAATATTCCGTTGATCAGGGCGATGAGGGCGAGAAAAGAAATCAGCATGGCGGCGATGTTCAAAGCCAGGTGCAGGCCGTCGATGGTGCCGCGGGTGATGGCCCCGAGAACGTTCTCGTCTTTGGGTAAAGCCTCGGGGTCAATGTCGGTCAACGAAGGGATTTCCTGCGGATCTGACTTGTCGCGCGGTTTTGTCACGGGCTCTTCGGTCTCCGGCACGAACATTTTCGCCATCAAGATCGTGCCGGGGGCGGTCATGATCACGGCGCTCAGCAGGTGCTTGGCCTCGACGCCATAGAGAATGTAGGCGCCCATGATGCCGCCGGAGACGTGCGCCATGCCCGCGGTCATAACCGTCATCAGTTCGGAGCGAGTCAGCGATGGCAGGTAGGGACGGATGGTGAGGGGCGCCTCGGTCTGGCCCATGAAGATGCTGGCGGCAACGTCGAGCGATTCCGCGCCACTGGCGCCCATGCGGATCATGAGCTTTGCCATCTGGCGAATGATGAACTGCATCACGCCATAGTGATAGAGCACGGCAAAAAACGCGGAAATGAAAATCACCGTGGGCAGCACCTGGAAGGCAAAGATCATTCCCATGGAGCCGCCCTTCCGGCCCAATTCCCCAAACACCAGTTGCGAGCCGGCGAAGGAATACTCCAAAAACTTTTCCACGCCGTGCCCGGCCCATTCCAGCAAATTCCGGCCGAAGTTGAAGCGCAGGACGAAGAGGGCAAACACGAACTGCAGGAAAAGCCCCAGGGCCACGGTCTTGACCCGGATGGCGCGCCGGTTGCTGGAAAAGAGATAAGCCAGGCCGAGCATGGTGGCCAGGCCCAGAAGCCCTGTCAGGCGGCCCATTCGCGCCTCCGCTCCATGTACTGTGAAGCTTGCGTGCACACCAGGTCTTGGGCCGTGGGAGTGAGGTCGCGTCTGCTGGCTCGAGCCTCGATGGTCATGCTTGCGTTTCCTTTCCGGAAATGATGCGGTGGATCAAAGGCCGCCTCCCAGCCGGGGCCCTGGCGGCGACACGATACGCCTGCTGCAGCAGATTCTGCGCGCTGCTGAGCCGGGCATCGGAATTGTAGTGGACTGTGCAGAAGGCCTCGCCTTCCCGCACCGGGTCGCCGACCTTCTTGTGCAGGACGAGGCCGACGGCGGGATCGATCAGGTCGTCTTTTGTTTCGCGTCCGCCACCCAGCATCAGGCTGGCAATGCCCACTTGCTCGCACTGAATGGATTCGACGAAGCCGTGGGCTGGACTGAGGACCTGGGTGCGATGCTGCGTCTGGGGCAAGCGTTTGGGGTCGTCAATGGCCCGTGGGTCGCCGCCTTGTTCGCTGACGATCTCGCGAAACTTCCTGAGCGCGGAATGATCGCGAATCAGTTTGTCGGCCAACTCGCGGCCCTCGTCAACACTGGGAGTGCGGGCCGCAAGGTAGAACATCCAGGCGGCCAGCTCAACCGAAAGGTCGCGCAAATCGGCGGGCCCTCCGCCGTTCATTACCTCGATGCACTCCTCGACTTCGAGAGCATTGCCGACCTTCAGGCCCAGAGGCTGATCCATGTCGGTGATGAGCGCGACCATCTTTTTGCCCATGCGTTCACCGGTTTCGACCATGAGTTCGGCCAGGTGGACAGAGTCCTTCTCGGTCTTCATGAACGCCCCGCTGCCGGTTTTAACGTCCAGGACAAGGCCATCGATGCCCTCAGCCAGCTTCTTGCTCATGATCGAGGCGCAGATCAGGTTGGGACTTTCGACGGTCGCGGTCACGTCGCGCAGGGCGTATATCTTTTTGTCGGCCGGAGCGATTTCGGCGGTCTGGCCGATCAGGCCGCAGCCGCAACTCTTGAGCACGCGGCGAAACTCCTCCAGCGACAGATCGATGTTGAAGCCTGGGATGGATTGCAGTTTGTCCAGCGTGCCGCCGGTGTGTCCAAGGCCGCGACCGCTGATCATGGGAACGGTAACGCCGCCGGCGGCGACAATGGGCGCGAGGATGAGCGAAGTCTTGTCGCCCACGCCGCCGGTGGAATGTTTGTCCACTTTGGCGCCGGGAAGGTCAGAGAGATCCAAAAGCTCGCCGGAATGGAGCATGGCTCCGGTGAGGGCGCTCAGTTCGAGGCCGGTCATCCCCTTGATGAGTACGGCCATCAGCCAGGCCGCCATTTGATAGTCGGGGATTTCGTCTTTGGTATAGGCGCGGACCAGAAACCCGATCTCGTCGGAGGACAATTCGCCGCCGTCGCGTTTCTTGCGGATGATGTCGAGGGGGCGCGGGGCTGCAGTCGGCGGCATCGTCGGTTCCGTCAGGAACAGGGAAGCTTACATTGTGGGGTAGGGTGGTGGAAAGTATTTCCTATACCGGGTAGCGGCCTTTCACAATACGACGCATAAAATTCGATAACCACGAAGGACACGAAGTATCACGAAGGCTGATTCAGCAGAAAGGCCACGGCAGTGGGCAAGCTTTGATACCATCTCGGGAATGCGATTGCTTGTTCTGCTTCTCGCCTCGGCTGTGGCGCTCGCGCAGAGGAACCCGGGTAGTCCGCTCGATCATCTGCCTCCCAATATCGAGGTACTGACCCATTTCGGGGAGCGCGCGGATATTTCTCCGGACAATCAGCGCGTCGCCTTCATGGCCAAGAGTTTTGGCGACGCCATGGTGGTGGACCTCAAGTCGCACATCATTCGGTGTCTGACCTGCAACGTCCCGGGCGCCGCGTTTCTGCGGGTGATGCATCTTGTGACCGGGGATTACGTCCTGATCGGCCCTGACCACTTCGAAGATGTGCACACCAGCCGCACGCGCGACAACGAACTCTGGTTTCTCAGCCGGGAACCCGGAGCCCGGCCGGTGAAGCTCGGCCAGAAGATGAGCGAGGGCGCGGCGATTTCCAAGAAGACCCTGAAAATTGCGTTTTCGCAGGTGGCTGCCCAGGCGCCCGAGCTTGCGCCGGAAGCTTCACGACTGGTGGTGGCGGACCTGGATCTCTCCGGCGTTCCCAGGCTGGTGAACCAGAAGACGGTTTACGAAAGCAAGGACAAGAGCTGCGTCATCGAAGCGCAGGACTTCTATGACAACGACACCAAGATGACTTTTACCTGCTACGAACCGGAGGGTCGTTCGTCGGTGATGGGCATTGATCTCAATACCGGCCAGGTGACAAATTTCTCAAAGATGCCGGGATCGTATAACGAAGTGGAAGGAATTTTCCCGGATGGGCAGTACACCGCTGTCGAAGCAGACCGGCAATGCGAGCAACTGGGAGGAACGCGGGGCTCGGGAAACATTGATATCTGGAAGTTGAAACTTGACGGCACCGGGAAGGATTTCACCCGGATTACACACTTCAATGATTACGAGGGCGGCAAGGCGTCGAACCCGGTAATTTCCACTGACGGCCGGTTTATGGCATTTCAATCCGCCAGAACGAGTGACGCTGCCGGAGTGGGCTACGGCATTCTCATCTACTGGTTCAAAAAGTAGCAGCGGATCACAAGCGAAAGCCCTCGGGCAGCAATTTGGTGATGACCATCTGCTCGGTGCCCGTCTGACCACGAAACAAGACCAGCGCGTCGGGGCCAAATTCAAAGATGACCTGGCGGCAGGCGCCGCAGGGGGCGCAGGGGCCGTCACGCTCGGTGGCCACGGCAACCGCTTTGATCCTCATGCCACTCCCTTCGGCTGCGACGGCAGCAAAGATCGCGTTGCGCTCGGCGCAGATAGTCAGGCCAAACGAGGCGTTCTCCACGTTGCAGCCGCGATACATCGTGCCGCGCTCGGTGAGGATGGTCGCTCCCACCTTGAAATTCGAATAGGGAGCGTGGGCGTTCCTGAACGCGGCACGGGCGGAGGAGAGCATTTCTTCCTGCTGTGCGGGTACGAGAGTGATGGGCATGGAGCGATCTCCGTTCTCCGATCTGGGAAACGTATAAGCCTTTGCAACCAGTGCACCTATTAAACAAACTGTCATCCCGACCGGAGCGAGCGCAGCGAGCGGAGCGGAGGGACCTGCTTCTTGCGTTTGTGCCGCCAGGGTTTGGGACCGACCTCTCGCCTCAGCATACCTTCGCGACCCGCCGCGCAGCGAAGACGAAGTGACCTGCGGTTGTTCATCTCCCAGAAAACAGGTCCCTCCACTCCGCTCGCTGCGCTCGCTCCGGTCGGGATGACAAGTGTCGAATTTCGCTAGACCGCCGGGCAGGCGCCTCTTTTGATGAACTCACCTTGACCGGGGCGGCCCAGGAATTTATCGCCCTCGACCAGGACGCGCCCGCGGGAGAGCACGACGTCCGGCATTCCGGTCACCTTGATCCCTTCGAACATGGAATAGTCCACCCGCATGTGATGGGTTTTGGCGCTGATGGTGTGCTCACGTTTCGGGTCGAAGATAACCAGGTCGGCGTCGCTGCCGACCGCGATGGTGCCCTTGCGGGGATAGAGGCCGAAGAGTTTGGCGGGCGCGGTCGCCACCAGTTCAACGAAACGATTCACGCTGAAGCGTCCCTGGGCCACGCCGCCGGAGTACACCAGGCTCATGCGGTGCTCAATGCCGGGGCCGCCGTTGGGAATCTTGGTAAAGTCGCCGATGCCCATTTCCTTTTGCTCCCTGTAGCAGAACGGGCAGTGGTCGGTGGAAACGACCTGCAGATGGTCGTGGGTCAATCCCTTCCACAATTTTTCCTGATGCCACTTCTCGCGCAGCGGCGGCGTGAAGACGTACTTGGCGCCTTCGAAACCGGGCGCATCCATATTTTCGAGGGAGAGGTATAGATACTGAGGACAGGTTTCGGCGTAGACGGGCAGGCCGCGATCCCGGGCCTCGCGCACTTTTTCCAGAGCGTCGTTGCAGCTGAGGTGCACGATGTACACCGGCGAACCAGCCATTTCGGCAAGAGCGATGGCGCGGGATGTGGCTTCGGCTTCCGCCGTGGTGGGGCGGGTGAGAGCATGGTACTTGGGAGCGGTCTTGCCCTCGGCCAGGGCCTGCTTGACGATCACATCAATGGCGCCGCCATTTTCCGCGTGCATGCAAACCATGGCTCCGGCCGCGGCCGACGTGCGCATGGCTTTGAAGATGCTGGCATCGTCGAGCATGAAAACGCCGGGATATGCCATGAACAGCTTGAAGCTGCTGACGCCCTCGCGCACCAGTTGCGGCATTTCGGCCAGCTGCGCGTCGGGCAGGTCGGTGATGATGCAGTGAAATCCGTAATCGGCCACTGCCTTCGACGATGCCTTCTGCATCCAGGTGTCGAAAGCGGTGCGCAGCGACTGGCCCTTGTACTGGATGGCGAAGTCGATCAGGGTAGTAGTGCCTCCGAAAGCGGCCGCGCGCGTGCCAGTTTCAAAATCGTCCGCACTGGTGGTGCCGCCGAAGGGCATATCGAGGTGGGTGTGGACATCGATTCCGCCGGGGAGCACATACCTGCCTGAGGCGTCGATGAGGCGCGTGGCATTTTCGCGAGGCAAGCTGCTGCCCAGGGCGACGACCCGGCCGCCTGAGATGGCGACGTCGGCCTGAGAAGTATCGGCAGCCGTGACCACGGTGCCGCCGGTAATGATGGTATCGAACCCCATTGGCTAATCCCCTGGCTGCTTGAGCCCTCTCGGTCGGGGCTGAAGCGTGATGTATTCTATGCTAGCAGGCTGCGGAAAAGCGGCGGCGCTGATCAATATCGGAAGCCGTGTTCAGAGGAACGGCAAGGCGGTTGGGAAGAGCACGACTTCCGAATTAATGACGAATCGGCCCGGCGCATCAGTCGTGCCACCAAATCATTCGATATGGTTTGCGCTTCAGCGCCCGAGGTTTGCCGTTAGGTTAGCCCCCGGCGGTTCACTTCGACCCATAACGCGAAAGGGAAGCATGAAGTTCGGGATCACCCTGAAACCGGATATTTCCGTGGAGCGAATTGTCGCGCTGACCACGCAGGCGGAAGCCTCGGGATTTCAGTATGGCTGGATTTTTGACTCCCATGTGCTGTGGAAAGAGCCTTACCCGCTGCTTACCCTGATGGCGAACGCAACCCAGACTATGCGGCTGGGCCCCTGCGTCACCAATCCCGCCGTCCGCGACCTTACGGTCACGGCCAGCCTTTTCGCCACCCTCAACCTGATTTCGGGCGGGCGCATGGAGTTGGGCATCGGACGCGGTGACAGTTCGCGACGGGTGTTGGGGAAAAAACCGGTCACTCCCGCGGAGTTGGAACGTGCCGTCATCACCTTTCGCGAACTCACCGCAGGACACGAAGTACAGCACGACGGTCAGTCAACCCGGCTCGCCTGGGCGACGGGCTCTCCTCCGGTCTGGATTGCCGGTTACGGACCGAAGGTCCTGAGCCTGGCAGGACGAATTGCGGATGGTGTGATTCTGCAATTTGCCGATCCCGACCTGATTGAGTGGTGCCTGGGATTTGTGCGGCAAGGCGCGAAGGAAGCGGGCCGCGATGCCAAGGCAGTCGAGGTCATGGCGGCGGCCCCGGTCTGGGTGTCGGATGATCTGGCCCTGGCGCGGCAGCGGGTGCGTTGGTTTCCCGCGCTGGTTTCAAACCATGTGGTCGATCTGATATCGCGGTACAAGCCTGAAGACCTGCCGGCATCGCTCACTTCCTACGTCCAGGACCGTGCCGGATACGACTACCAGCATCATGCCGAAGTAGGCAGCGACAATGCCCGCTTTGTTTCCGATGAAGTGGTGGACCGGTTTTGCCTGGTGGGGCCGGTTGACGCTCACCGGGAGAAGCTGAAAAAGCTGGCCCAGGTGGGAGTGACCCAGTTCAATATTTATCTGATGTGCGGGGACGAAGAGTTGACCCTCGAGTGGTACAAGCGGGATGTGTTGCCTGGGTTTCGCGGAGGGAACTGAGGGGGCTGTTTTCAGTTGCCAGTTTGCTGGTTCTCGGTTCTCAGAAACGTTATGAGAATGTTTTCGTCAAATAGTAAGGGGTCAATGGTTCGAGATCTTACAGCGCTTTTTGCCAGTTTAGCTCTCTTGAGCGCATGCTCGGGGACCAAGGCTGAAGCTCCGCGCATCAGCGCGGTGCCGGTGCTGGTGGCCACGGTGGAGCAGAAATCGGTTCCGCTGCAGGTGAAGGCAATTGGCGCGGTCGAGGCCTACTCGAATGTTTCAGTGAAGACGCAGGTGACCGGGGAGCTTACCGGAGTGCATTTCAAGGAAGGCGCGGACGTCAGCAAGGGGCAGTTGCTGTTCACGCTCGACAAGCGTCCATTCGAGGCGGCGCTGAAACAGGCGCAGGGCATGCTTGCGCGCGACCAGGCGCAGGCCGCCAATGCACGCAACCAGGCCAATCGTTCGCGAGCACTGAACCAGGCGGGCGTAGTTTCGAAAGAAGAATATGACCGCATGCAGTCGGAGGCGGATGCCCTCGACGCCGCCGTCCTCGCCGATCAGGCAATGGTTGAGAACGCGCGGGTGCAACTGGTTTACTGCAGCATTTATTCGCCCATCAATGGCCGCACCGGTCCTCTGCTGATTCACCAGGGCAACATGATCAAGGCCAACGATACTCCGTTTCTGGTGAGCATCAACCAGGTGCAGCCGATTTATGCCACGTTTACCGTGCCCGAGCAGAATCTGGCCGAGATCAAACGCTACTCCGGCCGGGGAAAATTGCGGGTGCAGGCGTTCATTCCCAACGACACACGCGGGCCGGCTTCGGGTTGGCTGAGCTTCATCGACAACACGGTGGACCAGGCCACCGGCACCATCAAGCTGAAGGGCGAGTTCCCCAACGCTGACCGACGCCTCTGGCCGGGTCAGTTTGTGGACGTGGTGCTGACCCTGGCGCAGCAGTCCGACGCCATCGTCGTGCCCTCGCAGGCCCTGCAGAATGGTCAGCAGGGACAGTTCGTTTTTGTGGTCAAACCGGACATGACGGTCGAGGCCCGTTCGGTGACTCTTGACCGCAGTACGGACGGACAAGCGGTCATCTCGAAGGGCCTCGCCGCGGGCGAACAGGTGGTCACTGACGGCCAGCTCCGTCTGGTGCCTGGAGTGACGAAGGTGGAACTCAAGGAAGTCGCCGCGCCGGCCGCGAATCCTCCCCGGGCCGGGGGCTAGTCAACATGAACGTCGCCGAAATCTTTATTCGTCGTCCGGTCATGACCACCCTGGTGATGCTGGGCATCCTCATGTTCGGCATCATGGGCTATCGCCTGTTGCCGGTAAGCGATTTGCCCAACGTGGATTTCCCTACCATCCTGGTTTCGGCCAGCCTGCCAGGTGCGACCCCGGACACGATGGCCTCGGCAGTGGCCATGCCGCTGGAAAAACAATTCTCCACCATCGCCGGCGTGGACTCGATGACTTCGTCGAGCACGCAGGGTTCCACCCAGATCACGCTGCAATTCAATCTGAGCCGCAACCTGGACGCCGCTGCGCAGGACGTGCAGTCCATGATTGCGAAGGCGGCTCGCGACCTGCCGCAGAACCTGCCCAGCCCGCCGTCGTATCAGAAAGTGAATCCCGCCGACCAGCCGATTCTGTATCTGAGCTTGAACTCGCCGACGTTGCGCCTTTCCGACGTGGATGAATACGCCGAAACCTTGATGGCGCAGCGCATCTCTATGGTAAGTGGCGTGGCCCAGGTGAGCGTGTACGGTGCGCAGAAATATGCCGTCCACGCCAAACTTGATCCCAAGGCGCTGGCCAGCCGTCAGATCGGCATTGATGAAGTCACGAATGCCATCCAGACCGGCAACGTAAACCTGCCTACCGGCATTCTGTATGGGACTCACCAGGCCTTCACGGTCCAGGTAAATGGTCAGCTCACCAAGGCTGCGGATTATGGACCACTCGTCGTGGCCTACCGCAATGGCGCTCCGGTGCGGCTGCGTGATCTCGGCGAAGTCGTCGATGGAGTGGAGAACGACAAGACCGCGAGCTGGTTTTACGACGCCAAAGGCTTGCGGCGCGGCATCATTCTGGCCGTGCAACGTCAGCCGGGGACCAACACGGTGGAAGTCGTTGATTCCATCAACGGGCTCATGCCCAGCTTCCGCGCGGTCATGCCGCCCTCGGTGAACGTGGACACGCTCTACGACCGCTCGGTTTCCATCCGCTCCTCGGTGGACGATGTGAAGTTCACCCTTTTCCTGGCTCTGATACTGGTCATTCTGGTCATCTTCCTGTTTTTGCGGAACCTTTCGGCGACCGCCATTCCCAGCATGGCGCTGCCCATGTCGATCGTGGGCACGTTCGCGATCATGTATCTGCTGGGATATTCGCTGGACAACCTGTCGCTGATGGCCCTGACCCTTTCGGTCGGCTTCGTGGTGGATGACGCCATCGTGATGCTGGAAAATATCGTGCGCCATATGGAGATGGGCGAGCCCCCGATGGAAGCGGCCTTCCGGGGCGCGGGCGAGATCGGCTTCACCATCGTTTCCATGACCCTGTCGCTGGCGGCGGTCTTTATTCCCGTGCTTTTCATGAGCGGCATTCTGGGACGGCTGCTGCACGAGTTCGCGGTAACCATCAGTGTGGCGATTCTGGTCTCGGGAGTGGTCTCGCTCAGCCTCACGCCCATGCTGTGCAGCCGCTTCCTGCGCGCTTCGAAGGAAATAGAGCACGGCCGGTTGTGGCGCCTCTTCGAGAGCTTTTTCGACGGGCTGTTGAGGCTTTACGATCGCACCCTGCAGGTAACGCTTCGGCACAAACTTGCCACCATGGCGGTCTCCGTCGTGGTCATGGCAGGGACGGCCTACCTGTTTATCGCCATCCCCAAAGGCTTTCTGCCGGATGAGGACCAGGGACAGATCTTTATCTTCACTGAAGGGCCGCAGGGGATTTCGTTCGATAACATGATGCAGCACCAGCTGGCCTTGAATAAGGTGGTGATGGCACAGCCCTACATCGACTCCTTCATGTCCACGGCCGCGGGGGGAAATGCGGGACGTCTGTTTGCCCGGCTGAAGCCGCGGAGTCAGCGCATGTCAGCGCAGGAGATCGTTCAGGACCTGAGAGTGAAGCTGGCAGCCGTCCCCGGTATCAACGCCTTTCCGCAACTGTTGCCGCCCATCCGCATCGGTGGGCAGCTGACCAAAAGTCAGTACCAGTTCACCCTGCAATCGCCCGATACTAACGAGCTTTATCAGGACGCGCCCAGGCTGGAAGCGAAACTGCGCAGCGACCCGCAGTTGCAAAAGCTGCTGCAGGATGTCACCAGCGATTTGCAGATCACCAATCCCCAGGTCAACGTGGACATCGATCGCGACAAGGCTTCGGCGCTGGGCATTACGGCCAACCAGGTGGAAGATGCGCTGTACACCGCGTACGGCCAGCGCCAGATTTCGACCATCTACGCGCCCAACAACGCCTACCGCGTGATCACTGAGCTGGAGAACCAGTACCAGCTCGATCCCTCGGCGCTCTCGATGTTGTACGTGCGCTCTTCGAGCGGGCAACTAGTGCCGTTGAACGCCGTGGCCAGACTTACGCGGACGCTTGGTCCTCTCACTATCAACCACCTGGGCCAGCTGCCGGCGGTGACCATTTCCTTCAACCTGCGTCCGGGGGTTTCGCTGGGAGATGCCGTCAATGCCGTGGGCAAGGCGGCGCGGGAGATGTTGCCGGCCAGCGTCAGCACCAGCTTTCAGGGCACGGCGCAGGCGTTTGAGTCGTCCATCAGCGGGCTGGGGCTGCTGCTGGTGATGGCCATTCTGGTGATCTACCTGGTGCTGGGCATCTTGTATGAGAGCTTCATCCATCCCCTGACCATTCTTTCCGGCCTGCCCTCGGCGGGTTTTGGCGCCCTGATTACATTGATGCTCTTTCACCTTGAGCTTAACCTGTACGGCTTTGTGGGCGTGATCATGCTGGTCGGCATTGTGAAGAAAAATGCCATCATGATGATCGATGTGGCGCTGGAGCGGCAGCGCGACAGCCACGATCCGGCGCAGGAGGCCATTTATCAGGGAGCGTTGCTGCGCTTTCGTCCCATCATGATGACCACCATGGCGGCGCTCATGGGCACGCTGCCGATTGCGCTGGGCTTTGGCGCGGGCGCGGAATCACGCCGCCCGCTGGGGCTGGCCGTGGTTGGCGGACTCGTATTTTCCCAGCTGCTGACGCTGTACATTACTCCTGTCTATTACATCTACATGGATTCCTTCCAGAACTGGCTTCGCTCCCGGAAAAAACGCAAGGCACTTCCGACCAGCGAGTTTGAAAGAGAACCAGTGCTTGCCGGGAAGGCGGGCAAGTAGGGAGCATCTGGCGTGACCGTGTGTGTGGGTCGGACACTCTTGTCCGACGCTTGCGACTTTTGGGTTTATGTTTTGCGGCACGGCGAGCTCAAGTCAAAGGCGTCGGACAGGAGTGTCCGACCCACACAGCGCAACTCTGAGTGGTGCGAGCCTCCCGACCTCGGGCCCATCGTTTCCGCACGATCGGGTAACATGTCCGGTTGGGTGCGAACACATTGGATTCGAACGCCGCTCAGATCGATACTGCTTCCGACAAGGCCCCACCACCGGCGTGGTTTCGATTTCTTGCTCCCTCCATCACCGATCTGATCTTCATCATTCTGCTGTTTGCCATGAGCGGCGGGGCACTGGCGCCGCGGCTGCTGGGAGATGCCAGCATAGGTTGGCATATACGCAATGGCGAGCAGATGCTGCGAACGCACTCGATTACCCGCACTGACCCGTTCTCCGTCACCATGGGCGGGCAGACCTGGTACGCATGGGAATGGCTCTATGACCTGAAGATTGCAGGCATTCATCACTGGCTGGGCTTGAACGGTGTGGTCTTCTTCACCGCAATAATCATTGCCCTGACCTTCGCGCTCACCCTGCGCCTGTGCCTGCGGCGCGGCGCGGATCTGCCGGTTACGGCGCTCCTGCTCGCCCTCTCCCTGGGTGTCTCAATGATTCATCTGTTTGCCCGGCCGCACGTGCTGAGCTGGTTGTTTACGGTGATCTGGTTCCAGCTGTTGGACAGCTCAGAGAGCCTGGACAATGCTGCAAGCCCGCGGCGCTTGTGGTTTCTGCCCGCTCTGATGCTGCTCTGGGTGAATGTGCATGGAGGCTTCGTGCTGGGCTTTGCGCTGCTGGGGCTGTATCTGCTGAGCGCTGCTATCCGGCACTACCGAGACGTAGAAAGGCGGCGCGGGCTGGCGCAGCGGCTGCGAACGTTAGGAATGGTGACTGTAGCTTCGCTCGTAGCCAGTTTCATCAACCCCTACGGCTATAAACTTCACCTGCATGTTTACCGATACCTCACCAGCCGCTGGCTGATGAACCATATCGACGAATTTCTTTCGCCCAATTTTCACGGCGTGGCCCAGCAATGCTTTGTGGTGATCCTGCTGATCACGATCGTGACGTTGGCGGCGGCGCGCCGCAAGCCGTCGCTCTCGCATGTCTTCGTGCTGCTGTTGGCGACGTACAGCGGTTTGTACGCTGCGCGCAGCCTTCCGGTTTCGTCGCTGCTGATCACACTGATCGTCGCGCCTCTGTGGACGCGGGCGCTCACCGAAGCCAGCAGTAACCAGAATCTCTCTGTACGGCTGCGGGCCTTCATTTCCCGTTGGCAGGCCTTCACCGGGCGCGTGGGACAGGTCGAACTGGGCTTCCGCGGCCATATCTGGCCGGTGGCTGCGGTGTTTCTGGGGCTGCTGGTGTGTGCCCACCAGGGCCGGCTGGGAGCAACTCAATGGATGAACGCGCATTTCGATCCCAGACACCTGCCGGTGCAAGCCACGGATGCGATTATGCAGCGCGGCCTCCGCGAACCGATCTTCGCACCCGACTTCTGGGGCGGATACCTGATCTACCGTCTTTATCCGCGAAACAAAGTTTTTGTTGACGACCGCCACGATTTCTACGGAGTTGATTTTCTGCGGGATTACCTGAAGACCATTCGCCTGACCCCCGAATGGGACAGCTTCCTGAACCAGAAACATGTCAACTGGGCGCTGCTGCCGGCTGGGTCTTCGCTGGCCAATATGCTGGAAGAGGCCGGGCAGTGGAGTGTGGTGTATCGGGACGGAACCGCGGTGCTGTTGAAGCGAAAGAGTATTTTGTAGTTGTCCCTGCAGCCGCACTCTTTTCAAGAGAAACACAATCTCAGGAGAAACACGCTACGAATGGTCGCGGGCCCACCCTCCTGGGGAGGAGGGTGGGGCTGGCACACGATTTACTGCCCGCCGCCGGTGCAACTGCCGGGCGTCGCCGACGGGATAGCACTCAAGTATTCATATACCGCCAGCAGGTCGCGGTCGGTCATGCTCTGAAAAACCGGCCAGGGCATGACCTGAAGCAAAGGGCCAAACATAGGGTGCGCCTTGTCCAGATCGATGCCAGTTCGCATCTGTAGCGCGAACTGCTCAAAAGTGCGGCCAGCAGGAAGGCCGCCTTCCTCTGGTGTGAGGTTGCGTGAGGTAAAGGGTCCGAAGGGAACTCCGCCGGCGAGATAGTTTTCGGCGTTGAATTGCTTCGGTTGTCCCATGTATGGATTGCCTCCAAGGGCATACGAGGGACAGCTGTGGCAGTCGTTACAACCGGCCTCTGCATTGACAATGTAACTGCCCAATCCAACCAAATCGCGGTTCCTTCTGGCGAACTTGAGATGGACCGGGGCAATCGCCAAACCGATTCGGACCCTGCTCTCATCACGGGGGCCTGATCGACCAGGTTCACCGTTGGCAAACAGAACAAGGGTGCATGCAAAGATAAGAAGAGAAACAAAAACCGCGGAAGGGATTTTCATACTGCATCTCCTTAGAAAATCAGTGACTGAATGGGCCTGATTCCCCAAGCTGAAGATTCCCGGGCAAAAGCGTTCCGGGCATTGTGCTGAAGGCTCGGCGAAAAGTCAATTCGGATGCGGGGTTTAGGCCGGCCGCAGTGCAGGAGTCGAGATGAATTCCTAATATTGATCGTTGGTGTCGATGTTGAAGCCGAGAATCGCGTTGACCTCAATCGGTTCGTCGCCGCGCCGCGCCGGACGGAATTTCCAGCTGTTGAGAGCGGTCAGGACTTTGCTGGTCATTACCGCGTTGGCGGGTTCGAGCACATGAGGTCGGCGCAGCGCTCCGGAGCGGTCAAGGACGCAGGAGATTACCAGACGCGCCTTGGGCAGCCCCGAGGGAAGGTCAGAGCGCATGGCTTGAGGAGCGGTGAGGTCTTCGGCGTAACCGTGCACGGCAGAAGCTGGGTCTGCGAACTGCATGACGGCAGTGCCCAGCGCGGTCTCAATGTAGATGGTGTAAACCTTGTCACCCTTGAGCTTGCCGTAGAAATCGAATGCGCCACCTGAACGTGAGGTGGCGACTACCGTAATATCGGGCCCGCGATTCTCGGGACTGGTGTTCGAACGTCCCGGACCTCCTGCCGCCTTCCCGCCGGGACCAAAGCTGGGCAGGGTCACGACGTTGCTGCTGCCGCCTTTTACCGAGACTCCGGGCAGGGCTGGCGTGCCGCTGGTTCCGGTGCCAGCGCCGCCGGAGCCGGGATAGGGCGAGATGCCGCCGCGGGCCATGGGATCTGATCCTGGGCCGGTGCCTTCCTTGCCTGCACCTGAGCCAGGGCCGGAGAAGCCGCTGCCCGGACCATCGCCGCGTCCGATGCCGCCGCCTCCACCCGAGCCGCCCAGGCCGGCTTTATCCCCTCCGGTAGGAGACATTGCCAGGGCGCCGCTTCCGCCGCTTCCGGGCAGGCCAACCTTCGAACCGGGCTGGCTGGAAACTACCACTCCCGAGGTGCTGCCACCGGCATTGCTGCTGGGAGGCGCGGCCGCCAGACCGGCGTCCAGCGGTCCCCCCAAGCCCGGCGCCGCGATTGCCGGTGCCGTGGCCTGTAAGTGAACCGCCGGCCGAGACCGACGGAGGTGGCGGGACAACAGCCGTCCCCGTGCCTGAACCCAAGCCGCCGGCCATGGAGCGCTCTGCCGCGCCTGCGCCCAATTGCACGGTGGGAGGCACGACCGATGTGTTGCCCAGGCCGCTGATGTTGCGGCGTTCAGCCGAGGCGTTGCCGACCTGCACGGCCGGCGGAACGACCTGATTCTGCAGCTCGCCGGGCCCGAAGCCGGGTCCCATCGTCGCCACTTCTCGAGTCATGGTTGGCGGCGGGGCGACTACCCGCGGCGCCGGCATGGTAAGGCGCGGATTCAGGTTGGTCATCTGCTCCGGTGCCGAGACCGGAGGTGGGACCACCTGCACCGCATTCGATCCGGGAAGACGAAGGGTGGAGACTTCGCGCTGGGGCGCCGCCACGCTGGGCGGGGCCACTCCCACGTTGAGTTGGGGCGCGGCCCGCAACTGGTCAGGCACCTGGGGAGCGGGCGCGACCACGGTCTGCGGCAATACCGGGGCGCGCAAGGATGACCGCATGCCTTCCGCCGGAGCGGGACCGGGCGTTGCCTTCAAGGCCAACAGGTTCGCGACCGCGGAATTGGACCTGGGTAAATCGAGCTTGGGTGCGTCGGCCACGGTTTCCCGCAGGGTGCTGCCGCGCGCCACGCGGATAGTTTGCGTGGGATGATGCGCCTCGCGCCCGCCGGAGCGTCCGGAGCGGCCTGCCTCCGCGCCGCCAACGTCTTCGGTGCGCGGCAGTTCGTTGCCGGAATAGTAGATGACGTCGTACTTGGGCTTGGGCGGCGGCTCGTAGGGCTGCATGCTGGCCAGTTTCGCCGGGACCACGATCACGGCAACCAGCAGAAGCAGTTCAAAGACCCAGGACAGGAGAATCCCCCACCACGGAAACAGGCCCACATGGGCTTCGCCGGCCAGACGCTTGGGCGACTTGCCCATCGCCGGACCGATGGCGGTGAGGAACTCGTCCCAGCGCGAGGGCCATTCGACCAGAAAATTGGGGGCGTCGTTCATTCCTGGCCTGCCTGTCCCAAAGCAATCTCGATTTTGTCGCCGATGGCGGTCTGGGTAGAACTCAATGTACTGCAGGGCAATTCCAGCACGGACGTGGCCCGCAGCCGCACTGGAGCCAGACGCCACGGTTTCAGATTCTCTTCCAGGTGGACCACAACTTTGTCGCCATCCAGGTAGATCACGTCAATGGGAAAGCGCATGGCAAAGGTGTGCACGCCGCGCGAGGGCACGATCCACAAGCCTTGTCCAGCAGGGAAGCTGCCGGCATCGGTGCACATCAATCCGCAGAAGCGGGACCAATGGGTCTCCGCAATACGCAGCTGTCGGGCGAGGTAGGTCTGGCGGGTTCGATTCAGAGCGTATCCCGTGGGGCCTGGTACCGGCATCACAACTCCTGGGCTTGACCTTGCAGCAAGGGCATTTTCAGTGTGCCCCTGGCGCCAGGATACGAAACAGCTGGATGATGGCCGGACCCAGCGTCACGAAGATGATGGAGGGAAGAACGAACAGCACGAGCGGGATGATCATCTTGATGGTGGTTTTTGCGGCCTGCTCCTCGGCCCGTTGACGGCGCTCGGTGCGCAGCGAATCGGAATGGATGCGAAGGGCCTGGCTGACGCTGGTGCCGAAGCGGTCGGTCTGTACCAGCGTAGCGACCAGTGCGCGCACATCGTCAACGCCGGTGCGATCCACCAGGTTCCGCAAGGCTTCGGCCCGGGGCTTGCCCGCCCGCATTTCCAGGTTCATCAGATAGAACTCATCGCTCAGGTCGGGATGGGCATGCTTCAAATCTTCGCCGACCCGCATCAGGGCCTGGTCCAGCGCCAGACCGACCTCTACGCAAATGACGGTGAGATCGAGAGCGTCCGGCAATCCCAGAGTGATGCGACGCTGCCGGTTGCGGATCATGCGCTTGAGCACAAAGCGGGGGATGAAGAAACCAAAACCTCCCACTCCGATCATCAAGAGCAGATCGAAGTTGCCCTTGACCGCGATCACGGCCAGCATTCCGACCAGGGCCAGCAGCACTCGTGCGCCGACGTAGATGGTCAAGTGGCGCGGTTCGCGATAGCCCGCCTGAATCAGCCATTTTCGCGCTCTCGAAACTTCACTCGGAGAGAGGGGCAGGGCCCTGCTCAGAGGATCGAGCGCCTGTTCCAGGCGGTCCTTGAAGGCCGGTTTTTCCTGGGGCTTGGCCTTCTGCCAGCCCAGGGCGCGCAGGCGAGAGCCCAGCACCGAGAAAGGCGCGTAGGCGGCGGCCGCGAACGAAAACACGACCAGGGCGATGGTCAGAAACAACAGGATTGCCAGTGCCAGAGCCATGCTTTTTAGACCTGAATCTGAATGATCTTCCGGATCACGAAGTAACCCAATGTCTGCAAGGTGATGCCGACCACGATCAGCATGTGTCCAATCGGATCGTCAAACAGCGGCCGGATAAAACTGGGGTTCATGGCCTGCATGGTCACCACAATGATGGGCGGCAGTCCCATCAGCAGCATCATGGTCATCCGCCCCTGGGCGGTGTGCACCCGTACCTGCCGCATGATCTTGAAGCGTTCCCGAATCACATAGGACAGGTTGTCGAGGATTTCCGCAAGATTACCGCCGGTCTCGCGCTGCAGCATTACTGCAGTGACGAAGAATTTGACGTCCACCAGGGGCATGCGTTCGGTCAGGTTGATCAGGGCATCGCGCACCGGCAGACCGAATTTCTGTTCCTCATACAATTTGCGGAACTCGGAGGCCACCGGCTCGGCAATCTCGCTGGCAATCAACTCGAGGGCGGTGGTGAAGGCGTGGCCGGCGCGAACGGCCCGGGCCAGGGTGTCGATGGCCTCGGGAAAAATTTCTTCGAATTTCTCGAAGCGCTTGCTCCTTTTATAGTTGGCGTAGGAGTAGGGAAGAAAGGCGCCAATGAGCAGGCCCAGCCAGGCGAATTGCGGAAAGGGGCTGAACAGCAGAACAATCAGTCCCAGCCCGGCCCCGCTGAGCAGGCAGAGTAGCAGGACGTTGCCGGCGCGGCTCTTTACGTCGGCCTGTTCGAGCATGGTCTGAAAGTTTGAGATGCTGGAAGAGCGGCGCAGCAGGTTATCGAGCGCCGGAATCTTGCTCATGACTTCGTCGCGCAACAGGGCCAGATCCTGGCTGGGCTCGCGCTCCGCGCCCTTGTCGACGGTGGAGAGCCGTTCGCGCAGCAACCGGGCCTTGGAGCTGCGCTCGTCCAGCAGGGAGACGCCGACAAACACCGCCAGCGCTACCACGATAAAGACCGCAATGGAAATTATGATGAACATGCGATGTCAGCAACCGAAGGTCGCGGCTGAAGCCACAAGCGCTAAAGGGCAACCGAATTTAAATGACCTGGCGGCACGACCAAGGTCGCGCGTTTCCCAACCCCGGCCGGGTCCAAAGTTTCTCCACAATCCGACTAGACCTCCATGTGCGATTCGAACAATGCGGGGCGCAGGCGGCAGCCCGCCGTGGCCAATCGATCGGCAAACTTGGGCCGGATGCCGCTGGCACGAAATGACCCGCGCACCTTTCCGGTTTCATCAATGCCTTGGCGATCGAAGACAAAGATGTCCTGCATACAAATCGTGTCACCCTCCATGCCCGTAACCTCGGAAATGGTGATCACCTTGCGGGTACCGTCGGAGAGCCGCGAAACCTGGACCACGGCATGAATGGCCGCTGCAATCTGGTGGCGCATGGCGCGCTCGGGAATATTGAGATTAGCCATGGAGCACATGTTCTCAATGCGGGCGAGCGCGTCGCGCGGGGTGTTGGCGTGCACCGTGGTGAGCGAGCCCTCGTGACCGGTGTTCATGGCCTGCAGCATGTCAAAAGCCTCTTCGCCGCGGACCTCGCCGACCACGATGCGGTCGGGACGCATACGCAGACTGTTGATGACCAGTTGCCGCTGCCGCACCGCGCCCTTGCCTTCGATGTTGGGCGGACGGGTTTCCAGCCGGACCACGTGCTCCTGCTTCAACTGCAATTCAGCCGCGTCCTCGATGGTGACGATGCGGTCGGAGTTCGGAATATAGCTGGAGAGGACGTTCAGCAGCGTGGTCTTGCCGGCGCCGGTCCCTCCGGAGATCAGGAAGTTCAGCCGTCCCTTGACCATGGCTGACAACAGTTCCAGCATGGGCTCGGTCAGGCTCTTGTTCTCGATCATGTTTCGGGCGGTGACCGGATCACGTCCAAAGCGGCGAATGGAAAGACAGGGACCATCGATGGCCAGCGGCGGAATGATGGCGTTCACGCGGGAGCCGTCGGCCAGACGCGCATCCACCATGGGCGAGGACTCATCCACCCGCCGTCCGATGCGGGAGACGATGCGGTCGATGATCTGCATCAGGTGGGCGTCGTCCTTGAAACTCAGACCGGTGGGCTCGAGTTTGCCCGCCCGTTCCACGTACACCTTGTTGTAGCGGTTGACCAGAATATCGGAGACGGTGGGGTCCTTGAGCAGGGGCTCGAGCGGTCCCAGGCCGAAGATCTCATCCAGAATTTCGCGGGAGAGACGCTCGCGCTCGGCAAAGCTGAGCGGCACCGCCTCGCTGTTTACCGTGTTCCGGATGAGCAGCAGAACTTCTTCGCGGGCGGAGTCGTTGGCGGTGCGCCCCAGTTTTTCCAGGTCAAGACGGTCGAGGATCTTGCGGTGCAGATCGGCCTTGACCTGCTGGTACTCGGTTCTTTCGAAGGTCTGCAAATTCGCCATAACGTTCTAACCTGACCCCTTGACTCGCACCCCTGCCCTGAACCTAAACCGTCTTAAACAAGGACCACGCCTTGCGCTTCACGTCGATGTCATTTTCGGTCAGCGCCGCGGCCAGCCCGGCAAAGGAGCGGCCCATTTCGCTGAATGCCTGCTGCATGAGCGGGACGCCGCGATCGATTGCGCCCGATACCGCGACATACTGATTCGGAATCTTCCACAAGAGCTTGGCTCCCGCCGCCGCTTCGGCATCGGCTTCGCTGAAACCGGCAATCTTGCGGAAGCGGTTGAGCACCAGCCGGACGCGCTCCCGTCCTCCAGTCTCGCCCAGGTACTGCTGGATCCGGTTGGCGCTCCAGAGGGACGCGACATCGGCATGGGCCACCAGCAGCACGGTCTCCGAAAGATTGCATACCAGCCGCGTGGTCGCATCCACCCGCGAAGAAGCATCCACCACGACGTAGCGGAAGTGGCTGACCAGCAAATCAAAGAGGCGCGCGAATTCCGCTGTGGCCGGTTCGACCACCAGGGGCATATTGGCGCCTGCCAGCAGCTGCAGGCCGCCGCCGTGGCGAGTCATGAAGCTTTCGAGAAGGGAACTGTCGAGGCGGTGCAGGTTGCGAATCGCGTCCGCCAGCGTGAACTGGGGCTTCAGGTTCATGTGCAGGGCGGCGTGTCCCAGCGATGCAATGTCCACCAGCGCAACATTCCCGTGGGCCGAATGCAGCGCCAGGGCGAGGTTCACTGCCGTGGTGGTGGCGCCGCTCCCGCCCTTGGCATTGACTATGGTAAAGACTTTTCCCCGCGGCCCCTCACGGTCAACCTTCCGTTGCGCCGCGGTCAGCCGGACGAAGGCCTCGAGCAGATCAGTGGTGGTGGTGGGGCGTTCGATGAATTCGCGCGCGCCGGAGCGCATCGCGCTTACGATGACCTGGGGCTGGGACATGCTGCCCACGGCAAAAATGGCGGCGTCGCGCACTTCCTGGTGGATCAGTTCAATGGCCCGCAAGGCCAGCGTGTAGTTGTCCGTGGGCACGTCAACCAGCACAACCTGAGGACTCGCACTCTGCACCCGACGCAGGACCGGGTCGGAGACCACAACCGGATAACTGGTGCAGGTGTGCACCACGCGGGCCACGCTAGTGCCATCGACCAGCACCTGCAGCACGGCACGCTGCTCGCTATCCTGGGCGATGACTACGACAGAAAGTTCGGGCATCGTATTTCTGGTCCCCTACTGCTCCTCTTCCTTCAACATTCTACGTGCCTGAACGATGGCGTGCAGATTACGCAGGTCATTCCCTTACTTCCTGTCATTTCTTGTCAGGGGCCGACTTGCCGTCAAACTTATCCCGGTCCATATAGGGTTTGGGAGTGACCGGCAGCGGTGGCGCCTGGGCGCTGGCCGAAATGCGATGCGCCGTGCACAGCACCATCAATTCAGAATTGGTGCGCTGAGCGCTCTTGCTGCGAAAGAAATTGCCCAGAATCGGGATATCGCCCAGCCCGGGTATCTTGCTGTACAGATCGGTCACCCGGTTGTCGATCAATCCCGCGATCACAAAGCTTTGCCCGTCCTGCAATTCGAACTCGGTTTCCGCCTTGCGCGTGCTCAGTGCGGGAACGGTGAATCCGGAAATCGTCAGGGCATTGGCGAAATCCAGCGCGCTGACCGACGGCGCCACCTTCAAATGGATATTCCCATTGGGCATGATTACGGGAGTGAATTTCAGCTCGACGCCGAACTCTTTGAACGAAATCGTGACCGCGGTGAAGCCCTGTCCGGGCTGAACGATGGGGAACGGAAATTCTCCTCCGGCCAGAAAGCTGGCTTCCTTGCCATTGACCGCGATCAGGTTAGGCTCGGCCAGGATCTGCAGCAGGTTTTTCTGTTGCAGGGCCTTGATGACAGCGCCGATATTGACGTCGGTACGAGTCACAAAAAGATTGAGAAAGTCGCTGATGGTGGTGGTCGGCGCGGTAGCGCCTGTGGTAGTCGTCACGCCGTTGGTGGTGCTGGTCGTGGCCGGCGGACGACTGATCTGCACCGAGCCAAATTGCCCGGTCTGGCTGGCCGCGATGGTGTTGCCCAGCCCGGCATGAACAAATTGATTCCCAGCTGGGTGATGACCGAGCGGTCCACTTCCGCGAACTTCACTTCCAGCAGAACTTCCTGCGCCCCCACCGGACCGAAGGTCAGCACATTGACCACGTTCTTGGAGTAGGCCTCGGCAATCATTCCGGCGCGCTTGGAAACATCCTCGGTGGAAACGTGGCCGGAAAGCACGATGGCGGAGCGCGACGGCGAGACGTTGATCTGCTCCTCCGGGAAGACCCGCTTTTCCTCTTCGGCGGCGGCGGTGACGTCCACATCCACCCGCAGGTCGAAGCTGCGCGAGCGCTCCAGTTCATCCCAGATCAGCAGGGACACTTCGCCCGCGGCCCGGCCATGCACCAGAATCTGTGTAGGAGTAACGACGATGGCATCGGCGATGGCGTCATCGGTGACGGAGACTCGCTTGAGCCGCTCGGTGGTGTTGATCAGCAGCGACTTGCCCACCATGACGCGCAGAGGCGCAGCGCCCTGGGCCGCGGCTTGCGGGGCCTGTGAACTGGCCTCGGGACCTGGAGCCTGGGCGCCTTCGGGCGCCGCTGGAGTGGCCGGTGGTTGCTGAGAGAGCGCGATAGACGCCGTGAGCAGTATCAACCCGGACATTGCCCATCGCATACTCGGCTTCAATTTCACGTTGTGTTTCTCCCACCTGCGGGAGCAGATCGACATGTCGTCTTCCTCGGAGTGCGGACTATTCCTGGAACTTGGTGACGTCCTTCTTGGTTCCCTTGATCACTTCGACCGAATAGCCTGACGGAAGGGCGGTCACAGGAACCGGGGTGGTGCGTTTGATCGACCGCGGCCGCGGCGGCGCGGCGACGTGCACGGGAGTGGACACGCCCTTGTACAACGACCCGGTGTTCACTGAGGCCAGTTCCTGCTGCTTGGTGTCCAGCGGGTTGCGCAGCGCCAGTTGAATTTTGCCCTGGGTGGTGGCCAGGGTCAGCTTCTGAGCATCGTCAGGAGACACCAGCAGGGTGATGACCGGCGTCACCTGCGGCTCCCCGGCGGTGTTGCGTTCCAGCTTCTGGCCGGTGGCGATCACGGCCACATTTTCCAGCACCGTGGTGGTCTGCTGTTCGGGCGCGCCCGAGGGGTTGCCGGTGAGCAGCACATCCACGCGCGTTCCCGGCACCACAAAGCCGGCAACTCCGATTACTTCGTTTACCCGTACCGAGATCGCCCGCATCCCTGGCGGAATCAACGACGGCATTCCAGCCCCCGCATTTTCTCCCGCCAGCTTGTTGGGCAAAAAGAATTCGCCCTTGGCGATGGGAAGGATTGCGCCCCGGCCGACCACGGAAGTTTTCAAGTGAAAGGCGTTAGCGGGCAGGTCGGCCGCTGTATAGCGCACCGTCTTCACATCGTTCTCTCCGACCTTGGCTCCGACGGCAATATCATTGGCCGCGACTACCACCTCGACGCCGGGCGCGGCGTCTCCCCCAGTTTTGCTCTGCAGGGTGCGATAGACGCTGAAGCTCACGATTGCGCCCAGAGCCAGGGCGACAAAGCCGATCAACAAAAGCCGGGTGCGGTTCATGACTTCTCCTCAGAGTTGACGCGGCATCGCCGGGCTGCGACCGCGAACTCCCCATTCTCCCATTGGAGTTGATACTCCCGAACGGCAGTGTCGCGCCGCGAGGCTCTACCAGCCAAATCCATCGCGGATGCGCCAACCGGGCATCATCCCGGCTCCCACCGTCAGGTGCTCCGCATCGGGCCCTCATGGCGGCCCGCGCGGACGGTTGTGCAGTCAATCTTTGTTACTGGACCAAGGTTACTGGACCGAGCTGGCGACTGAAGAGAACACATTGTTGGCATTGGAACCGATCAGCCGAATGGTTCCCACCACAATCACCAGAATTACCGCCAGCATCACGGCGTATTCCGCGATGTCCTGGCCTGAGTCTTCGCGCCACAAACTTATAGCCTTCGCTCTCATAATGTTGTCTCCTCCAGAGTCGAACGGACGGGCAGAAACTCCCATCCCGATGCAATTCGGTCAGCCCTCTACGCCCTGAAAGGCGATTTTTGTTGTTGTTTCTGAATCAATAGCTTACACGTGACCAGAGGGATGGTCCTGAATCCCCACGCTCATAATAACCCGCTACCCCGTGCTTAGCGACAATTTCTTGAATCGCTGGTAACGGTGGCCGGCTTGAGGTGCTCAGGGGCGAGGTCGCAACGAGGGCCATTTGACAGGCGCGGCAGGCAAATCGGGGCCATTTCCAGGGGGAGGGGCATCCGAGGTTTCCAATCCCTGGGGGGTGGTTCGCCTCGCCAGCCCTGGAGGCACCTCTTTTTGCCTTGCGGACAGGACCGCGTTCCTACCTACTGAATCGAGCTGGAGACCGAGGAAAAGACGTTGTTGGCGTTCGATCCGATCATCCGGATCGTGCCTACTACCACGGCAAGGATGACGGCCAGCATCACCGCATACTCGGCCACATCCTGACCTTCTTCCTCCCACAACCGGGCTAAAACACTGACCATGGTTAACCCTCAATTTTGTGCCGCGAGCCAGAGCGTGACATCGAGCGGCAAATTGCGAAATGCAGACGGAATGATAAGGTCCAGTGTGCAAGGTTTTGCAGCTTTAAGTTGATCCATGGGATTATCTAACTTGGTTCCTGCCTGCAACAGCACCGGCCGAGCCTATTGGCCTCGGGTGAGGATGACGGCCTCGGTATCGCCATAAATCTGCCGCCATGCCGGACTGGATCGGAGGGCGGTGATCAGGGGAGCATCCGGGGGAAGGACCACGGTGCGAATCCCCCACGCCTCCAGGGGCCTTCTCCAATCGTCCTTCAGGTAGTAGCAGGAGCCGAATTCGTTCATGAAAGTGTCCCCGTAAACGTCGGCGCGGCCGTCCATGAAAACGCGATACTGCGGGTACAACTTCCAGATGAAATATCCGCCCCAGTTGTAGTGGTTCATCATGGGCCCGGGAGGATGCTCCTGCAGGAGGAAGGCCGCCGCGGCAACGGGGAAATGTTGCGCTTCGGTTTCTGCCTGATGGCCCACTATCTGTCGCACCCGGGCCACGGTGAAGCCGGCAAAGGTCAGCAGCACAATCAGATTAAAAACCAGGACTCGGGGAGCCAGCCCGAGAAAAGGCTGGCGCGACCGTCGCAAGGCTTCCCGCTCCTGCAGCCAGGTCTGGGCCATCTCGGAGAGCACCGGGACGATGACCAGCACCAGGATGGGGATGTGGCGCAGCGAGCGCAGTGCCGCCGGAACCGTGGCTAGTAACAGCAGAAGATTGCGCAGCCGCGGAGATCGGGGAGACGCGGCCAGTCCAGCGATGAGGGCCAGCAGCATGAGCAGAAGAGGCAGATTCGCGAGATCGTGGAAGTCCGGAGAAAACCACTCGTGGATGAAGCGGTGCATGGCCTCGGATCCCAGAGTCTGAAACGGATACCAGTAAAGCCTGATGCCGTTGGGATTCACCACCACCAGCGCCGTACAGAGGGCGAATGCTGTCGCCAGTCGTTTGAGTCGCGGCAAAAATTTCTGCCATGGCTCCGGACAAGCGGCCGCCTCCAGCCCTTCGCCGATGAAAAAGAATGCGATGAAGGCCAGCCCGATGGGGTATCCGGCGTGCAGGTTCGCCCATAAAAGCATCAAGGGGGCGGTCCACCACAGCAGCCTGGGGCGTCGCTCGGAGGCCTCGAGCAGCGCCAAAAAAATACTGGCGAGCAGGAGGGAGAGCATCTGGGGACGAACTCCCCAGGTAGAGGCGGAGGCCAGCGCACCCCAAAGCGTCACGATGGCGGCGACGTAGGGACGGCCCGGTGAGCGCAGGAAAACCAGGAAGAGCGCCGCAGCGATGACGGCGGCAAAGGTCACGATGAGCCCGCCGAATCCCGCCAGCCGGTAGATGCCGAACAGCAGGATCTCCGAGAGCCATTCGTGGTTTATCCAGGGCTGGCCGAAGCGGGTGAAGGAATAAGGATCGGTATGAAAGACGGCGTGGTTCTGCAGGATCAGTTGTCCGGTGCGGAGGTGCCACCAGAGGTCGGGATCGCTCATGCCGCGCACCGCCATGGTGAACAGGCCGAGAGCGAGGATGAATACGCAGAGCCGGCGGGTTTGCAGGAGGCTGGTCATCACGGAGGAAAAGCAACTACTATGAGCACCGCAGCCGAGTGTACTGTTTCCGGGATGGATAAGAATAGAGCCATCCAGTGGTTCACTGCCTCCACCGTTACATGAAACGCTCTCTTGCCATTTTCGCCGCGGGGCTGATGGTTCGTTTCATTGCGATCGCCTATCTGGCCAAGGTCTCGCCCCACATGCTGTCGTGGGGAGCGAATGAGGCCGGGGGCATTGCGCGCTGGATCGTGTCCGATCATTCGTTTTCGTCCCCCTTCCACGATGCGCACGGTCCTACCGCATGGCTGGGCCCTGTCTATCCTGCGATAGTTGCGGGCATTTTCCTGCTGTTGGGAGTCCAGACATCAGCCTCGGCCCTGGCGGTCATGGGCTTTAACGCGGTTTGCTCAGCCGCCACCGGCGTAATCGTGTACGAGTTAGGGACACAGATCCACAGTGAGAGAGCAGGCTGGTTCGCTGGTTGGATATGGGAGCTTTCTCCTTATGTTGCG
>CAVWSP010000022.1:0-79105 GCA_963757835.1 Terriglobia bacterium | reverse complement strand
CAGAACCTGCGCTACACAATTCGCGCGCTGCGCAAGAGCCCTGGGTTTACCGCCGTAGCGGTCATCACACTGGCGCTGGGGATTGGGGCCAACACGGCCATTTTCAGCGTGGTCAACGCCGTCTTGCTGCGACCACTTCCATATAAGGATGACAGCCGGCTGGTTGTAGTTCTCAACCAGGGCCGAAATCCCGTGGCCCCGGCCAACTTCATCGACTGGCGAAGCCAGAGTCGATCCTTCTCGCAGATGGGGGCGGCGGAGTACTGGACCCCGAACCTGACCGGCACCGATAATCCCGAAAAATTGTGGGCGTTGCATGTTACTCCAGACATTTTTCCAATGCTGGGAGTCCAACCCTTGTTGGGACGTGCGTTCCTCTCTGAGGAACAAGAGGCGGGCAAAGAACATGAAGTGGTGCTGAGCTACTCCCTGTGGCAAAGCCATTTTGCCGGCAATCCCGAGATCATTGGACGGGCCGTGGCGCTGACTGGGGAGAGATACACCGTGGTCGGGGTGATGCCGCGGGATTTTAAGTTCGCGCCCTTCTGGGCGACCAAGGCGCAACTCTGGGCGCCGCTGGCGCTGGGTTCGCGGCTCACGGATCGCGCTGGCAGTTCGCTCCGTGTGTTTGCCCGGCTGAAACCAGGGGTCACTCTGGAGCAGGCACAGGCGGAGATGACGGGCATCACCGGCCGCCTGGAGCGCGAGTTTCCCGGCACCAATCAGGACGTGCAGGTTCTTTCGCTGCGCGAGAAAGTGGTGGGAAATATTCGTCCCGCGCTGTTCGTGTTACTCGGCGCGGTGGGCTTTGTCCTGCTGATTGCTTGCGCCAATGTCAGCCACATGCTGCTGGCGCGCGCGGCCGCCCGTCGCGAGGAGATCGCGCTGCGCACCGCACTCGGAGCTGGGCGCTGGGATGTGTTCGGCCAGCTTCTGACCGAAAGCATGGTGCTCGCGTTTTTGGGCGGAGGCGCCGGCTTGCTGCTTGCAGTGTGGGGCGCTCGAGTTCTTCTGGCGATCAGTCCGGCGGCCATACCGAGAGTGGAAACAGTCGGAGTGGACGGGCACGTGCTGTTGTTCGCGCTCGCCATTTCTCTGCTTACAGGGCTGGCGTTTGGCATGGCCCCGGCCTGGAGAGCGACCGCGGTCAACCTCAGTGACGCATTGAAGGAAGGGAAGCGCGGATCCAGCGAAGGGCTGCGTCGTGACCGGCTGCGCGGTCTGCTGGTGGGCTCCGAATTTGCCCTGGCAGTAGTATTGCTGACCGGCGCGGGACTGATGGTCCGCACATTTCTTGCGCTGCAGAATGTGGACCCTGGCTTTGATCCTCACGGAGTGCTGTCGCTGGTGGTTGGCGTGGCCGGCACGGAGCAGGCGGCCGCCGGCCAGACCGCCAATTTCTACCAGGAAGTGCTGCACAGAGTCAGTGCGGTTCCGGGAGTTCAATCGGTCAGCGGCATCAACCATCTGCCGCTCGCAGGCGACGAATGGGGGTTTCGGTTTCACATCGAGGGCCGGCCGCCTGAGCTTCCGGGGAAAGAACTTGTTGCCACCTACCGGGTGGTTTTCCCGGGCTACTTCCGGACCATGCGGATTCCGATGCTGCGCGGCCGCGACGTTAGCGATGCCGACAACCTACGCGCGCCGGGCGTGGTGGTGATCAACGACTACCTCGCCCGCCGCTACTGGCCCGGCGAAGACGCAATCGGCAAAAGAATCACGTTCGACGATCCGGCGAAAAATCCCTCTTGGCTCACCGTGGTGGGAGTGACGAAGAACACTGCCCAGAGCAACTGGACAAGTCCGCCCGAATCGGAAGTATTTCTGCCTTACCTGCAGAACCGCGACTATCTCGATGCGCCATCGCCGCCATTTGCCTACTTGACCCTGGTAGTGCGAACCGACCTTGACCCCGCCGCCCTGGCGCCGGCCATTCGAGAAGCGATTCACTCGCTCGACAGGAACATTCCACTTTCCGAAATCCAGACCATGGAGCACGTTGTCGCCGAAGCCAACGGCCAGTCGCGTTTTTACCTGGTCCTGCTGGGTGCGTTTGCCGCGGTGGCGCTGGTCCTCGCGGGAGTGGGCATCTACGGCGTGATGAGCTACTCGGTCTCGCTGCGGACCCAGGAGATCGGCATTCGCATGGCGCTGGGAGCGCAGGCAGGAGATGTGTTGAAGCTGGTTGTGCTCCAGGGAATAGTGCAGGCGCTGGCCGGAGTCGCGGTGGGACTCGCCGGAGCTTTGGCCCTGAGCCGCCTGATGGCGGGGCTGCTCTACGGCACACAGCCCACCGACCCGGCGACGTTCGCTGCTGTCGTCCTGGTGTTGAGCGCGGTGGCAGTCGTGGCCAGCTACATTCCCGCGCGGCGTGCGGCCAAGGTCGATCCCATGGTGGCGCTGCGGTACGAGTGAGGAGAACTATGCAAACCTTGATGCAGGACGTCCGTTATGGATTACGCATGTTGCGCAAGAGTCCCGGGCTGACCGCGATCATCCTGATCATGTTGACCCTGGGAATCGGCGCCACAACGGCCGTATTCACGGTCTTCGATGCCATCCTGCTGCGGCCGCTGGCTTACGAGAAGCCCGAGCAGTTGGCACAGATGTGGGAAAGGCGTACCGAGGGTCCGTTCCAGCAGTTTGAGTTCTCCTATCCCGATTACCTGGATGTGAAACGGGAGAACAAAGTCTTCTCGCAAATGGGTGGATATTCGAAGAGCAGCGTCACTCTAACGGGCAAGGAGGGTGCTGAACAGCTTCTGGTGGCCGTGGCGACTACCGGCTTCTTTGAAACCCTGGGGGTTCAGCCCATTCTGGGGCGAACGTTCGAGGCAGGCGAAGATGAGTTACAGAAAAACTCTCCGGTCATGCTGAGCTACGGAGCCTGGCAGCGACGTTTTGGCGGCAACCCCGGCGTAGTCGGTACGCCACTGGTGCTGGATGGCGAACTGGCCACGGTGGTGGGAGTGCTGCCAAAGAACTTTGTTTTTGCACCCACGCAGTCGGCGGAATTGTGGATGTCTCCCCGGGTATCCGGGTTTTTCCTGCGGCGAAACGGCTATTGGTTGCATCCCGTGGCCCGCCTCAAGCCGGGCGTGAGTCTGGAGCAGGCGCAAGCTGAGATACAGACCATTTCCCGGCAATTGGCCATGCAGTATCCGGATTCGAATGCCGGAGTGAGCTCAGAGTTGGTTGACCTGCGACAGCAGATTGTCGGCCAGATACAGCCAGTGCTGGTGATGTTGATGGCCGCGATCGGCTTCGTCCTGCTCATTACCTGTGCCAACGTGGCGGGACTGCTGCTGGCGCGATCCTTGCCTCGCCGAAAGGAAGTTTCCATTCGTCTGGCGCTGGGCGCCCGCACGAATCGCATCGCGCGCCAGTTGGTGACGGAAGGCATTTTGCTGGCGCTCATCGGCGGTGGGGCGGGGGTTCTGGCTGCCTACTGGGCGGTCCCCGTGGTCATCTCATTGTTTCCGCGCGACATTCTACTGGCTACGCCCCAACTTCAGGGATTGACGGTGAATGCGAAAGTACTCTGGTTCGCGCTCGGAATTTCTTTGCTGACGGGAATTCTGTTTGGATTGGCGCCGCTGCTTCAGACGTTCAATCCCAACCTGCAACAGGACCTTCAGGAAGCCAGCCGCGGTTCCATCGGCTCCACTCACCGTCTGCGCAGCGTGCTGGTGATTTCGGAAATGGCTTTGGCGGTCGTACTGCTGGTGGGTGCCGGGCTGATGCTCAAGAGTTTGCACCGTGTGCTGGGGACCGACCCCGGCTTCAATCCCCGTAATCTGCTTACCGGCGTGGTGGGGCTGCCGGCAGACAAATATTCCGATGGTCCAAAACAGCTGGCTTTTCAGCAGCAACTATTGAGCAGAATCAGGAGCCTTCCTGGAATCCAGGAAGTGGCGGCAGTTACGACCGTGCCCATGTCCGGCAACGGCAACACCTCCCGCTTTGACCTGGAGGGACACCCCAAGAAGAGCGGCGGCCGGGAATACGAAGCCAATTCTCGCACGGTCTCACAGAACTACTTCTCCGTGATGGGTGTTGCGTTGCGCGCCGGGCGGTTCTTCAATTCGCAGGACCACGACAAATCAACTCACGTCGTAATCGTCAACCAGGCCATGGCGGACATGGTTTTTCCCCAGCAGGACCCGATTGGCAAGCGCATCAACTTCACCTATACGAATGAGCCCAACTACGTCCAGATCGTCGGCGTGGTGGGCAATGAAAATATCCACAGCCTGGATGCTCCGCCGACACCCATCGTGTACGACTGCTTCGAACAGAGCCCGAACCCATATTTCAGCCTGGTGATCCGCACGAAGAAAGAGCCGGGTTCCCTTGTCGGTGCCGTGACGCGGGCCGTCCACGAACTCGAACCCCAGGCTCCCCTCTTCGAAGTGAGCAGCATGGCGCAACTCATTTCGACCTCACCCACCATGATGCTGCGAGCCTATCCCGCATACCTGATTGGCGGATTTTCGGCTCTGGCGCTCCTGCTTGCGACATTAGGACTTTATGGCGTCCTGGCATACAGCGTGGCGCAACGCTCGCGCGAACTGGGTCTGCGAATGGCTTTGGGCGCGCAGCGCGGCGACTTGCTCAGGATGGTAGTCAAGAGCGGTCTGAAACTGGCTGTAGTCGGAATTACATCCGGCGTGGTGGGCGCTTTGCTCACTTCGCGGCTGATCGCAAGTTTGCTATTCGGCGTCGCTCCCACGGATGCCACAACTTTCGCGGGCGTCTGCGTCTTGCTTTTCGCGGCCGCGATGATGGCCAGTTATATTCCGGCCTATCGCGCGACCAGGGTCGATCCCATGGTCGTGCTGCGACACGAATGAGGAATTGAGGAACTAATAATGACTGGTCTGCTGCAGGATGTTCGTTACGGGCTGCGCATGTTGTGGAAACGTCCCGGCTTCACCGCGGTCGCCGTGATTACTCTCGCCTTGGGTATCGGCGCGAATACAACCATCTTCAATTCCATCAATGCCATGCTGCTGCGGCCGTTTCCCTTTCCGCATCTGGATCGCATTGTCGCGATCTGGGAAACCGTACCCAAGCGGAATGAGAACAATCTGAATCCGGCACCCGCGAATTTTCGCGACTGGAGCGAACAGAGCTCGCAATTCAGCCAGCTGGCGGCGTTCCGCGGCTGGGACGCGAATCTGACGGGCGGCAGCGCGCCCGAGCATGTCGAAGGTTCACAGGTTACGGCCGAATTCTTTCCCTTGCTTGGCATCTCCCCGCAACTGGGCCGCCAGATCGGGGGCGCGGATTTTCAGGGTGGGGTCGCGCCCGTGGTGGTCATCAGTAATGGATTCTGGCAACAGCACCTGGCTGCTGATCCCGGGATTGTGGGCCGGCAATTGCTCCTGAATGGCGAGAAGTTCACCGTGATTGGCATTGCATCTCCAGAGTTTGATTTCCCCACCGGATCGAAAGTCTGGACTCCACTCGACCTCAGCGGCCCTGCCAACGAAGACCGCGCGAATCACTCGTTGACCGTCTTTGGGCGGCTCAAGGATGGCGTTTCCATGTCGCAGGCGCAGGCGAAGCTGGATACGATTGCCGTCCATCTGGGCGAGCAGTATCCCAAGACCAATGCCAGCCACGGGGTTAGCGTGAGGAATATGGTGGAAGACCTCACCTTCGGTTCAAAGCAGTTTCTTATGATGCTGATGGGCGCAGCGCTCTTTGTTCTGCTGCTGGCCTGCGCCAATGTGGCGAACCTGCAATTGGCCCGCGCTTCTGGGCGGCAAAAAGAGATTTCTCTGCGGGCTGCACTGGGAGCCAGCCGCTGGCAGGTGGGGCGGCAGCTGCTGGTGGAGAGCCTTCTGCTCGCGCTCCTTGGTAGCGCGGCGGCCCTCCTGCTGTCGGCGTGGGGCATCAACCTTTTGCGTCGCAGTCTTCCCCCATTCATCGTCGAGCACGTTGCGGGGCTGAAGCATCTGCAGCTTGATTTGCCCGGCTTCCTGTTCACGCTGCTGATCGCGGTGGTTACCGGCATCCTCGCGGGGCTGGCCCCGGCCTGGCATTTTTCACGACCGAACGTAAATGACACTTTGAAAGAGAGCACTCGTGGGGGCGGTGCCAGCGCCAGCCGGCAGCGCCTTCGCACCCTGCTGGTGATCTCGGAAATTGCTCTTTCTCTGGTCCTGCTTGTGGGCGCCGGTTTGATGGTGAAGGGATTCCGCACTCTCACCACCAAGAACATGGGCTTTGATCGCAGCCACGTCCTTACTTTTCACGTGGTGTTGCCGGATGCGAAGTACGGCAACCAAAGTCGGATTCGTAGTTACTACGATGTGGTCCTGCGAAATATTCAGGCGCTGCCTGGGGTTGAGTCTGCGGCGGCCGTCACCAGCCTGCCTTCAGGCTGGACGTGGAACTGGACGGAATTTACGGCGGAAGGCAAACCTCCAGCAACTCCCGGAGACCGGGCATCCGTCATTTCGCAAGTCGTGAGCCCGGGCTTCTTCTCGGCGCTGCGGGTTCCGCTGCGCCAGGGGCGGCTGCTTTCCGATCTGGACGGACCCGATGCTCCTTCGGTCGCAGTCATCAGTGAAGACATGGCCCGCCAAACCTGGCCCGACCAGAATCCGTTGGGCAAGCATATCCAGTTGGGACGGCCAGATTCCGGCCAACCCTTACGTACGATTGTGGGAGTCGTCGGTGATGTGAAGCCGGATCCCCTGGATCGCGACCCCGCTCCGACTGCGTACGTGCCATTTGCGCAGCAACCTCAAAATGCCTCGGCCATCGTGGTGCGCACGGCGGGAGATCCTCTGATGCTGGCCGGCCCGGTCAGCAAGCAATTGCGCGATGTGGATGCGGACCAGCCTCCGTATGACGTGCGCACTCTGGAACAAGTTGTTTCGGACAACCTCAGCGGCATCCAGTCGTCCGCCAACATGATGCTGATCTTCGCAGTCTGCGCGCTCACTCTGGCGGCGGCCGGGATCTTCGCCGTGATGGCCTATTCCGTCACTCAACGCACTCACGAAATCGGAGTGCGCGTCGCGCTCGGAGCGCGGCGTTCCGATGTGCTCAGGCTGGTGGTCGGAGGCGCGCTGAAAATGGCCACAATCGGTCTGAGCATTGGATTCGTTCTCGCACTGCTGCTGACCCGTGCGCTTTCGAGCGCGCTGTTTGGCGTGGTCCAGATCGACATTGTGACATTTGCTCTGCTCACGTCCCTGCTGGCTCTGGTGGCAGCATTGGCGGCCTACATCCCAGCCCGTTGGGCCATGAATGTCGATCCCATGGTGGCGTTGAGATACGAGTGAGAGAGAACCATAATGAATGAGGGCAGACAGGGCACTCGGCTCTAGAAAGCGATAAATGTTGGTCCTTCACGATCTTCGGTTTGCCTGTCGTCTGCTTCGGCGGAATGTCTCGACCACTGCGATCGCCGTCTTATCGATTGCGCTTAGCGTTGGTGCAACCAGTGTAGTATTCGCGGCAATCAGATCTGTTCTTATCGATCTGCCGCCGTACGCGCATCCCGAAGAACTCGTGCAAATCAGGACCGAGTTTGGCAAATTCGAGCCATCGCAGACGGATTGGGCCTTTTGGAATGATGCGCAGGAGATTATCCGGCGAACTCGCACTCTCCAGTCCGTCGGCATATACAGCAACGCAATTTTTGATCTCGCGGGAGATGGTTCGACTGCTCCCGAAGCTCTGTATGGTATGCGCGTCTCGGCGAGCCTATTTCCAACCTTGGGTGTCACCCCAATGCTGGGACGCAACATTCTTCCTGAAGAAGACCACCCCGGAAATGCGAATGAAATGATCTTGAGTTATGGGCTGTGGGTCCGCCGGTTCAATGCCGACCAAAATATCGTCGGTCGCAGCGTCAATATCGATGGCCATGACTGCCTTGTCATCGGAGTCATGCCGCCCGGATTCAACTTCCCGCTGCGCAGGGCCGCGGCGCACACGCCTTCTCCGTATGTGGAATTTTGGGCACCTCTGCAAGAGAGCCCCCGCGCTACCGCCGGCGCGCTGGGAGTGGTAGCCAGGCTGCGTCATGGTGTCTCTGTGTCGAATGCCCAGCAAGACTTCGTTTCGATCAGCGCTGCTCTAAGCCGCGAATTTCCCGCCACGAATCGTGATCACAACCTGCGCGTGGGTTTATTGTTGGATCGAGCGGTTGGGAGTGCAAGAAAGTCACTTTGGTTGCTCATGGCCGCCGCCTCGCTATTTCTCCTGATCGGATGCGCGAACGTCGCTAATTTGCTGCTGGCTCGCGGCCTTGTCCGCCAACGTGAAATCTCCATCCGATTTGCCGTGGGCGCGGGGCGCGGACGTATTGTCGGGCAATTCCTTACTGAAAGCTGTGTGTTGGCGCTGCTGGGCGGTCTCGGCGGCTATGTTCTTACGGCGGCAGCTTGGAAAGTCTTGCCAGCCATCGCTCCCGTGAGCATTCCCAGGCTTGCGGCAGCGCGGGCGGATTGGTCAGTACTGGGTTTTGCTCTTGCCGTGGCTATCTTCAACGGACTCTTGTTCGGGATGGTGCCCGCGCTGCGTGCTGGATTAACGCGTGCATCCGCCAACGGCGATTTCGGCACACGCAGCATGGTAACTGGAAGGCGCGACCGAATTCTCGGCTCACTGGTCATTGCGGAGGTGGCAATCACCGTGGCCCTGGTAGTCGTTGGCGGGCAGTTCATGGGACGCTTCATTGAGTTGCTTCGCACGGATCCTGGTTTCCAGGCAGACCATCTTCTGGCTTCGGTGGTACTGCCTTCCTCCGACCGGTATCGAACACCCGAACAACGAGGGTTGATTTATCGGCGATTTGTAGATGCCGTTCGTGCCCTGCCCGGGGTCGAGAGCGTTGGCACGGTCGACGCCTTGCCTTTCAGTGGGGAGAATTCTGGTGGACTGATTGCCAGCACGGCAACGCAAGTCATGCAGCCAAACACGCAAGTGCTCGCCGAGGTTGACATCGTCAGCGCCGGCTATCTGCAAACGCTGGGAGTCCGCTTGATCGAAGGCCGCTGGTTGCGCGAAGACGACATGAAAACGTCGACCGATACCGTCCTCATGAATGATATCGCCGCCGCAAAGTTTTGGCCGGGGACTAGCGCCATTGGCAAGCAAATTTGCATTTACTGCACACCGGAAAATCCGCGCAACTGGAAGCGAGTGGTGGGCGTCGTCACGAGTGTCCGCCATGCGGCGATCGACGAGCACAGGCCATTTAGCCTTTATCTGGCAGCGGGAGCCATGGAGCACGCTCAATTCCTCGTCGTAAGGACGGCGCAGCCCGCCGATAGTTTGGAGAAAGCCGTCCGCATTGCCATTGCAGGGGTCGATCCCAAACAGCCAGTTTTTCTTAGCGTGTCCATGCGGTCGCTCATCGCGGATTCGCTTGCGGACCGCCGCTTTATCGCGAGTCTGCTTGCTGTCACAGCGTTACTCGCGCTGGTTATGTCTGCCGCCGGTGTCTACGGAGTTGTCTCGTACACCACCTCGCGCAGAACACAGGAGATCGGTGTTCGGATGGCGCTAGGCGCAACTCGCAACCACGTTCAATTCCTGGTATTTCGTCAGGGCTTCCTAGCCGTGGCGGCGGGCCTTACCCTCGGATCGGCAGCGACCATGGGACTGATGAGTGTGCTACGGCGGGTGGTAGTGGGGCTTGGATCCGCGCACTGGTTGCAGATCTTAGTTTCGGTCAGCATGGTGTCGTTTGCTGCAGCAATCGCCTGCTGGGTCCCCGCACGTCGCGCGACGAAGATAGACCCAATGTCCGCATTGCGGTCCGAATGATATGTCCGGTCGATTAGAGGACTGGCTAGGAGACAAATGATCCAACTAAAAAATATCGAACGCAGCTACAAAACCGCGGCCGGACAAACCTGGGTCCTACGCCGAATCAATCTGGAGATTCGCCAGGGAGAGTTCGTCACTTTCATGGGGCCGTCCGGAGCAGGGAAGTCCTCCCTTCTAAATGTGCTGGCCCTGCTTGATGACCAGTGGCTGGGCGAATACTGGTTTCGCGAGCAGGCTGTCCACGAGATGAAGCGCAAACAGCGTGGCGAGCTGGCCAAACGCAATATTGGGATGGTCTTCCAGAGTTATCACCTGCTGGATGATCTCACCGTGCGCGAGAACATCGACCTGCCACTCTCTTATAAAGACGTCCCCAGCGGACAGCGGCAGAGCCTGGTGGCTGACACGCTGGACCGATTTCAGATTGTCGCCAAAAAAGACTTATTTCCCAGCCAGCTTTCCGGGGGACAGCAGCAGTTGGTGGGCGTGGCTCGCGCTGTCATCCACAAGCCGGCGCTCCTGCTGGCGGACGAACCCACGGGAAACCTGCACTCTTCACAGGCCAAGGAAATCATGGAACTCTTTCGCGAGCTCAACCAACAAGGAACCACCATCGTTCAGGTGACCCACTCAGAAGCCAACGCGGCCTACGGCTCTCGCACTATCCAGTTGCGCGATGGGTGGATGGTGGTCGATACGGCAAACCCGAATTTGCAGCCCTACGAGGCGGTGAAGCAATGAAGGCGCTGGCTTCCCGGCCCAACCTTCTGACGCAATGTTTGGCGTGCTTCCTGGTCGCAGTGACCGCGACCGCTACCGGACAGACCAGCGCGCCCGTGCGCTATGACATGCCTGCATCGCACAATCCTCTGGACGCGTATTCAGCGGACCGCGTTCCTCGCCCGGACCTCACGAATTCCCCGTTGCTCGATCAGTTGATCCGCGATGGCAAGCTGTACCTGTCCCTCAAGGATGCCATCCGGTTGGCGCTCGAGAACAATCTTGACCTGGCCATCGCCCGCTACAATCTGCCCATCGCCAATATGGACATATTGCGTACCCAGGCTGGCGGAAGTTTTCGCGGCGTTAATGCCGGCGTGGTGCAGGGCACCCCCGGCGGCGGAGTGGGCGGTTTCGGCACCGGTGCTCCCGGAGCGGGTGCGGGTGGCACGACTGGCGGGGCGGGCGGAGCGGGCGCCGGCGCATCCGGATTGGTGCAATCTACCTTGGGCGCGGGCACAGCAGTTTCTTCGTACGATCCTGCCATCATGGCTTCGGTTGGCGCTGAGCATCAGACCACGCCTTTGGCCAATCAGCAGATCTACGGTGTGCCGTCGCTGCAATCGAACACCGGGCAGGCCAGCGTTACCTACACGCAGGCTTTTCCGACAGGGACCAGCTTTACCGTGGAATTCAACAACAGCCGCCAGACCACGAACAGTCCGTTCTTCAATCTGTCTCCGGTGCTGAATTCGATGTACCGCTTTTCTTTCCAGCAGCAACTGCTGGCGGGATTCGGCTTTGGTCCCAACCTGCGATTCCTTACCATCGCCAAGAACAACAAGAAAATCTCTGACATCGCCTTTAAAGATCAGGTGACCGCGACCATCACCCAGATCAAGAATATTTACTGGGACCTGGTAAACGCTTATGAACAGGCCCGGGTTAACGAGCAGTCTCTGGCATTTGCCCAGCAGTCACTGGACAATGCCAGGAAACAACTTCAGCTGGCGAGCGTTCCTGCCATGGACGTAATGCGCGCAGAAGCGGAAGTGTCAAAGCGCGATCAGGACCTGACCGTGGCGCGCACCAGCCTGCAGCTTCAAGAGTTGCTCATCAAGAACGCGCTTACCAAGAGTCTTGACGACCCCGTGCTTGAAGCTGTGCCAGTTGTTCCTGTGGACCACTTCGAGGCCGTCGAAACGCAGGCCACGGCGGCGGTCCAGGACCTCATCACCCAAGCCTTGCGCGAGCGTCCTGAACTTGCCGAATCGGATGTTGATCTGGTGAACCGGCAGATCAGCGGGAAAGCGGCCCGCAATGCGTTGTTGCCGTCGCTGGCGCTGGTTGGCTTCTATGGAGGATCGGGACTCGCCGGGCCGCTGAATCCGATCTACAATCTTCCGACTCCCAATTCTTCCAACGTGCCCACGGATTTCTCGGGGGCACTCTCGAATGCCTTCAACAACTCCTCTCCTGATTACTACATTGGTTTGAACCTCAATATTCCCATACGCAATCGCGTGGCCAAGGCCGATCAGTACCGCTCCGAGCTGGAATACCGGCAAGCGGAACTCCGCCGCGAGCAATTGAAAAAGCAGATACGGATTGAGGTCCGGAACGCGCAATATGCGCTGGAACAAACCGGGGCGCGGGTCGAGGCCGCGCGCAAGGCGCGGGACCTGGCGCAGCGCACGTTTGAGATCATGCAGAAGGAGCAGACGCTCGGCGCGGGATCAACTTTTCAGACCATGACCGCCCAGCGGGACCTCTCCATCGCCGAACTGGATCTGGTGACTGCCCTGACCGTCCACGAAAAGGCAAAAGTTGAGCTGGATCGTGCAACCGGCAGCACTTTGGAACATAATGGAATACAGGTGCAGGACGCAATGAACGGCACGATCGCCAGTCAGGGCCCTTAGCTCATGCCAAGCTCAACCAAGACGGGGGAGATTGGGCTTTCCGCCGGGTTGGCGCAAAGCGCATCCAAATTTCCCCGCATTCTGGCGGCCGACGACCAGCAACACATCCTGGAAGCTCTCGAACTGCTGCTGAAGCCGCAGGGCTACGAGGTTGACGTAGTCCGCTCCCCTGAACTGGCGCGCGAAGCCCTGGCGAGTTCCTCCTACGACGCGATACTGATCGATTTGAACTACACCCGCGATACCACCTCCGGACAGGAAGGGCTGGGCCTGCTTTCAGACATTGTGGCGATGGACAGCACGCTCCCGGTCATTGTGATGACCGCATGGGGCAACGTGGACCTGGCGGTTGAGGCCATGCGCCGGGGCGCGCGGGATTTTGTTCAGAAGCCGTGGGAGAACGAGCGGCTGCTTTCTATTCTGCGGACCCAGGTCGAACTTCATCGCGCATTGCAGCGAGCGGAACGGCTGGCCGCTGAGAACCGCCTGCTGAGCGTTGAGGGGCGTCCCGAGTTCATTGCCACAGCGCCGTCGATGGTCCCGGTGCTGGAAGCGATCACTCGCTTCGCTCCATCGGACGCGAATGTCCTGATCACCGGCGAGCACGGAACCGGCAAGGAGATTGTCGCGCGCACCATCCATGTTCTGTCGCTGCGGGCTTCGCGTCAGCTGGTCGCGGTAAATACTGGAGGCCTGGCCGAAGGCGTGTTCGAGAGTGAACTCTTCGGCCACGTCAAGGGCGCCTTCACCGATGCCCGCACCGACCGCATTGGCCGCTTCGAGCTGGCGGATGGCGGCACGATTTTTCTGGATGAAATCGGAAACGTGCCTATACGCCAGCAATCCAAGTTGCTGCGCGTGCTGGAATCGGGAGAAATCGAACGCGTGGGGTCGTCGCGTTCCAAGCGGATCGATGTGCGCCTCATCTCCGCCACGAATTCAGATCTCCAGGCTGCCTGCCAGGCCGGCCAGTTTCGTGAAGACCTGTTGTTCCGCCTCAACACGGTTGAAATCCACCTGCCGCCTTTGCGCGAGCGCCGCGAGGATATTGCAGTCCTCGCCCTCCACTTCCTTTCTCACTATGCTTCCCGCTACCGCCGGGCGATACGGGGGCTCGATCCCTCCGCCTTGCAGGCAATGATGCAATATGCCTGGCCCGGCAACGTTCGCGAGCTGGAGCACACGCTGGAGCGGGCTGTCCTCATGTGTCGCAGCGAACAAATCCAGCCCGCCGACCTCGGCCTGGGTTTGCAGCGATCGCAGGCGCAGAACCTCGAGGAACTGAGCCTCGAATCGGTGGAGACGATCCTGATCCGAAAGGCACTGCAACGCTTCCAGGGTAACGTGAGCCAGGCCGCCGAAGCTCTTGGTCTCAGCCGTGGAGCGCTTTATCGTCGAATGGAAAAGTATGGGCTTTAGCCCGCGCGATACTGACCCCTTCAAACGCAGGAAAGCGCGCCGAGCTCCTTTTGAGCGCAGGATCATTCGCTCCTCTTTGTGGCTGGCCATCCCCGGATTGGTGACCAGCGGCGTCCTGATCTGGCTGCAGGATTGGGCCATCGAATCCAAGCTGGCCCTGCTTTTCGCCGAGCTCGTCGTCTGCGCATTGATCGTCGCCGCCCTTCACGACCAGATTATTCGTCCCTTGCAGACCCTGGCCAACGTAGTCGGCGCGTCTGCGGGAAGAGGACTATTCTTTCCGCGCGCGCATGGCCGTCCCCGACGATGCTCTTGGCGAACTCTCTCTCGAAGTCAACATGCTCGCCGACCTGCTGGCGGAGCATCGCATTGGAGCGATCGAAGCCACCGCGCTCTTGCAACGTGTGGTCGAGGAAGTGGACATCCCGCTCTTTGCATTCGATCCCTCAGAAGCTCTCCGGCTGGTGAACTCCGCGGGCGAAAGGCTGCTGCAACAGGCTTCTCCGAGATTGCTCGGACGGACAGCCGCGGAGCTGGGATTGAAAGCGTGTCTCTCCGCCGAGAATGCGTCGGTGATTCCCTTGCACTTCAATCGCGACGCGCGCTGGTTTTTGCGGCGGAGTTCTTTCCGGCAGCGGGGAGTGCCGCATACCCTGGTCGTACTCTCGGATGTAAGCCGGGCCCTGCGGGAGGAAGAGCGTCTCGCCTGGCAACGCCTGATTCGGGTCATGGGTCATGAATTGAATAACTCGCTGGCGCCCATCAAGTCGATTGCCGGCAGCCTGCACGCCAGGCTCTCCGAAAGCGCGCTGACCGCGGAGGAGCGGGCCGACTTCGAGCGCGGGTTGGGCATCATCGAAGCTCGCGCCGCGTCGTTGAATCGCTTCCTGCAAGCCTACCGGCAACTGGCGCAGATGCCGCCGCCCGTCCTCCAAAAATCGACATTGTCACCGCTGGTGACGCGAGTGGCTGGCTTCGAGACCCGCATAGAAGTCAAAGTGATTCCTGGCCCCGAAGTCACCGTGATGGCAGATCCTGACCAACTCGAGCAGATGCTCATCAACCTGGTCCGCAACGCGGCCGAGGCCGTGCTCGAGGGTGCGCCGTCAAAGAGCCTGGGCAACGATGTTTCGGCTCCCAGCAACGGTTTCCGGCCGGCCGTCAGCATTGAGTGGAAGGTGCTCGACAAGGCTGTGGCTTTAGTCATAGAAGATAACGGTCCGGGTCTTATGAATCCCAGCAACGCGTTTGTTCCGTTCTACACCACCAAACCTTCCGGGAGCGGGATCGGCCTGATCCTTTCGCGTCAAATCGCGGAGGCGCATGGTGGATCCCTCGAACTTACCAACCGGCCTGACGAGCGCGGCTGCAGGGCCAGGGTCCTTCTGCCGCGTCCAACTGTGTAATGCTCCAGGCGGTGCAACAATTGACCGAGAGTCACGCTCGACCATTGACAGATTCCGTCTTGCGCCGCCACGACCAGGGCCGGATCTGCGGTGGATCCAGCGCCAGGCGCCGCATTTGCCCGCTCTACATCTCCAGGAAATTCGCCGCCCTACATCATTTACTGTAGAGCTTCTACATGCTCTACGGTAGTGAACGGAGTGTGAAAGTCCGCTACAATTCACCCTCCCGAAAGTTTCTTTCTTTTTATAAGGCTCTAATGTCTGCCATTCGGATTCTAGTCGTCGATGACCACGAGGTTATCAGGCGGGTGATCTGCTCGCTTCTCTCCAGTGATCCCACTCTGGACGTGATTGGTCAGACGGCGGACGGGGAACAGGCCGTCCTCAAGGCCCAGGAACTGCAACCGGACCTGGTTCTGCTCGATATCAGCCTGCCGGGAATCAGCGGCATCGAAGCCGCCCGGCGTATTCGCAGCAGCTCGCCGAATTCGCACATCATCTTTCTGAGCCAGCACGATTCACTGCAAGTGGTGGAAAGCGCGATGCGGATCGGCGGCCACGGGTACGTTGCGAAAAGCGATGCAGGGTCGGAGCTCCTGAATGCCATCCGCATCGTCAGCGCGGGTGAACAGTTCGTGAGTCAGCGCATCGTGTCCCAGGGCTGGAGAATGGATAGGCCCGGCCGCGCCGAGACTCGACAGAACTGAGGGCCGCCGATATTTCGTTCGCCTCTGCCCGGCCGAGGGCGGGACGCCCTCGAGACTGCAGGCAAGATGCCGGCGCTACTTTTACTTCTCCAACAATCTGTGGATCCCGGATTTCCCCCCGCGACGATCGAGGGGGCCCTGCCGTCGCGCGGTAACACGAAGCTGACGTCTGTGCTACCCTGACCCATATAAATGCCGGTTCGAAGGCGCATTGCAGTAGTTTTTGCCTCGCTTCATTTCATCGATGTCGATCGTCTCTGACGCATGCACATTCCTGACGGCTATCTGAGCCCCTCGACCTGCGCCCTGCTCTACGGCACCGCGATACCCTTCTGGTACACGGCCTTCGCGCGCGTCAAGCGGTTGCTGAACACGCGCCTGATACCACTGTTGGCCGTCGCCAGCGCCTTCTGCTTCGTCATCATGATGTTCAATGTTCCCCTGCCGGGCGGAACTACAGGGCACGCGGTGGGAGTGGGAGCTGCGACCGTGGTGCTGGGCCCATGGGCGTCCATGCTCTCGGTGTCGATTGCGTTGCTGATCCAGGCACTATTTTTTGGCGACGGCGGAATCACCACCTTCGGCGCCAACTGTTTCAACATGGCGATTGTCGGGTCGCTGGTGGCGCATTTTACCTACCGTGCGATAGCGGGTAGAACGGCGATCGCGTCCTCGCGCCGGGTCGTGGCGGCCGGCCTGGCCGGTTATGCGGCCATCAATGTTGCAGCTCTGCTTACTGCATGCGAGTTGGGAATTCAGCCGTTGCTCTTCAAGGACGCGAGCGGCGCTCCGCTGTATGCACCCTATGCCCTCCACGTTGCGATTCCGGCGATGATGCTGGGACATCTCACGTTCGCTGGACTGGCGGAGCTGTTTGTCGCAGGTGGAGTGGTTGCCTATTTGCAGCGCACGAATCCTGCGCTTCTTGGGCAGAAATCTGGAGGCAGCATTGAAGCAGGCGCCCCGCGCTCGGGTTGGAAGACGACACGTCCGCTCTGGATTCGTCTGGCTCTGCTTATGCTTCTGACTCCTCTCGGGATTCTGGCGGCGGGCACGGCCTGGGGGGAATGGGGAGCGAAGGATTTCTCCGACCCGCAGCTCCGGCAACAGATCACGGCCGCCTCAGGCCAGGTTGCGCCGCCTTCCGAACAGCCCAAGGGATTGGCTCGACTCTCGTCTTTATGGAGCGCGCCCTTTCCCGGGTACGCTCCACCGTTCGTACGCCATCCTGCTTTTGGTTATGTAATGTCGGCGATGTTCGGCTGCGGCCTCATCATTGGACTCTTTTTGCTGCTGGGCTGGATGGCCGGCAGAGGCGGCGCGGCTGGGTCCGGAACGTCACCATGACCCGAAGGAAAACGAAATCGCGAGGAGCAGTGGAGCGCACTCTGGCGACATTTGTCGATGCGCTGGAGCACGCATTCTATGCCGAGGAATTGGCCAGGAAGGATGGCCTGCTGCAAAAGCTTGACCCTCGAGTCAAGATTGTGGCCGTCTTGCCGCTGATCGTGATCGCCGCCCTGGTGCGACATTTGTGGGTCATCGCGGCGCTCTTTGCCGTTGCAATCGTGGTCGCATTGTTGTCGCGTGTTCCCCTGGGCACGCTGGCAAAGAGAGTCTGGTTGGGGGTGCTCACCTTCACCGGAGTCATCTCGTTACCGGCATTGTTCCTGACTCCGGGCCCGGCCATCTACACTCTGCCGCCTTTCGGCTGGGCCGTAACTGCGCAGGGAGTGCGCGCCGCCATCTACCTCATCATGCGGGCGGAGACGGCTGCGACTTTTTCGGTTCTGCTGGTGCTCTGCACTCCGTGGAGCAACGTCCTTAAGGCGCTGCGCGTGCTCCGGCTGCCGGTTGTGCTGGTCGTGGTCCTGGGTATGACCTACCGCTATATTTTTCTGTTGTTGCGAAATGCGCATGACATGTTCAACTCCCGGAAGAGCCGGATGGTCGGCCATCTTGACGCCCGGGAGCAGCGGCGCGCGGCCACGGCCAGCGCGGGCGTGCTGATGACCAAAACCATTCAGCTCAGCGGCGACGTTTACCTGGCGATGCGCTCGCGCGGCTTTCAAGGCGAAGTGTACGTGCTGGACGAATTCCAGACCCACTGGTTTGACTGGGCCGTGCTGGCCTTGTTCGCCACCATCGCGTTTCTGGCTTTCTGGTTTGGGCGATGAAAATAGTTTTGGCGACTCGTAATTCGTGCCGAGAGTGCAGGAAAGGAAAGTTGTGACCGTCCCTGTCTTTGAGGTACGCGATGTCACCTACAGCTATCGCGAGGTGACCGCGCTCAACGGACTGACCCTGACCGTCATGCCGGGACAGAGAATCGTTCTGTTGGGAGCGAACGGTTCCGGCAAATCGACGCTGCTCAGCATGCTTGACGGCCTCTGCTTTCCGGAAAAAGGCAGCGTTGCCTTTCACGGCGACCTCCTGTCTGAAGACCGCCTGAGTGGAGAAGTTGAGTTCGACTTCCGACGGCGGGTGGCGCTGGTGTTTCAAAACCCCGACGTCCAATTGTTCAATCCCACAGTTTTTGACGAAGTTGCCTTTGGTCCGCTGCAGTTGCATTGGCCGCAAGAGGAGATCCGTCTCCGCGTTACCGGAATTCTGGAGCAGATGGGGATCGCGCACCTGAAGGACCGTTCGCCTCATCATCTTTCCACGGGAGAAAAGAAGCGGGTTGCCCTGGCCTCGGTGCTGATCCTCGATCCTGAGGTGCTGCTGCTGGATGAGCCCACCGCCGCGCTTGACCCCAAAAGCGAGAGCCAGATGATCGATTTCCTGGTGAGTTGCAGCGGCGGGCACAAGACCGTGGTCACAGCTACTCACGATCTCGACCTGGTGGAGGACATCGCGGATTACTGTCACGTCTTCCAGCGCGGCCGCATTGTCGCGGCGGGTACGCCGTCGGAGATATTGAACGACCACGCGCTGCTGTTGAGCACGAACCTCATTCACGCCCATCGTCACGCGCATGCTCCAGGCGAGGTGCACTCCCATCCCCACCGCCACGGCCACAAACACTAACAAAAACCCTGTCATCCCGAGCGAAGTCGAATCATTCGCGAAGCGGATGATTCACGTAGTCGAGGGACCTGCTGTTTTCTGGTGACCAAGGCCGGTGTTTCTCCCGACAGAATGCTGCGTCCGGTCGAGGAGAAAGTGCTTCGTCCAATAGAGCGCTCGGTTGCGCAAGGGGTCCTTCGACTCCGCGGACCTATTCGCAAGCGAATCGGCCTGCTGCGCTCAGGATGACATCGAGATGGGCTCGGGCTGCGCTCAGTCGGCGCCGCTGGGTCGGGGTGAGAGCGGTGCGATCTGGTTCGGATCCACATGGCCTTTGCGGGCCAGCATCAGGCGGAAGCGATCGAGATAGAGATAGACAACCGGCGTGGTGAAAAGCGTAAGCGCCTGGCTCATGATCAGCCCGCCGACAATCGTGATGCCGAGAGGACGTCTCAATTCCGACCCGACTCCGGCGCCCAGGGCCAGGGGCAAGCCTCCCAGCAGCGCAGCCATGGTGGTCATCATGATAGGACGGAAGCGGCGAATGCAGGCTTCATAGATCGATTCTGCCGGAGTCCTGCCGGCCCGCTCCGTCTCCAGCGCAAAATCGATCATCATGATCGCGTTCTTTTTCACAATGCCGATGAGAAGAATAATGCCGATCAGGCCCATCACGTTGAGCTCGCTGTGAGTCAGCAACAGGGCGAGAATCGCTCCCACCCCGGCCGAAGGCAGCGTCGAAAGAATGGTGATGGGATGGATGTAACTTTCATACAGCATGCCCAGAACCAGATACACCGTAACCAGCGCGGCCAGAATCAGCCACGGTTCGCTGGCCAGGGAGGACTGGAAGGCGGCCGCCGTGCCCTGAAAACTGGCATCGATGTCGGGGGGAAAGTTGATTGAACGCTGCGCGTTGTTGATCGCTTCCGTCGCGGCTCCCAAGGAAACGCCGGGCGCCAGATTGAAAGACAAAGTCACAGAAGGATATTGACCCTGATGGCTCACCGCCAGCGGTGTGTTGGAAGGACCGAAATGAGCAAAGGCGGCCAGCGGGACCGGCGTCCCGTTAGCGGCGCGAACATAGATGTTCTGCAGCGAATCCGTGCTGTTGGAAAACTCCGGGGCCACTTCCATGACCACGTGATACTGGTTTAACTGCTTGTACATGATGGAGACTTGACGCTGTCCAAAAGCGTCGTATAGAGCGTTGTCAATGTTCGCCGCCGACACGCCCAGCCGGGCAGCGGTGTCGCGATCGATGATCACCGTAGCCTCCAGGCCTTTATCCTGCTGGTCGGTATTGACGTCGCGCAGATCGGGCAGGGAGCGCAGCTTCTGCAAGAGAAGCGGGGCCCAGTAATTCAGGTCTTTCAGATTCTCGCCCTGCAACGTGTACTGAAATTGTGCCTGGCTCTGGCGTCCGCCGATGGTCAGGTCCTGGGCCGATTGCATGTAGAGGGTGGCTCCGGGCACCACCGCCAGTTTGCGGCGCAGCCTGCCTACCACCTGGTCGGCGCTTATCTTGCGTTCTTCAAGCGGCTTCAGCGTAATGAACATGTGGCCGTTGTTGGTCGCGGTGTTCCCGCCTGCGAAGCCCACTATGGTTTGGACCGCCGGATCTTGCATCACCAGGGCCACAAACTGCCGCATCTTCTGTTGCATGGAGTCGAACGAAATGTCCTGGGCCGCCTGCACCGATCCCGCGATGCGCCCCGTGTCCTGCTGGGGGAAGAAGCCTTTGGGAACGATCACGTAGAGGTAAACGCTGAGCGCCGCCGTCCCGATCGTGATCAGCAGGGTCAAGGGCTGATGGCGGAGGACCACCTTCAGCGCGTGGGCGTACACCTTGTGGACCGTGTCAAATATCTTTTCGCTGAAACGATAGATGCGACCGTGCTTCTCCTTGTCCGTGGCCCGCAGAAACTTTCCGCACATCATCGGAGTTACGGTGAGAGAGACGACGAGCGACACTGCAATGGCGATGCTTAACGTAACCGCGAACTCGCGGAACAAACGGCCAACGATGCCGCCCATCAGCAGAATGGGAATGAAGACCGCGACCAGCGAAGTGCTCATAGAGAGCACGGTAAAACCGATCTCCCGGGCGCCGCGGAAGGTGGCTGCCACCGGAGGCACGCCTTCCTCGATGTGCCGGGTAATGTTTTCCAGCACCACGATGGCGTCGTCCACCACAAAGCCAGTCGAAATGGCGAGCGCCATGAGGGAAAGATTGTCCAGGCTATAGCCGAGCAGGTACATCACTCCGAAGGTTCCCACCAGGGAGAGGGGAACCGCCACGCTGGGAATGATCGTGGCCCGGAAAGTCCGCAGAAATGCGAAAACGACCAGGATGACCAGAACCACAGAAATGATCAGCGTGAGCTCGATGTCGTGCACCGAGGCTCGCACTGTAGTCGTGCGATCCATCACCACGCTCACGTCAATCGAGGGCGAGATAGAAGATCGCAGCAGGGGTAAAGCGCCGAGCACACGATCCACGGTTGAGATGATGTTCGCGCCCGGCTGCCGGAAGACGATGATCAGGACCGCGGGCTTCCCCTCGGAGAGCCCGATATGCCGGATGTCCTCCAGTGAATCCGTGACGCTGCCCACATCGCCCAATCGCACCGGCGCGCCATCCTTATAGGAAACGATCAGTCGGCGGTATTGATCGGCGGTAAATATCTGATCGTTGGCATCCAGGGTCCAGGAGTTAACCGGTCCGTCGATTTCACCTTTGGGCCGGTTGGCGTTGGCATTGCCCAGCGCGGTGCGTACCGTGTCCAAGCCTACGCCCAGCTTGTTCAACAGCGTGGGATTCAATTCGGCCCGCACCGCGGGCCTCGAGGCGCCCCCAACGAATACCTGGCCGACTCCTTCCACCTGCGCCAGTTTCTGCGACAGGATCGAATCGGCGGCGTCGTACATGCGGGGCAAAGTGATGATGTCGGAAGTGAGAGCCAGGATGATGATGGGCGCGTCCGCCGGGTTTACCTTGCGATAAGTAGGATTGCCCGGCAGGTTGGCCGGCAACTGGCTGCGCGCCGCGTTGATGGCGGCCTGTACATCGCGCGCCGCGGCGTCGATGTTGCGATTAAGGTCGAACTGCAAGGTGATGCCGGTTGACCCCAACTGGCTGGTCGAAGTCATCTGGTTGATGCCGGCGATGCGGCCGAACTGGCGCTCCAGCGGGGTCGCGACGGCGGAAGCCATGATTTCGGGACTCGCTCCCGGAAGCGAGGCTCCAACGGAAATGACGGGGAATTCCACTTGCGGCAGCGGTGCCACGGGTAAGTAATTGAAGGCCAGCGCCCCCGCCATAAGCAGTGCCGCCGCCAGCAACGACGTGCCGACCGGGCGCTTGATAAATGGGGCGGATACATTCATGGCTTAGTCCGCGGAGGCCCCGCTGGGCTCCTCGATGGGATTGCCAATGTTCAGGTGCGAGAAGCGCTGGGCCAGCCGGTCGAACCACAGATACACCACCGGCGTGGTGTAGAGCGTCAGCAATTGGCTCACCAGCAATCCGCCGACGATGGTGATGCCCAGCGGATGGCGCAATTCCGATCCCGTGCCGCTTCCCAGCGCCAGAGGAAGTCCGCCCAGCAGCGCTGCCATCGTGGTCATCATGATGGGGCGGAAACGCAGCAGGCAGGCCTGGAAGATCGCTTCTTCCGGTGGTTTGTGTTCCACACGCTCGGCTTCCAGCGCGAAGTCGATCATCATGATGGCATTCTTCTTCACGATGCCGATCAGAAGAATGATGCCGATCAGCGCGACCACCCCCAGATCGTTGCCGGTCAGCAGCAGGGCCAAAATCGCGCCCACGCCCGCTGAAGGCAGCGTGGAGAGAATGGTCAGAGGATGAATGTAGCTCTCATAGAGCACGCCCAACACGATGTACACGGTGACGATGGCGGCCAGAATCAGCCAGGGTTCGGAGGAAAGTGAATTCCGAAACGCCGCCGCGGTCCCCTGGAAGCTGGTGTGAATGCTGGGCGGAAGGTGAATGTCCTGTTCCGCCTGCTGGATGGCCTGCGTCGCTTCTCCCAGTGAAACTCCCGGCGCCAGGTTGAACGACAGCGTGACCACGGGAAACTGTCCCTGGTGATTCACGGCCAGCGCGGTGTTCGAAGTCTGAAAGTGGCTGAAGGAGGCAAGCGGCACCTGCATTCCGGAGTTGGAGTGGACGTAAATGTTCTTGAGCGAATCCGGATTCTGCGAGAACTGCGGATCCACTTCCAGCACTACGTGGTACTGGTTCAACTGGGTGAATATGGTAGAGACCTGGCGCTGCCCAAAGGCGTCGTAGAGAGTATCGTCGATGGCCTGGGGCAATATACCCAAACGCGACGCGGTATCGCGATCGATGACCAGCTCGGCTTTGAGGCCGCCATTCTGCTGGTCGGTCGCGACATCGCGCATGGAAGGCAGTTTGCGCAGCGCCTCCACCAGTCGCGTGGCCCAGATCGACAGCTCCTGGGAATCGGCATCTTCCATGGAGTACTGGTACTGCGTCCGGCTGACCCGGTCTTCTACCGTCAGGTCTTGCACTGGCTGCATATACAAAGTGATGCCATTGACCTTCGCCAGTTCGGGCTGCAGCCTGCGGATAATTTCGGTGGCGTTCGATTTGCGCTGGTCATGCGGCTTCAGGTTGATCTGGATGCGTCCGCTGTTCGGAGTGGAGTTGGTTCCATCGATTCCGATAAAGGACGACAGGCTTTGCACGTCGGGATCTTTGAGAATGACCTGGGCCAGCGCCTGCTGGCTCTTTGCCAGGGCGGGGAAGGAAGTATTCTGCGGCCCTTCCGAGATGCCAAGAATCACGCCCGTATCCTGCACCGGGAAAAAGCCCTTGGGCACGACCACGTACAGGAACAGCGTGAGGACCAGAGTGCCAGCCGTCACCAGCAGGGTGATGGTCTGATGCTGCAACACAAATTTCAAGGTGCGTCCGTAAAATTCGATGACCCGGTTGTAGAAATTCTCCGTGGACTTGTAAAAGCGGCTTTGATGTTTGGGGTCGTGGCGCTTCAGCAGCTTGGCGCACATCATCGGAGTCAGCGACAGGGAAACCGCGGCTGACACCAGGATGGTGACTGCCAGGGTCACGGCAAATTCGCGAAACAGGCGGCCCACGATGTCGCCCATGAACAGCAGCGGGATCAGCACCGCGATCAGCGATACCGTCAGCGATACGATCGTGAAACCGATCTGGCCCGCTCCCTTCAAGGCGGCCTGCAGCGGCGATTCACCTTCCTCCAGGAAGCGCTCGATATTTTCAATCATGACGATGGCGTCATCCACAACGAATCCAGTGGAGATGGTCAACGCCATCAGGGTAAGGTTGTTCAGGCTGTACCCCAGCAGGTACATGGCCCCGAACGTTCCCACCAGCGAAAGGGGGACGGCAACACTGGGAATGACTGTCGCCGACAGGTTCCTCAGGAACAGGAAAATCACCATCACCACCAGCCCGACGGTGAGCATCAATTCAAACTGAACGTCCTTTACCGACGCCCGGATGGTTTCGGTGCGGTCGGTAAGCACCTCCACTTTTATGGCGGCGGGCAGCGACGACTGCAACTGCTTCAGCAGCAGCTTGACCCGGTCGGCGACACTGATAATGTTGCTGCCGGGCTGGCGCTGAATGTTTACGATCACCGCCGGCGTGGTATTCATCCACGCGGCCTGCTTCACGTTTTCCGCGCTGTCGATCGCGGTCGCAATATCGGAGAGCCGGACCGGCGCTCCGTTCTTGTACGCCACCACCACGCTGTTGTATTGCGCGCTCGAGCTCAGTTGATCATTGGCGCCGATGGTGAAGGACTGGCGCGGGCCATCCAGCACGCCCTTGGCCTGGTTGACATTGGCCGCCGCGAGAGCGGTGCGAATATCTTCCAGGCTCAATCCATAGGAAGCCAGCGCGGTCGGATTGGCCTGGATCCGCACTGCCGGTTTCTGCCCGCCGCTGATCGACACCAGGCCGACGCCGGGAAGCTGCGAAATTTTCTGGGCCAGCGCCGTGTCGGCAAGGTCCTCCACCTTCGAAAGCGGCAGCGTGTCCGAAGTCAGGGCCAGCGTGAGAATGGGAGAATCGGCCGGATTCACCTTGCTATAGATCGGCGGATTGGGCAGGTCGCGCGGTAGATATGTGGTACCGGCGTTGATGGCGGCCTGGACTTGCTGTTCTTCGACGTCGATGTTCTCGTTGAGATTGAATTGCAGCGTGATGATCGAGCTGCCCAGCGAACTGGTGGAAGTCATCTGACTCAGTCCGGGGACCTGGCCGAACTGGCGCTCCAGCGGCGCGGTCACCGACGATGCCATGACATCGGGGTCGGCGCCGGGATAGAACGTCACTACCTGGATGGTGGGATAGTCAACTTCAGGAAGCGCGGAGACGGGAAGCTGGGTGTAGGCGACCACCCCCACCAGCAGAAGCCCGACCATCAGCAGAGTGGTTGCGACCGGGCGAAGAATAAAAAGCCGCGACGGGTTCATGGCGCTCCCGTGGTGGAAGACGCCTCGGGCTGGGCTTGCGAAGCCGGAGACTGTGCGTTCCGGTTTTGTCCCCCACTACTCGAGTGCGGATCCACTTTACTCCCGGTTTGCAGCTTGTCCTGCCCGTCTATCACCACAACATCGCCAGCGGCGACTCCACTGGCGATCGAGGCTACGTTGTTCTGGGTGAAAGAAACCGTGACCGGGTTGACGGCAACCGTCTTGTCGGGCTTCACGGTAAATACATAGCTTCCCTGGGGGCCGGTCTGGACGGCGACGGAGGGAATCGTGATGCTGCCTTTGTGCGTCTCCAGCAGCAGCCGCACATTAACGAACTGGTTGGGCCAGAGCGCGTCGTCCGGGTTGTCGAACATTGCCTTCAGGCGCCCGGTGCCTGTGGACTGGTCAATCTGATTGTCGATGGTCAGCAACTTTCCCGTGGCCAGCAGCGTCTGATCGTCCCGGCTGTAGGCTTCAACCGGGAGGGTGCCCTTGTGCATGTGCTGAGACACGGTGAGCAGAGTGTCCTCCGGCAGCGTGAACAGGACGGCGATGGGCTGCAATTGGGTGATGACCAACAGTGGATTGGTATCAGCCGCGTGTACCATGTTGCCCACATCCACCAGCCTCAGGCCGATGCGGCCGCTGATGGGAGCTGTAATGTGCGAGTACACGAGGTTCAGCTTGGCGCTGTCGATCTGCGCCTGGTCGGCGCGAACCGCTCCCTCCAGTTGGTCGGCGGAGGCTCGCTGTGTGTCCACCTGCTGTTTTGAAATGCCGCCCGAGTCTTCGAAAAGGTTTTTGAAGCGCTCATAGTTCAGGCGCGCGTCTTTCAGTTGGGCCTGGTCGCGAAACAAATTTGCTTGGGCCTGTTCGAGGGCGACCTGGAATGGCCGCGGATCGATGACCGCCAGCAGGTCGCCTTTATTTACGTGCTGGCCTTCCTTGAAATTGACCTGGGTCAGTTGTCCGTCCACCCGGCTCTTCACACTGACCGTGTTGGAGGCGGTCACGCTGCCCAGGCCTTTCAGATACACGGGCACGTCCCGACGTTCGGCAGTGGCAACAGCAACCGGGACCGTCATCTGGGTGGAGGCCCGCGCCGTGCTGGGTTTGGAGCCCGCGCTGCACCCCAGCATGGAGACAGCTACAACCGCGAAGGCGAGGGTTGCGGCAAAGTGCCGGCGAGACGATTGGCTGGCCTGCTGGGCAAGTTCGATTTTCGCTCCTGGCCCGCGCCGCGCATACTCGATCCGTGTTTTCACTCTGTGGTTCCCCCGAAAGTCGCTCACGTTCTCTTCGCGGCGCCAACAAACAATAAGCATTTGACTCTAAAAATTATATCCCGGTTGCGGCTTATCTTCATTCTTTACAATACTTTACATTTTGTAAAGTAATTCCATCGGCAGGCCATGAAGCCACAGTGGGAAATCGCGGCTCGCGCTGGCCCAGCGGCCTGATCACGGCCCGGGGAAGGACACTGCCACGGGCCCAGATCACATTATCGTTTGATGGGACAGAGTAAGGCCGGCGGAGGAGGATCAGCCCGCAAATACTCTATAACCCTATGGATTGGGGTCAATACGGGGAACACTGTACGCGCTGGGTTCTCCGGGGATGCTTCGCGGTCGTCGCGGTGGCAATGGGGGCTGATCTCTTCGCAAGCGGTGGTGGGTACCTTCTGGCGGTCTGCCTCACACGGGCAATCAGCGATCACACTTTCTGTTGCACACTGGTTGCAACTAGATGCAATCTCGCTGCGGAGTACGAATTGCTGCGCAAAGCTTGGGGCCGGGACATCGGTTGCCATCGGAGCGGCAAGTCGGCGGGGCAGACAGAAGACTTAATCTTTGGGCTGATCCGTGGTGCGGCATTGGGCGCAGTAACCACCGACTTCCAGTCGGGTGACGACGATATGGAAGCGGCAATCCCTTTGGATCTGACCCTTCAGGCGGTCGAACAGGTCGCTCTCGAACTCCGTGATTTTGCCACAGCGCAGGCATGCCATGTGGATGTGGTCCCGCTGGGGGCGGCGTTCGTAGAAGTGCTTCTCGCCCTGCATATGCATCAGGTCGAGTTCGTCGATCAATCCGTGCCGCTTGAGCAACCCGAGGGTGCGGTAAACCGTGACCCGGTCAATCTGGGGATCGAGGCGGCGGGCGCGGCGCAACAGTTGACTGGCGTCAAGGTGCTGCTTGGCGGTTTCCACCACGCTCAGAATGGTGCGGCGCTGGCGTGTCATACGCAGTCCGCGTGACATCAATTCCGCCTGCAGGCGTCCTGGAATCTCGGTCTCGGGCAGTGGCATAAGGAATCCTTCTTGCAACTCGGGTGCAACATTATAGCCTGAAGTCCCCAATGACGCCAGATACTTGGGAGCAAGAAAACGGTTAGTTGGCGAAACTCATTGACCACAAAGGGCACGAAGGTCCACGAAGGAAACCTCTAACCAAAGCTCCTTCGTGTCCTTTGTGGTTTATTGAATCTATGGGCGGTGCGGCCAAACTGGGCCACGTTTTGGGACGCGGGTCCGTGTGGCCTGCCTTATTTTCCTGGCCAGAGCACTTTCAGCATTCTTTCAAGCAGGGGCCGGCGTGGCGGGTTCCGGCTGACCGCAACCCGGTATTTGTCAATCCATTCTGGCTCCGGGTCGAGTATCGGACTGCCTGGCCGCGGAGCTGGAATATCGAGTTTCGGAGAGGCCCCGCTAGGAGCCTGCAGGTTCGCTTGGTCCCGGTGAGCCGGCGTCACGAAGCGAAATGGCTGTTGCGTCCATGACACCGGAGTCAACATCTCGGCCGCGCCGAGCACCGGACCCTTCGGAGTCAGGAACATCACCTTGATGCGCGTGCCGCGAATCAGAGGTTTGGGCAGGCAGAGCAGACCTCCGGTCGCGGAAAACACCTCCAACCTGCCGGTCACGGTATCTCCGCTGGGGAAGCGCAGTACCGCGGGAGTGTATTCGGTAGTTCGGACGCGCGGAGCTCGGGAAGCGAGCGATGAGGCCGGGATCGACATCTGGTAAATAGGAAGTATCGTACCTGCTCCGGTCCGCGGAGAGATTACGAAAGGGAATGCGTGGACGAAGTTACCCTCATCGGGCGCTTTTACTGGCGCACCAATAGCGCCAGGCGCGGAAAGCGGAACTGCCCCGCGGCATCGTCAATCACATTGACCTGGCAGGTGTAGAAGCCGGGTTTGAGTTGGGTAAGGGGCACGTCGAGCTGGAAGACCGCGGCTTTGCGATCCGGTGCGTTCAGTTGCTCGCTCTCGACCAGCGGGGTTTCATACGCTTTGACGTTTCCGCGAAAGAAGGCCACGTTGGTCAGCAGGCGGATGGACGCGCCATTGCGATTACCTGCTGGCACGCTGGAATTTGTGGCGGCGTGGGCTGGATCATAGACCTCGTAATAAAAATACAGGTGCTGGCCGGCGGAGAAGACATGCGTGACGCTGGGAATTACCTCTGACCCATCGCGCACCAGGGGGTTGTCGCTCTTGTGCTTGCCGGCGGGCTGCAACTGGTTCGCCAGCACGATCGAACTCATTTTCACCGGCGCCGACTTCAGGTCGGGAACGGTGAGGTCGGTTTCGAACGAGCCCAGGCGTCCGCTCTGGTTCTCCCGCACCACGAACTTGAGGTGATAGGTTCCGGGCGGCAGGACGAACCCAGTGTTGTACTGCACGTTTTTGCGTTGCACCAGCTGCGATGTGTTCAATGCCACTTTGACCGTATCCCGTATCTGCCCTACCGGCCGTTTTTCCGGATCGGTCACGATGCCCAGCACATCCAGCGTGGCGCGGTCCTGATCATTATTGTGGGTGAAAGGAATCTGGGAGCCGGGCACGACCACCGATACCGGCACATAAAACTTGCGCTCCGCCATACGGAAGTACGCGGCGGACAAATACACCGGCAGATCGGTAGTGGGAAGATCTGAAGCCAGCTCTTCGTCGAGCTGGCGTTCGCGGTCGTCGCGGCTGGAATGCTGGAAGTCGGCGGGAGCGTAGTAGCCGCGGCGGAAATCGAGTTTGACGCCGGGGCGGTTCACCCGCACCGTGATGCGCCGGAAGCGCCCGTCCCGCGCCGAGTTTGTGCTGTGATACCCGAGCAGGTAATACAGCGAAGTGTCCTGCTGGACGCCGGTGAAGACCTTGCCGAAATCGTTGGAGTCGAGGAAGGCGCGCCCGCCGGTGTCTCCGGCCAGCGTGACCAGCGTCTCCTGGGTGGTGGCATTGGAATCGAACTGCCCGGCCACGGACTTGCCGGAGTAAGGCGAGGTCCCGCGCAGGCTGGCGTTCTGGGCCTCGCCTCCCGGCACCAGGGCCTGCAGGCCGCGAATGTCCATGGTGTAAATGGCCATGTTGGCCCGCACCGCGGCGTTGGTGGCGGAGCGCAACTGCGACTGGTTTTCGATTCCGGTGCGGTCCATGCCACTGGAGAAATAGATCAGGGATTTCTTCTCATTGATCGTCACCAGTTTGTCGGCGATCGAGCGCAGGGCCTGCAGCCGGCGATCAGTGTTGAAGATGTTGTACTCGGTATCGTCCACGGTGAACGACCCGCCGGTCTCGGATGTGCCTTCGGTCGAGCCTGTGCTGCCTGCTTCGAAGCCCGCGCCGGCGCCCAGATTGAACGCCTGCAGCGCCTTCTTCAGTAGGGCCCGGTCGGAAGTGAAATCCTGATTTACGCTAAGCGTGCTGCCCAGCGACACCACGGCCACCAGGTCGGCGGCCACCATCTGTTTGTCCACGTAGTTCTGCGCCGCAGCCGTAGCCTGGTCGATCTCATCCGGCTGCATGGAACTGAGATCGAAAAACAGGATGATCAGCCGGCGGTCTTTCAAGGGCCGGTTGACGAGCGCGGGAGTTTCGCCGGCGTTTTGCGCTGGGGCCGGACCAAGCAATGCAGCCTCGGTGGCGGCGGTCGAAAGCACGGCATCGGTATTTTCCTGATCGAATGAGACCACCTGTTGCGGCTTGTTATCTTCGAGCAGAGTGAAGTCTTCGCGTTTCAGGTCGCGCACAGGATTGCCGTCCCGGTCGCGCACAGTCACATTCACCAGCACCAGTTCGCTCTTGGAGCGAAAGGTGTATTCGCTGGATGATTCCTGCGAAATGACGCCAGTGCACAGCATCACAATGACAAGCACGCACGCCAGAGTGGAGCGACGGGCGTCCCCGCCCGTCCGCTGCGCGCCATGGGTGACAGAGTTCATCAGAAGCGGAACCTCGCGCTGAGCTGCAGGGAACGCATGCCTCCCACGGAAATCACCCGGCCGTAGGTGGGCGAGTTAACGATAGTGTCAATTCCCACATATTCCGGGGTGTTGAAGATATTCGAGAACTGGGCCCTGAACTCCAGGAAACGCGATTCACTGAGGGGAAAAATCTTGGTGAAGGACATATCGAACAACCGGCTGCCCGGTCCTTCGATGCTGTTGCGACGCGCATCGCCGAATTGACCTGTGGGCGTGACGAACGCGGCCGTGTTAAACCACTCCGCGATGGAGGGATTCGACAGGCTGACCGACTGGCCCGGTACCACGTCCGCCCGCACCGTTCCGTTGGTGCCATGGCTCACATCCAGTTCGTCGCCGAGAATTCGGGGAGTGAAGGGCAGGCCCGAAGCGATGGTCCAGTCGCCGCTCCAGTTCCAGTCGCCGAACACGGCCCGCAGCGGGCTGTTGCCCGCGAGCCAGCGCCGGTCGTGGCCGAAGGGCAGTTCCCACAGATAGTCGGCCGTGAAACTGTGCCGCTGATCAAAGCTGGACAATCCCCGCTCCGCCGCCAGGTCGAAAGCATTCTGGGCGACGTTGGTGGTGCCGGAAAGCGCCGTGCGTCCCGAGCCCTGCGCCACCAGAGGTTCACCGCTTCCGATGGTGGAAGCATTATCCAGCGACTTCGAAAAGGTGTAGCGGCCGCCAATCGAAAAGCCCGCCTGCAGCCGTTTGCGGACGCGCACCGACAACGCATTGGCAGTCGAATCCCCCACGGAGTCTTCCCAGTAAAACGGCTGCACTCCGGGGAAGAGCACTCCGGTCGCGGTGCGGTTGGGGGCCTCCAGAATATCGAGACGCGTGCCCTTGGTCCCGGTGTAATCGAGGTTCATGATCAGCGTGGGGAGAATCTGCTGTTGCACGTCAACGTTCCAGATCTGAACGTAGCCCAGGCGGTAATTGGGATCCACGCCAAAGTTGTTGGTGATGGAACCGGGAGGCACCGGCGGAAATCCATCCTGCAAAGTGAGTTGACCCGTCGCCGATTGAGTGTTGGTGGCCGTGGTCGAAAATGGCGGCTGGAAGGCCATGTTCTGCACGATGCTCTGGTAGGCGCTGGTGTTGTAGTTGATGCCGTAACCTGCCCGCACTACGGTGTTGCGCAGCGGCTTCCAGGCCAGGCCGAGGCGGGGAGCGAAATTGTTGCGGTCGGGACGAACCAGCGTCACCGGAAGCTGGCCATTGTACGGCCCGGTCTCGCCCACCTGCACCGGGACGGGCGGCGAGGTAAAGCCCACGGGCAAGTCCAGGTTCACAATGCGATCGTTCCGTTCGGAGAACGGAGAAATGTATTCGTAGCGCACGCCGAGATTCAGGGTCAGGTTGCCGCGAAGGCGCCATTCATCCTGCACGAAGAGGTCCCAGGAATTGCCCCGAAAGTGGTAGTTGTTGTTGCCGAACTGGACGGAAGTCAGCTGCGGAAGTCCCAGCAGGAAGTCGGCAAAGTCGTAACCGGAGTTTACGCCGGTAAAGGTAAAAGTTCCGCGCGCGTTGCTGTCGGTCTCGGGGTCGACTTCAATCCGGCGAAAGTCTCCGCCCCAGCGCCAGGTATGCTTGCCGCGCCGGTAGATCAGGCTGTCGGAAAACGTCCAGGTCTGGTTGCGCAACAATTGCGGATTGGTGTCGTTGAGGCTGCCGAAATGCGTGAATGAGAGGTTGGGCAGGCCCCAGTCAAAGGGATTGGTTGAAACGCCGCTGATGCCGAGGTTCCCCGTGATGTCCTGGTTAAAGGCGTAAAGGTTCTGCGTGCTGATGCGGGAGCGGTTGAAATCGAGGCGTGCGTTGTTGATCACTTTACCGAAGGTTCGCACGTATCCGATGGGCAAGTCGAAGCTGCGGGTGCTGGTGTGGCCTCCGACGCTGGGAAAAGGATTGGTCAGGTTGGCGCTCGCCGCATGGTAGTGGAAACCGAAATTCAAATTGTTTCGCGGGCCACGCTGTCCCCGCCCGCCGCGGCCGGCGCTGGCGCCGCCCAACGCCTGGTTCAAACGAATATTGAAGTCGTCGCTATTGTTGAGCGTCGACGTAACAAAATGAAAATTCGGCTCATCGGGAGTTGCGTTCGCGACGTTGGGCAACGGGATAAAAGGCAGGAGCCCTTGCGCCGCGGGATTGATGGCGAGTCCGGCGTTTTGAAAATTGTTGCCCGGGATGGGTTGTCCGTTGTTGGGATTGACCAGCTGAATTCCCGCGACTCCGGAAAAATCACCGCTGCGCGCAGCCGCGGTGGGCACAAAAGAAAACGCATCATAGGGTGAATCGCCACGCGAGCCGTTGTAGTGCACAAAGAAGAAAGTCTTGCTTCCGCCTTTGTAAATGCCGGGAATATTAAGCGGCCCTCCCAGGGCGACGCCAAAGCGCTGCTTCAGATAGCTTGCCTTATCGGAAGGACTGTTGCTGAGCGCGTAAGGCGCCGCATCGAGCGCAGAATCGCCCACCGAGTAATAGGCCATGCCGTGCGGCCGGTTGATGTCAAATCTGCCTCTGCCCCCGCCCAGCATCATGGGGCCGCCCCGTCCGCCGCCACCGCCGAAGCCACCGAAACCGCCGCCCGGGCCGCCCCCGCCCGGAGGACCGCCTCCACCCGGTCCTCCTCCACCACCGAAGCTGCCGGCCTGTTCGCGGCCTTCGCGCATGCGCTGCTCCACTTCGTCGGTGCTCATGCCGAACATGCCTACGCTCGAAGTGCTGCCGGAAAACGAAACCGATTCAGTAGCGGCGTCCGCGGCCACGCCGGGGATCGGCATGCCAGCAGGCACGATCTGGTCCGCTCCATTGCTGTTGCTGCTTTCAGAGGCGGCCAGTCCCTGCATCACTGACAGGCTCTGAAATCCTCGCCCGGTCCTGGTGGTTGCCGGCCGCTGCTGGGTGCGTGCGGCCTGCTGTGTCCGTGAAAGTAAAGTCAATTCCAGGTCGGCGCGGCTGCTCGCCTCACCCATCACGATTTCGCGCGTAGTCGGCGCGAACGCGGGCATCTCAACCCGCAGCTGATATTTTCCCGCAGCGGGGACCTGAAGCGTGTAGGCGCCATTGATGTCTGTGGAAGTTGTGGCCTTGGCCTCGGTGGAAGAGTTGGTCGCGGTAACGGTGGCGCCTGGGATGGGCGTGCTACCCGATTTCACCACGCCGGTGATCGACAAGCTCGACGGTGCGGGCGCGTCCTGTCCCAGCGCGCTGATCGCGACCAGCAGGAGGAGGACGACGGGCCGCGTGGCGATCACCCATGTCTTCGAAGCAAAAGACTTGGTGATACCGCACCTGGATTCGGCGCAGCATGTCATGCCCGGAGGTTCCTGTAAATTTCGCGAACCATCAATATATTCAACACTGCGCCGCCCGCCCACCGGGTAAAAACTCAGTCAACAACCGTAAAGTTTCGTAAACCCGGGTTCGTCGTCACTGCATAGTGAAATTAGACGCTGGCAGAGGGTCAAAATCCAGCCTTTGGAGGTTACCGTGGGGTACAGATGTCAGCGGAATGGGACCTCATCCATAAACGGGTTCAGGTCAGGCGGGCAAATCTGCGGTTGGATTCAGGAAAATCAATGCCCGTGAGAAACCAGGCCCCGAGGCCACAGGCAAGCGCCACGAAAATCGAAGAAATGTGGGGCGCGGGCGGCGGTGATGGCGCGCTGTTTTTTATGGTCGTAATCAGCGCCCCCAACCCCAGCGTGGCCACCGCGACCCATTGGTATAAGCGCAGGCCGCCCACTACCGGCGTTTGTGGTTCTCCGCGATAGGCTTCTTCCACGAACCTTCCGGCCCCGGAGAGGATCAGGTAAACTCCGCCCACCATCGCGCTGGAGGCGTGCAACAGGTAGATCCTGGTTACTACCAGTGCCACCACCACATTCCACAGCAGGGAATACAGCGGAGTGGCGTGAACCGAGACGCCGCGAAGAGAAGGCATGCGCCAGACGCGCGATCGCGGGTGAGTGTAACGGATGCCGACATGGTCAGCGGCGGGGCGTCCATGACAGCAACCCTGCACCAGGCAGCGCAACCGCCCAATGCCCTGGATCCAGGGCGCGGCCACGACCAGTGCCGCCAACACCGGCCAGATGGCGGTCCGCGTCCACCGGGCGGCGAGCGCGCCGCAAGTCCAGGTCCCGATCATTCCGCCGTAGAAACCAAGCGGCCGCAGCAATGCCGGAGAGCCTTCGATGACCTGCGCCCATAACGCGGCTCCGACGCAGCCTCCCAGAAAAATCGCAATCGGGATTGCACTCTTGCCCGGGCCCAGCAGCGTGTCGATGATCCAGATTCCGATGAAGACTCCAGCGCCTGCGTAAGCGCCGTGGTTGATCACGCGTCCGGAGCCAATGCGCCATTCTCTCCAGGAGTTGGCGATTGTTTCCGAAGAGCTGCGCAGGAACGACCAGACTCGATCCATCCGGATGACTGTCGCGGCCACCAGACCACCGGCAGCCACATCAACCAGCGCGTGCATTCCGGTGGTTACACAACTGGCGGACACCAGCACGGCCCAGGCGCGCCATAGTCGTTTTTGCCAGGGACCGCGGGCCAGGGCTTCAGCCGCGATAAATGCCCAGACCACGTGAAAGGAAGGAAATGCCGCAGCGGCGCTGTCATGCGCGCGATCCAGATTCAGCCACGCTCCAAGTCGTCCAATCGCAGCGAAAGACCGGGGCGGAGCAATCAGCGGCACTGCGAGGTAAAGAGGGAAAATGATCAGCATCGCGAGCAGGGCGCGGCTGGAGAAGAGACGAAGATCGTGTCGCGTGCGCACGATCACGGGCACCAGCAACACCATCACATAAACGCTGCCATAGAAAATTTCGGTCCACGGCAGCACCGGCAACCGGTGACTCAAACGGAAGATATGCGATCTTCGCATCGGGCGGGACTCCGAGGAACACGAAGGCTTCGTAGATCAGGAACCAGGGCAACAATACCGTCAGGTAACAGCGAAGGCGCTCGATGCCCGTAGGGGAAGATTGGTCGTCGGCGGGCACGAGGCGCTGTTCAGGGCAGGCGCTGCCGAAGCGTGCCTGCAAATCTGGCAGCTCGTATCCCAGCACCAGCGCGGCACTCGCCAGGACAACGGTAGTGGAAACCAGCCACAAGCCACTGGCCGAACCGGTGGCGATTGCGGTGCCGATGCACACTAGCGAAAAGCCGACATAGATCGGATGAGAAAACAAACCATAAATTCCGCTGGAAACATAATGCGGCGGAGGAAAAGCGTTCATGGGGAGGCCGCCCCCGACCAGCCAAAGCGAAGCCATTCCCAGCGTCACCAGCAATGATCCCATCGTGACGGCGCCGATTCCCCAGGGCAACGAGTGGATGGCCGGCAGCGTTACCAGTTCCCGGGTTTCGCCGGCCCAGACCACCAGCAGAACCGGCAGGACGATGACGAACAGCGCCCCATACAACAATTTGCCCACGCCGGATTTCGTCATTTCCACCTGACGATCTCATGGATCGCCCACCCCGATGCGTTACTGTTCCCGGCCTGCAGCACGCCGCGGCTGCGCCATTTGTATTCTTCGACAGACAACATATTGCGCGGGAGCAGCTTCGCCAGGCGGGAGATTCCGGCAAATACCGTCTGCCCAAGCTGGCCGCTGCGCAGCACCAGTGCTCGATCGAGTACGAGTCTGCTTCCGGCCGGTTCGAATAGTATTTCCGATTCCGTCAGCGACTGGATTGCGCGCTCGTCGCCGTTATGAATCAGAGTCCGCCACGGCTGTTGTCCCCGCCAGTCGATCCAGACCACCGCATCCTGCTCGGAGAGGAAGCGTCCCCAATGTAATTCTTCCAGCGGCAACTTCCAGGGAAGGACCGACATCGTAAGGCACTCGGCATAGCCCAGCCCAGTGATTCGTGTCTTGCCCTGAAGCAGATCCACTTGCGCCATGGGCTGATGACAATGCCAATCAATGCGGCCCTCTTTGTCCTCAAAGACAGCGCGCCGAACGGGCGCTCGCAGGGCGTGCCAGCTTCCCTCGACGCTGAGATGGGGCAGGGTGAGAGTGATGGTTTCGCCGTCGCCTAGTGGAAGGTGCCCTTTGCGCAGCGACGAAGTGCAGTGGACACGACCCTGCAGTGCAGTGAGCAAACTTGCATAGCACATGGAGAGCCGGTTCCAGCGCAGTTCCGCCACGTACACCACCGCCGCATCGCCGTTCTCGGCGACACAGTCCATATACCACTTCGTGAGCAGAAAGGAGGATTCTTTACTCAAGCTTCCGGATTTCTCTCTCAGAAGTCGCAAGTGCAATCGCGATGGATAGCCAAGCGCTCCCGGCGATTGCGATCGTCAGGATAGTACTCCTCGGGGTTGTTAGATGTGCTGTTTTTCGCCACCCATAATTAGCGGGCCCTAACCGGCCGGAATCCACGCCTTGCCGCTCGTGGGCGTTCTCTTTTCCGGTTGAACGGCGATTCCGGCTGGCACCCAGGAGCAGATTCCCTCAGGCTGGATTTTGCAGTTTTTCGCTGGGCTTTCCTCCACCCTCTTCCTTAGCCCGTCCAGGTCGGCCAACGAAGACGAACCTAAGATAGCCTGATCATGCTCGGTTTGACTCACGCGGGTGAGAAAAAGAAGCCTCACGTAGCGGACGTTTTCGGGGAGATCGAATAGCGGAACCAGCGCTTGTGAGCGCTTGCTGCTCTCGCCATTGCTGGTAAATTCAGCCGAACCAAACCGGACCACGACTCCACCTCCGTTCTGGGCGTTGACCGCATAGTAGTCGGTCTCATAGCCCAGGAAGTCGCCTCCGGTTTGGAGAGCTACGGTCTTGTCCTCAGCGTGGAATTCTTTTGGTTGCATTTTGAATTTTCCGGAACGGAGGATCGGAGTCACGACCCGGACCCGCCATCCCGGTTCGAGGTCAATGTAACTCTTATCGACGAATGCGCCCATCTCGTCGTGCGGCTGGCGACGCGCGCAGCCCGTGACACAAGCCATGGCGACGACCAGAAGTATGATTGTCTTTGACGGAGTCATGCCAAATCCATCGCAGTTCTTGCGCTGAGAACCGTCGAGACGACGGGGGAGACCGCGCTACCTCCACGCTGAATTCAATTTCCAAATCGTAAGCGAGACAACCCTCGCGCCACTCCCCTTCGCGTACAGTTCGATACCGTCGCTGCCTGGCGGAGGATAAATGCGGTCGGAAAGGACGCGTTCGCCGTCATTCACAAACACCTCGACACTCGAACGGTCCACGAACACATGCAGCTTGATGCTGGTGCTCTGTTCTACCTTGGCGGAGAAGCTTCCGGGGAAGTCCTTGCTGAACGACGTCTCGCCGGAGTGAGTGCGATCAACGTAAACCTCGCCATGAACGGCGTCAAAACCAACCAGCGTCTCGGCCTCTTTGCTCTTGCGCAGGCGAAATCCGATCTCGTCGGCGTGCCCAGGCTCTAACTCCGCCTCGAATTCGTAAATTTCGCTCTTCATCCCGCTCAGTTTCTGGTTCGCCTCGGCGACGCTGGCATTCGCAATGCGAAGCTTGCCGCTCCGCAGCTTTTCCAGTTCCCGGACCGGCCGCTGCACCAGGCGCAGCCCATCGGCGTAGCGGCGCAACATTAAAGTACGTGGAATGGATTGGGCCCCGCGCCAGAGTACGGTCGGTTCGGCATTGGCATACTGCCAGTTGCTGAACCAGCCAATCCACAGATGCCGCCCGTCGCTCGCCGGGATGTCCTTCCAGGTGTTGGTGGCGTAGAAGTCCTTCCCCCAATCGGCCCACAGTGCGGGGGTATCTGGAACTTCGCTGGCAAAGTTCGCGCCATCAAATTTGCCGATAACGTAGCGGACTCCCGTGCCGCCGGCCGGGGCCCCCGGATTGCGGTTGATGATCAGCAACCACTTCTTTTCGGCGGTGCCCTCAACCGGAAGTTCGATCAGGTCAGGACATTCCCACTGCCCCGCCTTATCGCCGGCGGGACCGAAGGTGGAGCGCTTGTTCCAGTGCTTGAGATCGGGCGAGTCGAAGATGACGAGCGTCCTTTCGTCCGCCAGGACCGCGACCATCACCCACTTGTGTTGCGGCGCATACCAGAAAACATTTGGATCGCGAAAGTCGGGAGCATCGAGATCGACGACAGGATTGCCGGAGTAGTTGGTCCAGGTCCGGCCGCGATCATTGCTGAACGCGATGTGTTGCTTCTGCCGGTCTTTATAGGCCGCGGTGTAAATCGCAACCAGGCAGGAATGGTCTTGCGGGTCGGGATTCTGGCACAGGCCGCTGCTGTTGTTCCAGTCCACCACGGCGCTTCCGGAATAAACCATGTACTGGCCGGGAACTTCATGCAGCGCGACCGGCAGGTTCTCCCAATGCACCAGATCGCTGCTGACCGCATGTCCCCAACTCATGTGTCCCCACACATTGCCTTCGGGGTTGTACTGGTAAAACAGGTGATACTCGCCCTTGTAGAAAACCGTCCCGTTGGCATCGTTCATGAAGTTTTGAGGAGCGGTGAAGTGGAACTGCGGCCGCCAGGGCTGATCGTACGAGGGCGCCTGGGCGTGTGCACGCGACAGCAACAGGCACAAAACCGCGAGGCCCAACGACAGCGTCGGCATGATTTTCTTCATGGTCGTGCGACAGGAGCGCTTCAAGGTTTGTGCTGGCGCTGCTTCTCGGACTCTTCGATGGCCTTGCGAAATTGCTCGACCGCCTGGTCCTTTGGAGCATTCAGCGAGTCTTTCGCGATAAAGCGCCATACCGGCGACGTGTCCAGAGGATACTCAATCCGACCCCGATAGACTTCGAAAGTATCGTCAGACGAAAAGACCTGAGCACCGAGTTGCGGGCCCCGGTTCCCCATGTCGCCGGGAAGAGGCTGAGAAAGATCGGGGGGGCGACCTGTTTGCTGGCCGATGCGCGCGTCTCCGATGCCGGGCTGGAAGATGACCGGCCGGTTGTCGGCAGGCGAATGAGCAATAATGGGGCCGCTCTTGTTTCCCTTTCGGACCGCAATGATCAGATCCGCAGTGTACGCATCCATCACCAGATCAAATCTGCCCCATTTTGTGAGCGCTCTCTCCACTTCATCCTGGGCATTTCGATTGGCCAGCGGAGTGGCTAAAGTCTCGCCCGCATCCGGATGAATTACCACCATGACGGTCCGAGCTTGCAGCACATCTTCCGGGAACAACTGCTTTTTCTTGTCCTTTGCCTGGAGTTGGAGAACTGGCAGAAGCAGGATGATGAGAAGGGAAATTGAAATACGGCCGGACAAGACAATACGGGACATGATCGCCTCCGGAGACCGTGGCTGCGCGGCCCTGATTATACGACTTGTGGGGCTGTTTGTAGTGCCGGCCTTCTCTCAGGGCCAGGACCCCGCTGGCTGTCGTGGAAGCGCCCGCCTCCGCTTCGACGGCGAGCGGGCTTTCGCCGGCGGGACGCCGGCGCTACACGACGCGGACAGTGCGAGTGTCCATCAACTCAGTGCGCGAATGAGATGTTCAGCCCGGTGGTGAGTTGAATGTCGTTCTGCTTGCTGCCCGCCGGCGGATTGGTCACGTAGATATCTCCGAACGCGTTCTGCCATCCCAGCCACTTGCTGAGCTTGGTTACGGTGCCGAAGTTGAAGGTGGCGCGGTACTCTCCGGTGTTATTCAAGTCAGGGAAAAAATACAGCTTTTGGGTGAGCACTGTGTTCATCCCCAGCTTGTGATTCAGTTCCTCGCCGAGTGAGGCGGCCGCAAAGCTGCGGCTGGGCAGCAGAGTATATTTTTCACGGGTGTAGTTGATGCCGCCCAGCAGGTCCAGTGTGGTGCGAGTGTTCTGGATGGCGTGCAGTCCCAGTCCGCCGCCAAACACGGAGCGCAGGTCCAGAGTCTGCAGAGCGTCGGTCTGGAAATCGGCGCCCACGTAGGCAAACAGCCGCGGAGTAAAATCGTGGTCGTAGCGGATTCCGCCCTGCACCGAGTTGGCGGTGGTGGCGGGAGTTGCGCCCGGCGCGTCATTGGTGGCGTACACGCTGTTGGTGTACAGGCCGAGATGATCGTGCAATGTCTTGCGGTCGGCGATGAAGGCCACGGCCAGGTTTTTGGTCTGGCTGTTGCCGCGGGTCAGGGCAAAGCCCACGTTCGCCCCGCCTTTCCATCCTTCCAAAAGTCCGGGGTGCAGCGATTTTTCATAAGCCGCTTGCTCCGCTTCGCCGAACAATTTGGTGACGGACGCCTTGGGTTCGGTGACTGTCCCCGCGTTGGCTGTGGCCACCGCCAGGTTGCCATCCGAGGTGGTCACCGTTCCGACCACGGTCTTCCCATCGCTCAGGCTCACAGACAGGGCCTGGGTCGAGGTGATCTCCTGCACCGCTGGCCACTCTACCGTAACTTCGCCGGCGAACTCCGTCTTGATGATCAGAGTCTTGTCATCGGACTTCTCGATGGTCCCGGTTAAACGATCGCCGTTCTTAAGCACGATCTGATCGGCGAAGAGCGCTGCGGGACATAGAAAAACGAAAATTAGCGCCAGCACTTGTAGTTTCGACACGTCTGTCCTCCGGAAATAAATTGCGGAATCGTGGATTAATTCATGGCTACTGGCAAGGCCGCCAAATACTGAAGAAGAAGAGGATCAACAGCGAAAGCCACTGACTGCTTGAGTCGCTCATTCTTACTTACAAGTCCCGCGCGTGGGTTGCGAAGACCAGCGAAATTATAGGGGAGGCAATCGACAAGAGCAAAGTACTCGGCGAGCACATCGGGGAGAGTACTGCGCGCACTATGCGGCATTCCCCGAGGCGGAAGCGGAACCCCAGAAGAGTCAAATGGGCCGGTTGGGCGGATCTTCAGGCGCGGCGCTCTTGACATCCGCGTTTGCGGTTGTTGCCGGCCCCGAGGCCTGCTCTTTCATCCCATCTTTCAGAGCACGAATGCCCTCGCCAATTCCCTTGCCCAGTTCGGGAAGCTTCTTGGGACCAAACACCAATAGCGCGATCGCGAAGATCACCAGCAGATGCATCGGTTGGAACAGGCCTTCAAGCATGGAAAAACCTCGGCCGCCTGCGGCTGGCGGTAAACCCAACATTATCCAAAGCGGCAACCTACGTCAACTTGCCTGCGGTCCGGGCGGGACGGGACTTAGGCCAGTTACCTTCGTGACCGAGGGCGGGGCACCACTTCCATGGCGCATTCCAAGGACCCTCTGAACCCCTCGCGCGGGATTGGCGAAGGTTCGAATCAGCCGGATTTCGCGTGCCAGAATGGGACTGAATCGCATCAAAACGCACTCCTTATTGCTTCGTTTGGTCCAACCTCCACATCTCTTATGCACTATAGGGCAATGGCCCTCATGAACTCTCGTGCATCGGCGAACCTGCCGGCCAGACCTAGAATGGCATTGCACTTAGAGCACGAAAACGCATTTTCGCTCGGGGAGAAATCTGATGAACTCCACAATCACGGCGCCCTCCGCCGGCAGCACTCCGATTCCGTCGACCATTCTTCCCAGCGATACCGGTTTCCATCGTGTCTCCGCGCCGGTGGAGACTCTGCCCGCTGCGCTCGGGCCCAGGCGCGTCGGATACGGTCTGCCCTGTGTGAAATGCAAGACCTATTACGCCGCCGATCTGACCATGTGCCCAGTGTGCAAAACTGAAGAGAGAGTTTCGCCGGTCGAGGCCGCCGCAGGCAGCGCCAGCCTTCCGGAAAGCGCTCTGCCCATGCCCGACGAAGCGGCCCTGGAAGAAGAACGCGAACGCTTTTTGCGGGAGTTCAAGTCCCAGGTTTACGCAGCCCACGTTCAAATTGACCCCGCCGAAATTGCTCCGCTGGGGAGTATGGGTTGCAGCGTGGAAGCCAACCATCAAGGCGGGTCTGAGCCCGCGGCGGTATGCCAGCACTGCTACGTCCGGCTGCAGCAGCGGGTCGATCTGCTGGAGGCGTCCCTGCACTTGGATCTGGTAGAAGCCACGCGGGTAGTTTATGAGGCGGTTTGGGCGGACCCTTCTGATCCCAGCAAGACGTATCAGAACGCGGCTCGTGCGATTCTGGCTGAGCTGCGCAAGCGTGCCGGCATCTCGACCGTCTTGGGGTCGCTTCAACCACTGACCCACTAATCCTCGCCTACTCGGACTTTATGCTAACCCACTTGCGACCGGCATACAGCTTGTAGGCGCTTCCGTCTTCGACGATTTTCAGCGGCACGGGATGCGCGAGCTTTTCGTCCGATTGCGCGGCGACGCTGAACAGATCGTTGGCCCCCACATCCATGACCAGAAACTTTCCCTCCTGAGAAAAGCCAAAGCCGTACGCGCCCGGCAGCAGCTCCGTTCCTGCGATGTTAAGTTTCACTTCTGTAATCAGAAATCCCTGATACTTCGCCTGCACGTCGGAGGCATATCCCGACGTATCCACCAGCCCGGCCAGGACCAGCTTGCCTTCCGGCACCCTGAATCCCCCGGAATTGCGCAGCTGCACCGAGGCTGATTGCCCGCGGAAAAAATAAACCCCGGGAACGACTTTCCTGACCTCATCGGCGCTAAGTACGCCAGGTTTTGCCGGCTGCGCCGAAAGCAGCGCACAGGAGCAGATCACGACTACCAAAGGCAAAAATCGCTTCATGAAACCCTCCTTCGGAAACTGGGAACTGAAAACCAGAAACTGACAACTGTGTGTTTCGTCCTCCCATCTCTCGAACGACAGAGGCGGGACTTGAGTTGATCCCAAAAGATAATGACGAGAGCGACACCCTGCTACTTTGCGGCTTCAAAGCGCAGTGAGCCGAAAGCAGACGGCACGTGAAAATTCGGCTCTGGCGTACCCGTGGCCTGCCAGGCCATGTAGGTTCGCGGTTCCTTCGTCCCTTCAATGCGATAAAAGTTCGCCCGCCAGATTGCTTTGGGATCAAAATTCGGAGTCAGAGCTTTCATCGGAATCGCCAGTTCCGCTGACCAACGCAGGCCCTTCTCGTCGAGAAACATGGATTTCTTCAGTCCACTCTTCAGGTCCGCAAGTCCGCCGGGAAAGATATCCAGATCAATCCACATTCCGTTGGGACTCACTTCGAACTCCCGGTAGTAGTGGGTTCGCGCGGGATCGGGTTGCAGAAAGGCTTCGGCCACATCGCGGTCCCACAAGTGGTCCCTGCGGCCGTTGCTGTCGGAGTCTTCAAAAAGATAAAGCTCGCGATAGCGGCACTCAAACCTCAAATAAAGAGTTTGTGAGGACCACAGGACCCGGACCGTGGTCTCGCGCTGCTCATCAGGATTGTTCCCCTGCCAGTCGGAACAAAAGACGACGGGCTGTGCGCTCTGCCACTCCAGGGCGGGATGTTCGGCGTCAACCATGATCTCGCCGACAACGAATGTGGCGACAATCTCGGAAGACGTCGTGGCGCACTTCGGCAGTGGGACAGTCTGGCTCATCATGGCGATAGGGGAAAGCAGAACCGCGACTGCAGCCGTCAGTATAAGTCGGAGCATGTGCCTCATTGGGAAAATCGGTTTGACCGCAAGATCTGGATAGTCCACGGGAGCTCCCGGGCTTAGGCTTGGGTCATTATGACAGCCAATGCGATACTCAACCTGACCGGAGTTCTTAACATGACACGCAGCATCGAAAATCGTCGCTCCGAAAACCTTCCCGCGGAAAATCGCTGGCAGGCCGTTCTCGCCCGCGACGCCGATCAGGACGGCAGCTTCGTCTTTGCCGTTTCCTCAACCGGCGTGTATTGCCGCCCATCCTGCCCCTCGCGGCGGCCCCGCAGGGAGAATGTTACCTTCTTTCACAAGCCGGATGACGCCGAGAAAGCCGGATACCGTGCCTGCCTGCGCTGCCGTCCGAAAGCGATCGGCGGCAACAAGCAGGCGGAGATGGTCAAGGCGGTTTGCCGCTATATCGAACGTCACCTGGATGAACCGGTCACGCTGAGCCGGCTGGGAACGGAATTCCGTCAGAGTCCGTTCCACTTGCAGCGTTCATTTAAAGCCGTGCTCGGCATCTCGCCTCGGGCCTACGCCGACTCCTGCCGCATGAACCAGCTCAAGCGCAATTTGCAGGCCGGCCACTCCGTCACCCGGGCAATGTACGACGCCGGCTACAGCTCCAGCAGCCGTTTGTATGAACGCACCGCGTCGCAGCTGGGTATGACGCCCGACAAATACCGTCGCGGCGCCATCGCCGCGCCCATCCGTTATACATTCACCGATTCGCCCCTGGGGCGCATGCTGATTGCCGCCACGGAAAAAGGCATCTGCACCATCCAGTTCGCGGACTCGGATGACGAACTCGAGCACGGCCTCAGACACGAGTTTCCCTTCGCAGTCCGCCGCCGCGATGATGCCGCCATGGAAAACTGGAAGGATAGTCTGCTCCGGCAGATGCACGGCCACAAACTGCGTTCATCGCTCCCGCTCGACATTCAGGCAACCGCCTTCCAGCGCCGGGTGTGGACGCAACTGCAATCCATCCCCTTCGGCGCAACCCGCTCCTACGGCCAGATCGCCAAGGCCATCGGACGGCCATCCGCCACTCGAGCCGTGGCCCGCGCCTGCGCCACCAATCCGGTCGCCATCGCGATTCCGTGTCATCGCGTGGTCCGCAAGGACGGAGACATGGGTGGCTATCGCTGGGGAGTGGAACGCAAGGAAGCTCTTTTGGAACTGGAACGCGCCAGGTGAGGACGGGGAAGTTCGGAGAATCATTTCTCCCCAAAAGCTTCGGCCGCTTAGCCCCCACCCTGTCTCTTCAAACGGAGAGAAGAGGGTGGGCACCCGCGGTTATTTCTGCGCGTAAACCTTGCGCGCCGACGACAGCATTTCCAGCACGGCTGCTTTCTCCGCCTCTGTGTTCCAATCCTGGCTCGACTTCGCGGCGTCAATCATGCGATCGATCCAGGCGATGAAATACGCTGCGTCCTCGGTAGGCCTGGGATGCGACCCGGAGACATCAACATAGATCGGACTGGTAGTCGCATAGGGATACATATCCAGCACGGGATGCTCCGCCTTCTCACTCCAGGCCCGCAGCAAACACCATCCGCTGCGTGAAATCGGAATCATGTCTTCCACGTCGGCCGTCTCGCGGTCGCTGTTCAGCTTCAAGTCGTCGACTACCTCGCCATTGCAGATCACCTGCAGATGATCGATGGGCACGAACGACCGCAGCCAGGCCGTGAACTTCACTTTATTCTCGCCAGCCGGCAACGACAGATCGTCGCCAAGTTGCTTCCGCCCCAGCGAAAATCCCAGCAGCGGACCGTTAGTGGCAAAGGTGCGTCCGTGCTTGATGGAATCGAGCCAGGTGCCAATCTTGAGCGGACCCGCGGGAACCGTCGCGTACACACGATTCAGTCCGACCGGTCCGCGCAGGGACGCGAAGTTGGCCATGGCATCCGTGCCCGCCGCGGTCGGCAACCGAAAGCCGCAGTTGAGCAACCGGTACCAGACGGTCGCGGTCGATTTGTGCTCCGCGAATCCCATCACTTCGATGTAGTCCACTTTCCCCAGGGCCAGATCGACCGGCAACTCATGCGTCAATGAGGGATCTTTGGCTGGATCGGGCACTGCATCATAGGGATGAACATATCCCACCATCGCGCCCTGTTCGTGGGCCATGTCAGCCACATTCGCGTTGGCGGGAAACAGGCTGGCAGCGGCTGTATTGGGATAGGCGGCATAGCCGGGCAGAAGAAAATTCCGCGTGAGATTCAGCAGGCCCAGGTGCCCCCAGTAGCTGGTATGAAATTCCTGGCCATGCAGTAGAAGATTGGTCGCAGTCGAGGCCGGATCGGGCTTGGGACTGAAGTAGGCAATATCCGGAATTCGCTGCTCCTTGTTGACCACCAGGTCTTCCACAATCTGCAGGTTCTCTGCCGCGGCCTGCTCCACCAGATGCCGCGGCGTGTTGCGGTACGCGCCGCCATAATTCATGTGCACGTGCACATCGCCGCTGACCCATTGCGAGCCGGTTTCTTTGGGAAGGTCAAGGGGCTGCAGCTTAATCGTCAGAGCGGAGTTGCTCCCGGCGGCGATGTTCACTGTCCTTCGCTCGAAGCGGTATTCGAAGCCCTTCATGACCTCGACTTCCGCCGTTCCAGGCAGGCAATGTTATTTCCGCGTTGCCGGAAGTCTGAAAGTAGTGCGCCTCGAAGGGACGCTCGGAGCGCACGAAATTATCGTCAGCGTTCATCCATGCGTCGTCGGGAGCGTAAGCCCGGCCATCCGCGCCAACCACGAAGATGCGCGCCGGCGTGGGTTGTCCGGCCGGGTCCAGCACCGTAATGCTCAACTGACCCGCCGGTTTCAGATACTGCTTCTCTTTGTGGATGAGCTGGGTCTGCGCGCCGCCGGGGATTGTTTGTGTCCACAAAGACGTGTTGCCGCCTCGGTTGGAAATGAAAGCGATGCGCTTTCCATCCGGCGACCAGCGGGGCGCAACGTTATCGAAATCGCCATAGGAGAGCGGAAAAGCGTCGCCGCCCTCCGCAGGCAATACCCACAGCTGGTGCCACTGTTGTCCCAGGTATGACGCGTAAACGATACGTTTGCCGTCGGGAGAAAAATCCGGCCGCGCCTTCCATGCGGTTTCTTCGTAGTGAATCTCGCGGGCTTCGGCACCCGGCTGCGCTTTCATTCGCCAGAAGCCGCCCGTGCCGTAGATGTGCCCACGATTGGAGACGAAAAGAATTTCCTTACCGTCCGGCGACCAGGCCGGGCTGATCTCGTGATCGAACTGGCTGTAGTAATAGCGGTTGAGAGTGCTGCGATTCTCTCCCGTCAGACGCTGGACATCCTTCAGCTCGCCGTCGCTGAATTGCCCCACGAAGATATGGAAGTGGCCATGGAAGGACGTGGATACGAATGCGATCCGCTTGCCGTCGGGTGAGAAACGGGGCTCGAGGTTGACTGCGCCGCCGGTCGTAAGTTGCCGCGTGGCTTTTGTCTCCAGGTTCAGGGCCCAGAGTTCAACCGCATCCCTGGCGTAGCTGGCGTACACCACCCAGCGCCCGTCGGACGAGCAATCGGGCTGGTAGTCATAGCCGGAGCCGCTGGTCAGTTGTTCGGCCCGGGAGGAGTCAAGCTTCTGCTGCCACAGTGATCCCGCCATCGAGTACACCACGCTACGGGAATCCCCGGCCCACGCTACTGCGCTCGGCCCAGTCGTAAGCTGAGGCAGGTACATTTCGCGGAAGTAGTAGGGATGCGGCTCGTCGATCTGCTTCAGCACCGGTTCGCGCTGGGCCTGAACTGGAAGGGACGCGCTGGCCAGAAGCGCGGCAGCCAGCAGGAGCAGCAGGTTAAACTGGGTTCGTCGGGGCAAGCGTTCCTCCGAGTCTCCGCATGATCGCTCGCCCTACCGTTGGACCACCGGCAAAGCAATGCGCGAAGGGCGACGATGGCCAGTGTAAATCGAGACATTCGCTTTCTGCATTCGGCCTGACGAATTTTCGCAGAATTTAGGTTTCATGGAAGGGCGTAGCCTGGCACTCTAGCGGCGTTCAACTCAAGAATCAGGAGAGCGCCTGGCCCGGCGGCCGCTTTCTGACCAGCAGCCAGTTGATCATTGCCACCAGCGCCGTGGCCAGCAGGATCAGCGATCCACCCAGGTTCACGCCGGTAATCAATACCGCGCAAATTCCGACGCCCAGCACCGCAAACAGGGTTCCTCCGGGAAGACGAAACATCGCAGCTCCCGGCTGCCTGCGGCGAAATACAGGCAAGGCTGCGCACACCAGGCCGTAATAGAGGAGTCGCGCCACGGCGGACAGGGTAGCGTTCCAGGTGAAGCTACCGAGCAGCGCCAGCAGCCAGCTCAACAGGGCAAACGCGAGAATAGAAACATAAGGTGTACGGAAGCGGGCATGAATCGCCGCAAAGATGGAAGGGAAGTCTCCGTTCTCCGCCAGCGCAAAAGTGATGCGGGGCACGCCCAGCATGTTGGCGCTGAGATAGCCCACCACGGAAACCAGCGCGCCCACAGAAACGAAGGCGGCGCCGCCATTTCCGAAAACGATGCGCGCCACGTCGGCCAGAGGACGTTCACTGTGGGCCGGATCAGGCAGGATAGCCACCACCACCCACTGAATCGCAGAGTACAGCAACGTGCACGTAATCAGCGCGGTGAACAAAGCAAAAGCCGCATCGCGCCGGGGATTTTTTGCCTCGCTCAAAGGCGTGAGGGCCGTCTCAAAGCCGCCGTAGGCGAAGACCAGGAGCAGGCAAGCCTTGAGCCATGCGCCACCGCCGGCGCCGCCTGGTAATGCGGGTGCGGCCTGGTGGCCTGCCAGCAGATAGAACGTGCCCGCGATCGCCACCAGAAACAGCGGCACCAGCTTGGCCACGGTAAACACGTTGCTGACCTGCGTGCTCGCCCGCACTCCGCGATAATTGATGAGGGTCAAGATGCCGTACAGAAACGTCAGAATGAGGAATCGCGGAAGTGGTTCCCTGGCGTGGGGCCAAAACTCGCCACAATAAATCACGAACAGGTTGGAAGTCGCTGCTGGCGCCGCCAGCCTTACCAGCCATAGCATCCAACCCATCTCGATTCCGACGAGACGACCAAAGGCGGCACGCGCGTAAAGATAGGGACCGCCGGCCGCGGTAAACTGCGAAGCCACTTCCGCAAAGCAGGCCATGATGACGCCGGCCGCCGCGCCAGCCAGCAGTACCGCCCAGGGGCTGGCCCGGCCAATGAGTCGAGCCACATCTGAAGGCAGTCCAAATATCCCACTGCCGATGATGGAGTTGACCACCAGCGCCGCCAGGCTCCAGCGTCCAATGGCTCGCACCAGTCCGGATTGTTCGCTCCCGGGCAAGCCGTGGTTGTACCACAGCTCTCAGCCATCAGCTATCAGCTTTCAGCCGCTAGGAAACTTGGGATAAATTAGGAAAGATAAATAGGAAAAACGGGAAGGGTTTCGACGACCGAAGAGTGGGGTTCCTGAGGTCTGAAGTCCGAGGTCTGACGCCCGCCGCTACGCCGCGTCGTTCTCGATCTTGATACGCAGCGACTTCAGGAACTTGAGGTCCTGGTCGCTGATCTTGAACTCGGGATTGGTGGTCAGGGTGGTCACCAGGGAAGTCTTGTCATCGGACTTCTCGCCCGGCTTGCTTACCCCGATGGTCGCTTCGAGAACCAGGAAAATGTCGTATCCGCTATCTTTGATCTTGGAGACCACTTCGGCAATCTGCTCACTGTCCGCCAGTGACTCATTGATCGCCTCGCCCAGTTCTTTCATCAACTGCTTTAATTGCTGGTCCACTTGGCCCCCTGAAGTAGAACGGCAGTACTCCATTACTTAGATGCCGGATCGGGTTACCCCGGCTCGCGCCGCCAGCGTCGAACCCCGTCATTGTAAACCCGAACACTGCTAAAATCGACGCTAGATGGTGAATGTCTCTACAGTCCGCAAATTGAGCATCGCGGCCCGGATTGCTGCCCAGCACGCCGGCCGCACTCGCACTGTCGGTGCAGTACTGAAAGGCGCCCGCACCACCGCGGCCCATTTCGGACGGGTGCTGCGCCAGCTCTTCCTCGAGGTCACCGGCTTTGTTTTCCTGGCTTTAGCATTCATCGGCGCGGGCGCGTTTTTCCGTGAGTACGCCCACTACCAGGCTGGCCAGACTACCCTGGCACGCGTGTTGGTCGCAATTATTTTCACTCTGACGTTCGCCTGGTTCGGCGCCAGCTCATTCTGGAGAGTATGGAAAAAAGGCTAAAAGCTTGAACCACCAAGGACATGAAGGTCCACGAAGGACTCTCAAGGCAGTGAGATTTTCCTTCGTGAACCTTCGTGTCCTTGGTGGTTATCGCCCTTCTTCATGACCGACAGCCCCAAATCCGTGCCCTCCGGTCCTGAAACCTCGTCCCACATCCCGATCCGTCCGCTCTATACGCCGGGCGATCTAACGGCTCATGATCAGGAACGGGAGGTCGGATATCCCGGCGACTATCCCTTTACCCGGGGGGTGCAGGCGACCATGTATCGCGGCCGCCTGTGGACCATGCGCCAGTACGCCGGCATGGGCGATGCCGAGGAGTCGAACCAACGCTACAAGTACCTGCTGGCGAACGGCACTACCGGGCTTTCCGTGGCATTCGACCTGCCCACCCAGATTGGCCTCGATTCTGACCACCCGCTGGCTGTGGGCGAAGTCGGCAAAGTCGGCGTGGCCATTGATTCTGTTGAAGACATGCAGCGTCTCTTCGATGGCATCGATCTCACAAAGATCTCCACCTCGATGACGATCAATGCGACGGCGTCGATCCTGCTGGCGCTCTATGTCGCCGTCGCCCGCCGCCAGGGCGCCGACATCCGCCTGCTTTCGGGCACGGTGCAGAACGATGTGCTCAAGGAATACATCGCCCGGGGCACCTACATTTTTCCTCCCGCGCAGGCCATGCGCATCATCACCGACCTCTTCGCCTGGACCAACCAGAACGTGCCCGAGTGGAACACGATTTCCATCTCGGGCTATCACATGCGTGAGGCCGGATCGACCGCCGTCCAGGAAGTTGCCTTCACTCTGGCCAACGGCATCGCCTATGTGCAGGGGGCCATCGACGCCGGCCTCGACGTGGACCAGTTTGCTCCGCGGATTTCGTTCTTCTTCAACGCCCACAACAATTTTCTGGAAGAGGTTGCCAAATTCCGCGCCGCCCGCCGCATGTGGGCCGGCATCATGCGAGATCATTTCCAGGCGAAGAATCCGCGTTCGTGGATGCTGCGCTTCCACACTCAGACCGCGGGTTCGACGCTGACCGCTCAGCAACCCGAAAACAACATCGTCCGTACCGCGCTGCAGGCGCTGGCCGCCGTGCTCGGCGGCACCCAGTCGCTGCATACCAACTCCTACGATGAAGCCCTTGCCCTGCCCACCGAGCAGGCCGCCCGCATTGCGCTACGCACCCAGCAGATCGTGGCTTACGAGTCCGGGGTCCCCCAGACCGTTGACCCTTTGGCCGGTTCCTACTACATCGAGGCCCTGACCAATGAAATTGAAGCCCGCGCCTCCGACTATCTGGGAAAGATTGAAGGTCTGGGTGGAATGATCAAGGCCCTGGAGCGCGGTTACGTCCAGCAGGAAATCCAGAATGCGGCTTACGAATACCAGCAGCAGGTCGATCGCGAGGAAGCGGTGGTGGTTGGGGTAAATCGGTTTGCCGTGGAGGAAGAGAAGCCGATCCCCATCCAACGCATCGACGAATCACTCGAACGCAAGCAGGTCGAACGCCTGCGCGCTTTGCGTGCGCGCCGCAACCCTGGCGTCTGGCAGGCCTCCCTTCAGCATATCGAAACCGCGGCCCGCTCCGGGGAGAATCTCATGCCGCGAATCCTGGCCGCGGTCGAAGCCAACGCCACGGTTGGCGAAATCTCCGACACCATGAGAAAAGTGTTCGGAGAGTACAAGGAAGCCGTAGTCATCTAACCCGAACCTGCACTGCGTTTGTGGCGGGAGCCGCGAAGCGGCGGCAGAATGTAGCCCACGGCGTAAGCCGTGGGTTTCCGGCACGAAAAAGGCCGAGGGCCCCAGCGGGGCGAAAGGCACGTGCTCGTACATCTGATCTTCCCGACCACAGCACGAAGCATTCTGTTTCGAAAGGAATCTGTGGTGTTCCTGAAGAAATAGAGAAGGCCGCGATCAGCTGGTCGCGGGGCTGGGTTTCTATCGCCCTTCCGGGGCTTGAGCATCGATTTTCATGCCGACCCACGGCTTACGCCGTGGGCTACATTCTGGCGCCGCTTCGCGGCTCCGCTCCCGAACCGTCGTGCCCTTCCTAACCCTAGTCGGAAACCTTGTAGCCGCAAGCTTGCCGGCAAGGCGGACAGTAGTAAAGACCATCGCTGCACAAGCGGATGTCCACTTGCGCCTGGCAGGAGCAACAGTACTTCTCGCAATCGCACTTGTCTTCAGGCATGTCGCATTGCATGCAGTGGTACTTGGTCTTGGTGGTGGTGGTCATGGGCGAACTCTAGCGCGGGACCTGGGGAAGTGGAAGGTTCCGTTGGTAACCACTAATTCGGGTGTAATAGCTCAGGATTCGTCCCTGACGCACCGCCACCTCAAGGGTGACATTTAATCTCAATGCGCAGGCTGGGCGGTCCGAGTGGAAGAGTCGAAGCACTCTTCGGCAACTCCACGACCTCAATGGCATGCATGGGCTCGGGGTTCATCCACTGTACACTCCACGCGCCGGCATGAACCGACTGCTCCGTGCTTGGGCTGTCCCGAACGCTGCCGTTCGAGCGGTGGTAACGGATATGTGGAGTACCTCCGCCGGTATCCCAATCGAGGAAGAAACTCGGCCAACGGTGATGATGCATGGGTATGGTCGTGCCAGGCGGCGGGACGGTAACCTCAAGGACGCGAACGAAGGTGTTTTCAAAAATAACTTTGTGACTCTGGGGCGCGGCTTGCACGGCGTCGTAGCCGTCCGGGAAATCCGATTTGTCCTGTCCGTACAGGTAAAAAGACCCCGCGAGCGCTAGAGAAATCACGACCAGGACAACGATCAGGCCCCGTTTTTGAGAGTGGATGATGATTTTTGAGCGGCTCATGGCGCCAAAGTATAACGACTTTTGCTTGAACGGGAAACAATACGCACTTCCGCGATCAAAGCAACCTTCCGATGCCGCCTCTCATCAGTTGAAGCCACCGCCGAACGCATGTTAGGGTAATCAGTCTCACCATTTCAGCGGCCCAGCCACTGCTTTTGACCGAGGTTTCATTGCCCGCAGTCGAGGCGACTACGCCAGCCATCCGCAAGACCGCGCTCCATACCGTCCATCGCCGTATGGGCGCGAAGATGGTCGAATTTAATGGCTGGGAGATGCCGGTTGAATACCCGTCCGCCGGCGGCATCATGGCCGAGCACAATGCGGTGCGGACAGGCGTAGGCATTTTCGACGTCAGCCACATGGGCGATATCCGGCTGGCCGGGCCGCAGGCTCTGGCTGCGGTCCAGCATATTTCGATGAACGACGCCTCGCGGCTTGCCGTCGGTCAGGCCCAGTATTCGGCGCTGCTTTATCCCCAGGGCACTTTCGTGGATGACGTGGTGGTCCACCGCCTTGGAGAAGATGAATACCTGCTGGTGATTAACGCCGGCACTCGCGAAAAGGATTTTGAGTGGGTGCGCGACCATACCCGGCAGTTCGATTGCTCCGTCGAAAATCTCTCCGACGACTTTACCCAGATCGCGATTCAGGGCCCGAAGGCAGTCAATCTCTTGCAGAAGCTTACCGACGCCGACCTCCCGGCGGTGAAGTTCTATTGGGTGACCCGCGGGACGGTGTGCGGCTTGAAGAATATTCTGATTGCCCGCACCGGCTACACCGGCGAAGACGGATTCGAGATCTACGTGCCCAGTGACGAAGCGACCAGCACCCGGGTGTGGAACGAAATTCTGGAGGCGGGCCAGGAATTTGGAGTGGTTCCTTGCGGACTCGGCGCCCGCAATACGTTGCGCCTCGAAGCCCGGTTGCCGCTCTACGGCCACGAGATTTCGGATACGATCAATGTATGGGAAGCGGGTCTTGATCGTTTTTGCAAGATGGATAAGCCAGACTTCATCGGCCGGTCCTCTCTCGAGACAGCGAAGGCTGAAGGAACAAAACGCGAATTGGTGGGGTTGGAGATGTTGGACCGCGGCATTGCTCGCGATGGTTACAAGGTCCTCGCCCTGACTGGCCGCGAGATCGGCTTTGTCACCAGCGGCTCCCCCGCGCCTTTTCTCAAGAAAAATATCGCGCTGGCGTATGTTCCCAGCGAGTTCGTCCCTCTGGGTACTGAGCTGAAAGTGGAAATACGCGGACAGGGCGTGAAGGCACAAGTGGTGCCAACCCCGTTTTACCGGAAGCCCAAAAAGACCTAAACCACAAAGGACACGGGAAAAGCATAGAGGAACCGGAAAAGCGAAGAGCCAGCAGCCAGAAGCTAGAAGCCAGGAGCTAAAAATCACCATGCCCTTTCCGACCGACTGCAAGTACACCAAAGAGCACGAGTGGATCAAAGCCGATGGCATGAACGCCACTATCGGCATTACCAGTTACGCTCAGGAGTCGCTGGGCGACATTGTTTTCGTCGATTTGCCCAAGGCCGGCGCCGACATCACCTCCGGCAAGACTTTTGGCTCGGTGGAATCGGTGAAGGCCGTCTCCGATCTTTACGCGCCCGTATCTGGTACCGTGACCGAAGTGAACGGAGATCTGGCGACGGCGCCGGAAAAAATCAACAAAGATGCGCATAGCGCCTGGATGATCAGGATCACGTTGAAGGATCCGGCTGAACTGAACGCCCTGCTCTCGGCCGCCGACTACGAGAAGTTCGTCGCCGAAGAGGCAGGACACTGACTCCCAGGATGGCAGCTCAACAATCGAATTGGCCTTGAAGTACATCTAAAGAACTTCTATGCGTTATCTGCCTAAATCCCCCGCCGATCGAAAGGCCATGCTGCAAGCCATGGGCGCGCGTTCGATCGACGACTTGTTCTCTCCGATCCCCGCGGAATACCGGCTGCAGCGAGACCTCAAGGTGCCTCGCCAGATGGCCGAATCCGAGATCGTGGACTGGTTTCGCGAACGCTCCCGGGAAAACGGAGACACCTACGCCACTTTCCTCGGCGCTGGGGCCTATTCACACTACCGCCCGGTGATCATCGATTCGCTGATCTCGCGCGGCGAATTTCTGACCGCTTACACGCCCTATCAGGCGGAAATTTCCCAGGGCACATTGCAGGCGATTTTTGAATTCCAGACCATGATTTGCGAGTTGACCGGCATGGAAGTCGCCAATGCTTCCATGTACGACGGTTCGACCGCGGCCGCGGAGGCCGTGATGATGGCCGTGCGTCTGACCGGGCGCCGCTCGGTGGTTATTGCGCGCAGCGTGCATCCGGAGTATCGCGAGGTGCTGACCACGTACGCGCATCACCAGAACCTGCCTCTGTCCACAACGTCGTTCAAAGACAGCGGCCAGTTGAATCTGGAAGCGCTGGAAAAATCCATCACGCCGGACACGGCCTGCGTCCTGATTCAGTCCCCAAATTTCTTCGGGACGATTGAAGACTCTGCCGCGATCGCAGAGATTGCGCACAAGAAAGGCGCGATGCTGGTGGTGTCGATTGCCGAGGCAGTTTCACTGGGCATCGTCGAACCGCCGCGCCAGGCGGACGTGATTGCCATGGAAGCGCAATCCTTCGGCGTGCCCCTGGGCTTCGGTGGGCCGTACTGCGGAGTCATCGCCACTCGCGAACAGTTCGTTCGCCAGATGCCGGGACGCCTGGCCGGGCAGACCACGGACCGCAACGGCAAACGCGGCTTCGTTCTGACTCTGGCTACCCGCGAACAGCACATACGCCGCGAAAAGGCGACCTCCAATATCTGCACCAACCAGGCCCTCGTCGCGCTGATGGTCAATATCTTCATGACCATCTACGGCAAAGTTGGACTCAAGGAACTAGCCAAACAAAATCTGGCCAAAACCGCTTACGCCGCAGCGCAATTCGGCAAGCATGCCAGGGTGCTTTTTCCCGGCGCGCCGCGTTTCAACGAATTCGTGGTGCAAACCAGCGAGGACCCCTACGCCATCAACAGCCGCATCCTGGGACACAAGATTGTAGGCGGACTTCCCTTGAAAAAGTTTTATCCCGAGCTGGGCCATGCCGCGCTGTGGTGCTGCACCGAACTGACCACGCGCAGCGCGATCGATACCGCGGTCGGCCTGGTCGCCGAAAGCGAGCGCTCGGTAAAAGCTGCCCGGGAAGAAGTGGACGCGCAGGAGGTGGCACGGTGAAGCACATGACCCGCAAGGCCACCCGCCACGTCAGCCAGAATGAAGGCTTGATCTTCGAGAAGTCCTCGGCAGGAAAAGCGGCGTGGAAGCTGCCTCCCCTGGATGTGCCGGAGGTCGATACTTCCGAGCTTCTTGGAACGTCCGAAAGAAAAGATCTGGGCAACATGCCCGAAGTGAGCGAAATCGAGATCATTCGCCACTTCACCCGGCTTTCCACCTGGAACTACGCCATCGATCTCGGCATGTATCCCCTGGGTTCATGCACCATGAAGTACAACCCGCGGGTGAATGAGCTGGTAGTGCGCCTCGAAGGCCTGGCCAACGGACATCCCTACCAGCCCGAGCGAATTTCGCAGGGCGCCCTTCGCATTATCAAGACCCTGAGCGAGTGCCTGATTGAAATCACCGGCATGGATGCCATCACGCTGCAGCCCGCCGCCGGGGCCCACGGCGAGCTCACGGGGCTGCTTATGGTGCGCGCCTATCACGAGTCCAAGGGCGCTCCGCGCAAGAAGGTTCTAATTCCTGATTCCGCTCACGGCACCAATCCAGCGACCGCGGCCATGGTCGGCTACTCCGTGGAGAACTTGAAATCCAATGCCCAGGGCATGGTGGATGTATCCGCACTCGCGGCGCAGATGAACGAAGACGTTGCCGCGCTCATGCTCACCAATCCCAACACGCTGGGCGTCTTCGAGCAGGAAATCCACAAAATCGCCGAAATCATGCACGCCAAGGGCGGTTTGCTCTATATGGACGGCGCCAACATGAACGCCCTGGTGGGAAAAGTCCGTCCCGGCGACTTCGGTGTTGACGTGATGCACCTGAACCTGCACAAGACTTTTTCCACCCCGCATGGCGGCGGTGGGCCCGGCTCCGGTCCGGTGGCGGTGAAAAGCAAGCTCGAACCATTTTTGCCCACGCCCGTTCCGGTCACCAAGCCCGACGGCACCCTGGGCTTCGAGTATGACCGGCCGCAATCGGTAGGCCGGGTGCGCGCCTTTTATGGAAATTTCGGAATGTTCGTGCGCGCCCTCGCTTATATTCTGGCCAACGGTCCCGATGGCTTGCGCCAGACCACCGAAGACGCGGTGCTCAACGCCAACTACATTCGCAAGGGCCTCGAAGGCGTGTACGATTTGCCCTACTCCACTCCCAGCATGCACGAGGTAGTCTTCAGCGATAAGCTGCAGGCCAAAAAAGGCGTCAAGACGATGGACCTCGCCAAGCGCCTGATCGACTACGGCTTCCATCCCTATACGACTGCATTTCCGTTGATTGTGCCCGGCGCGCTCATGATCGAGCCAACCGAGAGCGAGCCCAGGGAAGAACTGGATCTTTTCATCGAGGCCATGAAATCGATCGCTGAAGAAGTTGAGGAAGATCCGCAAACCGTGCTGGACGCGCCGCATTCCACCCGCGTTTCCCGCCTGGACGAAACTGCCGCTGCCCGCAAGCCCGTGCTCAGGTGGAAACCAGGGTCTTAACCACTGAGGACACGGAGGACACAGAGGGTGGTTCGCCTTGCACCATCCGGCGAATTCCGTCGCGCAGATGCACAACATTGAAATTCATTAGCAGGCCAACGTATTTTCCGCTGAGCTTCAGATAGGTAATAAGTTGTGCCAGGTGCACGGGAGTAATAGCATCCACCGCCTTGATTTCGACCACGATGGTATTCTCCACAAGAATGTCCACCCTGAAACCCAGATCAATCCTCTCTCCGTCGTAATTCACCGGAAGAGGGAGCTGCGAGGCAGTCCGAAAGCCACGCTTTCTCAGTTCATGCACCAGGCAAGCCTCGTAAACGCCCTCCAGCAAGCCTGGTCCTAAAGCGGTATGGACCTTCATCGCAGAATCAACCACCGCACCGCTGATTTCATTGAAATGCATAGACTCTGTGTCCTCCGTGTCCTCTGTGGTTCTACAAGAACGGTAGAAAGCAGTATGTGACGTTCGTCACATGATCAAGGAGATGCGTCACAAAGAACGCCTCTGTGTCCTCAGTGTCCTCTGTGGTTAAATCCTTGCAGCCGTGCCCCAGAAGCCTCCAGCTCTTTTCTCATCGCCTGAAAAGCGCAATGTGATTGTGTGCCTGCTGTTGGTGGCGGCGACACTGGCGCTCTACAATCCGGTCAACCGCCATCCCTTCGTTAATTACGATGACGACCGCTACGTCACCCAAAACCCGCACGTCCATAACGGCTTGACCGGGGACACGATCGCATGGGCATTCAGCGCCACCGAGCAGGGGAACTGGCATCCCCTTACCTGGATGTCGCACGCGCTGGACTATCAACTGTTTCACCAGAATCCCGCCGGGCACCATTTCACCAGCGTGCTGATTCACGCGGGTAACGCCGTCCTTCTTTTTCTATTCTTGATGTATGCCACCCGCCGCCTCGGACCCAGCTTGTTCGTGGCTGCGCTATTCGCTCTTCATCCCATCAACGTCGAATCGGTGGCCTGGGTGGCGGAGCGCAAGAACGTCCTGTGCACGTTTTTCTTTTTCGCAACCCTCATCGCCTACTGCTGGTATGCGCGGAAACCAGACTGGCGCCGGTACCTGGCATTCACCGGCTTATTTGCTTTGGGACTGATGTCGAAGCCCATGGTCATCACCCTCCCGTTTGTGCTCCTGCTGCTCGACTACTGGCCTCTGGGCAGGATCCAGGGAAGTCCGGCCGCTTCGTCGCGGCAGGCACCGCTTTCGAAACTCATTTTCGAGAAATCACCTCTACTCGCGCTTTCGGCCGCCAGCGCGGTCGTCACGATGTACGCCCAGCGCGCGGGTGGGGCCGTGCGCTCCACCGCGCAGTTCTCGATGGGCGTGCGTCTCGAAAACGCGATGGTGGCCTACGCCATGTATTTGTGGAAAATGATCTGGCCATCCCACCTGGCTCCAATCTATCCCCATCCAGGGGATTCACTGGCAGGGTGGCAAGTGGGGACATCGTTGCTGGTGCTGCTGGTGGTGACCGGCGCTGTGCTGAAGTTCCGCAGCAGGCGATATCTGTTGACCGGCTGGCTGTGGTTTCTGGGGACTCTGGTTCCGGTGATCGGCCTGGTGCAAGTTGGCGACCAGGCCATGGCTGACCGCTATGCGTACATTCCGCTGGTCGGAATTTTTATCATCATCGCCTGGGGAGTCGCCGATCTGGCCGATTCGAAACAGATCGGTCTCATTGCCCGCGTGATTCCATCGGCGTGCGTGCTGCTCGCCCTGTCTTTCGCTACCCACCGGCAGCTCGGTTACTGGTCGAGCAATTACGATCTCTGGACGCACGCGCTCGCGGTGACCGGCAGAAATTTCATTGCGCAGGACAATCTGGGTGGCGCCCTTCTGTTGCAGGGCAAGCCCGATGAGGCCTATCCACATTTCCAGGCTGCAGCCCAGATCAATCCGCTCGATCCCATGAGCCGGTCCAACCTGGGTGCCTACCTGCAGGAACATGGACATCTGGCGGAAGCCATCGAACAGTACAACCGTGTCATCACTCTCACTTCGGATGCCGGCTTGCTCGCGGCGACTTACGCCAACCTCGGCGCCGCTGATCGCAAACTCGGAGAAGATGAGAATGCGCGCACCAGCTATGATCAGGCCCTGCAGTTGAATCCGAAGCAGTACAATGCCTACCTGGGACTGGGTGAGTTATCGGAAAAAGAAAATCGGATGGACGACGCTATCAGCAATTACTCAAAGGCAGTCGAGTTGCAGCCCACGGATACGGGATTTCTGTTGCTCGGTCGTGCTCTCGAAAGAACGGGGCGTCGCGCCGAAGCGCTGGCCGCCTACCAGGCCGCTTTGCGGCTTTCCCCTGAAATGCCGGAAGCCCAACGTGCGGTGGATGCGCTTTCCGGAACGACGCGCTGACCTCCACCGCAGCCGGCTCACGATCCGCCTTTACTTTTTCTCGCTGATGTCCACCGACGCGCGCGTTTTCTCCCAGTCCACATGCATGGCGCAGGTCGAGCCCGTCTGGTCGAAACTGATCGTAAAGTTCTCCATCGGGGAAGGCAATTGCGACACCCGCATGTCCGTACGGGTAAAATCGTCGCCCTCGCCCGGATAGGGAATGCCCCACTCTCCGGTCTTCTTGCTGATGATCAGGACCCATTTATCCGCGTTGGGCAGGGTGAAAATCGTGTAGCTCCCGGCCGGAACATCCTTGCCCCCAACGTTCAGGTTCGTGTCAGTGACCAGCGTGGTGGCCTCATTGGCGCCGGTCCGCCACACTTCGCCGTAAGGTACCAGTCCTCCAAATACCTTGCGGCCTTTCATGCGCGGACTCGAATAGTCAGTCTTGACCATCTTGCCATCGCTGAACTTGCACTGGGCCTGCGCCGGCGGGCTGGGACGCTTGCTGGCGTCCTGGGCGCAGGCGAACAGGGCGAACAGGGATACGAACAGACCGACGAGTGCGACACGTATCTTCATGAATTCTCTCCTTTGGGGAATTAGCTTCTAGCAAGAGCCAGAAGCTAGCAGCTAGAAGCGTTCTTAAGTGTTTTGACGTAGCTTCAAAGACTTGGACAGCGTGCGCTGGCAATTATGCTCCACGCAACCCGCCCGATACAATCAAACCATGCCGGTATTCGACGAAAAGCAGGACGAACTGGAACACTACGAAACCATGATGGGAGTGCCGCGAGGGCGGTTGGCGGTGACCATGGACATGATCACCGACGCCATGGCACTGGTCGGCCAGCACGGCGTCTATTGCCAGAGCCAGCGCTGGCCGGGCAAGCCGGTCCTCGACATCCAACTGGTGATGAGAGGGCTAACGGACGCGAAGGAACTGATCCAGAGCGTGATGGAAGAATTGAAAAAGAAGGCTTAAACACAGTAAGTCTTAGATCCTTGGCTTTACCTCTGTGTTGCTCCGTGTCCTCCGTGGTTCACCCAGGTTATGCCAGCGTGTATTTTCCCCGTTCAATTATTTTCTGCGCGATCTGCTGCCGTAGGGCAATGGTGTTGAATGGTTCGTGCTTCACCAGGCGGCGCAGGATGGCCAACTGCGTGCGCAGCATGTCCCCCTCGGCCACGGCTGCGATGATCTTCTTCGCCGCGGCTTCGATTTTCTCCATGGCTTGCGAGATGTAAACCCGGGTCATGGCAATGGCAAACGACGCTGCCGCTTCACCGTTCTGCTGGGCGAGTTTCTGTGCCCGCAGCACGGCTGACTCCATGGCATAAGTCTCGATCACCATGTCGGCGATAGCACCCATCACTTCCTGCTGGTCCTGAATGGCCTGCATGTATTTCTGAGTCGCGGCACCGGCGGCAAACAGGCCCAGCTTCTTGGCCTGCGCCACCACTTTGCGCTCCTCCGCCAACGGGCCTTCCAGTTCTTCTCCGACGCTCGGCCCGGCGAGCACTTCGTCCATCAGCTTCTTGATCGCGGGCATCAGCGGCAACTGTCCTGACATGGCCCGCTTGAGCAGGAAGCCAGTGATGATCAGCCGGTTGATCTCGTTGGTGCCTTCAAAGATGCGGTTGATGCGTGCATCGCGATACGCGCGCTCCGCGGGATACTCCTCGACAAAACCGTAGCCGCCGTAAATCTGCACGGTTTCATCCACCACGTAGTCGATCATCTCCGATCCCCACACCTTGAGGATCGAACATTCCACCGCGTACTCTTCGATCGCCTTGCGCGTTTCTTTGGCCGCATCGGCGCCGGCCTTGTCCACTTCGTTGAGCGCCACATCCATCATGCCCACGGTGCGATACACGAGCGCTTCGCCGACGTAAATCAACGTTGCCATATTGGCCAGCTTTTCGCGCACCAGGCCGAAGTCCGCGATCGTTTTGTTAAATGCCTTGCGCTGCTTCGCGTATGCAATTGCGTTTTCCAGCGACAGGCGCGCTCCGCCCACGCACATCGCGCCCAGTTTGAAGCGGCCCACGTTGAGGATGTTAAAGGCGATCACGTGCCCCTTGCCGATTTCACCCAGCAGATTTTCCGCCGGAACCTGGCAGTCGTTGAGGATCAAGGGGCAGGTGGACGATCCGCGGATGCCCATCTTATGTTCTTCCGCGCCGACGGAGAATCCCGGAAATGTCCTTTCGACCAGAAATGCACTGAACTTTTCGCCGTCCACTTTGGCGAACACCGTAAACAAATCGGCAAAGCCGGCATTGGTGATCCACATCTTTTCGCCATTGAGGATGTAGTGCTTGCCATCGGGCGAAAGCTGGGCTCGGGCGCGGCAGTTCAGCGCATCGGAACCAGAGGACGCTTCCGACAAGGCGTAAGCCCCGACAATTTCTCCCGCGGCCAGCCGCGGCAGATATTTCTTCTTCTGTTCTTCCGTGCCGAAGTAAACGATCGGCAGTGTGCCGATGCCGGAGTGTGCGCCCCAGGTGGTGGCGAAGCCGGCGTACTTGGCGATGTGATCGGCGATCACGGCGGCGGTAACCTTGTCCATTTCCAGTCCGCCGTAAGCTTCGGGGATTTCGACTCCGCTCAGCCCCAGGTCCCCCGCCTTCTTCAGCAAATCTCGAGAGATGGAATGGTCCTTGTGTTCCATCTTTTCCGCATTGGGCAGAATTTCGTTGACCGCGAACTCTTCGGCCGTCTGTCCAATCAGGTGATGTTGCTCGGTAAAATCCTCTGGAGTGAATACTTCGTCAACCTTGCGCTCCTCGAGCAGAAAGCTGCCCCCGGAGATTTTGGTGCTGGGTATTGCGGAGATTGTAGCCATTGTCGCTCCTAAGAAGAAAAGTCCACCACGGAGCCTCGGAGACACGGAGGAGATCGATTTCTCTATTGTACTTTAAGCCAGATGGCGAAATTGACAAGTCCGCAATCTCAAACCAGCAGTGAAATTACCAAGGTTCTCTCCGTGACCCCGTGTCTCCGTGGTTAGTTCAGGTTTTCGAAAATGCCGGCGGCGCCCATGCCCCCGCCCACGCACATGGTGACCATCCCGTAGCGTGCATTGCGCCGCTTCATCTCGCGAATGATGGTGGCGGTAAGCTTGGCCCCGGTGCAGCCCAGAGGATGCCCCAAGGCAATAGCTCCGCCATTCGGATTCACCCGCTCCGGATCAAGCCCGGCCTCTTGGATTACAGCCAGCGACTGCGCCGCGAAAGCTTCGTTCAATTCAATTACGCCGATGTCGGAAAGTTTGAGCCCCGCCATCTTCAGCGCCTTCGGAATAGCAAACACCGGCCCCAGTCCCATTTCCTCGGGCTTGTATCCTGCTGTGGCAAAAGAAACGTACCGCACCAATGGCTTGATCCCCAGCGCCTCCGCGCGTTCTGCTGACATGACCACCGCCGCGGCGGCTCCATCGGAAGTTTGGGAGGAGTTACCCGCTGTCACCGTTCCCTTGGAATGAAACACCGGCTTGAGGGCGAGCAGGGCTTCAAGCGAAGTGTCAGCCCGCGGACCTTCATCTACGGTGAAGATAAGCTCCTGCCGCTTCGGCTTCGAACCATTCGGGGTGGTGAAGCTCACGTTCACCGGCACAGTTTCGTCGGCGAACTTCCCCGCCTGGATCGCAGCCAGCGCTTTCTGATGGCTGCGCAGCGAAAATTCGTCTGCTGCCTGGCGCGTGATGCCGAAGCGTTCCGCCAGGCGTTCGGCGGTCAGCCCCATGGTGAGATACGCATCGGGATAGTGGTCGATCAGCCACGGATTCGGCGAAATCTTGTGCCCACCCATGGGAATCATGGACATCGATTCCGTTCCGCCGGCCACAATGATCTCCGCGCCGCCGCTCATGATGCGCTCGGCCGCCATGGCAATGGCCTGCAGTCCGGAAGAACAGAAGCGATTGATGGTGATCGCCGAAGTCTCCACCGGCAACCCGGCCCGCAGGGCGGCAATGCGGGCAACGTTCATCCCTTGCTCAGCCTCGGGCATGGCACAGCCCAGAATCACGTCTTCAATTTCTTTTGTATCCACTTGCGGCACGCGCTCGAGTGCGCCTTTGATGGCGATAGCGGCCAGTTCATCCGGACGGGTTGCGCGCAGCGTGCCTTTAAACGCGCGTCCCACAGGAGTACGAACCGACGAGGCAATGACGACTTCTCTCATAAAAGTTCAGTGGCCGATGTGACAAGTCTAGCACTCGGTCATCTGCCAGATATTAGATGCTCGCACGGCTCACGTAGGCCCAGACGTCCTCGTCTGGGCAGGCGAGCGAAGCTCGCCGGGGCGGACTGCGCCCGCCGGGCAGGTGAGGACACCCGCCCCTACGTGTGCAGTTCAGTTCCTGAGCGTCTTCCCCGTCTTCAGCGTGTACTGAATCCGCTCCTGCGTCTTTCTCTCACCGCACAGCGACTTGAACGCATCGCGCTCCAAATCCAGAATGTACTGCTCGCTCATCGGAGTGCCCGGCGTCACATTGCCGCCGCACAGCACTTCCGCGACCTTGGTGGCGATTTTCACTTCGTGGTCGGAGATGTAATCGCCTTGCCGCATGATGTGCACTCCCAACCGCAGCGCCGCCAGAACATTTTCTCCGGGCGCGGGGATATCGGTGCGAGGCTGCGGAGGTTCGTATCCGGCCCGAACCATCTCCAGGGCTCGGGCCTTGGCGTCGGCCAGCACGCGCTCGCGGTTCATGGTGATGTTATCGGACTCATGCAGGAAACCCAGGCTGCGCGCTTCGTCGGCGGAGGTTGCGACCTTGCCGGTAGCGATCGTCTCGAAAGCTTTCTTGATTGCCTCCATGAGTTCAATGGACTCCCCGCGTCCCGGACGAATCGCCGCCGCACTATCCACTGCGCGCAGTAACATCTCTTTGCAGCCGCCTCCGCCCGGCAGCAGACCGACGCCGACTTCCACCAGGCCGGCATAGAGTTCGGCATGAGGCTGGCGGGCTGCGGCGTGCAAAGTGATTTCGGTCCCGCCGCCGAGGCACAGCCCGAAAGGCGCCACCACGACCGGCTTGGGCGAAAACTTGATGGCCTGGGTCATGCCCTGGAACTGGCGGATGGCGAGGTCAACCTCGTCCCATTCTTCTTCCTGCACCGACATGAGCAACAGCATGACGTTGGCGCCGACGGAAAAATTGTCGGCGTCATTGGTGATGACGAACGCGTCGAAGCCATCGCCGGGGCCGCCTGGCTTTAGGGTCTGACTAATAAGACTGACAATGTCGCCGCCCAGCGAATTCATCTTGGAGTGGAACTCGATGCACCCGACGCCATCGCCCAGATCGACCAGCGAGGCGCCCGAGTTTTTCTTCACTACTCCGTTGGTTTTTTTCGCGACCTCGACCGACCACACTCCTTCAGAAACTTCCACCGGTTCATACTTCGCCGTCTTCAGATCGAAATAAGACCGGCCCGACAGGGCTTTGGGATCGTCCTGATACCAGGATTTCTTTCCCGCCGCGAGCAGCTGTTCAACGTTTGCCGATACCGAGCGCCCTTCCTTCTTCATGCGGGCCACCGTCGCCTCAACTCCGGCGGCGTCCCATAGTTCGAAGGGGCCGATCTTCCAGTTGAAGCCGAGGCGCATGGCGCGATCGATCTCGACGATGGTGTCCGAGATTTCGGGAACCCGGTTGGCAGAGTAGTTCCACAAATCGGCAAGGACCGACCACAAGAACGCGCCCGCTTTGTCGCCTTTCTGCGGGCTGCCCTCCAGACCCAGCAACATGCGCACCCGCGCACCCGCATCCTCGATATTCTTCGCCATGTCGAGAGCAGGGAACTTGGGCTTCTGGCGAGGACGATATTCAAGCGTCTTCCAGTCGAGCGCGAGACGTTCGTCTTCCTTGCCGGCTTCGGCGGACGAGGGCGCCCGCCCCGCATTCTTCTTGTAGAAACCGCCCTTGGTCTTGTCGCCCAGCCACTTGCGCTCCAGCATCTGCTTGTAGAAGTCAGGCAATGGGCTGGGATGCGGAGGGCTCTGCTGCCCGCCGGATTTCTCCATGTTCCCCACCACATGCCCCAGAATGTCGAGCCCAACCAGGTCGATAGTCCGAAAAGTTGCCGACCTGGGCCATCCCACCGCGTCTCCAGTGAGTGCGTCCACTTCTTCGATGCTCAGGTCCATCTCCTGCATCTGTCGCATCACGTTGAGCACGGAAAAGGTGCCGATGCGATTGGCGATGAAGTTGGGCGTGTCCTTGGCGAGGACCACTCCCTTGCCGAGATTCACGTCGCTGAAGTGGGCGACGGCCTCGAGCACTGCGCGGTCGGTTTCGGGGGTGGCGATAATTTCCAGCAGGCGCATGTAACGCGGTGGGTTGAAAAAATGCGTGCCCAACCAAGACTTGCGGAAATCGTCGGAAAAGCCTTCAGCAATCTTTGCCACCGGGAGCCCGCTGGTGTTGGTGCTGACGATCGTTCCTGGCTTGCGGATGGCTTCCACCTTTTTTAAGAGCGCTCGCTTGATGTCCAGATTTTCCACGACCGCTTCGATGATCCAGTCCACTTCACTCAAGCGCTTGAGGTCGTCTTCGAAGTTTCCAATGGTCACCAGGCGGGCCAGTCCAGGTTCGTAGAAAGCTGCGGGCTTGGATTTCTTCGCGGCCTCCAGTCCGGCAGCGGCAAACTTGTTGCGGGCAGGGCCGTCGGCGTCAGGCGGCACGATGTCGAGCAGCACACTGGGCACGCCGGCATTCGCGAAGTGGGCAGCGATGCGTGCGCCCATGGTGCCAGCGCCGAGAACGGCAACTTTGTGGATGCGCTTCATGGAAAACCTCGGAGGAGTAAACGCAACAACGATTGTATAGCGGCACGCGTCAGTTGATGTGTGGGTCGGACACTCCTGTCCGACGCCTTTGACTTTGATTCGATTTTGACATTCAGTACCTATACCCAAGTCACAAGCGGCGGACAAGAGTGTCCGCCCCACACAGGCCACGCTAGGGCATTTTGTCGATTGCCCATTCGTCCTTGCCGTCCCGAACCACAATCATCAGCGATCGCTGTGGGCGGCCAGGCTGATTCGAGTTGGAATCCGCCGTAAACAAGGTGACCGGGAAAACATAGCGCCCGGCTTTCAGCTTTCTTCCACGCCTGATTTCGTAAGCCGCATCGTTTCCCGAAGAGAAGAAACTGTCCGTGCGCTCCTGCGAGCTGCTCTGTTTCGCGGCGTCGGTCAGCATGAGCAGACCGGTCTCGCGGTCCTGGTTCTGCCAGGCCTGCAGAAAGCGATTGGCCGCGGCCAGGGCAGAGCTGTACCCGCGATCAGGGGCGGCAACGGATGATGAATGCTTGTTCCGGGCGTCGGCCGATGTGGACAGCAGCGGCGCCAGGGAAAGAATAACGAGTGGGAAGGCAAGATGCCTTCCTGACAGCCGGCGGGTCTCCCCTGCGCGAGGTCGAGGGGATGCCCGCGCTACCAATTCAGAATTCACAACTAGATTATGCGGGAAGCTGCACGATGCTCCAAGACACCATCGAGGTTCTCTTCGCAGTGGGCGAGATCTCGCAGCAAAAATGGAGGACGGGCGTCTCGCCCGTCCCACGCGGGCGAGGGCGCCCGCGCCACACGTTGAGTCTCATGAAATAAGTTTGGCCAATGCGAAAGCCGCGGCTGCTGCCACGCCCCCGATCGCCATGGTTTGCAGTGCGCTGCGCGCTGGGCCAGTTCCCGTGTAGCGGCCTTTCAAATAGCCGAAGAGACCGAGCGCGGCCAGGGTCACCACTGCCGAGTACGCCAGTCCATGCGCGGCGCTCGAAAGAAGGATGTAGGGTGAAAGCGGAATCAGTCCACCCGCAATATAGGAGGCGGCGATGGTGACGGCGCTGGTCAACGCCCGGCGCGGGTCGGGCTCTTCCAGTCCCAGTTCGAAGCGCATCATGAAATCCACCCAGGCATCGGGACGGCGGCTGAGCGCTTCAACCACGGGCGTACTTTCGGCTTCCGTCATGCCATAAGACTGGAAGACGCGTCCCACTTCAGCCATTTCTTCTTCGGGAATTTCCTTGATTTCGCGGTATTCTCGCACCCGCTCCTGTTCGTAGTGTTCGGCATCGCCGCGGGCCGCCAGGTATCCGCCCAGGCCCATGGCGATTGACCCGGCCGCAATCTCAGCCAGGCCGCCCACCACGATCAGGTGTGTGTTCTGTACCGCGCCTGAAAGTCCGGCGGCCAGAGCGAAGGGTACGGTAAGGCCATCGGCCATGCCGATGACTACGTCGCGCACCATATTGGTGGCCATGAAGTGGGTCTCGACATGTTCATGCGGCATGATTAGACCTCCGGATGAGATTGCAGATATTTCTGGGCCCGCCGGACCACATCTCGTTCGCCGCGATACGAAAGTTTGCGCGGGGCCTCTTCGAGCGGGATCCATAGCGCGCGCTTGACCTCAACCCGCATCTCGCGAGACACATCGTCGATTTGGCCGGAGTGATAACGCAGCAGGAAAAATGAAACGATCTTGAATACGCGTTGTCCGTCTCCCCAGGAACGCACATAAACGTACTTGATGTCTCCCAGTTTGGTGATCGGCGTGGCAATCAGTCCGGTCTCCTCGCGCACTTCGCGCAAAGCTGTCTCTTCAGACTTTTCGCCGGGATCCACCAGGCCCTTGGGCAGCGCCAATACCACTTTTTGCGCGGTTTTCCGCGCCGGGCGCGCAGAAGAGGCCTCAGTCTGAGGCTCAATCACGGCCATTTCCCAGGCCTGGCCGGCCCTTTGCACCACCACCCCGCCCGCGGAGATCTCCCGAACCATGGCCCCCAAGTTAACAGGATTGTTGGAGTTAGTCACCGGGACCGCGCCGGGTCGCTAAGCCTCCTCAAGTAACCCGCCGGCGGGAACCGACGTGCCTGGAACTCTTCTCCGGGAACTGGCATCCTAACAGTAGTAGCCGATGTTGGGTGGTGGAAGACCGGGGCAGCCGGGTGAAATGAGGTTCCGGTGAAGCATCTGGGCAAGATCATTCGTTCGGTACAGGCTTTCGGACGCGGCCTGTCGGGCCTCTCCGGCGCGGAGCAAGCACAGCCTTCCGGCGGCATAGGACTGGCGCTGGGCGGCGGTTTCGCCCGCGGCATCGCGCATATCGGCGTCCTCAAAGTTCTCGAAGAAGAAAATATTCCTGTCAGCCTGGTGGCCGGCACCAGCGTGGGAGCGCTCATCGGAGCCGCTTACTGCAGCGGCGTCACCATTGCTGAGCTGGAACAAATGTCCACCCGGGTGCGATTCAAGGATTTCGCCCGCTGGACTCTGTCGCGCTACGGATTTGCCAGCAATGAGCGCATGATCAAGTTTCTCAGCAGCATTCTGAAAGTCAAGACCTTCGAAGAATTGCAGATTCCCCTGGCCGTGACGGCCACGGATTTTTCCACCGGCGCGGGAGTCGTCTTCCACTCCGGGCCGCTGGTCGATCCAGTGCGCGCCAGTTGCGCCTATCCGGGAATGTTTCTGCCGGTAAAAATTCGCGGTCGTCTTCTGGTGGACGGCATGCTGGCCCACGCCGTACCCACCGTGCCCCTGCGGGAAATGGGCGCGAAACATGTGCTGGCGGTGCATCTCAAGGGAACCTGGACCAATGGCGATGCCGGCCCGCGGCATCTCTTCGACGTGATTGGACAGTGCTTCGCCATCGCGCAGGAGATGAACTGCGCAGTCTGGAAGGCGGCCGCCGACCTGGTCATCGATCCCGATGTGAATGGATTCAAGTACGACGACTTCGAGCGCTCCGCTGAATTGATTCGTTCCGGAGAAGCCGCAACCCGCGCCGCATTGCCTGAAATCCGAAAGTGGCTGCAGCCCGAACCCGCCCGAAAGCCCCAGCCCGCCCGCATTACCCAAATCGCGGCAGCGCCAGCAAAGTAAATTGAACCCGCAAGGGAGGGCAGTACCGCCGCCCACGTGGGGGCGGGTGCCTCACCCGCCCAGCCGAGCGAAGCTCGGCAGTGGCAATCACCTTCAACGAATCATGCGACGGAAAACCAAGCCGAGCTCCGCTCGGCCAGGCGGGTGTGGGCACCCGCCCCTACGTGGACCGTGGTTGTCTGAGTTTGATAGCTCGCAGCTAAAAGCCAGAAGCGCTCTTACTTCATCACCCCGCGCGCCGCAATTCCAATATTGTCGCGCGAAGTGTTCTTGACCAGATACATCATCTCATCGGCCTGGCGGATGATTTCGCGTGGAGTCTTGGCATCGTGCGGGTAGGTGGCCACGCCCATCGAGGCGCGGACATTCAGGTTCAGGCCTTCTTCCTGGCAGAACATGCTGGTGCGCAGGCTGTCGCGCAGGCGTTTGGCCACGATCAGGGCCGCGTCCTTTCCAGTCTGGGGCAGCAGAACGACAAACTCATCTCCGCCATAGCGGAAGGCGTAGTCGATCAATCGCAGCTGCGCCTTGATCAGGTATCCGATCTCCATCAGCAGCTTGCTTCCGACCAGGTGTCCGTGAGTGTCGTTGACCTGCTTAAAGTGGTCGAGATCGATGAACACCACGGTGAATTCGTAGCCGTATCGCGCCGAGCGGTAAACCTCGGTCTCCAGCGTCTTGTAGAGATGGCGGGCGTTGTAGAGTCCGGTGCAATCGTCGGTGATGGTGAGTTCCTGGATCTTCTCCACGGCGCGCGCATTTTCGATGGCGATGGCGGCGTAGTCACAAATCGACTGCAGGAAAAATGATTCCTGGTCGGTGAAATTTTCCATCCTCACATTCACCAGTTGAATGACGCCCAGTACCCGCAGTTTAGAACGCAGGGGCACGCAGATGATGGAACGCGTTTCCCACTGAGTCATCTCGTCGATGCGCTTGGCGAAGCGGGGATCGGTGTACACGTCAGGCACGACCACGCGCTCGCCATGTTTCGCCACCCAGCCCGCGATGCCCTCACCCACTTTCAGTCGGACGTTCTTCAGGGCCTCGGAGGCCTTGCCCACCGCGATGGCAAAGTAGAGTTCGTCGCGCTCTTCGTCCACCATCAGCAACGACCAGTTGTCGGGACGGAAGTATTCCGCCATTTTTTCCATGATGGTCTGCAGAATGGAGTCGAGGTCGAGAGACGAAGTCAGGGCCTTGGCCACATCATGAAAGATGCCCAGTTCCTGCACTTTGCGGTCGGCGGCGGCCTTGGTCATGAACTGCGGTCCTCGATGTAGGCAGGAAGTGTTGAAATTATATGCGGCTCTGGAAAGGGGCGGCAATCAACCTTAGTAACCAGAACCCCTGAAGCCAAGTCCCGAGGCTGGAAGGCGCCTGCCGGGGGAGACCCGCGGTTTAACAGTGCGGTTCACTCCCGCCCCAAATTCATGGGCCCGGAGGGCCTTGATTAACATATATTTATCTTCAGATTACTCTTACATCTTGGATGCGGCCAGGGCTAGCTAAGGCGGCAGGAAGACGGCCAGGTGGAATCCTTTGGGGCGCGACTGAAGCGGGAACGGGAACAGCGCAAGATCACGCTGGACGAGATTGCTGTGTCCACCAAGATCGGCACCCGCTTCCTCGCCGCCATTGAGGAAGACCGCTTCGATCAGCTCCCTGGCGGCATCTTCAACAAAGGCTTTGTTCGCGCCTATGCCCGCCATCTGGGCATGGACGAAAATCAGGCCATTGCCGACTTCGTGGCCGCCACCGAACCCGCCCTGCCTGAACCGTCGCCACCGCAGGAAGCCCCGGTACTCGCGGCCCTGGCGGAGCGGGTGCCGGAAGCCAAGAAAAAGAGCCGGGGGAATGACGGTCTTCCGTGGGGCATTTTCGCGATTGTGCTCCTGGTTCTGGCTTGTGGATTAGCGATTTGGGGCTTTCATTCTCGCGAAAAGCCGGCCCGTCCGGGCATCGAGGTTCCAGACCGCCCGAAGTCTGATTCTTCCGGAGTCGGCGATCAAAAGGAGGCGCCCCACATCCCCGCCCGGTCGGCCGAGTCCGATCCCGCCGCCGCGACTGAGTCGCTCCCGCCCCAACCAGTGCCGGCCGCAACCGAGAGCGCAGCCTCCACCGCCGCCGCGACCATGCCGGGGACGGATGCGGCGGTCTTTCGCGTGCTTATCAAGGCGCGTCAGGACTCCTGGGTCGCAATTACCGCGGACGGAAAACAGATCGTGCAGGACACGCTCGCCGCTCCCGCGGAACAGTCCATCGCAGCCCGCGACCAGGTCGTGATCAAGACCGGCAACGTCGGCGCCCTGGAAATCTCCTTCAATGGAAAGAAGCTGGCGCCACAAGGCGGCTACAACCAGGTAAAAACCCTCATCTTTGATCCCAACGGCCTCCAACCCTAGGAGGTTGCGGAGAAATCCGCAGATTTCGGCCCTTCCGTGGAAGAGCGGCCCTTCAGGGCCGCGTAAGTCGTCAGGAATGTGTGCGGGCTTTAGCCCCTGTGGTCGCTTCGTCCGGGCAAATCGAGTTTTTCCGCTTCTAGGGAGCAGAACACGCTCGGCTGGGTGCCGGTCACAGCTCGTCAAACAACCGTTCAAGTTCCCTCCCATACCGCCCACAGGCCGACAATCGCCAATGGCTGGCCTGGAGCTGCTTCCAGGGCCGAAATCGTTGCGTCCCTGCCCATTCTCTGCTAGGTTATCTGAGTCGCAAAGTGCTCATTTACAGTCTGTTGCGTTCTGACCCTCCCGCCAGGAAGCAAGTCCAGATCGCTGATTGAAATCGCTTGAAGGAGAAGCCGCTTGTCATCCCGTAACCGCTATCTTTTTACCTCCGAATCCGTGACCGAGGGCCATCCCGACAAGATCGCCGACCAGATTTCTGACGCCATCCTCGACGCCTGCCTAGCCGAAGATCCGTCCAGCCGGGTCGCTTGCGAAACCCTGACCGCCACCGGCCTGGTAGTCATCGCGGGCGAAATCACCACCAAGGCGTATGTGGATTTCCAGTCGCTCGTTCGGGGCACGATTTCCTCGATTGGCTACAACAACGCGCTCTACGGCTTTGACTCCAATACCTGCGCCGTGATCTCCAGCATCAACAAGCAGTCCGGCGACATCGCCATGGGCGTGGACACCGGCGGCGCCGGCGACCAGGGAATGATGTTTGGGTACGCTTGCAACGAAAACGCGGAACTGATGCCGACCCCGATCTCACTGGCCCATAAATTGACCATGCGACTTTCTGAAGTCCGCAAGCATGGCCGGCTTCCTTATCTGCGTCCCGACGGAAAATCCCAGGTGACGGTCGAGTATGACAAGAACCACAAGCCGATCCGGGTGGATGCCGTCGTGGTTTCAACCCAACACTCGGAAACCGTGGGCAACGAGGAACTGCGCAGCGACATTCTGAAACACGTCATTCAAGCCACCATCCCCGCCCCACTGCTCGACGAGGACACCAAGTACCACATTAATCCCACTGGACGTTTCGTGATCGGCGGACCCATGGGCGACACCGGTCTTACCGGGCGCAAGATCATCGTGGATACCTACGGCGGCATGGGGCGTCACGGCGGCGGCGCTTTCAGCGGCAAGGACCCGACCAAGGTTGATCGTTCGGCGGCTTACATGGCGCGGCACATTGCGAAAAATATCGTGGCCGCGGGCCTGGCCGAGCGCTGCGAGGTCCAGCTCGCCTACGCCATTGGCGTGGCCGATCCGGTCAGCATCCTGGTAGATACTTTCGGCACCTGCAAGGTCGATCCCGACACGATTCCCGACCTGGTGCGCGCCAATTTCCACCTGACTCCGAAGGGGATCATCGAATCGCTCAAACTGCGCCGGCCGATTTACTGCAAGACCGCGGCCTACGGACACTTTGGACGCAACGATCCTGATTTCACCTGGGAAGCCACGGACAAAGCCGCCAAACTGGCCAGCGATGCCGGCCTGCGCGAGCCTGCGGGTGCCCGCAAGTAAAAGCTTTAACCACGAAGGACACCCTTCGACTTCGCTCAGGGCAGGCTCCGGTCCACGAAGGAACCCGAGACCTTGATTTTCCTTCGTGTTATTAGTGTCCTTGGTGGTTCAATGATTTTAGGTTTATAAGTTCGAACAGGAGAGGTATGTCAACCACACCGACGCAACTGAATTGTGATGTGAAGAGTCTGGACTTTGCCGATCTGGGCAAGAAGCGGATCGACTGGGCCAACCAGTCCATGAAAGTCCTGCAGATCATTCGCAAGGAATTCATCAAGAACCAGCCTCTGCGGGGCATCCGCGTGTCGGCCTGCCTGCACGTCACCGCCGAAACCGCGAACCTGGCTATCTGCCTGAAAGATGGCGGCGCCGATGTCGTGCTCTGCGCCTCCAACCCTCTTTCCACGCAGGATGACGTGGCCGCCAGCCTGGTGCGCGATCACAACATTCCCGTCTTCGCCATCAAGGGCGAGGACAACGACACGTACTACAGCCACATCCTTGCCGCGATCGACCACAAGCCCCAGATCACCATGGACGACGGCGCCGACCTGGTTACCCTGCTGCACACCAAGCGCCAGGACGCGCTGGAAGGTGTGATCGGCGGCACGGAAGAGACCACCACGGGCGTGATTCGCCTGCGCGCCATGGCCAAGGAAGGCGTGCTGCGCTTTCCCATCATCGCGGTCAACGACGCCGACACCAAGCATCTGTTCGATAACCGCTACGGTACCGGCCAGTCCACCATCGACGGCATCATTCGCGCCACCAACTTCCTGCTGGCCGGATCAAAGTTCGTGGTTGCCGGCTACGGCTGGTGTGGACGAGGCCTGGCCAGCCGCGCGCGCGGCACGGGTGCTGAAGTTATCGTCACCGAGATTGATCCCACGAAGGCGCTCGAAGCGCACATGGACGGTTTCCGCGTCATGTCCATGAACGAAGCGGCCAAACTGGGCGATGTGTTCTGTACCGTCACCGGCAACAAGAGCGTGCTCACGAAAGAGCACTTCGAAGTCATGAAAGATGGCGCCATCATCTCCAACTCAGGTCACTTCAATGTCGAAATCGACATCGTTGCGCTGGAAAAGATGTCATCTTCGAAGCGCACCACGCGCAGCTCAGTCGAAGAATATTCCCTGCGTGACGGCCGCAAAATTAACCTGCTCGGCGAAGGCCGCCTGATCAACCTGGCTGCCGCCGAAGGCCATCCCCCGTCCGTCATGGATATGAGCTTCGCCGACCAGGCACTCTCCGTCGACTACATGGTGAAAAACTACAAGACGCTGGAGAAGACGGTCCACAAAGTTCCCGACGATCTCGACAAGCGAGTCGCCAAACTGAAGCTGGAATCAGTCGGCATCAAGATCGACAAGCTGACGCCAGAGCAGGAGGAATATCTGGCGGGCTGGTCGGAGGGGACGTAAGAGCAGTCGTGGGTCATTGGCTATTGGTCGTTGGCAAACAGGGGCGGCGCAAGCCGTCCCTTTTGCATTTTCAGGAATGCATGGGTCCTTCGTTTGCTGCCGTTTGCTTTGCAAACGGCAGACTGCGCTCAGGATGACCGGAGTTTTGTGGGTGGCTCGTGGGTTGTCATCCTGAGGAAGGAAGCCTTTCGCTGGCGAAAGGCTTCCGACGAAGGACCTATGTATTGCTTGGCTGATATTGGTGCCGGACGTACCAGGCTTCGCTCAGGTCTTTCCACTCCGGATTCATGGATACGATGAGGGCAATCTTCTTGATCCGGAGCAAGCCTTTAATTTGTTTCTCGCGGGCGATGGCTGCGTGAACATCACCAAACCGTTCGAAATAGACTAACCGGTCGATCTTGTAGCGCGCTGCAAACTCTCCCTTTATTCCTTGCTTGTGCTCGAAGACACGGCGTTCGAGGTATCCCGTTACGCCGGTGTAGAGGGTCTTGGAGCGGTTGGTCATGATGTAGACGTAGTAGAAGTGGGGCGGGAAATGCATAGGTCCTTCACTGCGCTTGAGTTTCTGCTTTGCAGAAACTCAAGCTCCGTTCAGGATGACAGAGGTTCCAGAAGGTGTATGTGACCGGTGAACATGCTGCCTGCACCGAGCCCTGGATGCTCTTCCGGCATCCTCTCTTCGCAAGCACCTGGCCGCGCTGCAACTTTTTGCCCGATCCGACTCGCGGGGCTTTGGCCGTTGGTCGCTGGCTAAAATCAATCGCCGACACCCCGAGGGCCAACGACCCTCCCAGTTACCCTAATGCCATGATCCGCAAGGCTTTATCCCTACTAGTTCCATGACTTCCGTAACTTTTATCCGCTGGTCCCGCAGTGTAATCTGCCTCACGTAATGTCGAACAATGGGCGATTTGCGGAAGACGCGAATAGCGGGGCCGGAGCGGAACTTCGTAAGGGGAACTTGCCCTCCGCGGGGTCCGAGAGTCGTGAGCCCGCAGCCGCCAAAGCGGCGCGCGCGCGTTATCCGGACATGCAGAGCGCGGTGCGATTTCCCATCAAACTGCCGATTTCGGTGAAATCGAAATCCGGCGCCAGCGCAGCCGAGACCGACAACATTTCCGCCAACGGCGTGCTCTTCCATGTGGATTCGGAAATGCCGGTGGGTTCGATGGTGGACTTCACCATCTCGCTGCCCGCGGATGTAGTGGGAGCGGAGGCCGATGTGCAGCTCGACTGCCGCGGCCGCGTGGTTCGAAATTTTGAAGAGGATGGCCGCCGCGGCGTTGGCGTAGTCATCGACGAATACCATTTTGAGCGCCGCTGAAGTCAGGAAACTGAAGTCCAAGGAAACCGATGGCCAGCACCGCCGCCAGTATGGAAATGAACGTTGAACAGCCGCAGGAAGTTGACGGCCAGTTCATTCGCGTGATCGTGGCTGACACGCAAGCCATCTTCCGCGCCGGGCTGCGCAAGATATTTGCTCTGGAAGACGACATCCGGGTGGTAGGGCAATCCGAAACCATGTCCCAAACCCTTTCCGCCGCTAAAAAATTTACCGCCGACATCCTGATCTTCGAAGCCGCCCTGACGCAGAATCCCGTGGACGCCATTTCGGACCTGATGCGGCAAACCCCGGGTCTCCGCCTGGTGGTCGTCACCCAGGAACCCAATCAGGAACTTACCCTCGAACTGCTGCGTCGCGGTGTACACGGAATTGTTTCGCGCGAGGTCGAGCCTGAACTCCTCGTGGAGTGCCTGCGCAAAGTCTCTGAAGGCCACCCCTGGCTCGACAGCCGTGGCACTCAATGGGTGCTCGAAGCCTATCGCACCCAGGGCTCGCGTCCCACGTCACCCCGGCCCAAGGTGCAATTGACTCCGAAGGAATCGCTGATCGTTTCCTGCGTGACTCAGGGGATGAAGAACAAGGAAATCGCGCTGCGCGTGGGCACCACCGAGCAGGTAGTCAAGAATTACCTGCGCAAGGTGTACGACAAACTGGGTGTGGCAGACCGCCTGGAACTGGCATTGTTCTGCCTGCACAATCGCGTCCTGGATGCAAACCTGAAAACGCCGTCCGCTCCGGTCCCGTCATCGGGCAACGGCAGCGCTCCGGATCTGGCGGCCGCGTCCACAGAAAGCATTACCAAGCCTTCCTGACCTCGCTGTTCCACTCAATTGCGGTAGAATCAAAGCGCAACAATTTTCTCCGCATCAAAACACCTCAGGGAGAGATGGCCGAGTGGCTGAAGGCGCACGCTTGGAAAGCGTGTTTACTCGAAAGGGTAACGTGGGTTCGAATCCCACTCTCTCCGCCATACAGTCTGAACTGCAGAGAAACTCGGCTGCATTGCCGCCAGAATTGCGAGAAATCGGCGCAATTCTGCAGATTCTGATTCGAAACCGCACTGGAGAAAGTGTCCCCCGGAACCCTCGCTGGCCGGGTTTCGACGCTTCTCTCTGGAGCGCATACACGCGGTCCGGTTTCAGCCATTCCTTTACGCGAACGCAATGCGATCATAAAACCGATCATGAGGCGAAAGTGCCTTGACTTCCGCGCAAGTCTTTCGCTCACCCCGTATGCAGGGAGTTGCAGTTATTCGAGAATCCGGACCCTGCCAGTCGATACACATAAGCGCGTTTATGAGGACTCTACTCATCTCCTGTCGCTTGCCAAACGCCGATAGCGCGCTATTTACGGTAGTCGCTCTTTCACCACCTGTGACGTTTCGTCTCTTTTTCGTCAGGTGGATTAACCTCGGGGAGGAGTCTGTTTACCGAGGCTTCGGATCCAGGTGGTTCACGGAACGGTTCCACTGAAATGCGCTCGTAACACACTTCCAGCACGGTCAGGTATTCTGTACCGCCCGGCCATTGAAGGACTACGCTGTCACCCGCCCAGTTATTGCGATCAGGACGGGCAAAGGTGGGCAAATGCCTCAGCTGCTTGCTTGATGACAGCGGAATCGGTGGTCGCTGCCCGGGCGGAGAGTAGCCAGAGCCCGAGGAACGCATTGTGTGAGTCCTTCTGGGAACGTACAGACGGTGATTCTTTTGCATCCACCGTGACGTAGTCCCGGTCGCGCTCATGCGGGCTCACAGCACGATTAACGCGATCTGCCTTCGTACAATAGTTCGTCCACCCGCCTTCAGGCTTCCGGCACCATTCCCCTTCAAGCCAGAGTTTGGGGGCTTGTCCATCGGAAGATTCTTCGACCACTGAATCTAAGGTACCGGGGAGGATTTCTCTTGATCACCTCGACCTTCCCCGTTTCGGGGTTCCCATGCGCGTAGCGACTTGTCGGTACTCCGTTCGCGAATTCGTTGCGAATGAGGAGCACAAGAATATTCGAGCGGCGGTAGCGGCCGCGATTCGCAACGAGGGCAAGAGCAAAACGTTCATCGATTGATCCCGCTCAATTCAGACTGGCCGAACCAAG
>CAVWSP010000021.1:0-315622 GCA_963757835.1 Terriglobia bacterium | reverse complement strand
AATAAGGATAGGCGAGGCATCTTCAACTTCGGTGGCTCCAGCGTAGTACGTAGGCACGTAAACCACGTCCAGCGAGCGATCGACCGGGGTGGGAGCGTCGGTCGCGCCGGTTTGACGGACCGAAGGCGGGTGTACGGCATACCACGGCTTGGCTACGGCGGAGACGAATAGGTGCCGGCATCGAGGGGAGCGAATTCGAACGAGCCCAGATCGTCGGACTGATCGCTTCGATAGCTCACGGTGCGGCTGACGCCCGCGCTGTGGTCGTCGCGCCAGAGCGTGACCGTGGCGGCGCGGACCGGTTCTCCGGATTCGTCGAAGACGTGGCCGGTGAGCACCGCCGTTCGCACCAGCCGCAGCGTGAGGTTTTCGGTTTCCACACCCGCGCCGGTCACGATGGCAGTGGAAAACTGCTCGTGCTGGTCGTAGGCGGCGCTGATGTATCCCCGCTTGGCGCCGTTCAGGGCATATTTTCCCGCCGGAAGGTTGCGGAATTCGAAGTGGCCATCGTCGCCGGTGATCATGAAAATCTGGTTTTGGCGGTTTTTGACGTCCTGCAAGAAACCCGGGCGCGGGAAAGTGGATGGCCCTCCTGGGCGCTGACGATGGTGCCGGCAATACGAAAATGGCCGACCGCAAGTTGCTGAAGCGGCGCTTGCGCGATCAGCGGCATCGGCGAAGCCAGGAGGAACACCAAAGCCCACGTAGGCCCGGACGCCCTCGTCCGGGCGGGCGAGCGCAGCTCGCCTCTTGTTTTATTTGTCCCGGTTTCATTTGTCCCACGCAAACCCTTGCCGGGCTTCGCCGGGTCGGGCGGGTGAGGGCACCCGCCCCTACGTGGACTCCGGGTGGACCGCAGCTCGTCGAACATAGCTTCACTCCTTCGTCGAGATCAGCGACACGCGAACGTGCTCGGTCTGTCCCGGGACCAGACGGACGATCGGGCCTTTGTCGTCATACCGGCTCATGACTTCAGGATTCTGATATTCGAGTTCGTTTTGCTGGCGATCGAAGGCCAGCACGCGATAGGCGCCCGGAGGAACTTGCTGGAACTGAAAGGTCCCCTGCGGCGAAACCCAGCTGGCCGTGAAACGGCCGGGAGAATCGGGCAGCGGGATGCAATAGATGTACGGACCTGCAGCCGTGGCGACGGGCCCTGACCTAACCACCAGGGTTGGGCCGAGTGCACCGGCGGGCGCGGCAGGCATACCGTCAACCGTGCCGTCGATCGCGGCACCGTCGTCGCGCAGCAGGATGTCAATGGGAAGACTCGCGCCGCCCGGGCCGACTACAAGGGGCTGGCGCAGGAGATCGACGCTGCCCGCTACCGCCGAGGCCACGTATCCGCGATAGGGAGAGACCTTGAGCCAATAGCGGCCGGGCCTTACGTTCTCCAGCACGTAGTCGTTGTCGTTGGGCTTGCGGGGTGGACGAAGGGAAGCGAATCCACCCGAATCGAAATCTTCGGCGGGCTGCAAGAAGACCTCAGCTTTTTGCTCGCGCGTGAAACCACCCTGTGAGAAAAGTGCGCTCGACCGTTGGCCGCTTCCTTCATCCGTAATATTCACTGGAATCGAGCCATTGGGCAGGACAGCCATCGAGGCGTGGATCAAAGGCCCATCTTTTACCGTGATATTCACGCTCCCGGTCGCGGTCTGCTGGCCCTGCTGCAGGGTGGCTTCGACGGTATAAATTCCGTTGGGCAACATGCCTTCGATGCCCTCGCCGTTGTATCCCAGAGAGTAGCCCGGACCTTTGTGTCCCTGGGGCGCGACCGAAACATCCACCCCGTTCTGGGCCTGAAAATTCGGGACGGCGATCCTCACCGGGTAGTACGGCTGAAGCACAGGAGAAAGGTCGGCTTGAAAGGTCTTGCCGGCCTCCAGGGTGATGGCCGACGCCGAAGCGAAATCAGTCGCAGCGGGATAGTAGATGGGCGGATACCCGTAGAGCTGGCCGCGCGGATCGAAGGTGATGGGATCGCGGTCCATGAGCTCACTGGTGAAGATCTTATAGGTACCCGCCATGAGATTGGCGATACGAAACTCGCCGTTGGAGCGCGTGGTGGCACTCGCGCCGGGAGCCCAGAAGGCCCGGCCGTCGCGCACCTGGCGTTTGTAAACCTGCACCGTGATGCGGTCCGACTGATTGGAAGACGGGAGATTCACCCGGCCGACAATGAGTGATTCGGGAACCAGCGCAATGGTGATGTCATCTCCGACGGTGTTTTGAGGCGGTGAAGCACTCATGCCGGAGTCGAGAAAGCCGGGCTTGCGGGCCATTAATTGGGCGGAAACGTTGTAGAAAGTCATCCCCTCCGGGCGGTTCGGGACAGCTTCCGTTCGCGGGAGTTGAAATTCAAAACGGCCCTGATCGTCGGTGAACGCGGCAAGCCGGTTGTCGCCCGAGGACACCAGGGCGTGAGCGATGGGTTCGCGGGTGACGCTATTGATCACCGTGCCGCGCAAGCTATTCGAGTTCTGCGCATCCTGGGAGTGAGCGGGTTGAAGGTTAAAGACCCAGGAAACAAGAAAGAGGGGAAGCAGCCAGAGAAGCGGCGAACGCCGCGGACGGCAGCGGAGAACAGCCGAAAAACAACAGCTACTATCGCTCACCAGACGGCTCCGAGCGTTGGTATTGTGGCCGAAGCGGCAAAGTAAAGCAACTCTGACTGGCCCGGGGCAGTGGCTCAATTCGACATCGTCGTTTTCCAGCGGCGTCACCCTGGGGGACTTCAGCCCCGAAGGATCGGGCGTGCATCGGCGGCAAAGAGGGGCAAACGGTGTATCCGCTCACGCCAGATCCGTCACGGCCTGAAGGCCGTTCAGAATGACGCTGTGGGTGATGACACCTGTGGGTGTTAAGGAGAAATTTCAAACTGAGCACTACGCTGTGCATGCCATACTGCGCGAGGAGGCTTCGATCATGACTCTTCCGACATTCTCTCCGCCGCTGCTCGGAAACACAATCGGTTCGCCCGCTGACGGCTTTGTGGTAGCTGAATGGCAGGATGCCGGCGGCGCAACCCACGAACAGCGTCTGATCGCTCCCCTGCACCTTCACCATCGCGACGATGAAATCTGGTATGTCCTCGAAGGCACTCTGCGCGTGCAACTTGGGGACACCGAAGTCGAAGCTCAGGCTGGCGCGGCCGTGCTGGCTCCGCGCGGAACCGCGCACACATACTGGAATCCTGGCCCTGGACGCCTTCGCTATTTGCTGGTAATGAGCACGAATATTTTCCAACTGATCCAGGAAATCCACGCCACGGCAGATCGTAGTCCCGCGGTTCTCCGAGAGCTGTTCCGGAAACACGACTCCGAGCTCTTGTGATTCAAAGGAGAGGATTACATGACGCCCGACAATGTCCAGGATTCGACTCGTGGCAGGAACTTCTTACTGATCGCAGCGAATAGGCACCTGGTGGACCACGCCCGCCGAATTGGTGTGCTGGTAGATCGCATAGTGGCCCAGGCCCGAGTATTCGTCGCCGACCTTGTGCATCTCGGCACGATCCGCGGGGCAGGAGATTGAAGTCGGGCACGCGAAAAGCAGCGTTGCCAGGCTTAGTACGGCGCACATCAGCTTCAGGGTTCTCACAGATAATCTCCTTACTGGATTCTTACCACCAAATCTGACGGAAAGAGACTTACGGTAGGAGCCTGTGGCGGGCCTCCCCAAAGTTATGTACTTCCGAGTAGAATTCGGGGCGTCAGAGGTCGGACTTCGGGCGTTGGACATCAGACCTCGGACGTCAGCCGTTGAACGCGGAGACCAGGCTTTGCTGACGTCCGAAGTCTGACGCCCGACGCCCCGGGGAGGTTGACATGTTTGCTCGTCACGTTGCCGTCAAATTGAGACCCGATACTTTGCCCGAATTCATCAGGGTGATGGACAATGAAGTCCTTCCCTGGCTCCGAAAACAAGAAGGCTTCCTGGATACGATCATCCTGGCTGTGCCCGGAGGCAAGGAAATCGTGTCCATCAGTTTCTGGGAACAGGAAAAAAACGCGGAGGTTTATAACTCAACCAGCTATCCCCAGGCGATGGAGATCCTGAAGAAAATATTGGCGGGAACTCCCCAGGTGAGGACCTTCGATGTGGTCAGCTCGACCCTGCAAAAAGTTGGCGCTTCAAATTCTGCGCAGCCCGCGGTACGAGCACGCCGACACCAGGGGGACACCACGACCGCCGCGAATCGAACGCATCGCGTGTGAGTTGTGGCGGCGCCGCAAACGGCGGGTGCCCCACACATCGCGCACTTTGCGATGTGTGGGTTTTTGGCACAGCTGAAAGGCGTCGGGACCAAAATCTAATTCCGTCGCTCGGAGCGCTGAACTTGACACAACTGGAATGCGTGCATCAAATTCCGTTGCTTGGAGCGCTGAACGATTGTTCTCAGAGGTATCGCAACCCGTAGGTAGGTTGACGCGCGCATCTCCCACACATTCGCAAAGTACGCGAATGTATGGGGCACTCGGCCGGAAGACTCTGTGCGGATGTGGAACTTCCCCACTCAAGCCAAAACCGGGCTTGAGTGGGCCACCCGCCGATTCTGGCCGGACCCGGCAGCATCAGTATTGGATACGCGCTGCACGATCGGCGTAGGCGGCTCCCCATTGCTGCAGGCTCTGGACCAGCGCGGCCGGGACGCCGGCATCGCGAAATTGTTTTGCCGACTCCCACACCTTCCCGCCGCTGATATCGCCGTAGTACCCGGGTTGAGTGTAGGGGCGCCGGGGCACTCCGACCGGCAGGTGTTTGGTGATTGGGTATTCCAGGTTCTTGTCCATCCATGCGGCCAGCATCGAGGTGGTCAGAGCCTGGCGTACGTCGGCCGGCAGTGGGTGGAAGGTGGGCGCCCAGACCGGGCTGATCATGATGCGGGGATCGATGTTGTCGTTCGGACGCCAACCCTGCTTGATGTTGTCGGGACCGAGGCGGGGATCGGAGGACTGCAGCGCCTTGGTCACTGCGACCAGCAGTCGCGCCGGTTCCGGCTGGTGGGTCTGCGCCTGCAGGTCGAGAAATCCGGCGATCACATAGACCCAGTCCACCGGCTCGCGCTCCCGGTGCTGATGATTGCCGCTGTTCAGGATGATCTGCAACTCATACCAGGCGGCCGTGAGATATTCGTTGGTCAAGGCGCTGCCCCCAACTCCCGCCGGTCCGTTGGCGATGTGGGCAGCGGCCGGAGCAGCATCCCCCGGAACCGTGTTGCACCAGGTGCGGGAGTCCGCGGTCGCGCCAAAGAGGTCGCGCCCCCGGCCTTCAAGGCCGAACTCCTGTGTCATCTCCCAGGTCTTCACCAGTTGCCATAGCTGGGCCGAGTACACCTTATTAGTCAGCTCGGGCGAGGCCGCTTCGGCTTTGCCCAGGTGTTCGAGGAAGGAACGCCGGGCTTCAGACCACTGCGCGAAGGCGGCAACCACCGGACGCAGGTCGTGACCGTTGGATTGGGCCGAGGCCAGCAGCGGGCGCAGCGGCAGTTTCTTTCCTGCCTTGCTCCTGCTCTCGGGAGTGGTCTCTCCACCGTACAGGGCTGCGAACTCGCTCTGGGAAAACGCCGGTCCCCATGCGTCCTTGGGATGCACGCGGGGCAGCCACTGGTTCCAGTCCGGCAGCTGCAGGGCGATGGGAATTTCGTGGGCATTGAGGTTGCCGTCGGGGCGAAAGATGTCGGGAGTAATCTGCGCCGCGAGCGCACCGGGGCTGGAAAGATTCCCTTTCGTATTTTGCCCGGCGCCGTGACTGCCGATCAGATAGGGCAGCGCGTCGGTATCGTGGTCGAGGACCTGGGCGAGACCGGCGCCGGCCGCCCAGTTCGAAAGCGGTTGCTCGTCCAATCCGGGGCCGGGCTGGTACGGAGGATTCCAGGGACGGCCAGGATTCGGCAGCGGAAGGCTGCGAATGTAGCTGGCGATCTGCTCGCTCTGCAGCTCGGAGAGGCCGTGGAAACGCGCGCGGGAAATAATGCTGGCGTTCGAGAAGTTGAAGTATTTCAGGTCGCGTCCATCCTGGGCATGGCAGTCGGCGCAGTGCGCCTGGATCCGCGGACTGTTGGGGAGGCTGCTGGAAGCCAGCGAGGCGGTATCCCAGAGTTCTTTGCCCGCCTGGATCGAGGCTGCGTCGGGCAAGGGCGGGGTCCAGGTTTCGGGCGAGTCCTCGACAAAAGCGCTGGCCGGGAGAATCTTTTTTCCTTCGGCGTTTAAAAAATTCAATGCCAGGACGCGGTAGCTGCTGACGAAGCCGTCGGTGTGATTGAAGCGGAAGCGGATTGTGTTGCCGCCAGCGAGAGCGGTACCGTTGGGCAGGGCGAGAGTCATCACCAGCGTGGCGAAGCCTCCGCCGATTCCACCGTAAGTTTTGCCCGGCTCGGCGATGGTGACCGTGTTGTTGTTGAGAGGCATCCAGCCGCCGGCGTTGAGTTGGACGCTGGCCTGATCGGCATAGCGCAGGCCATGGACCTGCAGCCAGAGAAATCGCGCGGATTCAGCCTGTCCCGCGGGAAGAGTGATCGTCCTGCTCACCGTGGTGCCGTCAGCGCCCAGGACTTCGATGGGCAGCAGCACGCGGTCAGTGGCGGTATCCGCAAATGCGATGGAAATGGCCAGCGCAGCCAGGAATAGAAGCAGAACGCCGGGTGCCCCATTCATTCGCGTCTTTTGCGAATGAGTGGGGGAGTGAAACCCTTCCCATCCCCGAACTTTTCGCGCGGACGATTTTTGATCTCGGGTGAGCACGCTGGAAGTTTACCCGCACCGGACCCGGTTCGCCATAAAACACGCCCCGTCGCCTCAGTGGATGAGGGCTGGAAGGCTCTACTTCGATATTACAGGCCGGAGAAAACAGGGGTCAAAGGATTGAGGGGTATAGAGGATACGAGCTTAAGTGTACACTCTCGAGCGCTTGACTAGCTAGTAAACGAGCTGATCTGGTGCTGTTGCTGTTGCTGTTGCCGTTGCTGTTGATCTGGCGCGCGGGGCGCGCTCGCTTCGCTCGCGCTATTGAGTTGGAGTTGTGCTGGAGTTGCGTTGATCTGGATCTGGGCTGTGACGCGCTGGGCTGAAGTTGCGTGGAGCTGCGCTGGAGCTGGCCAGTCGTTGATGTTATGCGCGTGGCCCCCCCGGACACTTTCGCTATCCCGTTCTTTGCCGGTGAACTTGTAGGCAGAAAGCGCGTGCTGGGACAAGCAGTCGTACACGTAGGTCACTGCGTCGTAGCTCTAGTGGCCTGTCGCCGAGTAATCGTCACTAGACCCTCGGCATTGAAGTCTGCGCTGGCCATCAGCAGCGAGCCGCAACTCATGGTAATGAACTCACTGCGACAGGTCACTAGCTGGCCTGATCGGTTGCAGTTGAGTACGATCTTCGATTTCGGTTAGCAGGTGCTGAAAGGCATTGAAGCGAGTATCGACAATTAGCTTCCGAGCACCGGAGCGAAGCTCGATTGCTCCGCCTTGCTTCTTGTGCAATCGAACCTCTGTAATCTCTTTCCACTGAAAGGAGCGTGAGTACCAGAGGCCGCTCTTCGTGATGCCGCTTTGGTTTGTGGTTACCGAACCACTTGCGAGCCAAACACTGAGTATCAGGAAGGTCACAGAGATGGCGATCAGCCCCCACTCAGGACAATGAAGATCGTGCCATGACCAGACTGACATAACAACTGCGAAGAGGCCGCCCGCGAAGCCCACTGCGCGCCACTGCCATTTGATCCCGTATATGCTAGCGCCGTCACGAGTTTTTGGAAGTTGTGACCCCTTCGCACCGGACACCCACCGGGTTGCAATGGCAATCAGGGCAACAGTTGCTATTGAACCAACAATGCTTAGAAACGAACTCCCCATCGTTGAGCCTTTGTGCCAGCCATTTGCTAGTGGCAGCTAGTCCTGTCCGAGCATTGTGGTTTCTGCTGCTGCTGTTGCTGTTGTTGCTGCTGCTGGTTCGACTGATCGTGATAGCTCTCGGCGGTACTTTGGCCTACATCAATCGCCTTCGCGACCCCCGTTCCTATTGCAGATGCGTTATTCGAGTAGAAGTTGGCGGCAGCCTGATCGCCGCTTGCTGTTGCAACCTTCGTGGACCCGTTAGCGATAAACTCGCCTGCCGTTTCGCCGACCTTCGCACCACCGATTGCGCCACCGATCGCACCACTTGCAGCGTCCTTAGCTACCTCCGTCGGGCTGAGAACTTCTTTTGCCGACTCCTGGCCGCCTGCTGCAACTTGGCGGCGAGTTCGTGCTTCACTTCGCTGATTTGGTCCAGCATTTTGTCGAACGCTTCGGGGGCCAGCTTCTCGCCTGCCGCCAGAGGCCGCAACACGTTGACCAGCAGCAAGCGGACTCCTACGATCTCGGCCAGCGCCGGATCTTCGCTGGCCGACCCTCCCCGCAGGATCGCATCGCGGCACCACTCGCCGAGCGTCCGACCGCTCGCCTGCGCCGCCGTTTCCAGACGCGCGTACTCTTCCTCGCTGACTTTGAAACCGATGGATTTCGTGCGCAGCGGCGGCTTCACCATGTCCCGGCCTTCCTCTCTCGCCATCTCAGCCGAGACTAGCAGCCGCGCTTCAGAATCAACAAGTTCGCCTGCGTTAACTTCAGGTTGCTCGACAGCAACCGGATCGGCAGGATTTTCCTCTAGCTGTTCTGCTTTCAACAAGTTCGCGCACGGTAGCCGAAAGTTACCGTGCAGCACCCTTTCAGGGGTGGAGTGTCTCCCTCACACCCCGTGCGAAGCACGGCTAAAAACCTCAACCCCGCCACGGCACTCCGGGAGCACGAAAAAGCCCGCACAACCGGGCCGGAATCGCCACACTGACAGGTCAGGAATCGGTGGCAGATCGGGACCGGGAAAGCACGGCTAATCGGACCCGGATCACGGCCACAGATCGGCGACACGGACACCCCGAACTCAGGGTAGGAATCGGAGCGGCAAAACGGCAGGGCCGCGCCATACCCCGGCGCGGCTAGAACCAAACCAGCGGCTAAAAGAAAAACTTCCAGAACATCCCGGCAACCGGAGCGGCTACCCTGACCCTCACCCGCTCCCGGATCGCACGCCCTGGCTGCCCAGGAACGCCAAAGGCATCTACTCTGCTCAGCAGTCAGGATTGCTCAGCCTACGGCTTGGCAGCGTGGTATTTTTCCAGAGCCTTCTTGTAGGAAGCACTATCAGGTTTCAGCTTGAGCGCTCGCTGTTCGGTCTCGGTTGCCTTCCCCGGTTGGCCTGCCTCGAAGTAAGCCGTTGCTAGAGTGTCCAGATAACTTGCATTGTCGGGTTCTAACTCCACGGCTTTTTCTCCAAGGGACACGGCTTCTTTCGGGTCTCGGATTTTCGGATCGCTCGACGAGGCGAACAACACAGCGAGATTGTTCATGGCGGGAGTGTTGCCCTGGTTTGCTGCTTTCTGGTACCACGCGATGGCTTCGGCCATGCTCTGCGGAACACCTTTGCCATGCGCGTACATCGAGCCAAGCCCGAACTGCCCGTCTGGTAGCCCTTGATCTGCGGCTTTGCGCATCCATTCTGCGGCTTCGGAGTCGTCCTTGCTCACTCCGAGACCCTGCGTGTACATTGCAGCGAGATTGTATTGCGCGTGAGGCTCGCCCTGCTCTGCCGCTTTCCGCAGCCACTTCAGAGCCTCCGCGTCGTCCACTGGAACACCGCGACCCGTGGCGTAGAGTTCACCGAGATAGTATTCACCCGCTGGGTCTCTTTGGTCAGCGGCCTTTCGGAACCACTTCACAGCTTGAGTCCCATCGGCCTCGATTCCATCTCCGCTCGCATACGCTAACCCTAGCTGGACTTGCGCCTGCACATCACCAGCTTCAGCGCGACTCTTCAGCGCCGTGATCGACTGCACAGGCGTTGCGGTCTGCAACAGAATCGCAGTTGTCAGGATCAGAGAAGGGATCATCGAAGTCCGCCGATAGCCTTATAGATTTTGTAGACGGCTGCATCAGAGAAGATCATGACGAGCAGCAGTGCTACGTAGAACAGGTACGGCGGCGGGGCCTGCAACGGTTTTCGTTGCATGCCCGTAATACTGTTGTAGAGAGCAAAGCCCGTAAGGATCACGCAGCCAAGGCCAACAAGAGTCGCACCTGGCCGCAAAGATGTTCCTCGCAACAAGAGCACTGCTCCCATGATGAGCATCAAAGGACCAACCAACATGCTCCCCCAGTAGAGTGCAACTCTGGCCCATGATTCAGGTGCATCAGCAACTCCGGCTATCGCCAGGAACATCCACACAACCAAGAGTCCCCACAAACAGCCAACGACCAGAAGGAAACCCGCTGCCATTTTCATTGCGGCTGCTCGTCCTTCTTCGGCGGTGGCGGAAGATTAGTTGTCTTATCAATGTTGTTGGTCTGTTGCAGGCCAAGCATAAATCCTAGCGTGCCACTCGGTTCGGTCTGGAGCGGAAGATTCTGGCTGGCACCTCCGTCAACGCTGAAGTTGGCCTCGAATGATGGTGAGCCCGAGATACTGCCGTTCACCTCTGCATTTGTCGCACCCTGATTGACCGTAACGTTCAGATCAGTATTGATGCTGCCAGAACCGGGCGGCGTAAACGGGTTTCTCATGCTTTCTTGGAGGTTCACATTCACGTTCCCATTCTTGTCCTGAGTCGCCGTGACCTCTGGCATCTGCGGTCCGCTCGACGTTTTCTCGCTGCCAGTCAGATTCAAGTGGGTTGTGCCAACATTCACTTCGGGTTTACCAATCAGGGGATTGCCATGATTTTTCGCTGGATCGGTCTCGATTCTCATGGTGACGGAGACGCGCGAGTGTTCGGCCCCGGTCTTCATGTCAGAACTGAAACCGCGATTGTCACCTCGGAACCCTCCGACACTGTTCTTCTGGATGAATGCGTTAACCTGAATCGTCACCTCTTCCATCCCATTGGGATCGACGAGGGCGAGCGGGTTGTTGAGAACATAGGCGTACTTGTTCCACTTCTGCCGGGTGCCCCACACATTCGCGCACTTTGCGATGTGTGGGTGCAGACGCCAAGTTCACTCCTGGCTTGAAGTAGGATTTTCATCACCAATGCCAAGTGTATCGGCCTGCGGAGAGTAATCGTAAACTCGACGTATTCCGGTGGCGAACAAACCCACACATCGCAAAGTACGCGATGTGTGGGGCACCCGGCAAGTACTCCCAGCGTAGGATCGTTCAGGCGCAGACAGAAACTGTGTGGACGCGAGCGATGTCGGAAGCACAAAGCACTTCAACTAAACCGGCGTCCCTCCTCCCGGTCGCACGAAAAGACAATTTCTTCACGGCTTCCTGTCCCCGGGTTTTTAAACCTCAATTCGTAGATTCACCCACCAGTGGGAGCGTTTGCGATATTGCTTCGTGCCGGTCCCCATTTCCGCAAGGCGAAAGTTCCGGCTAGTGTACAAGCGAACACGATGCATGCTCCCGCAACTCGGATCACGGAACGTTTTGCTGTATCGAATGCGCCCCCGGCTATGTAATTCAGGATTTCGAAGTGGATGAAAAACAACAGTGTGGCGACTACCGGATAAATCCAGATACTCCGCCCTCTCCACAAAGCGCGAGCGATGCCAGTGCTAAGCAGGTATCCTGTGCTGAAAAACATTGTGCCGACCCATACGAAGTTAACAGCTAGGCACTTGTCGTATGCGTGCTGATCGCAGCCGAACAGGCTGACTAGCACCACCGCGAGAAGCGCCCCCTCTAGCGAAGTCTCGATGAACCAGACGAGCAACCGCTTTAACGTACACATCCGGGTTGCCTCGTTCCGTTCAAGTCGCAGCCGCCCGTCTGCCTGACGTGGTTGATGAGCGCGTTCCCAATTGCCTCTCGATCACTCTGCTTCGAGAAGTCGATGTCGCGCCCAAGGTCTTTTCGTACTCCGTTAAGAACTCCTTGAAACGCCTTATCTGTCGAGAATAGCGAGGAAGCTTCTTTCCCAAGAGTCCCTGGATTGAGAGCCCTATTGATCTCCGAAATGGTCGTTTTGTAAGCATCGGGATTAGATTGCTGGAGGCTGTTGAGCTGCCCTTGAACGGTTGTCTGTTCGTTATGGACCAACTGTTGGTCAAGACCAGGCCGGGTGCCCCACACATTCGCGCACTTTGCGAATGTGTGGGTGCAGACGCCAAGCTCACTCCTGGCTTGAAGTAAGATTTTCATCACCAATGCCAAGTGTATCGGCCCGCGGAGAGTAATCGTAAACTCGACGTATTCCGGTGGCGACCAAACCCACACATCGCAAAGTACGGCGATGTGTGGGGCACCCGGCTTCGGGCGGACAGCCTTGCCTCGTCCCGCCATTCCCACCTTTACAAAAAACGCAAGGATGGGGCGGCCTTCAGATCGAGGATCGCCCGGATAGAGGGGGCCCGCCCGCCGAACGGAGAGAAACCCTAGTTTCTATCCTCACTATAACTCCGTGGACCGACCCGTCTCTTGCAGGCGTCGCTCCTCTTCGAAGAAGGCATTCATAGCGCTCGGCTCTCGGTCTGAGAGGGCATCGTGATGAGACGTATCGCACACGAGGCGCTCGTAACCCCAGATCGCCTGAACAAGAAGCTCATTTCCAGGGAACGTTGCGAAGAACCAGTTATTTGGGAGATGGGCATCCGAAACCGTGAAGAGATCAACGGGATACCAGTTTGGTAAGTGATCCTCATCGGATAGCAGTAAGACAACGACCGAGCGCCACAAGGCAATACCGAACACTGGGTAGTCCTTGCCAATCGCGAGGTGAAAGACTGACTCCGGAGTATAGCCTTCTTTGAAGTACTTCGGTGCTAGAGCCTTGCCTACATTGGCCCGACAAACTACTCGCATTGCATCACCTCAATTGACAAACTTAAAGTCGGCAACAGCGCCGGTATTGGTGTTCCGAACATAGTGGATTTCGACATTATTGATATTTTGCCTCATCTTCACCCATCCCTGACTAGCTGGCCAGTCCGGATCCTTCATGGTTATTCTGGTTATCGGCTGTCCAGCAGCCGGATTCGATTTGGCCTGTTCCATCGCAAGCTGCTCTTTCAAGCTGGCGGGATTCGTCCGGCCAGTCGATTTGTCAGTTTCGGCACCCCCACCCCCACCCCTGCCACCGCCCCCACCATTGCCTGTCATGCATGCGAATAATCCTCCGATGCCTCCCAAAGCGGCGCCTGCAGGGCCTACCAAGGCGGCACCACCTGCAGCGGTAGCAACGAAGCCAGGCCCAATCTCGAAACCACTTATCCCTCCGCCGGGTGCCCCACACATTCGCGCACTTTGCGAATGTGTGGGTGCAGACGCCAAGCTCACTCCTGGCTTGAAGTAAGATTTTCATCACCAATGCCAAGTGTATCGGCCCGCGGAGAGTAATCGTAAACTCGACGTATTCCGGTGGCGACCAAACCCACACATCGCAAAGTACGCGATGTGTGGGTGCAGACGCCAAGTTCACTCCTGGCTTGAAGTAGGATTTTCATCACCAATGCCAAGTGTATCGGCCTGCGGAGAGTAATCGTAAACTCGACGTATTCCGGTGGCGAACAAACCCACACATCGCAAAGTACGCGATGTGTGGGGCACCCGGCACCCGGCCGAGACAGCCCAGTCACCCACTCATTCGCAAAAGACGCGAAATGAATGGGGCAAACGGCCGGATTGCTGAGACCGCTTCAATCCCCAAGGCACAGGTTCAGCTTACGTCCAGCAAAATGCCCCACTCAAGCCAAAAGACGGCTTGAATGGGCCACCCGCCTGGTTCCGGGTGGGGTTACCCCACTCATTCGCAAAAGACGCGAATGAATGGGGCACCTTCAGTGTTTCCATGGTAATAGCTTTCCCTTCCCCGCGTTGACTTGCTACTTCGCGCCACCTAACATGGCAGCCTCATCTTTTTCGTCTTGGCTACAACCATGATTGGACAGACCATTTCGCACTACCGCATTGTCGAGAAGCTGGGCGGCGGCGGCATGGGGGTGGTTTACAAAGCGGAAGACACGCGGCTGCATCGCTTTGTCGCGCTCAAGTTTTTGCCCGATGAAGTGGCCAAGAATGCCTCGGCGCTCAGCCGCTTTCAGCGCGAGGCGCAGGCCGCATCCGCGCTGAATCATCCCAACATCTGCACCATTTACGACATTGGCGAGGAAAACGGCCAGGCGTTTATCGCCATGGAGTATCTCGAGGGCGTGACCCTGAAGTATCTGATCGCGGGGCGTCCGGTGGAACTCGACACACTGCTGGGGCTCGCCATCGAGATTGCCGATGCGCTCGATGCCGCGCATGCCAAAGGCATCATTCATCGCGACATCAAGCCGGCCAACATTTTTGTCACCCAGCGCGGTCATGCCAAGGTGCTGGACTTTGGCCTGGCCAAGGTCACGCCGGCGAGTGGCAGCATGGACGCGGCGGGCGCGTTTTCGCAGGCCACCGCCATGAGTCAGGACCACCTGACCAGTCCCGGTTCCACCATGGGGACGGTGGCGTACATGTCTCCGGAGCAGGCCAAAGGAAAGGAACTGGACGCGCGTACCGATCTGTTTTCCTTTGGCGCGGTGTTGTATGAAATGACGACCGGCACCCTGCCCTTTCGCGGCGACACTTCGGCGCTGATCTTCAATGCGATTCTGGAAAAACTTCCCACGCCTCCCATCCGGCTCAATCCCGATCTGCCAGCGGAGATGGAACGCATTGTCAACAAGTCGCTGGAGAAGGACCGCAACCTGCGCTACCAGCACGCTGCCGACATGCGCGCCGACCTGCAACGCCTGAAACGCGACACCGACACGGGGCGGGCGGTGGCGGCCAGTTCGGGAACGGTGGCAGCAGTACAAGACTCGGCTTACGCTCCAGCCGCGCCCCCGCCAGGCTCCGGATCCTCGGTAGTGGCTGCCCGTCCGGTGTCGTCGGCCGCGGTGCCGGTGGCTGACGTTGCGGCCCAGCCGTCCCGCAAGTTGTGGAAGATTGCCCTGCCGGTAGTGGCGCTGCTGCTGGCCGTCGCCGCTGGATTTTTCTTTTACACGCGCCGCTCCCAGGCCCTCACCGAAAAAGATTCCATCCTGCTGGCTGACTTCGTTAACACGACTGGCGACGTGGTCTTCGATGGAACACTGAAGCAGGCGCTGGCGGTGCAACTGGAGCAGTCGCCGTATCTCAACGTGCTTCCGCAATCACGCATCCAGGCAGCATTGCGTTTGATGGGCCGCTCTCCCGACGAGCGCCTGACCAACGATGTAGCGCGGGAAGTCTGCGTGCGGGACGGCGTGAAGGCCATGCTGACGGGCTCGATCTCGGGACTGGGCAGCCATTACGTGATTGATCTGAACGCGGTGAATGCGCAAACCGGAGATTCGCTGGCCCGGGCCCAGGTGGAGTCTGACAGCAAAGAACAGGTGCTGAAGTCGCTGGACAAAGCGGCGTCCGATCTGCGGCAGAAGCTGGGCGAGTCCATCGGCTCGGTGCAGAAGTTCGCTACCCCGCTGGAGCAAGCCACCACGTCTTCATTGGAAGCCTTGCAGGCGTTCACCCTGGGACAGGCGGAGCACTCGAATCTGAACGACGAGAAAGCAGTTCCGTACCTGAAGCGCGCCATCGAACTGGACCCGAATTTTGCCATGGCTTACGCCACCCTGGGAGTGGTCAATGGCAACCTGTCGCAAAACAGCCAGCAGCTGCAGAACCTGAGCAAGGCCTTCGATTTGAAAGACCGGGCAAGCGAACGCGAAAAACTTTATATCTCCGCTCATTACTACAACGAGGTCACCAGAGAACTCGATAAAGCCCTGGCGATCTACGAGCAGTGGAAGCAGACCTATCCCCGCGACTCGGTTCCATGGGACAACCTGGCGCTCGGTTACGAGGCCACCGGACATCCGGAAAAGTCTCTGGCCAATGCCAGCGAAGCGCTGCGGCTCAACCCCAAGGACAAGTTCGCGTATGCCAACGTCGCAGAAGCATATGCGAATCTCGGCCGCTTTGACGAAGCCCACACGATCATAGAGCAGGCCACTGCCCAGGGGTTGGGGTCGCCTTCGGATGCTTTTTCGCTCTATGCAATGGCGTTTGCCCGGGGCGATCAGGCTGGAATGCAGCGAGCCATGGAGACGGCAAAAGGACCTTCCATTGAGCCCATTATGTTCCTGCTCGAGGGCATGGGGCGATGCGCATTGGGCAAAATACAGAGTGCGCGGCAAAGCTTTGCCCAAGGGGTCAGTGCAGCGCAAAATGCCGGCCTCAAGGAACTCTCCGCGGGGATCCGCCTGCTCGACTCAGCTTGCCTGGCTGAGGTGGGGAATCCGGCACTCGCCCGGCAGGTGGCATTGCAGGCGCTCGCCTCCTCGGATGATCGCGATACTCGTGTGGCGGCTGCAGACGCGCTCGCCCGTGCCGGCGATACCAGCCGCTCGCAAAAACTGATTGAAGAGCTGGCCCGGGAATTCCCGACCGACACTTTGCAAAACTCGGTCTGGCTGCCGGTAGCGAAAGCGAGCAACCAGATCAGGGCCGACCAGCCGGGACAGGCGGTTGACACTCTGGAAGCCGCCGCTCCATACGAATTTGGAGCGCCGCCGAGTGGCGCTGTCTATTGGCCGATGTATGTTCGCGGAGAAGCGTATCTACATTTGCGCAATGGAGAAAAAGCCGCCACCGAGTACCAAAAGATTCTGGATCACCCGGGCATCGCCCCGAACAGTCCGCTCTACCCCCTGGCCCGGCTGGGTCTAGGGCGGGCCCTGGCGCTGCAAGGAGACAAGGCAAAAGCCAAGGAAGCCTACCAGGATTTCTTTGCCAGGTGGAAAGATGCCGATCCGGATGTCCCCATCCTGAAAGACGCCAAAGCCGAATACGCCAAAGTGCAGTAGCGTTTTGTGCGGGTCGGACACTCCCTTCGACTGCGCTCAGGGCAGGCTCTGTCCGACGGGTTTGACGTTGCCGTTGATTTTGATTCTTTAAAAGCAAGAGCAAGATCAACTGCAAGATCAAGATCAAGAGCAACTTCAAAAGCAAGATCAAGGGCAACTTCAAAGGCGTCGGACAGGAGTGTCCGACCCACACCCTGCACGAGCGGGACGCTCGCGCCTACATTGGGTTATGATTACTTCTCCCTGGCCGCCGCGGCGCTGCCGTTGCGAGCGGCCATGATTCATGCGCATACGACGCAGACTTCCCATCTGGTTTGGCGTTGTGCTGGTCGCCCTGGCCATCGCCTCGGCGGTTGTACTGCGCCAGCATGCCCCGCCGGAACCTGCCCGCTTGCTGCCTGGCGCCGACGGCTATCTTTACGTCAATCTGAAGTGGGTGCGCCGCGCCAACATTGCCGGCCAGCTGCCTGACGTCCCCCACGAACCGGAGTACCAGGAGTTCATCCAGGCCACAGGGTTTCAGTTCGAACGCGACCTGGACCAGGCGGCTTTCGCCATTCATTATCCGGTCAAGCGGAAGGTGCAGCCGGCAACCCCGGAGCCAGCGCGGTTTTCGGAAGTGTTTGTGGGCAGAATTGATGGCGAACGGCTGCGGGCTTATCTGGGCAAGATCTCGGGGTCGGTCGAAAGCTACCGGTCGGTGGACATATACAACATTCCGCTCGAGGGGCGCACTCTGCGGGTTGCGGTGCTGGGTTTTGACACCGTGGCGGCGTCGAATCACGATGATCCGCTGGTGATTCGCGGCATCGTGGACCGCTCGCGCAAGGTGGCGTCTCCCTTTGGCGGACCGGCGCTGCTGCGGCGTTTCTACAAATATGTTCCCTTGGCCAGCCTGGCGTGGGCGGTCTTCAAGGTGGATCCGGTGGACAGTTCACCTGCTCCGAATGCCTTGTCGTTTTTGTTTACCAGCCCGACGACGGTAGTGGCCTCCGCCCGCTACCTGGGGAAGGTGCACTTCCGGGCCGAGGCCTTTACCGGCAGCAAGGACGAAGCGCAGAGACTGACGGAACAGCTGGGGACATTTCTTCAACTATTCCATACGGCCGAGGGAACAGTTTCGACGCGGGGCAGCGATCCTGATGTGAAGGCATTCTTCGATGGATTGAAGGTGCAGCAACATGATGAGCGAACCGTTCTGACCGCGGCCATTCCGCCCGGGTTTATTCGCAAGGCGGTGGCTTCGCCCCCGGCAGAAGTCGGACCCGCGCCGGCACCGTTGCCTCCGGCCCGTAAAAGCAAATAACTGTAACCTTCCGATTCTCCCCGCATCTCTGGATGGGTGGCGAGGGGCCGATTTTTCGTAGCGCCGCCCGACAGCCGGCGGGACGCCGGCGCTACTCAGAATCAGCTGTATTGACTAGGGCTCTCTCGCGGACAGCGGGTACAATAAATAGAGATGTCTAACCTTCCTCTTCCTATCGCCGCCTTCCTGGCCGGACTGGTTTCGTTCCTCTCGCCATGCGTGCTGCCGCTGGTTCCGGGCTACGTTTCATTGATCTCGGGCGCGGGGGTCGAGGAACTGAAGACCCAGGAATCCCGTCTTCTGGGCCGGGTGATGCTGAATTCCCTCGGCTTCATTCTGGGCTTCAGCGTGGTCTTCATTTCGCTGGGGGCGATTTCAACCGGGGTCGGACAGGTACTGGCGCGCTACAAATCGACGCTGGCGCAGGTGGCGGGCGTAGTCATCATCATCTTTGGATTGCACCTGACCGGCCTGTTCAAGATCAAGGCGCTGTACACCGACGCGCGCCTGCATAGCGTAAAAGGAGGCAGCACGCCGTGGGGCGCCTTCCTGATCGGCTTTGCCTTCGCTTTCGGCTGGACGCCGTGCGTAGGCCCGATCCTGGCCGTCATTCTGGGTTTTGCCGCCGCCCAGGATTCCGTGGCCAAGGGGATCCTGCTGCTGGCAGTATATTCAGCGGGACTGGCTGTACCGTTCCTGCTGACCTCGCTGGGGATCGAAAGATTTCTCAAGTTCTACAAACGCTTTCGCATGCACATGCATGCCCTGGAAGTAACCAGTGGCGGGCTGTTGATCGTACTGGGGCTGCTGCTGGTATTCGGGCGCTTCACCATCATCTCTAACTATCTATCGTTCCTGAATCGATTCGCACTCTGATGCCAAAGAGGAGCTCTTCGTGAAACGCGATCCAGTGGTCATTATCGTGGTCGCCCTGGTGGTGACTGTCATGATTGTGTTCGGGTTTCAGGTGGCGCGGCGAAACTCGGGTACGACCGTCAACGCGGGCCCCAGCATGAATGGCCAGGCGGCGCCGGACTTCACGCTGGAATCGCTGGACGGCAAGACCGTGCGTCTGTCGGATTTTCGCGGCAAGGGCGTGCTGCTGAATTTCTGGGCCACCTGGTGCCAGCCCTGCAAGATCGAGATGCCCTGGTTTGCCGAGCTGCAGAAGCAGTACGGGCCCCAGGGACTGCAGATTGTGGGCATTGCCATGGACGATGCCAGCCCCAAGGAGATCGCCGAGTTCGCCCACGACCTGGGCGTGAATTACCCCATCCTGGTAGGCAAGGAAGAAGTGGGAAACGCCTACGGCGGAGTGCAGTTTCTGCCCGCTACCTTCTACATTGGACGCGACGGCAAGGTGGTGGACAAGGTTTTTGGCCTGAAGGGCCGGGGTGAAATTGAAGACAGCATCAAGAAGGCGCTGGCCGAGGGCCAGGCAGTACAGGCGCAAAAGTAACGTAGCCTGCACTGCCCGGACGTTCTAACATTGATCTGATGTCTCTTCTACGAAAGCTCGTTCCCGGCCTGGCCTTGCTGGCTGCACTGGCGGTCGCGGACCATAGCCTAGCTGGTTCTTTCGCCGACCAGGATATCCCGGGAAGAAAAACTCCCTCGGTTTCGATGGCGGCATCTCCGGTCGCTACGGTCACGCGGGGGCGGGCGAACATAGTGAACCTGCGTTTTCGTGTGGGCGCGGGCTTTCACGTGAATTCGAACAAACCCAAGTCTGAATTTCTGATTCCCACCGTGCTCAAGTTGAGCGCTCCGACGGACATTGTCATTGGAAGAGTCACTTATCCCGCGGGCACCGAGATGAGTTTCGCTTTTGCTCCAGAGGACAAGCTGAGTGTTTATACCGGAGAGTTCCCGGTGGTGGTGGATGTACGTCCGCTGGCCGGCGTGATTCCCGCCCGCTACATGATTCGTGGAGAGCTGAAGTATCAGGCGTGCGACAAGGCCGCCTGCTATCCTCCGAAGAAACTTCCGGTACAGTTTGAAGTCAAGGTGATCAAGGGGCCGCCACCACATCGTAGGAATCCGGGTCAGAGTCCTCACGTGCATCTATAACCCCTGCCTTTGCCCTTTCAGTCCCGTCGTCTGGCTTCGTCCGACGAACCATGAACCACGAAGGGCACGAAGGTACACGAAGGAGACCCAGGAAAATAAAGCCTGCTGCCCAAGGCCTGCTGCCCAATCCACGTCAGTTTGTTGGGCCAATCTCCCCTTGAAACCTCAGGCCACCAGAGTACAATTGCCCGAGCGCGACTGTACGTCGGATGAATTGAATGGCTCCTGTTCCCGGGCAGAACCCACTGAATCCGCAAGCCTCGACCGAGCTTTTGGCCCCTGAATTTTTGCCCCCTGAGAGTATGCCGGCGCCCGCCTTCGGCGACCCATCCCGCCACGACAGTCTGGCTGATTACGTCAGCCACACCGTATTGCAGGTTTTACCCAACGATCTGACCAGAATGATTTATCTGGCTTCGCTGCGGGACTGCAACAGCGGAATGTATTTGCATCCGGAACTCTCGCATCAGCGCGGATTGCATGCGGCGGACAGAGCGCTGCGGGCGTGTCATGAAGAGGTTTTTCGCCGCCTGTTGACTACCCGATTGCCCGAGTACGTGATTCAGCTGCAGGAATATGTACGCTATACGCGGGGTGAAACTCCCACGGTGCTGAAGACCTGGAAGTCGCTGCAGGCTTACCGGGCGACGGTCCCAGTGGACGCGCCCGCTACTTCAACGGAACTATACTTTCTGAATGTCACGATCGCCCTGGAAGTGGTGGGCAAGGAGATGCCGGAGGAACTGCAGCCCTAGTGAGTGGATCCGCCGTTGGATAACTGCTCAAAGGGCATCCAGGCATTGATGACCCGTCCGATCACCGAAGCCTCCCGCGGCACTTTGAAGCGCCTGACGGGCTGGCGAGAAAGGGGATAGGGCAACAGGGTCAGTTCTTTTCCTTCCAGCTGGCACCAGCAACAGCTGTGCCCGTCGGTGTGCCAGACCAGGTAAACCGGGCGTTCGCGAATGGTCTTCCATTCAAAAACCTGGATGACGTTCTGCATGACGTCAACTTCAACCAGGGAGCCGGGCGGAATCAACTCGCCCATGGTGTCGTCTTTCAACCCGACCACGGCGTAGCGGTATCGTCTGGGATCAAGACGCTTGCGCAGCGCCGGAGGCAGGGTAGCGAGCTCCTGCGGATTCAATTTGAGCAGGCTGGTTTCGTGACTGTTGAAGGCGGCGTCGAAGTTGAGCTGGAAACGGAACCCGGATTCCTGCATCGGCGCGGGGTCCATCCGGGGCATCCCCGGCTCCATCGGGCCGGCGTATTGCCGCACCTCATTCAGGTCAATGCCAAAAACCAGCAGCAGTTCCTCGAGCGAAACTTTGAGACAGGCGGCCAGGGTGAAGAGCTTGTGAATGCTGGGGACCGATCCGGTTTCGATGTCGGCCAGTGTGGAGTGTGAAACGTAGAAATCCGCGTTGCCCTTGATGTCGGCGATTGACCGGCTGATGCGCTCGATGTCGCTGGACTTGACAAATCGTTCCTCGCGCAACTCCCGAATCCATTTTCCCGAATCCATGCTAGTGGCCCTGTTTTCCCAGTGTCAACCGACGCTGCGAACCCACGAGGAGTGTCCCCGCGGATACGCCGTCACGATGCTAAAGAGAAGCCCCTCTCTACTCCTGCAACCGCCAAACTTTTTCAATGGAGAAAGCAGAAATTCAACGAATCGGGGGGCTGGCGTCACCCCACTCGAAGCCTCAGCCCGCCAGCACAGCCCGCTCGAGACCCCACTGCCCTTGCTGTCGAATCCGGCCGAGGTAGGTCAGCAATTCCTCATACGGCATTTCGACTGCGGGAAGCGATACCGTCCAGCCCGGGAAGAGCCACTTCAACCATAAGCAGGGCTGAACCAGCAACAAGTTTACCCGAAGCCGAAGCGCCCCATGGATCAATTCATCGGCTTCTTTGGCCAGCCTGGGATTTCCTTCCATTCTCGCCAGTTGCCCCAACTTCATCAACATAGCGGCATTTTTTCCCACCAGATCCAGAGTGAGCAGCGCCAAAGCCAGACGCTTTCTCTGGAAACGCCGAAAATCACGAGGCGCCAGCGCCTGCTGCAGATATCTCTCTTCGGAGGGATCAAGCAGGATACGAAACACTTCTGCATCGACCTTGTGCCTTTTCGCTTCCCAATCTCCCAGATTTTTGATCGCGGGCAGCCCGGGACGGAGCACCGCCCAGACCAGAAACAACGACAAACCACTGGCGAACAGAATTGCTAGTGTCGATACCATTTGTTTGCGTGTTCAGTCAGCGTATTGTTCCAATTCGCCAGATCGGCGCCGGGTAAACCACCGACCGGCTTGCCGCCCTGGGGCCGAAGAAAATAAAACGCCCAGATCGCAACGCCGAGATTATATGCCGCGGGCCTCAGTAACACAAAGGCTGCGTCCGATAAAACGTGGAGATGGGCACGAAGCTCCAGCAAAGCCAAGTCCAGAGCGGCATAGAGGCCAAAGCCGGCGGCGATTCCCACAGAATAGTGGCGCCAGTCAAGGCCCAGGCGAGACATCAGTGCAGTCGCCATAATCAGCAAGCACACTTGGAGGAACCTGGCGGAACGCTCCAGCAAGACAATCCACTCGAAGGCCCGTCCCACCCCGTTTGGACCATCGGCCCAGAGCAGAGTGAGCGCTACAGCGCCCGCGAGGGCGCCTGCGATCCAGAGCGCTCTCAGGAAAATTCTTAAGAATGGATATGGCCGGACGAAATGCGCAGTGGTTTCAAAGACTACGGCCAGCGCCAAAAGCACCGCGACACCATCTCCCCACCAGTACACACTCGAATATGTGTTGCCTGGATAGGGGAGAAAAAAAGGACGGCATCGCGTGCAGGCAGCAGAACCGTGTAGCTGAAAAAGAAGGGGAACGATCCAACCAGCCCACGACACAGCATGACCACGGCGATGACACACTGCATCGCCAAGGGGACGACCCAAAGAACGGACGTCGCCGTGTGGGAAAAATTCATAGGCTGCAATGGCAGCCTACTCGGAAACTGCACTACCCACAAGCGAGTCAGCTCTCAATAAGAGCGCTGTTTAATTCCCTTTGCAATGCCCAGGCGCGCACATTGGTGGCGGGGCCCCTCCGTCAGCAAAGGAAGAGATTGACACGGCGCTTAGAAGTACCAGAGTTGCAAGCATCAGACGAACCATCTTCTTCATGAGAAATCTCCTCCACGGGATAGCGACCCGCTCGGGAACAAACATATTTTTTTTGAGGGAGGAAATCCGAAGTGTTCGAAAACCGCGCGATCGAGAATGCGCGTCCGTCGGTATACCGACAAAACGGTCCATCGGGCTCACCGGTCTGGAGCTCGGTCTTGACGAGTATTCCCTTCTCCTTCTGCCTGTTGCACGCCCTACGGCGGAGAGACTGGGATGGACCCAGGCGTTCGTGAGTGGCCGCCAGCTTCGTCGGTCAACCGACGAAAACTCCCGATTCTCAGCTCATAACGCCCGAAAAAGTATCCTGAATGCGCATTTCAAGCAACTCCGCCAGAACCTTTCCGTCGCCAGGAATTGCTCGCTCTGCGGTGGCGTCCGGCGAGCAGCGAATAGATTTCTTGCTGCGCGGGAAAATCGAGGCGCGGAATGCCTGATCCGGTCAGCGAAGCCTTCGGGTTTTTATTGAGCTACTTTCATTCATGAAGATGCCGGACGTGAAGTGGCGGGACAACGATGCGGGATTTGAAGGATGGCGGAGAGTGGAGGCGGCGGGCCAGCAGCGTAAACAACCAGCACACAACTCGCCTGAGCGGGCGCAGCGATGCACCAAGAGAGGCAGCACGCAGCCGGGGCTCACGAAGAAGGAGTCGGGCTAGTATCGATGGATGAACGCGACAGCAGCGGTTCGTGGTCTTTTCAGGATACCTCGCGCGGGACCTCCTCTTCGCTGGATCGAAGCCGGCGAAGATTCCACATACCGCTGTGACGGGTACGCCCGCGCCCAGAGCATCAAAAATGTTCTGGCCCGCTGCGGATACACCGTGACCCAGCTCTCTGCCGCCACTCGCAGGCACTACGGAAGCAAGTCACCCTATTTCATTCCAGTAACTTTCCTTTACAAGGTCAGGAGCGGGGTCACGCCGCATCTTTCCCAGGTGGTGGCTTTGAGCGAGAGCACCGGATATCGCTTTACTGACTGGCTGCGGATGTTCGGTTTTGATCTGCGGCAGGTCCATCGACTGCAAATGCGGTTGCACACGGAGCGCACCGTCCTGGTCACGCCGGACGAAGAATCGCTCCGCACCTTGCCTCTCCCTTCTTCTTATTATTATGACGGCGAAGCCGGGTGCGCATCCTTCCGCGCGCCGGCGAGATGGAAGGGCAGCGGCCGCCACCTCTTCGCCCGGATCGGCACCACAGACGCGCTGGTCTTTCCGCAACTGATGCCGGGCGGCGTGGTGCGTGTCGATCGCTGTTATACCCAGCCCACGAAAGATGTGGGCTGCGTCTCCATGAATGATCGCTTCTGGCTGGTTGAACAACCCGGGGGACTCACCTGTACCCGGGTGCGATGGATTGACGAGCAGCAAATTGTGCCGCTGCCCTGCCGTCCGCCTTGGGGAAAGTGGCCGCTCCGGCTGCCGACGGAGGCGCGGATACTCGGCCTGGTGGATACGGGCCCTCATCCCATGACGCTGCCGCCCGGCGCCCGGCGGATGGAGTCTGGATCTGCGGTGCCGCCTCACGGTGAAGGGAAAATGCGGATTTCGGAATTGCTCCGCATCTCGCGCGCGCGCACCGGCCTGACCTTCCGGGCGGCGCATGGCCTCACTCGCACCATCGCGCACCTTCTGGGGAGCCAGGAATACGCGATCGCGCTGGGTCTGCTCTCCGACTATGAGGCCATGAGCAAATTGCCGCGGCACATCGCCAAGATCATGAGTCTCTGCATCATCTATTGCATGGATATTCGGGAGCTGCTGCAGGCCGCGGAAGTGTCGATCGACGATTCCGCGAAATTACCTCTGCCGGGGCCTGATTGGCGGGCGCAGATTCCCTCTGACTTGCCCGACCAGATTGCACAGCGCGGTTCGGAGGGCGGCCTGAGGCATTACGCTCAATCCGCCGGCGGCCAGCCTTAGGCGCCTTGGGCAGCAGTGATCGTCGAAATGGCGCTTCAGAACTCCCTGACGGGAAAGCGCCAGCACCGGGCAGAGGATGCCTGCCCTCCCTCCGCAATTGATTTCGCCACCGAAGCCTTCCAGCTTGCCCGAATCGCTCCAGATGAGCCGGCGCGACCCAGCCGGTAACCACGGATTGGTTACTTACCAAAGTACGAAAACACCCCTGGCGACGTATGACTCTGGTGCTTTGACGCGGCAGTGTCGTGACCCTACGATGTGAGTTGCAAGGGAGCCCCCGCTTCCTGCCATTCTCTCCCAAAGACTCTGTGGTTAGGGATGCCGCTGAATTCATGCAGCGACATTGGAGGCTGGACTGGGAATGAAAGTCGATCAGAACAAAAAGTTTTCGCATAGGGCGAGCATCAGGCAAAGCGGCGCGCGTGGCTTCAGCCTGCTTGAAATGATGATCGTGTGCTGCCTGATCCTGATTGTGGCCGGAATAGGGTTCATGGCAGTACAGCCGGCCTTGAAAGATGCCCGGGTGAATCAGGCCTATGAGAACGTGATGATGCCCCTTCGGGTGGCGCGTCAGCGCGCCATCGCGGAGCGCAAGCAATACATCGTGTGCTTCGGCGTGGCTGCACCTGCGGGCGCTCTCACTCCGATGGGCGCGCCCACCGCGCAGAGTGTTCAGATTTTTCGCTGGGATGCGGGAACCGCCCTCTCCTCCGCAGTACAGATCTCGAACCTGAAATTGCCCACCGATATGCAGATGCAGGTCATGGTCGGATTGCCGAATACGGCGGCCACCGTGCCTGACGGTTTTGGCAATGGAGGCGTAGCCATCGATTTCGACCAGGGTGTGGCGGGCGGCGGGATCAAGAACCAAGTGATGTTCATGCCCGACGGTTCGGCGCATGACGTAAACGGAAACTGGAACAGTGGAATTGTTTACGTGACTCGACCCGGAGACCTGTACAGCGCGCGCGCCGTCACCCTTTATGGAACAACGGGAAGAATACGTGGATGGCGCCTTCTGAGCAGTCCGGGAGGCCCGAAATGGTTCCAGCAATGAGCGAGAGCAACCACATGCCAGATTCAAGAAAACAGTCGCAGCAGGGATTTGCCCTGCTCGAAACTCTCATCGCTATCGTGGTGCTGATGATCGGACTGCTGGCGGTATTGGCGACCTTTGCCATGGCCGTCAGCAACACTACGGCAGTGCAGAACGACAGCATCGCCCGCCAGAAGGCGGCAGAGGCCATCGAAAGCATCTACACAGCGCGGCAAACCGGCCAGCTCACCTTTAACCAGATACAGAACGTGGGCGCGGGCGCGGGAATATTCAAGGTGGGATTCACGCCCATGATGGACCCGGGGCCGGACGGTCTCGATAACACCGCCGACGACGTGGCCGCCGTCCCGGTGCGATTGCCGGGAGCGAGCGGAGTCATCACCAACACTGCCGCGGATGTGCTGATCGACCTGGGTAATTTCACCCGGCAGGTGCAGATTGCGAACGTGCCGGGCAATCCCAACGTGCGGCAGATCACGGTCAGCGTCCGCTATCCGGTGCCGCAGGGCTGGTTCAAGACTTATCAGGTGCAGGCTTTGATTGCTTCGTTCCGCTGAGGAGAGAGATGAGATCCATCCGACACAAAATCCGCGGCTTCAGTCTGATCGAATTGCTGATCGCCATGGCCCTGGGCCTGATCGTTCTGGCCGCCACGACACAGCTGTTCAAGAACGGAATGGATGCGACCCGGCTGGTTAACCAGTCGTCGGAAATGCAGCAGAACGTTCGCGCCACCGTGAACCTGATCGCCAAGGACGTGAGCATGGCCGGTTCGGGCCTGCCCTCCGGTGGCTTGTCGCTGCCTGCAGGCGCCGGATCGGTGGCTTCCTTCTTTGCCGTGAGTCCTGCCCAGGCATGGCTGGCCAACAATGGCTATCCGGGGAAGTTTATGTACGGAATCATCCCGGGCTCAGGCAATGGCATTGAACTGGGCGGGCCGGCGAACATCGCCGCCACGGGAACCCCGTCGGACGCGATCACTGTCATTTACGCGGACTACGCTTTTCCGCTGAGCCAGTACACGACCTCGATCCCCGCGGCGAACCCGCTGGGAGATAAAGTCACGTTCACGCCGCCGGCGGCTCCGCCTGCAGGTTTCCCGGCCATCCAGTCTCCGACCGGAATTCAGGTAGGAGACTTGATCCTGTTCACCAACAATCTGGGCAGCGCGGTGGGCGAAGTCACGGGAATCGCACCGGGGGCGGGTACCAGCACCGATATCAGTTTCGCCAATGGGGACCCGCTGAAGATAAACCAGACGGGCGCAGCCACCGGGAACATCAAGTCCATCATCGGCGGCGGAGCCACCATCGGCACCCGGATTTGGGCGGTCACTTATTTCATCGAAGTTCCTGCCGCAGCCACCAGCCAGCCCCCGCGGCTGATGCGCCAGGTCAACGGACAGGCGCCTGCGCCGGTAGCCGATAACATTATCAATCTCAAAGTCACGTATGACTTGTGCAATGGCACCAATGGTCCGGCCTGCTCCGGTGTCGCCAACCCCTTGTTAGCCCCTTTCTCCCCCAGCCAGATCAATAAGGTGAACATTCAGGTGATGGGACAGACGATCAACTCGTACGGCAACAAGTCCAGAAGTACGGTTCTGACCACGTCGGTAAGCACCCGCAGCCTGTCGTTCAAGGACCGGTACAACTAGAAATCGTTATTGAGGAGAGAGCTGGAGTTTCAGGAGATCATCACTATGTGCAGCATTAAGGGCCGATCACGGGGATTTACTCTCATCGCGAGTTTGCTGGTACTGGCGCTGTTGTCCGGCATCGCGATCAGTCTTCTGTTCATGGTCCAGGGCGCCGGCCAGGTGGGAAACAACGATCTGGAAACCAACCGGGCCTATTACGGCGCCGAATCGGGCATGGAATTACTGACGGCGAACCTGGCCGCGCTTTACCAGCAATCGCAGGCTCCAACCCCGGCCCAGCTCACGGCGCTGGGCAATAATCCGCCGACCAGCACGATGATCGGCTCCATGAATTACCAGGAGAGCGTGACCTGGATTCCGGATGCCAACGGCAACCCAAAAGCCAGCACCAGCGTAATCAGCTCAGGAACCAACGCGGGTCTCACAGCGGAAATCGTTCCCTTGACCTTGAAAGTCAGCGCTACCCGGCCGGGCGGCGCGTCGGTAAATATGACGCGGGGCGTGGAAGTGGCGCTCATCCCGGTATTCCAGTTCGGTGTATTTTCCGACAGCGACCTGAGCTACTTCGCCGGCCCCAACTTCAACTTCGCGGGGCGGGTACATACTAACGGCAACCTGTTTCTGGCGGAGGGCAACGGCAACAACCTGGTGCTGGACGATAAGGTCACGGCGGTGGGAGAGATTCTCCGCGACCGTCTGGCCAACAACTTCCTCACCAATGCCAACTACACCGGGGATGTCTATGTGCTCAAGCAGAACCACGGCTGCGACGGGAACATCGCCACTGCAATCGCCAATCCGAACTGCCAAAAGTTCACCGTGCCAATGGCCAGTTGGAGTGCTGGTATCCCCGCCGCTGGCACGCAGACCTGGCTCCCAACCTGGAAGAACACTTCGACGAACACATTTGGGGGATGGATGGGAAACGCCAACTCGCTGTCAGTGCAGCCGCTGACCCTTCCGTTCGTGCAGGGCGCCAACGGCGCGGCGCAGCAGATTGCGATTATCCGTAAAGCTCCGCTCGGCGAAGCGGTGACATCGGCGACGGGATCGTCGCGCGAGTACAACAAAGCCAATCTCCGCATCCTGCTGGCCAGCACTCAGGCCGATTTGCATCCCGACCGTCCCGGCCTTTTGCCGGAGGACATCGATTTGACTGCCGGCGGCTGTACGGCATCTCCGACTGGTCTGGCGGTGGCGGTAAAGGGAGTTGGAGGCGCGGCACTGGGAACCACCAGGTTTGCCATGGCATCTTCCGCACAGGGGGACGCTGCCTGGGTAGGAAAGCCGAATTTCTCGCTCTGCGGCGCCAATCCTAATCCCTGGAACTTGATTGATGGCTGGTTGCGGGTGGAGTATCAGAACGCCGCCGGCGCATGGGTTGGGGTCACGACGGAGTGGTTGCAGCTCGGATTCGCCCGCGGACTCGTTTCTCCCACCAAGCCAGTAGGAGGGGGAGCGGGGTCGAATCCGGTGCACCCGAACGCGATCCTGATATTCCAGCAACAGGCTGACCGGGACGCGAGCGGCACTTTAACCAACGCCGATAATCCGAGAAATATTTTCGAGGCGGCGGGCCCCACCCAATACAGCTGGTACCCGATCAACCTCTACGATCCACGCGAGGGTTTCCCGCGCGACGCGGCACCGGCGGGCATGGCCAACCCATTTTGCTATGTCAACGGCATCATGAACGCTGTGGAGTTCGACGTAGGCAACTTCCGCAAATGGTTGCTGGGCACGGTCCCCGGAGGAAGCGGCCCACTGGTCTCGTACAGCAGCCAGAACGGCTATCTGGTGTACTTCTCCGACCGCCGCGGCATGCTGCCCGATCCCAACAATGGGAACATCACGTCGGGGGAATATGGGTTCGAAGATGTCATCAACTCGGCCTCGCCGACTGGAACTCCCGATGGAGTGCTGGAAGCAGCTGAGGACGTCGATCAGAACAGTGCTGTTAACCCTGCACCCTCGGTGTGGGGTACCAACAACGTCGGTGACGGTTTTCGGCTGACCGGGGCAAATTCGACCGTCGGAAATCCTTATCGATCCATAAATTGCTCGACTTTCGGCCGGCAGAACATCGTGACCGGTGCCCGCCATGTGTTGAAGTTGGTGGACGGCAGCCTGGGGAACGTACCCCTTCGTCCTGACACCGGTCTGGGTGGCTTCACGGTCGCCTCAGAGAATCCGGTTTACATCCAGGGAAATTACAACTCTGATAACACCGATCCCTTCTGGGGTAATCCTCCGCCAGCCGTGACTGCGGACATTCCCCACTCGGCCGCTGCCGTGATCGCTGACGCCGTCACCGTGCTGTCGAATAACTGGTCCGATGAGAACAGCATGCTGAACCCTCTGAACCTGGGGGGACGCGCGCCTAACACTCCTACGTATTATCGGCTGGCTATTGCCGGTGGAAAGAACATCAACTTCCCGCAACCGGCGGGCACCGGGCAGGATTTCGGCACCGATGGTGGAGTGCACAACTTCCTGCGCTACGTCGAGTCCTGGGGTGGATCCGGCGGACTGTTCTATCGGGGATCGCTGGTCAGCCTCTATTACTCGCAGTACGCGACCGGCACTTTCAAGTGCTGCACTCTGGTTTACGGTCCGCCGCCGCGTAACTACTATTTCGACTCGGCGTTCCTGGATCCGGCCAAGCTGCCTCCAGGCACACCGATGTTGCAGGACGTGGTCAACCTGACCTACTGGCAGGACTTCAAACCGTACTAAGCCCGTTAGGGGAATGCGCCGGCCTGAAGGGGCCGGCGTATTTTTTTGCTCAAAATGCGTAGGCCCAGATGTCCTCGTCTGGCGGGCGAGCGCAGCTCGCCTTGGATTGAGGGGTAGCTCCAGCGAAATTCATGCCGGGCGTTGCCCGGCCGGGCAGGAGAGACACCTGCCCCTACGTGGATTGTGGTTCGGATCAGGATTTGGGGGCTTGGCGGGCGGCGGTGCGCTCGTTGAGGGCCAGTGTGACTACGCGCAGCATGTCATCCCAGGGAGCGGGTTTGCCGGTCCAGATCTCGAATTGGCGGGCGGCCTGGTGGACGAACATCTCGATTCCCGGAATTACTTCCGCGCCGCGGCCCTTGGCCAGCTTCATCAGGCGCGTCTCCTCCGGATCGTAAATCATGTCGAAGACGTAGCGGGCGTTGATCTCGTTTTCATGCAGCGGAGAATCGCGCGTGTTGCCCATACCCACCGGAGTCGCGTTAATGATCACATCAAAGGTGAGCTTCTTCAGATCGGCGCGCTTGGCGATTCTGGCCCGGGCCTGGTGAGCCAGCTTCTGCGCCGGAGCGGCAGTGCGATTCAGAATGTAAACTTCGGCGCCGCGCTCCTTGAGCCCGAAGACCGCGGCCCGCGCCGCGCCGCCCGCGCCCAGCACCAGGATCCTGGCTTTTTCGATCGTAATCCGTTGCTCGAGCGGACGCACTACGCCGGCGGCATCGGTGTTGAAGCCGTAAAGTTTTCCGTCCTGGGCCCGCACCACGGTGTTGCAGGCACCGATTTTTGTGGTGTGGGAATCGGTGTTGTCGAGATGCTTCAGGATAGCTTCCTTGTACGGCATGGTGATGGACAGGCCGTGTATCGGAATATCGCGCACGCAGGCCAGCAGGTCTTTCAGCGTCTTGGCATGCAGCGCGAGATAGACGCCATTCACATTCTCCCGGCGCAGCGCGGCATTCATGATGGCGGGCGAGAGCGAATGCGCGACCGGATCGCCGGCCACGCCATAGATCCTGGTGGCCGCATCCATCTGTTCGATGCGATAGGTGTTGCGCAACTCCTGGGCCGTGGTCTGGCCCGGCGCGGTCTTTTCGTCGGGACTCACCGCGGCGAAAGTGAAAACGCTTCCCGCCCTGACTCCAAGCAACCGGCTGATGATGCCTTGTTCCCCCATGCACAATCCGACCAGAGAGTGGCGGTCGCCGAATTTCTCCAGAAACTTCATCATGGTCACGTTGTCATAAAGGGTTGTGGCCGTGCCCACGATCTTGTAGAAGTCGGCGGGAATCTTCACCATCTTTTCCAGGGTCACTTCCAGATTCTTGGTGGCCCGGAAATCGTGATAGGAAAGGATCAGGGCGGAGCGCGTCCGCAGGCGCTTCAATCTGTTCAGGCTTGCACTTGGCGGCGCTCTGCAATTCGATATCAAGCAACTGGCAACCCGAGGCGCCGGCCTTCCCCAAAATGTCCAGCTGCGCGGCCAGCGAGCCTTTGAACTTCCCCCCGCTGGCGGTGCGCCGGCAGGTCGCGATCGCGGTGACGTGGGGGTGATATTCCATGAAGCGCTTGATCCTGGGGAGAGCAAGCGCAGGTCGGGGCAGGTAATCTAACCTGAACTCCAGAAAGGTGTTATCCCGGATCAGCGCCTCGGCCTTGTCCACCAGGGCGGCGGGATCGGTGTCGGTGACGGCCACGCACACCCGGGGAAGCCGCAGGGGCAGGAAGCGAGCCACGTAGCTGTTGGGGGCAGCAGTCATGATCGGAGAACGACTGGGGATATTACAGGCGCGTAATTGCAGATGCAACAACGGATTATCGCAATTGCCGCAGGGCAAACTTTTTAACGTACCCACGATAACACCAGCGTAACCTTGACCGACCTCTATCCCCTTGTTACTGTGCGACTTGAAAGCCCTTTTATTTGCAGGAGTTAGCGGGAGAAAGCCGGCGGGGGCCCCGGCCTCGATTTTGGAGGTAACATGAAGAAAACAGGACTGTTGCTGTTACTGTGCCTGACGGTGGCGGCAGCGGCGCAGCAAGCCGACTCCGCGGCAGCGGACCAGGCGGCTCCGCAAAACACCGAGATTACGACCGGAACCTTTCCCATTGAGCGGATCCAGACTCCTACCAATGCGGACATCAATTGCGGCGGCTTCGTCAACAAAGAGCTGGTGCCGAACTCGAAGTTCGTGGCGGGGGGGCTCGAGAGTCCCAACACCACCAAGTTCGCCACCAATGACACCATCTTCCTGGCAGGCCAGGGGTACCAGACGGGTCAGCAGTTCGAGATCGTGCGCGAACTCGTGGACCCCAACCAGTACGAATTGTTTGCCGGTCAACGCTCCATGCTAAAGAGCATGGGCCAGCCCTATTCGGAACTGGGCCGGGTACGCATCGTTGACACTCGCGGCAGGATGGCGGTGGCGCACGTTGAATTCAGCTGTGAAGCCATTGTCCCCGGCGATATCGCGATGCCGTATGTGGAAAAGCCCATGGTGGCCTTCCACCTGCCGCAGCGCTTTGACCGCTTTCTGCCCAACAACGGCAAAGCCAGCGGGCGCATTGTGCTGGCCAAGGATTTTGACCTGCTGCTGGGAACCGGTTCGAAGATTTACATGAACGTGGGCGCCAACCAGGGAGTCAAGGTGGGCGACTACTTCCGCGCGGTGCGCAGCTATGAAGCTGACCTGCGCGATCCGGTGGATTCGCTTTCGTTCAAGGCATCGACCACCGATGACACGCAGAAGTATCCGCCCTCCATCGAAGGACACATGTTCAGCAAGACCAAGGGACCTTCGATCCGCGTGGCCGATATGCCGCGGCGCGCTATTGGCGAGATCGTGGTGCTCAATACCACTCCGACAACCGCCACCGGCATGGTTGTGTTTGCGCTGGAGGATGTGCACGTCGGCGACAACGTGGAACTCGATCAGCAGTAATTCTTCTTTGCTACATCTCTCAGGGAGGCTTCGGCCTCCCTGATTTTTTTTGGTGTCATCCTGAGCGAAGCAGCTGCGCAGTCGAAGGACCTCTATTCCCTGAACACCCATCTGTTGCTGCGGCTTTCTCAAAGCTGTGGGCGGGAAATCCGCTTGTCGAAACTTCTCGGTGGGTATAGGGGTCCTTCGACTCGTCGGGATCGTCCGCAAGCGGACGATCCTCCTCGCTCAGGATGACATTTCTCGGAGGGTCATTCCTAAAGCATCCCTGATGCGCCATCACTCGGGGTCGGCGAAGATTTCGGCGGTGAAGGCTTCCAGCTTTGCCCCGGTTTGCCAGGCGTTGGACGGCAGGCCGGCTTTCCTGCAGGTTTGCTCGAGGAAGGCGATGCGGTCCCATCCGTGCTCGAGAGGCACTTGCGGCAGCAACAGGCCGCGACTGTAACCCAGGCTGATCAGCAGGCCGTGGCGTCCAATCTCCACTTGCTCCGGCTGTACGGGTTGAAGGGGCGAGAGCACGCTGAGGGACACGCGTAGTTCGGTGGCCTGGTCCGGGGTTACCGGCGAGAAACGGGAGTCGTGAAAAGCCGCGCCGCGGGCGCTCTCGGCCACGGTACGGTAAAGAGATGTAACGGGAAAGACGTAACCGACGCATCCCCTCAAGTCGCCGCGGTAATAAAGCGTGGTGAAGGCGCCGCGGGGCTCGGCCAGGTGCGGAGAAGGCGGAGTGAGCGACAGTTCCCGCTGTTCCAGGGTTGCGGCAATTGCCTGGTGGGCGAGTCGAAGCAGCATGCCGCGCTCTTCAGAAGAAAATTCATCTGACGGAAGGGCGCTGGAGACGCGGGTCAGGCGAGAGGAATGATCATCAGGTGACGGGCACATCGCGTTTCCTCCGCCGACTGAGGACGAAGGCGCGGCGGCGGCTCCTTACCACCTGGCGGTCGATCTTTGACCAGAAGGCGACAAAGTAATCAAGCGCCGACACCAGCGACAGAAAAACCATAAACCAGATGGCGACCAGGGCGATCCAGTGGACGGGGAAAATATAAGGACCTACCGGGATTTCTTTCCAGCTGTGGTCGAGGATGACGGCCACCACGGAAACAATCTGCACCAGCATTTTAAATTTGCCCAGATCGCTGGCCTCGATGGTGAAGCCTTCCGAAGCGGCGATCGAGCGCAATCCGCTCACCAGAAATTCGCGCGCAATGATCAGCACGGCTATCCAGGCAGGCACCAGGCTGGGATTGAACTGGACCAGCGCGATAAACGCAGCCGCGATCAGGAGCTTGTCGGCCAGGGGATCGAGCAGTATGCCCATGGTCGTGATCTGGCCGCGACGGCGGGCCAGGTATCCATCAATGCCGTCGGTGATGGATGCGGCGATAAACAGGGCCGATGCCAGCAGCTCCTGTTCCCCATTAAACGACCGGAAATGGTTGGTGGAAAGCAGCCAGATCAGCAGCGGGATGCTGCAGATGCGGGTCAGCGTAATGGAGTTGGGCAGGTTCACCGCGGACACGGGCCGCCAGCGGGCAAGGTGAAGGCTGGCAACGCCTCATTATCCTCCACCCTGATGAGGGAATCAATGAAGCAAAGGGGAGGGACTGCAAGGGCTTAAACCACGAAGGACACGAAGGTACACGAAGGCGAACCCTTGAAGATGGCCTTCGTGATCCTTCGTGTCCTTGGGTGGTGGTTAGGAATCCGTGCCCGTTTTGCCCAGGCCCAGGTTCTTCAGCATGCCCATACCCTCTTCCAGCATCGATGAGTTCTGAGGGACTTGGCCGTTGGGGGTAAGTTTGTCGATCAGCAGGGGCAGCAACTGGGCCAGGTGGGAAGTGGCGGCTTCGGGCGCGATTCCTGCTCTGGCAGCGAGTTCCTTTACCTGATCGCTGCCCAGCACATGCTGAATCTGATCGGCGGAAATGGGCAGGTTCTGGCCTGTACTGACCCATGAACTCACCAGGCCGCCCAGGCCCTTATCATGAAACTGCTGCAGCAGGCCGGAAAGTCCGCCGGGTTGATTGTTGATCATCTGCATGACTGAGGACGCGAGCGGATTCGAGCTGTTGGCCAGCATGCCGCTAACTTCCTTGCCCGCCATATCTTCGAGAAAACTCATGATGCCTCCTTCTGGAACGTGGGAACCGAAAGACGTGCCGCCAATCAAGTTCAAGAACAAACTCAAGGTCAAAGGCCGCGGGCGAGGGCGCCCGCGCCACACGTGCCCTCGAAATTCTGAGACTATTTTTGCCTGGCGATAATCATGTCCTTGATCTTGGCGTAGGTAGCGGCGGGAATGACCTTCTTGCGGGTCAAATCCGTCTTCTTGGCATAGGGACGGCCGTCAATAATCTTTTGCGAATAGGCTTCGCCGATGCCGGGCAGCGCGTCCAACTGCTCCTTGGTGGCCGAGTTGATGTCCAGCAGTTCGGCAGCCGGGGCCGCCATGGCGGAATCGGTTTTGGCCATCGGAGCTTTTGGCGGTCTTGGTCTGCGCCGCGGCCACGGTGGCCAGAAGGGCGACGGCGAAAAGTGAAAACAGAATTCGAGTAATCAGGCTCTTGCTCTTCATAATTTCTCCTTAGTCCTTTTCTGATGCTTTGTAGCCGGCGGCCTTGGCATCCGCCTCGTTCATGAATTTTCCGGTCTTGGTCTTGCCGTACCAGCGGCCACCTTTATGGTAAACGCCGCTATCGGTGTTGACCCAGACCATGCCTCCCGACTTGGCTGCCGAGATCTGTGAATCGGAAGCGCTGGCGGTTGTGGTTGCGGTCTTGTGACTCGCCTTGGTCGCAGGGGGCGCCATTGAATTCGAAGGAGCGGCCATGGAAGTGGCCGGAGGCGCCGCGGACGTGTGACTGGCCGGAGCTGAACTGGGCGCTGGAGTTGCCGCCATGGCGCCTGAGTCCATCTCAGACTTTTTGCTCTTGCGGGTTTTTTTGGTCTTGGCAGCACTGGTCTCGGCGGGTGTCGCGCTGACCGACTCTGCAGCCGGAGCCGCTGCGCCGCTCTCCGCGGCTGCCTTCTTACTTTTGCGAGTCTTCTTGGTGGCGGCAGGTTCGCTCGCGGTGGTGCTGGCCGATTCCGTCGCCGCCTTCGGCCTTTTTGCTCTTCTTCTTGCTGGTCTTTTTCGCTGCCGTTTCGCTGCCGGCTGAAGTGTCGGAAGTGGCCGCGGCGGTGCTGGTCGAATCTGCCTTCTTGCTCTTCTTCGATTTTTTCTTGGCCGTGGTGGATGTCGAAGTGTCAGCGGTGGCGGACTCGCCGGCAGATGCGCTTGCGTCCTTCTTCGTCTTTTTCTTTTTCTTCTTGGAGGTTGTGGTGGACGCCTGGTCGTCGGTGGAACTGGTCTGGGGACGGGCCATGGCGGAAATCCCGCTCAGCACGAAAAACATGCAGAGCGCGATAGTCCACGTACTGAGCCTGGTGTGCAGTCTGTTCATGATTTCCTCTCTCGTTCCGGGCCGGTCGCAAGGACTGCGGAAGCTTGCCTCAGGGGCGCCGAGTGCTTCCCGACTGGCCGCAAAGGGCGACCATGATGACATTTCGGGCAGCCGGGGTCAATCGGGGATTCCCGGTGTGGGTCGGACTCCCTTCGACTGCGCTCAGGGCAGGCTTTGTCGGACGCTTTTGAAGTTGGGTTTTAATCGCGGGAGTTGGTTCGTGCGGATTGTTCGGGGTAGTAATTCAAGACCAACACCAACTTCAAAGGCGTCGGACAGGAGTGTCCGACCCACACACACCCATACACACGCCCGGTCAGGCGTAGATGCCGCGTTGGCGGATCGTGTAGGCCACGCGATCGATGGCCAGCATGTACGCCGCGATGCGATTGTTGACGCCGTGGGTCTCGGAGAAGCGGACCACATCTTCGAAGGCGCCCTTCATGATGTGCTCGAGTTGTTCGTTGACCACGGACTCTTTCCAGAAGTATCCCTGGCGGTCCTGTACCCACTCGAAGTAAGAGGTGGTAACGCCGCCGGCGTTGCAGAGAATGTCGGGGATCACGAAGACGCGCTTGTCGGCCAGAATATCGTCAGCGGCGGCGGTGGTTGGACCGTTGGCGCCTTCGGCCAGAATCTTGCATTTGACCCGGTCGGCATTGCGGCTGGTGATCTGGTTCTCGGTGGCCGCCGGGATCAGGATTTCGCACTCCGAAACCAGCAACTCGGCGGGGTCCTCGGCCAGGGCGCCGGTGAAGCCGTGGATGGTGCCGTTGCGCTGGCGGTATTCCCACAGGGCCTCGGTATCGATGCCATCGCGGTTGACCAATCCGCCATCCACTTCCACGATTCCGATCACCTTGTAGCCGGCTTCGGTCATCAGGCGGGCGGCGTTCGATCCGACATTGCCGAAGCCCTGCACGATGACGCGGGTGGATTCGGGATTGAGGCGGAGCTTCTTGACCGCCTCGTCGCACACGATCATGATGCCTCGTCCGGTGGCCTCGCGGCGGCCGCGGGACCCGCCAATATTAATAGGCTTGCCGGTAACGACGGCGGTCACGGTCTGGCGCATGTGCATGGAATAGGTGTCCATCATCCAGGCCATGGTCTGTTCGTTGGTGTTCACGTCGGGCGCGGGCACATCTTTCTCCGGCCCGATGAACTCGACCAGCTCTGCGGTGTAGCGGCGGGTCATGCGCTCCAGTTCACCCTGGGACATCTTGTGGGGATCGCAGATGACTCCACCTTTGGCGCCCCCGAAAGGAATATTGACCACGGCACACTTCCAGGTCATCCAGCTGGCCAGGGCGCGCACTTCGTCCAGGGTCACATCCGGCGAATAGCGCAAGCCGCCCTTGGCGGGGCCGCGGGCGATGGAGTGCTGCACCCGGAAGCCGGTAAATACCTCGAGGTGGCCATTGTCCATCATGACCGGAATATGCAGGATGATCTCCCGGGTAGGGTAGCGGAGAACCTTCATTAAACCCTCGTCCAGATTCAACTTATGGGCAGCAAAGTCGAACCGGGCGGCTTGCGCCTCCCAGGGATTGATTTCCTGCTCGAGGGAAATGGTCTTCAAGGCCATGGCGGTCTCCGTTGGTGCGGTCAGGCAGTAAGATGCTGGCCGGCGCCGGGTGATACATCCCGGAGTAGGCGGGCAAACGTTCAAAGTATATGCAGGGCTGGGCGGCGAGGCAAGTTACGGAGAGCCGCTAGCATCAGCTCAGTTGGAGAATTCACTTTTCGATGAGCTGGCCTTTCAACAGTTCTTCAAGGTACTTTGCCATCGCAGACACGTCGAGTTTTCCATCATCCCAAGCACGGTCGGCGGCCTCCAATGCGTCGTAGTAGGGGCGTCGGTTTTCACGAATGCGTTCTGGCACTATCTTCTTACCGGGAAGCAATTGTCCCTGTTTCAAACAAATCAAATAGTAGCAAGCAGCCCTGGCGGTCCTCCCATTCCCCTCGACAAATGGATGAATCCAATTCATTCTCCAGAGAGCATAGGCAGGGAGCCATGTTGGGTGGTCTACGATTGTCCAATTTTCGTGAATGAGGGAAAAGAACCGATCCATCAAATTGGGAACGTCCCTGAAGTGCGGTGGGGTGTGTTTGCCGACATAAATTGGCTCTTCTCGATATCTTCCGCCGAACTGAGCAATATTCGCGACCGCCGCATAGTTCAACGCCCATAGCGTGTATTTGTCGAAGGATTCGATTCCCTTCTCAATGCCGATCTCAACGCAATTTGACAGGAGGTCATATTGCCGCAAGAGATTCTGCTCCTGGATCCTCGTATACAGGGCGGGATTGTCTTTCTCGCGAACAGACATGATCAGACAAGGCTGCGGGCCAGGATAGGGATATTCAGGGCAGTAAGCGTATGTGCACAGACGCCTGCCGCACGCTAGCCTTCGTAATGTTCGTAGCGTTAGCCGGTGCATTACCAAAGGCAAAACTGATCCTCTGCTCGCGCAGATCCTCCTCTGTTATCGGAGTTTGGCGCGATGTCTCCAGAGCTTTCAACAGTTCAGGGTCAGTGTTGATTTCACCGAAAAATTGCTTCCGATCTGCCATTATCTGCCACCGCTTTCTTTCGCCGTTCGTTCGAACTGCCGAACACGGATAATAATTCTTACTTCTCCCATGTCAACAGTTTACTGACAAAATCCGGTGGATTAAAGCCTGCCGAGACATCTTTTGGGACTTATCTCCGAAGGTACCTGCTCAAAACGAAAATGGTGCGCGCTACAGCTCTATTTCCATCCCCTCCGCGGCGGCTCGCACCTTCGGATAGTGATTGCGGGCCTCCTCCACGACCTTATCAATGCAGGCATCATCGTGGTCGGGATCGTGGTGAAACAGCACCAGCTCTTTGGCGCCGCTTTCCATCACTACGTTGATCGCTTCACGCCAGTGGCTGTGTCCCCAGCCGCGCTTGCGGGCCTCGTATTCTTCCGGTAGATACTGGGCGTCATAGATCAGGACATCGGCACCGGCGGCGAGCTTGCGCACGTTCTTGTCGAAGAGCGGGTCGCCGGGTTCGTTGTCGGTGGCATAGACCACTACTCCATCTTTGGTTTCGAGGCGGTAGCCCATGCAGCCCTGGGGATGATTGAGCCACATGGCTTCGATCATTACGTCCTCGAGCGGCACCCGGCCCTGCTCCAGGTTGTAGAAGCCGCGCTGGGCCTTCATCTCGCTCATATCGACGGGGAAGTAGGGGGCAGCCATCTGCTCTTCCATCACCCGCTTCAGGGTGCGAGTGCGGCTGGAGGAGTGGAAAGAGAAACAGTTTTCCGGGTTCTCGTAGAGCGGACCGAAAAAAGGGATGCCCTGAATATGGTCCCAGTGAAAATGCGAGACAAAGATGTGGGCGCTAATCGCCTTGCCTTCAGAGTCGCGCTGCAGCTGCTGGCCCAGCGCGCGAAGTCCGGTGCCGCAGTCGAAGACGTAGAGATTGTCGCCGAGGCGGACCTCGACGCAGGAGGTGTTGCCTCCGTAGCGCAGGTTGTCGGGCTGGGGAGTCGGCGTGGATCCACGTACGCCCCAGAACTTGATCCGCATACGCCCCCGTGGCAGATTTGAGCTGACTCGCCATCTTCCAACGGTTGCGCCGCTACGTCAATTCATTCGGTGGTTACTCTGGTTTGGGTTCGTCAAGATGGAGGACTGGCGTCCCGCCCGTCTGGTATCGGACTGTGCACTACGGGCGGGCGACGGCGGGGACGTCCGTCCTCCATTTCTGTGAGGTCATCTCGATAACGTCATACGCATTCCGTAACGAGGCCGCAGGGTGATGCTGGGCAACGCAGCCACCGGATGTCCAGGGACCATGCGCAACCGAAAGCGCTGCGCAATCGTCGCCAGGAGCAGGCCGGCTTCCATCATGGCGAACGATGCCCCGATGCACAGGCGCGGGCCGCCTCCAAAGGGGAAGTAGGCAAAGCGCGGGAGACGTTGGGCCGCCTCCACAGTCCAGCGTTCCGGGTTGAATTGCTCGGGTTGGTCAAAGAAACGGGGATCGCGGTGCAGGATCCACTGGCTCATGACGACATTCGCGCCCACGGGGAGGCGGTAGCCGCCGAGCTCGACTTCTTTCGCGACGGTGCGCGCCAGGCTCCACGCCGGCGGATACAGGCGCATGGATTCCTTCACCACTTTGTCGGTGTAGGGCAGGCGGGGCAAGTCTTCCAGTTGCGGCGTGCGGCCGCCCAGGACCTGGGTCAATTCCTGGCGAAGCCTCTGTTCCACCTCCGGATGCTGGCTGAGCAGATACCAGGTCCAGGAGAGGGAGACTGCGGTGGTCTCATGACCCGCCAGCAGGAAGGTGAGGATTTCATCGCGCAACTGGCGGTCGGTCATGCCGCTGCCATCTTCGTCGCGGGCCGCCATGAGCATGGAGAGCAGATCGCCGGTGTGTTCCCCGCTGGCTCGCCGCTGACGAATGATGCGGTTCACAATTTCGTCAAGCTCGCGCACCGCGCGCTTGACTCGCATCATCGCCGGCACCGGAACATGGCGCAGCGCGGGCGGCAGGATCATGCGGCCTCCCGAGGTGTGGCGCATCAGGATGTTGAGCGCGCCGGCCACCCTTTCCGTGTCCTCTTTCACCTCCACGCTGAAGAGGACTTTGGCCACGATGCGCATGGTGAGTTGCATCATCTCCTGATGAATGTCGCGCACCTCAGCGTCGTGCCACGTGGCCAGCATTTCCTCGGTGTAGGCGGCCATGGTTTGCCCGTACGCCGCCATTCGTTCGCGATGGAAAGCGGGCTGAGACAAGCGTCTCTGCCGCAGCCATCCCGAACCTTCGCTGGTCAGCAGCCCCTCCCCCAGAAACCAGCGGCTGTTCTGGATGACTTTGTCCTTGGCAAAATTCTGCGATTGCGAGACCAGGACCGATTCGATCAGGCTGGGATGGTTCAGGAAGTAAATATCCATCCAGCCGGCGCGGTAGTAAAAGATGTCGCCGAATTCGCGGGCCCAGCGGACATAGATGGCCAGAGGATCCGGATCGAACAGGGGGAAGTTGCCGATCAGGAACCGGGGCGGAGGGCCGGGCGGGCGACGGAGAACAGCAGGCATAAGAAGTCCGGATGAGAAGAGGATCTCGTGATGGAGGACGGGCGTCCCCGCCCGTCTCTTGCATGAGCCAGCGCCAAGAGACGGGCGGGGACGCCCGTCCTCCATTTGATTTTACAGGTCTTCCGCTGAGTGGCCTGAGAGGCCTTGTCTATAATGACTAAACTCAGAATGACTCAGACCACACTTCGTCCCGATTACAAGGAATTTTCGCGGCTGGCCAAAGAAGCCACCCTGGTGCCGGTGGTGAAATCGGTCGCGGCCGATTTGCTGACTCCGGTCTCCGCCTTCCTCGCCATTGCAGCCGATGAGCCGGACGCCTTCCTGCTCGAGTCGGTGGAGCGAGGCGAACAGATCGGACGCTACACCTTTCTGGGAGCGCGTCCCTACATGCAGGTGCAGGCACGGGGCGGGGACATCGAGGTACGGCGCGGCAAGAAGAAAGAGAAGCAGCAGGGGAACGCGATCCAGGTCATCAAAGAGTTGCTGCGGCAACATCGGTCCGCTGCCGTGCCGGGGTTGCCGCCGTTCACGGCGGGGGCGGTGGGGTACTTCGCTTATGACGCCGTGCGGCAACTGGAAAATATCGGCGAACATGCCAAAGACGATTTTTCCCTGCCCGACTGCGTACTGATGTTCTTCGACCGGCTGCTGGCCTTCGATCACCTGCGCCACCAGATCCACATCATTGCCACCGCTGACGTATCTCGCGAAAGTCCGCGACGCGCTTACGACCGGGCGGCGAAAGACATTGCGGTCCTCGAAAAGAGACTGGCTGCGGGATTGCGGCCGGCGCACTGGAGCAAGGGACCGCGGCCGGCAAAGGGCAAATTGAAAGTTCACGCCGGGACCAGCCGGCAGCGATTCATCGATTCTGTCGAGCGCGCCAAGGAATACATCGCTGCCGGGGACATCTTTCAGGTCGTGCTTTCGCAGCGGCTGGATTTTACGCCGTCGGTCGAGCCCTTTGACGTGTACCGCGCCTTGCGGCGGGTGAATCCTTCTCCTTATTTGTATTTTCTGCGCATGGGGGACACGCATGTGCTGGGCTCGTCGCCCGAGATGCTGGTGCGGGTCACGGGGCGCAAGCTGGAATATCGCCCCATTGCAGGCACGCATCCGCGGGGACATGACGAGGCTGAAGACCAGCGCCTGGCGGAGCAGATGCTGCAGGACGAGAAAGAACGCGCCGAGCACGTCATGCTGGTGGATCTCGGACGCAACGACCTGGGGCGGGTGAGTGAATACGGCTCGGTGAAAGTGAAAGACCTGATGTACGTGGAGCGCTACTCCCACGTGATGCACATCGTCTCGGCGCTCGAAGGCAAGCTGCGCCGCGACCTGGATGCGCTCGATGCCTTCGCGGCGTGCTTCCCGGCGGGCACGCTCAGCGGCGCGCCGAAAGTTCGCGCCATGCAAATTATCGAAGAGCTGGAGCCGACGCGGCGCGGGGTGTATGGCGGCGCGGTACTGTACGCCGATTTCGACGGCAACCTGGATTCGTGCATCGCGATCCGCACCATGCTGATGCAGGGGAAGAAAGCGTTTTTGCAGGCAGGCGCGGGGATTGTGGCGGATTCTGATCCGGTGCGCGAGTTTGAGGAGTGCATGAACAAGGCGCAGGCGGTGCTGCGGGCGGTGGAGGCGGCGCGATCCACGTAGGCCCAGATGTCCTCATCTGGGCGGGTGAGCGGAGCTCGCCTTGGGTTTTGCACGGTGCCGGCAGAAACCTTGCCGGGCTTTGCCCGGCCGGGCGGGCGAGGGCGCCCGCCCCCACGTGGGTCTTGGTGGATTAAACTAGTACAAGAAGGCAATCATCCTATGAACAGCTTTGGCAGCCGGTCGGTCCTGCGTGTGGGGAGCAAGGAATACGAGATTTACCGTCTTAAGGCCCTCGACGATAAGGGCATTTCTACCAGACATCTTCCGTACTCGCTGCGCATCCTGCTGGAAAACTTACTGCGCACCGAAGACGGGCGCAACGTCACCGCGGATGACATCAAGGCGCTCGCCGCCTGGAACAGCAAATCGAAGCCGGACAAGGAAATTGCTTTCACTCCCAGCCGGGTGCTGCTGCAGGACTTTACCGGAGTGCCGGCCGTGGTAGATCTGGCTGCCATGCGCGATGCCATGAAGCGGCTCTCGGGCGATCCCTCGCTGATCAATCCACTGCAGCCGGCGGAGCTGGTCATCGATCACTCGGTGCAGGTGGACGAGTTCGGCACGCCGCAGTCCTTCCAACTCAATGCTGAACTCGAATTCATCCGCAACAAGGAGCGCTACGCCTTTCTGCGCTGGGGGCAGACAGCATTTCGCAATCTGGCGATTGTGCCGCCCGATACCGGCATCGTGCATCAGGTGAACCTGGAATATCTGGCGCGCGTCGTCTTCGTGCAGGAGTCAAAGGGAAAGCGCACCGCATATCCCGACACGCTGGTGGGCACTGATTCGCATACCACGATGATTAACGGCCTGGGCGTGCTGGGCTGGGGCGTGGGCGGAATCGAAGCCGAGGCGGCCATGCTGGGACAGCCGGTCTCGATGCTGATCCCGCAGGTGGTGGGCGTGAGGCTGACTGGCGAACTTCATGAAGGCGCTACCGCCACCGACCTCGTTCTCACCATCACCGAGATGTTGCGCAAGCACGGCGTGGTGGGCAAGTTCGTCGAGTACTTTGGCCCGGGCCTGCCCGAGCTTTCGCTGGCCGATCGCGCCACCATCGGCAACATGTCGCCCGAGTATGGCGCCACCTGCGGCATCTTCCCGGTGGACAAAGAAAGCCTCACCTACCTGCGCCTTACCGGGCGCTCTGAAGAACAGATTGCGCTGGTCGAGGCCTACTGCCGCGAGCAGGGCATGTTCCATGACGAGAAGACGCCTGAAGCGGAGTATTCGGAGCTGCTGACGCTTGACCTGCGCACCGTCGAGTCCAGCCTCGCCGGGCCCAAGCGTCCGCAGGACCGGGTAAGACTCTCTGAGGCGGGAGAGTCTTTCCGGCTGGCCCTGCCCTCGCTGCTCAAGCCGAAGTCTTCCGCTCATGTAGCGGCGCCGGCAGCGGTCGCATCCGGCAATGCCTCTTCGGGCAGCGTCCCCAAGCAAGTGGATCGTTGGGAACAGGAAGGAGGCAGCCCGAGCGCGATCGGCATCGACAACCACAAGTTTGAAGAACACGTTCCGCCTGACGTGAAGAAGTCGCTGCGCCACGGCAGCGTAGTGATCGCCGCGATCACCTCCTGCACCAACACTTCGAATCCATCGGTGATGGTGGCCGCCGGCCTGGTGGCCAAGAAGGCGGTGGAGAAAGGATTGACGGTTCCTTCCTGGGTGAAAACTTCGCTGGCGCCCGGATCGAAAGTGGTCCGGGACTATCTGGAGAAAGCGGGGCTGCTGCCTTATCTCGAGAAAATAAAATTTCACATTGTGGGTTACGGATGCACTACCTGCATCGGAAACTCGGGGCCGCTGCCCAAGGAAGTTTCAGAGGCGATCGAGGAAAAAGATCTGGTGGTGGCCTCGGTACTCTCGGGCAATCGGAATTTCGAGGGCCGCATCAACTCCGAAGTGCGGGCGAATTACCTGATGTCGCCTCCGCTGGTGGTGGCCTTCGCGCTGGCGGGGCGGATTGATCTCGACCTGCGCACCGATCCTATCGGCAAGGGGAAGAGATGGAGAGGAAGTCTATCTGGCCGACCTGTGGCCGCCGCAACGCGAAGTCGAAGAGACGATTCGCAAATCCATTTCGTCCGACATGTTTACCAAGAGCTACGGCGAGGTCTATGAGGGCGACGCCCAGTGGCGCGGACTGCCCGTACCCAAAGGCGAGACCTACGCCTGGGAAAAGGATTCCACGTACATTCGCCGCGCGCCTTACTTCGACGATATGTCGCTGCAGCCGGCGCCGGTTGAAGACATTCGGAGTGCGCGGGTGCTGGCGGTGCTGGGCGACAGCGTAACCACCGACCACATTTCTCCCGCCGGTTCGATCAAGCGAGACAGCCCGGCGGGCAAGTACCTGATCGAACACGGCGTGAAACCGGGAGACTTCAACTCCTACGGATCACGACGCGGCAATCATGAAGTCATGGTGCGCGGCACTTTCGCCAACGTGCGACTGCGCAACCGGATGGTTCCCAGCCTGGAGGGCGGATTCACGCGCCACTTGCCCGACGGCGCGGAGATGTCGATCTTCGACGCCTCCGAAAAATACATCGCCGAGGGTGTGCCGCTGGTGATCCTGGCGGGAAAAGAATACGGTTCGGGATCGTCCCGCGACTGGGCGGCAAAGGGGCCACGCCTGCTCGGCGTGCGCGCCGTGATTGCCGAAAGCTACGAACGCATCCATCGCTCGAACCTCGTGGGGATGGGAATTCTGCCGCTGCAGTTCCTGGCGGGAGAGAGCGCGCAGTCGCTGGGCCTCACCGGCGAAGAGGTCTTTGAGATTTCCGGCGTCAATGAACTGGTCCGGAAGTTTGCCGCGGGCCGAGAAGTAAAAGTGCGCGCGGGTCAAAAAGAATTCAAGGCGCTGGTGCGCATCGACACTCCGCAGGAGGCGCAATACTACGCCAATGGCGGTATCCTGCAGTTCGTGCTACGCCAGTTGATTGCCAGCAAGGCGGCGCCCGTGCACGCGTGATTCGGATCGTGTAGGCGCGAGCGTCCCCCTCGTGCCTTTGGGAGGCCGCACCTACACATGCTTATGCCTCTCGTCGAAATTCGCAATCTGACGAAAGTCTTCCCGCTGGGCGAGTCGATGTTCGGCGCCCCGGCCACCGGGGAAGTGCGCGCCGTGGACGATGTGTCGCTCGACATTCACGCCGGTGAAACTCTGGGACTGGTGGGCGAATCGGGATCGGGTAAAAGCACACTGGGCCGGTTGGTGCTGCGCCTGATCGAACCGACTTCCGGCAGCGTGCGCTTTGAAGGCCTCGACCTGCTGGCGGCTGGTCATGGCGAGATGCGCCGACTTCGGCGCGACATGCAAATCATCTTTCAGGACCCGTTCGGGTCGCTCGATCCCAGAATGAATGTGGAAGACATTATCAGCGAGCCGCTGGTGATTCATGAAGCGATGGGCGTGACGGCGCGCCGCGCCCGCATATCCGAGTTGCTGGGCGCAGTCGGCCTCGATCCGTCAGTCCTGCCCCGCTTTCCGCATGAATTCAGCGGTGGGCAGCGGCAGCGTATCGGGATCGCGCGGGCGCTGGCGCTGCGTCCGAAATTCATCGTCGCGGATGAACCGGTTTCGGCGCTCGATGTCAGCGTGGGCGCACAGATTGTCAATCTGCTGGCGCAATTGCAGCGCGACTTCGGCCTGACTTACCTGTTTATCTCGCATTCCATGCCGGTGGTGCGCTATCTCGCCACTCGTATTGCGGTGATGTATCGGGGAAAGCTGGTAGAGGTCGGCGATACGCGGCAGATTACGGAGCAGCCGCAGCATCCGTACACCCGAAGCCTGATCGAGGCCACCCCGGAAATCGCCGTGTAGCCGTCGCGAATTACCTAGGCCCGGACGCCCTCGTCCGGGCGGGCGAGCAAAGCTCGCCGGATTTGGCGGTCATGCCGGCGGAACCAACGGCCGGGCCTTGCCCGGCTGGGCGGGTGAGGGCACCCGCCCCTACGTGTTTTCCGTGAAATCATCTATTCTTTGTACCTGTGTTTTGTGGAGGCAACTATGAAAGTGTGGTTTGCAGTGATCGCGCTGTCCGTCGCCGCTTTCGCCCAATCATCCAAGAATCCTGTGACCGATGTCCTGCGGGACTCCCTGGCGGGCCGTCAAAAAAATACCGTCGCAGCTATCGAAGCCATGCCCGCCGACAAGTTTGGCTTCAAGCCCACGCCGGAGCAGATGTCATTCGGCCATCTCGCGGCGCACATCGTTGAAGCCAACTACTTTTTCTGCGCCAAGGTCGGTGACGTCCCGCAGCCCAAGGTTGAGGAACTGACGGAAAGCTCGCCCAAGGACAAACTGGTAGCTGCGGCACAAGCCTCGTTTGATTTTTGCGGCACTGCCTTGGCTAAAGCCGAAGACGCGAAGCTCGGCGATCCGATCCAGGATTTCGCCAAAAAGACGAAGCCGCGCGCCTGGGCGGCGCTGGCCCTGGCCAGCAGCTGGGCTGATCACTACGGCGCCGCTGCCATGTATCTGCGGCTGAATGGGCTGCTGCCGCCAACCGCGCAGAAGAAGCCCGAAGCGAAGAAGTAATGCCGGTCGAGCGCCCCGCCGGGGTGAGTGCGGTGGCGGCCGCTTTCTTTCTGTCGGGGGCCTACCTGCTGGGGGTGGGCCTCATCATGCTTGTCCGTCCCGGCGTGGTTTCGATGGCCGCGGGCGCAGCTTTGCTTGGCGGCCTCGAACTGGCCGGACCCTACATGTTTCTTTTGGCCGCCGGAGCTGGTGCGACGGTCGCGCTCGGCCTCTGGTGGCTCCATCGATGGGCCCGTTGGCTGGCCATCGTTATCGCCATGATCGGCGTGGTGATGCTCCTGCCCAGTGTTTCCAGCGCCATGTTGGATTTTCGAATCGCCGGCTTAGCCTGGGGCGGGCTGGGAGCAATCCTGCGCGTTATGATTGTCTGGTATCTATTTCAAGAGCCGGTCCAAAATGCCTTCACCACAAAATAGCCTTACTTATAAGCACGTTATATATCAATAATTTATCAGCTAAGGATGATTTATATAATAATGTCATCCATGATATATAATGAGTTATGGCCTTGAGCATCAAGAACGACGAGACTGAGCGCCTGGCGCGCCAGGTGGCTCGCGAGACCGGCGAGTCCCTGACGGAAGCCATCCAGAAGGCGCTCCAGGAGCGTTGGGAACGGCTAAAGGCGAGGCGGCGCAGCCAGGTCCTGGTCGGCCAGGTCGAAGATCTGCTGCGGCGCGTCGATGCTCTTCCAACTCTCGATTCCCGGCCTGAGGATGAAATCCTCGATTACGACGAACACGGGGCGCCGCGCTGATGGTGATTGACACATCCGCGCTGCTCGCCATTTTTCTCGGGGAGCCGGAGCGCAAACCATTGCTCGATTCCATCCTGCAGGCCGACGTCAGGATGATCTCCGCGGCCAGCGTGTTTGAAACCGGGATCGTGCTGGAAGCTAGACGTGGCGAATCGGCGGGACGGGAATTCGATCTTTTTGTGGTCCGCACCAATCTGCAGATCGTCGCCGTGGATGGCGAACAGGCCGAGATTGCGCGTTCCGCCTGGCGTAAATATGGAAAGGGCCGCCACCCGGCAGCTCTCAACTTCGGAGACTGCTTCGCCTATGCGCTGGCGAAGTTCGCCGGCGAACCCTTGCTGGCGAAGGGGAGTGACTTCGCCGCCACCGACATTGAACTCTGCTCGTACGCATAGACTCGTTGGCGGAAGGGCCTGACCGACATGCCGGAACTGCCCGATATCGCCGCTTACATCACAGCGCTTGAAGCACGCATCGTCGGACAGCCGCTCGAGCAGGTGCGACTGGCCAGTCCTTTTCTGCTGCGCACCGTGCAGCCCCCGATAGCAGATGTGGAAGGAAAGATGGTTCGAGAATTGCGGCGCATCGGCAAACGCATTGCGATTGGAGTGGAAGGCGAGCTCTGGCTGGTGCTGCATCTGATGATTGCCGGCCGCCTGCACTGGAAGCCTGCTCACGCCAAGCTGGCAGGACGCAAGAGCCTGGCAGCCTTCGATTTTCCCACTGGCTCCCTGGTACTGACGGAAGCCGGCACGAAACATCGCGCATCGCTATCGGTTCTCGTGGGCGAGGAGGCACTGCGCTCCGTGGATCCGGGAGGCATTGATGTTTTCTCCAGCGATCTCAACTCATTTCGCGACGCCCTCACTGTAGAAAATCGCACCCTCAAGCGAGCTCTTACCGATCCTCGCATCCTCAGCGGCATCGGCAACGCGTATTCGGATGAAATTTTGCACGCAGCCCAACTGTCGCCGGTCACGCTGACCCACAAGTTGCAGCTCGAGGAATGGGAACGGCTGTTTACCGCGACACGGAACACACTGCGGCTCTGGATAGACCGGCTGCACGCAGAGGCTGAGTCTGGCTTTCCCGAGAAGGTGACCGCATTCCGCAAGGACATGGCCGTTCACGGACGCTACGGAGAACCTTGCCCACGATGCGGCGAAAAGATCCAGCGCATTCGCTATGCGGACAACGAAACTAACTACTGCGCGCGCTGCCAAACCGGTGGAAAGCTTCTGGCCGATCGCAGCTTGTCCCGGCTGCTGCGGTCGGATTGGCCGCGCACGCTTGACGCGCTGGAGGCGCTCAAGCGCCGCCAGGGGTGAAGTGTGGGTCGGACACTTCTGTCCGACGCTTTTGGTGTGGCTGTTGACTTGAGGCTATGTCCCAGGCTTTTCACACCACGACCCCAAGTCCTAAAACCGAAGTCAACGTCAAAGGCGTCGGACAGGAGTGTCCGACCCACACACCCTCGGCTGCATTGATCGGATAGGCGACTCGACGGCCTCGGTACGGCCAGAGGCCATGAATCTGACGGAATCAATTACAAATGATTTTTCCTTGCGTCAAGCTTGTGACCGTTTTCTCTGAAAGGCCTGGTTGATAGCGTTCGTAGGTTACGGAGTAGGCGTCTGTGTCCTCGCCCGCAGCGCCGGGATTGCCAGTCACAATAATCAGAATCGTTCGGTCCGAATTGTAGAATGCGGTTTGCGAACGGCCGGATTCGTGTCCGCTCACTTTGTTGAAGCCGGAAAGATGCGACGAATACCAGGCAATCACCTCGCTGACTTTGATGTTGTGCTTCGAGAAGTAATTGTAGAGAGAATAGAAATTCCCCTGCATTTTGCTTTTGCAAACCCGGCCATCCGGCATGGTTACTGGCCCGTTGCCAGCGTTTTCCACCACAACAGTGGCAGGAATTAGCGGAAGACCCGTCAGCGGATCGCTCGTAAGTACTTTAGCCTGCCCTGCGGCGTTCACCAAGGCAAGTACAAGGATGGTTGCGACTACGATTGTGTTCTTCATCGATTTCTCCATTCTGAAAATGTTTAGCGCCCCCCGCAGCGTCGCGATTGTCGGGTCATGTTGACTCTAACTCTTCTTCTTGCGGGAGCGACCCAGCAGCAAATAAATCATCGTCGCAATCAGGAAAAATCCCAGAAGCACAAAAGGCCTTATGTTGGTGCTGCTGGTACCGCCTTCATTATCCCAGGGCTTCCCTAAAGTGATTGATGTGACGAGTGCCTCGACAAATCCAACGAACACCCTACCCAAGGTCTCTCCAAAGAGCGTGTGATCGCAATCGCAAACAATCAAACCGTAAACAAATCCAGTCGCAGGCAGACAGACAAACAAAGCGATTATCGATGACAGTAGCAATCTGACTTGCGTAATTTTTGACATAGGTTCCGTCTGCGGAAATGTTGGCCATCGACGTATCCCTACTATGCAGGTTTAGGGCATCCGGCACCCATTCACCGCGCTGGGATGGGTTCCGAGCCTGAGGCGCCGCGTCATCGGGTGATGCCGCTTCAGTGTGTAGCAGAACTTCGAGAGCGTGCTTTTCGTAGGATCTCTCCAGTCCTTGCGACGAGTTTTGACTGTGGTCCTGCTACTGGCGAGAGAGGATGTTGCATGGCGGGAAGGGAGTCAATGAAACAGTGCTTTAAATCTGGATTAACCGCGAAGTGGCTGTGAGTCAGAGTTTTAGAGAGACATCTTAACTCCTTATTCCGGTGCCGGTCGCCAGCGAGTGGAGCGCCAACCGGACCTGGTGGTGGCCCACTATTTCCTCGGAGCCGCCTACATGGTGGCAACCGGGAGCGACCCCTATGGCTATCAGCCGGCGGTGACGCATCTCCTGGAAGCGAGCGTGACAGATCCCAGATGTGGGTCGGCACTGCCTTCCACGCTGTTGGTCTGGATTTTGACTTTGGGGGATGTGGGTCGCGACCACAAGTTCTTAATGCAAAGTCAAAGGCGTCGGACAGGAGTGTCCGACCCACACAGGCTCGAAACTTATTCTTCTTCTTCCTTCACATCGCCGCGCGCCGCTTTGGCTTTCTCGACGATCTTTTCCTGCAGCATGCCGGGCACCGCGTCGTAGTGATGCATTTCCATGTTGAAGCTGCCGCGGCCCTGGGTCATTGAGGTCAGATCAACGCCGTAAGTGAGCATTTCGGCCATGGGCACTTCCGCTTTCACTACCGTGTTGCCACCTTTGTTGTCCATGCCCTGGATGCGCCCGCGGCGGCTGTTGAGGTCGCCCATGATGCTGCCGGCAAAATCGTCGGGCACCGTGATCTCGACCGACATCACGGGCTCGAGCAGGGTGGGTTTCGCGACCTCCATGGCTTTCTTGAAGGCGATGCGGCCCGCCATCTGGAACGACATGTCATTCGAATCCACATCGTGATAAGAGCCGTCGTACAAGATCACCCGGAAATCCACCACCGGAAAGCCCGCGAGGTAGCCGCGTCCCGCGGCGTCTCTGATTCCCTTTTCAATCGCGGGAATGTAGTTCTTGGGAATGGATCCGCCGAAAATGTCATTGACGAACTCGAACTCTCCGCCGCGCGGCAACGGTTCCATCTTGATTTTGCAGTCGCCGTACTGGCCGTGGCCGCCGGTCTGCTTTTTGTGTTTGCCCTGGACGTCGGCCTTGCCGCGAATGGTCTCGCGGTACGGAACTTTTGGAGCTTTCAGCACCACTTCGGTGTGGTACCGCTTCTTCATCTTGGAGACGACCACTTCAATGTGCTGCTGGCCGGTGCCCGCGATCAGGAATTCCTTGGTCTGGGCATCGCGGAAGAAGCGCAGCATGGCGTCTTCTTCCATGAGCTTGTGGATGCCGGGGCCCAGCTTGTCCTCGTCGGCGCGGCTCTTGGGCTCGATGGCGAAAGTGATGGCCGGTTCCGGCAGGTTGACTCGCGGATACTGAATGGGCGCGGACTTGTCGCCCAGGGTGTCGCCGGTGAGCGTGTCTTTCAGTTTGGCTACCGCACCGATGTCGCCGGCGTGCAACTCTGTGACCGGCACCGCCGTCTTGCCCTGCATGATGGAAATGTGCGCGAACTTCTCCTGGGAACCGCGGCTGAAATTCAGCAGTGCGGCATCGTTCTTCAGGACCCCGGAGAAAACTTTGAAATAGGAAATACGTCCGGCGAAAGGATCGGAAACCGTCTTGAAGACATAGAGGGACACGGGCTCCGCATCGGTTTCGTGGCGGCGCGGGCGGCTCTCCATTGCTGGAAGAAGCCGGGTCGCCCTGCACCCACTCGTGTTCCGATGGCGCGGGCGTGTAATCGACGATGAAATCCATGACCCGGTCGGCGCCGATATTGCCGAGGCCGGAGCCGAAGATCACGGGGAAGATCTTGTCTTCGCGAATGGCGTTGTGCAGGGCCGGGATCAGGTCTTCCTCCGGGATGGTTCCCTTTTCGAAGAATTCTTCGAGCAGGGCGTCGTTGCCTTCGGCCACCAGTTCGACCAGCTTTTCGTGCTGGGCCTGGGCCTCGTCTTTCATGTCGGCCGGAATCTCAATTTCTTTTCCCTTGCCGTTGCCGCCCAGTTCGTAGGTGTAGGCCTTCATGGTCACCAGATCGACCACGCCGCGGAAGTTCTTCTCTTTCCCGATGGGTAGTTCGAGGGGAATCACGGATCGTCCAAAGGCGTTGGTCAGCGATTCCAGGACGCGCTCGGCGTCGGCGCGGTCGCGGTCCATGCGGCTGGCCACGATCAGGCGCGGCGTCTGATATTCCTCGCAGTAATTCCACACCCGCTGGGTGACCACTTCGACGCCGGCAACGCCGTCCACCACAACAATCGCCGCGTCCACCACCGGCAGCACCAGTTTGGCTTCGTGGACGAACATGCTGAAGCCCGGCGTATCGACCACATTGATTTTCGTCTTGCCCCACTCTACGTGGGCCAGGCCGGCGGAAATGGACATCTTGCGGGCAATTTCTTCCTCGTCGTAATCGGTGATCGCCGTGCCGTCGTCCACGCGTCCCAGGCGCTGGTTCGCCCCCGCCGCGTACAGCATGGCGGAAACCAGCGAGGTCTTGCCTGCGTGTCCGTGCCCAATTACCGCTACATTCCGGATGTTCGCGCCTTCGTAAGCCTTCACCGGTTCGCTCCTTGAGAAAGAGGCGGGCTCATAGGGACTAAAAGAAGAGGACAACTTATAGACCGAAGCCCAACAGTCTGTCAAAACCTAGGATGCTACCACAGCGGAATTTGGCCGCTCAAGCGGGACAATGGGTAGCGGGTCAGTTTGGAAACCCATGAACCACCAAGGGCACGAAGGTGCACCAAGGAAGCCTGGAACACGAAGCCTTCGTGATACTTCGCGTCCTTCGTGGTTTATGCACTTGGCGTGTCATATCACGAAACTGACCACTACCAAAGTGTGGCGGGCGCCCCCCCCGCGAGGGTCGAATTCGACATCAAAGGCCGCGGGCGAGTCGCCCGCGACCACACTTGTCATTTGATCCCGATCACCATCGAGTCCGGGCCCATCAGGTGCTCGACGCGGGTTTCGCTGAAGCCGGCCTCTTTCATCCAGCCCATGCAATCGGCGCCGGTGTAGTCGAAGCCGCCGGGCGTTTCGATCAGCATATTCAGGCTCATCAGCAGGCCGAAGGCGTTCTTGGAGCGGTCGTCATCAATGATGCCGTCATAGACGATCAGCGCGCCTCCCTGGGGAAGCGCGGCATAGGCCTTTCCCACCAGGATTTTCTTTTCTGCGAGGTTCCAGTCGTGAAGGATGTGTCCCATCATCAGGACATCCGCTTTGGGCAAATCTCCTTCGAAGAAGCTGCCGGGGCGAAAGGCCACGCGGGAGCCGAGGCCGTTAGCGGCCACATACTCCTCGAAAATCGGGGCCACCTCGGGAAGATCGAAACCCGTTCCTGAAATATGAGGATTGGCCAGGGCCACTTGCACGATCAGATCGCCCTGGGCAGTGCCCACATCGACGGCCGTTTTGTAATTCTTCCAGGGGAACTTGCTGGCGATGAGGCGGTTGGCGCCAGTGCTGATCCCGGTCATGGCCTTTAGAAAGCCCTTCAGGTTCTCCGGGTCGGCGTAGAGTGCTCCAAAGAAATTGGGACCACCGCCCTTGGCCTCGTTTTGCGGCTCTCCTGTACGAAGCGCGGCGGTGAGATCACCCCAGAAGTGGTAAAGGCGGCGATTGGCCATCTCCAGCATCCCGCCGACGTAGGACGGCTTCCGCTTGTCCAGAAATTTGTCGGCCGATGGCGTGTTCGAATACTTGCCGTTCACTCGCTGCAGGAAGCCGAGCGCGACCAGCGCATCGAGAAAATCGCACGCCGATCTCGGATGCAGCCCCAGGCGGCCCTGCAGGGAATTCAGGTCCTCGGCGCCGTGGGCCAGTTCGGTGAATACTTCCATCTCAATCGCGCTCAGCAGGGTTTTCGAGGCCCAGAATCCCAGGCCCACCTGCATGATGGCTTCTATGTTGGGTTCGTTCATTCGACGGATTGTATCCCAGATTCAAATTGGTGATGACCGCTTTGAACTCCGTCCATGTGTATCTCCGTGGCCAGATGCTCGCAAGCTCGCCATCACCCCTGAGGCGCTAAACTGGGATTCCATGCGCGATGCCAATTCTGCTCCACCTATTAAAACCATTTCGCTTCTTGGAATTCCCTTCGACGCGAATTCTTCGTACCTGCGCGGTCCGGCGGAAGCTCCGCAAGCCATTCGCGAAGAGTTGCACTCCGGCTCCAGTAATTTGTGGACCGAGGATGGCATTGACCTGGGGCGGCCGGGTTCCTTTCACGACGCCGGAGATGTGGTTATGCCCGACGATGCCGAAGCGGCCTTCCCCGCGATCGAATCGGCCGTCGATCAGACTTTAAAGCTGGGCCATCCGCTGATTTGTTTAAGCGGCGATCACTCGGTGACCTATCCCACCATCAAGGCGTTTCACGCGCACTATCCGGACCTGACCATCCTGCACTTCGACGCTCATCCGGACCTTTACGATGTGCTCGATGGCAACCGCCTGTCTCATGCCTGCCCCTTCGCGCGCATCATGGAGGAACATCTGGCCCGCCGACTGGTGCAGGTGGGCATTCGCACCATCAACCGGCACCAGCTTTCGCAAGCCACCAGGTTCGGCGTGGAAGTTGTGACCATGCGGAACCTGGGTCGCTTTCCCAGCTTGAAGTTCGAAGGCCCACTTTTTATTAGCTTAGACCTGGACGTACTTGATCCGGCTTTTGCGCCGGGCATCTCGCACTACGAGCCGGGAGGAATGTCGGTACGAGAAGTGCTGGGCTGCATTCAGGGGTTGAAGGTGCCAGTCGTCGGCGCCGACATCGTCGAGTACAACCCGACCCGGGATGTTCACGGACAGACCGCCATGGTATGCGCCAAGTTCGTGAAGGAAATTGCTGCCGCGATGCTTCGCCAGGACAATCTCGCGCCCAACGCGTGGCCATAGAACCCCTGGCTGCGATTGATCAGGTTCTGAGCAAGGGCTTACGCTTTGGACGCTTTCGCCTTATAGAAAGTCCAACTACCTTTCACCGATCCGGCGATCAGAAGCGCTCCCCCAGACATGGCCAACGCCACCAACAAACTCGTCCACTCATTTCCGTTATGCTGCGCCGCCGCCACTCTGGGCAGATGCAGGATCAGCACCCACAGAAAGAACATCAGCCCCAACAAAGTTGCGGACAGCCGGGCCCCTTTCTGAGTGGCGATAGAGAACGCTGCAGCGATAAAGGCCGCCCCGACGAAATAGGCCCAGAACAAGCGGCCCGGGATCCACGCCGGCACCAGGGTTGCGATGAAGCGCGCATACAGGAAGTGTTGGATCCCGAACACCACGAGGGTCGCGGCAAAAAGGAGCCGTCCCGGCTTGCTGGCTCCGGCCAGGAGCAGTGCAGCGCCGCACAGCGCCAGAAGTTCAGAGCCACTGGTCCATGGGCCCGGATCGTGAATATTCGCGGCCAGTCTGGGTCCGAAAACAATCAGAGCGCGCAGCAAAAGCAGGGCGGCCAGAAGCATCGCAACCCAATGCCGCTTCCGTCCCATAGCAATACAAACCGCAGCAGCGAGAAGCACAGCCGTCGTTATGTATGCCCAGATGGGACGGCCAGGACTCCAGGGAGGTCCGGGCGGGGGCCCCGCCAAAAATGCATGGACGAGGAATTGAACGGCAAATCCCGCCATGGCGATGGCAAAAAAGAGGCGACCAAGTCTGCTCAGCTTTTCCATTTGTGTTTATGATCCTCCCCGCGGCAATCGCGCCCCAGGGTCCCAGGAATTTATCGCAACTCAAATCCATTCGCCCGGGCAAGGCGATGAATCATACAGCGGAACGCGGCTTCGCCTTCACCATTTCTTGAATATCACGAACACCGCCGCCACGATCAGGGCAAATCCCACGATGTAATTCCACCTGATCTGTTCGTCGAGATAGAGCACGGAGAAGACCGAGAAAACAGTCAGGGTGATGACTTCCTGGATGGTCTTGAGCTGGACCGCGCTGAATTCGTACGATCCGATGCGATTGGCGGGGACCTGGAAGCAGTACTCGAAGAACGCAATGCCCCAGCTGATCACAATGACTTTGAACAAGGGCGCCTGCCGGAACTTCAGGTGGCCGTACCAGGCGAAGGTCATAAAGATGTTTGAGATGGTCAGCAGGACAATCGTCGTCATAGACGGTATGCTGCCTCAAGTAGCAGTGCCTTTTCCAGTGGCGTAACGATAAATTGCGTCTTACGATTCCAGGTAGTGGCCCAATATCTTTAGGAGGCAGGAGAGGCGAAGAGTTCTTTTGACCTATGTTTCCCCAACTTGCGCAATTCTCGGATTTCGGTTTTCTGCTGCTCCGGCTCATGGTTGGCGTGGTCTTTATCACCAGTGGCTGGAGTCATCTTAAAGACCCGGCCAAACGCGGCCAGAGCATCGGCATGAGCAAGGGTTTTACGATTTTCCTGGGAGCCGGAGAAGTGGCCGGCAGCCTGGGGATTATCTTCGGCGTCCTCACCCAACTGGCCGCGCTGGGACTCATCCTGATCATGCTGGGCGCGATCCAGAAAAAGATTTTCGTGTGGCACACCGGGTTCTGGGGAGAGAAGAGTTCGGGGTGGCACTATGATCTGATGCTGGTGGTGATGAACCTGGTGATCATGTTTACCGGCGGCGGGCGCTGGGTGCTGATCAAGTAGATGACCCCGGAGAGGAGCACGTGGGGACAGCCGCCCCCGGCTGTCCGTCGGAGCAGGGCTCCGCAAATTCTAGTACGCCCGGGTTTAGTGCGTCTGGGTCTGTCGAGCTGCGCTCGACCCGAAAGCCGAGGGCGGCTGTCTCCACGTGATTGCGATCGATTCGCGCCCTATCCGGGAGTCACTTGCGCGTGGGCCTTGTGTGCCCTATCCTTGTCACCAGCATTTGTAACTGACCTATGCATCGCCTGACCGCCAGATTGTTGCTGGTGTTTCTGCTCGCGGGCGTCTTTGTCCCCGTGGGCATGGCGATTTCTGCGCCTCTGCCGCATGCCTGCTGCATGCGGAAGGCAATGCACGATCACGGCTCCGGCAGCCGTGAAATACAGGCGGTGGGCGGACGAAACGGTAATTGCTGTCCTCCCGTCACCACTGCTCATTGGGCTGAACTGGGATCGGGAATCGATTCCACGGTCCGTCCACTGCTCAGCTTTCTGACTCCGGATTCGCGTCCCGTCCTGCACAGCGACTACTCCAACTCTCTTCAGCCGGTTCGCGGCCCCCCGCTCAGCTGACCCATCTGCTCTGAATTTTTGCGCCTGGTTGATTTGCGTCGGCTTGCCATGTGCGCGGACGTTTCCGCATTTTTGGCGGAAACTGCGCGGGCGAGACGCCCCCGCGACAGCCGCCGGGACGGCGGCGCTACATAAATGCTTTCGGATAAATACACATGTCTCGTGTGCTCTGGGCTGGATTGATTGTCGTTCTGCTGCTGGGGGCCGGGTTCTGGCTCTCCGGCATGGTCTCGCATTGTTGTGGCGCGCGTCAGTCGCCGAGTCCCGCGGAAGCCGCCCTGGCACGGCGGTTGCGCTCGTGGTCATTGCCGGCGGGCGCAAAGCAGCGCCGGAATCCGGTCACTACTTCGCCCCAGGTGTTGCAGGAGTCCGCCCGGCACTTTGCCGATCACTGTGCCTCCTGCCACGGCAACGACGGCGACGGCAACACGGAGATTGGACGGAATCTGTATCCGTCCGCGCCTGACATGCGGGAAGCCGCGACGCAGGAGCTCAGTGATGGAGAGCTTTACTACATCATTCACAACGGCGTTCGCTGGACAGGCATGCCGGCATGGGGAGAGCCCGGCAACGATAACGACCTGGATAGCTGGAAGCTGGTCCTCTTCATCCGCCATCTGCCCAGCCTGACAGCGGACGAACTCCGCGACATGGAAGGCTTTAATCCGAAGAGCGATGCCGACCGTAATGAAGAAAAGGAAGAGCAGGAATTCCTGAAGGGCGGTCCGCCTGTTGATGAGGCCCCGAAAACCCGATGAATAACTTAGAGGAGACAAACGTGAAAAAGCTGGGGTTGATGGTAACTGGGATTCTGATTTGCACTCTGCTCCTGGGCACGCTGGCTTTTGCTCACGGCGGCATGGAACACATTCTGGGGACGGTAACCGCCATTACCGGCCACTCTCTCTCGGTGAAGACCCGCGACGGGGCGGCCAGGACGGTGGAGGTCGATGGCGAAACGAAGTTTGTGAAGGGCGATGCGCCAGCCACCATCAAGGACGTTCAGGTGGGAAGCCGGGTGGCGATTCACGCCCACAAAAACGACAACGCGCTGCATGCCGCTGAAGTCAGGATCGGCGCAGCCGCAACTCAAGGTCAGCACTAGATCTGAAGATGGAAGACGGGCGTCCTCGCCCGTCACTGGCAAAGGCCTGGTGAACGCGGTGTGGGACGGGCGTCCTCCATCGGCATCGGGATCGGAGAAAAGCATGACTTACAAGGGAGCATCGGTTCTTGTCGCACTTCTGCTGAGCAGCCTGGCCGCTTACGCCACTATTTTCGGCACGGTCACCGGGCTGATCCACGACCCGCAGCACCGTCCGGTGCAGGGGGCGCAGGTCACACTCCATGCGGCTAATTCCGCCTGGACGAAGTCCGTCAGCAGCAATGACTCCGGCGAATTTCGTTTCGACAGCGTGCCCCTTGGCGAGTACTCGGTGACGGTGGAATTGGCCGGCTTCGCCACGGAGGAGCAAAAACTCGTCCTCAGTTCGGGCCGCGATGTCCGCACCCACTTTTCGCTCACCGTTGCCCAGGCCAAAGAAACGGTTGAGGTCAAGGATGAATCCATTGCCGTGAATCCTGAGTCCTCGACGACCGCGACTCTTGTAAGCCGCCGTCAGATTGCGGAGACCCCCGGCGCGGACCAGACCAACAGCCTGAGCATGATCACGAATTATGTGCCCAGCGCTTATATGGTGCACGACCAGCTTCACATCCGCGGCGGACACCAGGTCTCGTGGCTGATTGATGGCGTGCCTGTGCCGAATACGAATATTGCTTCCAACGTCGGCCCCCAGTTCGATCCCAAGGACATCGACTATCTCGAAGTGCAGCGCGGCGGCTACTCGGCGGAATATGGTGACCGCACCTACGGCGTCTTCAACGTAGTGACCCGCTCCGGGTTTGAACGCGATCGACAGGCTGAGCTGGTGGCCAGCTATGGCAGTTTCAATCGCACCGAAGATCAGTTCAGCATCGGCGACCACACCGACCGCTTTGCTTATTACGCCAGCGTTTCCGGCAACCGCACCGATCTCGGACTGGAAACCGGAAGCACCGAGGTGTTGCACGATCTGGGCGCGGGACTCAGCGCCTTCACCTCCCTGACATTCAACAAGACACCGAAGGACCAGCTTCGTTTGGTGGCGTCGGCTCGCGGCGATCACTACCAGGTCCCTAACGATCCCGACCAGCAGGCCCTGGGCATTCGTGACGTGGAAAATGAGCGCGATGATCTGGTCAATTTTTCCTGGCTGCATGTAGTTGACCCGGGGACAGTCCTGACGGTTTCGCCCTTCTACCACTTCAACCAGGCCCACTACATTGGCGATTATGTGGGTCAGCCCGATCCCGACGTGGTAATTCCCGAGGACAACCGGGGCTCGAATTACATGGGGGGCGTGGTTTCTCTGGCCGTCAATCAGGGCAAGCATAATTTTCATGGCGGTTTTCAGGTCTTCGGGGCGCGCGACAACCAGCTCTTTGGAGTGGTCACCAGCGATGGCAGCAATCCTCCGCTGAGCCAGCGCGAAAAGGTATGGGGAAATGTCGAAGCACTGTTTCTGGAAGATCAGTACAAGCTCACCAGCTGGCTGACCATCAACGGCGGAGTACGACTGACACATTTCGGCTCGACCGTGAGCGAAAACGCCGTTGATCCAAGGATCGGCGCCGCCATTCGCGTGCCGCGCCTCAACTGGGTCTTCCGCGGCTTCTACGGACGCTACTACCAGGCCCCGCCGCTGCTCACGGTAAACGGTCCGCTGCTGGAGCAAGCGGCACAGCAGGGTTTTGGTTTCCTGCAACTGCGGGGCGAGCGCGATGAGCAGCACGAATTCGGCCTGACTATCCCGGTGGCGGGATGGACCATCGATCTCTCCAACTTCCGCACCGGCGCCAAGAACTTTTTCGACCACGACATCCTCGGCAATTCCAACATTTTCTTCCCCCTCACCATCGAGCGCGCCCGCATCCGGGGATGGGAAGGCACGTTGAACTCGCCCCGCATCGCTGGACGGGCCCAGTTCCACGCCGCCTATTCTTATCAGTACGCGGAAGGCGCCGGCGGCGTGACCGGCGGCCTCACCGATTTCGAACCGCCGGACGAAGGCTACTTCTTTCTCGATCACGACCAGCGCCATACCCTCGCGACGGGCGTGAATCTCAGGCTGCCGTGGCAAGCCTGGGCCGACTTCAATGCCAACTACGGCTCAGGTTTTGTCGATGGCGAAGGACCGGAACACTTGCCTTCGCATGAAACTTTTGATTTCTCGCTGGGCAAGTCGTTTGGCGAGAAGTGGGACGTGCGTCTGACCGGTCTCAATTTGTCCAATCATCGCTACTTGCTGGACAACAGCAATACCTTCGGGGGAACACACTACGTGAACCCGCGCGAGATCTCGGTGCAGGTGAAATACAGGTTCCGGTTTTAGGGGCGGGCGTCGGACGTCGGACTTCGGACGTCAGGGGCTGTGTCGCAACCTTGAGCGCCGGCGAAAAGCGGAGTGGCGGGTCGATAAAAGAGCCGCGACGCGGCGCAAGAATGTAGCCTACGGCGCAAGCCGTGGGTAAATAATGGGCACACTCTTCTCAGCCCGGCGCATCCAATGCGCGTTGGGGATTGTGGGAGAACAAGATCATATGAGATTCGTTCTGGCTGTGCTGGCTGTCATCGGGATTGCGGTTTCGACGATGGCCTTGCGCGAGCACTATCGCACTGACACTTCGCCCTGCAGCATCAATGAAAAATGGGATTGCGGGATTGTGAACCACAGTCCCTATGCCGTGCTCTGGGGCGTGCCCGTCGCGACTATCGGGATCGCAGGCTATCTGCTGCTGGGCGCCTTAGCGCTCACGCGAAGGTATCTGGCGTTGTTGCCGCTGGCGTTGGGAGCGCTGGCGTTTTCCCTTTACCTGGCCCACATCGAAGCACACCTTTTAGGTGTCTGGTGCATTTACTGTGTGGCATCACTGGGCGTGATTTCAGCTTTCAGCCTTCTGACCTTAGGGACAGTTGTAAACCGGGCCCGGCGCAAGAACCTAAACCACTAAGACAACCAGTATCGCTAGCGTTCTTCAACCCGCCCCACCAATCTTTTTAAGCGCTGCCAGCAGTTCCTCGTTATTCGGCGCCTGGTCCAGCGGATAGACCCTGGCAAATGCAATCTTCCCTTTCTTGTCCACGATAAAGACGGCGCGCTCACTGATGCCGGGAAAGGGCTGCTCCTTGCGCAGGATTCCAAACCGGTCCGAGACCTCGCCGTGAGGATAAAAATCGGCGCACATGGGAGTGTGCAGCACTCCGATTTCCTTTTTCTGCCAGGCGATCTTGCTGGGAATCGAATCCACGCTGATGTCCACGACCTGGGCGTCGAGGCTGGCGAACTTGTCGCGGTCGGCGTCGAATGCCGGAACCTGGGCCGCGCAGGTCGGCGTCCAGTCCAGCGGATGGAAACTGACTACCACGTTCTTCTTGCCGTGGAAGTCGCTGAGTTTTATCTTCAGATGGCGTTCGCCTTCGACCGCGGGCAGTTCAAAATCCGGGGCTGTGTCTCCCACCTTCAGGGGCATGACTCTCTCTCCCACACTCATGGTAACCGAAATGCTGAACCAGGAGAAAACGCGTGGGACAGCCGCCCTCGGCTGTCCGGTGGAGCGAAGCTCCACACTCTCAGCGGTCTCCCAACATTTTTGTTTCAACGAATCGTCGAGCTGCGCTCGACTGGACAGCCGAGGGCGGCTGTCCCCACGTGATCTGCGGGAGGATCAAAGACAAAAGCGCGAACGGCCCGTACTCCGGGCAGCGTCCTTTCAAAATTAACACTCATTTAACAATCTCGAAACTGTTGCAAGCTAATATTTCGCGATGCCGAACGAGCCTCTTGTCATAGAAGATGTTCCTGGACCCAAGGAAGGGCAGCGCATTCTGCGCCTGACCGGCCCTTTGACCATGTCCACGCTGTTCGATTTTCAGGCCCGGGTCCGCACCGATACCTCGCGAACCCTGCTGCTGGACCTGACCAACGTCCCCTATGTAGATTCCGCCGCCATTGGGGCACTGGTGGGCGCTTACGTCACCCACGGGAAGGATGGGCGCACGCTATTCCTGGTGGGGGTGAATGAACGCGTCCTCAACGCACTCAAAGTCACCCGGGTCGAGCAGTTTTTTCACTTTGTCGATTCGGTGACGGCGGCGGAGCAAGCGCTCCGGGCATAAACGAACTCTCCTCACCTGCCCCATCGTTTATCATAAGGAAATGGTTCCTCGTCTTCTCGCCGCTCTTTTGGTGCTTTCGACGACCTCATTCGCCGGCATCAGCGATGATGTGCGGGCGGCGCTGGCCCGGAATAATTTTTCCGCGGCCGAGAGCCAGTTGCAGAGCTATCGCGGACACCAGGGCACAACGCCGGATTACGTAGAAGCTCTTTCCTGGATGGCCCGGGCCAGTCTTCAGTCGAACCAATTGGATCGCGCCCAGACCTATGCCCGCCAGACCGAGAGTCTGTCGCGGCAGTTGCTCGCTAACCGCCCGCTGGACGCGGAGCCCCAACTCCCGACCGCTCTCGGCGCCGCCATCGAAGTGCAGGCCCGCGTGCTGGCCAGCCGCGGAGAGCCTGCCCAGGCGGTCGCTCTGCTCCGACACAGCCTGCTGGCCTACAAGAACACCTCCATCCAGGCGCGATTGCAAAAGAACCTCAATCTTCTGGCACTCACGGGACAGCCTGCCCCTGCTCTGACCATCGCGCCATACCTGGGGGCGAAGCCCGTGTCCCTGGCGCAGCTCAAAGGCTCACCGGTCCTGCTTTTCTTCTGGGCTCACTGGTGCTCGGACTGCAAGGCGGAGGGTCCGATCATTGCCCGTATCCGGTCCGAGTTCGGCGCACGTGGTCTGATTCTGCTGGCACCCACCACCCTCTACGGCTACAAGGCACGCGGCGAAGATGCTGAGCCGAAGGAAGAGTTGCCCTATATCGAATGGGTCTGGGAGCAGTTCTATCCCGGGCTACAGGCCGCTCCTGTTCCCGTCAGCAAAGAGAATTTCAAGGTTTACGGCGTCAGTACCGTTCCTACCATGGTCCTGATCGACCGGTCAGGCCATGTGGCTCTCTATCATCCTGACGTGATGCCCTACGAGGAACTCCGATCGGCAGTCGAGAAAGTGGTTCGCTGAACCGAGAACCGTGAACTGTTATCTGAAAACTGGTAGTTTTCCTTTCGGTTTTTCAGCCCACTCCCAGCTTTAGGACTTTCCATCTACAATCTGCAATCGCATGGATGAAGCCCGCATAGCGGAGTTGCTCGAACCGTTTTTGAGCGACGTCGGTGACAGCCGGCGCACGCCAACTCTCTCCCCTGTTCAGCTGCGGTTTATATCGATGTACGTCGATTTACTATTGCGCTGGAACGATCGCGTCAATCTCACCGCGATCCGCGAACCGGAAGAAATTGTCACGCGCCACTTTGGAGAATCCATCTTCGCCGCAAGACAATTGTTTCCCCAGCCCGGAGCTGGAGCCGGCACGATGCCACATGTGATCGACATCGGTTCCGGAGCCGGATTCCCCGGCCTGCCGATCAAGATCTGGGCGCCGCAGATTCACCTCACCCTGATGGAGTCGAACCAAAAAAAGTCCACCTTCCTGCGCGAGGTGGTTCGCCACCTGAGACTGGCGGACGTCGATATTTTCGCCGGCCGCGCCGAGACGTACCTCGGAATCAAGGGAGATGTGGTTACATTTCGGGCGGTCGAGCGGTTCGATTCGGTGATCCGGATTGCTGGCAGCCTTGTGGGTCCTCAAGGACGCCTGGCTGTCATGCTGGGAAGATCTCAACTGGAGCAGATCAGAGTGCTGCCAGGTCTGCAGTGGAACGAACCGGTCGGCATACCGCTTTCGGCCAGCCGGGCTGTGATCATTGGAAGGAACGAATCAGCATAGTAAACGGCCGAGCCATTTGTGGGATGGATATGCGAATTTAAAGCCAATTCATGGTGCCATAGGTCTTTATTTTTCGCTGTAGATCGGCGAGTGGTCAAGGGCGACAGACTGGCTCGTGGAGGGAGACGTTAGAGTTACAGGAACCAAGATACTAACTAGCGATGTACCGTATTAGTAATAGGTGGGATTATATAGCTTATTTGTGGCTAGAAAGATTTTCATAATGCTATTTCTACCGCATAAGTGGGAGTTAATGTCGTATTTTGTGGATAATAATACATGGCAGGATAGTGTTCCACGTGGAACACTCCAATGCTGGGATTGGCGACGGACTGATCCATAGTCACTGGTGCTGTGACCAAACCGCGGTCGCATTGCCGAGCTTTGCTCGGCCTGGACGGGTCGAAGACCCGTCCCCACACGGGTGTTCCCGCGGGAGTGTGCCCGTGCAGTCGATACGGAATGTTCCATGTGGAACATCCGCACGCAATTCCGATCTGCTGATTTCTCATTCGGTCGGCACTGTGGTAAGCCCTGGGTTGCAGTGCCGAGCCTTGCTCGGCCTGGACGGGTCGGAGACCCGTCCCCACACGATCCGATGATGATTATCCCCGGCGCACGCCAGCAGAGATTTTTCTGATGTTCCATGTGGAACATTCCTGTGGAAGATGGGGCTCGATTATCCTGCAAACATCTCATTGCTCAATGTAGCGACGTGGTTCCACGCCTGCACCAAAAAACGGCATTGCAATCGCATCTTGCTTCGGCCTATTCTGCGAACATCTCTGGATTCTCTAAAATCTAAATGGGACGCATCATTGCCGTAGCCAACCAGAAGGGCGGCGTCGGGAAAACTACGACCGCCATCAATCTGGCCGCATCGTTTGCGGCCGCCGAAGTCAACACCCTGCTCGTGGACTGCGATCCGCAGTCGAATGCAACCAGCGGATTGGGCCTGGCCAGAGACCCGGAGCGCATCTCTACTTATCATTTGCTGATGGGCGCGGCCTCTGCAGAACAGGCGGTGCAGCCGACTGAGCTGGAACAGTTGTGGCTGGTGCCGGCCCACAAGAACATGATCGGCGCCAATATCGAACTGGTGGACGCTGAACGAAGAGAATTTCGTCTGCGCGACGCCCTCTCTTCCTTGAGAGAGCGCTACCAGTTCATCGTGCTCGATTGCCCGCCCGCGCTCGATCTGCTCACGCTCAATGCCCTGGTCGCCGCCGATGCGGTGCTGATTCCGATGCAGGCGGAATATTTCGCCCTGGAAGGCATCAGCGAACTGATGGACACAGTCGAGCGCATCCGCGGCAGCTTCAATCCTGAACTCAACATCGAGGGCGTGGTCCTGACCATGCTCGACGAACGCACGAACCTGGCGCAGCAAGTGATGGCGGAGTTGAAGAGGTTCTTTGGCGAGAAGCTCTGTGCTACCACGATTCCGCGGAATATACGGCTGGCGGAGGCGCCCAGTCACGGGCGTCCGGCGCTGCTGTACGATCCGCGCTCCAAGGGTGCGGAGAGCTACATCCGCCTGGCCAAGGAGATTATCTCGCACCACTTGCCGGTGGAGGCTGAGCCGGTGCAGGAGATGGACAAGACGGCATAGTAGATTGATGGTCGTCTATATATTGCATCGATATTCATCTATGTAGTTTGGCGAGCTCTGTAGCCGAGCTTTGCTCGGCCGGACAGCCGAGGGCGGCTGTCCCCACGTGAGTATTGGGATTTGAGGGGAAACATGACAACGACAGCAGAGAAGATTGTTACCGACGCGGACAAGGCCGCTCCTGACAAGCGCAGGGCCTTGGGCAGGGGATTGGATTCGCTGTTGCCGGGGGGACCGCGGGTGGTTACGCCTCCGACCTCAGGCCCGGCGGGAGCGGTGACGACGCCTTCAGCGGGCGGGGCGCCCGCTCCACCCATGCCCAGCATGTCTGACACGCGTGATGCTGTGGTCCAGATTTCGCTCGAGCAGATCGAAGAAAATCCCTACCAGACGCGCAGTCACTTCAGCCCGGAGGCGCTGGAGGAGCTGGCGAACTCGATCCGCGCTAACGGCGTGGTGCAGCCCGTGGTGGTGCGTCCGGGCGCGGACGGGCGTTATCTGCTGATTCTCGGTGAACGGCGCTGCCGGGCATCGAAGCTGGCGGGGAAGACAACCATTGCCGCGATTGTGCGCCGGGTTTCCGACCAGCAGGCGGCGGAGATGACGGTGGTCGAAAACCTGCAGCGCCAGGACCTGAATTGCATTGAGCAGGCGGCGGCGTTTTCCAAGCTGAGCCGTGATTTCGGATTGACCCAGGAGCAGATCGGGCAACGGGTTGGAGTCTCCCGCGAATCGGTTTCGAATTACATGCGGTTGCTCAAGCTGCCGGCCGCGGTGCTGCAGCACCTGCAGGAAGGGCGGCTGGGATTCAGCGAGGCCCGGGTGCTGCTGCAGTTGCTCGATCCCGAGCTGATCGTGAAAATCGCCGATGAGGCAGTGCGGAAGCACATGTCGGTGGCGCAACTCGAAGAACTGGTGGACCAGACCAATGTGCCCCTGGTGAAAGACGACACCATGCACCGGGCGCGCTGGGTCGATCCCAATGTGCGCGCGGCCCAGACCGAGATGGAGCGAGCGCTGGGAATGCGGGTGCGCATTCGCGACCGCAAGGGAAAAGGAAAGATCGTGATCGAATACTCCACGCTCGAGGACTTTGATCGCGTGGTGGAGATGTTGAAGGGAAAATAAGAACCAGTTTCTGGTTTCTCGTTTCCGGTTTCCAGAATTCCTCGGCGAGCCTGCTTTGCGCCCGCGCCCGTCACCTCCCTGTAGAATCGAGGCTTGCGACTCAACATCGAGAAACTGGTTTATGGCGGGGATGGGCTGGCGCGACTGCCCGCCGACGATCGAGGTCCCGGCAAGGCAGTATTTGTGCCGTTTGTCCTGCCCGGCGAGAGTGTCGAAGCAACTCTTCGGGAAGAGAAGTCCGGGTTCGCACGCGCTCAACTGGACTCAGTTCTTAGCGCTTCCCCCCGGCGCGTCGATGCACGCTGCCCCTACTTCCTACGCTGCGGCGGATGCCACTATCAGCACACGGACTACGAACATCAGCTGGAGATCAAAGCTGCCATCCTGAAGGAAAACCTGCGCCGACTTGCCCGGCTGGAACTGGATGCCGAGCTGCGCGTGCATCCCTCGCCGCCCTGGAATTATCGCAACCGCTCCCGTTTCAAGGTGCAGACCTCGCCGGAGTTTGCGCTGGGCTATTACAAATTAAATTCCCACGACTTGCTGGCGGTGGAAGAGTGCCCGATCAGTTCGCCCCTGATCAATCGCGCCCTGGCGGCAGTGTGGCAGCTGGGGCGCGCCGGTAGTGTTCCAGCTGGGGTTCAGGAGATCGAATTTTTCGCCAATGGCGATGACGGCCAACTGCTGGCGGAAGTTTACTGTCTGCCTGAAACCGCAGCCGAAGCATTTACGGAGGAGCTGAAGAAAGCGCTGGCGGAAATTTCCGGCGTCGCGTTCTTCGCGGCCCGGCCGGCGAAAGCGGAAGGCCAGGGCGATGCGAAACAACTCGGCGACGGCGGCCACCTTATTTATGGGACCAGGCTGGCTTCCTATCGCGTCAGTGCTGGGGCGTTCTTTCAGGTGAACCGTCATTTGACCGATGAGCTGGTGGATATCGTCCTTGGTTACGGGATCGGCGGGCGGGACGCCCGCCGGACAGCCGGCGAGGACGCCGGCGCTACGGGGACCGCGCTTGATCTCTATGCGGGGGTTGGGCTTTTCTCTTCAGTTCTGAATCGGGAATTTGAAAGGGTGATTGCTGTAGAGTCGTCACCGACTTCTCATGCCGATCTGCTATACAATTCGCCCGCGAACGTAAAGGCGGTTCGCGCCACGACGGAGCAGTATCTGGAAAATGCGGCGGGCAAATTACGCCCCGGGTTGGTAGTTGTGGATCCACCGCGGAGCGGGCTGGGAGAGAGGGTCATCAAAGGTTTGGTGAAATTGGCGGCGCCTCGCATCACTTATGTTTCCTGCGATCCGGCAACTCTTTCGCGTGATCTGGCTCGCCTGCTGCAATCGGGATACCGGGTGGAGGCGGCGCACCTGGTGGATTTATTTCCTCAGACCTACCACCTGGAAAGCGTCTTCCACCTCATCCGCTAAAACTGCTCACCTGGGAACTGACACCACTGGCTGTTCGGCGGAGCAACGCTCCGGTAGTTCCTCCCAGCAAACCAGGTCGGGCTGCGCTCGACTGAACAGCCGAGGGCGGCTGTTTCCACGTGAGCAGTGTGACTTCACATCCTAATTCGGGTTCGACTCTGGGCGGGCGGCAGCCGTTGCTTTGGGCTGCGCTGGCCTTCGCCGCGGGGATTGCGGTTGGGGTTCACACCTGGCGGCCGCCGGTGTGGTGGGTGGCGGCCTGGATTGTCTTTGCTTCGTCGGGCACATACTTGTTCCGGCGACGGGGCCCGCCGGCATTCATCCTGGGATTAGGGGCGCTCTTCTTTTTGGCTGCGCTCATGGTTCAGGTGCGGGGCCTGGACGACGCCGGCAATTCCGGCTTGCTGCGCTTTGCCGACGGGAGCGAAGTCGTGGTCACTGCCCACGTCACCAAAGAGGGAATTCTGCAAGAGGACGGTCCGGGCAGCATCCGGCAGAGGCTGGAGGTCGAGACCGAAGAGGTCGCACGGGGTGACCAGAAGTTTGCGGTTAATTCCGGCTTGCGAATAAATGTTTATCAACAGGAACTGAAAAACGAGCCTCGTCAGGAAGCCGGCGCCGCACCCCCATTCCGTTACGGCGAGCGCCTCCGATTTCCCGCCAAAATTTCCGCGCCGCGCAACTACCGCAATCCGGGGGCGTTCGATTACCGGGGATACCTCGCGGAAAACGGGATCGTCGCTCTGGCCTCCACCAAAGCCGAGAGCGTCGAAGTCCTCCCGGGCTTTGCCGGCAGCCGGGCTGAATTCTGGCGGGCGCGGGTCCATCGCAGCATCATCGACAAAATCCACTCCCTCTGGCCGGCGCGGGAAGCTGCGCTGATGGACGCCATGGTGATTGGTGAAGAGGCCTTCATCAACCGGCCTACCCGCGTCGATTTTCAGCGCTCCGGTACCTATCACGTGCTGGTGGTCTCGGGGATGAACGTGAGCATTCTCGCCCTGGTGACGTTCTGGTTTCTGCGGCGGTTGCGGGTCAGCGATCTTCTGGCGGGCGCCATTTCGGTAGCGCTGATGCTGGGCTATGCCTGGCTGACGGCCCTGGGCGCCCCGGTCTGGAGGGCCACGCTGATGCTGGCTCTTTATCTGGGGGCACGCCTGCTCTATCGCGAGAAGTCCATGCTCAACGCCATCGGGGCGGCAGCGCTCGGTCTCCTGATCGTAAACCCGCAAGTACTGTTCGGCGCCAGTTTCCAGCTGACCTTCCTGTGCGTCTGGCTGCTGGCGGCGGTGGGCATACCCATTCTGGAGCGGACGACGCAGCCCTTTGTCCGCGGCTCGAGAAATATCGATTCCATGTCCTACGATTTTGTTCTGCCGGCAAAAGTCGTGCAGTTTCGCCTGGATCTGCGAATGATCGCAGGACGGCTGCGACCCTTCGCCGGCCGCCGCTTGCCCTTGCCGGTGCTGGCCGCGACTGTGCGCACGTTGCTGGGCGGGGGAGAACTGCTGCTGATCTCGGTGGTCATGCAGATCGGACTGGCGCTTCCCATGGCCTACTACTTCCATCGCGCCACGGTGGTGGGACTGCCGGCCAACATGCTGGTGGTGCCACTGATGGAATTGCTGATGCCGGCGGCAGTCGCGGCCATGGCGTTGGGTTATGTTTCGCACGCGCTGGCGAGGGTTCCTGTGCTGATCGCCGGCTTTGCCCTAGAAGGCATTGCGGGCACGGTGCGCTGGCTGGGCGGATTGCGGGTCGCAGATCTGCGCGTACCCACGCCGGGAACTGCAGTGATTTTGCTGAGCGCCCTGGCGATTGCGCTGGCCATGGTGCTGGTGCGACGCCGTCCCTGGATGGCCGCCACCGGATTGGCGGCATTGGTCGCCAGCGCTCTCTGGATCTCCGCGGTCCCACCGCGTCCACAGCTTCGCCCGGCGGTGTTGGAGATGACGGCGATTGACGTAGGCCAGGGAGACGCGCTCCTGCTGGTATCTCCCACCGGCCACACGCTACTGGTGGACGCCGGAGGGCTGCCGCGCTGGGTCCATTCGGATCTGGATATCGGCGAAGACGTAGTGTCGCCCTACTTGTGGTCGCGTGCCATCAGCCGTCTGGACGCGGTAGCCATCACGCACGCGCATGCCGACCACATGGGAGGGGCAGCGGCCATTCTGGCCAACTTCCGGCCACGCGAGTTGTGGCTGGCCGACCCGGCAGATCCCGAGATGAAAGCCCTGTTGCAGCAGGCGCAGCAACTGGGGGTGCGCGTGGTCTCCCGCCGGGCGGGCGACGAATTCGACTTTGGCGGGGCGGAGGTTCGAATCCTGGCCCCGGGCGCGCAGGATCTGACGGCGCGGCGCAACGATGAATCCCTGGTGATGAAAGTGGTTTACGGAAAAACATCCGCTCTGCTGGAAGGAGACGCGGAGAAGCGTTCAGAACAGCAAATTTCGGAGGAGGAACCGGAAGCCGACCTGCTCAAGGTGGCGCATCACGGCAGTGCAACCTCGACCATCCCACTGCTGCTTGACCGGGTGCATCCACGATTCGCGGTGATTTCCGTGGGCGCGCGCAACACCTATGGTCATCCTCGGGGAGAAGTTCTTGCCCGGCTGGAAGAAGCCCATGTGATCACTTACCGCACCGATCTCGACGGCGCGGTCACCTTCTATCTGGACGGCACAGCGGTCATTCCTGGCCTTCCTCAGGCGGAAGTCCACTGATATCGATTTCAGCGGTTTCGTCGCTGCCGGGGGCCCGGCGATATTCTTCGATTACGCGTCGAGCCCGGCCGGCATCCTCTTCACGCACCAGAATAATGGTGCCGCCGACTCCGGGGAGGATGTCCTGCTGGGCATCGATCGATGTGATGTCGGAATCGATCCCGGTGGACTCAAGCAGGCCGTGCACCACCATGGCCTCGGATTCCTGTTCGGTGTCAAAAACCCGCACCAGCTTTTCATTGGGATTGGGGCGCGCAGCGGGACGTTGGTTCATAGTTCTCCGATCGCGGCGGCAGGCGGCGAAGCGAATCAACGGGCACGAATCATTCCCATCGATCAGCCCGCGTCGGTCTTCCGTCGTTCTTGCAACTGAGTGATTGTACCCCGGTGGGCAGGGGTAACCGAAGTCCTACACCCCGGAGATGTTGTATTCGCCTCCAAAAGCTCACAGAATAGGCCAGTGGAGATAAGCGCATCGCGCGGTTGAGGCGGTGCATCGAAAAGTACTGGAAGGCAGTTATTGGTTAGGGGTTCTGAGCCAGTCCGGGGGGAGCAATGAGTGCACAGGAGCGGGCTGAACGGTCCGCGCACCTGACCGAGAAGGAGCAGGAAGCCAGAAACATCCGGCGGCTGCAGCTCATGATGAGCATGGTCATGTCGGTGATCAGCCAGGACGCCAACCTGACCGTGGAAGAAGCCTCGGAACTGGTGGCCGGCGCCAGGCGCGCGGCACTGGCTATGTTTCCAGACAAGGAATTGGCCTACGACATCCTCTACCGTCCTCGATTGCAGCGGCTGATGAACGAACGCTTCCGGCTGCAGTGAGCGCCGCCCGTTATCCATAGTGTCCAGATTCAAGACACTCGAAAAAATTCTTAGTTGTCCCTTAGCTTCCGGCTGAGAATCCACCCACGTTCGCGACCGTGAGCCGCAAATATTTGTGGGGATTTACCGGCGTGTCATTGATGCGGACTTCGTAGTGGAGGTGGGGACCGGTGCTGCGGCCACTCTCACCGACGAATCCGATGGTGTCGCCGCGGTGCACGTGCTGTCCGGGCATGACGGCAAAATTGGCCAGGTGGCCGTAGCGGGTGGTGATGCCGTGGCCGTGGTCGATCATGACGGCGCGTCCGTAGCCACCGAGAAAGTCGGCAAAAGTGACGATGCCATCGGCGGGGGCCACGACGGGCTGCCCGTCAGTGGATCCGATATCGATCCCGCTATGGAATGCGCCTTCTCCGTTGAATGGATCAATGCGTTCGCCGAAGGAGCCGGTTACGGGACCTTCCACCGGCCATAGATTGGGAGCGGAATTTGCCCGCAGCCAATCGGCGGTGGTGACATTACGCGTGAGCCCCAGGGAAAGGCCGGTCATGGTAGCGCCGGTCAGCGCCGATGTCCTGAGCGCGTATAGCTGGTCGAGCGAAGAGACGAATTGAATGCTGGCCACGTTTTCTGAAGACGCCGTCACCAGGTTGGGATCGGACTTCAGACCGTACAGCGAAGAAACTTCACCCGCCAGCGAACCCAGCGACGCCACCTGAATATCGCGCTCCTTGGCCACCTGCTCCAGCCGGGAGTAACGGTTACGGAGATCCTCCCGCTCGGTGCGGAGCTCGTTGTAATGCGACACCTTCAGCAGCATGCGCAGGTACGAACTGGCGATACCCGTCAGGCTCAGACCCACGATCGACGCTCCTACCAGCAACACGTACAGGTAGTGAACGGGGATGGGGATCTTGCGCAGCTGACCGTCGTCACCGCGTGCCACAAAAAGGATGTAGAAGCGTTTTTGCAATTTATTCCTTCCGTATAGTCGATCAGGAACGGCCCAATGTGGGCGGCTCGCGGTTACGAGAGCCCCATCGCCAACCTGAATCCGGGCCAGCTTTGAATCCTGCAACTCCAGCCGTTTTACGCGCCCGAACCCTACCGGAACCGGGATGACCGAAACTCGTGTCTGCAATCCCTACTGAATGCAGCACTTAGTTCGGCCACAAGTGTTTGGACAGCTTGGCAACGGTAACAAAGTAGGTTCCCCCCTGTCAACGTTGGCGGCCTTACCAACGCCGGGTATGGAGGACTGCCCGAAGGGACGTGTTACTCGGTGGTGACTTTGGGACATAGGGTAATGTGGTCGCCGTGCGTTGGTGGTTTGGGCCCGTTGTGTGGGTCGGATGTGTGGGGTCGGACACTCCTGTCCGACGCCTTTGACCTTGGCCCGGTTGTAGAGAAGAGCACTGCTTTGGGCATATCGCAGGTTTCCCCAAACCAAGAAGCAACTTCAAAAGAGTCGGACAGGGGTGTCCGACCCACACAGGCAGTGCCGATGAAATATGATTGCGCTGTGCCCCTGCCCGAGAGAGCGCTGATCCGCCGGCTTCGCGAGCAAGTCGCAAAGGGGCGTGCCCGGCTCCCCGGCATCGGCATCGGGGATGACTGCGCTGTCGTCCCTCTCCCTCGTGGTCATCAGGCTCTGATTACCACGGATTTCAGCCTGGAGAACATCCACTTCAGACGGGCATGGCACCCCCCGGAGAGCGTGGGGCACCGTTGCCTGGCGCGCGGACTCAGTGACATCGCTGCCATGGGCGGGGAGCCGCTGGCAGCGTTTCTTTCGCTCGCACTGCCGCGGAATCTGCCGCAGAACTGGGTGGATCGTTTCCTCCGCGGGCTGCTGAAGTTGGCCGGCGACTTCAAAGTGGAACTGGCCGGAGGCGACACGGCCGAGTCTCTCAGTGGAATTCTGGCCGATATCGTCGTGCTGGGCTCGGTGCCGAAGGGGAGAGCGGTGCTGCGCTCGGGAGCGCGTCCGGGTGATCGCATTTACGTGACCGGTGAGCTCGGCGCTTCGGCGGCGACGCTGGATTTGCTTTCCAGAGGAAAGAAGCTCCGACGGCTGGACTATGCCCGGCACTTTTATCCCACGCCCCGGATCGCGGTTGGCCGTTTTCTCCGTGAAAAGGGATTGGCTTCCGCCATGATCGACCTTAGCGACGGACTCTCTACCGACCTCCATCATCTCTGCGAGGAAAGTGGCGTGGGGGCCGAGATCGAAGCCGACGCCATCCCCCGTGCCAATTTGGGAAAGACGGGGCGAGGGGTTGATCTCCGCTTTGCCCTGCACGGCGGGGAAGATTATGAGTTGCTGTTTACCGCACCCGCGGGAAGGAAGGTTCCCTCGCCCATCGCGGGCGTGGCCGTCCGGCAGATCGGCATAGTCACGCGGAGCAGGAAAATCTGGCTTCGGGAGAGGACAGGCGTCAGGCAAGGGTTGGCGGCGCAGGGCTGGGAGCATTTCAAGCAAGCGCAAACCACGTAGGGGCGGACGCCCTCGTCCGCCTGGTTGAGCGAAGCTCGACGCGGTTTTCGCCCGATTGCCGTCATCAAAGAACAGAACAGTCGAGCTTCGCTCGACCAGGCGGGCGGGGGCGCCCGCCCCTACGTGGTACGTGGTGTCACCTCCTCTGCCTCTATTTTCAGCGACCGAATGGGACTAAAGTATTCTCATGCGGTTTTTACATTTTTCTCGATTCATCGTTTTCGGGTTTGGTCTGTCACTTATCGCAGTGGCCCAGCAGGCGCCGCCGCCCTCGGCCGCGGTGAATGATGATTTCATTCAGAAGCAGTTCGGACCGACTTGCAAGCTGATGCCGGGCCCGCTGCCCATGAAGGCGGACCTCAACGGCGATGGCATCGAGGACCTGGTGGTCGCCGCTCGCTGCACCAACCCGCTGGGCGATGAGGCCGAAGATAACTTTACTGTGATCGATCCTTACAACCATTTCTTCGGGTACGGAAGTCCCAAGGTCACCAGCCAATTTGCCTCCGAGGACCCTGCCACCCGGGGCCTGGTCCTGCTGGTCATTCACGGCGACGGCCCGGAAGCCTGGCGGGCGGCTTCGCCCAAGGCGAAATTCGTCATCATCAATCTTCCTTTCAAGCAGGTCATGGTGAAAAAGCTGATGGTGAAAAAGAAGCCGATCATGGCCATCTATGCCGAAGAAACCGGCGGCGGCCATATGACCTCCGCGACTTTCTGGGATGGCAAGAAATATCGCTACCAGCCGATCGGCGCCAGCATGGGGGATTGAACCGGCGCCGGACATCGGACCTCCGACTTGGGCAAACCCCTGGTCTTGAGGCCCGAGGCCTGACATCCGACGCCTGAGGTCCGGAATGAATCTCGAACAGAAGCTCGAAGAACTGAAGAAACGCGACCGCCTGGCGGCGGAAGGCGGCGGAGAGCAGCGCCGTGAGCGCCAGCACAAGGAAGGCAAGATGTCGGCCCGCGAGCGGGTCGAGTTTCTGCTCGACGAGGGCACGTTCGAAGAGACCGACAAACTGGTCACCCACCGCTCGAACGACTTTGGCATGGCCGAGCAGAAGTATTACGGCGACGGCTTCATCACCGGCTACGGACGGATCGAGGGCAGGCTGGTGTTCGTCTTCGCCCAGGATTTCACCGTCTTTGGCGGGATCGCTCTCCGAAACCAACGCCGCCAAGATCGTCAAGATCATGGACCTGGCCGCCAAGATGGGCGCGCCGGTCATTGGCCTGAATGATTCCGGCGGCGCCCGCATCCAGGAAGGCGTGGTCTCGCTGGCCGGATACGCCGACATCTTTCTGCGCAACACGCTGTACAGCGGAGTGGTTCCGCAGATTTCCGCGATCATGGGACCGTGCGCGGGCGGCGCGGTTTATTCGCCGGCCATCACCGATTTCATTTTGATGGTGGAAAACACCTCTTACATGTTCATCACCGGGCCGGACGTGATCAAGACAGTCACGCACGAAGAGGTCACCAAAGAGCAACTGGGCGGCGCTCACACCCACAACGAAACTTCCGGAGTAGCGCACTTCATGGCGCACGACGATGCTGAGTGCCTGTCCATGGTGCGCGAGCTGCTGAGTTTTCTCCCGTCGAACAATCTCGACGACCCGCCGCGCCGCCCCTGCACCGATCCCACTGACCGCGCCGACGCTGCTCTTGACGGGATTGTGCCGTCGGAGTCCAGCCTGCCCTACGACATCAAAGACGTAATTCACGCCGTCGCCGATGACGGCTATTTTTTCGAAGTGCAGGAGCACTACGCCAAGAACATTGTTGTTGGCTTCGCTCGCATGGATGGACGCCCGGTCGGGATCGTAGCCAACCAGCCGGCATTCCTGGCCGGGCACTCTCGACATCAATGCCTCGACCAAAGGCGCAAGGTTTGTGCGCTTCTGCGACTGCTTCAACATCCCGCTGATTACCTTTGAAGATGTGCCCGGATTCCTGCCTGGCATCACCCAGGAGTATGGCGGAATCATCAAGCACGGCGCCAAACTGCTGTTCGCCTATGCCGAAGCTACGGTGCCGAAAATCACAGTGATCACGCGCAAGGCCTACGGCGGAGCCTATTGCGTGATGGCGTCAAAACATATCCGCACCGACGTAAATTACGCCTGGCCGACAGCGGAAATTGCGGTGATGGGTCCGGAGGGCGCGGTGGATATTGTCTATAAGCGCGAACTCGACCGCGCGCCGAAGCGCGAAGAGCTTCGCAAAGAAAAAATCGAAGAGTTCCGCGAAAGGTTCGCCAATCCCTACGTGGCGGCGGAACGGGGATTTGTGGATGCCGTCATCCAACCCCGGGAAACGCGCAGGAAACTGATTCAGGCGCTGGCCATGCTGGAGACCAAGCGGGACAAGAATCCGTTGAAGAAGCATGGGAACATACCGCTGTAGAGTCCGTACGGTCTAATGTGGCCGCGGGCGACTCGCCCGCGAAATGCCGTCAGCGGTACCGGTTCAGGTTCTTCCCCAAAACCAGTCCTGTCATCCCGACCGGAGCGAAGCGCAGTGGAGGGACCTGCTGTGCTGTGGCTTCGACAGCAACCCCCAGCGGCTAAAGCCGCCATTCCCTGGCACCTAAATTGGCACGACTGAAGTCGTGCCCTTCCCCAGAGCTCTCCAGATCGGTCTTATCCGCGACCTCACTCTTTCGGTGGCGATAGCGACAGCATTGACCCGTGCCGAACGTGCACAACATAGACTGACTGGTCGAGCACAACGAAGAGGAAACGATAAGTACCTCGGTTGCCCGTACCGAATAGCAGTTCGCGGATGGGTTGAACAAAGGATGCGCTTTCGGGAGCCAGCGGACATCGTTCGGGGCGGCGGGCAAGGCTCCTGGCGGCCTGACGCGCGCGCCGAATCCAATTGCGGGCCGCGTTGGGCGCGTAACTGCGGATATATCGATACGCCGTTCGCAGATCAGATTCAGCGTCCGGAGTGATGACCACGCGGTAGATCATCTACCGGTCAAGTTCCCGTTCCAGTTCGTCAAACACATCGTCGGCAGCGCGTCCTGCGCCCTTGCTCGCCTGAGCCAGGCCCCGGCGGATACTGGCCACCACGTCAAGATGACCGGCGACCTCCTGGTAGGCGGCGGCATCGAGTAACACCGCTTCAGCCTTCCCGTTCACGGTAAGCACCAGAGGACGCCCCGTTTTCTTCATGCGCTTCATCAGGCCTGACGAGTTGCGCTTGAAGGTCGTGAGCGAATGGATGTCCTGGGTCACATCAATCATGGTGACATTATAGCATCATATAAGCATCTTATTTGATCACTTCAAGTCCAGGCTGGACCAGCTCAGCGGCTGAGGCCATCGGCCTTCCAGTCGTGCCCTTTATAGTGGTTGGCATTCGACGAAGTCGAGCTTGGCGGGCATGGCGAGTATTTCGAGGGTGGGCCGAAGCGCGTCGCGCACACTCTCGTTAGGCGATGGGTTTTGCGGGAGGCTGACCTGAAAGAATCGGGGGGATCAAAAATTAAGAGTCCCGAGGTGATGTTGAACCTGTTCGTCTCGGCCAGTAGCTCGCTTTAGACCCTTGCCGACCTGCTTTCGTGTCTCCTTGCGAAGACGACGGGCGCGATCTGTGCTTGGGCTCCGGGCTTACCGCCAACCGGAAAAACTGTCCAACGCCTCGGGACTCTATCTTGCCTCTGACGGGTGTTCCTGTTCGCCTCGACCAGCGCTTGGCTATAGACCCTTGCTGACCCTCCCTGACTCATCTTGCGATGCTTCAGAGTGACCGCGCTCGAGCCCCGGACGCCGCACCAACCGGGTAAACTTTAGAACGTGTCAAAGAACGAGGTTGTTTTTACTCCTTCTGTTTTTATAGTCAATAAAAAATGGCGCGTCTTATCTCGTTTGCTTGCAGGCGAGTGCAGCCTCTCCACAAGGGGGTGACCGAAATTGGTGCATGCCGCCTGCAGGCGATGGTTTGCGCTCATGGACGCAGCACGATTTTTTGCGGGATTCGGTCAGCAGAATCGAAGTGAAGCGATAGACGTCCGAACTTTTGTGATTGTGAAAATTTCCGCGGAAATCAATCGCGGTGCGGGTTTGATTTCGTCCAATCGGCCCGCGTAGACCCGGACGCCCTCGTCCGGGTGGGCGCGCAAGGCGCGCCTGGGTTTGGCGGCCGGTCGGCGGAAAACCGGCCGAGCCTTACTCGGCTGGGATGATGAGGGCATCCGCCCCTACGTGGGCGCAGGCTTGTGGGCTGCGTGTGTCGTGGGGGCCACTTAGCGCGCTCTTGGCTTGGCAGTACAATCGCGGCGGGGAGGAACTCTCTTATGACGATTTTCAATGAGCCTCATGGCCGGGTGATTGATGCCAACTCCGGATCGGTGTTGCGGTTGCTGGGAATTGCGGCGGCGGCCTTCGTGGTGGTGATTATGATCTTTTCCTCCGTCGCCCGGGTGGATTCGGGGCATGTCGGAGTGCTTACCTTGTTCGGGCGAGTCACGGGAGAAGTGCTGCCCGAAGGCGTTCACCTGATCAATCCCTTCAAGGCCAACCATGAGCTTTCCATCCGCACCCAGGAACTCAAGGAATCGGCCAGCGTGCCGTCGAGTGAAGGGCTGGTGATGAATCTGGATACTTCACTCATTTATCACCTCAATCCGGAAAAGGCTTCCGAGGTCTACCGGACGATCGGGCCCAACTACATGAACGTGCTGATCGAACCAAACCTGCGGGCGGCCATCCGCGAGGCCACGGCCTCGCACTCCGCCAACGCCTTGTACACCGGCGAGCGGGAAATGGTTGCGAAACAGATTCTGGATCAACTCACCGCCAAACTTGGTGAACGCGGCCTGCTGGTGGAGAGCGTGCTGCTGCGGGACATTCAGCTGCCGGCCACGCTGAAGACGTCGATCGAAGCCAAGCAGCAGGCCGAACAGGAGGCCCTGGCCATGAGCTTCCGGCTGCAGAAGGAAACGCAGGAGGCGCAACGCAAGCGCATTGAAGCGGCTGGGATTCGCGACTTCCAGCAGATTGTGGCCCAGGGGATCAGTCCGCAGCTGCTGGAGTGGAAAGGCATTGAGGCGACCGAGACGTTGGCCAAGAGCGCGAATGCCAAGGTGGTTGTGATCGGCAATCCCAAGAATGGGTTGCCCTTGATTCTGGGACAATAATTCTGCAACAGAAAGCGGAGGGCGGGACGCCCTCCGGACAGCCGGCGGGACGCCGGCGCTACCTGCGCATGGCTGATCTTCTTGAGGTGCGGAATCTGGTGGTCGAATTTCCCCGCTCGAGTCAGGGCGGGAGCGGCTGGCTGGTGGCGGTGCGCGATCTCGGTTTTTCGATTGCGGCGGGCGAAGTGCTGGGGCTGGTGGGCGAATCTGGCTCGGGGAAATCGGTCACTTCGCTGGCCCTGATGCGCCTGCTACCGGCGCACGCGCGCATTGGCGGGGAGATTCGCTTTGGCAACGGCAGCGGGGCCTGCGACCTGCTGCAGCTGTCGGGCGATGCGATGCGTCCTCTGCGCGGTTCCCGGCTAGCCATGATTTTTCAGGAGCCGATGACCGCGCTGAACCCGGTAATGCGGGTGGGCGACCAGATCGCGGAAGCTGTCCTGGCCCATCATCAAGTCGCGAAGATCGAAGCCTGGAAGCGAACGCTCATTGCCATGAAGGAAGTGGGCATCGCCGATTTCGAACGCCGGGCCCGCGATTATCCGCACCAGCTTTCGGGCGGGATGCGGCAGCGGGTGATGATCGCCATGGCCATCGTCAACCGTCCGCAACTGCTGATTGCGGACGAACCTACGACTGCGCTCGATGTCACCATTCAGGCGCAGATTCTCGATCTGCTGGCTGAATTGCGCACCCGCTTCGGTTTGACCATGCTTTTTATTTCGCATGACCTGGCCGTGGTTTCGCAGGTTGCCGACCGAGTGGCGGTGATGTATGCCGGCAACCTGGTGGAAGTGGGATCGAAGCGCGATATATTTCAGGCGCCGGCGCATCCCTACACGCGCGGGCTGCTGAACGCCGTCCCCACCTTGAAGACGGACCGCGATCAGCCGCTCGAGACCATCGAAGGCGCGGTGCCGCCTCTTCATGCGGTCCCGCCGGGCTGTCCGTTTGAGCCGCGCTGCGAATTTCGCGTGCCCGAGTGCGCGCGCAGTCTTCCGCCGCTGGTGGAAGTTGCGCATGGACATTGGGCGAGGTGTCCAGTGGTGAATGCTCCCATGTAGCTTTTGCAGGTGTGGGTCGGACACTCTTGTCCGACGCGGTTGACCCTTGATTTTGGGTGGTTGTTGTTTTGGCCTCGGAGTGGATGAGCCACCAGGGGCAACAGCAACAAAAGTCAAAGACAAGAAAAGTCAAAGGCGTCGGACAGGAGTGTCCGACCCACACATCGGAATGTTTTCGGCCCACGGCCATGCTTTACAGGTCTATAATCGCCAGTTTGTCCGGTGATCTGTGCGCGTCCTTTTAATAAGCGATATTCATAGCAACCTCGAAGCTCTGGAAGCGTGCCTGGCGGCAGCGCCGCCGCACGACATGGTGGTCAATCTTGGGGACATCGTCGGTTACGGCGCCAGCCCCAACGAAGTGATCGAGCGCTCGCGCACCCTGGGACACATCTTTGTGCGCGGCAATCATGACAAAGCCGCCAGCGGCGCCATGGATTTGAGAGACTTCAATCCCATCGCCGGACTGGCGGCTCTGTGGACCCGCGACCAGCTCACTCAACAAAACCTGAAATGGCTGCTGGGCCTGCCCCATGGCCCGATCCAGACCGGCGAATTGCCTGGCATCCAGTTTGTGCACGGCTCTCCCGTTGACGAAGACGAGTACGTGGTGACTTTGCGCGATGCGATCGAGCCGTTGCTGACTTCGGTGACGCCGCTGACATTTTTTGGTCACACCCACCTGCAGGGAAGCTTTTGCACTAACAATGTCGCCAGTGATTATTTTCGTCCGCAGTACAACACAGTGGGGCAAAGTGAGGCCATGGAGGTTCCGCTCAAGGAAGGCATGCGTTACATGGTCAATCCCGGCTCAGTGGGACAGCCCCGGGATGGAGACTGGCGCGCGGCCTTTGCTGTGTTTGACTCCGAGGCCCGCATCCTGACCTTCTGTCGCGTGCCCTACAATCTGAAGCAGGCGCAGGACCGCATCATGGCGGCCAATCTGCCACAGCGCCTGGCCACGCGCCTGGCAGCGGGAAGATAACAAGTTACTTCAACCAACTCCGCCACGGCATTTACCCTTCGTCTACGCAATGTCCGGTTTGCCTGGAGCGGGGACCGGCCTTGCAATACACGAATGAATAGTCCTTACACCGAAAGGATCATCCCGAGCGCGGCTCAAGCCGCGCCTGCGCGGGGAGAGCAAGTCGAGGGACCCCTATTCCACCTCCGAATTATCAGTGCTGGGGCCTCCGGCTCCGCTCAGCGTACGGAGAGAGAATTGTGTTCGAAGGAATCTGGAGTCTTCATGGGCAAAAGTGTCGCTTTCCTCGCTGTCGTTCTCGCGATTGCATTCTTCGGTGGCCTCTCGCCGGCGAACTGCGCTCCCGCACGAGCGCCGGCCGACGACGAACAGGTGCACATCAACATCGGCGGCGTGGACCGCATGTATCTGCTGCACGTTCCAGAGTCACTGCCAAAGAGCGGCCTGGTGCCGCTGGTCCTGGTTTTTCACGGCGGCGGTGGCCACGCCGCCACCATGCCGAACTTTACCCATTTCGACCTGCTGGCCGACCAGGAGGGATTTCTGGTGGCGTACCCCGAGAGTTTCAACAAGAGTTGGAGCGACACCAGGGGACTGTCTCCGGCCGACGACGTCGGTTTCATCCGGACATTGATTGAAGAATTGCAACGCACCCGGCGCGCCGATCCCAGGCGAACTTACGCCGCCGGGATTTCGAATGGCGGCTTTTTTTCCAACCGCCTGGCCTGCGATTTGACCGACAAACTTGCCGCCATCGCCTCGGTCGCGGCCACCATGCCTGATACCCTGGCGCCGGCGTGCCATCCCTCCGCCCCGATCTCCGTGCTGTTCATGCACGGCACCAAGGATCCGCTGGTGCACATTGAAGGGGGGCCGATGCTGCGTAATCGCGGAGTGGCGATCTCGCTGGCACAGGCGGTGGAATTCTGGCGCAAATGGGACGAGGTCTCTCCCCAGCCTGTGGTTGAGAACTTGCCCAATCAGACAGAGGACGGCACCAGCGTGCGGCGCGAAGTCTATGCCGGCGGCAAGCAAGGCACGGAAGTTGTGGTTTACGTCATCGAAGGCGGAGGCCATACCTGGCCTCACGGGCCGCAGTATCTGCCCGCCTTCCTGGTCGGCAAGGCCAGCCGCAATCTGGACGGCACTGAAGTCATATGGCAATTTTTCAAGCGCCACACTCGCTAGCGCGGTCGGAGTGTGGCTCAGAGTGTGGGTCGGACACTCCTGTCCGACGCCTTTGAAGTTGATGTTGGTTGCCGTGGATCAGTGCGGTTGTCCGGAAAAGGTCGGGATAAGTCAAAATCTAAACAAGTCAAAGTCAAAGTCAAAACAAATCAAAGTCAAATCAAAATCAAAGTCAAAGTCAAAGGCGTCGGACAGGAGTGTCCGACCCACACCACACCAATGTAAACTTTCTTCATGCCCTCTTACCCGAGTCGCAGTCTATTTCCTTCGTCGCACGCCAAAGCGCCCGAACGCCATTTGGTCGCTCACAGCGATGGCGGCGCGCGCGGCAACCCCGGGCCTGCCGGCTACGGGGTCGTGATCAAGGATGAAAGAGGACAGAAAGTTGCCGCGCTCAGCCAATACCTCGGTCACCAGACCAACAACTTTGCCGAGTATCAAGGCCTGATTGCAGCGCTGGAGTATGCCATCGAGCACGGACACAAAGCGCTCAAGGTAATCAGCGACTCCGAACTGCTGGTGCGCCAGATCAAGGGCATCTACAAAGTGAAGAACGCTAACCCTGCAGGAGCTTCACGCGCGCGCCAAAGAATTGATCGCTCAACTGGAGTGGTTCTCCATCGATCACGCCCTGCGCGAACACAACCGCGAAGCCGACGACCTCGCCAACCAGGCCATGGACAAGGGCACGGGCCGTCTGGCCGCGGGCGACTCGCCCGCGCGACCTGTCGCTCAGCCGCAGGAATTCGAAGGTGTGGTGCAGGGCGGAGTGGTCAAACTCGTGAACGGCCAGTTGCCGGAAGGAACGCGGGTCCAGGTGCGGGTTAAGAAATAGAGAGCTTTGGGTTGGTTCGGAAGACAGTCGCTTCGATTTGTTCTGCCCTGCGCTAAGCGCGCCGTTCCGCACCGCCGGCCCGCGCCGAGGGCGAGACGCCCTCGGGACAGCCGGCAAGGCCTGCCCTGAGCGAAGTCGAAGGGATGCCGGCGCTACTGTTTATTGCTCCGGGGACAAGCAGTGTCGCACAGGAGAATTCGCAGCGGGAGAATCTCCCCGGGCGGAGTATTCGAATGCTTATAGGGGTCCTTCGACTCCGCATTTCGATTCGCAAGCGAATCGGAATGCTGCGCTCAGGATGACAAGGGAATAGTTTGTTGCTAGGCGCGGCCTTTTTTGGCGGCGGCTGCGCTGAGTCCTGCTTTTTCCCAGGGGCGCTTGGGGCGCTCTGCCTTGGGCTTGTCGCGGTCCTTGATGCGGTCGTAGTGGTATGACTCGCTCACAGTGCCCAGCGATTCGTTGTACAGGACAGGGAGTCCAAGGCCTTCCTTCAACTCTTCGGTGAATTGCTGCAGTGCCTTGAGGTGGTCTGCCGTGGCCGGGACCTCGGTCTTAGCGGTTTTCAGAAACTGCTGGTAGCCGCGGTTGACCAGTTTGGAAATCTCGCTGCCGATCAGGTATCCCGGGTAAGCGAAAATCTTCACGCCGTCGTCGCCATCTTTCTGGATGGCGGCGGACACGTTGTACTTTCTCAGGAAAACACGCCCCTGCATGCCGGGCGCTTCGATCAAGTCGAAGCCGTGCTCCTTCAACCAGCTTAATGAGTCCTCATAACCGCGTTGCTCAACCTTGGTTGTCATTCGTTCGGAATCCCAATCCCTTTTACGGCTCTAAGCTTTAACCCTCATCCGATGAGATGCAGATTCGCGGAAAAGAGTGCATTTCCCGCGTTCTGGCTGCATCGAAGCAGCCTCTTTTATAATCCAATCATCCGTTGCAAAAGCGTTAATTCGGGCCCGCCATACGTTACGATGGTCACGGACCCACCGTAAATCCATGCGACCTGTTCCGGCAAAACGAACGGAAGTGCCTGATTCTGCGACCGCTGCGCGTGCCGGCGACGTGACGCAATCGAGGGGGAATCATGCTCTCCCGATCGGCCGTCGCAGCCTCGAACTTATCGGCAACACTCCGCTTTTGCGACTGGAGCGTCTCCCTCGCGATTTACCCGGAATCGAGTTGCTGGGCAAAGCCGAGTGGTACAACCCCGGTGGATCGGTGAAAGATCGCGCCGCCTCGAACATCGTGGCCCAGGGCCGCGCCAGCGGAAAATTCGGTCCCGGCAAGACGCTGCTCGATTCCACCAGCGGAAACACCGGTATCGCTTACGCCATGATCGGGGCGGCGCAGGGTTTCCCGGTGACGTTGTGCATGCCCCAGAATGTTTCGATCGAGCGCAAGCACATCCTGCATGCCTATGGCGCCAACATTATTTATACCGACCCGGGCGACGGTTCCGACGGAGCCATACGAGCGGCGCGCGAACTCTACGCCCAACACCCCGACCAATACTTTTATGCCGACCAGTATTCCAACGACGCCAACTGGCAGGCCCACTACCATGGCACAGCCAACGAAATCTGGCAACAGACGGAAGGGCGGGTCACCCATTTCGTTTCCATGATGGGCACCAGCGGGACCTTCGTCGGCACTACCCGCCGGCTGAAGGAACTGAATCCCGCGATTCGCTGCATCTCGCTTCAACCCGACTCGCCCTTTCACGGGATTGAAGGCGCCAAACACATGGCCAGCGCGATCATCCCAAAAATCTACGATGCCAAGCTGGCCGACGAGGACCTCGGCATCTCGACCGAGGACGCCTACGGCATGGCCAAACGCCTGGCCCGCGAAGAAGGACTGCTGGTCGGCATCTCGGCCGCCGCTGCGGTGGTGGGCTGCCTGCAGGTGGCACGAAAGCTGGGCAAGGATGAACGGGCGGTATTTGTGACGATTCTGTGCGACTCTGGCGACAAATACTTGAGCGAGAGATTCTGGGAGGAAGGGTGAGAAGCGATTTCAGATTCGAGATTTCAGATTGCAGATTTTAGGTCACATCCCGAAATCGGCGATTTGGAATTTAGATCTGAAATCTACAATCCGAAATCTGCAATCAGATGTTGAAGCTTCCCCAATCCGCTTACGCTGCACTCCAACTCCATGGCGAAGAAACTTATCCCCACGAGTGCTGCGGCGTCTTGCTGGGGCAGATGGGCGAAGACGGTGTGCGCACCGTGACCTCGGTGGCGCGGGCTGGCAACACGCGGACCGACTCCGCGCACAATCGCTACAACATTGATCCCAAAGAACTGATCCGCATTCAGCGGGAAGGGCGCGAGCGCGGCGAAGATATCGTTGGCTTCTATCATTCCCATCCTGACCACCCGGCGCAGTGGTCGCAGACCGATCTGGCCGAGGCGCACTGGTTCGGCTGCTCCTACGTCATCACCAGCGTGGAGAAAGGCAAAGCCGTGCTGACCAATTCCTTCGAACTGACCGGCAGCGATGAGCCTGACAAGAAGCTGGTAGCGGAGAAGATCGAGGTCGCCTGACCCAGCTGTTGCGTGTGGTGTGGGTCGGACACTCATGTCCGACGCCTTTGACTTTGATTTGGGGCGGTTGCAGCTTTGCCCGGGTGTAGATGAGCCACCAGGGTCAACGGCAAGAAAAGTCCAAAGACAAGGAGAGTCAGAGTCAAGAAAAGTCAGAGTCAAGAAAGATCAGGGTCAAGAAAGATCAGGGTCAAAGTCAAAGGCGTCGGACAGGAGTGTCCGACCCACACAACACCATCCCCATGAATCTCCTGGCCCACCTGTGGCATCATGTATAGCCTATGCCCAAGATCCAGATCCCTACCCCCCTGCGCCAGTACACCGGCAAGCAGCCTGCCGTTGAAGTGAAGGCCGGCACGATCGGCGACGCTCTTTCCGACCTGGTGGCCCGGCATCCTGACTTGCGCCGGCATCTTTATACCGACGAGGGCAAGCTGCGCGCCTTTGTGAATGTGTACCTTAACGACGAGGACGTCCGTTACCTGCAGAAGGACGCCACGGCGGTCAAGGACGATGATAGTATTTCCATTGTGCCTTCCATCGCCGGAGGGCTTTAATGATTGCCGGATTGCCGGATTTTAGGATTGCCGAATTGAAGCCCGACCTCACAGTCCGCCGCTGTTGTTGTCCCTCCTGTCGATAGCTGCATTCGATTCGTCAATCCGACAATTCTTCAATTTTAAGAGGTTCTGATGGCCACGACACTTGAAGTCAAACCCGAATCCGTTACGCTGAGCAACGACGAGATCCAGCGCTACTCGCGCCATCTGATCATGCCCGAGGTGGGCATGGAAGGGCAGCTCAAGCTGAAAGCCGCGAAAGTTCTCTGCATCGGCGCGGGCGGCCTTGGGTCGCCGCTGGCGTTGTATCTGGGCGCGGCCGGTGTGGGCACGCTGGGCATCGTGGACTTCGATGTGGTGGATTACACCAACCTGCAGCGGCAGATCATTCACTCCACGGCCGACGTGGGGCGCAAGAAGCTGGACTCGGCGGCGGACAAACTCAAGGCCATCAACCCCTTCCTGAATATCAGGAAGTTTGACACCCGGCTCTCCAGCGAAAACGCGCTGGAGCTGTTTCGCGAGTTCGACATCATCGCCGACGGCACCGACAACTTTCCCACACGCTACCTGGTGAATGACGCTTGCGTGCTGACCGGAAAGCCCAACGTTTACGGATCGATTTTCCGCTTCGAAGGCCAGGCCAGCGTTTTTGCCACCAAGGAAGGCCCGTGCTACCGCTGCCTTTATCCCGAGCCGCCACCGCCCGGACTGGTGCCATCCTGCGCCGAGGGCGGAGTGCTGGGCATTCTGCCGGGACTGGTGGGCGTGATGCAAGCCACCGAAGTCATCAAGCTGATTCTGGGCAAGGGTGAGCCGCTTATCGGACGGCTGTTGCTGATCGATGCCCTCGACATGAAGTTTCGCGAACTCAAGCTGCGCAAGAACCCCGATTGCCCGGTGTGCGGAACGCATCCCACGATCAAGCAGTTGATCGACTACAACGAGTTTTGCGGAATTCGCGGTGAGGAGAAGCCAGTGGAAACTTCAGGCGCGGAAATGCAGGTGGAAGAATTGAAGCGGCGGCTGGACGCGGGCGACGACCTGTTCGTGCTCGACGTGCGCGAGCCGCACGAATACCAGATCTGCAACATCGGCGGACACCTGATTCCGCTGGGCGACCTGCCCAAACGAATCAGCGAGCTGGATTCCAGCCGCGAGATCGTGGCGCACTGCCGCTCCGGCGTGCGCAGCGGTAAAGCGGTGGATTTTCTGCGCCAGGCGGGATTCAAGAAAGTGCACAACCTGGCCGGCGGAATTCTGGCCTGGGCCGACCGCGTGGATCCGAAGATGCCAAAATACTGAAAGACAGTCGTCGGTCGTCAGTCGTCGATCGTCAGCAAAGTGCATCGCAGTCGCGCATCGTCAAGGCGTCGGTAATCAAAAGAGGGAGCGCTTGCGCGCTCCCTTATCGATTTGATCGGACTAGCTGACTACTGAACGCTGGTAGCGTTGCTGCCGCTGGCGTTGGATTTGGCAGACTCTTCGCCAATCGCAAAGGCGTACTTCTTCCCACCGAAGCGAATTTCGTTCAAAGACTTGCGGCCATCGCTGTTAAGTACGGTTACGGCCGAGTCGCGGTCCGGAGAGCGCGCCAGATCGACCATGCGGGCAGGAACGGTGGCAACCACATTCTTGCCCTGCAGGATATTCAGTTCGACATTCGGTCCAGCGCCTTCCCATTTCACGGTGTAGTCGCCGGCGGCGAGTTGCTTTCCGTTCACGGTGACAGTGTCGCTCACCTGTAGAGTGCCCTTGTTGGCGGCAAACACGCTTGTGGCCAGCAGCAAGGCCAATCCCAGCAGAAGGCCCTTGGAGACTTTCGATACGCTCATGTGACTCCTTTTTTCTTTCCCGATGTCGTCGGGAACCGGTTCAGGGCGGCCTGGATTTGCCTGGGGCAGGAAAACCTTGCGTTTTGCCGTCGAAGGCCTAAAATGCTGCCTCGGGGTTAAGCGAAAAGAGTACGGCCGCAAGGCCGCGTGCTTTCTGCTCCGGGGATTGTCCTCACCTGGGCCGCCAAACCGAGCGTGAGCCAGTCCCTGTAACCCCTGAAAATTTTTCTCTTCTAATTTAATTACCGGGTCTGCTGGTTCTTCTTCTCAGGCCCGGTTGCAATCACTGCTACGTAACCTGCCGTCGAAAAGTTCCGGCACACATTCCGCATGCACCTCTTTGGACGACATGGGTGCTTGGTTGTTAGCAGCCCCTCGTCAGCCTGAAAGCCGCAACACAACAGGCATTTGTCTTGTTGAGGTCGTTTGTGTCGGTAGGAAACTCTTGCCCGACGCTTTTTGACTTAGGCGTTTTTTGGTTTGATATCAGCAGCGATGTTTCTGCGCTCGCCCTAAGTCACCTTCGTGTCCTTCGTGGTTTGTGCCTTGAATTAATTAACCAACAGGGACACGAAGATGCACGAAGGATGGCAAAGGCCGATCAGCACGGCACGTGATTCACACTAGCCTGAGCACTACCTTCCCGAAATTCTTGCCCTCCAGCAGCAAGCGATACGCTTCCGCAGCTTCTTCCAACGGAAACACGTGACCGATCACGGGCCGCAAATGCCCTTGCGCTGTCCATGCGGAGAGCTGCTGCCAGGCTTGATTCATCAACTCGCGCTTGGCGGACAAATAGGTCAACCACAAACCATGCACGCTCGCGCCTTTGGCATAAAGGATGCGCGGATCCAGGTGCGACGGTTGTCCGGTGGCCGCGCCGTACACGATGACCCGGCCGAAATCGCGAAGGCAGCGCACGCTTTTCGCGGTATGCTCGCCGCCCAGCATTTCAAACACGGCATCCACGCCTTCGCCGCGGGTCAGGTCCTTGATCGCTTCTTCGTAATCGCGCTGTTTGTAGTTGATCGCGTGCTGCAAGCCCAGCGCTTTCACCCGCGCCAGTTTTTCTTCCGAGGAAGAAGTTCCGTACATTTCGATGCCCAGCAATTTTCCGATCTGCACCGCGGCAGTTCCTACTCCACCGGCTACGGCGTGAATGAGAACCCGCGGTGTAGCTGTGCCGGCAGCCGGCTGCAGCAGACCCGACTTCCAGTAAGCAAAGTAAGCGGTGAAATAGTTGACTGGGAAGGCCGCGCCGTCTTCCGCGCTCCAGGATTCCGGGACCGGCCACAGCAATTGCGACGATGCGGCAACGCGTTCGGCGAATGCTCCCCATTGGGCATAGCCCATGACGCGCCGGCCGTCGCTGACGCGAGTGCCGCAGAATTCGCGTCCCGCCACCAGCGGCGGTTTCGGAGTTCCGGGATAGCCGCCTTGCGCGCTCATGATGTCGGCGAAGTTGATCCCGCCGGCTTCAACCTGGACCAACTCGTGCCCGGCGGCGGAAGCAGGCTCCGGAACGGCGCTCACTTCGAGCACCTCGGGGCCACCTAAACGGCTGATGACAAGGGCCTTCATGACCAGCAGTGTACAGCCGGCGGGTAGCGGCATGACGACGGATCGGTCTCGCCGCAGCGACGCATCGCGATATTGTGCGGCAGGTATATACTTTCCGTAATGCAGTTGGGGCTCTCCTTCCCGGACAGACCTGCAACATGGGCCAGCCGTGGAGGGGAGGTCGGAGCGCTTTTCATATCCAATTCATAGGCTCCGTTTAACAGATCACTGGTACCGATTTTCAGGAGCACCGGGGAAACCAGTGCAGGACGCTCGTTTGCGGAGGGGTCCGCCGATGGGTTCCGGGGAGGTCCTTCAGTGGACTTGGTTTTGGTTCGTTTCTTATTTGTTCTCATAATTGCTGTTACTTGCTATCTGACAGACCCGTTTGGCCTTCCTCCCAACCTGGATGCGGGAGTGGGCGCGCTCATCGGGTTCGCCATCGTCCTGTTCGAATGGCGCCTGCGGCGAGTCAGTCTGAAGCGCCTGATTGGCGCCGCCGTCGGCAGTGTGCTCGGCATCTTTGGCGCTTACCTCTTCTCCCTGGTCATTCGCAACAGCGTCGCTCCCGGGCACACCCAGAGCTTCCTGCAAATCCTGGTGATGCTGCTGATGGCCTATGTCGGCCTGGTGGTGGGGGCGAACAAAGGTGACCTGCTGAACCTGGCCGCACTGGGCGGAGTCTTCGGCGGCGAAAAGCAGGGCAAGAAGAGCTACAAGATCCTCGATACCAGCGTCATCATCGACGGCCGCATCGCCGACATTGCCGAGACCGGTTTTCTCGACGGCACCATCGTGACTCCGCAGTTCGTGCTGCGCGAATTGCAGCTGGTGGCCGACTCCGCCGACTCGCTCAAGCGCAACCGGGGGCGTCGCGGTCTCGACATTCTGCAACGCCTGCAGAAGGTTCCCTCGCTCCAGATCCAGATTGTCGAGGATGATTTCCCTTCCGTCCGCGAAGTGGATTTGAAGTTGATCGAACTGGCCAAGCTGTACGAAGGCAAAATCATCACCAATGACTTCAACCTGAACAAGGTGGCGCAGCTGCAGGGCGTGGCGGTGTTGAACATCAACGAACTGGCTAACTCCCTCAAGCCGATCGTGCTGCCCGGCGAAACCATGCGGGTCTTTATCCTGAAGGAAGGCAAGGAGTACAACCAGGGCGTGGCCTATCTCGACGACGGCACCATGGTGGTGGTGGACAATGCCAGGAAGGTGATCGGCAAGACCATCGACATCTCAGTGACTTCAGTGCTGCAGACCACGGCGGGAAAAATGATTTTTGGAAAATGGGATGAACGCCCCGGCAGCCGCAGCGAATCGCGCGCCGGGATCAATGCGGTACCGGTTGCTCCTTCGGCCGCGCCTCCGGCGCAAAGTGCAGATACGAAAAAGTCACCGCCAATGATGGTGGAGCGCCCGGCGGAATAGTGGGTGCGCGATTTCAGTTGCCGCCGGGCTCCTCAATCGCCACAGCCTTAACCTTGATCGTATCGCCTTCGAGCATGCCTACAATGTTCACTCTCTCGCCCGCCAGCTTCTCCAATTCTGCCGGATCACCCTGCAGGCCATAGACTTTTTCACCATCCACCAGAACATAATGGGCCCCGTGGCGCACGCAGGAGCGGACACACTCCGCCGAGGTCTTGCCCGAGTTCCTCCGGTGGCGCGCGCCGCAGCGCGAGTCGGTAATCATGCCGGCGAAGGTCTGGCCGGAAGCTGCGCCATTGTCGTCAACCGGCTGAGCCGAGTTCTGCGCGGCGATCGCGGTTTGCGCAGCGACCGGTTGCTCCGTGATCTCTTCGGCGGACGCACCGGCCATCGTGCGTGCCTCCGCGCCCGCCGCGGGTTGGGAAACGGCGAAGGCCAGCGACGCGCCGGCCAGCAGAACGGCGAAACCCAGCGCCACAATCATCCCGCTCACCGCGCAAAAAGCTACCAGCGACAGCCATGAACGTTGTATCGATTTCATATTCGCCTCCAAGCGTCGCACGGAAGTGTAATTAGCACTTCCAGGGCCGATCTCGACCGCGCTGGTCAGGTGCGCTAACCGGCTCTCCTGGTTGCACTAAGCGCCACGATTCGCGGATTCCGGCAGGGCCCGCCCGCTTTCCCTGGCAAAAAGTTCACGACCCGGGCAAAATGGCATACTGTAAACACCTTAGACGACGGAGCGAAGATATGAAGCGCGTCACCGGCATTGGCGGGATTTTCTTCAAGGCGGAAAATCCAGCGGCGCTTTACCAGTGGTATGAAAAACATCTTGGAATCCCGCCTGCCCCGGAGGGAACGAGCGCAACCTTCGAATGGCGCGAGCTGGATGCACCGGAGGCGAAGGGCATGACGGTGTGGTCGATCTTTCCCCGCGAGACCAAGTATTTCGATCCCAGTGCCTCTCCGTTCATGTTCAACTTTCGGGTGGATGATCTCGATGCATTGCTGGCGGCGCTTCAGGAAGAGGGCGTGAAGATCGATCCGCACCGCGAAGATTACGAGTATGGACGCTTCGCCTGGATCATGGACCCGGACGGCAATCGGATTGAATTGTGGGAGCCGCCGAAAGGGTAAAACGCTACCGCGAGGCCGATCGATACAGCTAAGAAGTGTGGGTCGGACACTCCCTTCGACTTCGCTGAGGGCAGGCTTTGTCCGACGCTTTTGAAGTTGCTCTTGATTTTCGGGTTCAGGCTGAGCAACCTCACTCCGACTAGAACCAAATTCAAGATCAAAATCAAGATCAAAGGCAGGCGGACAGGAGTGTCCGCCCCACACAGGCCAGGACATTTGAACACTCTCCCCGCCAGCCCTTATACTTACAGGCCGCGATGAAGGTAGTGGTGATCATTCCGGCGGCGGGCCTGGGGACACGTATGGCTCCGGCCTCCGATGCCAGGAGCAGGAAGCCCGTGGCATCCAAGCAGTTCTCCGAGATCGGGGGAACGCCGATCCTGATTCACACCTTGCGCAAGTTCGCAGCCAGCCCCGAGGTCACGGAAATTTACGTGGCGCTGCGCGCCAACGAGATTGCCGGCTTTCAAAGCCGCTTGCAGGGAGACCGGGATCTTTCGGCCAAAAAGATTGAACTGGTGGAAGGCGGCGAGCATCGCCAGCAGTCCGTGGCTCATGCGATCGATGCGGTGCGCGCGGCTGCCGACGATATTGTGCTAGTCCACGATGCGGTCCGTCCCTTCGTCACCAATGAGATCATTCACGACGTGATCGAGGCCGCACAAAAATATGGCGCGGCCATCGCAGGGATGCCGGCCATGGACACCATCAAGCAGGTGGAACGCACCTCGGAAGGCGCCGTCATCACCGCCACTCTGCCCCGCGAGCGGGTGGTGATGGCCCAGACTCCGCAGGGCTTTCGCTATAGCGTGCTGAAGCAGGCCTTCGATGAAGCCACGGCTGACGGATTTCTTGGCACCGATGAGGCGTCCCTGGTCGAGCGCTCAGGCCACGAGGTTGCAGTGGTGATGGGCTCGCCGCGAAATATAAAGATCACCACCCCGGCCGACATGGAACTGGCGGAGTTTTTCCTGAAACGGTAGAAGCGGCCACGGATTTTCACGGATCACACGACTAGTCGTCGGTCGTCAGACTTCGGTCGTCAGCTATTACCAATTGAAAGACCGACGGCCGCGGCTGGTTCATGATGCGATTGAATTTTTGCCAACGACGGACGACCAACGACCAACGACAAGACTGGAAACCTTGAAACCAGAAACTCGCATCGGCTACGGCTGGGACTCTCACGAATTCAGGCGCGGCATTCCACTGAAGATCGGCGGCATCACGCTGCCCCATTCCAAGGGACTGGGCGGCCATTCCGATGGCGACGTGCTGCTGCACGCGGTGACCGACGCTTTGCTGGGGGCGGTGGCCGCTCCCGATATTGGTTCTCTTTTTCTCCCTCCGACCCGCGCTGGAAAGGCGCCGACTCCGCGCTTTTCCTGGCCGAGGCGCTCAAGCGGGTGAAGGCGGCAGGCTATGCAGTGGTCAATGTGGATTCGACCCTGATTCTGGCTGCGCCCAAGATTGGTCCGCACGCGCTGGCGATTCGAACGCACTTGGCGGAGTTGCTTGGAATTCCTCCGGATTGCGTGGGTGTCAAAGCCAAGACCCCGGAAGGGATGGGGACGGACAACGCCGCCATCGCGCACGTGGTGGTGTTGCTCGAGAAGAAAGCGGCGAAGTCTGGGGCTGGGAAGGCCCGGAAATAGGTTGATTCCGGCCGAGAGCTTTTCGTTCGTGCAAACTGTGCACGAGCGGGGCGCTCGCGCCCACATGATCATTGGCGGGCCGCTTCCACCAGCGCCTGGAAGATTGCGCGCGAGCCCGCATCATCTTCCACGGAACGTTCCGGGTGCCACTGCACGGCCAGAACAAAATGGTCTGGAGAGGTGCCCTCGATAGCCTCAATAATTCCGTCCTCCGGACATCGGGCCACAATGCGCAGTCCCTCGCCGATGTTCTCCGCCGATTGATGATGACTTGAGTTCACCGCGATGGCGGTCCCGCCGTCATGCCCCGCATCAGCCCCTGGCAGGACAATCCGGCCCAGCCTCGTTCCCATATCCACCTTCACCGTGTGCGCGATCGGCACGTCTCTTCCCGCCTCGTGATTGATTGCGGACTCGATGTGCTGCAACAGCGTTCCGTGACGATACACGTTGAGAATCTGCAGACCGTAACAGATGCCGAGCACCGGCTTGCGCAGGTTGTAGGCGTCCTGCAGCAGCAGTTCGTCCACTGCATCGCGCCCGGGATCGGCTGCTGCGGTCTTCGGGTCGGTCGCAACTTTGTATTTGGCGGGATCCACGTCGGCCTTGCTTCCGGGCAGGAGCACGGCATCACAGCTGCGGATCAGTTTCGCAACTTCAGCGAATGTCTGGTCGAGCGGAATTCGCACCGGCTCTCCGCCTGCCATTTCGACCGCGTGCGCATATTGCGGGAAAGGCCCGCTCCGCATACTCCGGATCTTCAGAGTGGGGAACGGGAATGGCGATGCGCGGCGGCATGCAACGATTGTAGCGCTTCGCCGATCGATGACTAGAGCAGCAGATCCCCGCGATAGATAAGTTCGCCGTCAATGATGCGCGCCTCCGGCAGCAGTTTGTGGAGTTTCACCGGCCCGGTGCCATCGATGTGAAAGACGTCATGTCCATGGGCCGTCAGCCAATCCGACACCAGCATGCGATGGCAGTGAAAATAGACGCGCTCGGCGCACATGTAGGCGGTGGGCGATTGCTCGGCTAGCCTGGTCAGTTCGGCCGCGGCGTTCTGGAATTTCGCGGTCAACATGTAATCTGCGTAGTTGCGAAAGCTGGCGTTGCGCAAGGCGATGTGGGGAGAGTCGTCCCGAATGGCCTTGCGTCGTCCGCCCAGTTCCTTCATCCACACGTATTGGATTCCCGATGCTGGCATGGTCTTTTCCAGTGATTCGCGGTTGAAGTGTGGCAGGCGGCGCGACATGGGAAAGGAACGGATGTCAGCCAGCGTAGCAATGGAGTGGGCACGCAGGGCCTCGAGCAACTCTTCGAGAGTGCGGGTCGAGTGCCCGATGGTGTAGAGGGTTGCCACAGCGAGGATTTCAGATTCTAGATATCAGATTGAACGGGCGGAGCGGCGGATAATCAGACAATCTGAAATCTGCAATCTCCAATGCGCTGAAGTCAAAGCGCCCGCAGCGCTGCCATCACGTTTTCATCTTGTTCCGGAAATACGGTACGCAGGTCCAGCAGCACACGGCCTTCTTCCACGCGAGCAATGATCGCCGGGTTGCCCGCCCGAAGGCGGGAGGAGATTTCGTCGGCGCTCAGGCCCTGGCGGGTCAGGGCCAGGAGGCGGGTGGGCAGCGCTGCCGAGGGCGCCGCGCCGCCCCCGATCACCGATTCGCCGTCAATGATCTCGACCGTCAATCCCGACGACGACCGGAGTGCTGCCACAGCTTCCGCGCGCCGGCCAATTTCGTCCTGGGACAAGTGCATCATGCGCAGCGCGGGAACCGCGTCATAGTCGTGCTTTACGTAGGCCAGCAGCGTGGCTTCCAGAGCTGCGTAGGTCAACTTATCCACGCGCAAGGCGCGGAAAAGAGAATTCGATCGCATGCGGGCAATAAGATCACCGCGACCGCTGAGTATGCCGGCTTGCGGGCCGCCCAGCAGTTTGTCGCCGCTGTAGCTGACCACGTCCACGCCGGCGCGAAGGCTGTCGAGCACGCCCGGTTCGCCGCTGACGCCGACGGACCGCAAGTCGAAAAGCGCGCCGCTGCCGAGGTCTTCCATCAGCGGAAGGTTTCGCCGGCGGGCCAGCGCAGCCAGCTCCGCGAGCTCCGGCTGTTCGGTGAATCCCGTGATCTGAAAATTGGAGCGATGCACCCGCAGCAGCAGCCGGGTTTTTTCGTTGATCGCGCGCTCGTAGTCCTCCACCCGGGTGCGGTTGGTCGTGCCCACTTCCCGCAGGGTGGCGTTCGACTTTGACATGACGTCCGGGATGCGGAACGATCCGCCAATCTCGACCAGCTCGCCGCGCGAGACGACGACTTCTCCGCCGTCGGCCAGCGTGTTCAGCGCCAGCAGGACCGCGGCCGCGTTGTTGTTGACGACGATGGTGGAGATGCCAGCCTCCTCACGAACCGGCGAGCTTTGCTCGCCTGGACAGCCGGGGGCGGCTGTCCCCACGTGTTCATTGAGCAGCTTGCGGAATAGCCGGTCCACATGAACATCGCGCTGCCCGCGCTGGCCGGACTCGATATCGAACTCCAGGTTTGAATATCCCAAAGCAGTGTCGCGAAGATGTTCCAGGGCGGAAGCTGCCAGCGGGGCGCGCCCCAGGTTGGTGTGCAGGATGACGCCGGTCGCGTTGATCACGGGACGCAACGCGTAGCTCAGCGACCGCCGAAGCTGGCGCCCGACGGCGTCCGGAATTCCGGAAAGGGCGAGATCAACGGCGGCCGCGTCCAATCTCCCAGCTGCTATCTCCGTGCGCAAGCTCGCGAGTACGGATCGGGCAGCATCGGTCACGGCGGCCTGGCCTTCGTTGGAAATGGTCGTGGTCAAATCGGCACTCCGCAGCAACTCATCGACGGACGGAAGCTTACGGTAAAGATCGGTTTTGGAAGTCGCGGACACCAGGATGATTATCCCATGTCGGGCGTAGGACCTCAGACCTCAGACGTCGGACGTCGGACTTCGGACGCCAGACCAGGCTTTTTTTCGGAAGGATCGGTTCTCGGGAGGGACGACCTTGGTCGTGGTGCCAAGGGCCATCGCAGATTCTGGGGCGATTTAGCGTCACGAGGGGTAAAAACCCTGAAGCCCGAGCCAGAGGACCGGGGTCCGAGGTCTGCCGCCGGAGGTCTGACGTCCGAAGTCCGAAGTCTGACGTCCGAGGTCCGACGCCCGAAGCCCGCCCTACGGCACCACGATCCGGCTGCCGGGCTCTTCCGCGGCGGCGATGCCGGAGGGCTTCTCGGGGAACTGGCCCAGCAGGAAGTCAACAAAGGCGCGTGACTTCGGCCTTCCCGAGGTGCGGGCGTGGGCCATGCGTACCATGAACACCAGGGCGCGCAGCACTTCCGAGTCGCGCAGTTGAACGTATCCCACGTGCTTCTGCTCGGCCTCGCGGTATTCTTTAATCATGTTCTGCACTTCCGCCGCCACTGCCTGCGGCGCCGGGCTGGCAATCGGATTCTCATAGTGCAAGCCGGAGTTGACCAGCGTTTCCCATGTTTTTGCCAATGATGTAAGGGCCGCGATCAGATCGGCGTCCTTCAGCCCGCGGTCGGTGCGAACGCTCTTGGAAAGAGCGAAGGTCAATCCCATGATCAGGTGTTCGTGCCGGTAAAGGAACTGGTCTTCGACTTCCACCTGGACGAACACGTCGGCAGGGTTGAGATCTGCCAGGCGGCGCGGCTTCTCATGCTCGCGGGCCTGTTGCAGATAGACGCAGTCACTGGGACAGTCGAGCGTCACCTCGCGCTGTTCGCCGCAACACTGCGGGCAAATGCGCCCGTGGATGGCCGGGCAGAAACGCTTCTCCTTGCGTTTTTCGCAGATCGCACAACTCACAGGACAGGTTCTCCGCAAACATTATGACATCAGGCCACTCGAGCTGCGCTCGACCGGACAGCCGGTGGCGCTGTCACCACGTGGTTTTCGTGTCGCCGTTTCATCGGTCAAATGGGCCATTTTGGGACGCTGGCATGCGCGCGAAGGTGATTTCTTGCGGTCTTTCCCGTGTGTCCTGTGAGGAAATCCGCCTAAAATGCGGCTGAAACGCTACTTTTCCACAGAACGCTGGTATAAGATAGCGCTCACCGCAGGAAAATTTTAAGGAATTCAGAGGAGGTTTCATGGCTTCAGGCATGACCAAGACACAACTCGTCCGCCATCTGGCCGAGAAGATCGAAGTGAACAACAAGACTGCTGCATCGTTCCTCGAGCACCTCACCGACACGGCTGTCAAAGAGACCAAGAAGAACGGCATCTTCGTGATCCCGGGACTGGGCCGGCTGGTAAAGGCGCATCGCAAGGCCCGCATGGGACGCAATCCTCAGACTGGTGAACCCATCCAGATCAAAGCCAAGACCGTGGTGAAATTCCGCGTCGCCAAGGCCACCAAGGACGCAATCGCCCCCAAGAAATAGTTTTCGTTTTCGGTTCGGTGAAAAGGCCGGCTGAAGAGCCGGCCTTTGGTGTTTGTTTGGCCTGTGTGGGTCGGACACTCTTGTCCGACGCCTTTGCCTTTGAATTGAAACTCCGCGAATGCAAACAGGGCTGCCTGCCGCAAGATTTCCCAAGTCAACATTCAACTTCAAAGGCGTCGGAGTGGAGTGTCCGACCCACACACCCTCACTTTCCGTATTCGTTCTTCACCACTTCTCCGCCTTTCATGACGAACTTCACGCGTTCCAGCGTGGTCACGTCCTGCAGCGGATCGCCATCGACGGCGATGATGTCTCCCCACTTGCCAGGTTCGATCGCGCCGATTTTGTCGGACCAGCCCAGCAAGTCGGCGGCGTTGATGGTCGCTGCCTGAATGGATTGCAGCGGACTCAGGCCCAGCTTCACCATGACGGCAAACTCGTGCGCGTTCAGGCCGTGAGGATAGACAGCCGCATCGGTGCCAAACGCTACCTTCACCCCGCTGGCAAATGCGTGGGCCACGTTCTTGCGGGCGGCTGCCATCACGGTCCTACCCTTGGCAATCATCTCCGGAGGAACGTGCACTTGCTCCGCGTGTTCCAGAAACCAGTCGGCGAGATAGAGTGTGGGAACCAGATAGGTTCCGTCCTTCTTCATCTCAGCGATGGCAGCGTCGTCAATATAAGAGCCGTGTTCGATGGAATCCACGCCAGCCTGCGAGGCCCAGAGAATGCCCTGGGCGCCGTGAGCGTGGGCGGCGACTTTGCGGCCCAGGCGATGCGCGTCGGCCACGATGGCCTTCATCTCTTCGAGCGTATATTGCGATGCCTGCGGATTGTCGCCATGCGACAGCACGCCCCCGGTGGCACAAATCTTGATCAGGTCGGCGCCGTATTTGATGGTCTCGCGGACTTTGTGCTGCACGCCTTCGACGCCATCAGCCACGCCTTCCGCAGAGTAGTGAAAGTCAAAGGGCAGAAAGTTCTCATCGCAGTGTCCGCCGGTGATGCCGAGCGGAGGCCCGCTCACCAGCATGCGGGGACCGGGAACATCGCCGGCGTCGATGGCGTCGCGCAGGGCAACGTCGCTGTAGCCTTCCGCGCCCACGTTGCGCACGGTAGTGAAGCCCGCCTCCAGTGTGAGGCGCGCATTTTTTGCGCCGGTCAGCGTGGCGCGAGGCAGCGAGATGCCGAGGGCCTGAGGCCCGGCATCCTGCGGATTGCCGGTCAAGTGCGTGTGGGCGTCAGTCAGGCCGGGCAGAACAGTAGAGGAGGAAAGATCGATCAGGCGATCGCCTGACGCACGCCTGGCCTGCGTAAACGGACCGACGGTGACGATCTTGCCGCCTTCGATCACGATGGCCTGGTCGCTGAGCGTCTTGCCACTGCGGACATCGAGCAGTTTTCCGGCGTGAACAATCACGCGGCTGGAGCTGGGCTCCTGAGCGCTCGCGAGTACGCTCAGAAACAATGACGCGAGGACGATGGTGAGAAAATTATGTCGTGGTTGTTTCTTCATTTTGCTCCTCGTTAAACACGTGGGGACAGCCGCCCTCGGCTGTCCAGTCGAGCGCAGCTCGACAATATTTCATTGCCGGAAAGGCATTAGCGGAGCTTCGCTCCGCCGGACAGCCGAGGGCGGCTGTCCCCACGCGGTTCTTTCTTGCGCTAGGCGCGGCGACGCCCGTCCAGGCCCCATTCTTTCCCGGCATCGGCTACAAAAAAAATTATGAACAGAAACAGCAGCGGCAAGTGGTCGAGTTCCGCGCCGAAATAGCGCCACACCGGCATTCCCTGGCCGGGCTCCCACCAGGTAGCGAGCGTGAGGCTCAGCATGTGCAACGCACCCAATACCGAAGCCGGACGGACCCAGATTCCCAGCAGCAGGCAGATCCCGATAAACAGTTCCATGATTCCGACCGCGTAGCCAAAAAATACCGCGTGCGGCAGCACCAGGTTGGCCAGCACCGGCTGGTAGAAACTCACTGCGCCGTTCTGGATGAAGCCTTGAAGATACTGCTGGAATCCGCCGTGGGTAAACTCCGAGCCGAAGACTTTGTACTCGCCGAAGAGCAGGAAGAAAGCCGACGTGACAATGCGAACAACCGCAATGGTTTTGGGCAGGGCGCGAGAAATGTTGCGCATCAGGTTATGTATTTTACCCGGAGGCGAGACTCATCTGGTTCATCATCAGCCCGGCCTGGCCCGCGAGAGGACGGGCTTCAGAAGGCGACGCAAAGGCGTCCAACTCAGGGCTTAGCCTCCCGGCCCGTCATTGGTGACGTATTGTTCGAGCGCATCCAGTTCGTGGCTGAGATCGTCGATGCGTTGCTCCAGCAGGTTGCGGATAGACAGCATGCCCAGCAGCTTGCCGGAGTTGTCCACCACCGGCAGGTGGCGAAAATGCCGTTCCAGCATGGTGGCCAGCGCCTCGCCCGGCCGCGTGTCGATGGTCGCCAGCTCCACTGGAGTGGTCATCAGTTCCCGCACCGGCGTCATTTCGGGATTGCGTCCGGTTAGAGACAGCTTGCGCAACACGTCGCGCTCGGTAAAGATGCCCGCCACCAGACCTGCGCTATCCACCACACCCACCGCGCCGACATGCCGGTCCAGCATCAGGCGGATGGCATCTGCCGCGCTCACTTCCACTCGTACCGAAGCCACGTCTCTATCGCAAAGCTCCAGAACGCTCATAAAGAGACCCCCTTCGTGCCACCCGAATCGGAGAACGTCTGCTGTCGAACCCGGGCACGACCATCACTAAGAATTCCGCATTATGACCTGCGCCACAACGGTGTCAAGCAGATTCGTCAGGTTATGCTCTTGAAATGCGCCCAATGTCTAGGATCGCGGGGCAATGGCAGCCAGTCTCCTGTGTAATTCGACAGTCTTGTAATAGTTGACCAGCATCAACTGACCGCCGATTAAGAAACGGATTACCGACAAGAACAAACGACCACTCCGGTAGTCCAGGCGGATGACGCTGGCCAGGCTGTGGAGCCTGAAAAGTTCAGCCGACAGCAGAGCAGAGTTCGGAATTACTGGCAGAGGCCCGGCAGGGCCTTCGACGTGCAACCCGTCATCATCCAGCCACGCTTTACCTTTCTGAACTTTCGTCTTCAGGCCAAGTTCTTCCCCGCAATGAAAGAATACCTTGTACGGTGCCGGGTTATTTTCTGTCATCGCTTTCCACCCATCTTCGTGGGTAGCTTTCCTCCGCTCCAGGCTTCACATTGGACAAGGCAACTTCAGAGTCATTTAACGTCGTTCCTGAAGACCGCGCCATCTTTCATCACAAACGTCACATTTCCCAGGACGTTGATGTCGCGCAGCGGATCGCCATTGACGGCCACCACATCGGCGTAGGCGCCCGGCGCTACCACCCCAATCTCGCCTGTCATATCGAGCATGTCGGCTGCGCGGGAAGTTGCGCTCTTGATGATCTCCATGGGCGACATGCCGAACTCGGCCATGCGGGGAAATTCCTGCGCCATCGGTTCCGTCCACAGGATGCCGCCCATGTCGGTGCCGAAAACGATCTTCACGCCCGCCTTCAGGGCCTTCTGAAACGAGACTCCGTGGTCCGCCACGCGCCTGCGGTCGCGCTGGCCGTTAAGCGTGTCGGCCGGGGCCCAGTCGTGATAGTAGGCGGCCAGCGTGGCGCAGTACCACGTGCCCTGCTTCACCATCTGCGCGATCTGCGCGTCGGTAATTTCGAGGCCATGTTCGATGGAGTCGCAACCGCCGTCCAGGGCACGCTGCAAACCGATGCCGTTGTAAGCGTGACATGCTACTTTCTTGCCCCATCCGTGAGCTTCGTCCACGATGGCCTTCAGTTCTTCCACGGTCAGGGTTGGCTGCGAAATCAGTTCACCGTGCTTTCCGACCCAGGAGCGATGAGTCATGTACACCTTGATCCAGTCGGCGCCATGGTCAAGCTGTTCGCGTGCGGCCTTGCGCGCCTCCACCGGACCGTCGATGATCTGCGCGCCCTTGGGCATGACGAGCTCGGGTGCGTAGCCCTCAAGGTTGTAGCCGCCGGTGGTCGAGATGGCGCGAGTAACCACGAACATCCGCGGTCCGGGGATGTAGCCGCCTTCGATCGCTTCCTTGATTCCCACGTCGCCATATCCCGCGCCTTCAGTCTCCAGATCGCGGATGGTCGTAAATCCCTGCTCCAGCGCGCGCCGGGCCGCTACTGTCGCCCGCGCCGCCCGCAAGGCCAGCGGGTATCTCAGGATGTTGGCGTCGTATCCGCCCTGCGCCGGCTCTTCTCCCTGCAGGAAGATATGAGTGTGAGAATCGATCAGGCCGGGCAACACGGTGGCGTGCGAGAGGTCGATGATCGTGGCGCCCGTGGGGATTTTCGCCGCGGCAGAGTCGGAAACACTTTCAATATGATTGCCGCGAATCACAATCACCTGGTCGCGGCGGGGCTGATCGGACTTGCCATCGATGAGCACGCCCGCGCGAATGACGGTGACGGCCGGGGGCGGAGTGGTTTGGGCTGACGCAGATAAAGCAAGTGCAACGGTAACCATCAGGCTGAGCAGATAGCGCATGACCACCTCTTGGATTCGGGTGGGCATGATACACCATGCTCGTGTGGCACGGGAGAACCACGTGGGGACAGCCGCCCCCACGTGGTTCTTCCCCACATGCTCTTCAGCTCGCGATGACGGCGTCGGCTTCGATCTCTACCAGTATTTCCGGCGAGATCAGCGCGCTCACCTGCACCATCGACGTGGCCGGGCGAATATCGCTGAAGAACTCCCCATGCGCCTTACCGACTTTTTCCCATTCGGCAATGTTGATTACGAACATGCGCGTGCGCACAACATCCTTGAGTGTGGCGCCCGCCTTGAGCAAGGCAGACTCGATGTTCTTCAGGGTCTGAATAGTTTGAGCGCGCACGTCGCCCACGCCGACAATTTTCCCGTCCGGGCCCGTAGCCGTGGTTCCGGCGACATGCACGTAGGGGCCGACCTTGACCGCACGAGAGTAACCTACGATGGGTTCCCAGGGCGCGCCGCTGGAAATGTTGGTTCGTTCCATGTTGCCTCCGTAAATCATTGTAGCCGGGTCAGTGAGGCCAGTATTTGGCAGCCAAGGACGCAGTCTGCCAGCAATTGAAGACGTGAAACCTTTCGATCTCGCAGGGGTTCTAAGTAAATAGGAAATATCGATTTGGGTGACTTACAAAAGTCACTTGCCTTTAGGCATGGAGCTGAGTTTAAGTAGGACGAACGAAGTGCCGATGAAAGCCCGCACCACTCGGGCTTTCCCGGAGGAGGTGAGATCCAGAATGATTCCGGAATCGCATCCTTTGCAGCAGCTGTTCATCGAACTCGTGGGCCGGCACTATGCCGAGGAGATCGGACTGCGCGATCCCCAGCTCGTGAACTACGTCGCCCACCTGCTGGCCGAATTTTGCGATGCCGAAGAATTGTTCAGGATCCGCAACGCCGGAGGCCGGCCGCTGACCGATGTAGGCGAGATGCTGGTGGAATCGAATCCCGTTTACGGCCCTGCGCCTTCCTTCGACCGCGAGCGCCAGGTACGGAAACATATCGGCGATTACACCTTGTTCTTTACCGGCATGTTTCCCGAGAGCATCAACCACTTCCGCCTGCGCCGCAACCGCATGGAAAATTTCGTGGACTGGATCAAAGCCGGCAAGGAAAGCTACTACATCGTTTCCAAATTCGAACACTTCGAATACGCCAAGGTCGCGCCCCTGTTTGCCAATCTGTCGCAGAACTTCGAACAATGCGTGTACGGCCTTAACCTGGTGAAAAACGATCTGCAGGAAATGCAACACCCGCTGGCGCAACGCGCTACCGATCTGCTGATGTAGGTCATCCCGAGCACGGATCGAGCCGCGCTTGCGCGGTGAGATCAGGTCGAGGGACCCCCTGCCACGCTATAGTCTCGCTAGCTTATAGGGGCCCTTCGACTGCGCAAATGTTTCGCAAGCGAAACATTTTGCTGCGCTCAGGGTGACAGGAAGAAATATGGAATCAGTGCGAGATTATCTAAACTCCGGCCGCTTTGCCCTTGCCTAGTTTGTGGCCTTCCTTGGCCGCGTACATCTGGTGATCGGCGCCATCGAGCAGGTCGTCCAGCGTCCTGCCCTCGGTCCATTCTGCAACTCCGATGCTGAGGCTGAGCTCGAACTTTTCCAGATGTCCGGCGCGGTTCCACTCCGCCAGGCCGTTTCTAACTCTTTCGACCACATGCCGGGCATCGGTGCATGAAGTATCAGCCAGAATGATCAGGAATTCGTCGCCCCCGTAGCGAAAGACGGCATCCGAGCCGCGTACGGAATGCTTCAGCAGTGCGGCTGCGTTGGCCAGCACCACATCGCCGGTCAGATGGCCGAAGCGGGTGTTGACATCCTTGAAGCCGTCCACATCGATCAGCATCAGGGTGAGCGGCTTCCTCGAGCGCCGGGCCTGACTCATGAAGCGGCCAGCCATCTCTCCCAGCGACTGACGGTTGTAGATTTCAGTCAGCGGATCGGTAAAGGATTGCTGCTGCACCAGTTCCTGCTGAATGGTCCGCGAGATGAGTTGCTCCCGCAGGCGGCGAATTTCCATGCGCCGCGACACCAGATAGGTGTTAAGCAAAGTCAACAAAACCACCAGCCCGAGTACCAGTGGACGCGACACGGTCAACTCGAAGTGAATGTTGCCTTGCTTGAGGAAAGCCGCGGGGAAAAGCACTGCGCACAGCCCGGCGCCGACCAACAGGCCGGCGAGGGAAATGATCAGCCACAGCTCTCCATCGCGCTTTTCAAGCTGCGAGAGTTGTTGGCTCACCCGGGCTAGAACGCTTTCGGTTTGGTTATGCATCCGCAACCGCTTGGGCTGTATCGACCTAGCGCCACAGTTTAACTTCTTATAATGTTCTGCGCCCCGGTACGAAAGTAATGAGAGAGCTGGCAAATGCACTCCCTGACCGCTGACATTCGGTCAGGGATGGGATTGCAGATACAGGAATCCGGCCGCAGCGCAGTTGGTGGTTGTCAGGGCGCTATGCGAAACTGATGAGCAGTCAGCGCCTTACCGGGCCCTTAGCTCAGCGGTTAGAGCAGTGGACTCATAATCCATTGGTCCCAGGTTCAAATCCTGGAGGGCCCACCAAACTTCGTCATTCTCTTCGCCCCGCTCACGCGGGCGCGGCTAAGGAGTCTGTCAATGAAAGTAGAGTGGAAACATGTTGTCGGTGTGTGGCTTCTAACACTGATGTTGGGGCCTTCATTTTTGCTGGCCCAAAATAAACCCCAGAACAAGGTCGAGCCGGCACCTGCGCCCATGAAACTCAAGGTGGGCGACATGGCTCCGGATTTCACCTTGCTGGCCTTCGATGGCAAGGACCTGAAGAAAATATCGTTGCAGGATTACCGCGGGAAGAAAAACGTCGCCCTGGCGTTTTTTGTTTTTGCCTTCACCGGGGGCTGAACCCGTGAAATGAAAGCTCTCCAGCAGAACATCACCAGGCTGGAGGGCGCCGACACCCAGGTTCTGGGTGTGAGCATGGACAGTCCCTTTTCAAACTTTGCTTTCGCGCAACAAAACGGAATCAGCTTTCCTATCCTCGGCGACTGGGGCGGCCCCGTGACCAGCCGCTATGGATTGACTCAGAAGTTTGACATCCAGGGCGTTCCCATGGAAACCGCGAGGCGCGCCACCTTCCTCATCGACAAATCGGGAAAGATCATCAACGAACAAGTCGATAGTGAGGCCGTGGATCCGACCAAAACCGTGGAGGCCTGCGAGCGGCAGAAGCTGAAGAACTGAGGAGGATTCGCCGCCACGGAGAGGGCGGGAGGAATTCCTGCCAGCCCAAAGTGGGAAAGTACTGAATCTGGCTTTCTGGCGTCTGTCATGCCGGGCTCGGGGCAGCGCTCAATACCTCCGTGCTCTGGCGTAAGCGCGGGAAAGGGATCAGGCTATATCAAGGCCTGCGAATAGGCGCGTCCGCCTGTTGCCGCGGTTTGCGGCCCCCACAACGCTTAGGACCTTCGCGGCGCAGCCTAAGGGAATTTGGGTGTGGAATCCATGATCATGATGAAGAGCCAGCAGGAGCGGGAAGGGTTTTCGCTGATTGAACTGCTGATCGTGGTGGCCATCATTCTGGTCATTTCAGCCATCGCGATTCCGAGCCTGTTGCGCGCCCGCATCTCGGCTAATGAGGCGTCTGCTGTCGGGTCCGTCCGTGCCATCAATATCGGGATGATCGCTTACAACAACGCTTATCCGACCATCGGCTATGCCGCGAATTTGAAAAGCCTTGGCGGGGCCGCCCCCTGCACTCCGAAATCGAACCGGGGGTGCCTGATCGACAACCTTCTAGCGACGGGCACTAAGAGCGGCTATACTTTCGCCGCAAGCGGCACAGCCGGCCCGCCGAACCCGCAGTACTATGCCAGCGCCGTACCGGTGACGCGGAACATAACCGGTGTGCGCAGTTTCTGTTCGATCGAGGATGCCGTGGTCCGCGTGCAACCATCGGGTGCGAAGGTCGGCAACCGGAACCAGTGCCTGCCTCTGGGTCCTATCGGATAAAAACGCCCGCTGGAATGGCTACGCTTTCCAGAGTCCCCCGCTAACCGGGCCCACCACTGAAGTCCCTCGCTTCGACTGGGCGGGGACCCACCTTTTTCGATGCTGGTGCGCGCCATCTGTGCTCAGGTGGCCAGTCCTTGCGTTTTGGTAGCGATGCTGCCGACACAACGTTTTCGTTCTTCACAACCCGTTACGCATGCGTTGCAACTTCGCGCCCTTTGCAAAGTGCGCAAGGACGGGGCATCCTGTTTGCTTATGGCGTCAGCGAGGTCAAAAGCCCGGGCCACCAGGCAGTGGACCAAAAACTTTATCGACTCTCTGATTGCCGTCCTGGCCGGGAACGCGGCTTACTTTCTGCTTTTGCCAAATCTTCCCGAAGCGGCCCGGCACGTGCCCTTCAAAACGGACCTGGGGCTACTGGTCGATGGCTGGTTCTGCCTGGTGGCGTTTGGACTGGTCAAACTGGCGAGGAAAGGCAAAGGAAAGTTCGAATCACGAAGAGACTGACCAAAGCGCGTTTACGAATTGAAGAATTACAAATTGAAGAAGAAGACCGGAGCCATGGCTGCGAGCGCGGCTGCGATTTGCATGGCCAGTACCGATAGTGCCGCTCTGGGCGCGCGTGGCAGCCACTTGAGGACGAACAATGCCAGCACCGGAATCTGTCCCGCCATAAGCAACTGCCATATGTGAGCGGCGGTTCCTTCGTCGGCCTCGCGGGCTGCTCCGAAAATCGCGATGTGAACCAGCACAAATGCCAGAGCAGTGAGAGACATGGCGAGGGGAAGAAAAGCGCTTGGCTTTCTGGTCAGAGCCATAACCGAACTGGGATTCGGATCCATGAAAAGTCCCGGAGTTGCCGCGGCCGCGTCCCGATCAAGCACCGCCGTCTTGCGGGCCGCTTCCGACGCGCACGTTTCCCCCTACTTTACACCCTCCGGCAAGGCCGAGGCCTCGTCACAGCGGGGTGTAACAGTGAAGTTCGAACGCTGGCGCGGAGAACGGCCAGATGCGGGTAAGCTTTCAGCAGTGGCGGTTGGAAATCGAAGTCGTCTGGTAGAGAAGATTGGATCTGGGGAAGAGAGCAGTCACCCCACTCATTCGCAAAAGACGCGAATGAATGGGGCACCGGGTAAGTTTTCCCGTTAACTTACTGTCCGCTCTCCGGCAGAGCCCAGGCGAAGATCACGCCTCCGGTGCCGGTCACCACGTACTGGCGTTTGTCCAGTTCGTAGGTTATCGGAGAAGTGTCCATCCGTTCGCTGGTGCCGGCGTGCCATAGAGTTTTGCCGTTGCTAGTATCGAGAGCGAGAACGTTGCCGGCAATGTCGCCAGTGAAGGTCAGTCCCGAGTCTGTGGTCAGCACGCCCGCGAAAATGTCTTTTCCCACGTCGTGGGTCCAGCGAATCTTGCCGGTGCGGTAGTCGATGGCTTCGATCACCCCTTTGCTCCAGACGGTGTAGTCCGCTCCGGCCCAGCCGTAGGTGCCGTCGGCGGGCTTGGCAAAGTAGATCGACCAGCTGGGGTGAGCGGAAACGATGAACAGCCCGGTCTTGGGATCGAAGCTGGGGGAGCGATAGTTGGTCAGGCCGCCTTCGTCGGGTGCGATGATGCGACCGTCGGGGGCTGGTTCTTTGTCCGGGTTGGGAACCGGTCGGCCTTGTCCGTCCACACCGAGGGTCCAGTTCACGGGTCCGTAGGGCAGCGTAAGAAGACTCTTGCCGTTGGTCCGGTCGAGCACGAAGAAGTAGCCGTTGCGCGAGGTCTGCATCAGCATTTTCCGCGGCTGTCCTCCGAAGTCGGCATCGACCAACACTGGAGTTTCGACCGCGTCCCAGTCGTGGGTGTCATGCGGAGAGGCCGAGAAAGCCCAGGCCAGCTTGCCAGTGTCAGCATTAAGGGCGACGATGCTGCAGGTGTAAGGGTTGTCGCCGGGACGTGTCTTGCCGTTCAACACCGGCGTCGGATTGCCCGTTCCCCAATAGACCAGGTTCAGCTCCGGGTCGTAAGTGCCCGTCATCCACGTCATGCCTCCCGAGGTCGTGTTCTTAGTAATGATCGGAGGCGTCGCGTCCCACTGCCACTGCGTCTTCCCAGTCTCGGGATCGATCGATCGCAGGTATCCCGGCAGGTTGTCGAAATCACCGGAAACGCCGACGATCACGTGATCGCGGACCACCAGCGGAGACATGGTGGACCAATAGCCCTTTTCGACATCGGCGATCTGGATGTTCCAGCGGACTTTGCCGTTCTTGGCGTCCAGGGAAATGAGGTGGGCATCCGGAGTAGTGAAATACAACCAGCCCTTGTACATGGCAACGCCGCGATGTCCGATGTGGAGGCCCTTGTTGGGCGGATAGGTGTAATGCCAGATCTGATGCCCGGAGCGCGCATCCACTGCCCAGACGTTGTCCGGCACGGTGAAGTAAAGAATGCCATTGACCAGGAGAGGCGAGGACTTCAGGGCCGCCGGCTGCCCGGTCTGGAACGCCCAGGCCAGGGTCAGCGATCCAACGTTCTGCGGCGTGATCTGGGTCAGAGGACTATGGCGCCTGCCGGAATAATCGCCATGATAGCTGGGCCAACTGTCGGCGGGTGGATTTGCAATCGTCGCCGGATCGAGACCCTGCGCCAGCAGGCGGCCACAAAACAGAAGAGTCAGCATGAGCACGAAAAGATGAAGGGCGTTATGAAAATACTTTATGGATCGCAATCCGGTTCGCTCCTAGCGCAGGGTCTGCAGGTACGCCATCAGGTTGTGGACATCGTCGTCCGTGTATTTCGGCAGCAAATCGGCATGAGCTTCGGCCGGGGCATGGATCGTGTACTTGATGGAACCTGCGGGCCAGGACTGATACCATCCCGCCGCGTCTGTCAGCCCGATGGTGAACTCGTCCTGATAGGAGAGCTCGCCGGACACAGTCTGGCCGGACGGCGTTGTGACGGTGACGGTCGCTTTGGCGAAGCGCGGATAGAGCATTCGCCTTTCAAGCTCCAGTCCGCGGTAACGCCTGGCCACCCCGGCCAGGTCGCCAGTGGGAGAATGGCAGGACGAGCAGGTCCCCGCGCCATTGAAATATTCCTTGCCAGCCTCGACATTGCCGGTTTGAAGGTCGGCCACAGACACACCGCGCCGGCCCCCGGGATGTGAGTCAGCCCTTTCTTTCTGCGCGTGAAGAAACGCGGAGAGCGCCGTGATCTCCTGCAGAGAGAGCTTGAATGCCGGCATGCCGGTTTCGCGGCGTCCGTTGCGTACGACCGGGCCGATCTTATTGCCCCGCACGTCGCTCGCGACCAGCTCTGAATCGATCAGGTTCGGTCCACTTTCGCCGCCGAAGCCCTCGCGGCCATGACAAAACGCGCAGTTCTGGCCGAACAGGGTCTTGCCGCTCTCCACAACGGCAGCCGGGGACGCGGTGTTGACCGGCTTGGTCTGCGCGGTGACGAACGCGCACCCGGCCAGCAAAGCCACAACGATCGGCACGATGATTCTGCATTTGAACTCGCTGAATTCGAAATCGCTGAATCTGGACGCAAATGAACTGGCTATCGAATGCGGCATCGAACCACGGTCCCCCGATCGCTGGTCGCTGAAATCCTGGATGACATGGCGCGGCCAGAGCGAAAAAGAAGTCTAGTCCCCCGGGGTGGGCGGCTGCAACGGGGCAACGGTCGTGGGTCAGTTTCGTGATAGGAAGGCAAGTGCATGAACCATGAAGGACACGAAGGATCACGAAGGTTTTGTTTTCCAGGGTCTCCTTCGTGCACCTTCGTGCCCTTCGTGGTTCATGGTTTCCAAACTGACTGACCCATTACCGGGGCAAGGTTTGTCTCCCCATTTTTTCCATTCAGATGTACACTCTGCGGTCTATGGCTAAATTATCCGGCGAAAAGCTATCGGTGGACAAACTCTCGCGACGTACCCTGCTGCAGGGCGCTTTATCGGGCGCGGCCGTGGCCTCGCTGCCGTCCCTGGCGTGGTCGCAGAAAACTCCGCCGGTACAGCGCAAGGGACGGATCAAACAGTCGGTATCCCGGTGGTGCTATAAAGACATCCCGCTTGACCAGCTCTGTGCCTACGCCGCACAGATCGGATGTAAGGGCATTGACCTGCTCAAGCCGGAAGAGTATGAAGTACCGGGAAAGTACGGCCTGGTGTGCAGCATGGCTTACGCCGGCGGCGGTGACATTCCCAATGCCCTGAACCGGGTGGAGAACCACGCCGGTATCGAAGCAGGTTTTCGCCTGAACATTCCGCTGGCAGCCAAGGCCGGCGTGCCCAACGTGATCACCTTTTCCGGCAACCGCGCCGGCATGTCAGATGAGGAAGGCGCCAAGAACGCCATCATCGGTCTCAACCGGGTGAAGAAGATTGCCGAAGACAACGGCGTCGTCATCTGCATGGAGCTGCTGAACAGCAAAGTGAATCACAAAGACTATATGTGCGATCACACCGCCTGGGGATTGCAAGTGGTGCAGGCCGTGAACTCGCCGCACGTCAAGCTGCTCTACGACATTTACCATATGCAGATTATGGAAGGAGACCTGATCTCGACCATCCAGGCGAATATTCAGTGGCTGGCCCATTTCCATACCGGCGGCGTCCCCGGCCGGCACGAGCTCGACGGCACCCAGGAAGTGCAGTGGGACGGCGTGATGCGCGGCATTGCCGCAACCAATTACCAGGGCTATGTAGCGCATGAGTTCGTACCCACGCGCGATCCGCTGACCTCGCTGCGCGAAGCCGTGGATTTGTGCGACGTGTAAGGTCGATAGATCCACCCGCCCGCGTAGGGGCGGGCGCCCTCGCCCGCCGCTTTTGATGTTGAATGTTTTGCAAACGCTTAACGCCTGCCAGGCCCCCGCAGAGAAAATCAACTTCAAAGGCGTCGGACATAGCCTGCCCTGAGCGAAGTCGAAGGGAGTGTCCGACCCACACTTGCTAAGCCTTCTTCCCGGCGGATGTCATAGCACCAGCGTAATCTGCCGCCATACCCCAATTCCGCATCAAAATACGAGTCATGCGATTCAGCGTGAAAAGCGCAGGTCTAATAAGTTTGTGCGGACTTGCGCTCAGTGCGTCTTTCGCGCAGACGCAGACCCAGCCGAGCCAGAGCTCGGAGGCTCGACAAGAGCATGTTCGACCGGAGCATGCGAGGCGCCGTCCAGCCCCGGCTGTCTTGAGCCCGGACGACGGGCTATCGGTTATTACCGCGGCGCTGGATGTGCGAATCAAGGCGTCGCGGCAGCCGGATTGTTCACACCTGGTTCACGCCATCTATCTCCAGGCCGGTTTTCCTTATCCCTACGCAAGTTCTTCCGACCTCTATTCCGGAAGTGACGACTTCCAGCGAGTGACGCATCCGCAGCCCGGGGACCTGGTGGTTTGGCCGGGGCATGTCGGCATCGTGGTCAATCCGGCGCAGCGCGCCTTCTTCAGCCGGCTGCGTAATGGCCCCGGCGTCGATGCCTATGACGCGCAGTACTGGAAGCAGCGCGGACAGCCCAGGTTCTACCGCTACGTAAAGAGCGTCACGGCGACGCGTCTGGTCAGTCAGCGGCACAAGTAGATCCTTCTGAAGTCCGACCGCGCGTGGGGACGACCGCACCCGATGCTCCCACCTTGTGAGATAATTTTCTTTCATGGATTGCGAGGAATTTCATGGCTGAGCACAAGGTTTTCTGCGTCAAGCTGAAAAAAGAGCTTCCCGGTCTGGATGAGCTGCCGTTCGACACCGAACTGGGCCAGAAAATCTACGACAACGTCTCCCTCGAGGCCTGGAAGGGGTGGACGGAATTCTGCAAGATGCTGCTCAATGAATATCGCCTCAACCCCGCCCGCCGCGAAGACCAGGCAGCGATCGTCAAGCAGATGGAGCAATACTTCTTCGGCGAAGGCGCGGCCCCGCCCAAGGAGTACGTGCCTCCCGCCGCGAAGTAGGGTCAGTGAAATTCAGAGATGACGGTCCGTCAGCAACTACGTAGGGGCAGATGTCCTCATCTGCCCGGTCGAGCGGAGCTCGACAACTTTCGGCCGCAAAAATAGCGGAGCTTTGCTCCGCCGGGCAGATGAGGACATCTGCCCCTACGTGAGCCCTGCTGGACAACCTATCTGCCCTATTTTTGGTGCAATTTTCATCATCCTGTAACATGACTTTGCTAGAACTCAGGGTGATGAGTTCCGCCGTTTACGACACGCTCATCCTCTCCGACCTGCATCTCGGGTCGGAGATCAGCCGCGCGGAGCAGGCCACGCGGATGCTGCGGGAAAACCGTTTCCGCCGTTTGATCCTGCTGGGTGACATTTTTTCCGACCTCAACTTTGGCCGTCTGACCAAGCCCCACTGGAAATTCCTCGGCTCCATCCGCAAGCTCTCCAATCCCAAGCGCGGCATCGAGGTGGTCTGGGTGGAGGGCAACCACGATCGCGGACTGAGCAACATCATGTCGCACCTGGTGGGCGTGAAAGTGTACGAGGAATACGAGTGGGAGTTTGACGGACGCCGTCATCTCGCCGTTCACGGGCACCAGTTTGACCGCTTTGCCGTCAATAACCTGCTGCTTAGCGCCGCGGGAACGTTTGTACATCTGCAACTGCAGAAGCTCGACTTCAAGGGCAAGGCGTTCTCGCGCTTTCTCGATCGCTTGAACGCCCGCTGGTTGCGGCTCTCCTCAAAGGTAGCTGCGGGCGCCATCGCGCATGCCCGCCTGCGCCACGCGGAGCGGGTCTTTTGCGGTCACACACATCAGGCAACCTGCGTCGAACGCGATGGCGTTGCCTATTACAACTCCGGCAGCTGGACCGATTTCCCGCCCACATATCTGACCATTGACTCCGACGGAGTTCGTATCCACGAATACCGGAACGAAGATAAAGAACGGGAGCCCGCCGCCCAGGCCGATCCCAACACTGCTGAAAACGCCGACGAATCAGGATTTCTTGAAGAGGCCGAATACGAAAGCGTGGGCTGACGCTTTCCCCCTCGTCCTGTGCAGGCGTCAGAAATGCAGGACGATCCCCGTGGAGAGCCTGAAATTGTTCTGCGTATTGCTGAAGAAACGCGTCTGCAGCATGTCGCCTTGCACCCGCAAGCCAATGCCGTGGATCAGCCGATAGTCGATGCCTCCGCCCAGGGCGCTGGCAAATGAAGTGTCGGAGTCGGAAAAGCCGGCTGCGCTTTCGTGTATGTGTGAAGCCCCGAACAAGGCATGAGCAAAGGGCGTAAATTTCCCTACTCCTACGGACACGCGCGGACCGAGGACCACGGTATTGACGCTGGTGTCGGCGCTGAAGTTCGGGGCCACCGGAATATTCTGAGTACCATAGAGGCCGCTGAAATCAGCTACGAATCCGATCCAGGGCAGGACTTTGCCTTCGAGAGATCCGTCCCAGCCATTCAGATTAGTGCGGCCGTTGGAAGACAACTCGGCGCTGCCGTAGGAGTATCCAAAGAAGACATTTCCCCGCGTAGGAATTTGAGCCAGGGCCGCGGCCGGCAGCAGCAGGAGAATGAAGGCGATTGCACCGAGTTTGGACACAACTGTTCGCATGGCTGATTAGATGAGAGGCCAGGGAGCGTTGGTTGTGTGTGGGCGCGAGCGTCCTGGCTCGTGCGGCGGAGCAACGCTCCGCTATTTTCTCACCGACAAGAATCTGTCGAGCCCTGCTCGACCAGACAGCCGGGGGCGGCTGTCCCCACGTGATAATTCCTTAGTGTTCGCGTTGAAAGCGGTAAGGGCCGCGGTGTTCCAGCGCGAAGGCCTCCGCCACTTTCAGAAACGCGCGGGCGGCGTGGGACAGGCTGGCGGCCTCGCGATAGACCAGCCGCAGTTTCCGGTGCAGGCGCAACTCCCGCACCGGGATGCGCACCAGTTCGCCACGAGCCAACTCGTTTTCCACGCTGATCGCGGGCAGCAGCGCAACCCCGTTGCCCATGGCCACGAAGCGTTTGATGGCCTGCAAGGTGGGCAATTCGATGTCCATGTGCAGCGGGGTCTTGTAACGCTGGAAGGCCTGAATGACTTTTTCGCGATAGGGCGAGGAGACAATGTGGGCTACAAACGATTCCGCGCCCAGTTGCCGGATGCTGACCTGTGCTTCGCCGGCCAGCGGGTGCGTCGGCGGCACCACGAAAATCAGCTCGTCCAGGTAAGCGACGATGGAGTGCAGCTGCGGCTCCTGGGGATCGTAGGTGAGGACTCCCAGTTCCGAGTTGTGGCGCAGCACGTCGCCCGGAATATGGCTGCCCAGCGAGCGCTGTACCGCAATGCGGATCATGGGATGCAGGCGCCGGAAGCGGGCCAGCACCGGCAGCAGATAGAGCGCGGTAAATTCATTGGCCGCGATGCTCAGCTTGCCGCGATGCAACTGGCGCAGTTCCCCCAGCGCGCCGGTGGCATCGTCGCGGAGGTTGAGCAGCCTTTCGGCGTAATCCTGCAGGACGCGTCCGGCGTCAGTCAGCCGGCCGTCGCGCGAGGAGCGGTCGAACAGAGGTTCACCCAGGTCCTCTTCCAGCTTGTGAATCGACTGGCTTACCGCCGACTGGGTGCGGTGCAGCTTTTCCGCTGCCCGGGAAAACTTGCCCTCCCGCGCCACCGCCAGGAACACTTCCAGCTGGGCCAGGTCCATATCTGTACTCCTTAATTAAAGTGCGATTGCCATTAGCATGGCTTATTAAGTAAGCATAGCTAATACTACTGTAATAATTATAAGATTCTCTACCACTCCTCGTCCACGTTAGCATAAGGCCCGTACCTAGCAGGAGGGTCTTGGACATGGAACGAGCCCGGATCACGGTATTCGACACTACCCTGCGCGATGGCGAGCAGTCGCCGGGGTGCAGCATGAACGTGCAGGAGAAGTTGCGCCTGGCGCACCAGCTTGATCGCCTGGGCGTGGACGTCATCGAAGCCGGCTTCCCCATCGCCTCGGAAGGCGACTTCGCCGCGGTACAGGCGATTGCCGCTACCATCCGCCGTCCCATCATCGCGGGCCTGGCCCGTGCCTGCGCGCCCGATATCGAGCGCGCGTGGCAGGCAGTCAAAGGCACCGCGCGTCCACGTATCCATGTCTTTCTGGCTACCTCTGACATTCATCTTCAGTACAAGCTCAAAATTTCGCGGCAGCAGTGCCTGGAACAGGCACGTGATTCAGTGCGCCTGGCGAAATCGTTGTGCGCGGACGTGGAATTCTCTCCCGAGGACGCTACCCGCACCGAGCATGAATTCCTTTACCAAGTGCTCAATGCGGTGGTGGAAGCCGGCGCTACGACGCTCAACATCCCGGATACCGTGGGCTACAGCATGCCCTCGGAGTTCGGTGAACTGATTCAGGGCATTCGACAGAACGTGCGCGGCATTGAGAACGTGGCCATCTCGGCGCACTGTCACAACGATCTGGGGCTGGCGGTGGCGAACTCGTTGGCGGCGATTGCGGCGGGCGCGCGTCAGGTGGAATGCACCATCAATGGCATCGGAGAACGAGCGGGAAATGCTTCACTGGAAGAAATTGTGATGGCGATGAGAGTGCGTCCCGACCGGTATGCGTATGAAACCGGGATTGTGAGCGAGCAATTATTCCCGGCTAGCCAAATGCTGAGTGAAGTCACGGGCGTGCCGGTGCAACCCAACAAGGCGGTCACCGGGCGCAACGCATTTGCGCACGAAGCCGGCATCCATCAGGATGGCATGCTGAAGAATCCCTTGACCTACGAAATCATGACGCCGCATTCGGTGGGCGTGCCGGATTCCAAACTGGTATTGGGCAAGCACTCGGGACGCCATGCGCTGGGACTGCGCTGCGAACAGCTGGGTTTCCAGTTCGATCGCCGCGAACTGGATGAAATTTATCGCAGGTTCGTGGTGCTGGCAGACAAGATCAAGCATGTGGAAGAACATCATCTGCTGGAGTTAATTCAGCAGGTTCGGGGGACGATGGCGTATCCGGCGGGAGCAGCGGGTCCGGCCGAACCAGTTGTGAACCGGTTGCCATCCTGAGCCTGTCATCCTAAACCGTGTCATCCTGAGCGGGGCCGGGCCATTCGCATGCAAATGGGCTGGCAGAGTCGAAGGACCCCTGGCTTATCGAAATATTTGGGGCGAGACTCATCTGATTTCGGCCACACCGCGGTAAAGCTTACAGGGGTCCTTCGACTGCGTAGAAGCTTCGCTGCGCGAAGCTCCTCCTGCGCTCAGGATGACAAGGCGTTTTTTCTGTGGCAGGTTCCGCTTACAATAACAACCCATGCTGCTGAATATCACCGCTCTTCCCGGCGACGGCGTCGGACCGGAAGTTACTGGCGAAGCCATCCGCGTACTGGAAACCATCGCTGGAGTTTTTGGCCATCAACTCAGCGTTACGCGCAAGCCGGTCGGGGGCGCGGCGCTTCTTTCCGACAACGATCCTTTGCCTGCCGATACTCTGCAGGCCTGCCTAGCGTCAGGAGCGGTATTGCTTGGCGCAGTCGGCGGCCCGGCATTCGACAGTTTTCCCAGTCATCTGCGGCCGGAGAGAGGACTGCTGCGCTTGCGGCAGGCGCTGGGAGTATTTGCCAATCTGCGGCCGGCGGTTTGCTTTGCTGGCCTCGAAGACACTTCCCCGCTGCGGGCGGAGGTGGTGCGCCGCACGGACGTCATGATCGTGCGCGAGCTTCTCGGGGGCATCTACTTCGGAGAGCCGCGCAGCACCCAGGGGGCCGCGGGCGATCGCGTAGCAATCGACACCATGCGCTATGCCGAGCCGGAAATCGAGCGCATCGCCCACGTGGCTTTTGAGTTGGCGCGATCGCGCCGCCGCAAAGTCACCTCGGTGGACAAGGCCAACGTCCTGGATTGCTCCCGCCTGTGGCGTGAGGTGGTGAACCGGGTGGGGCAGCAGTATTCCGACGTGAAGCTGAATCATGCCTACGTGGATTCGGCAGCCATGGCGCTGGTGGCGCGTCCCGCGGATTTCGATGTGGTACTGACGGAAAACATGTTTGGCGACATTCTTTCCGACCAGGCGGGCGCCGTGGTCGGATCGCTGGGGATGCTGGGATCGGCCAGCATTGGCGGCTCGGTCGGCCTCTATGAGCCGGTGCATGGCTCTGCTCCGGACATCGCCGGGCAAGGCATTGCCAACCCTCTGGGCGCGATTCTGTCGGTGGCGATGCTGTTGCGCTACTCCTTCAAGCTCGAGGCCGAAGCGGCCTGTGTCGAATCGGCGGTGGCTGCAGTGCTGGCAGCGGGATCCCGGACCAAGGATCTGGCGCGGGCGGGAGAGCGCGTTCTTAGTACGTCGGAAATGGGACAGCAAGTTGCCGCCGCGGTGCGGGAGCGTGCCAATCCTTCCGGCCAGAAAGCGGCCAGCTGATCCCTGCTCCCGTTATTGAACTCGCGCGCTGGATTTCTACAAAGTTTTTCCGTTCGACTGGCTGCATCTCACGCCGCCGGGAGTAGGATTTCTCCAACAATATTTTTCCGCCCGAGAGGAGGCAGAAATGCTCTCCAAATGCGCCAATCCGGGCTGCGCGGCCACTTTTCTTTATCTGCATCAGGGAAAGCTGTTCCGTCTGGATACTTGCACTGAAGTTGTTACCGGTACGTCTGCGGCAGAAACGAAAAAGCCATCGCGGCGTCTGGAATTTTTCTGGTTGTGCCATCCCTGCGCGGCGGAGTTGACGCTGGGCTACAAGAAAGGGACTGGCATCACGGTCGTGCCCAAGGCCCTGGCACGAGCACAGACTGCGTAGGGGCGGGTGCCCCCACCCGCCTGGCGAGCGCAGTTCCGCTGGTCTTTAATGACTTGAGGCTAAAAGGCGAGCTTTGCTCGCCCGCCCGGACGAGGGCGTCCGGGCCTACGTGGGCTCTTATGCCACCTGGCGTTGTTTTTCCAGCATGGAAAGGAATTCCCGGGCGAGCTGCTCGTCCCAGTATCCCGAGCGGGCTTCTTCCCGCATGGTGATGGCCGCCTGCTCATGGCTGAGCGCAACTTTGTAGGGACGCTGCGTGCGCAGCGCATCGTACACATCCACCACCTGCAGGACGCGCGCCAGCAGCGGGATTTCGCCGCGATGCAGGCCATCGGGATAGCCGCTGCCGTCGGAATGTTCGTGGTGACTGCGAATAATCGGCAGCACCAGCCGCAGCGACTTGAGCGGCTGGCAAATGCTCTCGCCGGTAACCGGATGCCGCTTCATGATGGCCCACTCTTCGGGAGTGAGATTGGTTCCCTTTTTCAGAATTTCATCGGGCACGGCAATCTTTCCCAGATCGTGCAGATAGCCGCCGCGACGCAGGGCCACGATGGACTCCGGATCCAGTCCAAGGTAGCGTCCCAGTTCGCTGGCATGGCGGGCCAGACGTTCGCAGTGGCCTTCGGTATAGGGATCGCGGCTCTCCACGCTCAAACCCAGAGTACACAACACCGATTCGGCCGTCTCCAGTTCGTCGGTGAATTCCTTGAGCTTCAGCAGCGACTTCACCCGGGCAAACAGTTCTTCGGGAAAAATCGGCTTGTGCAGAAAATCATCCGCTCCCGATTCAATTCCCAGCACCCGGTCCTGGCGATCGGTAAGACCGGTGATCAGAACGAACGGAATCAGGCGGGTGGCAGGATTCTCTTTAAGTTCGCGGCACAATTCGTATCCTGACTTGCCCGGCATCACTACGTCGGAAAGAATCAGGTCGGGAGGGTGGCGCAGGATCTCAACTTCAGCCTGGAACGCGTCGGGAACCGCGACCACGTCATAGCCGTGCGTGGCCAGGAGTTCCTGCATCAGGCCCATGATATCCCGATTGTCGTCCACGACAAGAATGCGGGGCGGGGACCGGCGAATCGACTCTGCACCCATCTCTTTGTAAGAGACGGAGCGGGAAGAAATGGTTGTCGGTACTTTTTGCGGGGGGCTCATCGTCCAGCCGGCGGTGACAATCCCCATTGTAAACGGTTTCATCGGCCGCGAAGGCTTGTAATTTGCTTTATTCCCGTTCCGGAACAAAAGCTTTGGAGTGTGTGACCTCTGTCCTTGTTCTATGCGCCGGCGCAGTCATAGCCTTGGCGGCATGAACCGATTCCACTCATCGATCATGTTGCTCCTTCTGCTATTTACGGCGGGCGCAGCCTTCGGCGTCTCCAAGCCGCATGTCATCGCTTTTGGCAAGTGGACCACAATCAAGTGGTGCGCCGGAGCCAACGAAGCCCAGTGCCTCGACGTAAAAATGCGCGCTCTGTACGTTGACGGCCGCAGCCGCGAATCGACCCTCGGCGCGGCTCATGACATCACCGAACATCTGTTCGTGGTGCGGCGGGCTTTCCGGGTCAACGATAATCTGCCGGGTGACACGGGCGTCGCGCATTGGGTGTGGCAGCGTGGAGGATGGTTGCTGGTGGATCGCACGACCGGTCGCATCTCATCCCTCGCGCTGCCTGAATTCGATCCCTACTATTCTGTCGCCAGCTGGTATCGCGACTACGCTGCTTATTGCGGGGTCTCAGATGACGGCAAAAAACTCTTCGCCATCGTCTTCCAGATCGGACGCCGCAAACCGGTCCTGAAAAAAGCTCTCGGAGAAACCGGGGGCGGTGACGCGCCCGATTCAGAGTGTCCGGCGCCAGGATGGGAGCGGCGTCCGGTGCGGGTCACTTTCGAGCCTGATGAAACCCGGAAGTCCACCTACGCAGTGCGCGGACATGCTGCGGACCTGATGAGCGCGGATGATGGGGAGGAAGAGAAGGCCTCGCAGTAATTGGTCCGCTTCGTTTCTACTATCTCTGATGCCTGGACTCGTCGGCTTTGCGGAATGCCGCCTCGGCCTCGGCGTGCATTCCTTTAGCTTGATACGCCAGCCCGAGGCCGGCTTCCGCATCGGCATCGTCGGGGCTAAGACGCAGCGCCTCCTGGAACGATGCGAGCGCCGCATCCGGCTGGCGCGCGCCCACGTACGCGAGTCCCAGGAGATTGTGGGTTGAGGCGGAATCAGGATCGCGTTCCGCCGCCTGCTTCAATCCCGGGATGGCTTGCCCGAAGTTTCCGTGGTTGAGGGCTGCGACCGGATCCTGCAACGAGGCGTTGGCATCGGTCTTTCCCGTCTTCTGTTTTAAATAGCTGCCGGCTAGAAATATGAGGACCACCATTCCTGCCGCAGCATAGTTACGCATGCGCTCCCGAATTTCTCGGGGGGCTGCGATGCTTCGCGACAGGACGGCGCCGAGCGCCAGTCCCGTCCCCAGGCCTCCCAGGTGGGCGGCATTGTCGATGCCTGCGCTCAATCCGAAAAACAGGTTATAGCCGGCAAAGGCCAGCAGACTTCTGAGCGTGGGCTTCATTGCCGCCTTGGAGATGGGCAGGTTTCCCAGATACAACGCCGCGATCAGGGCGCCGGCAAGTCCGAAAATAGCGCCGGAAGCGCCCGCCCCGGTGTCCAGGGGATGCCACCACAGGCTGGCCAGGCTGCCACCAATCCCGGTCGCGGTGTAAACCAGCAGGTAAGTCCAGCGTTCGAAAATGCGCTCGGCAAGCTGGCCCAGGTTCCACAGGCACCACATATTGAAAAAGATGTGGATGATCCCGATGTGAACATAGTTCGAGGTGAGCATCCGCCAGGGCTGCGACCCGAGCGAGAGTGGCCCCCAGTTCGCGCCCCATTTAATCAGTTGCCAGGTGGTGGGCTGCGTCAGGGAAACGCCGGAGAGCACCATGGCGACGAACACCGCAAGGTTGATTCCGAAGATGATCTTGGTCAGAGAAATCGCCTTCTGAGCAGGCACGGCAGCATCGACCATAGGTGGCGAGCCGCCTGCACTCTGAGCCAGGATAGCGTCACAGTCACGACAGAAGGGATGGGAGTCCGCCGACGAAGACGGCAATTCGCGACCGCAACGCACGCAAGTCAACATGAAATCTCCAGGCACTTGTAGCGCCGGCATCTTGCCGGCTGTCCGGAGGGCATCCTGCCCTCCGTCTTAAGGGACGGCGGCGCTACATAAAGACCGTCAACCTACCGAACTAGTCTCCCATACTCTCGACCGCCGGCATTTCCTTCAGAGCGGCTTTCGCCGTCACCGGAGCGCTGGTAACCAGGGCCACCGAGGCCACCACAATGGCGCTGCCCGCCAGGATGAACCCGGTCACTCGCTCATGCAGCACCAGCCAGCCCAGAAAAACCGCGACCACCGGATTCACGTACGCATAGGTGGAAACTTTCGACGTCGGCACGTGACCGAGCAGCCAGATATAAGCGGTGTATCCCACCCAGGAGCCGAAAACCACCAGGTAGAGCGTGGCGGCGATGCCGCGGGCGGTCCATACCGCTCGCGACGTGTCGCCCAGGGCAAACGCGATCCCAAAATTTGCCAGCCCTGCCGCGATCATCTGCCAGGCGGTGGCCGAGAAGGGATCGACCGCGGATGACTTCCATTTCTTGGCCAGCACCGAGCCCAGCGCCCAGCTGAACGATCCACCCAGCAAGCTGAGGGAAGCCCAGAACTGGACTCGTCCCAGGGCAGTCGCGGCCGAGAGATCGGGCCAGAGCAACACCAGCAGCCCGGCGACTCCCATCCCCAGGCCGGCCTTGCCTCGGAACGCGATGTGGTGATCGCCCAGAAGGAGTGAATCCAGCACCAGGAACCAGAGCGGCGTCACGGCGATGATCAAAGCTGCCAGGCCAGTGGCGACATGCCGTTCCGCGTAAGCTAAGGTGAGGTTGCCGCCCACGAGCAGCAGGACGCCCACGATTGCCATCTGGGCGAACTGGCGCGGCTGGTAGGCGATCTTTCGCCCGCGCAGCCCGCAATACGCCAGCATGAATCCACCTGCGATCAGAAAACGGGTACCGCACATCAGCGCGGGAGGAATGTGCTCGACCGCGATGTCAATGCCGAGATAAGTCGATCCCCAGAAGAAATACACCAGCGCGAAGGCCAGGATTACGGCGAAACGATGCTGACGCCGAGCTTGGGTCATGGGAACGACTGCTGAAGAAGCCAGCACTCAGAACATATCAGACGGTTTAGAGTGACCAGTGGATTCAGACTCTACGCGAGATGTGGCGGATCACCGCACCCGCCGGCGGGTGGCCCAATACTGCGATCGAAACCGGGCGCGCTTGGCTCGTCTGGACAGGTGAGGACACCTGCCCTACGTGGGCCGTGCCAAACGTGGCTTTCTGGCCCCGCATGTTAAAATTACGCCAGCCCAATGCTTCCAGACGTGCAACACCTCATGGAGCTACAGCAGGCGGACCGCGAAATCCTCCGCCTGAACCAGGAAGTCGCCGCGCTGCCCAAACGCGTGGCTGCGATCGAAGAAAAGCTGGCCGGAACTAAAGCCGGCCTCGAACGGGCCAAGGCAGCAGTCAAGGCCGACGAGGCGACCAGGCGAAAATACGAAAGCGCCATCCAGGACCTGCAGGGCAAAATCTCCAAGTATCGCGACCAGTCTCTGGCGGTAAAAACCAACGAACAGTACAAAGCGCTGTTGCACGAAATCCAGTTTGCCGAGCAGGACATCAAGGCCAATGAAGACAAGATTCTGGAGTTGATGCTCAACGCCGACGCCCGCGATAAAGACGTGAAAGCGGCCGAGCTTGAACTGAAAGCCGAAATGGCGGAGATCGAGAAAGAGAAGGCCGCGGCCCGCGAGCGCACCGCCGAGGACGAGAAGCTGCTGGCGGAGTGGAATGCCAAACGGAATCAGGCCCGCGCCGGAGTGAACGAAGACCTGTTGCGCCAGTACGAACGCGTGGCTAAATTTCGCGGCTCCGGCATCGCTGAAGTGCGCGAGCAGAAATGCATGGGCTGCCAGGTCATGCTGCGTCCGCAGACTTATAACGAAGTGCGCGGCGGACAGATCGTGGTCTGCGAATCCTGCCAGCGCGTTCTGTACTTCGATCCCGCCACCGGGGTGGCGGTGGAGCGGCCCAGTCTCACCGCCAAGCGCCGGGCCCGGCCCAAGACCCATGTGGACAAGGCCTGGTTTTACCGGGCGGAGTATGCCGATCTGGGCGAGGTCTTCTTCGCCTTCATGAACGCCGACGGCAGCGCCAGCCGTAGAGTGTATGACGCTCAAACCGGCAGGAAAATCGGCGACACCCAGGAGCTGCCCGGCGACTTCAGCGCTGTTTTCGCGGACGATATCAAGTCCGGCGTGCGCCTCCACACCACGCTGGACTTGCAGCAACTGGAAGAGTGGGCGTCGGAACTGCCCATGACCGAACTCGACGAACTGCACGCCGATTTGAAGAAGGCCCTGCGCGAAGCCCCGGTCGAAGGCCAGTCGTCACAACATCCCGCCGCCAGCTAAATAAAAAAACTGTAAGCTGACGAACCACGTAGGGGCAGATGTCCTCATCTGCCCGGTCGAGCGCAGCTCGACAGGTTCTTGCCCTTCCAAAAAAGAGCGGAGCTTCGCTCCGCCGAGCAGATGAGGACATCTGCCCCTACATACTTCATGCCGGGGTAAGATCATGCCATGCCCTCGAAGTCACCGGTCTCGACGCTTCCTGTCGTAAAAATCTCCCGCCGCGGCGCCAAGCGTTTGCAGGATGGCCACGTCTGGGTTTACCGCTCCGACGTCGTCTCCGCCGACGGGGTTGCGCCGGGGACGGCTGCAGGCGTCACCGACGAGCGCGGGAAATTTCTGGGGACAGCCCTCTATAGCAGCGCCTCCCAAATCGCCATCCGCCTGATTTCACCCCATGCCGTCAATGACCTCGGCCGCCTGCTCCGGGAACGCATTCAGGAAGCCATCAGTTATCGGGAACGGGTGGTCCGCGCAACCGATGCTTACCGCGTCATCTTCAGCGAGGCCGACTTTCTTCCCGGACTGATCGTGGACCGATACAACGATCTGGTTTCCATCCAGGCCCTGACCCAGGCCATGGACGCGGAGCCGGTTCGCAGCGTGATTTTGTCTGAACTCCACGAGCGCCTGAAACCGGCGGCCATCACGGAACGCGTCGATCCCCGCATCCGCGAACTGGAGCAATTGCCGCCCCGGCCTTCAGGCCTGGTTCTGGGCGAAAAAACCAGCACGGTTTTCACCATGAATGGTGTGCGCTTTCACTACCAGGCGCTGGAGGGACAGAAAACCGGCTCGTTCCTCGACCAGCGCGAGAATTACGCAGCCGCCGCGCGCTATGCTCACGGCGAGGCTCTCGATGTTTTCTGTTATCAGGGGGGCTTTGCCCTTCACATGGCCGAGGCCTGCTCCAAAGTCACTGGCGTGGACAGCTCGCGCCCCGCGCTGGAGGTGGCCGACCGCAATGCTGCATTGAATGGCCGCGACGTCGAATGGGTCGAGGCCAACGCCTTCGACCTGCTGCGCGACTACGCCGACGCGGGACGGCGCTATGACACCATCGTCCTCGATCCTCCCGCCTTCGCCAAGAGCAAGGCCAACCTCGAAACCGCCCTGCGCGGCTACAAAGAACTCAACCTGCGCGCGCTCAAAATGCTGCGACCCGGCGGGATTCTGGTGACGTGCTGTTGCTCCTATCACGTCAGCCCGGCCCAATACCTCGAAGTGGTGGGAGATTCGGCCCGCGATGTCCACAGAAATCTGCGCATCATGGAAAACCGCGGGCAGGCTGCAGATCATCCCATCCTGTTGAATGTGCCCGAAACCGAATACCTTAAGTGCGTAATAGCCTACGTAAGTAACTGAAAATAATATACAATAATACAGTTGACAATACTACGCTCATATTTTATTATCAACTTACGCTAAATTACTATTCAGGGCAGCAAAAGAGGCCCTAAAACCAATTTTTAAGATTCTGAAAGAGGAGGATTTTATGACCGTATTAACCCGTTGGGATCCCTACCGCGAGTTCAGCAGCGTGCAGGATCGCCTGAACCGCCTGTTCAATTCCTCGTTCAACGAGGGTCGAGACGAATCGCTGACCACCTCAAGCTTTGCTCCGGCGGTTGATGTTTACGAGGACGAGCACAACGTCACCCTGAAGATTGAAGTCCCGGGGATTGACGAGAAGGACATTGACGTCCGCATCGAAAACAACACCCTGACCGTGCACGGCGAGCGCAAGCTCGAGAAGGACGAGAAAGAAGAGAACTACCGCCGCATTGAGCGGCAGTATGGCAGCTTCACTCGCACCTTCACCCTGCCCACCACCGTGGACACGGACAGCGTTTCCGCCAACTACGAAAAGGGTGTGCTGAAGGTAAAGCTGGCCAAGAAGGCTGAAGCCAAGCCCAAGCAGATCAAGGTCAACGTAGGCGGCGAAAAAACCCTGGAAGGCAAGCAGCAACCTGGGTCCACGCAACCGAAGAGCACTGGCCAAGCCGCGTAATTCGGCAGGAGCCACGTAGGGGCGGACGCCATCGTCCGCCCAGTCGAGCGCAGCTCGACTTTTATAACGGGAGGCGATGTGACCCACGCCTCCCGTTAATTTTGTAATTGAACAATTTCGTAGTTGGGTAATTTGAAATCCCCCAAGAGTGGGAGCATGCTTAAGACTTCCAATTACCGAATTACTTAATCACAAAATTGTTAAATGGAGTTGGTATGGCGATTCGTTGGGAAAAACTTACAGTGAAGGCGCAGGAAGCAGTGCAGCGGGGCAACGATCTCGCCTCCGAGCACGGGAACCCTGAGCTGTTGCCGCTGCACCTGCTGGCGGCATTGCTCGAGGACAAAGAAGGAATTGTGCAACCGGTGCTGGAGAAAATCGGCATCGGTCCGCAGGCCGTATTGAGCGAAACCTACCGCGAGATCGAACGCCTGCCCAAGGTTTCCGGCGGCGGAGCGGCCCAGGCCACCCTGTCCAAGGCGGCCAACGATCTTCTCGACCAGGCCTTCAAGGAAGCGGCCAACTTCAAGGACGAATACGTTTCCACCGAGCACCTGCTACTGGCGATTACGCACTTGAAACGCGATCCGGCCCAGGAAATACTGGCGCGGCAGGGCGCAACCTACGATGCGATTCTCAAAGCTTTGACCGCGGTGCGCGGCTCCCAGAAAGTGACGGACCAGAATCCTGAAGCCAAGTACCAGGCGCTGGAGCGCTATGCTCGCGACCTGACCGAACAGGCACGGCGGGGAAAACTTGATCCCGTCATCGGGCGCGACGAAGAAATCCGCCGCGTAGTGCAGGTGCTCTCCCGTCGCACCAAGAACAACCCGGTCCTGATCGGTGAGCCCGGCGTGGGCAAGACCGCCATCGTCGAAGGCCTGGCCCAGCGCATCATCTCTGGCGACGTGCCCGAGGCCCTCAAGAACAAGCGCGTGGTCGCGCTCGATCTGGGCGCGATGCTGGCGGGCGCCAAGTTTCGCGGCGAGTTTGAAGAGCGCCTCAAGGCGGTGCTCAAGGAAATCGAAGACTCGCAGGGAAAAATCATCCTCTTCATCGACGAACTGCACACCCTGGTGGGAGCGGGCGCGGCAGAAGGCGCCATTGATGCCTCCAACATGCTGAAGCCGGCGCTGGCCCGCGGCGAATTACGGGCGGTTGGCGCCACCACGCTCAATGAGTATCGCAAGTACATCGAAAAAGATACCGCCCTCGAGCGCCGCTTCCAGATTGTGTTTGTCGGGGAACCGAACGTCGAAGATACCATTGCGATCCTTCGCGGGCTGAAAGAGCGCTACGAGGTGCATCACGGGGTCCGCATCAAGGATTCCGCCATCGTGGCCGCGGCCACCCTGTCACATCGCTATATCTCGGACCGCTTCCTGCCCGACAAGGCCATCGACCTGATCGATGAAGCAGCAGCCTCGCTGCGCATCCAGATCGATTCCATGCCTACCGAAATCGACCAGCTGGAGCGTCGCGCTACGCAGCTGGAGATCGAAAAGCAGGCGCTCAAGAAAGAGAGCGACCCCAACTCCAAAGAGCGGCTGGCGGTGATCGAAAAAGAGCTGGCTGAACTGCGGGAGAAATCGCACGCGCTGAAGGCGAACTGGAAGCAGGAAAAAGACCTGATTGCCCGCACCCGAACCCTGAAAGAGAAAATCGAGCAGCTCAAGATCGAAGAGCAGGGGGAAGAGCGCAAGGGGAATCTGCAGCGCGTCGCGGAAATCCGCTACGGCCTGCTGGTGCAGGCGGAAGAGGAACTGAAGAAGCTGACCGCGCAGATGGACGGGTCTTCTCAGGGCAAGGCGGCGGGCGAGGGCACCCGGCCCACACGCATGCTGAAAGAGGAAGTGGACGAAGAAGACGTGGCCCGCATCGTCTCCAAGTGGACCGGTATTCCGGTTTCGAAGATGCTTGAAGGCGAGGTTAAGAAGCTGGTCACCATGGAAGAGCGCCTGCGGCAGCGCGTGGTGGGCCAGGACGCCGCGCTTGAACGTGTGGCCAATGCCATCCGCCGTTCGCGCGCGGGATTGAGTGATCCCAAGCGGCCCATCGGATCATTTATTTTCCTGGGACCGACGGGCGTAGGCAAAACGGAACTGGCCCGCGCCCTGGCCGAGTTCCTGTTCGACGATGAGCACTCCATGGTGCGCATCGACATGTCGGAGTACATGGAGAAGCACGCCGTCTCGCGCTTGATCGGCGCTCCCCCAGGATATGTAGGCTACGAAGAGGGTGGACAGCTCACCGAGCAGGTGCGGCGGCGTCCCTACGCGGTCGTGCTGTTCGACGAAATCGAGAAGGCGCATCCGGATGTGTTCAACGTCCTGCTGCAGATGATGGACGACGGCCGCCTGACCGACGGCCGCGGCCGCACCGTCGATTTCCGCAACACGGTCATCATCATGACTTCGAACATCGGCTCTGCCTTCCTGCAGTCCGAGGGTACGCGTTCGGAGAAAGAATTTGATGAAGCCTCCAAGCAGGTAATGAACGCGCTGCATGGGCATTTCAAGCCTGAATTCCTGAACCGGGTGGACGACATTATTGTCTTCCGTCCGCTGGGCAAAGAGCAGCTGGTTAAAATTATCGAGCTGCGCCTGGAAGATGTACGCCGGCTGCTGGCCGACCGCAAGATTTCACTCGAGCTGACCGATGCAGCCAAAGACCTGCTGTTCACCGAAGGTTTCGATCCCAACTTCGGGGCGCGTCCGCTGAAGCGGGCGATTCAGAAGCTGGTGCAGGACCCGCTGGCGCTGAAGATCCTGGACGGCGAAGTGCTGCACGGCGATCACGTGGTCGTGGACGCCGACAAGAAAGCCGGGAAAATGGTATTCGAAGTCAGCAAGCGCGTGGGCGAGAAAGAGCCGGCCAAAGCGAAGCGGTAACCAGCCATGCCCACGTAGGGGCGGACGCCCCCGCCCGGTCGAGCGGAGCTCGACTATTCTGTCTATGTAGCTTCCAAAAACTCACTGTCGAGCTGCGCTCGACCGGACGGGTCGGAGACCCGTCCCCACACATTCATTGCCCATTTCTTGCTGATTGCCCAATTTTCGTTTTCGCCTTACCATCCAGTCAGTGGCTACCGCCAAAAACATTCCCGACCTGAAGCAGCGAATCGTGTCGGCCGCTCCGGTCGAAGATGATTCATCCTTTGAGCTGAAGCTGCGGCCGCAGAGGCTGGCGGAATTCATCGGTCAGCCCAAGGTCAAAGAAAATCTGGCAGTCGCGATTGAAGCGGCCAAATCACGCGGCGAGGCTTTGGACCACGTTCTGCTGTACGGTCCGCCCGGGCTGGGCAAGACGACGCTGGCCACCATCATCGCCAACGAACTCGCTGTCCCCTTTCAGCAGACTTCCGGGCCGACGCTGCAAATCAAGGGCGACCTTACTGCCATCCTGACCAATCTCAAGGACAAGCAAGTCTTGTTCATTGACGAAGTGCACCGCCTGCAGCCTGCACTGGAAGAGCTGCTCTATTCTGCACTCGAAGACTACAAGCTGGACATCATGATCGGGCAAGGGCCATCGGCGCGCACTCACACCATGGATGTGAAGCCGTTTACTTTCATTGGAGCGACCACCCGCGCCGGGCTGCTGTCATCGCCCCTGCGGTCGCGTTTCGGCATCGTGCTGCGGCTCGAGTTTTATACCCACGAAGACTTGCGCATCATCGTGGAGCGTTCGGCGGAGATCCTGGCCATCGGGATCGACCACGCCGGAGCGCTCGAAATTGCCAGCCGCTCTCGTGGAACTCCGCGCATTGCCAACCGTTTGTTGCGCCGGGTGCGCGACTATGCCCAGGTGCGAGGCGCGGGCAAGATTGATTTGCCGACCGCCCAGGCTGCACTGCAGATGCTCGAAGTCGATCGCCACGGCTTCGACGAAGTGGACCGCAAGCTGCTGCTTACCATCATCGAGAAATATCAGGGCGGTCCGGTGGGCGTGAACACGCTGGCCGCGGCCCTGGCCGAGGAGCAGGACGCAATTGAAGAAATCTACGAACCGTTCCTGATCCAGATTGGCTTTCTGAACCGCACGCCGCGCGGACGCGTGGCCACACAATTAGCCTACGAGCATTTTGGAATAACGCCCAACCGCAAACAGAGTTCGTTGTTCTAGTCGTCGAGCTAGTCGTCGTTTGGTCGTCGGTCTTCAGTCGTCAGAAAAACTAGACGACAACGGACGATTGGGGACTCAGACTGATTCTTATGAGTTGTTTATTCTAGTGGTCAGTCATCAGTTGTCAGTTCTCAGAAAAGATTCTGCTGACGACTGACGACCGATGACTGACGACTGCTTCCTATGATTGCTCATCTGCGCGGAAAGCTGCTGGCCAAGCATCCCAACCAGGCCATCGTTGAAGCTGGCGGCGTCGGATATGACCTGGTCATCAGCGTTCCTACATTTTCCGAACTGCCCGCAATCGGCGGCGAGGTCGCGCTGCACGTCCACACTCACGTGCGGGAGGACGCACTCGCGCTCTACGGATTTCTGCGTTCCTCCGAGAAGACACTGTTTGAAAAGCTGATCACGGTAAGCGGCATCGGGCCCAAGCTTGCCATCACGATTCTGAGCGGAATGGCGGCCGAGGAGATGGTCAACGCCATACGCGTGAACGACATCGCGCGGCTCACCCGAATTCCGGGCATCGGCAAGAAAACCGCCGAGCGCATGGTGCTCGAACTGCGCGACAAGCTGGCCCTCGAAAAGCACGGAGAGATTGCCGCCGCGCCCACCCTGAGCGCGGTAGAAGAAGACGTGCTCTCGGCGCTGGTGAACCTCGGGTACCAGCGCGCGGCAGCGGAGAAGGCCTTGGCTTCGGTCTCCAAGAACGGCCAGTTCGACCCCATGTTCCGCGCCGCCCTGGCTGCCCTCACCAAATAGCTACTTTCCGATGCAGAACCTGCTGAAGATTAGATTGAGTATGTCGTCGTTGGTGGTGGCCCCCGTGATCTCATCCAGAGGACGCAGTGCGCCGTACAGGTCGAGCAGGACCATCTCATGCGGGACTTTGCTTCGCGCCGCGTTCACCGCCGCATCAAGCCCGGCCAGTGAGTCGCGCACCAGGCCCTGATGGCGCGTGTTGGTGAGAAATCCGGTTTCACGGCTGCCCTCCAGCTCTCCTCCTGCCTGGCGCAGGATCTCGGCGCGCAACGCGGGAATGCCTTCTCCGGTTAGCGCCGACACACGAACGCACTGCAACTGACAACCGGGAACCTGAAACTGGGAACTGATTTTGTCTGCCTTGTTTTCCACCAGAATGGCGGTTCGCTGTGCCACCAGCTCAAGCAACCGGAAATCTTCAGCTCCGGCCTGCTCGGAAGAATCCAGCACCACCAGCACCAGGTCCGCGTCGGCCAGGGCTTCCATCGATTTGCGAATGCCGATGTCTTCCGCTTCATCAAGGGCGCGCCGAATGCCGGCGGTATCGACCAGCTTTACGGGAATACCGCCCAGCGCAACCGTTTCGGTCACCAGGTCGCGAGTGGTTCCGGGCGCGGCAGTGACGATGGCGCGGTCACTTTCGACCAGGCGATTGAACAGGCTCGATTTGCCCACGTTGGGCCTGCCCACGATGGCGAGGGTCAGTCCCTCGTGGACCAGTTTGCCGTAGGCGAAGGAGGCGGCCAGTTGTTCGAGCGGGGATCGAAGCGCAGCGGCGTGGGCAAGGATTTGCTCCGCCGGAAGGACCGAGACGTCGTCCTCGGCGAAATCAATGCCGGCTTCGAGCAGGGCGATCAACTCCACCAGCTTCTGTTTGATGGGCTGCAGCCGGCGGGAGAGTGCGCCCTCAAGCTGCTGGGCTGCCACTTTGGCCTGGTAAAGCGTTTGCGACTCGATCAGATCGCGGACAGCTTCGGCCTGGGTGAGATCGATCCGCCCATTGAGAAACGCGCGCATGGTGAATTCGCCCGGCTCGGCGAGTCGTGCGCCGCGAGCCAGCGCCAGTTCGACTGCGTAGCGCAGGACGACAGGCGAGCCGTGGGCCGAGATTTCGATGATGTCGTCAGTAGTGTAGGAATGCGGTGCGGCAAAATAAGTAACGACAACTTCGTCGATGCGCTGCTCAAGATTGTGTGGCCGCGGGCGACTCGCCCGCGAGTTGTTTTCAGTAAATTCTGCATCCGAGGCAACCCCATCGCGGGCGAGTCGCCCGCGGCCACATGGTTCCACTAACTCTCCAAGCACCGCTCGTCCGGGTTCAAGCTCATGCTTCAGGCGGAGCATGGGCGCAGCAATAGCGCGTGCCTCGGGCCCGGCGATGCGCACAACCCCGATGCCGCCACGGCCAGGCGGAGTGGCAATGGCGACGATGGTGTCGTCGAGGTTCACGGGGAGATTGTAGCGGGTGAAAGCAGTTTTGGCGGGGCAGCAGATAGCCGAGCGTCGCCCGGCCTGGACGGGTCAGAGACCTGTCTCCACACGGACACCTGATCAGGGCAGGGTTTTCCGCGGGAGGGTACTCGCCGCAGGCTTGTAATTTTCCGGATACACGACCACGTAGCGGCGCAGGCCTTCGCCTTCGCTCTGGGTGCGCAGGTCGGTTTGATCGCGCAAAGCCAGGTGGACGATGCGGCGCTCGCGCGATGACATGGGCGCAAACTCGTAAGGCATTTTGGTCTTGCGGACCCTGTCCGCCGCCACACCGGCCGCCAGGCGCAGCTCTTCCAGCCTCATGCCGCGATGGTTCATGCAGTCGAAGCAGATCTTTTCGTGCTCATTACCCGCCAGGCGGAGCATTTCGAGCGCCAGGAATTCAATCGACCGCAGCAGTTCGCCGCCTCGCTCCAGGAGCAATGGCGAGTCCGGGCCCACGAACTCCACCAGAATCTCAGGCCGCTCCCAGTCTCTCTGCTCGGCCAGCGGAGGGTCCACGGTGATGCGGTACTTCAGGCGCAATCCACCGTTGCTGACAATGCCTTTCAGCAGGTCGTTGATTTTGTTTGCGGCAGCGATTTTGTCAGGAATGGACATAAAGAAGCTCTCAGCTCTCAGCCGTCAGCTCTCAGCTTTGTTCGTCGCAGACGGCTATGCTCTTGCAAATCCTATCCACTCTACTCAGACCTCTCGGAAAGCGCGCTCGGGTCGAAGGGATTCAAGCTGACAGCTGATAGCTGACGGCTGACAGCTATTTATCTTTCTTCCTCGCCCGCTTCAGCGCGATCTCGCGCATCTCGCGGCCCAGGCTGGTGCGGTTCATCACCGCCTGCTGCGCAATGGCGATCAGGTTGCCCTCGGACCAGTACAGACACAGGCCCGCCGCCAGGTTCCAGCTGATGACGCCCAGCATCAGCGGCATCATGAAGGTCATCATTTTTTGCTGCGAGGGATCCATGCCCGGCTGCGGCGTCATGCGTTGCGTGAGCAGCATGGTGATGATAATGCCGATGGGCAACAGATGCCACGGGTCGGGCGAAGACAGATCGTGGATCCAGAGCCAGTGCGCCTGCCGCAGGTCCAGGGCCGCGCCCAGCATGCTGTAGTAGGCAAACAGGAACGGCATCTGGATGACCATGGGCAGGCATCCGCCCACCGGATTCACGCCCTCCGCCTTGTACAGCGCAGAGACCTCCTGGTTCATCTCCTGCTTGCGCGGGTCGCGCATGCTGTACTTCTTGTACTTTTCCTGGATGGCCTTGATCTGCGGCGCCACCTTCTGCATCTTGAGCGCCGATTTCATGCTGGAGACGCGCAAGGGCAGCAGCGCCACATTGATGATGAGGGTCTGAATGACAATGGCCCAGCCCCAGTTGTGCATCCAACCGTAGGTCCACTTGAGCCATAGGAACAAGGGGCGGGCGATTACCCCGAAGAAACCAAAATTGATCAGGGCGCGCAAGTCCGGCGGCGCTCCGGTCAAGGTGGGCACTGCCACGGCTTCGAGTACACCGAGGGACTTGGGCCCTATATACAGGCGTTCGACGCTGGGTCCGCGAACATTGCCCACCGCAACTCCCAGAACGTCTTCCTTGATCGTCTCCTGGGGATTGGGGTTCTTCGCGTTCTTGGGCACATCAATCTGGTGCCGCAGCGTGACCATGGCTGCGTTCTGGATGTCATCCGGCAGAAAGACCGCGGCGAAATACTGGTCCACCACGCCGGCCCAGTTGAAGGGACCTTGCAGGGTGGCCCCGCCGCTGACTTTCTTGATGTCGAGGCGCTCGGTCTTGTCGTTGTACTGGTGCTCGATGCGGCTGCCGGCATACGAAGACGGACTCGACTGATCGCCGAACCCGGCAGGCCACATGGGGTAGGCCGTGACCTGGCTGCCCTTTGAAACCACCGAGGTTTCGAGGTGCACCACGTAGGTGTGATCAAAGCTTAGAGTCTTGCGAACCGATACATCGGCGTCCGAGTACTCGAAGGTGATTTGGGACGGGGCCTTCACGTTGCCCGACTCCGAAGCCACGTAAAGCGCCGAGTTCAACTTGTTGCGCTGGGCCTCGTCGTAGGTCCACAGCGACAGCGGGTATCCGTACTTCTCCGCCGCCTTGCTGACCAATTCGAGAGGCTTGCCCTGCTCGTCGAAATACGTTTTGAGGATCCAGGATTTGACCAGGCCGCCGCGGTTGGTGAAGGTAACGCGGTAAAGATCGTTTTCGATGACCGTTTCAGCTTCCGCCGCAGCCTGTTTGGTGACACCCTTGGCGGGGACCGGAACTTCGACCGCGGGCGCTGGCGCTACCGGCTGTGAGGCTGGCTGGATCGCCGGCTGGGCCGCCGCCGGAGTCTCGGGCGCAGGCGTGGACGTCTGCGGCATGTACTTCTTCAGCAAGGGCTGAAACAGAATGATGACCAGGAAGGTGAGCGCGAACACCAGCAGGAGTCGGCGCTCCATGCCGGGATCTTGTTGAGGATTGTTGAAGTCAGGCAAATTCGCTACTCAGTGACCGCACGACTGGCGGGCGCACTCTGGGTTACGCTGTAGTTGTTCAATCTCACCACCGGATCGTAACCGCCCTGCACAAACGGATGACAACGGAGCACGCGCCACAGCGCCATCACTCCACCGCGCAACACGCCGTAGCGGTCCACCGCTTCCATGGCGTAGTCGGAGCAGCTGGGCACGTAGCGGCAAGCCGGCGGCAAGAGCGGCGAGAGCGCCCACTTGTATCCGCGTAACAGGAGGAGTACGAAGCTTCTGGCCCTCTGGTTCATGGTTTTCCTGCTGCCTTCTCGATCACGTCGAACGCCCGGCGAATCTCGCGCTGCACATCCACGAACCCCGCGGTCAGGAGCGACTTTTTGGGGTTGATCACGACATCCATTGCGGCTGGAATCATGCCATGCAATCGGACCGCTTCCCGCAGGCGCCGCTTCATGCGATTACGCAGGACCGCGCCGCCCAGCACCTTCCCCACCGTGAACCCGACCCGCATTCCACCGTCACTTTCGCGGCGCGGAAGGTAAAACACGGTCATGTGAGCGGCAAAATGCCGGCGCCCCTGTTTGTACACGCGCTCGAAATCCGCGTGCCGGAGCAAGCGCACGCTGCGCGGGAACTTGCTTTGGCCCGGTCCGGAGCGGTCGCCGCTGCCATTGGCCGCGAGTGCGTTCACAGCACGCCTCAACCCAGATTGCGATTCTTCCGCGAATTCCGGAAAAGGGAAAGCACTACTCACGGAAGCCGGGCTTCACTGACACCCGCTTGCGGCCCTTGGCGCGCCGCCGCGAAATTACCGCGCGGCCGGCCTTGGTCTTCATCCGCGTAAGAAATCCGTGCGTCTTCGAGCGGTGACGACGGTTGGGCTGGAATGTGCGCTTGGGCATGAAAAATCGCTGCTCCTGATGGACTGGGTCTCTTTTGAAGCGAATGAGAAGTATAAATGAGTGCGCGCAGCCGGGCAAACCCGGGAAGAGTAGAGGATGTGGGGCGGGCGCCCCGCCCGCCGCTTTTGAAGTCGCCGCCGCCTCTGGAATTTTCCCTTTTCCGGCAGGGTCACAGGGCTGCAGACGAGTAGCAAAACCGAAAATCAGATCAACAGCAGCGGGCGAGGGCGCCCGCCTCACACCATCGATTGCCCATTTCTGCACCACTCGCGCGACAGTTATAAGTTGAACACTTGACAGGAGGATTGCTTAGGGTTCTGAATCATAGCAACGAAAAAAGTCTGCGAACAAGATTCCCGCAGACGCAAAAATTTTGTGCTAGTATGCCGCACTGATCCAGCTTACAGAAATTTTCTTGACCCAGGGCAAACGGCCAGCAATCAAGGCTCTTCTGCTGCTGGAAAATGAAAGCATTTTTTTTGCTGCACAGTTCTGATACCGGGCGCTGATCTGGCCGCAGCCCCACGAAAATTATTTTATGTCTGTTCCAAGCCCAAGCCTCTCTCCCAATCCGTGGTTGCGCGTTCTGGACGCGCTGGAAAAAAAGATCAACCGGCATTCCTATGACACCTGGCTGAAACCCACCAAGTACAGCCATTCCGCCGGGCCCGTGCTTTTCGTTCGGGTGCCCACCGCCGAATTCCGCCACGTGGGAGACAAGTACGCGGACCTGATCCAGGAAGCGCTGGATAATCTTGGCCTCGAGTTCCAGGAAGTGAAGTTCGTCACGCCGGAAGACGATCCCGCCTCCACTCCGGTGCGTCACGACGGCGGGCTTTCCGCCCACCTGGTTCCCGCAAGTTCACACGCCTCCCAGTCCCGTTTTGACTGGGACGGCGCAGCGCAACTGAACCCGCGCTATACCTTTGACGCTTTCGTCATCGGCAGCGGAAACCAGTTCGCGCATGCCGCCTGCCAGGCGGTATCGGAACGTCCCTCAAAAGCCTACAACCCGCTCTTCCTCTATGGCGGCGTCGGCATGGGCAAAACCCACCTGATGCAGGCCATCGGACACGAGATCAAGCGCCGCCAGCCGCAGTCGGCCATCTGCTACGTCTCCAGCGAGAAGTTCACCAACGAGATGATCAACTCGCTGCGTTACGACAAGATGATCAGCTTCCGCGACAAGTTCCGGGGCGTGGACGTGCTGCTGGTGGACGATATCCAGTTCCTGGCGCAAAAGGAACGTACCCAGGAGGAGTTCTTCCACACCTTCAACGCGCTGCATGAGTCCATGAAGCAGATCGTGATCGCCAGCGATCGTCCTCCCAAGGAGCTGGCGGAGTTCGAAGACCGGCTGCGCAGCCGCTTCGAGTGGGGACTGATCGCCGACATCCAGCCGCCCGACCTCGAAACCAAGGTTGCCATTCTGCAGAAGAAGGCGGAGCAGGAGAAGGTCATTCTGCCCACCGACGTGGCGCTTTACATTGCGTCCAACATCCGCTCCAACGTTCGCGAACTCGAAGGCGCCCTGATCCGCCTGGTGGCGCACTCTTCGCTGATCGGCGCCGAGATCACGCTGCCCTACACCCAGCAGGTGCTCAAGAATTTCATCGACTCCCAGGCCCGCAAGGTGACCATTGAGTCGATTCAGAAAGCTGTGGCCGAGCAATTCGGATTGCGGCTGGTGGAGATCAAGGCCAAGAACAACTCGCGCGCCATCGTCTATCCCCGGCAGATCGCGATGTACCTGGCCAAGCATCTGACCGAGGCTTCCCTGCCAGAGATCGGACGCCAGTTTGGCGGCAAGCATCACACCACGGTGCTGCATTCGGTGGACAAGATCGATGTCAGCCGCAAGACCGACAAGGATTTGAACAGGTTGATCAATAAAATGACTGAGCAGTTGGGGGGATGAATCGCGGCTTTAAACCGCATTTCCACTCAACAGCGAAGTCTTCCTCGAGCGGCGCTGTGAATCGGCTGTGGAAGGTGTGTAAGAGGCGGTGACAATCGCGAGGCACGGCCAGACGATACCTTCATCTCCGCCAGTGAGCGAGCTAATTTTCGACATGAAGGTTTGAGCGCAGAAACCGGTTGGATGCGGGTTTGGACACGATTTCCACTTTTACGACCTCTCTACTGTTACTGCTGGTTTTATAGGTTTTTATTTTGATATAAGGGAAGTACTCAAAGTAGCGCCGCCTGACGGGAGATCTGGGTTATGCCGGTAGAAGCTTTGGCCTCAGCCACGGGGACCGCCACCATGGAAATCACGGTCAGCAAGTTCGAACTTTTAAAAGAGCTGACTGCGACCCAGGGAGTGGTGGAGCGCAAGACTACGATCCCAATTTTATCCAATTACCTGTTTGAGGCTTCGAGCGACAAACTTTCGCTCACCGCCACCGACCTCGATCTGAGTCTGCGCACGGTGTGCAACGCCAAGGTCAAAAAGGAAGGCTCCTGCACTATCCCTGCCCGCAAATTACACGACTACGTAAAGCTGTTGCCGGACGCCGATATCACCATCAAGCTGCTGGAGAATCATTGGATCAGCATCCGCTGTGGACGCTCCAATACCAAGATGGTGGGAATGGCGCGTTCAAACTTTCCCACCCTGCCGGTATTTCCCACCGCCGGAGTAGTGAAGATTCCCGCCCAGGTATTGCGCGCCATGATCGCCAAGACCGGCTTTGCCATCGCCAGCGAGGAATCGCGTTATACCCTGAATGGCGCGCTCATGGTGCTGAAACCTGAATCCATCACCATGGTCGCCACCGACGGGCACCGCCTGGCGCACATTGAACGCAGCGGAGAAAAGTTTGAAGGCGTTTCGGGAGAGCTGAAAACCCTCATTCCCAAGAAAGCCATGGATGAGCTGCGCTCACTACTGGACTCCACCGACGCCGAAACCATCGACTTCGCGAAAGACGAGTCCACCCTGTATTTCCGCATCGGACAACGGCTGCTGACTTCGCGCCAACTCACGGGCCAGTTCCCCAACTACGAAGCGGTGCTGCCCAAGGACAACACCAAGAGCGTTACCCTGGCCGGCAACGAGCTGAGCGCGGCCATCTCCCGCGTGGCCCAGTTCGCCGACGAGCGCTCGCGCGCCGTGCGCCTGCGGCTGGAGAAGGGCGAAGTCAAACTCTCCGCCTCCTCCACCGAAACCGGCGAATCCGAAGACTCTCTCGAAACCAGCTATCAAGGCGACTCCCTGACGGTCGGCTTCAACGCCCAATACATTCTGGATTTCCTGAAGGCAGTCGGCGCCGGCGACGTGAAGCTCGAATTCAAGGACCCCCAATCCGCCGGCCAACTCCGCCCCGCCGACAGCGAAGACTACAAGTACCGGTATATCGTGATGCCCATGCGCATCTGAGATCGTACCTATGTGTGTGGGGCGGGCGCCCCCGCCCGCCGCGTTCGATTTCATTTGCCGCCCGCTAAGCCCACACATCTTCAATCCAAGGAAGCAACTTCAAGAGCGGCGGGCAAGGGCGCGCGCCTCACACAGCACCGCTTGACCTACCCTCCATGGACACCGTAAAGTAGCCGCCTTGCGTTTTGGAGGTTCCATCCCATGCTTAGCGGCTTCAAGCAATTCATCCTTCGCGGCAACGTGGTTGATCTGGCGGTGGGGGTTGTCATCGGCGTGGCCTTCGGGTCGGTAGTGACCGCCTTGACCAAGGACCTTCTGACCCCGCTCATTGCCGCTCTGGTTGGCAAGCCGGATTTCTCGGCGATCAGCTTTACTATCGGCAGCACGGTTTTTCCGGTCGGCGATTTCATCAATGCCGTGGTTTCATTTCTGTTGATCGCGGCCACGGTGTATTTCTTCGTGGTTACGCCGATCAATGCATTGGTCGCCCGCATGCGCAAGGCGCCAGCGCCGGCCGATCCCACCACCAAGAAGTGTCCCGAATGTCTGAGCGAAATTCCCATCGACGCCCGGCGCTGCGGCTTCTGCACCCAGCCCCTGACCGCGCGGGCCGCCTGACTGCGCTGAGCGAAAAGCTGCTAGGTCTGAATCCCGTGTGGGTCGGACACTCCTGTCCGACGCTTTTGATTTTGTTTTACCTTCTCGACGGCCAAACCCAAAAGCGTCGGACAAGAGTGTCCGACCCACACAGGCCGTTCGCCACATGGCGTAACATCAGTCATGGTTCGATTCCTGCCTGGCGTTCTTCTGGTCGTCCTCGCGGCACTGGTGTGGGCGCAGGATAAGCCGGCTCATTCATCCTCCAAGCCCCCCAGCGGCTCGAAGTCCTCCCTTCCCGACTCCGGCGCCATCAGCCAGGGTGTGTACCGGAACCCGGCTTTCGATTTCAGCTACAAGCTTCCCTTTGGCTGGGTGGACCGTACGGCCGAGATGCAGGACGACTCCGCCGAAGCGCTTGAGTCCCGGCTGCTGCTGGCCATCTTTGAACGGCCACCGCAAGCCAGCGGCGACACGATTAATTCCGCGGTTGTGATCGCAGTTGAACCGCTTCCCGCGGGCATGAAGACCGAGGCCGACTATTTCGAGTCGCTGGCCCAGTTGACCACGGCCAAGGGCTTTCAGGCAGCAAACGAAGCCCACGAGCTGTCAGTCGGCACCACGAAGTTGGTGCGAGGAGACTTCATCAAACCGAGGGGCACGCTCACCATGCGGCAGACATCGCTGGTCCTGGTGCAGAGGAGTTATGCAATTTCCTTTACGTTCATCGGCGGGAGCGAAGACGAGGTGAATGAACTGATCGAGCGGCTGAGTTTCGCGACGCGAAAAACCACGCGCTGATTGCCACTTCGCTCAACACCACGAACTTTACAAACTGTCATCCTGCGCAGTCGAAGGACCCCTATTGTGACCGCGCCGGAGTCGCTGAGGATTTGCGTTGCGCCAGAAAAGCTCTGAGCGCACAGGTTTCTGCCACTGCCAGGAGTCCTTCGACTTCGCACCCGCGTTCGCAAGCGAACGCAGGTACTGCGCTCACGATGACAGGGGAATTACTCCAGGGATTCCGGCTCCAGGCCGATGTGTTGCTCGCCGGCGGCTTTTTTTTCCACGTACTTTTTGACCCAGGCTTCCCAGCTCTTGCCAGCTGCCGTATCGCGACCGGTGAAGGCCAGGGCGGCGATGTCCGAGTAAGCGATCATCACGCGCTGGTTGGAGGTTCGGGGAAGAATTCGCACCAGGGATTCGGCCAGAGTGGGGCCGCTCTTACGATCGAAGAGATAGCCTTCGACCGTGCTTCCGTCCTTGCGAGTGATGGTGACATCCCCGCGGTAGTCGAATGCCTTTTCCAGGGATTTGCGGGTTTCTTCTTCCGAGGCCAGCGCGGGGACCCAGCCCTCAAGCTTCTCGTGTTCCCATCCGGGAGAGACTTCAAGCGTATCTGGAGAAGAAGACTGGGGCTCGGGATGCGCGTGCCCGGCGGCTTTCCCGGTCATGCCCGGGTCTCCTCAAGGGTTTCACTGCGAGCTGTAATCTGCACCAGAGAATGCGCGGGCTCTGCCGGTTCATCCAGCAGGCGCAGCGCGCCTTCATCGCGATAGCGATTGAACAGCGTGCCCTTCACCGTCGCGACGAAGCCCTCGAGCGAGCCAAAGGTATCGTTCACGGCCGAGGCTTCGTAGCCGCTGTGCACCATGCAGTTGGCGCAGTGCGGATTGCCCGACTCGGTTCCGTAAGACTCCCACGCAGTTTCGCGGATCAGTTCGTCGAAGGTATCGGCGTAGCCATCCTGCAGAAGGTAGCAGGGCTTCTGCCAGCCGAAGATGTTATACGTCGGCATGCCCCACGGAGTGCAGGCATAGTGCCGCTTGCCCATGAGGAATTCCATGAACAGGGGCGACAGATTGAAGCGCCAGTCCTTCTCGCGGTTCGATAGGATCGCGCGGAAGAGCCGCCGGGTGCGGGCGCGTCCCAGGAAGTGCTGCTGGTCGGGGGCCTTTTCGTAGGAGTAGCCGGGGGAAAGCATCATGCCTTCAATGCCCAGCTCCATCATGTCGTCAAAAAAGGCGCGCACGCTCTTGGGATCGGCCCCGTCAAAAAGCGTGGTGTTGGTGGTGACCCGGAAGCCGCGATTCAAAGCCTCGCGGATGGCGTCCACCGCGATCTCGTATCCGCCTTCGCGGCATACCGCGAAATCATGGTGCTCCTTCTGTCCATCCAGGTGCACGCTGAAGGTCAGGTACTTGGTCGGCTTGAAGAGATGGATCTTTTCCTTCAGCAGTAAAGCGTTGGTGCACAGGTAGATGTACTTCTTCCGCGCCACCAGGCCTTCGACAATCTTGTCGATTTCGGGGTGCATGAGCGGTTCGCCGCCCGGGATCGAAACCACGGGCGCGCCGCACTCATCGACCGCCCGGAAACACTCCTCGGGGGTCAGCTGGCGCTTCAGGACGTGGGCGGGGTACTGGATTTTGCCGCACCCGGCGCAGGCCAGGTTGCAGCGAAACAGCGGCTCCAGCATCAGCACCAGCGGATACTGCTTCCGCCGGGCAAGCTTCTGCCGGATGACATAGCTGGCCACCGTCCACATCTGAGATACAGGCACACTCATGCTGGACTGGGATCTCCCTGCCAATATGCTATCAGGTTGGGGCAATCTCGTGCGCTGACAAGTGTGGGGCGGACACTCTTGTCCGCCGCCTTTGACTTTGATTCGGTTCTGTGACCGGTCTTCAGGATCTGACCTTGGATCCTGGTAGTGGGACCCCTAAGGGTCAAAAGCCAGGTCAAAAGCGTCGGACAAGAGTGTCCGACCCACACCTGTTCCCATGTGGTCCTAGGCGGCATTTACCTGCCCGGTTCGGGGGTCGAAAAAGGCGGCTTCTCATGGTACAATTAACCACAACCTCGGAAGCCGTAAGTGTTAATAATTTCAGTAATTTGAGGCAAAATCCAGGACATCGGAAAAGCGTGCCGGATTCGATTCAGAGTCCGGCATTTTCCACGGAGCGGAATGGCTACGAAAGAGATCACTCCCATCGACGACACTAAGCCAAAAAACGGAAAGCTGGCTGCCATAGACGGAGGCAACGGCGACTACAACGCCGACTCCATCAAAGTGCTGGGCGGCATGGAGGCGGTGCGCAAGCGTCCCGCCATGTACATCGGGTCCACCGGCGAGATGGGATTGCACCATCTGGTCTATGAAGTGGTGGACAACTCGGTGGACGAAGCGCTCGCCGGTCACGCCGACAAGATCGAAGTCACCATCCATCTGGACAATTCCATCACAGTCGTCGATAACGGCCGCGGCATTCCCGTGGACATGATGGATATCGACGGCGAAAAAATTCCCGCCACCCAGGTGGTGCTGACCAAATTGCATGCCGGCGGAAAGTTCGATGCATCCTCTTACAAGGTTTCCGGCGGATTGCACGGCGTCGGCGTGTCGGTAGTGAATGCGCTCAGCGAAGAACTCGATCTCGAGATCTGGCGCGACGGTTTTACCTGGGAGCAGACCTATTCCAAAGGCGAACCCACCAGCAAACTGAAGAAAGCCGGCGCCAGCAAGAAGCTGGGAACCAAGGTCCACTTCCTGCCTGACAAAAGCATCTTCTCGGTCACCGAATACAACTTCGATACCCTGGCGCAGCGCCTGCGCGAACTGGCGTTTCTGAACAAGGGCCTGCTCATCACCCTGACCGATGAGCGCACCACCGAGGCAAAAACCGGCGAAGCGAAATCGGCCGAATTCAAATACAACGGCGGCATCGCCGAATTTATCAAACATCTGAACCGGGGCAAGCAGGTGTTGCACGACAAAGTCATCTACATGGAAGCCGAGCGCAGCGGCGTGGTCATGGAGATCGGGCTGCAATATAACGACGCCTACTCGGAGTCGGTGTTCAGCTTTGCCAACAACATCAACACCGTGGATGGGGGCTCCCACCTCTCCGGCTTCCGCATGGCCCTGACCCGCACCATCAACTACGCGGGCCAGCAGATGGGCCTGTTCAAGGACGTTAAAGAAAATCTCACCGGCGACGATGTGCGCGAAGGACTGGTTGCCGTAATTAGCGTGAAGCTGCCGCAGCCGCAGTTCGAAGGCCAGACCAAGGGGAAGCTGAATTCCGATATCGCCGGCGTTGTGCAGGCCTTCGTGAACGAACGCCTGGGCGCGTATCTCGAGCAGAACCCGACCGTCGGACGCAAGATCATCAACAAAGCCATTGAGGCATCGCGCGCGCGTGAAGCCGCCCGCAAGGCCCGTGATCTAACGCGACGCAAAGGCGCGCTCGACGGCGGCGGACTTCCCGGCAAGCTGGCCGATTGTTCGGAACGCCAGCCCGAACGTTGCGAGCTGTTCCTGGTCGAGGGAGAATCCGCTGGCGGCACCGCCAAACAGGGACGCGATCGCCGTTTTCAGGCCATTCTTCCGCTGAAGGGAAAAATCCTCAACGTAGAAAAAGCCCGCTACGACAAAATGCTGGGGCACGAAGAAATTCGCGCCATGATTACCGCCCTCGGCACCGGCATTGGCAAGGACGACTTCGATTTCACCAAACTGCGCTACGGCAAAATCATCCTGATGACCGACGCCGACGTGGATGGAAGCCACATCCGCACCCTGCTGCTCACTTTTTTCTTCCGCCACATGCAGGAACTGATCAAGCGCGGCAACGTATTCATTGCGCAGCCGCCGCTGTACTCGATCAAAAAGGGCAAGACCCTGCAGTACATCAAGGACGACGACGCCCTCGACAAGATCATCCTGAAGCGCGCAGCGGACGGCCTCATCGTCCGCTACGGTGAAGGCGCGGCCAAACTCGAAGGTGCGGGCCTGTCAAAATTCGCCACCGGCCTGAAAGAATATTTCGGTTTCTTCGACAAGGTGAACAAGCGCTTACGCGACGAAAAAATCACCGAACTTCTGCCCCGCCTCGATCTTTCCAAGCGCGCGGATTTTGAAGGCGACAAAAAGGCCGCGCCGAAGAAGATCGAGAAACTGGAAAAAGAACTGAAGAAGCTGCAGAAAGAACGAGACTTCAAGAGCATCGAGACGCGCTTCGATGAAGAGCACAATCTCTGGGAAGTGAAGTACGTCAACTCCCAGGGCGCCGAGCACCTGATCAACTGGGAACTGGCTTCGACCGCCGAGTACCGGCAGCTGCTGTCGAAATTCAAGCAGGTCGAACCCTACATGGAGCCACCGTTCGTGATCGAGGCCGTGAGCGATGCTTCGGCCGCCAACGAAACCGAGGAAGATGCCGGCGGCGAAGAGGTAGCGGCTGAAGCTGAAGAGGCCGGCAAGAAAAAGGCGCCGAAGCCAGTCGCCAGGAAAAAAGCGATCGAGACCGAAGTGGTCGAAAAAAACAATCCGCGCGATCTTTTTGAATACATCAAGGAAGCCGGCAGCCGGGGATACGACAAGACCCGCTACAAAGGTCTGGGAGAAATGAATTCGGAACAGCTCTGGCAAACCACCATGGACCCCGAACGCCGCACCCTGCTTTCGGTGAAACTCGAAGATCTGGCCGAGTGCGAGACCATCTTCAGCACGCTCATGGGCGAAGACGTCGAAGCCCGGCGCAAGTTCATCGAAGACAATGCGCTGGATGTGAAGAACCTGGATATTTAATCGGCTGGAGTGTGTGTGGGGCGGGCGCCCTCGCCCGCCGATCCTTCCCCCATTCCCCGTCGACTTAGGTCAGTTTGTTCGATAGGGGTCCTTCGACTCCGCAGGTCCGTTCGCAAGCCGAACGCGCCCGCTCCGCTCAGGATGACAGAGCGGCATATTCCTTCCTGGTTACCCTTGGTTACCTTCGTGTCCCCTGTGTCCTCCGTGGTTAAAAACTCCCTGCAAGTTTCCCCTTGCTGCGCGTTCTTTCCATAGGACGGGAAAGCCTCCTGCTTCCCGTCCACTGAAAAGGGGAAACTACGATGAAGAAGCTGCTGCTGATCAGATTTACTTTGACTCTGCTCTTGCTGTGCGGGGTTGTGATAGGACAAGACAAGGCTGCCGACAGCAGCAACCAGCCCGCACTCACCATCTATAACCAGAATTTCTTTGTGGCGCGCGAGTATGTACCACTCGATCTCGGGCCGGGCGTAAACCATGCGCAGTTTGCCGGCATTGCTTCTCATCTGGAGCCGGATTCCGTGATCCTGCGCGATCCGGGCGGGCGCAGCCTGCAGGTGCTCGAGCAGAATTACCGCAACGATCCCATCTCGCAGGAACTGCTGCTCTCGTTCTATGAGGGCAAGACGATTGACTTCCTGGTGCAGCGTGCCGACAAGCAGGAAATCATTAAGGGGAAGGTAGTGCGCAGCGGATACATTCCCAGCAGCTACTACGCGCAGAATTACCAGCAGCCTTCGTTCACCCAGCCCATCATCGAAGTGGATGGCGTGCTGCGCTTCGGACTGCCGGGCCAGCCGCTGTTCCCGGCGCTTTCCGGCGACACCGTCCTCAAGCCGACCCTGAGCTGGCTGCTTCAGACCAACGAGCCCGGCAAATTCAATGCTGAAATCTCCTACGTAGCCGGCGGCATGAGCTGGCAGTCGGATTACAACATCGTGGTCTCCGACAATCCCAAAGGCAAGACCGATCTGCTCGACATGGTCGGCTGGATCACCATGCGCAACCAGAGCGGCAAGACCTTCGAGAACGCGAACATCAAGCTGCTGGCCGGCGACGTGAACAAAATCCAGGCTCCCACCTCGGCCACCCGGGCCTATGGCGCGATGAACAAGGCCATTGCGGATGAAGCCATGGCGCCCGCCGTCAGCGAGAAATCGTTCGACGAATTCCATCTATACACCCTGGCGCGGCCGACCACGCTGCACGATCAGGAAACCAAGCAGGTCGAGTTCGTACGATCCACCGGCATTCACGCACAGCGTCTTTACGTGTACGACGGCGCCCTGGTGGCGCAGTACGGCTACTACAACCTGGAGCAGATTCGCCAGGACCAGAGCTACGGCACGCAGTCGAATCCCAAAGTCTGGGTGATGGAAGAGTTCAAGAACGCCGAAGTAAATCACCTGGGCATCGCCCTGCCCAAGGGCAAGCTGCGCTTCTATCGCCGCGATACCGATGGGCACCTGGAATTTGTCGGCGAGAACGTGATTGATCACACTCCGAAGGACGAAACCATCCGCATCTTTACCGGCAATTCGTTCGATGTGGTGGGCGAGCGCAAGCGCACTAATTATCGCGTGGATTCATCCCAGCACTGGATGGACGAGTCCTTTGAAATCCGGGTACGCAATCACAAGAAAGAAGCGGTGACGGTGCGCGTGGTCGAACACTTGTATCGCTGGACCAACTGGAAGCTGAGCGAGCAGTCGCACCCGTCGCACAAGACGGACGCGCAGACCGTGGAGTTTCCCGTGACCATCGCGCCCGACGGTGAGCAGGTGATTACCTACACCGTGCACTATTCGTGGTAGATGAACGTAGCGCCGGCGTCCCGCCGGCTGTCGGGCGGGCATCCTGCCCGCCCCCGGGGGCAAGATGCCCCCGAGCCAGCCGGCAAGATGCCGGCGCTACACGTTCGTGCTGCAGACTTTCTTAATCCTGAAAGCAACTAATCTGAAATCTGCAATCGAGGATCTGCAATCTCGTTTGTCGGCGGGTACTTCACCTCGGGATACATCCGGTCGAACACCACCCACAGCAGCGCCAGCAGCACGAAGAGGAAGACGCTGCCTTCCGGCCCGACCGAGCCGCCGCTGAGCCAGCGCGGGCCCTGCAGGGAAGAGTGCAGCAAGTGGCCGGGAGGCGTCCAACCGCTGTTGGGGACCGAATAAAAGTAGCTCTCGCCCCAGTCCCACGCAGCATGAAAGCCGACGGCAAACCAGAGGTTACCCGTGCGCCGCAGAGTCAGGCAGAAGAAAAAACCGATCATCATGGCGGCCAGAATTCCCACCCAGTCTTCGCCCGGGTTCTCCAGATGCAGCGCGCCGAAGCCCAGCGACAGCAAGATCGCTGCCGGCCAGAAGCCAACACTCTCGGTCAGGGTGAACTGGGTGTATCCACGGGTGAAGAATTCTTCGTAGAAGCCGACGATCAGGAAGAACACGGCCCAGAACACGGCAAACTTCAGCAGGCGCAAACCGTGCAGGGCAATCGCGCCAAAATAAAAGACGTGGGCCCCGCGCAACGCCAGCATCAGCACGGTCAGGGAACCCATCCCCCACAAGGCGCCCACCCAGAAAAGCCGGCCAAAGGCGTTGGCTGCAGGCAAGCCGTAACACCCGAATCGCCGATCTTCGATCCGGGCCATGAGCAGCGCGGGAAGCAGCACGATGATGGCGAGCCCCAGTTCCGCCGCAGTCTGGAGCCAGAGGCGTGACACATCGGGGAGGCCATAGGCGATGAGAACGTAAAGACAGAAGCGCAGGCCGCGGTACAGAATCAGATAGAGCACGATGCGCCATATCGGACGCAGGCCGCCGCGCCCGATAAATATTTTCTGCGTCCAGGCTTCGAAGGGAGAGAGCTTCGTCAGCTCGAAGCCGGAACTACCGGGAGACGCGGGTGAAACTTCATCAAGTTGACCGGGCTGGCTGCCTGGTGGTTCATCCTTCTTTGGTTCGTTCATCTGAGGAAGTTTCCCGATTCGTCCCTCGCCATGGTAAAACACTCGCCGGTTGGTCATGGGACGATTCTTCACTGCCGAAAGATTTGGCCGGCCCCAGGTGCTGGCTTCATGCCTGCTGCTGGCATTTCTGGCACAGTGTCTGTGGCTGGTGGAGAAAGGCGTTCGCCACGAGAGTGTGAATCCGGCGGAGATTTACCGGCTCGAACGTGGCAGCTCACTTTGGAAGAGCCTGGGCGCAGGGTCGAGCGGCGATGCACGCGGGGCGTCCGAGATGGGCGAAGACTCCGCGGATGAAATGGATCCGGCCCTCCGCCTGGTCTTCGAGGGCGGCGCTTACGATGCCCACCATTCGCCGCTGTGGTACCTGATTGCGGCCGCTCCGCTGTGGCTGCGGCCGGTGGCGCTCCAGCCGGAAAACATTCGCGCCCTGCACTGGTCGGCGGCCCTCCCCTACCTGGGCTTTGGACTGCTCCTCGGCGCTTCGCTGTGGTACGTGGCGCGGCGCCTCTTCGGCAATGCCGGCGGATATATAGCCTTGGCCCTTTATTGTTTCTCGCCAGGAATTGTCCGGTCTTGCGCTCTGTGGTTTGCCGAGCCTGAAGTCGGGGCCGCCTGGGGCGCGTTCGGCGCCATCTTCACCGCCATTGCCGTTGCGCACACGCTGTACGCCCCGCGCGAAGTGGTGCTGTGGAACTGGCGACGCATCATGCTGCTGGGCTTGTCGCTGGCCCTCGCGGTGGGTTCCCAGTTTTCGCTGATTGTGGTCGTGCCCGCCGCGCTGGCGTTCATGCTTTATCTTGCCCCTACGCGGCGCCTGGCGGCGTTGGCGATCTGGGCGGTGGCTTGCGGGATCGCGGATCTCCTCGTCTATGCGTCTTACTTTTTTCGGGCCCGCGCTTTCTGGCAGGGAATTATGCACGCGTCGTTCTTCGGTCTCTCGTGGAAGGCGTACACCATGCCGCAGGCGTATGGTCAGGTGCTGGCGCAACTGGGACAAAGCACTCCCGCCCTGGTGCTGGCCCTGCCGGTCGCGCTGCTCACTTACGTCTGTTGGCCCCGTACGCGCTACTTCGGCAACACAGCGCCGCTGCTGGTCGCCGCCCTCTCTCTGGCGCTCGCCGTGGGTACGCCGCACTATCCCGGCCTCGGTTTTCAATTCATGGTTGTACCCTTCCTGTTCGTCTTCGTGGCCGGCATCGCCGCCGACTTGCTGGAGACTCGCCATCGTCAAGTCGTCCTGGCGGCCGTCTGGGGCCTGCTGGTGGCGAATGCCGCCTGGAACCTGTGGGAGCTGGCCCGCGTGGTGTGAAGGTGACTATCGTCACAGGCTTACTCTTCAACCACTTAGAACCTCCGCGAAGTTGACAAAAAATAGACAAACCATCCGCCCTCCCACAGGCTCTAACTAATGTGGTGGTTTTGTTCAGGGGGCTGCGCCATGGTTTCGAAACTGGGGTATGATTTGCATGTGAATAGGCTGAACTCAGCCACGGTAGCCGCAGTTGCGCTGGTTCTCGGCGGAGTGGTTTTTCTGACTCCCGCGGCCGGCGCGCAGATCAACGGGACGCCTGCATCGGTGACCTCGATCAACTCCGGCGGCCACTTTAATTCCACACCCGGCGTGCCCGCCAGCATCACATCGCTCGGAGCCAACGGGCTTCAGCCGAGGAACCCAGGTTTCAATCAGCCCGGTTGTTGCAATCTGTTTCAGGTGAACCCGAATCCTCTGCGTGGCCAGCGCAATCATCACCATCGCAGCGGGCAGTTTTTCCCCGGCGGCGGCGCGGTTTACGTGCCTTACGCTTACCCGGTGGCTGTGGGTGAATCCGAAACCGACGATTCGGCAGACCAACAACCACTCCAGCGGGAAGAGGAATATCGTGGAGGTCCCACCATCTTCGACCGCCGCGGCCCAGGCCAGGAGGCGCGTTCTTATGCAGATGCTTACGCGCCGCGGCCGAGCCGTTCTGAGAGCGAAACTGAGGTTGCTGCAACACCGTCGCCGGCCGAGACTCCCGTGGCGGACCAGCCCCAGACCGTGCTGATCTTCAAAGACGGTCACCAACTGGAAGTGCAGAACTACGCCGTGATTGGAGATGTGCTGTACGACTTGACGCCGGGGCGTCATCACAAGATACCGCTCGCCGATCTGGACCTGACCTCCACCGCGCAACAGAACGACGACCGAGGCATCGATTTCCGTTTACCGCCGAACCCTGAAACGAACAAGTAAATGCCAAGCCGGTTTATTTTCGCCATTCTCGCCGCCGCGCTCTCGACGTCGCCAGTCACTGCCCAGGTTCGCGGTACGGGAGCGGCAGGCTTCGGCGTGAGCGCCGGCTCTGCCGGGATCAGGCCAGGATCGTCGGCGAGCGCGTTTCCAGGACACGGCATGGCCGGTGGTTCCGCGCGATTCCATCAGGGGCACACATCAGGACGAGGCGCGCTGCTGTTTCCGTATCCGTATTTCTATCCGGATTCCGATGCCGATTACGACTCCCAGCAGACAGCACAGCCCCAGGTGATCGTGCTTCCGGCTTCGGCACCGGCCCCGCCACCCGCGCCGGCGGCGCCGCGCGAGTCGTTGCTGATCGAGTGGCAGGGCGATCACTTTGTGCGCACCACCATGTCCGCCAAGGCCGCGCCCGGCGGAGAAGGCGTGCTTGACTACTCGGAGAAATCGGTCTTGGTTTTGCCTGCGTCCGGACGATCGGCGTCGGGCCGGAAGGGCGCGGTTCAACCGCCGCGCGAGCTTCCGCCGGCGATCCTGGTATTCCACGATGGCCGCAGGGAAGAAGTGAGCGATTACACCATCATGAGCGGTACGATTTATTCCAAGGCAGATTACTGGACCACCGGCTCCTGGAGCCGGAAGATACAGATTGCCGACCTCGACGTGCCCGCCACCTTAAGGCTCAATCAGCAACGGGGAGTGAAGTTCGTGCTGCCGGCCAGCCCTAACGAAGTAGTGGTCCGGCCATAGCCGCGTCACTGCCCTCAAATCAACTCGGATACCATCCCCCGTTGGGATTGACGGTCTGTCCCGTCATGTAGCCATTTTCCGCAAGCAGCAGCACTACCGACGCCACTTCGTCCACGGTGCCGAAGCGGCCGATTGGAATCACGGTCGAAGTGGCGCGGGGATTGGCGCGCAGCATGTCGGTTTCAACCAGCGCCAGGCAAACCGTGTTGGCCGTGATGCCCTCCTTGGCCAGCAGCGCGGCATAAGAATGCGTCAGCCCAAGCATTCCGGCCTTGGACGCGGCATAGTGCGGCCCCACCAGTCCGCCCGTCTGCGCCGCAGTGGACGAGATGTTGATGATTCTTCCCCAGCGCTGGGCCCGCATCTGCGGCAGCACCGCCTGGGTCACCAAAAATGCGGACTTCAGATTCACGCTGATGTGTTCCTCCCAGTCGGCTTCCGCAATGTCCTCGAGCTTGAGCTGGCGGGCGATGCCCGCGTTGTTCACAACAATGTTCACGGCCCCGAGTTCACCTTCAATTTGCGCGACCATTTTCTTCACTTGATCGGATTGTGAGACGTCAGCCTGAACCGCCAGCGCGTGCCGACCCAGCTTCCTGATCGCAACGCAGACTTTCTCCGCGTCCTCGGAGCGCGTCCGGAAGTTCACCGCCACATCAGCGCCCGCTCCCGCAAGCGCCAGCGCAACCGCTGCTCCAATACCGCGACTGCCGCCCGTAACCAGAGCTATCTTTCCCTTCAAAGTCTCCATAGAGTTGACCATTTAAGCCCGATTATCCCACCCATGCAACCGGCTTGCTGCGAACCGGATCCGTCATCCGGGAAGGAGGAGTTGCAGCCTCTTTTTACCAGTTCGCTCGTGGTATAATTCTCATATCACAAATCTACCGTAACATCCTGTAAATGCAGTTGTTTAGAGCGGAAAAGTAGCTGAGCTTTCAAGTGTGGGTCGGACACTCCTGTCCGACGCTTTTGAAGCTGATTTTGCCCACGGCATTGTTAAACATGAACGACTCAGAAACAAGGCAAGTCAAAGACAGCGGACAAGCTTGCCCTGAGCGAAGTCGAGGTAGCGTCCGCTCCACACAAGCTAGAAGCTAGGAGCTAGAAGCTTACATGGCTGACGATCAGAATCCCGAACTCCCCTTGACTCCTCCGCCCAACGGCGGAGACGGCACCGGCATTCCCGGCGCGCTCAACATTCAACCCGTCAATATCGAAGAGGAGATGAAGAAGTCTTATCTCGACTATTCGATGTCGGTGATTATCGGGCGCGCGCTGCCCGATGTCCGCGACGGATTGAAGCCGGTGCATCGCCGCATTCTGTACACCATGCAGCAGATGGGTCTGGCGCCCAACAAATCCACCCGCAAGTGCGCCCGCATCGTCGGCGACGTCATGGGCAAATACCATCCTCACGGCAACCTCGCGGTGTACGACGCCCTGGTGCGGCTCGCGCAACCCTTCGCCATGCGCTACCCGCTGGTGGATGGACAAGGAAACTTCGGCTCCGTCGATGGTGATCCCCCGGCGGCTGATCGTTATACAGAAGCCAAACTGACCCGCGTCGCCACAGCGCTGCTCGATGATCTCGACAAAGACACCGTCGATATGCGCCCGAACTACGACGGCAACGAAATCGAGCCCGACATTCTTCCCGCGCGCATCCCGAATTTATTGGTGAACGGATCCGACGGCATCGCGGTAGGCATGGCGACGAAAATTCCGCCCCACAACCTGACCGAAATCGTGGATGCCACCATAACCCTGGTGAACAATCCTTCTGCGCAGCTCGCCGAAGTTCTGAAGTTCGTGCAAGGCCCGGATTTCCCCACCGCTGGAATCATTCACGGCAAGGCGGGAATCGTGGACGCCTACAAGAACGGCCGCGGACGCTTCATCATGCGCGCCAAGGCCGGCATCGAGACTTTCAACAAAGACCGCAAGGCCATCGTCATCACCGAAATTCCCTACCAGGTCAACAAGGCGCGCCTGGTGGAGCGCATCGCGCAACTGGTGAATGACAAGGTCGTCGATGACATCTCCGACATTCGCGACGAAAGCGACCGCGACGGTATGCGCATTGTGGTCGAACTCAAACGGGACGGCGAGCCCCAGCTCGTGCTCAACCAGCTCTTCAAGCACACCCAGATGCAGGAAAGTTTCAGCATGATCCTGCTGGCGGTGGTGAACGGACAGCCCAAGGAAATGGGCCTGGTGCAGGCCATCAAGCACTTCATCGACCACCGCGTCGATGTGGTCCGCCGCCGTACCGCCTTCCTGCTCTCGAAAGCCAAAGACCGCGAACATATTCTCGAAGGCTACCTGACCGCGCTCGATCACCTGGACAATGTGATCACCATCATTCGCGCCAGCGCCAACCGCGCCGAAGCCCGCGAGAACCTGGTCGCATACTTTGCCGGAAAGAAGATTGACATCAACGTCACCGGCCGTGCTCCCAAGCGCGATCCGGAAAAGCCCTTCACCGGCATCCAGGCCGACGCGATTCTCGAACTGCAATTGCATCGCCTGACCAAGCTCTCCATCGACGAAATCACCAAGGAACTGACCGTCACCCGCGAGCATATCGCGGATTACGAATCCATCCTGAGCTCGGAAAAGAAACTGCGCGCCGTGATCGTGCGCGAACTCGAAGAAGTAAAGAAACTCTACGGCGACGATCGCCGCACGGTCATCGAAGACGAAGCCGCGGAAATCCATCTCGAAGACCTGATCGCCGACGAGCAGGTCGCGGTCACGGTCAGCCATGGCGGCTACATGAAGCGCACTCCGATCTCCACCTACCGCATGCAGCGGCGCGGAGGCACGGGGCGCACCGGCATGAAGACGCGCGACGAGGATTTCGTTGAGCACCTCTTCATCGCTTCCACCCACGCCTACATTCTCATCTTCACCAACACCGGCCGGGTGTACTGGCTCAAGGTGTACGAGATTCCCGACATCAGCGCCGCCGGCAAAGGCAAACACGTCGGCAACCTGGTCGGCCTGCAACCGGGAGAGACGGTCCGCACCATGCTCGCGGTGCGCAACCTCGAAGAAGCCGGCAAGTACATCTTCTTCTCCACCCGCAACGGCCTGGTAAAAAAGACCGAGCTGAAAGATTTCTGCCACGTGCGCTCGAACGGCATCTACGCCATCAGCATCGAGCAGGGCGACGAACTGGTCGCCGCCCGCCTCACCGACGGACAGCAGATCGTCTTCCTCGCCACCCACGAAGGCCAGGCCATCCGCTTCGACGAAGCCGACGTCCGCCCCATGGGCCGCCAGGCCTACGGTGTCTGGGGCATTCGCATGGAAAAGGGCGACTACCTGGTCGGCATGGCGACAACGCCAAAGCCAGGCACTGATGTGGGCGCGGGCGTCCCGCCCGTGCAAGGCAAGGACAAAGATAAAGACAAAGCCAAGTCAGGCGTGGCAAGTGTGGTCGCGGGCGACTCGCCCGCGGACGCCACCGCCGAGGTCGTCGATGTCGGCAAAAGAGGCACCCTGATCCTCTCCGTCACCGAAAACGGATACGGCAAACGCACACCCGCCGACGAATACCGTCTGCAGGGACGTGGCGGCTCGGGCGTCATCAACGTGAAGACCACCGCACGCAACGGAAAGGTCGTAGGCATCGCGCAGGTGGAAGAACACTCCGAGGTCATGCTGATCAGCCAGTACGGCAAAATCATCCGCATGGACTCAGAAACCATCCGCGAATCCGGCCGCGCCGCGCAGGGTGTGCGCTTGCTGAACCTGGAGCCGGGCGATCGGGTGGCGGCGTCGGTGGTCATCCCGCCGGAGGAAGAGCCGGCCAATGGGACGCTGATTCAGTAGGTTCGGTTGGATTCAAAAATGTGTGGTCGCGGGCGACTCGCCCGCGAGGAGGATGCGAGAAATCGCATCCCCCATTTATTTGGGAGTGTTACTTATCTCCACCGTCCACGGCTTCCCATCAAAGTAAACAGGCAATTCCAACCCAAACAGCTTCATCACCGTAGGCGCCACATCCACAATCGCGGGCTTTTCAATCGCAATCTTGCGATTCGAAAACAGCACGCCTGGCACTAGCCGCGGGTCAACACAGTGGTCGCCGCTCCAGGCTTTGAGATTGTCTTCGAAGATTGCGGTGGTGACTTTGCCCATGACCGAATCCCAAGAGGCGCGGAAGCCTTCGCCGTAGCCGACGATCAGGTCGGGAGCGTTGTCGATATAGGGGCCGGCGTAAACGGCGTCGCAGTCGAACATTCCGGTGATGCCGACTTTGCCGGAAGCCGGATCGACCAGTCCGTCGAGCTTGCCCCGCAGTTCTTCTTTTAGAGCCTCCGCTTGCGCTCCGGCTTCTACGATTCCCTCGCGCTCGCGGCCTTTGATATTCATATAGAGCCCGTTCAGGCCCATGGTGTAGGCGCGGGTGCGTGACCAGTCCACGTCCTCGAACCAGTCTCCACTCTCACTTTTGCCGTCTTTCAAAACCAGGTAGCCGTTCTGATGCAGCCAGGCATTCAGGTTCATGCAGCGATTGAATGATCTGAAGCCGTGATCGGAGATCACCAGCAGCAGGGTTTGATCGTCGATCTGCTGCATGACCCGTCCCACCAGCGTGTCCATGCGGTCGTAAAGGTCCTGAATCACGCGCGGCTTCTGGTCTTGCGGCACATCTCTTGCCGCGGGATGATCTTTGTCGAGATAGCGCCAGAACATGTGCTGCACGCGATCTGTAGTGTCGAAGACGCAGGCGCACAGGCCCTGCGGTGTTTTTTCCAGCGCGTCAAAGAACATGCGCTCGCGGTCTTCGTGATTGCCATAACACTGCGCCAGAAACGCATCGTCGTCGAGCACTTCTTCATTCAATGCCCAGGTATCTTCAGCAAGTCCCAACGTGGCGTAGGGACCGAAAAGCTTTGCCAGATAAATCGAATAAGTCACGGGATGAGAGATGGGCAGGTCGGGATGTCCGGGATCGATATTCACCGGAGTCACATAGACTTCAACCTCGGGCGAGATTTCTTTCAGGTAGAAGCGGCAGATACCGCGGGCGGTGAATCCCATGCCTGCCTTGAATTTCACCGGAATCCACTCGGAGTACTCTCCCAGCTTGATGGTGAAAGTCTCGGAATCGATCTCAATCCGCGCCTGGCCGCGTTTTACATCTGCGCGAAGTTTGAAGTCGGCCCGCAACTCGCTGCCCGTCCCCAGCGGATTCTCCGGGCCAGGAATGTAGGAATGAAACCCAGCGCCATTGCGTTCGATGGGAATGCGCACGCCGCCCTCGCGAAATTTGTCGCTGCTTGCCCGCGTTGTGCAAAAGCAAAACGTCCCCTGGCTTCCCTTGAGATCGGGCACGCACATGCCGGAGAGCAGCACGCCGGGAAACTTCTCCGGCGGAAAAGTTACCGGAACGCGAATGACCGAGCAGAAGACTCCCGCCTTGCCCAGCCAGTGCCAGAACGGGGTTCCCTTGCGCAGTCCCTTGACCTCGGACTTGCCCAATGGCAGCGAATATTTGCCAATCTTCAAGTGTCTTTTGGGCTCGCTGATCTGCGCCGACGAAAGATAAGGAAGATAGTTCTTCAGATCGCGGGCCAGAAAATCGTAGATATTGTGTTTGCCGGGATTCACTCCGGTCTGAAACGTTGACCAGGCCACCGGAGAAATCGCGGGGAAAGTGGTTCGCAGCGGACGAAAAGTGCCGCTGTCGCGCAGCTTGGCCAGGTTGGGCAGCCTGCCTTCGCTCATGAAGCGAGTTGCCAGCTCAGGATCCATGCCGTCGAATCCCACAATCACCACGCGCTTTACCTGCGCTTTGCCATACGCTCTACGTCGGCGGAACATTCGCAGCAGCTGCCGGATCGGCCAGGTAACCAGCGCGTAGAAGGAATAAAGAAAGGCGACAAAGATGGTCCAGAACGAAGACAGGACGGCGAATCCCGCGCCTGGACCCGCATACGCCTCACTGCGCTGGGGGAAGAGCAGCACCAGCGCGATGACCAGAAGTAAAGCCGGAATCAGGCGATGGGTGCGTCGCGATGGAAGCCACTTCATACTTGAATTCCGAGCGCGGTCTTGAAAATGAAACCGGCGATGAGGGAGACTACAAAGAACAGCACAATCCAGTTCCACTTCGTCCAGGCGAAGCTGATCTCGCGTGCAGAATAGTTTATCGCGATCGATTGCACGGGACTATTATCCGCCAGGGCCGGCTCCCCCGAGGTAAAGATGCGCTCCCAGAAATTGTCTTTCAATCGAAGCGGAGAAACCCGGGCCAGGCCCGGCGCCACGACGACCTGCTTCGAAAGCGTCTGCCCGGCGGCTGTAATCTGGATCTCGTAATTTCCGGTGCGCCCGGCCACCACGCGCCACACCACCTCCTTTTCTTTCGGGACATGCACCGCTGGAGCAGAGCTCGACAGCTCCGGAGGCAGTTGCAGGGAAGCCTGGTTGAGCGCGGCCGGATCTTCGACTCGCGCCGCCACCAGAAAAGTTTGCGCCGGCTGCAGCGGCATCCAGCCGAAATAGCGGTCCAGTCTGCACGATCAGGAAAGTGATCGGCAGAATCGCTATCAGGAACGGTGTGAATGCCAGGCGGAGGTAGCTGCCGGTGCCGCGGAGGATCTTTCCGTAGGCGCGCATTACCACCGGCAGCTGGTCCTGAAACAGGCGGACTGCCAGCAGGTGAGCCTTCAGGCGGTCTTTCGCGCGGCCGATCGCTTTTTGATCCGAGGTGTAGCGAAACACGATCACCATCAGAAATCCAATCACGATGGAAATCGCAAGCACCCATAGAAGTGGAATGTTGGCCGCGAAGGCGAAGAGCGCAAACCCGGTCGGGTTGGAGGATGGCGCCATTAAGATTTGCGAGGAGAAATCACGAGGCGCTACTCGATGTAGCCCAGCCCTTGCAGCCGTTTTGTCACTTTCTCCTTGGATTCGGTACCGCCCCCCTGGTCAGGCGAAAGGCGCTTCACTTCCTTCTCGATGGTGTGCAGCACGAACTCATCGACCGACGCGTAGCCCGAAGCCTCGGCACACTGTTTCGCCTTTTCCAGCAACTCGCCTTCAAGCTTGATCTTCTGCGAGGACATTCGTCCGCCTCCTTGTGTTCCGCCTGCGATGCGCGTTAGTGCGTTGATGAAAAAACCGAATGTCCCATCATACTGCCCGGTTGAGGAATTCCAAATTGCGCGAAGATGGTGGGCGCAATGTCGGTCAAGGCGGGGCTGGCAGCGTCGATCGATCGATTGCTCAGCAACACGCCCGGAACCAGCGTGTAATCCATGCAATGGTCGCCGCTCCAGGGGTTGGTGTTGGTCTCGAAGACGTCCGCGGGAAAATTCCCCAGAATAGTTTGCCAGCCTGCGCGATAGCCGCGGTTGTAGCCCACCAGCAAATCTGGTCCCTGGCGCGCATACGGTCCCTGGTAAACCTCGCTGGCCCGGTCCACCCGCGTAATTGCCATCTGATTGTTCTGAGGATCGCGTACGGCGAGCAGCTTGTCTTTAATCTCCTGCAACAGCGCATCCGCGGTGGCCCCCATTTCGACAATTCCTTCGCGTTCGCGGCCGCGCAGATTCAGATAAAGACCATTCAATCCCAGCCCGTAAGCGCGGGTGCGGCTCCAGTCCACATTGGCGAAGGCCTGGCTCTGATCGGGATTGGGTTCGCTTTTCAACGTGATGTAGCCATTATTGAGCAGCCACGTGTTCAGATTAAACGAGCGGTTGTAGGGAGCGAAGCCGTGGTCGGAGAGCACCAGCAAAGTGGTGTGGTCGTCCATGCGCTGCAAGACTTCGCCCAGCACCTGATCGATCTGCTGATAAAACTCGGGCAATGCCGACCCGTACTGGGCGGCCAGCGTGGCGTCGTACTCCGGATGCTGGGGATCGATCAAGCGCCAGAACATGTGCGAATTCAGATCAAGGCTGGAAAAATAAAAAAAGAAAACGCCGGAGTGGAACTTGGGAAACTCGGCGTCGAAAATCTGGCGATGTTCCGCCAAAACCGTTTTCGCCTGCTCCAGATATTCCTTATCGTCAAGCACGCCGGCCGACAGGGCTTTTGTATCTTCCGAGATACCCTGAGTGTAGAACTCACCGACCTCCTCCGAGAGCTTGCGGGAATAACTCCTCGGGGTCGAAAGCGGCAGCGCGGGATCGGCGGGATCGATGTTGATGGGCGAAACGTATAGCTCAAAGCGGGGATGGGCCTGCTTCAGATAAAAGCGGCAGATCCCTCTCACGTTGCCGATGAAGGGAATGAGTTGGAATTGAATGCGGACCCAGTCGCTCCATTCGCCCTCGCGCAGCACGAATGTCTGGTCTTGCACCGAGAACTTGGCCACAGACTCCAGAGGATCGATAGAAACCGTGAAGGGCTCGAGGCTTGGCGGCGATCCTTTGCGAAAGGTGTTGTCCGGTCCGATCAGCTTAGCTTTCACCTGTGAATCTTCCACCTGGACCGGAATAATCTGTCCGCCTTCCACCACGCCCGCAGCGGTCATGGGGTCATCGGTGTAAAAGGAAAATGTGCCGTAGCTGCCGCGCAAATCCGGCGTGCCCATGCCGGACAAAGTGTATCCCCGCGCCTTGACCGGAGGAAAATTCGAAGGCATGAGGATGACTGTGTTGGGCACGCCGTAGTCGTCCAGCGTTTCCCAGAAGGCCTTGCCCTGGCGAAGCTGCTCGGCGGTGCCGCCTCCGATCGGAATCACCCAGTTGCCCAGGTGAATGCCATGCTTTGGCGGCTCCACCCGCGAAGCCGAAAAATAAGGTTGCAGTGTCTTGGGATCGCGGTGGATGAAATCAAAAATGCCGTGCCCTCCCGCATTCATTCCGGTAATCAGGTTCGACCATGCCACTGGGCTCTGCGGCGGAATGCTGGTGGTGAGCAGGCGGAAGGATCCTCTTTGAGCCAGCGCCGAAAAATTCGGCATCCTGCCCTCGGCCATGTACTTCTTCAACAGTTGCGGGTCCATGCCGTCGATGCCCAGAATGATGAGCTTCTGATCACCCTGCCATCTTCGGGGCTGGCAGGAAAGAAGGAGACCAGCCATAGCCCACAGCAGTAGGAAGACACCCAGGCTCCGGATTCGTAGAAAGCGCAAGGTAAGCTGTGACCCTCGCCTCCATGATAGTCGATGTCAGGCGGGCCTGTGTGGCCGCGGGCGACTCGCCCGCGTGCCTCGTGCCCGCGTGCGTCTTCAACCTCTGCGGTAAACTTGACAGCATGTTCCGCCGGATTGTCCCCGTACTTTTAGTTGTTCTCATCATCGCAAACGCTATTGCGATGCGAGCGGCCGGCAAGCCGAACATCGTCCTTATTACCCTGAGTTCCACGCGCGCCGATCGCATGGGTTTCCTGGGCTCGAAAGCAAGACTCACTCCGAATCTCGATGGTCTCGCTCGCCAGAGTATGGTTTTCGAGCACGCCTATTCACAGGCACCGCTGACGGTGGTTTCGCACGCGACCATTCTGACTGGCACTTATCCCCAGACGCACCGGGTCAGCGAGTTCGGCCCCAGGCTGGCGTCCACGCTGCCGTTCATCCCTGACTTGCTGCGGGCAGGTGGATATCGCACCGCCGCCTTCGTGGGCTCGATTGCGCTCGATCCGAAAAAAGGATTGGCTCCAGGCTTCGACCGCGGATTTTCCGTGTACAACGCTGGCTTTCAGCCGCCCGAGCATGGCCCGGGCCGAAACGGTTCAGTCGATCGGTCAGCAGCGCAAGTGGCCGCTCGGGCTGCGGCCTGGCTTGCCCGCAATCCTAAAGGCCCGTTTTTTCTATGGGTGCATTTGAATGACCCGGAGGCTGCGTCCGGCCCTTCCTACAATGCCGCGGTGGCCTCTGCGGATGCTGCCGCGGGAAAGCTGATTGCCGTTTTGCGGACGCAAAAGCTGTACGACGACGCGGTGATTGTTGTTGCCTCCGATCACGGTCAGGGCCTGGGCGGACATGGCGAGGAAACCCACGGAGTTTTCCTCTACGATGAAACCATCCATGTGCCTTTGTTGCTGAAGCTGCCTGAGAACCAGAGCGCGGCCAAGCGAGTGAGCGCGCGGGCCTCGCTGGTGGACGTAGCTCCCACCGTTCTTGCGATCGCGGGCGTGCCCATCCCCTCGCAGATGCAGGGGCAGTCTTTATTGAGAATTTCGAAAACCAATTCCGATCAGGCAGCTTATTCGGTCAGCGATTTTCCGCAGCGGGCCTTCGGGTGGAGCGCGCTGGAATCCTGGCGTGCGGGCAAATATCTATACATCAAGGCGCCCAAGCCGGAACTCTATGATCTCTCGGCCGATCCCGGTGCCACGCACAATCTGGCGCAGGCTTCCAAAGCCACACTGGAAACGATCGCTGGTCAGCTTGAGGCCTTCGACCAGCGCTTCCGGGGCCCCCGCGCCGCCGCCGGCCCTGAACTTAGCTCCAGCGAAATGCAGAAGCTGGCCTCGCTGGGATATGTCGGCCTGCAGAAATCGGCGGCCCCGAGCGCTGCAGCGACGGGTGTTGATCCGAAAGATGAGATTGCAGACGCAAACAAGGTCCTTGCGGCGCTGGCGCTGCTGAATGAAGGAAAGCCGGAGAAGGCCGCAGCCATAGTGCAACCTGTGCTGGCGTCGGGTTCAAAGATGTACCTGGCTCAATTCGTCATGGGGACTGCTCTGGCGCGCCAGCAACAGTATCCCAGGGCCATCGAGTATCTGCGGCATGCGATCGAGCTCCAGCCTGACTCGACCTGGGCGCACTACGAAATGGGCGCCAGTCTGCTGAAGAGCGGCGATTACAAGACCGCGGTCATTCATCTGGAAATTGCGTCAAGCCGGCTGCCCGGCTTCGCGGAGGCCCACGACCTGCTGGCCCAGGCTTACGACCATCTGGGACGGGCGGAAGAGGCGAAGCACGAACGCTCCCAAGCGGCCCCGCAGAAGCCCTAGTCCTTCGACATTCTTGACAATACCCCCATAATGTCTATCATGTTAATAGACTTATGTGGCGATTATGTCGTATACTATTTCCCGATGGTAGCCAACCACATCTCCACGAGCTGTATCTGTACGTGCTGTCGTTGCACGTGTTGCAGTCATCGTGGACGTGGGGATGGAATGTAGCCGGACCAAGACATTCAATTTCTCAAGCGGCCCACGAATCAGAATCGTGGGCCGTTTGCTTTTTAGGCCCCCGGGACCGGGTTCGCGGCGCCGCGTGAAACTTCAAAGGGGAAGGTAATGCAGAGGAGAGTGCTGGTAGTTACCGGGTTACTGGTCGCGGGACTGCTGCTCCTGCTGTCCATCCCGGGGGGAGCGCAGGGCGGCGAGGTCACGCTGCTGAATGTTTCCTACGACCCCACGCGCGAGCTGTATCAGGATTTCAATGAATCCTTTGCCAAATACTGGAAGGCGAAGACCGGGCAGACGGTCAACGTTGAGCAGTCTCATGCAGGGTCGAGCAAGCAGGCCCGCGCGGTCATTGATGGGTTGCAGGCCGACGTCGTCACCCTCGCCCTGGCCTACGACATCGACGCGATTTCCCAGAACGCCGGGTTGCTCCCCGCGGGCTGGCAGAAACGCTTGCCCGAGAACAGTACGCCCTACACTTCAACCATCGTCTTTCTGGTGCGTAAGGGCAATCCCAAACACATCAAGGACTGGGACGATCTGGTGAAGCCGGGGATTTCGGTGATCACGCCCAATCCCAAGACCTCGGGTGGGGCCCGATGGAATTACCTTGCAGCCTGGGCGTACGCGCTCAAGCAACCGGGTGGAAGCGAAGAAAAAGCGCAGGACTTTGTGAGACGCCTGTATAAGAACGTCCCCGTGCTGGACTCCGGGGCGCGCGGTTCGACCACGACTTTCGTTCAACGTGAGATCGGGGACGTGCTCCTGGCCTGGGAAAACGAGGCTTTTCTTTCAATAAAGGAGCTGGGACCCGACAAAGTAGAAATCGTTGTGCCCTCGCAAAGCATCTTAGCTGAGCCCCCGGTCTCGATCGTGGACAAGGTGGTGGACAAGAAGGGCACCCGGAAAGTGGCCCAGGCCTATCTGGAATACCTGTACACGCCGGAGGGGCAAGAAATTGCGGCCAGGAACTACTACCGGCCGCGGCTTGATTCCGTGGCCCGGAAGTACGCTTCGACATTCCCGAAGCTAAAGCTGGTCACCATCGACGAGGTTTTCGGTGGCTGGCAGGCAGCCCAGAAAAAACATTTTGCCGATGGAGGCGTGTTCGACCAGATCTATCAGCCCAACTGACGATCACCATGGCTTTCACTTTCAAAAAACGCAGCAACCTGCCGGGCTTCGGATTGGCGCTGGGCTTCACCGTGCTGTATCTCAGCCTGATCGTCCTGATCCCGCTCGCGGCTACTTTTTTGAAGGCATCGGCCCTGAGCTGGAACCAGTTCTGGCACATCGTGGCTTCTCCGCGCGCTCTGGCTTCCTATCGTCTGACCTTCGGGGCGTCGCTGATTGGCGCTTCGATCAATCTGGTATTCGGCGTCCTGGTGGCGTGGGTACTGGTGCGCTACAGCTTTCCTGGTAAACGCCTGTTCGACTCGCTGGTCGATCTCCCATTCGCCCTGCCGACGGCGGTTGCGGGCATTGCGCTGACCACGATCTATGCGCCCAACGGCTGGCTCGGCCGGCCGCTGGCGTCTATCGGAATCAAGTCGGCGTACTCGCCGCTCGGGGTCGCGATCGCGCTCACCTTCATCGGACTTCCGTTTGTGGTCCGAAGTGTGCAACCGGTTCTCCAGGACATGGACAAGGAACTCGAAGAGGCTGCGGCCAGCCTGGGTGCCAGCCGGTGGCAGACGTTTTCGCGCGTGGTGCTGCCCACAATCCTGCCCGCGGCTCTGGCAGGATTTGCCATGGCGTTTGCGCGGGCGATTGGCGAATACGGCTCGGTGGTATTCATCTCCGGCAATATGCCGATGCGAACTGAAATCACTCCCTTGCTGATCATGACCAAGCTCGACCAGTTTGACTATGCGGGCGCAACTGCCATCGCCGTGGTCATGCTGGTGTTTTCGCTGATGTTGCTGCTACCCATCAATCTCCTGCAGAAGTGGAGCAGCAGCCGTGAAGAAGAGACCGCAGCCTTGGTGCCGGAGGAGATCCACTAGCGATGGCGACTACTCTTCCACTGAGCACGCGAAACCTGTTGCCGGCGCGCAGGGTCGCGACCGCGGCAACCGGCGAATCGGCAGTGGTTCGTTGGGCCCTGATCGCTGTAGCTGTGACCTTCCTCGGCGTGTTTATCTTCCTGCCGCTGGCGATCGTGTTTTCCCAGGCGTTCGCCAAAGGGATGGGCGCCTATTGGGCGAGCCTGCGCGAGCCCGATGCGCTTTCAGCGATACGCCTGACCTTGCTGGCCGCCGGCATTGCTGTTCCCTTGAATCTTGTTTTTGGGGTGGCCGCGGCCTGGGCCATCGGCAAGTTCGAATTCTTCGGCAAGAGTTTGCTGATCACGCTGATCGATCTGCCATTTTCTGTCTCTCCCGTGGTCGCGGGCTTGATCTTCGTTCTGCTGTTCGGCCTGCAAGGCGTGTTGGGACCGTGGCTGGGACGGCACGATCTGCAAATCATTTTCGCGGTGCCGGGAATCGTTCTGGCCACCATCTTCGTGACTTTCCCTTTTGTGGCCCGCGAACTGATTCCCCTGTTGCAGGCGCAAGGGCAGGAGGAAGAAGAAGCAGCGCTGGCTCTCGGCGCCAGCGGCTGGCAAACTTTTTTCCGCGTCAGCCTGCCCAACATCAAATGGGGACTGCTCTATGGCGTGATTCTCTGTAACGCCCGCGCCATGGGCGAGTTCGGGGCGGTTTCGGTGGTCTCCGGCCATATTCGCGGGCGCACCAATACCATGCCCCTGCACGTTGAAATTCTTTACAACGAATACCAATTCTCGGCCGCATTCGCGGTGGCCTCCTTGTTGGCACTGCTGGCCCTGGCCACGTTGCTGGTGAAAACCGTCGTCGAATGGCGAGCGCGGCGGCAGCAGGCGGAGTCGGCGCGCTGGGATGGAGAAGAGCAAATCGCATGAGCATCGAAGCCAAAAATATCAGCAAGAAGTTTGGGCAATTTGCCGCGCTCGATAACGTCAGTCTGAAGATACCCTCGGGCGAACTGGTGGCGCTGCTGGGCCCGTCCGGCTCCGGCAAAACCACGCTTCTGCGCATCATCGCCGGCCTGGAATACGCCGACTCCGGGATCATTATGTTCGATGGCGAAGACACCACTCATCGCACCGCGCGCGATCGCCGCGTGGGCTTCGTCTTCCAGCATTACGCCCTCTTCCGGCACATGACGGTGTTCGAGAACATTGCCTTTGGACTGCAGGTCCGCCCCCGGAATGTGCGTCCGTCGAAGGAACAGATCCACGACAAAGTGCACGAGTTGCTGCGGCTGATCCAGTTGAAGAATCTGTCCGGCCGCTATCCTTCCCAGCTTTCCGGAGGCCAGCGCCAGCGGGTTGCACTGGCCCGCGCTCTCGCGGTCGAGCCCAGCGTTCTGCTGCTCGACGAACCCTTCGGCTCACTGGACGCGAAAGTCCGCCTTGAACTGCGCCGCTGGCTGCGCCAGTTGCACGACGAAGTTCATATCACCAGCGTATTCGTCACCCACGATCAGGAGGAAGCCCTGGAGGTCTCGGACCGGGTGGCGGTGATGAACGAAGGCCGTATCGAACAAGTGGGCAGCCCGGACGAGGTTTACCATCATCCCAACACGCCCTTCGTTTACAACTTTCTCGGCAGCGTGAATCTCTTCCATGGCCGCATGGACGAAGAAAACCCCGCCATCCACGATGGGGAAACCGGAGATCTTGTTTATGTGCGGCCTCACCTGCTGGAAATTCAGCGCCAGCCCAACGGCGGAAGCAACTTTCGCGCCATCATCAAACACATCAATTCCGCCGGCCCGCTGGTGAAAGTTGAAGCGCTCAGCGAGTGGGGAGCGCCAGTCCAGGTCGAGATGTCCCAGGAAAAATTCCAGGAGCTTCAGCTGGCCAAGGAAGAAGCGGTTTTCATCATCCCCAAAGAGCTGAAGGTCTTCCACAAAGCTCTCTAGCTGACGGGTGGCCCACTCAAGCCCGATTTTGGCTTGAGTGGGGCAGTTCTACTGTTCGCAGAGTCGAGCTGCCGCTGGTTTGCATTTTCGTGCCGTCCAGTCCTGACTCAATCTCGACCCCTCCGCTCTCGTGAAAACGTGTCAGTCCCATGGCAGGGGACAGGTAGTTTGTCAGTCCGGACTACGGCTGTGACGTGTAAACATCCCCACTCAAGCCAAAATCGGGCTTGAGTGGGCCACCCATCGGGTTTGTGGCCCCGGCGTTACTTTTGTACTCTTTCCCCGCGGCCCCGGTTATAGACACTATAGACCGGTAGTGTGCGCACCCAGGGCAATCCCCGGCCCGGCGTTCCGGTGCGCAGCACAGGCATCAGCTGGAATCTCGCTTAGCTGACTCTTGCGCGCAACCGATTGCGACCCTTGCCATGAGCCAGGACCCATACCCGACCTACCGGACTATCGCCCGCCTCGGCGCCGTTCTGTTAATGCTTCTGGGAAGCCTGGTGCTGCTCGGCTGGCTTTGGGATGTCGGTCTTTTTACCACCATTCTGCCCGGGCGCATCACCATGAAGCCGAACACGGCCATCGGCTTTTTGTTTCTTGGACTGGCCCTTTTTCTGCTGACCCAGTCCAAAAAGAGTCGCAGATCGCAACTGTGGTGTGCGGCTTCCGCGACGCTGGTCAGCCTGGTCGGACTTCTGACCCTGTTCGAATATGTGTTTCACGCCAATCTCGGGATCGACCAGATACTTTTCAAGGACTTGGTGCAATTGTCCTACCCCGGCAGGATGGCCCACATTACCGCCTTCAACTTTTTTATTGCCGGGTTGAGCGTCCTGCTGTTGGCTTTCTCCGAGAAACAAGCCCGGCTCTCCCAGACTCTGGCAGCGATTACCGGGCTGAGCGCCCTTTTCGCCATCGTTGGATACCTTTACGGCGTGCCCTTGCTCTACGGCTCAATCGAGTACACGTCGATGGCGCTTCACACCGGCGCCGGGTTTCTCATCGGTTCTCTTTCGCTCTTGTTTTGTCGGGCAGACCTGGGTCTGATGGCAGTGCTCACCAGTTCCTATGCAGGGGGCTGGCTGGCACGCAGACTGTTGCCGGTGACCGCGATTGTTCCCGCATTGCTCGGTGCTACATGCATCCACAGCCGGCTGTTTTCGAGCGACGTGCGCCTGAACATCGCGTGCCTGGTGGTTGTCCAGATCATCCTGTTCATGACCCTGGTGTGGATTCTGGCCTTTGTGCTGAACCGGGCCGAGTCCGAAAAGGGGTTGGCCCAGGATGCCCTGGCCCGCTCGGAAAAGCTCCTTCAGCAATCGCAGCGGATGGAAGCCATCGGACTTCTTGCCGGCGGCGTAGCTCACGACTTCAACAACCTGCTCGCCGTGATCAACGGCTACAGCGATCTGCTGCTCGAGCGTGGCGATGTGCCCGACGCCGATCGCCGCAGTCTGGAGCAGATCAAGCAGGCCGGCAACAGCGCCGCCTCATTGACTCGCCAGCTTTTGATGTTGAGCCGGCAACAGGTTGTCGAGCCCGTCGTCCTGAATATCAACCAGACGGTCGGCGCGCTGGACAAGATGCTGCGGCGACTGATCAAGGAGAACATCGAATTCTCGTTCGTGCTGGACCCGCAACTGGACCGGGTAAAAGCCGACCCCGGACAGATCGAACAGATCGTTCTGAATCTCGTAGTCAACGCGCGCGACGCCATGCCTCACGGCGGCAGCCTGCGCATCCAGACCAAAAATGTCGAAAGGGTGGACGCTCAAGCAGGCCCAGGCGCGTCGCCCAGCCGCTTCGTGCTGCTGGAGGTAACCGACACCGGGACCGGCATGGATCCGCAAACCCAGGCACACATATTCGAACCTTTTTTCACTACCAAAGCCATAGGCAAGGGAACCGGCCTGGGCCTGGCCACGGTTTACGGAATCGTGAAGCAGAGCAACGGCTGCATCGAAGTGCAAAGCACGCCGGGCCGCGGATCATCCTTCCAAATTTTTCTTCCTGCCGAAACCCAGGCGGGAGCTGTCACCGAGCCCGGCAAGGACAACCACGGCGACCCTGCGTTTTCGGGAGAGACGGTGCTCGTGGTCGAAGATGCGGAGCCCTTGCGTGAGCTGATCTGTGGAGCATTGAGCGCTTCGGGCTGCAACGTGTTGTCCGCGCCCCAGGGTCAGGAAGCGTTGCGCATCGTCAACCAGCAAAAAGGCGTCATCGACCTGCTGGTCACGGACGTCATCATGCCCGGAATGAATGGCCCCGCGCTGGCCAAACAGGTCCGCGAACTTCGCCCCGAGATAAAAGTTCTTTACATGACCGGATACAGCGGAGAGTTTGTCCGCTCAGACATGCTGATTCCGGGCGTGTCTTTCATTCAGAAGCCCTTCACCCCCGCCGATCTGCGGCGTAAAATCCGCAAAATGCTGGCTGACAAGCCGGCCCAAGCCAGGCAGGCCGCCGCCGGCAACGCCGGCTAACCAAGGAACCACGTAGGGGCGGACGCCCTCGCCCGCCCGGCGGAGCGAAGCTCCGCTATTTCTGTCTGGCAACGCATTGTCGAGCTGCGCTCGACCGGACAGCCGAGGGCGGCTGTCCCCACGTGGATCTTCCGGTATACTTTGCATCCGCGGGCGTTACTCCGCGACCCGATCTCCCTGCATGCCTCAAATCCAATGTAAGGCAGTCCTCTTCGACCTGGACGGCGTCCTGATCGACTCGACCCGCGCCGTAGCCCGGGTGTGGCATCGCTGGGCAGTCGAACACGGCTTCGATCCCGACGAGGTCATTGCGCGGGCGCACGGCCGACCCAGCCTTACCACGGTCCGCGAATACTTGCCCCATGCCGATCACGCCGCCGAGAACCGCGAAGTCGAGCGCCGCGAAATAGAAGACCTGGAGGGCGTCGTCTTACTTCCAGGATCGTTGCGCCTGCTCACGGAATTGCCCCCTGACCGCTGGACCATCGTGACCTCCTGCACCCGGCCGCTGGCGGAGACCCGGCTGCGCGCCGCTGGCTTGCCTGTCCCCGAACGAATGGTTACTTCGAACGACATAAAGAACGGCAAGCCGCATCCCGAGCCTTACCTGAAAGGCGCGTCGGCCCTGGGCTTTGCTGCTGCGGATTGCGTAGTAATCGAAGACGTGCCCGCGGGCATCCGCGCCGGCAAGGCAGCAAGCGCGAGGGTCATAGCCTTCCGTACCACGGTCAAAGATGCGGAACTCAAAGCCGCAGGCGCGGATTGGCTGTTAGACAACTGCAGCGAAATCTCGGTCGCGGGGAAGAGTCCAGAGCTCACGCTGCTCCTCAATCCACCCGCAACCACGTAGGGGCGGACGCCCTCGTCCGCCCAGTCGAGCGCAGCTCGACGGGTTCTTCTTGTATGCCCCGCGAAATAGCGGAGCTTCGCTCCGCCCGGCGGACGAGGGCGTCCGCCGCTACGTAGTCCGTGGTGCTTCCCCCGCTGCCGGTGGGATAATGCCGACAGAGGGCATCCCCATGACTGATCCCAAATCCTCCGTCACCCGCCGCGAGTTTCTGGAAACCGCCGCCGGCGTTACCGTAGCCGGCACTCTGCTGCCTCGCGTATGGGCCGCCGAAGTAAAAAACGGCATCCCCTATCGCACCCTGGGCAACACCGGCGAAAACGTATCCTGCATCGGCCTCGGCGGATATCATCTCGGGAGCCAGAGCGACGAGCAGGAAAGCATCCGTATCATCCGCACTGCGCTCGATGAAGGCATCAACTTCCTCGACAACTGCTGGGACTATAACGGCGGCGCCAGTGAAGTCCGCATGGGCAAGGCCCTGCGCGACGGATACCGCAAGAAAGCTTTCCTGATGACCAAGCTCGACGCCCGCAGCAGCAAGGGCGCCGCCCGCCAGATCGACGAATCGCTGCGCCGCCTGCAGACCGACACCATCGACCTGCTGCAGTTCCACGAAGTGATTCGCGACAATGATCCCGATCTGATCTTTGCCCCCAAAGGCGGGATGGAGGCGGTTCTCGAAGCCAAAAAAAATGGCAAAGTCCGCTACATCGGTTTCACCGGACACAAAAGCCCCGACTTTCACCTGAAAATGCTGAACGCCGCTTTCGCCCGCAACTTCACCTTGAACACGGTACAGATGCCGCTCAACCTGATGGACGCCCACTACGAGAGCTTCGAAAAGAAAGTGCTCCCCGTGCTGGTAAAGCACAACATCGGAGTGCTGGGCATGAAGCCCATGGGCGACGGCCTGATTCTCAAGAGCAAGGCGGCCGAGCCAGTCGAGTGCCTGCAGTACGCTCTTACACTGCCTACCAGCGTGGTCATCACCGGCTGCGACTCTCTGCCCATCCTGCAACAGGCGCTGAAAGTGGCGCGAACCTTCAAGCCGCTGAGTGGGGAGCAGGTCGCCGCGCTCCTCGCCCGAACCGCGCCGGTAGCCCAAAAAGGTGAATGGGAGCTTTACAAGACGTCACACAACTTTGACGGGACTTATCAGAATCCGCAGTGGCTGGAGTAGCCTGGATTTGGTTTCTTGTGCGGGTTGCCGATGTAACGGGCTGTTGACGCTCTGCCCCGGTCAATGCGTGCTATCGCGATTTATCGCCAAACTATAGCCTGGTGTCCAACAAGCTAAACTCTGGCCGCTCACATTTCTCAGAGACGTACCAAGGGAAACCCCACGGCACGATGAACAGCCACGTCCAACGCTCCCACCGTAGCTTCTCCCTACGCTTAATAAACCAATGCCCAACCATCCAAAGTTTGCCCGATGGTTGCTGTCATATGAATCGCAATTGTTATCCAAAATTGCACCGGATGAGCTTTGGGCAGGTGGAAGAAGAGCCAGAAACGCAGCACATCGAGGGCGGCGATGGTAGCCACCCAGAAATTGCGGCTGTGGCCACTGGACTTAGTTTTTCATAGGTCAATGAGTGCTATCGCGATTTATTGCCAACCATTGAAACGAGGGAAGGATTTATCCAAACTGAAAAGCAGCGAGAAGCTTCCTCACAGGCGATTTCGCTGATCTGACTGCGAGAAGGATAGCTCATCAGGTCAGCAATCGAGAGTGATGCAGGTTGATGAACCATGCCGTCTATCGAGAGGCGCCAGTCCGCGAACCCGCCCGCCTGGAGGCGCTTAAAGTCTTCCGAGAAAGGGGCAAGTTCGTTTGGAAATGGGCGCGGCGACACTCGGTTCCGAGGGAATTCTGGCGTCAGTGAGTGCCTCGTCAGCAGCCGCTGCGACGCATAAGTCAGCGTTTCGCCAAGCCCGTAGAGTCCTCCATGGTCGAGAGAACCAGTCCATATGGAGTCAGTTCGTCGGCCAACTATTTACCAGGAAGCAATTCATTAATTGCGAGGACATACGTTGTCACCTTGTTGAGTTTGATGTTTGAGCGCGAAGAAACAAGAACAACCGAGCCGTCGGCGCCGCTCACTGATTTCATATTCTTCATTAGAACCCGTTTGCTAGAAATGATCGATCCTGGCGCACCCGCGTTCACACCATCGTCCTGCTGAGTCGACAACCGCTGAGACGGATTCGGTGGATCGGTGGTATCGACGGTGGGATTGACTCCGCCCCAATTCCTGTTGTCGCCCGGCGGTCCATAGGAGAGGTCCGGAGGCCCCATCGGCGCCGGCGGATAATACCACGCCGTCAAATACACCTTGAGTTTCGCCTCGCCATTTTTCCACTGCGCCGAATCCATGCGAATCGCAAGCCGCGACGGCGAATTGTTTGATTTCGCCACCGACTCGGTTACCTCGCCCGAAATCACCGCGCCCCGCGGAAGCACTCCGCCCTTAATCATCGTGGCCATCACCAGCTGCGCTTCCACCTTTGTTCCCACGGCGGTCTTTCCCGCTTCTACAGTCTGCCGCAGGACGATCGGCAGTTCGCATTCAGCACAACCATCGGCAGCGCCCGTCTCCGTATCTACAAATGAAGAGGCTCCAGCCCCCGGTTCCTTTTGAGCCTTGGGAACTTGACCTAGAAGAACAGCTGAGCCGAGAACAATGGCGCACGCCACAGGACCTGCTGCTTTGATTTTGCGAAACATCACTCCTCCGGGAGCCAACTCGAAGGCGAGAGAACTTGCGCCTCAAAGTATACCGCGCCTGTGAAATCCAGTTGTCGCCTGCGACTGTCAAAGACCTCACAGTTAAGGCGTGGTACTTTGATTACCGCGTCTCGACCATACTCTTCCACTTCGGGAAGGGAGTCGAACAATTCAGGGTGAGACTGTTTCACGGCCATCACTCCACGCTGAAATTGCAGGAGCTGCCACGATGCTTCCGCTAACAGGCGTGATCACAACTGTGCGCCTTTTGTTCGCCAGCGCGCTTGCCGGAATTGCGATTGATCGCGGCGCTCTCTCAGGAGCCAGTGAAACGGTATTGCCGGAGATGAGCTATTCGAGCTATGCCAATCCCGATCCGCGCAAAGCGGCGATCACACTTGGCGACTTGCTGGCAAACGCTGCCTCAATCCACGGCGCACTGTCAACATGTAGCCTCATCTCTCTTCTGTTAGCGCAGGGGAAACTAAAGCCAATTCCCACTCTACAAGACCCAGATGGCGGTCGCCACCCTGCCTGGATCGAGCCCCCGATCCCTTTCGGCCCGGGTGCGACCGTCTACTTGGCTATCTGGTCGCTTGTCGCACCTTGAAGCTGGAAACCACCGCTCAATTGGCAATATCAAGGCGTTTGCACTCATTGACCCCGGACAGGCCAGCGCTCCCCTCAATGAGTGAAATCGCGATGTTACGGCAGTTATCATCTGATGTGCCTCGCCCAAACCCCGCGGGCCCACATCAGAAGCCATAAACACCCCGAATAGAACAAGGCAGGAACCCACAGGACGACCGAGTACACAATTACCCCAACCATCACAACTTCTTGATCTCTTCCGCCTGTGCCGCGGCCCGCCGCATCGCCGCAACTTCTTTCTGCAGGCGGTTGATCTCCTCTTCGCTTTCGCGCAGGTAGGACTCATGCCGCTGCTGGAAGAGCGCCAGGTTGCGGCTCGCCGGCCGGGCGGCCGATGAGAGTGAACTCAGGAATTCCACGCCAAAGCAATAACCGTCCCGGTTGCGGATCGTTCCTTTGACCCGGGAGTAAGGCGCCGGCAACTCAACCTCGACCGGGTCTCCGGGTTGCAGGTTGATTCCGGCATACAACGCCAGGCCGCCTTTGCTGATTTCAGCCAGCCGCCCGGGCACGAAAACTTTTGATTCCCCGTCGCGCAGAATGACGAAGACCTGGAGGTCAACCTGCTTTCGCTTCCAGCGACGCGTATTGGTGGGGGAGGGCGCCATTCAGAGAGTGCGGTTGAGATGCCTACCCATGCATGTGTCCCAGTATGGAACGCGCCAGCCAAGAGTAGGAGATTACGGAAGTGGTTGTACGACGCGCCCTCGCGGGGTGAGAGGTTTGTGGCGGTAACGAAGCAAACCCTCGAGGGCTGAAGCCCGGTTCTTTGACCAGGCCGAGCGGCACGACTGAAGTCGTGCCCTTCCCACCACTTGTGGGGACGGAAAACCGACGACTGAAGACCGAAGACCGACGAGTGAAGTCCGACGTCCGAAGTCTGACGTCCGTCCGTTCCTACCGGAAGAGCAAGCCGCTGAACTCCGCCAGGTTCCGCCGCCAGACCATCCACACATGCGCGCCCGGGGTCTCAATCGGCGTGTTGTGAACATCCTTGGAATCCAGCCACGCCCGCAGCTTCCGGTTGGGCTCAATCAGGCGGTCATCGGTGCCACAAGCGATCCAGAGCACGCGCAGCTTCTCATTGGCTTTCGCGTCGAGCCCGGGGAACTGGGTGTCATAGTCTTCGGTAAGCCCTCCGGCACTGAAGGCGCCAACCCAGGCGAACTTGTCCAGGTTATTCAGACCGGTCAGCAGAGACTCGGCCCCTCCCATCGACAGGCCCGCGATCGCACGCGACTTCCGGTCCCTGGAGATGCGGTAGGCCGCTTCCACCTGCGGCATGACTTCGGTAAGCAGGGCCTGGCTGAAGCGGTCAGAGTTCTTCTTGCGGAGTTCAGGAGCGAACGCCCGCGGCCCCGGCGCCACAATCTCAGGCGCGCCATAGCCCAGCGGCATCACCACGATCATCGGCTTGGTCTTTCCTTGCGCGATCAGATTATCGAGGATGACATTCGCCCGTCCCACCGCCGTCCATCCGCTCGCATCATCGCTGAAGCCGTGCAACAAATACAGGACAGGATAACTCTGCTTCGCCTTCGGATCGTAACCAGGCGGGGTGTAAACGTAGAAGTCCCGCTCATCGCCCACCACACCCGACTTATAGAAATGGTGATGGACCAGGCCATGCGGCACGTCGCCGATCTCCCACGGCAGCGTAGCCGGCCCCGGCACGTGTACCTGGCTCTCGGTATGCAGCAGGTTCGGCTTCATCGAAGGATTGGAAGGGTCAATCAGACCGACGCCGTCGGCCACAAACGAGTAACCGTAGAAATCCGGCGTCAACGGCGCGGTGGTCAAACTCCAGACTCCCTGGTCATCTTTCTCCATGGGCGCACGCTTCGAGCCCTCGAGGGTCAACATGACCTCGTGCGCGTTGGGATCTCGAAAGCGGAAGGTCACGCTGCTGTCCGCGTGGACCTCGGGGCTGGTAATGACTGCCGGCGGTTGCGGCTGCGCCGCGGGAGCTGTTTGCGCCTGCGCCCGGAAGACTGCGGTCGATAGCAATAGCAAGAGCAAGGATGAAGCCAGGAATGTGCGTTTCATGGGAGGTCCTTTGTGCGATGTGTCCTAAAGCCGCTGGGACGTGAGTATATAACTCCTCCGCCTCCGGAATAGCGATCTCACCTCGAAGCTCACCGGGGCTGGCCACCACCAGCGGTTTGTAGGAAACTGAGGAGATGAAGAAGCCCTTCCTGCGCGTCACCAAATGGCTGGGCGATATTCCAGTCGAGGCCGAGTGCATGGCATGCGCGGATACGAAATTCCGAGTAAACTCTACGAGCCATCGTCCGAGCCGGGAAGAATATCAAAAGACTTTACAGCGCGAGTTCGACCATCACGTCAAGACGGTTCATATGCCGGAGGATGCAGGGAAGGGCGCTCCCGGATCATGAGTAAAGAGCCCAGTGAGCACGAGGCCCGCAGTTGAGTCGAAGCCCGTCGAGGTCTACTATTCTTCCGGGGCAAACATTCCCGGCCGATGACTGCGGCCTGCCTCCGCAATTCAGACGAAAACATTGCGACTCCAGACCACCGTGGAAAGGCAAATAGAATGAAGCACTCCATCAGCCGCCGTCAGTTTCTTCAGGCCAGCGCCGTAGCTGGCGCCGGGCTTGCCTTGCCGACCTCTCTGCTCGCCGCCGGAAAAAAGTCCGTGCTCATCTTCACCAAGTCGTCGGGCTTTGAACACGATGTGGTGAAGGTCACGCCCGGGCACCCCAGCATCCTGGAACAGGCCGTCAGGACTCTCGGCGAGCACCATGGCTTTGACGTTACCGCCACCAAGGATGGCCGAATTTTCGACTCCAGCGATTTCAAGAAAAATGCGGCATTGCTCTTCTATACCACGGGCGATCTGACCACGGTCGGCATCGACGGGAATCCCGCCATGTCGCCGGCGGGCAAGCAGGCGCTGCTCGACGCCATCCACGGCGGGCTGGGCTTTGTCGGAGTCCACGCCGCCGCTGACACTTTTCATACCGAGCCCGACCCGAAAGACAATTCCAACCGTTACATCGCTCACGGCGCGAACTCCGATCCTTATTTGAAGATGCTGGGCGGGGAGTTCATCACGCATGGCAGCTCGCCGCGGCTGCAGGCCGCCAACCTTATTGTGGAGGACGCGAAATTCCCCGGTCTCGAAGGTGTGACCTCGCCCGTCAGCCTCACCGATGAGTGGTATTCGCTGAAGGATTTTGCCCCGGACCTTCACGTGATTCTCGCGCTCGACACCCACGGCATGAAAGGCGAGCCCTACCAGCGCGCTCCTTATCCCGCCACCTGGGCGCGGATGCATGGCAAGGGACGCGTCTTCTACACCGCCATTGGCGACCGCCCGGAAAACTGGTCGAATACTTTTTTCCTGAACCTGCTGGGCGGCGGAATTCGCTGGTCCATCGGCGACGCCAAGGCCTCACTGGACAAGAATCTCGCCAAAGCGACGCCGGGCTATGCCGAGATTCCACCGAAACCGCCGGCTAAAGCGTAGGGATCGGCAAGCCCTGTCGAGGTGGTTCTAGCGCCGGAAACTGCGAAGAAAAACCCCCGCCCAGGCGAAGCTTGGACGGGGCACCTCCGCCGTCATGCGGATGTTTGGCACGCCTTACTGACTCAAATCAGAATCGAGGCCGCAGCACCTGGTAGCGCGTGATGGTGTAACCAAGGACTGCCCCCAGGAAGACATCGGAGGGGAAGTGCGAACTGCTGGTTATCCGGGAAAAGCTGACCGCAGTCGCGAATCCGTAAACCGCCCAGGGCACCCAGCGATGGGTGTGGTACCGGGTCGCAATCACTGTGGCTACGGCAAAGGCGCCAGCAGCATGCCCGGACGGAAAACTGCTGCCTTTGAAGGGCGATTTGCCGCCAGCAAAAAAAGTGTCGTTGAAGGGAGCGCCGGGGGCCACATCCGATGGGCGCTTTCGGCGCGTAATAGCTTTGATCGCGAGATCTACCACCGCGCTGTCGGCGTAAGCCTCTCCAGCAAGCAATGCCGTGCCCACCTGGTACGAGTCGTGTCGGATATAGCCTGAGACCATCAGAGACGCTGGCAAAAGTATCACCTCCGCGCTTGTGATCGGCGCGTCGAAGGTGTCGTTCACATCATCGAGGTTTCGCGCATGGGAACGGAAATAAGGCATCACGTGGGGATCAGCGACGATCAACCCCGCCGTCCCGCCCACCACGGCAAGGGTCGGGAGCCAATAGTGTCCCTTCGCCAGTTGAGCGGGGAACGACAGCCAGATGCCCTTTTGATCGTGAAAAAAATCCTTCGGCAGGCTGCGCCACGAAACCTCGCGGTGTGAGGGTGAATCCGCGCTGTCTCCGCTTGTTTCCCGCGCCTGAGACGGACTATCCGGCAACCGGGGGTCCGGGGTTTGCGAATGGGCAAATTGCGACCCACAGGCAACCACTGCCAACAGCACAACGAGGCGTCGGAAGAACTCGGCCATGACGGATTGTTTGATTTGGTCTTGTAATCGCAAGTAGCCTGCCTACTTTCTGAGTCGGCCAACGCCTTTGTAACAGTATCAAGCCGGAAGGGCTGGAAGAGAGCTAATAAGAATCGCCCATAAATTTAAGAAGACGGCCGCAATGCCCGAGTGCCAAACCGGGCCACGCCGCCGGTTCAAGTCGTCGCCACTGGCGCACCGGGCTGGTCGGAGCATTTGACACAGCATCAACTCGAGAGTGCTTTGGAGGCTTATTGTCTGCTATGGGTTGCAATCGGATCGGCGTGATGCGGTTCTACGGCGTGCTGGCGCGCAAAATGCATTGAGGTTGATGCAGTCATGCCGCCGCAAAATCAGCGCTCGCCATCGCCGGATACGGCCTGTTTCGGGCCTGGTAGCATCCAAAGCGTGCACGGTTCCGGGAAGTAATACCGTAGCGAGATAAGAATGCGAAACGGAGACATCGAGGGAGCTCTCTTGTGAGGAGCCTTGTCGTCATCGTGGTCCTTGTATTGGCAGTGGGTTATCCCACTGAGACCGAGGCCTACGCCGTCCTGGCGCATGAAGCTATCGTTGACAGCGCATGGAACATCAGCATTCGCCCCTTACTGCTGCAGCGCTTTCCTGCTGCCACGCCCGCGCAGATCAAGGAAGCGCACGGCTACGCCTACGGCGGGGCCATCATCCAGGACATGGGTTACTACCCGCATGGCAGCTTTTTCTTCAGCGATCTGACCCATTATGTGCGCAGCGGTGATTTCGTCCTGGCTCTGCTTCGCGATGCCAACGACATCAACGGCCTCGCCTTTGCGCTGGGCGCTCTCGCCCACTATGTCGCGGACAACGAGGGTCATCCCATTGGCACAAATCGCGCGGTCCCGATCTTGTATCCCAAGTTGAAAAAGAAATATGGCGATTCCGTTACCTACGAACAGGACAAGCTGGCGCACATAAAGACGGAATTTGGATTCGATGTGATCGAGGTAGCGCGTGGGCGATACGCTCCGGACAGCTACCATGATTTTATCGGCTTCGGAGTTGCGGTTCCGCTGCTGGAACAGGCGTTCCAGGAGACCTATGGCCTGGACCTGAAAAGCGTTCTTTCCGACGAAGACAAAGTCGTCGGTTCGTATCGTCACGATGTCAGCCAGCTGATTCCCAAGGCAACGCGCATTGCCTGGAGTCTGAAGAAAGACGAGATCATGCACGATCAGCCTGGCATCACGAAAAGGAAGTTTCTCTACAATCTCTCGCGCGCGGGTTACAAGAAGACCTGGGGGAACAACTATCAGCCGCCCACTCTCTGTGAAAGATTTCTCGCTTTCCTCATTCGCATCATCCCCAAATTCGGGCCCCTGAAGGTACTGCAACTTAAAACACCTACGGCACAGACGGAGCGAATGTTCGAAGCAAGTTTCAACGCCGCTCTCGATCGCTATCGGCACCTGCTCACCCTGGTAGGCACCGACCGCCTTCAGTTGCCGAACGACAATTTTGACACCGGTGAAATATCCGGACCCGGAAAATACCGCCTCAACGACGAGACTCATGCCAAGTTGCTCGACGAATTGGCGAAGCAGGATTTTCGTGGTGCATCGCCTGAGGTTCAGGCTGAGCTATTGGAATTCTTTGGACATCCGGATGCGCCGTACGCGATCAAGCGCAAACCAAAAGATTGGGCAAAGGTTCAGGCGGAACTTAAACAATTGAAAGACGCACTGCCACCGGCGGTCACGACAGCCGCTCCCTGCGAATCATGCCCGCGGGCCGACTAACACAACCGCGGGCGGGCACCCCCGAGACCCCGAACCATCATTGCGTCATGCGTTAACCACCGGAGTCCACACCTGCATCGAAGTCTCCTGACGGTTTGACCAGGCGTAGTAGGGAATGAACGTCAGTTGAACCCGACGGCTTTGCGCCAGACCTCCGCGATAGCGTGAATACAGCGTCTGGCGTGCGGCGGCCCGTTCGTAAGCCACGCCAGTGTGCCGCAGCACGACCACCCCTCCCAGCAAGTCGCGCTTCATTTCACTCTGGAATTCAGCTTGCGCCTTCTGCCCCAGAGATACGGCGAGATCGCTCATGCTAACGCCCGTCGGCTGGTCGAGCTCTTCCATGCAATAGACCAGCGGACCGCGTTGCACGGCGACGCGTCCAGCATCATCGGCGACCTCAGGGTTCGCTTGCAGAACTTGTACCGGCATCTCCATCTGCAAATGAATGACGTCGCCCGGCGCCCACTGTCGCGAAATAGGAAGGTATTCCCCCGGCTTTGCGCCCGTAACCACTTTTCCGTTGACCGCGACTTGCGCGCGCTCCGCCCACCCGGGAATTCGCAGGTAAAAAATGAAATTCGACGGCTGCGCCGGCGTGACTGTTACTTCGATCATGCCATCCCATGGATAATTTGTTTTCTGCGCAATCTTCAGCCCGACGCCGTTTTCCAGATGCCAGTTCAATTCCGAATTGTCATACAGGTGCAGGTAGATGCCGTCGCTGCTGGTGCTGTAAAAATATCCCGGCAAGGAGGCAAAGGTGCGCTCCAGGTTCGGCGGGCAGCAGGTCGTGTCATACCACGGGTTGCGAATCTTTTCTCCGGTGGCGGGATCGAACGCCAGCGGGTTGCGATAACAATAGAGCGTGCCATCCAGCGACATTCCGGAATTAATTCCGTTATAGAGGGCGCGTTCGATCACGTCGCTGAACTTGGCGTCTCCGGTCGCCGCGAGCATGCGCCAGTTCCACATCATGTTGCCGATGGCGGCACAGCTTTCTCCATAAGCGCGGTCATTGGGAAGTTCGTAGGCATTTCCAAAAGCTTCGCCATCCGATCGCGATCCGACCCCGCCCGTCACGTACATCTTGGTGGAGGTCATGTCGTCCCAGAGCGTGTTCAGCGTCTTCCAATAAACCGGGTCGCCGGTCTCCATGTAATAGTCGGTGGCGCCGCAACAGGCGTACATGGCCCGGACCGCGTGCCCTTCCAGCTTGGTTCTCGCAGTGAAGGGCGTGCCGCTGAACATGTAGATGGTTCGGTGCTCAGGCAGGTGGAGGCGGTCGTCTCCGGCCAGGATGTAGCCCGCCAGATCGAGTTGCCGCTTGTCGCCGGTAATGCGATACAACTCGATCAGGGCCAGTTCGATCTCGGGATGTCCGGAGACGATGGGTTGTTTGGGAGCAGGGCCGTAACTCGGCATCAGGAAGTCATCGACGAAACGGATGCCGGCATCGAGCAGTTTACGGTCGCCGGTGGCCCGGTAGTAGGCGATGGCGCCCTGCAGCATGTGGCCGATGTCGTAGAGTTCGTGGCCGGTGGTCTGCGTCTGGGTCAGCATTCGCAGAGATTTGCGATCATCCTGGTAGTAGGTGTTCAGGTAACCGTTGGGCTCCTGGATTGCGACCACCTCGGCAATCATTTTGTCTGTGGTCGCGCGAAGTTCCGGCAGATCGCTCGATTGCAGCGCGAAACCTGCCGCTTCGGTCCACTTGTAAATATCGGAGTCGGAGTACACCGGTCCGCTCTGTGCAGCCGAACTCTTGCCCACCAAGCGGCGGAAATTGTTCATCCGGCCATTCGCTTCGAGAAGGTCGTGCATGGTGGGAATGCTCTTGGTCACATTGATCTCACGCCGTTGCGCCCAAAAGCCGCTCTGGATGGTCACGGCATGAACCGGAATATCCCGCAATTTGGCGTGTGGTGATTTCGTCAGGTTCTCGATTCCCTGATTTTTCCAGTCCTGATCTTTCCATTCACCGTTCTGAGCCGACGCGGAGGTAGTCGCCGGTTCGCTGCTCGCGGCCGTATCTTCAAGCGGGCCGGCAAAGAGTCGTTTTGCGGGTAAGGACACAACGGCCGCAGTTGAGATCGCGGAAGCGACGAACCGTCTGCGCGTGATTGCCTTGGCCTGGGTCAATGACGTCCCCTCCCTGGTACGTTGTTATCCTCGTGCGGACAAGCGCCCGCGCCGGACACATTATCGTGAAATCGTTTACCCAGCCAAGCCAAAAAGACAAAATCTCCGGTCCCCCAAAGGCAGATGATCGCTGATCCACGCGTGAAGTACGGTGTTTCTCCGGCCTCCGTAAGGGTTTACCCTATTACTACATGGATCTTCGCACGGTATGATCGGGCCGCAGGTCATATGAGGTAGACAAGCAAAATGCAACGTACGATTTCGATCCTGGTCATAACGGGACTGCTATTTGTGGTGGGCGCCGCGATAGTCTGGCACGAGTGGGACCCCATCATGGAACGCAACCTCGCCTCTGGCGCGGCCCTCAATACGCCGTCCAGCATCGATTCGCTTCTCGGCGAGAATGCCAAAGCGATGTTGGGAGACATGGTGTACCTGAATGATGTACTGCTTACGGCCGGACCGACGAAGGACGTCTTCGTGGTCTCCGGGGCGATGAATTCACGAATGCTCGTGGTTTTCGAGTTGCCGAATTCCTTGGTTGGTCGCGCCCCTGTCACCGTTGACATTAAGGGGTTGATCCGCCGAATGCCGTCCCCGGCGATGCTCCGAAAAGACTGGAAGCTCAGTAAAGATCAGGTGCGAGCTTTCTCCAGCCAGGAGATCTATATTGCGGCGGAAGGTGTGAAGGAACAGCACCCCATCGCCGATTGAGAACGGCCTTCCCCACCACCTGAGACGGCCACGGGTCAGCCGCCAAATCCAAAGGCGTCGCCCGGGTCGAATAGACAACGGCGCCAGAACGCTTCGTCGGATAACGTTCCCGCTTTCCACTGGCGCAGGGCAGACATGGTTGCCGCGATCATGCCGCCATCTTCCGAGTCGAAGATCACGACCACTCCAACCACACTACTCGAGGTACTGGTCAGGTCGGCATATTCCCGGTCGAACAAGGATTTCGCGAATGCCCGTTTTGCCTCTGGGCCGGTGGTGGCCGGGTCGTCAATGACTTTCTGCACCGTGACAATTCTTACGGTTTTTCCCAGGAGCGGTGCCCAATCTCCAGGAAAGGACGCGACCTGTTCGTTCTCCACGTGAAATGGCTGGGTGTCAGCCGGTTCGTGTCCTCTTCGCGCCGCGGCTTCCGCGGGCGGGGGATCGGTTTTTGGGGAGGGTATCTCCAGGCTCGTGCGCCGGATCCATCCCCGGGAAAGCCCGGAAATACGGACGTGTACCCAGTTTGGATTCGAGTCCAGGATTTCAAATTCATCTTCGGCAGCGGCCAGGAAAAGCACCCTGGCGTTTTCAATTGGGTTCGCCAGCACCGGGGTATCCGCTTTTTTCACCGCCACCAGGTTCGCGGGATGGGCCTGGTTGAGCAGGATTTGCTCGAGGCCTTTCACTTCTTTTGCCTGCTCCTCAGTGCGTCGATCAATCACCGCCTTCTGTGTGGCCGGCGAAGACATGCGATCCAGGCTCAGCGGGTTTCCCAGGTTGAATGGCGAACCGGCCGGCGCCTGGGACGGCACACTGGTGGCGGTACGCGGTCGCGTGGCGACGGCAGCTCTCGGCGGATTGGGCTGGTTGGTGGTTGGGTTGGGAGTGAGGTCCGCCAGGGGCGCAGCGCTCGAACGCCTCTCCTGGCCGCCCAGAGCCTCCTGCAAACGGTCGAGGAAATCGACTTCCAGACGGCCGTTGGACGGAAGAGCCTGGTACCCTGACTTTCCTGATGGGTCGGTGTACCAGGCTGTAATAGTTGCGTTGACTCGAACCATCGATCCGCCGGATGGGGTAGAACTCACCTGGGTGGTGCACTGATAGTAGCCACGACGAAACTGATCTAGGGGACGATTGCCCGGAACCGTGAAGCCTTCCAGAGCCGGGAGGTGGCCGGCGCTGGAGGATTCCATCTCCTTAAGCTTCTTCTGCACGACCGCCTTGGATTGGGAAAACTCCCGCTGATAGGGAACGCTCTGCGCGCTGCCCACTCGGGCCGACATGATCGAGAGCATGGCGGTGGCCGCCAAAATGGCGGAGCGCACTCTGAGCCTGGGCCTGGCGGCGTCGTCGGGCCTCACGGGAGCGCCTCCAATTGTGCGTGGTTGATCCAGCCATGTTGTCCATCGGTGGTTTCCACGCCGTACCAGTAGGGAGTCACAATCAGGATCACGACTTCGGCGCCGGCGTCCAGGGACTTAACATTGGTTGCGCTGCGGAAGGGGGCGGTTTTAAGTTGTCCCCCCGGGGCCTTGACCACGCGCTCCGCCTGGTGGCGCAAGGAATCGAGCTGTTGGTCGAGCGTCTGGGCTGAAGTTTGCGCGGCAGCTAGCGCGGTCGTTTCTTCCTGCACGCGCTTGCGTTCCAACTCCTGTCCCGCCAGTTTCTCCAGCCGCTGTTTCTCGTGCAGCTCTTCCTGTTTTCTCTCCGTCTCCACTGTGTCAATCTGATTTTGGATCTCCTGGCTCTCGGCGTTTTCCACGCTTCCGTCGGAGGGATGCACGGTGCGGCGGAAACTTTCGACGAAGACCGCGTCGATGCGCAAGATGGACTTTGACGCGTCCTTGCTCTGCACGATATAGCGCACGGCCACGGTTCCTTCGTCATTGCTGTCCTTGAAATCCAGGGGCGCCAGCACGCTGGTGCGCACTTTGTAATAGACCTTTCCCGGCCCTTTCCATTCCGGAAACAAGGGCGAGGAGGTGGCGGAGGTGGCGCTTTCGATGTACTTGTCTTTCTTGTATTCCGTGCTGCCCTGGATAATCCCGTTATTCACGACGGCCTCCACGGCCTTCACTACTTCACTTTCGGGGGCCGCGATCTCGGTGGAGAAGCCCAGGCCGTAGTCTTCGGCGGCGACTTTCTTTTTGTGCCCGCGACCCTGAAGGGATGGAACGAAGCCCAGCAAAAGGACGCTTACAGACGCGATGATCACGAATGGGTTGGGCCGGGATGGACGGGGGACGAGTTGGCGGGCTGCTACGGCAGAACGGAATTGGCCCAACGCCCTCCACACTGCGACCGGGCGCATCGGCATGGGCCTCCTGGATCCTGGTGCTGCGACAACTCCCATCTCCTGTTCCATACTCTCGATCGAGTGAGGCTGTCAACCACCCGAACTGGAAGCCGACCGCCAGTTCGAAGGAAAATGGTCACCGGCGTTCTGAATGCGATCCTCTCCGACTTCCGATTCGATAAACCCGGGGACAGTGTTTGTTGACAAATCTTTTACAACCGGTCCACAAAATGGGTGTACGCTGACAAAATTGTTCGATCGACGGGTCGGCCAGTGCCATGAAGTTGTCTACGCGGAACCCACGCAAGCAGGTTGTTTCCAAAGTGAGTGTCGACGAATCCAAACCCCGCTCGAGGCGGACCCGGGACCGTGCCGGCAAAAAGCAGGCGCTCATCGTTGCCGCCTTGAAATTATTTGCCAGCAAGGGATACGACGCCACCACCACCCGCGAAATCGCGGCTTCCGCCGGTTGTGCGGAAGGCCTGATTCACCGCTATTTCAACGGCAAAGCCGGTCTGCTTCCTGCTCTCATGGAGTACCGCGTTTCGCTGGAAGTAGCCGACCTTGCGCATCACGTCCCTGCCGCGCGCACTTTCGAAGACGAATACCTGCAACTGGTCAGCTGGGCGGTTGAGCACATGTGGGAGGACCGCGAATTTCTGAGGGTGGCCATACCGCGGGCGCTGCTGGACCCGGGCTTTGGACAGCTGCTGCGTCAGGTGGGTCCGCTCCAGAGGGCGCGTGCGATTGGCCAGCGGCTGAAAAAATTCAGGGAGTGCCGGGACCTTCCCGAAGGCGAGTTCGATGCGCTGGTCCAATCGGTGAGCGTGGTCGGCTTCATGTTCGGCTTTATGCGTCCGGCGGTGCTGCGGCAGGACCGGAAAACCTCTACGCGGACCGCCTCTGCCATCGCCCGCCTTTTGGTTCGGAGCCTTTCTCCCGAAGATGTGGCGCCTCCACCGGGTCCGCAAGCGGCATTCTTACTCAGTTAAACGCGCCATCTCCCCGAACCCATACAGAATTCACTGTAGTCTCACATGAAACATTTTTCTTGACGGTTTTCTTGCGCCCGTGATATTACCTCTAACACTTTGTAAGTGCGCCTGCACGCACTTGCAGTTGTTTGCAAAATCGACTCGGGGCCCACGCTCCACGTGGGCAATAAGGGGCAGTAGCTTTTGGTTCGTTGTAACTGGACCCGGTTGTTCCAGTTTGGCGTAATACCAGGAGGACTCGATGACCTCTGCCCGGAAACGTTTCGCCAGCGGTGTGCTGCTGGCGTCCCTCTTTCTCCTCTTTGCCGCCAGCGACGCGAATGCTCTTCCCGCCTTCGCGCGAAAGTATGGCTTGCGCTGTTCTGCCTGCCATGAAGCCTGGCCGATGCTGAACTACTTCGGGCAGAAGTTCAAGGACAACGGCTACCAGCTGATGAATGATCGGGACGCTCCGATCTGGCAGAGCAACGGTTACTGGCCGGTGACCATACGAATCACGCCGGCCTGGCATCGCGAGAGCACCGACAAGGTCGCCGTCGACCAGGCCGCGACCGGACAGCAGCGGGTCACGGCCTCCGGTTTTGATGTTGGTGGTCTGGACTTGCTTTCGGGAGGGACGCTCGACAAGAATCTTTCTTTTCTGTTCGTCTTGTCGTCGGACGAGACCGCCGCCTTCCACTTTGAATCGGTCAATGCGCGATTCGATAACCTGTTTGGCAGCCCCTGGCTCAACGTCAAAGTGGGAAAGTTCGAACTCGACAACATCGTCTCGGAGAAACGTGGGTTGACCCTGAGCGCGAATGGCGGTGGTTACCAGATTTATCACTTCGTACCGGTCGGAGACAGCAACATCATGCAGGTCGGCGATAACCAGTTTGGTTTGGAATGGATGGGACACTCGGCGAATGATCGCACGCGTATCTCGGCGTCTCTGCTGAATTCGAGCGCCGGAAATGTGGACCTGCCGCAGGGCAACTCCTCCTACACAGGATTCTTTGCGGGGAGCCAGGCCTTCGAAGCGGGTAAACTGGGGACTCAGCGCGTCGGCTTCTACGCCATGGTAGGTCAGGCGCCCACCAATTTTCTGACCTCAGGCGGGGACCAGATATCGCCGGGCGGAGGCTTCGGAAACAAGAGCTTCAGCAGGGTAGGTTTCAACGGAATTTTCTACCTGAAGAAGCTGGATTTCCAGGTGGTAACGCAGCACGGTTCGGATAATGCATATTTCGCCACCTCCACGGCGTCCCCGGATACTCTCCCGGCCGGAGCCCGATCCGCGGTTTGGAACGGCGCATTCGTCGAGACCCACTACGTATACAGCCCACAACTCGTATTCATTCAGCGCTCGGAGTGGATACGAATGTCGCAACAGGCGATCCCAGGTACGCCTTCTAATCTGGGAGACATTGACAATTATGTGGTTGGTTACAGGTTCTATCCCATTATGAACAGCCGTGCCGGGTTCGCCATTCACAACGAATACTCCTGGATCCGCCAGCGCGGGGGTGCGCCGGATGGCAGTGACTTGACCAGTAACAGCTTGATGCTGGGGTTCGACTTCGACTTCTAAAAGAGGGAACGTTCGATGCGAAGAATGATGCTTAACGGCTCGCTGGTTTTGACGGCGTTGGTGACGGTGGCTCTATGCAGCCTCTCCTGGGGGCAGGCCACAGAGTATGAAGAGCATCAGCGGCTGGGGATGGAGAGCCACATCGGCAAACTGACCGGTCACGCCGCTGCCGCCCAGGGCAACTATCGCCGGTACTGCGTGGGCTGCCATGGCGAGTTGGGAGACGGTGAGGGCGAGAACGCGCAATGGCTTGAACCGAAGCCGCGCAATTTCACCTTGGGGATCTTCAAGTGCCGCTCCACTACAACGGGGACCCTCCCGGTGGACTCGGATCTTTTCGATACCATTGGACGCGGCCTGGACAGCTCGAATATGCCGTCCTGGAACCCGCTTTCCTCGCAGGAGCGGGCGGACCTGGTGGCTTATGTCAAACACTTCTCGGCGCGCTTTGTCACCGAAAAACCGGGAACGCCGATTGAAATACCCAAGGAACCGGAACTCACCGCGGACCGCCTCAAGGCGGGACAGGAAGTGTTTCAGCGAGTGGAGTGCTGGAAGTGCCACGGGCCAACCGGGCGGGGAAACGGGCCCTCTGCCGCCACTCTCACCGACGACCAGAACCGGCCGATTGTGCCCTATGACTTTCATGACGGCACCCGTTTCAAATGCGGCACTACCGACGCAGACCTGTACCGCATCTTCATGACCGGCCTGGACGGAACGCCCATGCCCTCCTGGTCGGACAATATCAAGCCCGATGAGGCCTGGGACCTGGTGTTCTACCTGCGTTCACTACAGCCCATGAAGAGCAAAGAGAAGGAGCTGGCCCGGCAAATCGGTTTGAAGCCGGGTGCTCCCGCTGCTGCAGCGCCGGCAGCGCAGCAATGACAACCCCGAAGCGAAGAATCGGGACGTATCTCAAGAAAGGGAAAAGCAAATGAAAGCACGCTACCAAGTGGCAGGCATGATCTCAATCCTGCTACTGCTCGCGATCGGTCTTTTGTGGCCAGCCCGGAGTGTGAGTGCGGCCGCCGAGGGCAAGATCACCGGAACAGTCAAGCTGGCCGGGGCGCCTCCTCACATGAAGGGCATCGACATGTCCAAAGATCCGTTCTGCGTCAAGCAGCACGAGAACAGCCCGGCGAAACTCGAGAACGTTGTGGTGGGGGAGGGTGGAGGCCTGGAGAACGTTGTGCTTTACATCTCCCAGGGACTGAGTGCAGCCGAAGCCAGCCAGGCGCCGGCGAAAGAGCCCGTGTTCGATCAGAAGAATTGCATGTACACGCCGCATGTTCTGGCGATGGACGTCAACCAGAAATTCAAGGTGATGACCAGCGATCAGACCACTCACAACATTCACCCGCTTCCCAACCCGCTCGCCGGCAATATTCCGTGGAACAAATCGCAGCCGCCCGGAGCCCCAGCGATTGAATCCAGTTGGAAGGCGGAAGAAGTCGCAATTCCGGTGAAGTGCAATATCCATCCCTGGATGCACGGCTACTTCGTAGTGGTGAAAGGGCCCTACGCAACTACCGATGAAAAGGGCGAGTACACCATTGAGAACGTGCCCCCGGGAAACTATACGGTGACAGCCTGGCAGGAAGAATACGGAACTCAGACGGCCAAGGTTACGGTGGCCGCGGGCAAGCCCGGGACCGCGGACTTCACATTCAAGGCGAAGTGAAGACCCTGGGATAAGAATTAGTCCTGGCCGCTGTTCCCCGTTTCTGACACTCCGAAGCAGCAGATGAGAGACCGATTTGCCAGTGTGGAATCTTGGTCAATGGGGCAGGAGGACTCATGGAAACCGCGATCGGGGTATTCTCCTCGCGAGATAGCGCGGAGGACAGCGTAAAGGAGTTGTTGCAGCGAGGAGTCCCCGAGTCATCACTGGTTTTCCTGACCCGGTCCGAGAGCGAAGCCAAAACGGTTGGCAAACAGCTGGGTGCGTTCGCGGGAGGTTTCGCTGGTGGAGCGGCGGGGATGACGGCCGGAGTGGCGGCAGCGACCCTGCTTCTGCCTGGGATCGGAGCGGTGTTCGCGCTGGGGTTCGGCGCGGCCGCGCTGCTTGGACTCGCCGGTGCCGGCGCCGGCGCCTCAACCGGCGCGGCGATTGCGCATCAGTCCGGAGCTCCCCAGCCCACCGCTGATGCCAAGAGCGCTGAGGACGCCGCCTTCTTCCGCGAGGTACTGAAGGAGGGGCGATCTCTGGTGGTGGTTCGCACGGAATCCCAGGATATCGCGACGACCGCCTGCTCAATCCTTGACCGGCTGGCCCTGGGTATGCAGGGATCGGCTCCCGTCAAGATGAAGACGGTCACCCGTCAGGTGGGGCAAGTTGTGATTCTGGACATCAGCGGGCGGATTACCCTGGGCGAAGGCAATGTGATGCTGCGCGAAATTGTCGGCGATCTGGCAGCGAAAGGAAACACCAATATCGTACTGAATCTGGGTGAGGTGGTGTACGTCGATAGCTCCGGCGTCGGTGAGCTGGTGAAAGCCCACACCACGATTCGGACCAAGGGCGGCGTCCTGAAGTTGACCAACCTGAACCAGAGAGTGCACGACCTGCTTCAGATGACGCGGCTGACCAGTGTGTTTGATATCGAGAAAGACGAAGCGAGCGCGCTCAAGTCCTTTGGGGATAAAGCCTCGAAGGGTGTGGCCTGAGACTCTTGCATGATGTTTTCGCACCCTCGGGCCCTCTTCATGGAATGCACAGTTTCAGATTCGAAGCCAAGGAAATGAATCTTCAGAAGGGTCCAGCCAACCTTCACGCGGTTCAGTTCGCGTGACGCGGTACGGGACCCAGGCAGAGGACATTCCCCGGACTGATTTTCAAACCAGCGAGCAGGGCCGGACGGAAACCGGCTAGAAGCGAGACCTCATGGCCAAGTTCTTCGCGGTAACCATTATCATTATTGCGATCGCTTCCGCGATTCCCATCGTGCGCCACACCTGGCCGGCACCACAGGACATTTCGGTTCACGGCCACCTCATCGATGAACAGATGTCGGAGACCATGGCGGAAGCGGGAATCTCGTTTCTCGCGGCGCAGTTCATCCTGGCGATTTTTATATGGAAGTTTTCCAACCGGCCGAAGGACGCGAAAATCAGCAAGTTTCCCGGTGGCGCCAAGGGCCTGGTCATTGCTGCCTTTCTTTTAGTGGGCACTGAAGTTCTGGCCCTGGGAGTTTTTGGCACCCGGGCCTGGGCGAGCGTATATTTCACGCCCCCATCCGCCGACGCCATGCCGGTACAGGTGCAGGCCGGCCAATTTGCGTTTTACTTTCGATATCCCGGGCCCGACGGGAAGTTCGGTCCGCTCCACGCCTCGCTCATCAACGAGGCCAATGAAAACTTCTTTGGGCTGGATTTGACCAACGACCAGGATTCCAAAGACGACATCGTAACTGCCGAAATGGCGATTCCGGTGAATCGCGAAATCCACCTGCTCATGCATGCGAAAGACGTCGGTCATTCGTTCTATGTGCCGGAGTTGCGGGTGCAACAGGACTTTGTCCCAGGCCTGGACCTTTCTATCCATTTCACCGCCACCAAAATCGGGAGGTACGAAATTGTTTGTACCCAGCTTTGTGGTCTGGGGCACTACAACATGAAAGCCTATCTGTCGGTGCTTTCGCAACCAGACTTTGACAATTGGATGAAAAAGGAAGCGGCTCTGCAGTAACCGGTCCGTCCGTGTCCGAGGTGGTGAGGACGGGGCATTTGCTGGTTTGAGGAGAATCCATGCACGATGTGTCGGCACATGCGGCGCAACACCATGCCCCTCCGCAGGGCTTCATTCGGAAGCACGTCTTCAGCCTCGACCATAAGGTGATCGGCAAGCAGTATTATGCCCTGGCCCTGGTAGCGGTGTTTGTCGGGATGGTGCTCTCCTGGATCATGCGCTTGCACCTGGGTTGGACCAATCTCGCGATTCCGGGGTTGCATCTGCTTTCCAAGACCGGGGCCCCCGGTGACCTCATGACGCCGGAGTACTACCTGCAACTGATGACCATGCACGGCACCATCATGGTCTTCTTTGTACTGACCACGGCGCCGTTCGCGGCCTTCGGCAATTTCTTTCTGCCCATCCAGGTTGGCGCCGAGGACATGCCCTTTCCCCGCTTCAACATGATGTCGTTCTGGGTCACGTTCACGGCCTTTCTGGTCTTGATCTCGTCGTTTTTCGTGGGCGATGGACCAACCCTCGGAGGATGGACGCAATACGCGCCGCTGAATGCAGTCGGCCCGGTGGGCGGTCCCGGCCAGGGCATGGGCGTGGTTCTCTGGGCAGCTTCGATTGCCATCTTCTGCATAGGCCAATTGCTGGGGTCGTTGAACTTCATCACCACAACCCTCGATTTGCGCGTGAAGGGCATGAGCCTGATGCGCCTGCCGCTTACCGCGTGGGCATGGTTCATCACCTCCTGTATGGGATTGACAGCGTTTGCGGTGTTGATGCCAGCATGCATCCTGGTGATTCTTGATCACGTCGCCGGCACCAGCTTTTTCGTGCCCTCGAACCTCGTGATCAATGACCAGCTGCAGCCGCACTCCGGCGGGTCCACACTTCTCTGGCAGCATCTGTTCTGGTTCTTCGGACATCCCGAGGTGTACATCGCGATCGTGCCCGGCATGGGCATTGTTTCTCACGTGCTGATCACCAACATGCGCCGGCCGCTGCTCAGCCACCGGGTGATGATCGGCTGCATGGGTGCGATTGCCATTCTGAGCTACATGGTTTACGGACATCACATGTTTGTCAGCGGGATGAACCCGTTCTCCTCGCTGGCGTTCTCGTTTCCCACGCTCATCATCACCATCCCGGCGACCATTATCGTGCTGATGTGGATCGGCAGCCTGTATGGCTCGAGGCTGCGCATCAACTCAGCTTCGCTATTTGCCCTTGGTTTCATTTCGATGTTTGTCGCCGGCGGCGTAAGCGGCTTCTTCCTGGCCCAGCCCTCGATTGACATCATGCTGCACGCAACTTACTTCGTCGTGGGCCACTTCCACATGGTGATGGCGGTCGCGGCCATCTTCGGCATCTTCGCCGGAACCTACTTCTGGTTCCCCAAGATGACCGGGCGCATGATGAACGAAACTCTGGGCAAAATTCATTTCTGGCTGACCTTTGTGGGTACGTATTGCATCTTCATGCCCTTCCATTATCTGGGGATTGCCGCCAACGTGCGCCGCTACCAGGCGTTCGTGGATGAATATCTACAGCCGCTCATCCCGGTACACAGGTTTATTACGGTAGCCGCCATCGCGACCGGTATTGCCCAATTCATTTTTCTGTACAACCTGATACACAGCCGGTTCTGGGGCAAGCCGGCTCCCGATAATCCCTGGGAGGCGACTTCGCTGGAGTGGAGCACTCCCACCCCGCCGCCTTTCGATAATTTTGGCGGTAAACACCCCGTGGTCTATCACGATCCTTACCAGTACGGGGTGCAGAGTTCGACTGGCGACTACGTCATGCAAGCATCGCCTGAGCAGGTTGTGAGCGAGCACGACGAGAAGTAAACCGCAGGATTTTAAGTTTGACTGGAGTCTGGACGTTTATGGCGACTACGGTCCACGAACCACCAAAGATCGAGCCCCGTCGACGGGACGGCGGCAACGGAGGCTGGCGGAACCTTGTGCCGGCGGATGGAGACCGGCGGGTCGTGCTGGACTATTCTCCGCCACCCGCGAGCACCGGCATGTGGGTGGTTTTGTATGCCATTACCATGACCTTCGCGGCGTTGACCAGCGCATTGATTGTGCGCAAGGGCTCATCGCTGGACTGGCAAAGCTTTACGTTACCTTCCATTCTCTACCTGAATACGGGTCTGATTTTATGCAGCAGCGCCACCCTGGAGATCGCACGGCGCCGCATTGCCAAGTTTATGGGGGGCGTCGCACTCCCGGGTGAAAGTCCGGCACGCTGGCTCTACATCACCCTGGTCTTCGGTTTGCTCTTTGTGACCGGACAATATGTGGCCTGGGTCCGGCTCCGGGCTGAAGGGCTATATCTCGCCACCAATCCCAGCAGTTCTTTTTTCTATGTGCTCACGGCGGCCCATGTGCTGCATGTGCTGGGAGGGTTGGTCGGTTTGCTCTATGTGATTGGAAAGGTCAGAAAGTCCCAGCTGCGCCGGAGCACCCTGGATGCGACCGCGCGCTACTGGCATTTCGTGGACATACTCTGGGTGTATCTGCTGTTGTTGCTTTGGATGAAGCTCTAGCGCGATCACGAACAGGAGACGCTGTGAGTCAAGCCGATATCACGATGCAAGGGCACTCCGCCAGCATGCTGACCGACCGCCCCTTTGCCATTCCTACCAAAAAGCTGGCGATGTGGCTGTTCATTATCGCGGATACGATGACGTTCGCGGCCTGTCTTGTGGCCTACGGATTTCTGCGCAACGGCACGCCCGACTGGCCCAGACCCTTCCACAGCATCGTTAACGTGGCGGTGATGACCTTCATCCTTCTCACCAGCAGTTTGACCATGCTGCTCGGAGTCCAGACCGCGAAACGAGGAGACAAAGCCGGGGCCTTTCGCTGGACCATGATCACCGCCCTCGCCGGCATTGTATTTGCGGTCTTGCACATCCGGGAGTGGCTGGGGTTGATCGGCGAAGGCATGACGCTCTTCAAGAATCCCTGGGGCACGGGGCTGTTCGGCGCGGCATTCTTCAGCGTCACCGGCTTGCACATCACACACGTTCTGTGCGGAGTGATCGCCTTGATCATCGTAGGCCTGCGCTACAAGGGCGGGCGTTACAACTCCGACGACATTGAGATTATCGGACTCTACTGGCACTTCGTGGACCTGGTATGGATGTTCGTGGTTCCGTTTGTTTATCTGCTGAATCTCGCCCACTAATCACAGCTGGAGCAGAACACTATGGCAACAATCGCCGAGCGAAAAGACGAGGGGATGGGAAAGTACCTGGTTGTCTATCTCTGCCTTCTGGCACTGGCGGGGCTGCAATTCCTGATTGCGTATCAAAATATCACGGCGTTGCAAATGTTCCGGCGCATGCTGTCGGTGTCCCTGGTTGAAGCCGCTGTGGCTGTCCTGTTCTTCATGCATCTATGGACGGAAAAGCGCGGTTTCCTGCTGTTTGTCGTGCTCTTCACGATTTTCGTGTTGTTGTCGATGCAGTTTGGCTGGACTGACAGCTTCCGGCTCACGCACTGTGCGGGATATTGTTCGTGAGCGGCCACCTGGGGTCATTTTGTCCCTTTCCGGAAAAGGCTGAACCACAAAGGTTGCAAAGAATGGCGCAAAGATCGCAAAGAAAACCTTTGAGGGTCATGGAAACACCGCTAATAAAGCCGATGCTGATGGTTCTGGCGGCCCTGGCGCTGCTGGCCAGCCCGCTGCCGGCAATGGCGCAGAGTTGCGCGCTTTGCTACACCCAGGCTGCGTCCTCGGGCAGCCGAATGATTGACGCTTTAAAGAGCGGAATTCTGATCCTCATCATTCCGCCCACTCTGATGTCGATTGCCATGGTTTTCATTATGTATCGCAATCGGACGCGGTGCCGGGATGCGGCGGGCACCGCGGAACCCGACGGGAACTGGAAGAACGCAGATATACCGATTGCAGCGACGATGCCATGGCCTCCACTCACGCGATAGTCGAATCTCCGGCGGCAAACGACATTTCTTCCAGGCTGCGGGACTACTACGCGCTGACCAAGCCAGAAGTGAACCTGCTGATTCTGATGACTACATCGGCCGGCTACTATCTGGGATCGTCCGGCCCGCTGCGAATAGGCAGACTTTCCATTACGCTCGCAGGCACGCTGCTGGTGGCCAGCGGCACGGCGACGCTCAACCAGTGGATGGAGAGAGGTTACGACGCTCAGATGCGGCGTACCGCAAACCGGCCGCTGGTTTCCGGAAGGCTCAAGGGCCGCGAGGCCTGCTGGTTTGGATTGGCGCTGAGCGCTGCGGGCGGCGTGCTTCTGGCCACCTCGGTCAATCTGACGTCGGCTTTCCTGGCGATCGGTACTTTGCTGGGATATCTGTTGGTCTACACGCCTCTAAAGAGGAAGACGCCGCTGTGCACGCTGCTGGGTGCCGTCCCCGGCGCCATGCCTACTCTCATTGGGTGGGCGGCCGCATCCGGCGGTATCGGACGTAACGCCTGGCTGCTTTTCGGTGTCCTCTTTCTGTGGCAGTTTCCGCATTTCCTGGCCATCGCACTGCTGTACCGGGAAGACTACGCTGCGGCCGGCTTTCGCATGCTGCCTGGCTTCGATGTTGAAGGCCGTTTTACCAGGATGGAGATCGTGGCATTCGCGGTTATCCTGGTGGTGCTCACCATGCTGCCGCTCGCGGGCGGGGGTGGAACCGCCTACTCTCTGATCATGTTCTCGGCAGGAATATTTTTCGTTTATCACACCGCGAAATTAGCTGTGTCGCGCTCCAGGGTCATGGCCAGTCGTGTAGTTCATGCCTCGGTCATCTACCTGCCCGTGGTGCTGGCAACTATGATGGCCTGGAAGCCGTGAGTTCCTGGTGAGCGTTGCGCCAACTTCGGCCTGGACCAGGCTGCGACCAAGGTGAGTGGGGGGATCGGCGTTGTTGTGTCCCAGGTCTTGTATCCTCTGGTTGGGCATCACTGCGGGCGTGGCGGCGGTTTTCGCGCCGCTTCCGGGCATCGCCGAGTCTGTTCAAGGGCAAACTGAATCCCAAACCGACCGCCACCACTTTCGCGGCTTCCTGCCCCTCACCAGTTTCTATTCGACTCCTGACCCGCTCCCGCCGGGCCCGCCGGGGAAGTTGATCCGTGTCGCGGAGTTCGACGAATACCACCTTCCCGAGGGAGTGTCTGCATTCCGCATTCTTTATCACTCACGCACCGCCAGCGGAATGGATGTGGCGTCGTCCGGCGTCGTCCTCACTCCTGACCAGGCAGCGCCCGCCGGGGGGTGGCCCGTTATTGCCTGGGCCCACGGCTTTACCGGCATAGCCCGCCACTGCGCCCCTTCTCTCATGAGAAATCTGAATGAAGGACCCTTCCTCTCCATGTACGTCAAGCTTGGCTACGCGGTGGTGGCAACAGACTACGTGGGGCTGGGAACAAGTTTCAGGAATGCCTCCGTCGATATGCAATCGGACGCAGCAGACGTCATCTATTCGATTACGGCAGCGCGCTCCGCGGTGCCCCAGCTGGGGGGAAAGTGGGTGGCGATGGGCGAATCCGCCGGAGGCCTCGCTGCGCTGGCCGTCGCCGAACTGGAGGGCGACATCCGCGATCCCGATTATCTGGGCAGCATTGCAATTTCTGGTATTGCCGATGCGAAAGAGTTCTATGATCTGTCCGCAAGTGGGAGATCGCCGGCCCAGCTGGTTGTCCTGGCCTATGAAATCCAAACCCTGTATCCGCAGTTTCAGGAGAACCAGATGCTGACAGAAAAAGCGCTGGCGCTGTACCCCCAGGTCGAGAAGGCCTGCGGCATGGCATCCACAGATTCGGAGACGACGGCCGCGCAGGTCTTGAAAGCCGGTTGGCAGGGCAACGGCGCTGTGGAGCACTTTTTTGCCCGCAATACCATTGGCCAGAAGCCCTCGTATCGCCCGCTGCTGCTGGTCAGCAGCGACACCGATCCGGCCGTGAGGATGGGCATGACAGCAAGAGTGGTTTCACGCCTGTGCCGGCAGAACGACGCGGTTCAATTCCACGACTTCCAGAGGTCTGAATTCGCCAGCGTGCTGGGAGACTCGGTGAGGGACCAGCTTACCTGGATCCAGGCCCGTTTCGCGGGACGGCCTGCCTCCAGCAATTGTCATTGAGCGTGGGCGGAGTTCGCCGGGTGGCAGAGCTGGGGAATGACGCAGTTTTTTACTTTGCGCCGATGACAAAGTTGATGACAGCGGTCTCGTCGGGCGCTACTGTCACTGGTTTTTCCCAGGTTTTAGGGTCTGAGAATATCGGACGCCGAACCTTGTGTTCGGTCAGGACGTCGAACGCAGCCTCTTCCCGCAAGAGCTTCCAGCCCTCATGCCAGGCCACGATCTGGTATTGCCCGGGAGGCACGTCCGTCAGCTCGAACCTTCCATTCTCATCGGTCACCGCATAATAAGGATGGGGCACAACCAGGATCTCCGCGTTCATCCAGGCATGACCACCGTTACACCGTACATTCACCAGTCCGGCAGCCGGCATGTTGCGAGTTACAGTCCGGTCAGTAAAGGGGAACGGCAAGTTATAAGAGGCGGCACCATCCATGTGGACTGTGTGCAGCACCGCGTCTGAGCTCTTCATCTGCAGCGGGCCGTTCTCGGGCACCAACAGAATATGGGGCTCGTAGCGGCATTGCTTCTGGTCCAGCGAGCGTCGGGGCGCCGGGATGTCCATCGCTTTTCCCCGGGAAATGTCCTTGAGGAATACCACCGTGTTGGCCACGCCGTTCTGGGGTCCAACGATCAAGCGATCGAGGTCGCGCACCTTGTGCGAGTCGGGATCGCAAACCTGCGGATCTTTATCGATGGGGAAAGCAGGGATGTGGGGCAATGGGCCGGACCACTTGACGGTACCGGAAATTGTCCCGGCCTGGGTGAGTTGAACCACCTGGTAACTGCTCTGAGCGGTCGCCGCGACCGCGGTCATGAGCCATACTAAGGAGGCGACGATTGTGAAAGCTCGAGACATCAAAATTAAATTCTTCCAATATCCAAATGCTAGCCCTACTCCGCGATGTCGCAAGTCACGAAGGTAACCTGAGGAGGGGCGAGCGGGGCGAATTTAGGAGGCCTTTGGGCAACCGTGGTTATTTTTGCGATGTGCGTTTGATAGCCCGGTCCAGGGTCTGGTCCAGGGCGGCCCGGGCGCGCTTATATTGACGCCGTGAAATGCGGCCTTGCTGATGTTCCACTTCGAGCTGAAACAGGTCATTTTTAACCTGCTCGAGGAGAAGGTCGGATCGGTGGGAGATGGCGGCAGAGTGGCGGCGCCGTATCGCGAAAACAGCTGCCCCGGCCAGCAATAAGAAGATGCCGCCAATCACATACCAGCGAAATCTCTCCCGCCCACCGGGCGCGGTCAGGGCTGAACTCAACCCTCCCCCCTTGCCGGAATCGCGGGCGGGTGAAGCGACGGGCTCATTCCCCACTGCATGCGGCGGTCCCAGGCTGTCGTCACCAGGATCCGTCAATGTACCAGTGCCTGAGATGCTGAAAGCTGAGAGGCTGTCCGGCCCGAGTGTTCGACATCACCCGGACCAGAGCGTCGGACTGGCGAGGGTCCTCCATGGCCTGAAAGACGACGCTTGGCGCAGCAGCGAACCGCATGGTTTTCGGCACCATGACCACGAAATGTTCCGCGCCGTAGAGGGCCCTGGGGTCGATGCTGAGTTCTCCGCGGTATTCCAGGTGAAACACAACTTGAAATTCGGTTTCGCCGGGACGAAGTGGGAACACGAATTCATACCGGCTCTTGTCTCTCTCCCGGGCTGGAGAAAGGTTCACGGGCTGGCCCCCTGCTGTCGTGGCCATACCCTGATCGATGACGGCACCGTCAGGAAGAAAAAATTCAAAGTTGGCGCCGTGCGTCTGGGTGCGGGGCGGCTTCGAAGCGTTGTTCACGGCAAAGAGGCGGGTGCCTTGCAGTTCACCACCCTGAGCCTGAAGGCGCATCACGTCCGCGGTGACAGTGATCCCTTCGACTCTCCGGGAGACATCGAATACCTGCACTGTTACGGAATTTGTCCCGGGCGGGGCCATGCGATCGTAAGTCACTCCCTGGTGCACGGTGCGAATCAGGTACGGGCCGGAGTCAGGCAGGCGGAAACTGAAGTGACCGCTGGCGTCGGCTCGGGTACGGGCCACTTCTTCCATCGCTTGCCCGGGAGTGATCAACACTACGCGATCTCCGGCGGCCGGCTTGCCGGTGGTGCCGTTGTGAACCTTTCCGGTGAGGGTTTGAGCGCAAAGGAATGCGGAGAATGCGAAAAATATGCCAAGAAAGACAACGAGGCGCGCCCCGACCGCCATGACAGCCGAGGCGCGGACCTGCACATCCCATTCGCAGTAAGCCTTCAGATTCTCTGCCTCACTTTTAGATTCGGAGCCGATACCCGAGGCAGTCCAGGGTGCCAATGCTGACGGGTCACCTTTGGGACGAGCACTTTTTTGACCGGGTCGGAGACTTCATTCGCGCTCTAACCGTCGAATCTCTGGAGCCAAACTCCGCCCCGTTGGAGGTTGTTGCCGCAGGCAAATGTGGCGTCGAGTTCGTAATTATGGGAGCCAGCGTATTCGGCAATAGCTATCGCAAATCGAGGATCTAGTCCGTTTGGCAAGCCCGGAGCCGCGAAGTTAAATCTAGCATAAAAGTAAACGTTGCTAAGGGCGACTGTCGCCAAGGCCAAAATAGTGGATCGATGAACATTCCTGAAAACCGCCGCGGCGACCACTGCGGCAGGTTACGCGGCGCGGTCCCTTTCGCCTTCGGCGGCCGCAACTTGACGCGCCCGCGGTCATGGGCCCGAAACGGTTCATGTCCACATTGCCCGGGGCGAAACCGGGGAGTTGGATGGCGTCTCCCTGATACTGGTGGATCCACCAGTTCGAATCGCCCCACGGTATTGGCACCGGAGGTGGAATTCTGGTCACCGCCACGTCGCGACGGGCGGGGCCCTTATTGAACGGGTAGTGTTTCAGCCAGAGCGGCGACTCGATGAGGTCCGGCGCCGGCAGATTTGACAACTCTTCGCGCCACACGCGTTCGCTGGTGTAGATCATGGGAGCGGCCTTGTACGGTAATGGCGGAGAGGGAGGGATTCGAACCCTCGGTACCGGTATTAGCCAGTACAACGGTTTAGCAAATGAATCGTTCTCGCCGCCCTCACTCTTTTCAAGCAGTTACAGTTGTGGCCGAAGGTTGCAAGTCGGGTTCAGTGCCCTTCATTCGGCAGGTTATTGTGCTCCACAATGTGCTCCGCGATCGCTCCGGCTGGCCGATACAAACGTCTCCGCACTAACGTCACAGCCAATGTTGCCCTTCCGGTGACTGTTGACTTTTATTTCCCGTGCTAGACTCCAAAGCGTTTGGTTCGTGCAGGCAAATGTGGAATGCCGACCTCCTTCTATTTGAAAGGCATGCCTGTTGGGGCGGGACGGTCCCGCCGCTCCATTAGAAATGGCGCACCCGCGCCTCGCGAACCGTTCCCTTCTGACTCACGCCACCGCACATCACCTTGGTCGTACGTCTTCGTCATGGTTTTACTGTCGTGGTTTTCGGTTCCCGTTGTGGCGCAGATTTCTCCCGGCGCTCTTTCGCGTCCCCACCAATCGCTTAATGGCACGGGCAACTGTACCGCCTGTCATAAATTGGGCGGCGGCCAAGCCACGTTTAGATGTGTGGATTGCCACAGCGAAATCGCATCCCGCATCGCGTCGCGAAAAGGGTTGCACGCTTCTTACCACCTGAACGCCAACTCCAGCCAGGAATGCGTAAAGTGCCACTCGGAACACAACGGTGAGGATTTCCCATTGATCAAGTGGGATACACGCACCTTCAATCACCAGCAAACGGGATACTCACTCGAAGGCAAACATGCAGGCCTGGCCTGCAATCGTTGTCATAGCGCCGAACATGTGTCGCCGTCTGAGCGCACGTCTATCAAAATCAAGGACCCGAACAAAACATTTCTCGGCGTTTCGACGAACTGCGTCACCTGCCATCAGGACCAGCACCAGGGACGACTAGGCGAGAACTGCCTCCAGTGCCATACCTACAGCGATTGGAAAACCGTCAGCGTTGGGAAGTTCGACCATTCCAAAACTCGTTATCCGTTGACTGGGTTGCACCCACAGGTCGCCTGCCAGAAATGTCACACGCCCGGACAGGACAATAAACCGCGGTACACAGGGATCGCATTCGGCAAGTGCTCCGATTGTCACTCCGATCCGCATCGCGGAAGCTTTACGCAGGGCTGCCAGGCATGTCACAACACCAGTGGATGGAAAAAAGTATCTACACAATCGGTCAGCGAGCGCTTCGATCACTCGAAAACTCAATACCCGCTTCTGGGCAAACATGCCGGCGTCGAGTGTTCCCAATGCCACGCAGGCGGAAACTTCAAGAAACCCCTGGCCTTTCAGAAATGCATGGATTGCCACCAGCCTGACCCTCACAAAGGACAGTTCGCCAAGCGTGCCGGTGGCGGCGAGTGTGCGTCCTGCCATACCGTCGATGGATTCAAGCCCTCAACGTTCACCGTAAAAGACCACGCCGCAACGGACTATCCTCTGCAGGGCGGACACGCAACCGTGCAATGTTCGGGATGCCACATTCCCAAGGGCAAGGACACGCTCTTCAAGATCAAGTTTCAGAGCTGTACCGACTGCCATACTGACAAACATGCGGGACAGTTTGCAGCTGCCCCATACTTCAATGGTTGTGAGCGCTGCCACAACTTGCAAGGGTACAAGCCGTCCACATTCACGCTGGCGCGCCACAAAGCCACGAAATTCGTTTTGACTGGCGGGCACGTGGCGATCCCATGTGCCGATTGCCACAAAGAAAGCGATAGCTTCAAACCAAAGGCAGTCGCGTACCACTGGAGTGAGCTCTCTTGTATGAGTTGTCATCTCGACCCACACAAAGGACAGTTCAAGGAACGAATGCAGCAAACCCGCGCGGATGGCACTGCGGCTGGCTGCGAAGCCTGCCATTCAACGAAGTCGTGGAAAGAGCTGTCAGGATTCGATCACTCGAAAACCTCATTTCCTCTGCTGGGCGCGCATCGGGCCACCGCTTGCATGGACTGCCACAAGCCCCCCAATCAGGAAACACGTCTGATCAACGTGGACTTCAAAGCTGCGCCCTCGAAATGTGAGGACTGTCATGAGGACATCCACGGCGGGCAGTTTGCCCAGGGCAAGGTAACGCCCTGCGCCCAATGCCACAACAGCGCAAAATGGAAGCCCTCGCTGTTTGACCATGACAAGCGGACCGCATTTCCACTGGAGGGCGCGCACCAGAACGTTCGTTGCGACGGGTGCCACAAGCTGACTCGGATGGTCGAAGGCAAGACCGTGCTTTTCTATAAACCCAGTCCAAAGGAATGCGCCGCCTGTCACGGATCAGACATCCCGGCAAAGAAGCAATAAGGCGTTCGCGCCATGGGTAAAAGATGCTCTTTTCGAAAAAGTTACATGCACTCAGAAGTACATCGGCAGCTCCAGTGCGAAAGTGGGCACGTCCCGAACTGGCCCTCTGGACAAACACTTAGGTAACTTCGACCTATACTCTTACCCCTCTAAGATAATGGACAACTAATTGCACACGCACTTGCATCTGTGTGGGTGGTTGCCACACTCGTCTTAATTTCTCCTTCTTCTGGTGTTGGGGCGGTCGAATCCGATTCAGGGTGGTATTACGTTGGCTTCGGCGATGCGGGGTAACCTGTTTGTCGCGTTCCTGTTGCTCGTCTCCGTCGTGCCCGCCGGGGCGCAGTCGAAGACCTACGCCAACAGCCGTAGTCCGCACGGCCCGCTTAATATTCCCTGCCAGAACTGCCACACCCTGAGCGGTTGGAAGCCGATCCGCAGCGTACCCGAGTTCGACCATAACCAGACTCGCTATCCGTTGCGGGGGATGCATCAGGGAGTATCCTGCACGCAATGCCACGTCAAACCTGTATTCACGAACGTGGGTAAGCAATGTGCCGACTGCCATGCTGACATTCATAAGCGCCAGTTCGGAGCAAATTGTGAGCAGTGTCACAGCGTGAAGGGTTGGCAGGTTTCGGTACAGCAAATCAACCAGCACCAGAACAGGTTTCCTCTGCTGGGGGCCCATGCGGCGCTCGACTGCACTTCCTGCCACAAGGGCGCGGCCACCGGACAATTTATTGGCTTATCCACCCAGTGTTACTCCTGCCATGCCAAGGAATATCAGACCACCACGGGTCCAAATCACGTGACGGCCGGTTTTCCTACCACTTGCGAACAGTGTCACGGCTTCAATAGCTGGTCTGGAGCCAAGTTCGACCACCTGAAAACGACCGGCTTCGCTCTGACCGGAGCGCACATCCCGCTGGATTGCACCGCCTGTCACATCGGAGGTAAGTTCGCGGGTACGCCAGCCACTTGCGTCGGTTGCCATCTTCCCGATTTCCAGAAGACGACAAACCCGAATCACGTGCAAGCGGGATTCCCGCAGACCTGCCAAAGTTGCCACACCACTTCTGCCTGGCAGCCGGCGACCTTCGATCACAACACCTTCACCAAGTTTCCGCTGACGGGCGCGCACGTCACAGTCGCCTGTACCCAGTGTCACGTGAACGGACAGTTTGCCAGCACCCCGACTGACTGCGCCTCCTGTCACATGAAAGATTTTCAAGGCACAACCAACCCCAATCACGCCCAGGCCGGGATACCGACCACCTGCGCCACTTGCCACACCACAACGTCGTGGGCCAATGCGACATTCGATCACGGCAAGACCGGCTTCCCGTTGACCGGCGTGCACGTCACCACGCCGTGCACACAGTGTCACGTCAACGGAAACTTCAACCTCACTGTCACGACATGCGTGTCGTGCCACCTCAAGGACTATCAGGGCACAACCGATCCCAATCACGTCCAGGCCGGAATGCCGCAAACCTGTGAGAGCTGCCACACTACAGCGTCTTGGACAAACGCAACCTTCGATCACAGCAAGACGGGCTTTCCGCTGACTGGGGCGCACGTCCCGTTGCAATGTGCGCAGTGTCACATCAACGGAAATTACAACCTGACCAACACCACCTGCGTCTCGTGCCACTTGAAGGACTACCAGGGCACGACCGACCCCAACCACGTGCAGGCCGGAATGCCGCAGACCTGCGAAAGCTGCCACAGCACAACAACCTGGGCGAATGCCTCGTTCAACCACTCCACCACAGGTTTCCCGCTGACTGGGGCACACATCCCGCTGCAATGTTCGCAGTGCCACGTGAACGGTAACTACAACCTCACCGATACCTCCTGCGTTTCATGCCACTTGAAGGATTATCAGGGCACCACGGACCCCAACCACGTACAGGCCGGACTGCCGCAGACTTGCCAGAGCTGCCACAGCACCACCTCGTGGGGAAGCGCCACATTCAACCACGCCACCACCGGATTCGCACTGACCGGAGCGCACGTGCCTCTGCCGTGTGCGCAGTGTCACGTAAACGGAAACTACACCTTGAACAGCGGCGCTTGCTCGACTTGCCACCTGAAGGACTACCAGACTACGACTGACCCAAATCACGCGCAGGCCGGCTTCCCGCAAACCTGCGACTCGTGCCATACGACTGTTTCCTGGGCGAACGCAACCTTCAATCATGCAACGACCGGATTCACGCTGACCGGGGCGCACGTTCCACTGCAGTGTTCGCAGTGCCACGTGAACGGTAACTACAGCCTGAACAGCACTGCATGCGCTACCTGTCACCTGAATGATTTCAACGGCACGACCAGCCCGAACCACGCCCAATCGGGATTCCCGCAGCAATGCGATGTGTGCCACAACACCACGGCGTGGATTCCCTCGTCCTTCAATCACAACAACACGCCATTTCCGTTGACCGGAAAGCACACCACCGTGGCCTGCGCCAGTTGCCACGTGAACAATAACTACACCTCGGTTCCGACTGACTGTTTCTCTTGTCACAAGAGCGACTACCAGACCACGACAAATCCGAACCACACGGCAGCCGGGTTCCCGACCACTTGCCAGACTTGCCACACCACCACCGATTGGACGGGCGCGACCTTCAATCACACCTGGTTCCCCACCAACCACGGCAATGCCGGAGGAGTTTGCTCCACTTGTCATACCAACGCCTCCGACTATTCGGTTTTTTCATGCACTAACTGCCATGGAAAAACCCAGACTGACTCGAACCATCGCGGCGTCAATGGCTATGTGTATAGCAGTCCGAATTGCTACCAGTGCCATCGCAATGGACGAGCCGGGTAGATCGAATGGAATCTAAACCAGACCTGACAACGAGTCTCAACAATGCGGGCGAGAATACAACTCGGGGTTCTTATCTTGCTGGCATCGACGGCCGCTGCGCAAAGCGCAGGTCCAGGCGCATTGTCGGTGCGTGATCTCCGGGTGGTGCGTGATACCTCCAACAACCTGCGTGTAGAAATCACGTTGAGCGCACCCCTCGCTTCCACTCCCAGCGTGACAGTGGCAACCAGTCCGAACCGGGTGGTTCTTGATTTGCCCAACACATTGTCGGATGCGAAACAGCAGCAACTTTCGGTGAACTACAACGGGGTTCGACGCGTAAGACTGGGATTGAACAGCGCGACTCCTCCCACCACCCGAGTGGTGGTAGAGATGGACGAGGCACATCCATACGATCTGCAGTCTGACGGAACCCGGGTGACACTCGTCATCGGCCAGGCTCCGAACGCGATTGCGAGTTCCGGCCAGGGCGCAAAAGCCGCCGGCGCTTCGGGAGGACTGGTCGGAATCTTTCGACGCCGCCCCGTGCCACCTCCGATGGAGAGCAGCAACGACTCTGCCACAGGATTGCCTCCGCCGCCACCGCAATTGCCCCCGATCAACTTCCCCGAAGAGCAAACGGAGAATACGGCAAGCACAAGCACTGCGAGCGTATCCTCGCACCCAACCTCGTCACATCCAGATCGCGGCAGCCTTCAGGAGGGCACGGTATTCCCCGGATTGGGATCACCGGGAACGGGAAACGCTCCGACTGCACAGGCGTCGAATGGGAATACATCAAGCGGAGCCGCGCCAGCTCCAGGTACAAATCAATCTGCCGGCGTAGAGAAAAAACCTAGCGCATTCGGGGCAGGCGTTGCGACTGATTCCGGCTTCCCATCAGTCGTGATCACGCCCGGTCCATCGTCAAACACCGGAACAACCGGCATATCCACTCCAACAGTAGCGCCACAACCAACGCCGGAGGCTTTGTCCCGGATCGGGGAATCGCGAACCAGTCCGGTCAGCACGGCATTGGCGACAATTCAACCTCCAGCGCACCCGAAAACAGAAAAATTCCCGGCCAGCAGTCAGGAAATCGCCGTTCCAGTCTCGAGTTCATCGCCGGATCAGCCTGCCACGCAGAAGAGTTCGGTTGTCGCGGCAGCAACCGCGGTGCGTCTAACGGCAACTGCTCCGGCTAACGAGAAGTCCGTCGCAACGCCAGCGCTACAACCATCGCTGGAAGCTCTCTCCTCGATCAGCAGATCGGAACCCGGACCGATTGGCATGTCAACGCCAGCAGTTCGACCTCCCGCGCAATCAAGAACAGCAGAAGTATCCGTGCCGAGCGGCCAAAACATTGCCGCTACAACTCCGAGTCCGTCTTCGGATCAAGCTGACGCAACGCAGTCTTCATCAATATCAACTGCGGAAGCAAAACCATCGACTCCAACTCCATCCGTTCCACCGAACAAGACGCGGTCATCTGAGGTAGCAGCCGAGCCATCAGGGGCCGCGACCTCCCCTGTAGTCACCGCAACCGAACCCGCCGCGGTCACGATTCCAGCCGCGCCCGACAACAATGCCGCAATCGCATCCGAAGCCGGCGCCGACAATGCAACCACTGGCGTCAATCTTCCGGTGTTGGCGCTCCGCTCCATAGATCCCAACCTGCGCACAGTTTTCAAAGTGAAATACGTGGCTGAAGGCGTCGCCTATCTCGACGGCGGCCGCAGCTCGGGTCTGACCGAAGGCATGAAACTGGAAATCAAGGACAGTGACTTGCCACCGCAGGAGGGCACAACTGTCGATCCCTCCGATCCCCGCGTCGTCGCGGAACTGGAAGTGAATGCGACCGCGGAAACATCCGCTGTAACCGACATCCATCTGCCCAAGCGTCAGGTAAAGCCTGGTGATCTGGCCTACTTGTCGTCCGGGGATGCGCAGACGCTGGTCCAGCAGCGGTCCCTCAGCGCTACACGGAAATATCCTGCCGTAGTGACCTTTACGGAAGGCGATCCGCTCGAAGAAGAGGCTCGCGCCGAAGTGCCCAGACCGCCGCAGCCTTCCGTAAATCGCGCTCGTGGCCGCATTGGTTTCGACTACATGGGTACAGTCAGCCGCGGCACTTCCTCTGTAACCAGTTCAGACCTTGGAATGGTTCTGCGCGCCGACATCACCCGCGTCAACGGTACCTACTGGAATATCAGCGGTTACTGGCGCGGGCGATTGAGCGCTCGCTCCTCCACGAGCCAGCAAACCTTGCAGGATCTGATCAACCGCACGTATCACCTCAGCATGACGTACGACAACCCGAATTCCCCCTGGGTAGCGGGCTTCGGGCGGCTTTACCTTCCCTGGGCCCCCAGTCTGGACACCATCGACGGCGGATATTTCGGGCGGCGGCTGTCGCCAGGCATCACCGCTGGGATCTTCGCCGGATCGACTCCCGACCCCACGTCCTGGAACTACAACCTGGACCGCCGCATAGCCGGCACTTTCATCAACTTTCAGGGCGGCGATTTCGATGCATTCCACTACACCAGCACGACCGGCTTCGGAGTCAGCACCTTGAAGTGGAAGATCGACAGGCCGTTTTTGTTTCTGGAAAACACCGTCTCCTATAAACGATACTTGTCGATCTACCACTCGCTGCAGGCCGACAGCCCTGCGGGAAATCCAGCGGTTCCCGCTCCCGGCCCAGGGCTCAGCCGCAGCTTCCTGACCCTTCGCATCCAACCTCATCCCCGGCTGGAGATCGACTTCAATCACAATTACTTTCGTGACGTACCTACCTTTGATCCCCAGTTGATCGGCACCGGCCTGCTGGATAAGTATCTATTTCAGGGCTTCAGCGCGGGTGCCCGGGTGGAAGTTGTGAAACAGATTTTTGTTTACGGGACCTTGGGGCAGAGCAACCGCTCAGGCGATACGAAGTCTTCGCTGAACCAGATGTATGGCGTTACATTCGGCCGCTTGCCCTGGATGGGCCTGCGCGCAGACGCTCATTACTCGCGGTTCAACAGCTCGTTTGGCAGTGGATCGTACCGGGCGTTTTCGCTCTCGAGAAACTTTACCGACGACATCAGGCTCGAAGTTCTGGCTGGTGACCAGACATTCAGCTCTACCCTGACAACTGACAACCGCTCGCGCTTCGTCAATACAAACGTCGACTTCGCCATCGGAGCGCACTATTTCACGCAGGGCGGCTTCACCATCAACCGCGGACAGTTGAGTTACGACCAGTGGATGTTCACGCTCGGCTACCGCTTTGATACGAAGGGGAAGCCTAAGCAATGATTCGGCGACGACCTCAATTCGAAATGTGGACCGTGCGCGCGTTCCTTGCGGCAATCATATTGCTCGGACCGGTGGGCCATCCTGCTTTTGCAGCTGACGCTGATCGCAACGACTTGTTGAACCGCACCAGCGACCAAGTCTCGAAATTTCTGGGCCAGTTCGCGGATGTAAAGTGCACTGAGAAAGTCACGCAGGAAAAACTGGGGAAAGAAGACAAGGTGGAGCTCAAGGAAGAGTCCACCTACGACTATCTGGTGATCCTTACCAATAACGGCGGAGAGTTGAGCCTCGACGAATCCCGCCTGGCAGTGCATGAGGCAAAAGTAGACAAAAGGAATACCTCACTGCTGGTCACGAACGGCTTCGCTACGCTATTTCTGGTCTTTCATCCTTATTACGTGCAGAATTTTCAGTTCACAGAGGCAGGACACGAGTCGGTGAATGGCCACCTCCTCAACAAGGTCTCCTTTCAGCATATTCGCGGGACCCGCTCGATCGTGGCCTTGGCGCTGCGCGGCAAAGAGTATCCCCTTGAACTCTCGGGCATGGCATGGATCGATCCGCAGACCGGCATGATCCAGAAGATCACCGCCGACATCGGGGACACGATGCAGGATGTCGGACTGAAAACCCTGCGCTCGGAAGTTGAATATGCGCCGGTTCCGTTCCGCGGCATGAAGGAAACCTACTGGTTTCCGTCGCAAGCCACGGTGGAAGTTGAAACCCAGCGTCAGCATTGGCGCAACACGCATCGCTTCACCGATTACAAGAGATTCTCAGTCGATACAGAGGAACAGGTCGCAAACAAATGAGCGCTAACGCTGCCGTCGCAACTGCTGCAATCCCGGCTCGAAGCGGGGAGAGGGCCCACCGCATTCGCGTTGTCTGCGGTTATGTACTGCTCATCACCTTGATTGTGGGCGTAGCCGTATATGGCTTTGACTACTACACGCTCGGTTCAGCCGACCGCCCGTTCTCTCCCAAGCACCACGTCTTACGTCCCAGCGGGCCGATCGGGATCAAACTTGGCTTCATGGGATTGACCATGTTTCTGGCCATTTTCGTCTATCCATTGCGCAAGAAATGGCTCTGGCTTTCACGGCAGGGGAGTTCGAAACATTGGCTCGACATTCACGTGATGCTCGGACTGACCGCACCCTTCATCATCGCCCTTCACGCTTCGTTCAAATTCCGAGGATTTGCAGGAATGGCTTTTTGGATCATGGTCGCTGTTTCACTGAGTGGTGTGATCGGCCGGTATCTGTACGGTCAGATTCCACGCCGGCTTAATTCTGCGGAGATGTCAGTAAAGGATTTACAGGAAGTCCAGGCCGGGTTGGCCGAACAATTGAAGCAACAGAAACTATTGCCTGAAGAAGATGTGCGTTCGCTGTTGCGTCTGCCCAGCCCGGAGCGAGTTGAGGACATGTCGATCCTCGCTGCCCTTGCCTACATGATGGCGCTCGATGTCGGCCGCGCCTTCCGGGTGGCCAAATTGCGACGCCGGGCATTGGCATTCAGCGAACGGTTCACCACGCTGGGTGGACTACTCCGCACGTCCCATTCCGATCTCGAGAGAGCAATTTCTACCGCTCGAACGGAAGCAGCCACCGCGAAACGAATTCTGTTTCTCTCGCGCTCGCAGCAGGTGTTTCATCTGTGGCATGTGGTGCATAAACCTTTCAGTTATTCATTCGCCGTGCTGGCAATCATTCACATTGTGGTGGTCATTTCGATGGGCTTCTTTTAAGGACAGACGCATCAATGGACACACTCTTCGCCTTCCTGATCGCCGTGGCCGTCACCGGGTTCTTCGTCTTCAACTACACGAAGAGCCTGAAACGAAGAGAGGCGCGCGCTCGCGAGGCGGCAGAAAAGGGAAAGCTGTATTCCGAGGGCCCTAAGGGCCAGCATCCGCACATTGATACGACTTATTGCATTGGCTGCGCGACCTGCACCTCTGTCTGCCCGGAGGGCGATGTCCTCGCCATGCTTGCGGGCAAGGCCGTCATCGTAAACGGACATAAATGTATCGGTCACAGCCTGTGCGCTGAAGCCTGCCCCGTGGGCGCGATCACAATGGTGATGGCCACCCCGAGCATGGGCGCCGAAATGCCCTACCTCACTCCCGAATACGAAACCAGCATTCCTAACCTCTTTATTGTCGGCGAACTCGGCGGCCTGGCTTTGATCAAGAATGCCGTGAACCAGGGACGGGATTGCATCGACACGATCACCCGCCGGATCAAGGGCAAGCGGTCCACGTCTACCCCGAATGTTTATGACGTGCTGATAGTCGGCGCCGGACCTGGCGGAATCAGCGCCTCGCTGCGTGCCATCGAAAACAAGCTCAATTACGTGACGCTCGAACGCGATGAGATTGGCGGCACGGTGGCCAAATTCCCTCGCCAAAAGTTGGTCTTGACGAGTCCAGTGGAATTTCCCATGTATGGGAAATTCAAAAAGACAGAACTGTCCAAGGAAAATCTCCTCGCCTTCTGGGACATGGTTCTGAATCGCGCCGATTTCAACGCAGTCACCGGCGAGAAGGTAGACGACATCCGCAAAGGAGCTGATGGCGTCTTCACCGTCACAACACCCAACAATCAATATCGCTCACACGCCGTCATTCTCGCTCTCGGACGCAACGGAACTCCGCGAAAACTAGGCGTCAAAGGCGAGGAATTGCCGAAAGTCATGTACCGCTTGATCGAAGCGGACCATTACATCAACAAAAAGATTCTGATCGTGGGTGGAGGCGACAGCGCGGTTGAAGCGGCGATGGGCCTGGCGCACCAGCATGGCAATCAGGTGACGCTTTCATACCGGAAGGAAGGTTTCAGCCGCATCAAGGAACGAAATGCAAAGCGCGTCGAAGATTGCATACGCAGCGGCAAAGTCAAAGTGTTGTTTAACTCGAACCCGGTAGAATTCAAACCCGATGCCGTCACCCTGGAGGTCGACGGCTCACTGCAGGAAATCGCCAATGATTTCGTATGGATCTTCGCTGGCGGCACTCCTCCAAATGACTTCCTCAAGAAAATCGGCGTCGAGTTCGGGATACGTGACATGACCCTGGATGCAAGCCAAGAGGCCAGGCAGGCCGTCCTGGCCGCACAACTGCCAGGGTAGAGCCTCTCCGCCGCAGAGTGAGGCCTATCGCCCCTCGCCCACAAGCGGAATAGCAACAACCCGAAGCGAGGTTAACGGCTGTCGCCGTCGTGATCCACATCGCCCGTGCTCTTCAGTGAAACACTTGCGCATCGTGACGGAGAATAGCCGATGCCCGAAGAGCACAGCCTCAGCAGGTTTGCTGGCTTTTATTATTGCCTGCATCTTGCTTTTTCCGCAGCGTGCCAGCCAGAAATTCCACTAAAGGTGATCCGCAACCGTCGGACGAGCTGCTCTTGATTTTTGCGGCTAAAACACCATGCTAGCTGTTTCGAACTTTCCTACCGCTTGTCCACTCGCCTCTGATTGAGCATTGAGATCACTGACGCAATAGCGTTAGAATGATTTTCCGCTTCTTTCCACATGAACCTCAAGGCCCTGTTTCGTGAGGCGTTCGTAACCCTGACCCGCAACCGGCTCCGCAGCGCCCTAACCATCCTGGGAATCGCGGTCGGCGTGGGCGCATTTATCTGTGTCGTTGCGATCGGGAATGCGGGTTCCAGCCGGATAGAAGAACAGCTGCAAAACCTGGGGAACAACTTTGTCTGGATCGAAGCGGGCAGCCGTAACCGAAATGGCATGCGGGCGGGTGCGCGCGGCACCCGGTCTCTGGTGCTCAGCGACGCCCAGGCCATCAGCGAGCAAGTACCATTGATCAGGAGCATGTCGCCCAATGTAGATGGCCGCGTTCAAGTGATTTACGGCGGTGAGAATTGGGCCACCCGATACCGGGGCGTGGGGCCGGAATACGTCCAGATTCGACGTTGGCGGATGCGCCGGGGTACTTTCTTCACCAAGGCTGACGTCGACGGCACCGTTCCAGTCTGTGTGCTGGGTCAAACCGTGGTTGACAACCTGTTCGGCAGCGACGACCCCCTCGGAGCGACCATCCGAATTCAGAGTCTGCCATGCAAAGTAATAGGCGTCCTGCGGGCAAAAGGATTTTCCGCCATGGGTCAGGACCAGGACGACTTCGTGCTCCTGCCCTTCACCACAGTACAGAAAAGAATCACGGGCACTTTCTGGCTGGATGACATCTTTTGTTCCGCCGTCTCTCGCGACGCGATGACCGAAGCGACCCGTCAGATCACCGGCCTGCTTCGCGAGCGTCACCACATGAATCCGGGTGAAGATGACGATTTCAACGTCCGCCGACCGGAAGACCTGATCCAGGCGCAACTCGCCTCCAGTCGAATCATGACGATTCTGCTGGCCAGCATCGCATCTCTCTCCTTGCTGGTCGGCGGCATCGGAATCATGAATATCATGCTGGTATCGGTCACCCAGCGGACGCGCGAGATTGGAGTCCGTCTAGCGGTGGGAGCAACCGAATGGGACGTCCAGTTGCAATTTCTGAGTGAAGCGCTCGTCCTCAGCATGCTGGGAGGTGTGCTGGGAGTGCTGGCAGGCCTGCTTTCGTCCGCCGTCGTCGAACAGTTCTTCGAATTCCCCACCAAATTGACGCCAGACGTGTTCGCCATCGCCGCCCTGTTTGCCGTCAGCGTCGGGATTATCTTTGGATACTACCCTGCCCGAAAGGCATCCCAACTGGACCCCATTCAAGGTCTTCGCTACGAATGATTTCGCTACCCGCCCCTTGAGCATTCCACGAATGCCGCCACCGCCTCTCAATTCGGCAGTTGTTGTGCTCCGATTTGTGCTCCGCACTGTATGGCTCGACCGGCCCATACGCCGTTTTACCCCGATCATGGGCGTAATAGTCCATCCTGCTGGAAGAAAACCCTCGCAGGTCCTCGGTTGTGCTCTACCCGAACCGAATTCAAAGCGGATCGAGCCCCAGAGCTCTTGGAATTGTCGGGGACAATCTGCGACGGGACGAGTGGAGTTTTCAAGACGCTGGGTTGACAATTTGGGTTCGAGACAATCAGACCGACCTGTGTGTCGCCACAGTGCATCGATTCGAGGGTATTCCTCGTCTAAGTCTGAAGAACTCAAGGGACTGGGACTCGGAGGATACATGCCGTTCTTGAGCAGCCGTTCTTTTGCGCGTAAGGCACTTCTCTTTTGGGTCTCCACGATTCTCACCTTTGCGCAGAACTCGCCAACCCGAGCCAGTCCCGCGCCTCCGCTAAGGCATTTCGACCACGTGCTAATCGTCGTACTCGAAAATCAGAACTATGAGTCGGCCATCAGAAACGATCTTTTGAAAAGCCTCGCCCAGAAGGGCGCAATCTTCAGCAATTTTGGCAACCTCTACCATTACTCCTATCCAAATTACTTGGCGATGATAGCGGGCAGCGATTTCGGCACACACAAACCACGACTCTTGAGCGACAACCAGCGGACGTTCAACGACGATGACAAGCATCGGACGATCGCTGATCTGCTCAACTGGAAGAACTACGCTGAGGACTACTCGGCGTCACCGACCGCTCAGAAGCCATTCCTCGGCGACCGGAAAGGAAGGTACGCACGTAAGCATGTACCTTTCCTCAGTTTCCGAGAGGTCCAGAATAAGAGCTTTCACAATGTAGTCGCTGTGGATACTCATGTCCGGGACAACGCTTTTGTGACTGATATCGGCAGCTTTATCGGTGATCCCCAAAAACATCCGTTACCTGAATATATGTTTTACAGTCCAAATCTTGACGACGACGGCCATGACCCGACCTCCAATCCACAAGAAGGACTCAAAAAGGCCTCTGATTGGTTGCGCATGTTTCTCACCACATGGCTTCACTTCGACGATACGACCTGGGTTCCGAAAGACGAACAAATGAAGCGCACGCTCGTGATCATCACTTTTGACGAGTCAGAGGGAAATAACAAACCGGAGCGAATCTACACGGTTTTCCTCGGTGCCATGGTGAAGCCACAGGAGGTCACGGCCGCATACAACCACTACAGTGTTTTGCGAACGATCGAGGATAATTTCGGACTCACTCCAATTCACAAACAATCAGGAGACGGCACCGCCTCCGCCATCACTGGGATCTGGAAGTAGTTTAGGCATTCCGGCCACTGCCTCGTGGGCTGGGGAATTGGGAGCCGACCAACAAAAGGCTGCAACCCCTGCAGGGGATGTTGTCGTGAGTCTCAAGTTAGGCCAGATCTAACCGTCGTCAGGTGTTCGTGAGGGCTGTCAACGCCTTCATGCCGTCGATTGGAGGTCACCGACGCGCAAGAGACTCTTCAGAGTATTCACTAAACACGCTGCACGGTCGGCTCGGACTAAAAACAGATCGTGTTACCACTATAGTGCCGGTCATGCTGGCTGCTGCCTTGAGACATGACTTATCAATAACTTACGGTGTACAGCGGTTTCACAAACCGCTTCAGTTCTCCCGCGTGTGTGCGCAGCCCCTCCGGTTTCGGCCCACTTTTAAGCCTTTCCGAATATCGATTTCCAAGACCGTCGGCAAGCCGCAAGACTGGATATAATCTCCAATTGAATGCCTATCACCCCTGAAGATCGGGCTCGGCAGAACCATTGAACGAGGGCATTCCCGACAATCTGATCGCTTGGCGCGCCGCCCCCTTCCGTTACATTAAAACCGCATCGCCAGATGCGATAGCAGCAATGAGGCAGTTCTCTGAGGCTTTATTGTGCTCCACGTGTGCTCCAGATGAGGGGATCGACCCCCACGGCACGGTGCAGTAGTTGAAGGTAAGTCCCACTCCATGGGTGAGTGGCGGAGAGGGAGGGATTCGAACCCTCGGTACCGGTATTAGCCAGTACAACGGTTTAGCAAACCGCCGCATTCGGCCACTCTGCCACCTCTCCACGCCTTTATCATCAACACTCTGGAAGGAACATCGGAATTCGCTGGTGCATGGTAGGTGCTTGGTTCTATCGCATTCATAGGTCTGGGGAGAGCCAATGAATAAGGTAGTGAAGAAGCGCCAGCGCCGTCGCGTTTATTTGTAGTCGGGTACATTTTATGCGCGGTATTGCAGCCCCCAGATTATAGAGGGAAAACCGGGCTGGGGACAACTTTCTCACTGACTCTGCAGCGAAAGCGACCAGTACTTTTCACGCAAATGCGCCGCTGTCCCGCTGAAGTGCGAAGAATTTCGATGACTGTCGCAAAGAAGAATGGCCGGATTCCAGTTTCCTCAATAGACAGCTTCAATCGCAGCTCTTCGTTTTGCATTTCGCGGAGTAAGTCCTGAATCTTATCCACGAGATGCTGGCCCACTTCGGTTCGAGCGCCATTTGCTGCCGCCTCCAGTCCCTTCTCCCGGCGTAATTCGACAACCGCGTCATCGAACTGGATGGTGTCAGCAATCAACTGCTCCAGGGCAGGAAGGCGGGATTGTTGCAGCGGGTTATCCACGGTTAGATCCCGAATGGTTCGCTCGGATTGCACCGCATTTTCGATACCCGCGCGGTAGGATTGGAGATGAGACTCGCCGCCGGTCAGTACAAACCCACGATAGCCCGCCTCAATACTCTGCGTCGCTGCCGCCAATCTGTCGAGATTTCCGATTACCTCATAACTGTGTCTTACCCAGCGGTCGCTCTTACCTGACAGAAAGATCGCGCGCTGCGAGACCGTGCCCACGATGAGGAAAGCCAGAAGGGCAAATCCGAAAGCGAATTGTGCCCTTCGACTGAGGACGGAGCTGTTTTTCATCTGACACCAGGAGGAAAGGGGAGGTAGCTTAAAAAGGTGGCGGGGAACATTTGTCCTTCGCTGGCCTGACCTCGACTGCGAAATGAAAGGGTCTCCGAAACAGCCGGAATATACAAGAATTCCGTCGAATCCTGAGGCAGATCTAATGCAGTGGAGGGTCTGTATTCACATCCCTTCGCGAACTGCGTCTCGGGCTTTTTTCTGCACCACGCCTGCTGCTACAGCAGCTGGCGCCCATGGTCCCTTCCCACTTTGAAATTCAGATTCGCCATATCAGAGATTACTAATTCTGCCGGCCTGTCAGGCGAACCCATAATTAGAGGCCCGTCGGCAAATGTGAGATTCGGCGTGGGCTCATCTTTCAGCAAGGCCCTGCAACTGAACCCGAATGGAGGTTATGGAAGCGCGCGCGCAGCGTGACACCCGGGTTCCGATGCCAGGGAGCCTTAGAAGTGACGCGCACGCGCCACCACTGCATGTCCGCCCCGCCCGAGCCCCGTTTCATTGCCGACCTGGTAGTGCGAGTGTACGGCATGAATGCGGAGGGCCGTCCTTTCTCCCAAAGCGCCCACGTCCTGGATATCAGTGATCGCGGCGCCCGGCTCTCCGGACTTGAGGCAAAGCTTCTGGTCGGGGACGTCATCGGAGTGCAGCTCGGCGACAGGAAAGCCCGCTGCCGGGTGATTTGGGTCACGAGCCCGGCAGTACCAATCCAGGTGGGAGTAGAAATCGTGGCGGGACAGCCCTGTCCATGGGAGCGGCAGCGGGCGGCGCACCGGACCACGGCAACTCCTCCCATTCTCCGAAGCGCGCCGGTAGCCAAGGACAAGAGAAAATTTCGTCGCCACCGGATTTCCTTTCCCATCGAAATCCGGGATGGGCAAAGTGTGGGCTCGGGGAACGCGGCGACGACGGCGGACATGAGCGCCGGAGGCTGCTATGTGGAAACCAGGACACCTCTCCCGGTCCGAGAGAAGGTGACCATCTCTTTCTGGTTGAATTCCGAACGAGTTCAAACCACGGGCGTGGTCAGGACCAGCGATGGCGGAGTGGGGATGGGCATCGAATTCACCGGCCTCGACGAAATGGCCCAGCAACAATTGCAAAGCCATGTCGAGAGCATGGATTCCACGTTGATGAAGGCGCGGGGGGCCTTTTAAGGCCCTGGTGACGGCTCAAGCCGGCTTCGATCGAGATTGTCCCGATTTGAAAACCCAAATGGCCATTGCCAGAGAGTATTAATCTGGCCGTCCATCTTCCAAACCCATAATCGAGACTCTCGCGAGGACGTTGCAGGTGTGTACTTCGCTTACGGAGGAGGGCTCTCGGCCCCGAAGCGGAACATTTGCGCCGGCGGTTCCGCGTCCACTCATGATCGGGTGAAATGAAGACCACATCAGGCTCGAATCGGAAGGTACAGCTCGGGTTCGGGGCCGCCATTTTGGCCCTGCTCATTGTCTGTGTGGTCTCTTATCGCGGCCTGGTCGTGTCCCGCGCCAGCACCCACTGGGTGCGGCATACTCACGACGTTCTCGAGAGTCTCCAGGACCTGCAGTTCGCGATGGAGAGTATCGAGTCTAGCAGCCGGGGATTTGTGCTGACCGGCAACGAGAGTTACGTCGAGACCTACCACAACAGCCGCTCCCGGGCGGCGCAGGACCAAGCCGCGCTGCGCAACTTGACCGCGGACAATGCGGAAAGCCAGCGCCGCCTGTCCGAGCTTGAACCGCTGGAGGCGCAGCAAATCCAGGAAGCCGAGCGGGTGATCGCTTTGCGCCGCAGCCAGGGCATGGAGGCGGCCGCCGATCCCTTGCGTGGCGGAGCGGGCCCCTCGCGGGACGTGGAGTTACAGGCTGCGCTGGCCCAGTTGCAAGTGGAAGAGCGGGGCCTGCTGCAGCTGCGCAGCGAGGACGCGAAGCGGCGCCTGGGCCAGGCCCAGAATGTTCTGGTGGTGGGCACCCTGCTGGGCCTGTTGATCGCAGCCGCCGCGGGGTGGAGCCTGCAACGCCGTAATATCGGACGCGGGCGGGCGGAAGAAGCGCTGCGGGACAGCGAAGAACAGTACCGGATGCTGCTCGACGGGGTTCAGGACCACGCCATTTTCATGCTCGACCCGGAGGGCCGGATTGTGAGTTGGAATGCCGGGGCGGAGCGCATCCATGGCTACAGCCTGGAGCAGATTATCGGGCGTAATTTTTCCTGTCTCTTTCCCGTTGAAGACATCCGGCGCGGCCGCCCGCGGGAGATGCTCGCCATTGCCGCCGCCAGCAGCCGGCACGAAGAACAAGGCATGCGGGTGCGGAGGGATGGCTCCCGGTTTTTGTCCAATGTTACCTGCACCGCGCTGCGCGACCCCGCGGGAAATCTGCGCGGCTTCACCGAGATCAGCCGCGATCTTACCGAAAGCAAGGAGTCCGGGGCGAAGTACCGCGGGCTGCTCGAGGCGGCGCCCGACGCCATGGTGGTGGTCAACCCGGGCGGAGAGATCGTGCTGCTGAATGTGCAGGCGGAAAAGCAGTTTGGCTACCGCCGCGATGAACTGGTCGGGCAACAGGTCAAGAACATCATTCCCGAGGGCTTCGCCGAACGGCTGATCGCCGACGGTACCCGTACCGCGGCCGAAGCGCTGGCGCAGCAGATTGGCACCGGGATCGAACTCTCGGGGCGGCGCAAGGACGGCAGCGAGTTTCCCATCGAAATTATGCTGAGCCCGCTCGAGAGTGCGGAAGGCACGCTGGTGACGGCGGCGATCCGCGACATCAGCGTGCGCCGGGACGCGGACAAGCATCTGGCGCAGATGGAAGGCCGGTACCGCGGGCTGCTCGAAGCGGCGCCGGATGCCATGGTGGTGGTGAACCCGGACGGAGAGATCGTTCTGCTGAACGTGCAGGCGGAAAAGCAGTTTGGCTACCGCCGCGATGAACTGGTGGGGCAGCAGGTCAAGAACATCATTCCCGAGGGCTTCGCCGAACGGCTGATCGCCGACGGTACCCGTACCGCGGCCGAAGCGCTGGCGCAGCAGATTGGCACCGGGATCGAACTCTCCGGGCTGCGCAGGGATGGCAGCGAGTTTCCCATCGAAATTATGCTGAGCCCGCTCGAGAGCGCGGAGGGGACGCTGGTGACGGCGGCGATCCGCGACATCAGCGTGCGCAAGGACGCGGAAAAGCATCTGGCGCAGATGGAAGGCCGGTACCGCGGGCTGCTCGAAGCAGCCCCCGATGCCATGGTGGTGGTGAAGCCGGGGGGAGAGATCGTGCTGCTGAACGTGCAGGCGGAAAAGCAGTTTGGCTACCGCCGTGATGAACTTGTAGGCAAGAAGGTGAAGAGCATCATTCCCGAAGGCTTCGCCGAACGGTTGATCGCCGACGGTACCCGCACCGCGGCCGAAGCCCTGGCCCAACAGATGGGAACCGGTCTTGAGCTCTACGGGCGGCGCAAGGATGGCAGCGATTTTCCCATCGAGATCATGCTGAGCCCGCTCGAGAGCGCGGAGGGGATCCTGGTGACGGCGGCAATCCGCGACATCAGCGTGCGCAAGGCCGCGGAAAAGCATCTGGCGCAGATGGAGGGCCGGTACCGCGGCCTGCTGGAAGCGGCTCCGGATGCCATGGTGGTGGTCAACCAGGGCGGAGAGATCGTGCTGCTGAACGTGCAGGCGGAAAAGCAGTTTGGCTACCGCCGCGATGAACTGGTGGGCCAGAAGGTAAAGAACATCATCCCCGAGGGCTTCGCGGAACGGCTGATCGCTGACGCTCTGCGCTCCGCCGAAGATGCGCTGGCGCAGCAGATCGGGACCGGGATTGAGCTGACCGGCGAGCGCAAGGACAGCAGCAAGTTCCCCATCGAAATCATGCTGAGCCCGCTCGAGAGCGCGGAGGGGATCCTGGTGACGGCAGCCATCCGCGACATCAGCACGCGCAAAAAAGCGGAGCTGCATCTGTTGCGGAAGGTCGAAGAACTGAACCGCTCCAACGAAGAACTGGGACAGTTCGCCTACATTGCCTCCCACGATTTGCAGGAGCCGCTGCGCATGGTGGCCAGCTACACCCAGCTGCTTTCCCGCCGCTACAAGGGCAAACTGGACGCCGATGCGGATGAGTTTATTGCTTTCGCGGTGGACGGCGCCAGCCGCATGCAGCGCCTGATCCAGGACCTGCTGGCCTACTCGCGGGTGGGGACCAAGGGAAGAGACCTGCTCAATACTTCCAGTGAAGACGCCTTGCAGCGCGCCCTCATCAATCTGCGGGGCGCCATCGAAGAGAGTGGAGCGCTGGTCACCCATGGCCCACTGCCTCCCGTCCTGGCGGATGAGACCCAGCTCATTCAGCTGTTTCAAAACCTGATCGGCAATGCCATCAAGTATCAGAGCTCGGGCGTGGTTCCCCAGATACACGTCGACGTTTCCAGGAGCGGTGAAAGCAAATGGATGTTTGCGGTGAAGGACAACGGACTGGGGATCGATCCGATGTACTTTGAAAAGATTTTTGGCATGTTCCAGCGGCTGCACAAGCGGGAAGAGTTTGCCGGCACCGGCATCGGACTGGCCATTTGCAAGAAGATCGTCGAACGGCACGGCGGCAGTATCTCGGTCGAATCCCATCCCGGGCAAGGTTCGACCTTCCGGTTTGCCCTGGCGGGAAGCGAAATGAAGGCCATGAAAGCCACTGAAGGATCCCATGCACAATAAAGAAACGTCCGTCGAAGTACTGCTGGTCGAAGACAGTCCCGGGGATGTCCGGCTGACCCGGGAGGCGTTCCGCGAAACCAATCCGGCGATCCGTTTGCACGTGGCCAATGACGGCGTGGAGGCCCTGGCCTTTCTGCGGCAGGAGGGGAGCAATGTTCATGCCCCTCGCCCCGTCCTGATCCTGCTGGACCTGAACATGCCGAGGATGGATGGCCGCCAGCTGCTGGCCTGCATCAAGGAGGACGAAACCCTGAAAACCATTCCAACCGTGATCCTGACCACCTCCGAGGCGGAGTCGGACATTGTCAGGAGCTATCAACTGCGGGCCAACTGCTACCTCAACAAGCCAGTGCAGTTGGACGCATTCGAGAACCTGGTGAAGAGTATTAACGATTTCTGGCTGGCCACCGCCACTTTGCCGCACCCGCAGAGTTGAACCCAAGGCAACCCAGGAGTGAGGCCGGGCAGCAGCTGGGAGACATAAAAGGAAGTCACCGAGTCCACGGGAGGGACTGAGCATGCCTCTGCAGGTTCTGTTGGTCGAAGACAGTCCCGGAGACTTGCGGCTCACGCAGGAAGCGTTCCGCGATGTCAATCCGTTCATCGAACTCCATATCGCGAGCGATGGCGTGGAGGCCATGGCCTTCCTGAGGAAGCAGGGGCGCTACCTCGATGCCCCGCGCCCCGACCTGGTGTTGCTGGACCTCAACCTGCCCAAGATGGACGGCCGCGAGGTCCTGGCGTACATCAAGGAGGACGCGGGCCTGAAAACCATCCCGACGGTGATCCTGACTTCTTCCGAGGCGGAATCGGACGTTGTAAAGAGCTATCAGCTGCAGGCCAACTGCTACCTCAGCAAGCCCATGCATTTCGAGGCCTTTCACAGCCTGGTAAAGAGCATTAATGATTTCTGGCTCACCAAGGTCAAGTTGCCGCAGCGGCGCAAAGGGAATGATGACGGGGGGAAGCGCGCGCTGATGGAGAAGGAATCATGAACTTCATCGGAGGAAACGATATGCCCATACAGGTTCTGTTGGTCGAAGACAGTCCAGGCGATGTCCGGCTGACGCAGGAAGCCTTCCGCGAGGCCAACCAGTCGATCCTATTGCATGTGGCGGCGGACGGGGTGGAGGCCATGGCCTTCCTGAGGCATGAGGGCGCCCACGCACATGCCCCTCGCCCGGACCTTATCCTGCTGGACCTGAACCTGCCCAAAATGGATGGCCGCGAGGTGCTGGCCCACATCAAGGAAGATGACAATCTGAAAACCATTCCTACCGTGATCCTGACCACCTCCGACGCGGAATCGGACATCGTGAAAAGCTATCAGCTCCAGGCCAATTGTTATCTCACCAAGCCGGTGGAATTGGATGCATTCGAGGCCCTGGTGAAGAGCATCAATGATTTCTGGCTGACCAAGGTGAAGCTGCCGCAGCAGGAGCAGAGCGGATGAGCAAGAAATCGATCAAGATCCTTCTACTGGTCGAAGATAATCCGGGAGACGCCCGTCTGCTGCGCGAGATGTTGAATGAACAAGGCTCGCAACACACCGAATTGACCCACGTGCAATACATGATGGAGGCGGAGCTGCACCTGGCGGAGAACATAGTTGACCTCATTTTGCTTGATCTGGGGTTGCCCGATGCTCACGGACTGGCAGCGGTACGGCGGGCCCACGCTATCGCGCCCCGCGTCCCGCTGGTGGTACTTACCGGGATGGACGACGAGATACTGGCGTCACAAGCCTTGCAGGAAGGCGCGCAGGACTACCTCATCAAGGGTCAAATCGACGCCCGTGGTTTGCTGCGATCGCTGCGCTATGCCGTCGAGCGCAAGGCCATGGAAGAGGCCTTGTTCGTCGAAAAGGAACGTGCCCAGGTCACACTCAACTGCATCGGCGACGCCGTGGCTTGCACCGACAGCCTGGGCAAGGTCACTTTCCTCAACCTGGTGGCGGAAAAAATGACGGGCTGGTCGTTGCAGGAAGCAGCCGGCCTGCCCCTGGGCGAAGTGTTCCGGGTCCTGGATGCTGCCAATCGTGAAGTGTCCCCCCATCCGGTGGAGACGGCTGAGCACGACTGCACAGCGCATCTGCCGTCAAACTATGTGCTGGTGCGGCGGGACGGATCTGAAATCCCCATCGAAGATTCCGTTTCACCCATTCACGACCGCGAGGGCAATTCCACCGGGGCCGTAATCGTCTTCCGCGACGTGAGCGCGGCCCGGGCCATGGCGGACCAGATCACCCATTCCGCGGAGCACGATTTTCTGACCGGGTTGCCCAATCGCATGTTGTTGAACGACCGGGTCAACCAGGCCATCGCCATGGCGCCCCGTCACCACAAGAGAGTTGCAGTCCTGTTTCTGGACCTGGATGGCTTTAAGCACATCAACGACTCTCTCGGCCATCCCATCGGGGACAAGCTTCTGCAATCCATCGCCAAGCGGCTGGTGGAATGTGTACGCGCCTCGGACACCGTGAGCCGTCAGGGCGGCGATGAATTCGTGGTGCTGCTCTCCGAAGTTGAACGATCGGAGGATACCGCCATTACGGCGCGGCGCATGCTTCAGACCGTGGCTGAAGCCCACTCCATCGACAACCACGACCTTCACGTCACCACCAGCATCGGCGTGAGCGTCTTTCCCGACGATGGACTCGACGCGGAGACGCTCATCAAGAACGCGGACACGGCCATGTACCAGGCCAAGGAAAATGGCCGTCAAAGCTACAAATTCTTCAAGCCGGCGATGAACGTCCGGGCGGTGGAGAGGCAAGCCATCGAAGAGAGCCTGCGGCGGGCCCTGGAGCGGCAGGAATTTGCCGTCCACTATCAGCCCAAGGTCAGCCTGAAAACGGGAGAGATCACCGGAGCGGAAGCCTTATTGCGCTGGACCCATCCGGTTCGCGGGCCGATATCTCCCGCGCAATTCATTCCGATTGCGGAAGACTGCGGCCTCATTCGGCCGATCGGAAACTGGATCCTTCGCGAAGCTTGCCGGCAGGCCCGCGTCTGGCTGGATGCCGGCCTGCCCCTGGCCAGCATAGCGGTGAACATCTCCGCCGTACAATTCCGCAACGAAAGCTTCCTGCAGGGTGTGTTCGCGACCCTGGAGGAAACCGGTCTGGACCCAAACTTTCTCGAGCTGGAACTGACCGAAAGCGTTCTGATGAAGCACGCCGAGTCCACCGAAGTCATCCTGAAGACGCTGCGGGCGCAAGGCGTGCAGCTGGCAGTCGATGACTTCGGCACGGGATACTCCAGTCTGAGCTACCTGAGAAGGTTTGCCATCGATGCCCTCAAGATCGACCAGTCTTTCGTCCGCCAGATCACCACTGCCCCGAGCGAAACCACGATTGTGACCGCGGTCATCAGTATGGGAAGAAGCTTGAACCTGCGGGTGGTGGCGGAGGGCGTGGAAACCCAGGAAGAACTGGCTTTTCTTCAAGCCCAACAGTGTGACCAGGCCCAGGGATATTATTTCAGCCGGCCGGTGGGCGCGCCTCAATTCGCCGAGTTGCTCGAAACCCAGCGTGCGCGGACTGCCCTCTCTCCCATCGGTCAATTCGCCCATGCCGCTCGCGCCGCGTCGGCAAACCAGGGCTGACCACCAGGTTTCGCACCCTTGCCTTAGACGGGCAGCGCTTCCCTGGTCATTTCTCCGTCCAGCATTCGCCAGATACCCAGCGGGTTCGCGTCACGCAATTCGTCGGGCAGTGTGGATTCCGGAAATCCCTGGTAACAGACGGGGCGGCAAAAGCGGAAAATTGCTCCGCTGCCGACCGAGGTCGAGCGTCCATCGGAAGTCGATGGATAGGGGCCGCCGTGCACCATGGCGTGGGAGACTTCGACCCCGGTGGGGAAACCATTGAATACCACCCGGCCGACCTTGGTCCTCAGGATTGCGAGCAAATCGCTGAACTCGCGCAGATCGGCCTCGGTGCCAAGAATAGTCGCGGTCAGGTGCCCGGCCAGATTGCGCGCCAGTTCCAGCACTTGCTCGCGAGTGGAATGGCGCACCACCAGGGTGGCCGGGCCGAAGACTTCCGCCGCCAGTTCCGGATTTCGCAGAAATGATTCGAGGTCGGCTTCGAACAGCGCGGCGCCTACGCCGAACTCCTGGTCACCGTTCGAGGCGCGTCTTTCAGCCAGCAGCTTCACTCCTTTTTCGGTCTGGCGGCGCGCGGTCGCGGATTGATAAGCAGTCCGTATGCCGGATGTCAGCAGGTTGAACTGCCGCGACTCGACCACCAGTTTCCCCAGCTTGTCGATGAAGGTAGTGGCGTCGTCGTTCCGGGGCAGGAAGACGAGCCCGGGCTTGGTGCAGAACTGGCCCGCTCCCAGGGTCAGCGAACCGAAGGCTCCGGCGGCGAGGTCGTCGCCGCTTTGCCGCAGCGCGCCCGGCAAAATGAAAACCGGATTGGTGCTGCTCATCTCGGCGAACACCGGGATGGGTTCGGGACGCGCGGCCGCCAGGTCCATCAGCGCCCTTCCGGCATGGTGCGACCCGGTAAAGCCCACCGCCTTCACCAGGGGATGTTTGACCAGCGACACGCCGACGCTGGTGCCGGAATCGAGCAGGAGCGAGAAGACTCCTTCCGGCAAGCCGCATTCCTGAACGCTCTCCCGTAAAAGCTGGCCTACGAGCTCACTGGTGCCGGGATGAGCGGGATGCCCCTTGACGATCACGGGATTTCCCGCTGCCAGCGCCGAGGCCGTGTCTCCGCCGGCCACCGAGAAAGCCAGGGGGAAGTTGCTCGCGCCGAACACCACCACGGGGCCGAGTGGATGCAGCATGGAGCGGATATCGGGCCGCGGAGCGGGCTTGCGCCCGGCATCAGCCCGGTCGATGCGGGCCATGACCCATGAACCTTCTTCCACCACTTCCGCGAAGAGACGAAGCTGGCCGCAGGTGCGCGCAGTTTCGCCTTGCAGGCGTCCTTTCGGCAGCGCACTCTCCTGCTCGGCGCGCTCGACCAGCGCATCCACCGCGCCTTCAATCCTGGCCGCGATGGTGCGCAGGAATTTTGCTTTTTCACGGCCCGACGTCTGGCTGTAAGTGGCAAAGGCTTCGTGCGCCAGCTTGGCCGCCACATTAACTTCGTCACTCCCCGCAGGGAAGAACTCCGGCGGCAGACTCTCGCCCGTGCGAGGATTGGTGGCGCGAAAAGATGGTGTGCCGTTGGTGGCCGAACGGAATCCGATGATTGACTGCCCCGATATTTTCAAAATACACCGCCCTCTCGATGGTTTCTGTTTGGCTCCGGGCGGATAACAGTATATCGATACATCAGGAGCAAGTGCGCCCAGGCTGGCCCTGAGGTCGCTTCCAGGCTCCGCTCCACGCACAGTGTGGGTCGGACACTCCCTTCGACTTCGCTCAGGGCAGGCTCTGTCCGACGCCTTTGGCCCTCTCTATTCCATATCCGCGACACCCGCCATTACCAGGCGGTCAGGGTAACGCGGTCAACGTATTCAGTCATGCTGGCCCCGGTATTCGCGATGTCCATTTGAAATTGCAGGCCCATATCCTCGCCCCATCCCGCCGGCAGGGGGCCGGACGCGAACGCGAGGTTCCATTTGTATGTCCGATTACTTACCAGCCGCCTGTTGCGGTTGTACTGCGCGATCGTGACGGAGTCATAGTGCTCGTAGTTGTCAACCGGGGTGCTGTGAAAGTTGAGTGTAACGTGGTACCAGGTGTCGGGTTTGAAACGGTCGCAGGCAACGTTGGTGTGCGACCATTTGTGCCCGCCTGCGTCCCACACATCCCAGACGCCGGCTGCGTAGTTGCATTGTGTCCCAAACATGAATCTCGTCCCGGTGGCGAATTGGGTGATTTGCTTGTTGAACTGAAAAACATCGAATTCCAGGGCCTGGGCGTATTGGGTATCACTGGTTACGTTGAGCCAGAAATCCATTTTGAAGTTGGATACGGCGTCATTGGTACCGACCTTGTACCACCACAATCCGTTGGTGTAGGCGCTGCCGCTGATATAAAAATCGCGGCTGGCCCCATCAATAGACGGGTTGGTGATAAAGGGAGAACTGGCGATGCTGGCCGTGCCGGTGGGAACGCCGCCCGCGCAAGTCACGCAGGATCCCCATCCGATGCCGCCGTTACTGCCGTTGTCCACAGCGACGGATTCGTCGATTTTCGAGTAGGTAAATATCTGGGCCGAAGCGAGAGCAGAGGCGAACGACAATAACAGGAAAGACAAAGATAGAATGAAGACCTTCATGACACACCCCTGAAGAGATAGTGAAGTAGCCGTGCAGAAAACCATTGTGCCGGTGGCTACCGCCAACTTCTGATTTTCGCGATGAGCGACTTATACCACACCAGGGACCGAATGCGGCCAGCGATGTCATATTCGCGTCTCGAAGAGCCACCAACCGAGGATGCGAGGGTACCCACTCCAATCCAAACGCGGCGGACAGAGCCTGCCCTGAGCGCAGTCGAAGGGAGTGGCCGCCGCACACGGGGATTTATCATCGGCGGGCAACTGCTGTAGACTGGCGCCGCACAGGTAGCTATCTCCCAACGGAGGCTCGAACGTGTCTGACTCATTCGCAAAAGAAATTACTCGCCGCGGATTCATCGCCAAGGTTGGTCAAGGCCTGGCCGTAGCCAATCTAGCCGGCACGCTGTTGAAGAGCGCTGGGGCGCTGGAAGTGCCGGATCCGCCGGGAAAGAAACTGGGATGGGCGATTGTTGGCCTGGGCAGTCTGGCCATCAACCAGATCCTGCCTGCCTTCGCGAAATGCGAAAAGTCGAAGGTGGTGGCCTTTGTCAGCGGTCATCCCGACAAAGCCAACAAGTTGGCGCTGCGTTACGGCGTGAACCCGAAGAATATCTACAACTATCAGAACTACGACACCATCCGGGACAATCCCGAAGTTGACATCATCTATATTGTGCTGCCCAACGGCATGCATGCCGAGTACACGATTCGCGGGCTCCAGGCCGGCAAGCATGTGCTTTCGGAAAAGCCCATGGCCAACACCCCCGCCGACTGTCAGCAGATGATCGACGCCGGACGCAAGGCCAATCGAAAACTGATGGTGGCTTACCGCTGTCGTTATGAACCCTTCAACCAGGAAGCAATCCGCATGGCGCGCCAGCAGGAACTGGGGCCGACAAAAGTCATTCTGGCCGATCATGGTTTCAACATCGGCGACCCCACCCAGTGGCGGCTAAACAAAGCGCTCGCGGGAGGCGGATCGCTGATGGACATTGGCATCTACTCCCTGCAGGCGGCGCGCTACATTACTGGAGAGGAACCCAGCGAGATCAACGCCATGATGTACACCACGCCGGGCGACGTGCGCTTCAAGGAAGTCGAGGAGACGATAAATTTTCAACTACGCTTCCCGAGCGGAATCCTGGCTAATTGCACTTCCAGTTACGGCTACTCGGGACAAAATCGGTACCGTGTGGTGACCACCAAGGGATGGTTCGAACTGGAGCCGGCAACCCAGTACACCGGCTTGCGAATGTACGTGCACCACGACAACGCCACCGAAGAACGCCTGCTTCCCGCGCGCGATCACTTTACTCTTGAGATGGACCACATGTCCGGCTGTGTGATGGAGAACAAAGAGCCGTTAACGCCCGGCGAAGAAGGATTGCGCGACTTGACCATCATGATGGGCATCTACGAAGCGGCCAGGACGGGGAAGACGATTAAGCTATGAAGCGGCAACGCGAGGGTGCCCCATTTCTCGCGTTTTTTGCGAGAAGTGGGGTACGGACTGCAGATCGCATCTATCCCTCGCTGTGCTCACGAGAGTGCTGATGTAAAGAGTGAGAGTCAGAGTCAAAGGCGTCGGACAGGAGTGTCCGACCCACACCGGCCATCATCTAAAGGAAAGCTCGGCCTTCCGGCCGTGAGGTCAACTATGAAGCTGATTCCAGGTCTTGTCTGCTCTCTTCTGGCTTTATCGCCGCTTTCGTATTCCGCACCTCAAACCCAGGTCTTTCCCACATCCGCGGGGCCAGTCAGCATCACGCCTTTGAATCATGCCAGCACGCTCATCGAGGCGGGCGGAAAGACTATCTATCTCGACCCCGCCAAGCCTGCGAATTTTTCCGGACAGCCAAAGGCCGACCTCATCCTGATTACCGACATTCACGGCGATCACATGGATCCTGATTCCATCAAGGAAATCAGCAAGGCCGGGACCGACATTCTGGCACCGGCCGCCGTGGTGCAGACCGTGACCAGCGCCAAGCCCATTGCCAACGGAGAGACCAAAACCTGGCAAGACTGGACTATTGAGGCCATCCCTGCCTACAACCTGAAGCGCGGCCCTGCGCCGGGAAAACTTTTTCACGACAAGGGACGCGGCAACGGCTACGTCCTCACCTACGGTGGCAAGCGCTTCTATTTTTCAGGCGACACCGAAGGCGTTCCCGAGATGCGCGCGCTCAAGAACATCGACGTGGCCTTCGTATGCATGAATCTGCCTTACACGATGCCGCCCGAGGAGGCCGCGGAAGCGGTCAAGGCGTTCCATCCCAAGATTGTGATTCCTTATCATTACCGCGGCTCCGATCTCACCGTATTTCAAAAAGGATTGGAAGGGACCGGCATTGAAGTCCGCTTGCTGGATTGGTACCCGAAGTAGGACATTACAGCAAGGTGCAGGATGGATAAAAGGGCGTTTCGCCCTCCTATCGGGAGAGTGTAATGAATATTGAGGCCGCGCGAATCTGTTGTTTTGCGGTTCTGATTGCGATGGTGTTGTTGCCGGGGGCCTTGCCGGCCCAGAAGACGCAGGCAGCAGAAAAAGCAGCCGACGTCGAGAGCCGGCGAGCCCAGCTGCTTTCGCTGTTCGACGAGGAATGGCAGTACGAGTTGCGATCGGATCCCGAATCGGCGACATCGCTCGGGGACAACCGCTACAACGATCGTCTTACCGACCGGTCTCCGAAGTTTTATCACTCTGACGAGCAAGCCAGGCGCAAGTTTCTGGCCCGCTTCGAGGCCGTTGATCCGGCGGGGTTGCCTGAGCAAGATGCGCTGAGCCGTGAGTTGATGATCCGAAAGCTGCGGCAGGACATCGCAGGCGCGCGCTTCAAACCCTGGGAGATGCCGGTCAACCAGATGGACGGGCCGCATCTCAGCCTGCTGGAACTGGTGACGTTGACGCCGTTCAAAAGCGTGAAGGATTACGACGATTATCTTTCCCGATTGCATCAGGTCCCCAGCATGCTCGATCAAGTGACCGCCAATATGCGGCAGGGAATGAAGGACCGGCTGATGCCGCCCCGCTACCTGCTGGAAAAAGTTGTGCCGCAAACTCTGGAGATTGCAAACACCGAGGCTGACGCCAGCCCCTTTAGCAAGCCGGTGAAAAGCTTTCCCCCTGGGATTTCTGCCGACGATCAGACGCGAATGCGAGCGGCGGTGCTGGCCGCGATCAACGGCGAAATTCTTCCCGCCTACAAACGTTTCGCCACCTTTGTAAGTAACGATTACGCGCCACACGGCCGCACCGAGCCCGGAGTATGGGCGCTGCCCGATGGCGGGGAACGCTATCGCTTTCAAGTCAAGGCCATGACCACCACCGACCTGACCCCGGAGGAAATCCACCAGATCGGACTCAAGCAGGTGGCTGAGACCGAAGCTGAGATGCTGGCCCTGGCCCACAAACTGGGTTTCAACGATCTGGCCAGCCTGAACGAACACATCAAGAACGATCGTAAGTTCTACGCCACGTCGGGTGAGCAGGTGCTGGATCTTTACACCAGGTATACCCGGCAGATGGAAAAGCAACTGCCCAAGCTTTTCGGCCGGCTGCCGCAAAACAAGCTCGAAGTCATTCCGATGGATCCATTCCGCTCCAGGAATGCAGTCCCGGCGGATTACATGCCCGGCGCCCAGGACGGTTCGCGTCCCGGGCATATCAACGTGAATGAGTGGGACCCGGAACATCGCCTGACTTTGAACATCGAGGCCATCGCATACCACGAAGGCGTGCCCGGACATCACCTGCAAATCTCCATCGGTCAGGAACTGAAAGACCTGCCGGCCTTCCGCAAGAACGGCGACTACACCGCGTTCATCGAAGGCTGGGCGCTGTACTCGGAGCGCCTGGGCAAGGAAATCGGTTTTTACGAAGACCCCTACAGCGACTACGGGAGGCTGGAAAACGAGATGTGGCGGGCCATCCGGCTGGTCATTGACACGGGAGTGCACGAGAAACATTGGTCGCGGGAGCAGATGGTGGACTTTTTCCATCGCTACACCGCAATGGACGAGCCCAATGTGCAAACCGAAGTGGACCGCTACATTGCCTGGCCGGGACAGGCCCTGGCTTACAAGCTGGGACAACTGGAAATTCTGAGATTACGCGAGGAGGCACGCCAGAAGCTGGGCAGCAAATTCGACTTGCGCGCATTTCACGACGAGGTAGTCGGCAGTGGTCCACTTCCCCTCGATGTGCTGCATGCCCAGGTTGAAAATTGGATCAGCGCGCAGGCGCCGCAGCCATAATGCCTTCTCGCAGGTTGTCGGGGCGGGCCCGGCCGGTCGTCCACGACTATCTATATTTCACGCGATGTTGCGTTTGAACCTGGCAATGCGAGCTACAGGCGCGAACTCTACTCGATTACGCCCCGCCTGTTTGGCCCGGTACAAGGCCTGATCCGCGGCCTGGATTACATCTTCGACCGCGCGAATTCGGGCTTTGGGTTCAGCTACGCCGATGCTGACTGTGACCGACACTTCGGCGCTCGGAGTTTCTTCGCTCGGCCGGACCGGCCGGGTTGTCCTACGGGGCGCGCCAGCCCGTCGCGCCTGGGTCCGCCGTTCGGAGCTTCGCCTGTCCTGACCGCGAAAATCCTGATCGCGCAAATCCTGACTCTTAAAATCATGGCTCTGGGCTGCCTGGGCCGAGGTCTGCCTGCGTCCTTGCGGCGCGCGGCGGCGCTCCTGTCCCGCGCGCACGCGGAAGGTGGAAACTTCGATTACGGAGCGGAGCAGTTCCAGGTGAGGCATGGCGTCTTTGGCCGTCTTTCTCGGAAACAGAATGGAAAATTCCTCTCCACCCACGCGATAAGCGCGGCCCCCGCCGGTAACGCCCGCAAGTTTGCCCGCCACCATGCGCAAGACCTGATCGCCGGTTTCGTGGCCGTAGGTGTCATTGAACTTTTTGAAGTGATCGATGTCCACGACGGCGACCGCGTACGGTTCTTCGAGATGGAACAGGGCGTCATTGAAAGCGCGCCGCGCGGGGAGCGTGGTCAGTTCGTCGTGGTAGGCCAGAAAATAAGAGTTCTCGATGATCGAGCTGATCAGGATCAGTCCTGCCGTTGCCACGTAGGCGGTTGCCGCCGGCCCTGCCGCTCCGGCCTGAAAGGAAAGAAACGTCGCCACCAGCGCCCACAGCAGGCCACTCTCCGTGGGCTGGCGGTAGAGCAGGAATCGCGCCAGCAGGACCCCGAAGGCGGCGGCGAAGGCCAGCACGGCCAGGGTCGGGAGCGGCGTCCCGGAGATGTGTCCGAGAAAACGGGGATGCAGAAAGCCCGGGGGCGATGGTCTCTTCAGGACGGCAGATGATGGCGACAAACACCGATTCGAAGAACAGCAGCGCCAGCCGCGGCAGGATCGCCGGGAAAACCAGGCCTCGTTCGCGAAAGACAGAGAAGGCAATAAAGTTTAGCGGCAGCAGAAAGGCCACGGCTTCGAGGGCGATCCGCCCGGGTCCAGCGGAAGCGATCCGGCCTGAAGAGAAGAATTCCAGCGCGCGGTGAGCAAGAAACAATGTCGCGAGAGCGAACAGGATGCGGCTGGTGTGGAAGCGCCAGGCCAGCAGGATGCCGGCGGCAAATACGGCATAGAAGGAAAACACAACCGCCGTGGAAGGAATCGGTCCGAAGGCGCCGCGAAACACCACGCTGGCCGCCAGCAGGAAGATGCCTCCCGGCAAGACCAGGGACTTGAGCGTTTTTGGGCTCCAGAAATCCACGCCCCGCGCATTCCTTTCGGCCGCGTATCTGTTTGGGACAATTATCCGCCTTATCGCCGGAGCCGGGAAGTGCAATTGAGTGACGGGGCAGGTTCCGCGAGGGCGATGCCAGTTCCCTTTCTGCCCTCAGTTCCGTTGCCGGAAAAGCAAGACCTTTGATCATGCTGATTTGTTTCTCGCGGCTGGCTTCCTGACTAAGATCAGATTAGTTCAAATTAGATTGATCTTATGCGAATTCTAGTTGCGGAAGATGATACGGCGCTGGCCACTTTCGTTAAAAAAGGGTTGGAGTCCGAACACTACGCGGTGGATGTTTCAGGGGATGGCGAGCAGGCGCGCGCCATGGCGGGCGAACTGGATTTTGACCTGGTGGTGCTTGACCTCAATCTGCCCCGGCTGGATGGCGTGGCCATCCTGCGCTTCCTGCGCACCCGTAAACCCAGCATGCCGATTCTGGTGCTGACCGGGCGCACCCGGGTGGAAGACCGGGTGCAATGCCTGGACCTGGGTGCGGACGACTATCTGGGCAAGCCCTTTTCCTTCACCGAGCTGTCGGCGCGCATCCGGGCCCTCATGCGGCGCAGCCACTTGCCGGCCGAGTCGGTGCTGGCGGTGGACGATTTGAAATTGGACCGGGTGGAGCGCCGGGTGGAGCGAGCGGGGCGGCGGATCGAGCTGACTTCGAAAGAATTCTGCCTGCTGGAATATCTCATGCGCAACGCCGGGCGCCGTATTACCCGAGCCATGATCATCGAGCACGTGTGGAATCTCTCCTTCGATACCTGCACCAACGTAGTCGATGTGTACGTCAACTACCTCCGCCGCAAAGTGGACGACGGCTACGGCAAGCACCTGATTCATACCATCCGCGGAGTGGGCTACGAACTCAGTGCGCGCTCAGAGAAAGCGCCGGCTGCGGGAGCGAGGGCGGATTCATGAGGCTGACCATGACGGCAGATCCGGCGGCAGCGGCCAACCGCGGACCCCGCCAGCTGGTCTCCGACCTGTTTCACCAGCTGAGCCAACCCATCACCACCCTGTGTTGCTCGCTGGAACTGGCCGAGCTCCAGACCCCGAGCGCGGACCAGTATGGCGAAATTGTACGCCGGGCACTGGAACAGGCCGAGAAAGTGTCGTGGCTGGCGACCGCCATTCGTGAGCTCTTTGACGCAGGTCAGGCCGGAGATGGTGGTGAAGTTCTGGAACTACGCTGGGTGGTCGAGGACACGGTCGCCGACCTGCTGCCCGTGGCTCAATCGGCGGGAGTGCAGGTATGCTATTCGCCGCGCTCTTCTTGTCCGGTGTGGTTCGATGCGCCGCGCCTGCGCCAGGGACTATTTCACCTGCTGGGATTCGGAGTTTCGTCGGGCGTGTCGGGTGCGGTGCTGCAGATCGATCTGGAAGAGCGTGGCGACGAAGTGTGGTTGACGCTGACCCTGTCAGGCCGCCGCGATGTTGAAGACGCATCGCTTGCTGGAGCCAGCCACGATCCCTTGCCGGACGAAATGGTGAGGCGGTTGGGGCTGGGAATCGCGCGCGCTGTCTTTGAAGCCGGGGGCGGGTGTCTTCGCCTGGAAGGCGGGGGCGAAGGCCTGAGCGTGGAAGTACGCCTTCCGCGAAATGGAGATCAGTCATCGCGCTGCGATCAACCCGACAGGTGAGGGCATCTCTCCCGGTTCCCGAGTCGGTAGTCTGGTGTGGGTCGGAGTGTGGGTCGGACACTCCTGTCCGACGCCTTTGACTCTGATCTTGAAATTAGATTTTGACTTTGATCTTGAATTGGATTTTGAATTGGAATCGGGACGGGACTGCCCAGAGAGTCAAAGTCCGAGTCCGAGTCAAAGGCCGAAGCAAAGGCGTCGGACAGGAGTGTCCGACCCACACCACCACCACTACAAATTTCCGCCCCAGACCGCGGTTGGATTTCCCACTTCAACACGCCTCCCGAAAGTGGGAAAGAGTGGGGCACAACAGGCGTATCTAATCCTCCACTAATCTGCTTCTTATCTCACCGGCTTCAAATCAAAACATGCCCGATCTGCTCCAGCCTCCGGCTTCGGAACTACGGCCTACCGCGCGCTTTAGACAGGAAGCCCCATGACCGAAGCAGGCCTGCGGGCTTTTGCCGGATGGCAGAACGATGATGAACGCGAGCGGCTGCTGGTGGAACAGCTGCCGCAGGTCCGTTACATTGCGCGCAGGATTCACGACCGCCTGCCCCGCCACGTCCCCCTGGAAGACCTGGTGCATGCCGGCGTGCTGGGGCTGATTGATGCGCTGCAGAAATTCGATCACAGCAAGCATGTCCAGCTCGGGTCGTATGCCAAGTTTCGTATCCGGGGAGCGATCCTGGACAGTCTGCGGGAGATGGACTGGAGCCCGCGCGATCTGCGGCGCAAGGCCCGGCGGCTGGAGGAAGCCAACAACACTCTGCGTTCGTCGCTGGGACGCAATCCCAGCGAGCCCGAACTGGCCGCCGAACTGGGCATTGACTTGCGCGGGCTGCAACTCCTTCTGGGAGAAATTTCCGGACTGGAGATCGGCAGTCTGCGCATCGAGTCTCCACGCGACGGGCGGGAAGAAGATCTGTGTGAATATCTGCCGGACGACTCAGAAGAAACGCCACTGTTTCTTTGTTTGCGCTCCGAGATGAAGCATCTTCTGGCACGGGCGATCGCGGAGCTGCCGGAAAAGGAACAACAGGTGCTCGCGCTTTACTACTACGAAGAGCTGACCATGAAAGAAGTCGGGATCATCCTGGGAGTGGGAGAGTCACGGGTTTCACAGATTCACTCGATGGCTGTGATCCGGCTGCGCGCCCGGTTGGCCGAAGTGGGCGAGGGGCGCCCGCACCCGGAGATTGCGAAAGGGACGGTGAGCGGAGCGTGATGAGGCGCTGGGCAGGTTCACATTCGTTTTCGGGGACGAACAAAGGCCACAAAGATGCATGCCCGTTACGACCGAAGGGATAAAGGCAGAGTTTCGGCTGGGCAAGGATAAGCAGTTGCCGGGCGAACCAGAGGAGGCATCACGGCTTATTAAGGGTTCTAGTCAGCCGCCGATACTTGAATTGCAGGGCATTTCAAGCGGAGGAAGAGAGCGCATGGGCATTGAGACAAACGCACAGAACAGCGGAGGAGTCGAAGCAGGTGGGTCGGCCCACCATAGTTCGATGGCAGAGGCAGGGACAAACGGCGCCCCGGAGCACGACCAGGGACCTCCGGAACGGCAACGGGCCGACCGGTTGGCCCAGGGCAGCCCGCAGGAAGCCCGGAGCGAGCGCATAGCGGCGATTCAGACTGCCATTGCGAACGGAACTTACCAGGTTCCGCCGGAGCAGACGGCGGAAGCGATCCTGGCCGAGCATGTGGTCCGGGACGAATCCGCCGCCTAGCCAGCGATTCGCAGCCATCGCCGACCACGTGGAGACAGCCGCCCCCGGCTGTCCAGCGGAGCGAAGCTCCGCCAGGTCTGCGCTCGTCGTAAAAAATTGCAGGCCCTACCAGTTCAAGCCACAAGCGCGGATCTACGCCCATCAGGATGCTCGAACCTGCATTCACTCCAGGTCAGATTCAGAAGGTTAAATCGAAGCTTGGTTCATCACTTCATTGACTTTTTGCACGAGGGCTGCGGCGGAGAATGGTTTGGGAAGGTAGAACCAGCCGGGTTTCTGAACTCCGTTTCTGGTAACAGAATTTTCCGGATAACCGGATATGAAGATTGTCCTGAAGGCGTGGCCAAGAGTCACCAACTCGAACGCCAGATCGGGGCCGTTGCGGTCCGGCAACACCACATCAGCCAGTAAAAGTTGTACTTCCTCCCGATGGGCGAGAAAGGCTGGGACCGCCTCCGCGGCATTTCGCGCGGACAGTACACGGTAGCCCGCAACCCGCAGGATTTCGCAAGCCACCTCGCGAACGAACGCCTCATCTTCCACCAGCAGGATGGTTGGAACCGCACGGTTGGACACATCGACGGTAGAAGCGCAAACGGATGCCTCTACTCCGCGGTTGGAATCCGGCGAATGCATGTCTCATCCCTCTTAGGGGCATGGTGCATTTGCCCTTCCATTCCTTGCGCGGCCAACCTTCCCGCGCCGCACGCTGATGGGCCGCGAGTTATGCGCTGTGAGTTGGAGATGAGAGCAAACTTCGAACCATGATTGCGTTGTCATTCCGGGAGGCCGGGGGCGTTTTCGGGAAAATCGGGCGGCAAAGAGTCGCACCCGGAGCAAGAGTGCTAAGGCCGGGTCAACAGCGTCTGATAGGGATCGAGTACGACCTTTCGTGTGCCCGCCGGCGCCGCCAGACGGAAACTGGTTTCCGGGCCGTCGGCGAAGACCTGGCCCAGCAGCACATTCCTTCCTGCCAGCACGGCGTACACCGGTACGACTGTCACCAGCTCTTTCGGCGCCTCCTCCTGCACAATCGTACCCGTGACCACCGCGCTCCCGAGTTTTTGCAGATACTTCACGGACTGCAATTTCAGATGAGGAAGCGCGGTGCCATTGATCCATCCCTCGTAGAACCACTCCAGCGATTTGCGTCCCTCGTAGCGCAGGGACGGGGGCAATTCCTCTTCAAACTCCTGAAGCAGCTCCCGGGTATTGATCGCTTTTTCCTGATAACGCTCTCGCACCCTATTGAGGGCCCGTAAGAACGGCGCGTCCGCCTGGGCGTCCGAAAGCTGCGCGGAACGCCCGCTGCTCTTCTGGGCGGCATCGCGCAGCATGTAGCGCAGCATATGGAAGAGCCAGGTGCCTCGACCATAGCTGATGGCTTCGTATCCCTGGGGAAAGTGAGAACAGTTGAGCCGGGTGCCGAAAGTGACCGGGCCCGCGTCCGCCAGCGGGAAACCCTCTTTGTTCTTGACCAGAAGATCATCGCGGTATCTCTCCATGACCGCGTGAAACTGCTGCGGCGATTCGGACTCGAGCAGCAGCAGGGCGCTGTAGTTGGCCAGGGCCTCGAACAGCCATTGATCGCGGTAGCTCTTCCACGACAACAGATCGCCCCACCACTGGTGAGCGGTCTCGTGAGCAATCACGTTATCGCTCAGGATCTTTCCTACCGGACTCATATGCAGATGCGACTTTTCCTCGGGGGTGAGAAAGGAAAAGCTGGAGAGGAAGATGAGCGAGGGCCAGCCCTGACTGACATCACCGGGCATCTGGGTCAGCGCCAGGCCGGAGTATGGATAGGGGCCAAAACGGTGAGCGAAGAACTCAACCGCGCGCGCCGACGCATCCGCGACCGCCTGGGCATTGCGGGCGGGAGATGGCGGGGGCGTATTCACCGTCACTTCGTCGGTCGCGTGGATCCGCGGGAAGGGCACAACCGGTGGAGGCAAAATCATGGCCTCGGTTGTTCCCTTGGGGAAGGTGCGCTCCATGCCGGCGGCGGCATAGGCTTCCACCGCAACCTTGCCCGCGTGCGCTTCTACCCGTGAGTACTTGCCCAGGTTAAACCCCGCAATCGGCATGAGACGGTCCGACACCCAATGGCTGGATTGTTCACCCGGCGGCAAATTGGCAGACTCGCCCTCAATTCTCTTGCCGGTCGCGAGTAGCGTCCAACCGGCAGGATAGCGGAATTGCAAATCAAACTTCGCCATCTCCAGGCCGCGGTTCGGATACCACGTCCCGCGCGCGCCTACGTAGAGCAGCCCTGCGCCGGCTTCGGAGAGTACGTCGCCTCCATACACGAAGTGCAGATCGATCTCTTCACCGGCCTGCAGGGGCTGGGGGAAGATGACCGCAACCATGTCATTGCCGCGCCGCGCCAGCTGCGTGCCTTCGAGTGCCTGGTTGTGGATGAACTCGACGGGGCGGCCGTTCGCCTCCACCTTGCTGATCTGGAGGAAACGGGACAATTCGAAGAGCACGGCGCGCTGGCCGCCCTGTCGCACTTTAAGCTGCACGAGGGCTTCGGCATCGAGCCGGGTGGGCGGCGCAACCCGCGCCTGGATCCTGTACTGCGAAACGCTGACCACTTCGGGCTTCGCTTCTTCTCCCATGACCCCGGCGGCGTCGCCGGAACGGCCGCCGGGTTGGCCCAGGGCGAATGCGCTCCACACGTCGTAATAACTTTCCCCGCCGATCGTCTTCTGTTGGCCTGCCCAGATTTGTTCCGCGGCCAGGGAGTCGAAGTAAAGATCAAAAGTCCCAAGCGTCCGCCCCTGAAGGCGAGCATGCAGCATGCGGTCGTCGTCAGCGGGGGGCTTGGATTTTTTCGGCGGGGCGTCTTCCGGGCCCGATGTGGGCAGGGAGTTACTGAAGCTGAAAAGCAGCCGCAAGGCGTCGAGCTGGGCCAGGTTATGAGCGGCGGAGTCCCACTGGGCAAGAAACTCCCCGGGATTCTCGGCGGGACGGAGAGCCGGCTGCATCTCGGCAAAGGTGTCATCGTTGAAACGAAAATATCCGGTGACAAATTTTTCTTCCAGGATGGCTGCCCCAGTGAAAAGCATCATGGAGGCCCGTTCCGCCTGGTTGCTGGGGATCAGCAGCACCTCGCCCTCGCCCTCAAAAAAAGCCCCGGTGACATGGCCGGCCACATCCTGGGTAAAAGCGATGGTGCCGTCGTCAAAGGTGATGTGAAAAGCGGCGCGCTCCAGCGTCACTTCGCGAATGTGATAGACCCGCGACTTGTCGAGCCCAACGCTGCCCAACTGCAGATAGAGGGCTTCGGCGGACGAACCCGGCGGGCTTGAAGTCGCTGCCGCGGAAGCAGGTGCCGCCGCCGCTGCCTGCGCGCTGCTGGACCGCGCCGCAAACAGCATCAGAGCCAGCCCACACAGCGCCAGCACCTTCACAGGAATAATTCTGATTACCTTGGTCACGTAGGCTGGGCTTCACCCCTGTTGCTAGAATGCGCCATAGTGCGGGCTTCTGTCATCTTCCTACTACTGTCGGGGCTTCTTCTGGGCGCAGCCGGCGCTTCCGCGGAAGTGATCCGTTTGAAAAACGGACGCACGATCTATGCCGATCAGGTCCACGAGAATGGCTCCCACCTGGAGTATGAAGTCGGTGAAGACTCTTATGCAATTCCGAAATCACTAGTCGAAAGCGTCGAGGCCGGGGGAATTCGTCCCGAGCGGGCATCCACCGCCAGCAAGGGTTCAGAAGAAGTTCCCTCGCTTACTCCTGCCGACAATCTGAAGAGTCAGCCCGGGGTCAGCGACAAGATCATCCACGAGGGCAAGGTGGACTCCGACGCGCTGGCCGCGATCGAACAGCAGGGCAACGGGCCGGTGACCGCAGCCGCGTACTTCATCGCCGGGAAGCATGAGATGGAGCAAACCAATTTCAACAAAGCCCGAACCTATTTTGAAACTGCGCTGCGCTTTGACGGTCAGAATCCCACGATCCTGAACTATTACGTCGCGCTGCTGCTGCGCACCGGGAACGCGGTTGAGGCCCTGCCTTACGCGGAACGCGCGGTACGAATCGCGCCCGATTCACCCGACACCCTGGCCATCCTGGGCTATGCGCAGTATGCCAGCGACCGCAACAAGGACGCCATACGCAGCTGGAACCGGTCTTTGCAGCTTCGTCCCGATGCCCAGGTGCAGAAATATCTGGAGAAAGCGGAGCGCGACGCCAGCGCGGAATCGGAGTTCACGCAGAACGAAAGCAGCCACTTCACTTTAAAATACGAAGGCCGGCAGACGCCCGAGTCGTTGCGCCGCGACCTGGTCTCCACCCTGGAGTCGCATTACGGCGACCTGGTGCGCGATCTCGGCGTGGCGCCGCGCGGCAGTATTGCCGTCATCCTCTACACCGACCAGAGTTTTTTCGACGTTACCCAGTCTCCCTCCTGGGCGGGCGCGGTCAACGATGGCAAACTGCGCATTCCGGTCAACGGAATGACTTCGGTCACGCCGGAGCTGTCGCGCGTGTTGAAGCACGAACTGGCGCACTCTTTTATCAACCAGCTATCCGGGGGACGCTGCCCGCAGTGGTTGAACGAAGGCATCGCGCAGGCCATGGAGCCGAAATCATTGTCATCGCGCGGACGCCGCCTCGCCGAACTCTTCAAGGCGCAACGGGAGATTCCCTTCAACACGCTGGAGGGCAGCTTCATGCGTTTTTCAGGCCTGGAAGCCATGCTGGCCTACGACGAATCTCTCGCCGCTGTCCAATTCATCATCGACACCCAGGGGATGAGCGACCTGCAGCGCATTCTCCAACGCCTGGCCGAGGGAAATTCCACCGAATCCGCTTTGCGCGCTACCATCCACGATGACTACGGCCAGCTACAGGCTGATGTGGGTAAGTATCTGATCCGCCAATACGGGGAGTAGGAATGTTCGGGCGCGCGCCTGGGTTCTATCCACCGAAAATATTCGTATTCAGGAATTCATTGCGGAACTTGCCCCGCGGATCGTAGTGCTTGAGCAGCTCCTGATACTCCGGCAATTTCGCGTAGAGTGATTTCACTTTCGTCGGCGCCATGGTGAAGAGCTTGGCCCAGTGCGGCCGCGCATCAAACGGCGCCAGCTGTTCTTCGATCACCGGCAACAACTGTTTGACCGCAGGCCATTCCGGTTTCCACGTGAAGTGGATTGCCATGGACGGCCGCTGGTACGCCGTGCTCATCCAAAGATGGTCGGAGTCAATGGTGCGCAACTCCGAGATAAAAAGATGCGGCCCGATGCGGTCCCGCAGCTTTTCCACCGCAAGGATGGCTTCATATCCCCGGTCACGGGGGACAAAAAATTCGCTCTGCAACTCGGCCCCGCTGCTAGGTGTAAAGTTCATGCGGAAATGCGGCAGCCGTTCGTACCACGGCCCCGGAATGCCCATCTGCTCGGTGCAATTTTCCGCGGAATGGTCGGCCAGCGGATGCAGCTTCCGGGTTGCGAGCTTGGCCCCGTAAAACTCCGGCGCGAATGCGAAAGACTCTCCTGGTTCGACTCGCCGCTTTATCCAAACCTGCGTGGCGCGATGATTCTGCCAGTCGGTAAAGAGACTGACGCTGTAGGCGCTCGAAAAAATATCGTCCAGATGATGTTCCAGTTGTGCCAACGACAGGTTCTCGTAAACCACCTGCCTCACCTGGAACGTCGGTTGGACGTCGAGCGTGATCTTGGTGACTACTCCCAATCCACCCAAAGCCACCACTGCCCCAGAAAACCGGTCACCGTCTTTTTGGCGAGAGAGGGTCACAACCTGCCCATCAGCCGTGACGATTTCCATCGCCGACACCGCCGTGGATAAATTGCCATTCTTGCTGCCGGAGCCGTGAGTGGCAGTGGCACATGCGCCCGCGACGGAAACATGCGGTAACGAGGCCAGGTTGTGTACGGCAAAACCCAGGCCATCGATGTACGGCGCAAGCTGGCCGTACGTAATGCCCCCGCCGACGGTGACGGTGCGCGACTTGGGATCCAGTGCCATCTGGTCGAGAAGCTTCAGTGAGATTTGATTTTCCTTGCTGTCGGCGATCCCGTTGAAAGAGTGGCGTGCACCCAGCGCTTTCAGCTTGTCGCATTTCTTTACGACCTGCTGAACTTCCTCCACTGTTTTGGGGAGATGCAACCGGTCGGTGCCGTATTGAAAGTTGCCCGACCAATTGGTCCGGGCTGCGGGTGGTTGTTCGCCGCTCACCAGGCGGGACAGTAAGCCGCCGGTAATAAGTACGCCAGAAGTTTTCAGGAACTGTCGTTTGTCCATCGTTTCGCCATCATATATCGGAATCAGTACGGTAGGCCCAGACGCCCTCGTCCGGGCGGGCGAGCGCTGCTCGCCAGGTTCTTGTCGTGCCAGCCAGCCGAACCTTACCTGATTTGGATCAGGTCGCCGGATTCCGGCGTCACCGCGGCTGGCGCGGGAAACTGTGGCGCGCGCCACGAGTCGAAAACGGAGACCTGGTGGACGCACGAAACGGTGCAATTGGGAGCGCAGGTCTTTTCCGAAAGATATTCGCGGCGAATGTCATCGACGGTGTACTGCTCCAGAGGAACCGCGGGATGGCCGCGCTGCTGGGAGCAATAATGCACCAGGCCGTCTTCGCAAATGTACAGATAGCGCGCCCCGGCCCGGCATCGCCATTGATTGGGACGGCCCTGCGCAATGTTGTCCTGGAAGCCGTTGATGCGGGTGAAGCTGCTCTTCTCCATCGACTTCATCGCGTTGTACACCCGGCGCTCCTCATCATTCAGCGGCTGCAGTTGTCCTGACCCGTCATGAATGATGCCGATGGTGGAGCTGAAGCCCAGGCCAAGAGCGCGCCTGCCGATGGTCAGCGCGTCCTGTGGATTCTTTACCCCGCCGCCCACCACGGAGTTGATGTTGACGTGGAAGTCGGCATGTTCGGACAGCAGTTCGAGCTTTTTGTCCAGCACCTTCAGACTTTTTTTCGAGACCTCGTCCGGCGTCACGTTGTCGATCGAAATCTGCAGCCACTCCAGACCGGCACGGTTCAGCCGTTCGATCCGTTCCGCCACCAGCAGGTAACCATTCGTGATTAATCCGGCAATCATGCCCCGCTTGCGAATGCGCCGGATGATCTCATCCAGTTCGGGATGAAGCAAAGGCTCGCCACCGCTGATGGTGATGACTGATGTTCCCAGGTCAGCGAGTTTGTCCACACGCTGAAACATGGCTTCAGTGGGGACAGGTTTGGAAAAATCGTCATACTCGTTGCAGTACTCGCAAGCCAGATTGCAGCGCCGGATGGGAATGATATGAGCCAGCAGAGGATGGTCGGTAGAGGCGAACGCGCCCGCAATCATGCCCGCTCCTCGCAAGTTGCGGTGGAAGGCCTTCAAACGGCGGCGCATTGTAGTTCCAACAGAAGCCATGGTACTGCTTTATTAGAGCATAGAGGTGCCTGAACTGCACCGATTGGGCAGCGTTTGGCACTATTCGTGAAGTGAATGGAGAATCTGAGAACCGAGAACTGCTAACTTTAAACTGATTTGTTGCTTCGGACTTGTGACCTTCGCAAACCGAGCCAGTCAGGAAATCAACTCGTGCCCGGCAGCCAGCAGAGTCTTCAGCGCCGAGGCTGCGAATTCCTCTTTCACCAATACGTAGTCGGTATCAAAGGTTGAAATGGCAAAAATAGGGATGCCGCTTTGGGCCAGCGGATCGAGGATAGAGGCCAGCACTCCGGTCAGCGAGAATGGGAAGGGGCCTTCCAGTTTGAAGCAAGTCCAGGGCAACTCGCACTTCGCGCTTCGCGGAAGTTGACTGACCGGGCAGACAATGGAGAGCTCCTCGGCGGTTCGGGTTATAGAGACGAAAGGCGTATCTGTGATCGCCGCCGGAATAGGAGCATCGGGCGCCAGGCGACAGATCGCAAAGGTCTGAGGGAGGCGCCGGAATTTTAGAGGCATATAGTTTTAGAGATTGCCCGCGGCTCTCATGACCGCCGCTTTAGCCAGCAGGCGGGTTGAATCCAGCGTCGGCAATGATGAAGAATCGGGTGTGACCAGCAACGGAATCTCTGTGCATCCGAGCACTACGGCATCGCAACCCTGGTCGCCCAGGGCCCTGATTACCTCCTGAAAATATGACAGAGAACGTGGAGTGAACTCGGCGTTCACCAGTTCGTCCATGATGATCTGGTTGATCTTCTCCCGCGCCTGCGGCCCCGGGATGCGGTGCTCAAGGCCGGCTGCTTTCAGCTTCTCCGGATAGACTGGCCCCTCCATCAGGTAGCGCGTGCCCAATATTCCGATGCGCTTGAAATGGCTTCGCCGGGCTTCGCGCGAGACCTCCTGTGCAATGTGCAGCCAGGGGCGCGGGGAGCGGGGTTCGACCAGATCGAAGGCCTGGTGAATGGTGTTGTCGGGACAGATGAGGAAATCGGCGCCCGCCGCGGCCAGCTTGTCCGCCGACGAGAGCATTAGATCGGCGACGCCGGGCCAATCGCCGGCAGAGATGCAATCCATGTATCGAGCCAGGGAATGAGTGTGCATCGATACTTCGGGGTGATCGTGGCTCCCCATCAGATGCGCGCCCTCGAGTGCAATGGTGCGGTAGCAAAGCGCGGCTCCTTCCGCGCTGCAGGCGACGATGCCGATGTGCTGGGTCATAGGCTTCTTTCTATTCCTGGGCGGCCAGCTTCTCGACCTGCTGGAGCATCGTGTCCAGGTCGCGACGCGAATAATACTTACCACCCACGACGACCCCAAAAATCTTGCGCGTGTTGCGGATATCGTCGAGAGGATTTGCGTCCAGCAGCACCAGGTCGGCCACGCGCTGCAGTTCCACCACTCCGTATTTGTCCATGTTGGACATGAACAGCGCCGGATTAAAAGTGGCGGACTGCAAGGCCTGCAAGGGGGTGAAGCCGCTCTTTACCAGCCATTCCAGTTCATCGTGCAAGCTGAATCCGGGAAACACGTAAGGGTCGGGGCCGTCGCTGCCGGCCATGAACCTCACTCCGGCACCGTGCATCGCCTTGACCAGTTCCAGATCGCGGGCGGCTTCCGCCTTCAGGGCCGCGAGTTCATCCGGCGAAGTATTTTCGCGGAGCTTCGCGGGGTCCCACTGCCCGCGGACAGTCGCGGGAACGTACTTCAGTCGAGGATCGGCTCCCAGATCCGCATCGTCAATCCGGCTGTTGGTCTCTGTCCACACCAGTGTAGGCACCTGCCAGATGTTGCGCTGCGCCAGCTGCAAAAACAACGCGCTCGCCCTGGCTGGGTCGTAAGTAGCCATGATCTGCGGGCCGAGTTTCTGATAGGCGGCATAGTCGCGTTTCTCCAGTGCGGCCAGGCCCTGGGCTCGAAGTTCCTCTTCTCGAGAGGAGCAGGCGAGCAACATTCCAGTGAGGTGCTCGATACTTTTCTGCCCCGCCGTGGCGGCCTCGCGCACACTCACGGAATGGGGAACGTGCCCGACGAACGGGATATTCTCTTTTGCAGATTCGTCGGCGATTGCGAAATAAGATTCCCGGGAGACAGAGAGTATCTTGACGAAATCCAGCCCCCGTTTCTTTACTGCGTCCACCGCCCGGCGCGCGTCCTCTGGAGTATTCACCGCGATGGTCTGCCGGTCGCTCTTCCCGGCCGCCAGAAAGGGGCCGGCCAGCAGGAGATGCGGACCCAGCAGTTCTCCTCTTTCGATCCGTTTGCGCCGCCCCTCAAGCACATCCGGGTCGCCGCCCATGTCCCGGACGCCGGTGACGCCGTTGGCGATGTAGAGCGGGTAAATCACCTTTTCGTCCCACGCCGGGGAAATGAAGGCGCTGTGCACATGCATGTCCCACAATCCCGGGATCAGGTATTTGCCATGGGCATTGACGATCTGAATGTTCCGGCCCTGGCCGACAAACCCCACCTTGGCCAGGCCGCTGATCCGTCCCTTCTTGATCACCAGGGTTACGCCTTGAGCGATCCCGCCGTCACGCATGCCCACAACGTTTACGTTGGTGAAAATGAGGACATCATCGTTAGCGTTCTTCGGCTGCGCCCCGGCCCACAGGAAAGGGACCAGCAACAGCCCGACGATCAGAGATACCTTCATGCCTCAAGCTCCGGAAGAGTGCAAATCTGGAAAATCTAAGTGTGGGCCGCGGCGGCGTCAAACAAATTCAGGAACGTCAGCTTTTTCTCCGCGGGAAGGAAAGACGCTTCGAAAGAATTCCTCGCCAGCTCCCGCAGGTGTTCTTCGGTAAAACCGAAAGACTGCTGGGCCAGTTGATACTCCCGCGCCAGGGATGTACGAAACATGGCGGGATCGTCAGTGTTGAGCGTGATCATAATTCCCTGGTCAAAGTACTGGCGAACGGGATGAAGGTTCAACGACGGACAGGAGCCGGTACGCAGATTGCTGGTGAGGCAAATCTCCACCGGAACCTGGCGGGTAGAAAGTTCTTCCACCAGCTCCGGGTCCTGCGCGGCCGTCAGTCCATGCCCGATGCGTTCGGCGCGAAGGTTGAGAGCGCCCCAGACCGATTCCGGCCCGGCATTTTCACCAGCATGCGCGGTCAGATGGAGCCCCTTGTCGGCGGCATAGGCGTAGGCATCGCGAAACAACTCGGGCGGTCCCTTCTGCTCGTCACCACCCAGGCCAATGGCCACGACGTTCCGCTCCTGGTAGTGCGCCGCGATCTCGAAAACCTCGCGGGCGGCAACCGGGCCGAACTGGCGTACTGCATCGAAGATCCACAATAACGAGACGCCAAAGTCGCGCTCACCGTTCTTGCGACCTCGATCCAAACCTTCAAAAATCGCCCCGAAATCCTGCTTGCGCCAAAGACAGACCCCGACCGATACATACACCTCGGCGTGCAGCACGTTCTGCGCTCTGAGCCTTTCCATCAGGCGGTAGGTGATGAGTTCGTAATCGTCGGCGGTTTGCAGATCTTCGGTCACCGCCTTGAACGCCATGAGGAAGCCGTTGAAATCCTGGTAGGTGTAGAGCTGCTCGATTTCAGAGAGGCTGCTGGGCTTGCCGTGGCGCTGGCGCAGTTCGAGCAGGGTGCTGGGATCGATCGCACCTTCAAGATGCAGGTGCAGCTCGGCCTTGGGCAGGGTAACAATGAACGAGCTGGGCTGCGACGCCATCCTCTTCTGATTGTAGATTGAAGATTGAAGGTTTGCAGGAGAAACGGCGGCTTTAAATCTGAGAACTGAGATCTGAAAACTGACTACTGGTTTTTACTCTCCCAGACATTGTAAAAGTCAATCGTTTTCGGGCGTAGATCCCAGACCCTTCGTCTTGTCTGACCTTCCTAGCCTCTGGTTTTCGCAAATTCGCTGTGATGCCGGCTGTAGAAGATGTAAATGGCCAGGCCGATCGCAAGCCAGATGACAAAACGCAGCCATGTAATCACAGTCAGTCCAGTCATGAGTCCGCCACACAACAGCACCGAGATCAGCGGGAACCAGGGAACAAAAGGCACGCGGAAGGTGCGCGGACGATCGGGCTGGCGGCGGCGTAGAAAAATGACGCCCAGCGATACCAGGACGAAAGCGAACAGCGTACCGATATTCGAGAGGTCGGCGGCATCGCCGATGTCCACCAGCCCAGCCGGAATCCCTACCGCGAAGCAGGCAATCCAGGTGGACCAGTAAGGAGTCTTGTACTTGGGATGCACGACGGAAAAAAGTTTGGGCAGAAGGCCATCACGCGACATGGCGTACCAGATACGCGCCTGTCCGTACTGAAAGACCAGCAGCGAGGAAATCATGCCGGTGAGTGCGCCCACTACGATCACGGAGCGGAAGAACGGGTGCGCGCCCAGGTATTTCAAAGCATAGGCCACCGGTGCCTCCGCCGCTTCGCCGGAAACAAAAGTCGTGTACTTCATCATGCCCAGCAGCACAATCGCAACACCGACGTACAGAATGGTGCAGATGATAAGCGAAGCGATGATGCCGAAAGGCAGGTCGCGCTGCGGCATCTTACATTCCTCGGCCGCGGTGGATACGGAATCGAAGCCAATGTAGGTGAAGAACACGATCGCGCCGCCCGTAATAATCCCGGCAAACCCCGAGGGTGCGAAGGGCGTCCAGTTGGCCTTGTTCACCAGCATCCCGCCCACCACGAGGAAGGTGAGGATAGCGCCGATCTTGATCATCACCATCACGTTGTTGGCGCCGGCCGATTCCTTCACGCCCCGCACCAGCAGCAGCGTCAGGATAAAAACGATCAGGAAACCGGGCACGTTGAAGTATGCGCCGGTCCAATGTCCCGAAGCCCAGACCGGACTTGCCCACTCATTGGGCAGATTCAACCCGAATGCCGCCAGTTGCGCCTTGGCATAGCCGCTGAAACCGACGGCAACGGCTACGTTGCTCACTACATATTCCAGGATCAAATCCCAGCCGATGATCCAGGCAAAAATCTCGCCCAGAGTCGCATAGGAATAAGTGTAGGCGCTGCCCGCGATCGGAATCATCGAGGCCAGCTCGGCGTAGCACAGGCCGGCAAAACTACAGGCCACGGCCACCAGCAGAAATGAGATTGCGATCGAAGGTCCGGCTGGCGGACGCCCGTGCATCAACGCACCCGCCGTGGAACCGGTGCGCAGGAAGGTGCTGATCAGGTCCAAAACCTGGGCGTGCAGAATGGAGGGGGCTTCGAAGTGCTCTCCCGCCGCGGCCGTGCCCGTGAGCACAAATATTCCCGAACCGATGATGGCGCCGATGCCGAGGGCGGTAAGCGACCACGGCCCCAGTGTCTTTTTAAGACGATGTCCGGGCTCGTCGGCTTCTGCGATCAGTTTGTCGATGGACTTGCAGCAGAGCAGCTGGTGGTCAGAGGTGCGGGCCGTTGGTGGTTGTGCCAAAGGGTTTTGGTCTCCTATGCTCCTGACGTCACCGGCAATTGGCACCTGGCATTTAGCCCATGAACGCAGTCATGCGTCCACCGCTAACTGCCAGGTGCGGCTCTTACCGCTTCGCTGTGCCGCGCGCCATCTTCTTGACCTTGCGCTTGGCCGAACCGCGAGCATGTTCGCGGGGCTTGAGCGGATTTTCCGTCTTGCGCTTCTTGCGCGACGCCCGCTTGCTTTTCTTTCGTTCTTCCTTGCTCAATGTGCTTGTGTTTGCCATGAGTGCTGTGTGTTTCTCCTTGGAAAAGCTAACTTTTAGCTTTTAGCTCTTAGCCAAATCATCAGGGCACCTGATCTGGCTAAAAGCTAATGGCTAAAGGCTAAGAGCTGATTCCCTCCAGCTGCGCATACTTCTCCACCAGCTTCTTTAAACCGAAGCGAGGGAATTGTACCGTAATCTTGGCCTCTTCACCTTCTCCTTCCCGCTGGTACACCGTGCCTTCGCCATATTTGGGATGGCGGACCTTCTGTCCGGGACGGAAGCCCCTCCTGCCTCTGGGTGCCTCGACCGGCACTTTGGGCACGTTGAATTTCTTGCCTCGCGAGGCAAAGAAGTCGGCGATATTCTCGATGGAGTTGTAGGACTTGCCGGAATAAGGCGCCGCCGGAGTGCTTCCCTTCTGCTGATTCGTCCAGGCAGCACTCTGGTCCTCATCTTCATAGGCGTAGTGCACCGATTCCTGCTCGTGTGGCTGCTCGTGTGGTCGCGGGCGACCCGCCCGCGAATATCCGAACGTGGGCGAGTCGCCCGCGGCCACACGACCTCTTTTTGGTCTTCCCAGGTCCTCCACCAGTTCGACTGGAATCTCTTCCAGAAAACGCGACGGAATACTGGCCTCGGGCAGATCGGTTCCATACCGGCGGCGATAGACGGCCCGGGTCAAAACCAGAGTGTCCATGGCGCGGGTCATGCCGACGTAGCACAGGCGGCGCTCTTCTTCGATATCGTCAGGCTGCAGGAAAGTCCGCGAGTGCGGGAACAGGCCTTCCTCCAGGCCCCCGAGAAACACCAGCGGGAACTCCAGGCCCTTGGCGGCGTGCAGCGTCATCAGCGTGATCTGGGCGCGCTGGTCATACGCATCGGCATCGCTGACCAGCGCGGCGTGGTCGAGAAACTGGTCGAGAGTTTCACCGCGGTCGCGAGAATCCATGGCGGCATTCACCAGTTCGCGCAGGTTCTCAACCCGGGAGAAAGCTTCGGGCGTGTCTTCTTCCTCGAGCAGTTTGATGTAACCGGTGCGGTCGATGAGAAATTTCAGAATGTCGGCAGTGCTGGGAGTTGGGCTTGTAGCGCCCGCATCCTGCCGGCTGTCGTGGAGGCCTCCCGCCCCGACCTCTTCGGCGAGCGGGCTGGCCGTCCGCTCTAATGCCGGCGGGACGCCGGCGCTACCCTGGCTCGGCTCGCTAAAGTCGAATGAGAAATTGTCGGGGCTGAAATCGGTGGCGTCGTCTGGCGGGAGATCGGTCTCTGCATCTCCGTCAGCCGCCGCGCTCTCTTCCAGCCTCTCCGCAATCGTGCCTGAGAGGATGGCGCGCCCGTCCGCGATGATGTTGGCGAATGTCTTGAGAGCAGCCACCGCTCTCTGGGGCAGTAACTGGCGCTTGATCACTTCCGCAATCGCTCCCCACAGCGAGAGGCCGGTCTCGAGCGCAACCCGCTCCAGGGTCTCAATACTGGTTTTGCCGATCCCGCGGACCGGCGTGTTGATGACGCGCAGCAGCGCGATGGAGTCGTCCGGATTATGGATGACTTTGAGGTAGGAAATCATGTCCTTGATTTCGGCGCGCTCGTAGAACGAGAAGCCTCCGACCACGTGGTACTTCAGACCATAGCGGCGCATGGCTTCTTCATAGAGCCGGGACTGCGAGTTGGTGCGGTAGAGCACGGCGGCGCGCGCGGTTTCGCCCTGGTCTTGGTCAATCGCTTCGCGCAAATATTTCGCGATGTAGTCTGCGGCAAAAAGAGATTCGTTTTCGCCGTCCGGAGCCTCGTAGTAACCGATCTTGGAGCCTCCCTGGCGCGAGGTCCACAGGTTCTTTCCCTTGCGCTTGATATTGTTCGAGACCACCGCCGACGCGCCCTGCAGGATGTTCTGGGTGGAGCGGTAGTTCTGTTCCAGGCGAATGATCTTGGCCTCGGGAAAATCCTTCTCAAACTCCAGAATGTTGCGGATATCGGCGCCGCGCCAGGAATAGATGGACTGATCTTCATCGCCCACGGCGCAGATGTTGTGATGGCTGCCTGCCAGCAGCCGCATCAATTCATACTGCGGGCGGTTGGTGTCCTGATACTCGTCGATCATCACGTATTGGTAGCGGCGGTTGTAATAATCGCGAACCGCAGGCACGGCTTTCAGCAGGCGCACCGTCTCGAGCAGCAGATCGTCGAAATCAAGCGCGTTGGCCTTGCGCAGCTCCTTGCGATATTCCTCGTAAATGTGGGCCACTTTTTCCGTCTTGGGATCGCCCGACTGCAGATAAACCTCCTGCGGATCGAGCATGTGGTTCTTGGCCCACGAAATGTGGGACAGTACCGAGCGCGGCGTGGTCTGTTTGTCGTCGATCCCAAGGCGGCGCATCACCGATTTCACCAGTTGCTGCTGGTCAGACTCGTCGTAGATCACGAAGCTTTTGGTCAGCCCGATCGGCGGCTGCCCCGGCACGGCCGAAGGAATGCGCAGCTGTTCAATGTCCCGGCGCAGCACGCGCACGCAGAAAGAATGAAAGGTCGAAATCGTCGGCTTGGCAATCGAGAGGCCGCCTACCAGCTTGTCCACGCGCTCGACCATTTCCTGCGCGGCCTTGTTGGTGAAGGTCATGGCCAGGATAGCTTCCGGCATTACACTTTGATTTTCGATGAGATACGCGATGCGGAAGGTGATGACCCGGGTCTTGCCGCTGCCCGCCCCGGCCAGTATGAGGACTGGGCCGTCCGTGGTTTCAACGGCGGCGCGTTGTTGCGGGTTGAGTTGGTCGAGGAAAGACAAATGCGGAACGGCTCCAGGGTTCACTGCTTGAATTTTACCCGCTTTAACGAGGGTTATCCGTCTTCGCGGCGTCACGATTCGCTGTGCACTCTTCGCATGGGCACACATCGCGCAGAAACTGCCAGGAATAAATGCCCAGCTCGTGGCCATCATTCCAGTGAAATTTGATGGCGTACTTGCCGACCGGTTCGGCCGACAGGGGCTTGGCTGCCGCCTTGAACATGGGCAGCGCGCCGGGAGCAGGTTTAGGCGTCTCCCCCGGCTTCCGCCCGGCCTTGCCGCGCTCGTCGTCACAAAGGGCGCAGGGACAGGCATCGCGCAGGAAGGGGAACGTGTAGTGCGAGTGGTGGCCGTCCTTCCACTCGATGTCCGTGCCAGTGCCGGTGGTCAGATTCACTTTGACCGACTTGGGATCCGGAGGCGTCACTTTTTGAGTATAACCTCCTGTGTGGGTCGGACACTCTTGTCCGACGCCTTTGACTTTGATGTTCCGGCTGAAAATAGAAAGGGCAAGAACAAGAACCAAGAACGAGAATCAAGAACAAGAAGCAAGAACAAGAAGATCAAGAACAAGTAGATCAAGATCAAGTTCAAGAACCAAGATCAAGATCAAGATCAAAAGCGTCGGACAGAGCCTGCCCTGAGCGAAGTCGAAGGGAGTGTCCGACCCACACACAGGCTGGCAAAATGCCCGAAATTCAGATAAAATCGATGTTTTACAGATCAAGTTCTGAACTTACCTGGAGCAGTCAATGGCACAAGTATGTGAGATCTGCGGCAAGGGGCCGCAATTCGGAAACAACATCAGCCACGCCCATAACATCACCAAGCGGCGCTGGAACGTGAACCTGCGTCCGGTACACGCCAAAGTGGGCGCCGCCACCAAGCGCATCCGCGTCTGCACTTCCTGCCTGAAAAGCGGCAAAGTCGTCAAAGCCTAACCGCGCTTTTCCCGCAAAGATCCGCTACCCCGGCTGAAATCGGGCTTAGGATCACTCTGGACTAAGTGGACGTGTCGATATCGGGTCGGCACCGGTTTCGTGACTCGCCTCCGCATATATATCGTGATACGATATACATGACGGATCGATGATGACGAAAAGCATCGCACCCTCCGACTACCAGGCGCTGGCCGAGCTGCGCTACCAGATTCGCAGATTCATGCACTTCAGCGAACAAGCCGCCCGCCGGATGGGTCTCGAGCCGCATCAGCACCAGTTCATGCTGGCCTTGAAGGGCTTGCCCGATGGCGTCCGCCCGCGCATAGGAGATTTGGCGGAGCGGCTGCAAATTCAGCACCATAGCGCCGTGGAGTTGATCAATCGCCTGGCCACCGGCGGGTATGTAAGGCGCGGACGGCAAAGCCAGGACAGGCGGGAAGTGTTGATTTCCTTGACTGAGAAGGGGGAGCGCGTATTGCGCGAACTCTCCCTGCACCATGCGGCCGAACTTCGCTCGCAGGGACCCAAGCTGCTAAACGCGCTCAAGCGGGTAATCAAAAACGATTCTTCGACAAAAACCCAAAAGGCCTCCCCGAGCTCTTCCAGGAGAACAAAGTAACGAATGCCCGAAGCCGAAGGTCGTACTAACAAGACAGTCAGAATCGATCCCGCCCGCGAGTCCGACCTGCCGGGGTACGAACATGCGATGAACTTAGGACGCAGGCGCCAGACCTCCCGCATGCTGGTGCTATCTCTCATGGGCATTGTGGTGGGAATGATCGGCGGCCTGGTTGCGGAAGGGCTGTTGCGCGCGATCAATTTTATCTCCAACATCTGCTTCTATGGCCGGGCAACTTCCGCCAACCTGCCTCCAAACCTTGCGCCGCACCACCTCTGGACCCCTCTGCTGCCGGCGGCGGGCGGGCTGCTGGTGGGCTTGCTGATTCACTACTTTTCTCCGGAGATCAAGGGCGATGGTATTCCCGAAGCTATGTCGGTGGCGCTCAACAATCGCAGCATCGTGAAGCCGCGGGTCAGCTTTTTCAAGCCCTTGAGCGCAGCTATTACTGTGGGCAGTGGCGGCCCGTTCGGCGCGGAAGGACCAATCATTCAGACGGGTGCCGCGCTGGGCTCGCTGATCAGTGGGGTGATGCCATCTTCTCCAGCGGAACGACGCATCCTCTTGGCTTGTGGTGCTGCCGCAGGCCTGGCGGGCGTCTTTAAGACTCCATTCGCCGGGGTCATGCTCGCGGTGGAGTTGCTGGTCTTCGAGTTTCGGGCCCGCTCATTCGTACCCATTGCACTCGCCTCCGCCACCGGCACTATGGTCGCGATGGGATTCCGCGGTGCTCTGCCGGTCTTTCCCGTGATCACCGCGTATCAATTTCACCCTTTGGAATTGCCGTTCTTTTTGTTGCTCGGAGTTGTCTGTGCCGCGCTCGCCTGGCTCATGACTCGCACTCTCTATGCTTGCGAAGACTTTTTCGAACATCTGAAGATATGGTTCCCGCTCGTGCCGGCGATCGGTGGTTTGCTGGTCGGCATCATCGCGATTTTTTATCCGCAGGTCCTGGGTACCGGATACGCCGTCATCGCTGATCTGCTCGCGAGGCCGCATCCACTCTCCTTGCTCTTCGGGGTGGGCACTGCCAAGCTTGTGGCGTTCGCAGTCTCGCTGGGATCGGGTGCTTCAGGCGGAACTTTTGCTCCTGCCTTGATGATCGGTGGCAGCCTGGGCGCGGCTTTCGGTTCGCTCGTCCATCTGCTCTTGCCCAACGCCTCCACCATCGGAATTTACGGCATGGTGGCCACGGCGGCTTTGTTCGGCAGTCTGTATCGCGCCACTCCCAGCGCCATTCTGTTTGTGCTGGAAGTGACGGGGGCTTACAACGCCATCCTGCCGGTATTCCTGGTTGCGGTGGTTGCTGATTTGGCGGTCCACTTCTTCATGCGCAACACCATCAACACCGAGCGTCTGGTTCGGCGAGGGCACCTCGTGCCCGATGCGTACGAGATAGACCCGATGAAGATGCTGCGGGTTCGCGACATCATGAGTGTGGGTACCGACACAGTGCGCGCCCACCAGAGAGTGATTGATTTCCTTCCTGCCATTCTGGCGCACGAATGTGCGCCGGTGGTGGACGAGAAGGAGCATGTAATCGGGTTGCTTTACCGGCAGGACGTGATGGGCTCAAAGTCGGATGCGACCGCGGTCTCGCTTGCGCATGCTGAGTTTCCTGTCGCCTACAGCCACGAAGTGGTGCACCACGTCGCCGAACGCTTCCTTGCTGGAGGCTACGGGCATGCGCTCGTGCTCGACCGCGACACCGGTGAACCGGCGGGCATCTTGACTGCCTTCGACATCCTGAAAACCAAGAATTGGCAAATCATGCAGGAGATGTCCGAGCCCAGCCGGTTTTCCGGTGCATCGCTACTCCGCTTCGGCACTCCCACTGAGGCCGGCGACGCCGAAGGTGAATCGGAATGAGGCCGAGTCGCTATTGATACTGAATCTCTTATTTAGGGTTTGGAGGGGGCTGCGCGCCTGCGCTGACCCTCTTCTGCGCCACTGCAATCAAAGGTCGAAGCGCCTGCACGGACACGCCCAGCGTGCCGCCGGAGAAGCCATCAATGTAGGCCTCGTTGATGCCGATGACCTGGCCCTGGGAGTTGAAAACGGGGCCGCCGCTGCCGCCGTGGGCAGTAGGAGCGTCATAGATGAGCTTGTCGCCGACCACATCTCCCAGATGTCCGCAGGTGGCCGAAGGACGGATCAGCGATAGCGCTGCCAGTTCATTGGCGGCGCCAATGTCGTCGCGACGATAGGCCAGGCGCTCGTACACCGCCGGCGGCGATTTCGCCACCATCCCGAGCACGCCCATCGGATATCCAACGACTGCGACCAATTCCCCTGGATTCGAAACCCGCTCGGCCAGGGGAAGAGGCCGAAGGCGGCTGATGGCTTGCGAATTTTCCACGTGAAGCACCGCCAGGTCTCCGCTCGCGGAGAGCACCAGAGGCGTGATATCCACCGGCAGCGGGAATCCTGGGAAGAAGGCCACAAGCTTTTCCAGCAATGGCTTGGCCCCCTTGCTGATCAGGGCGTCGGCCTCGGAGTCTCCGTACCAGGGCTCGGCCACGTGACGGTTGGTGGCCAGCAACCCTTCCGCTACCACGAAGCCGGTCCCGGAAATCCGGGCGCGCAGGGCGGGCCGCCGTCCCGGCATGGCGACCTGGTAGATACCGTAGATGTAGCAGATTGAATTGCGATAGCGGTTCAGGACCAGGGCCGGCATCGCCTGCTCCTGCTTCAGTTCATCCACATCGCGGGTAAGCTGTCGCAGTTCGTCCTGGTGGTCGTTGACCAGGGCAGGGCGGGCTGGCGCCGGCACTGGCACTGGCAAAGGAGCGGGCGGGGCGTAGTAGTGGGCCATCACGCCGGTTCCTATGATCAGGAACAGGCCCAGCACGACTTCCACCAGCCGCGCCCACGTAGTGCAGACCGGCTCTTCTTCCGATGAATGCTGGTTCTCGATCATGAGGACGAACCGGCTGCCGCGCGGCAAATTGGGGGAGGGAAATGCGTGTCCGCCGGGCGCGCCTGTGACCTACTATCTTGGGGCCTGATGGCAGGCTGTTCTAGGGTACGGAAGGTGATGTACGGGTGGACCTAAGGCTCTTTAATACCCAGGCGTTGGGACATCTCCTCGTAGAGAAATCCCTCGCCCGCGCGGTAGGGTTGCACCCACTCGCCGTCGATGACAAATTGCGGAATGGCCCGCTTTCCGGTGCGGGCCACCACTTCTTCCGCCGCGCCGGGCGTGCTCTCGATGTCAACCTCTTTAAATGGAATGCCATGCCCCTGCAGGAAGCGCTTGGCTACCCGGCAGTCAGGACACCACAGAGATGAATAGACCACAAGTTCCATAGGAATTTCTTTGCGCCCTTGGCGCGCTCTTCTTTGCGTCCTCTGCGGTAAAGCCTTTGACCGCAAAGTGCGCAAAGGACTCCGCCAAGGACGCAAAGAAAACAAAGCCGCCAGCGTGAACTGACGGCTGAGAGCTGACAGCTGAAAGCTGCTAGTTTTCGTACAACAGCACGCCTTCGGTCTTCTCCGAGTCCACCGGACGGTAGTACAGCTTCTGTCCGTCAAGGAAGACTTCGATAAACGCCGGGCGGGTCGTGATCGTACCCTGGATCAGCGCTTCCGACAGCGGGTCTTCGATGTACTTCTGCAAGGCCCGACGCAGGGGACGAGCCCCGTAGCTGCGATCGCCCACGGTCTGGCTCAGGATCCACTTCTTGGCCTCATCGGTTACCGTAACCGTGATCGATTTCTGGGCCAGGTTCTGGTTCAACAAGCTGACCATGAGTTCCAGAATCTGGATCAGGTCCTGCTCGCTGAGCGCCGTGAAGAGGATGATTTCATCCAGCCGGTTGAGGAATTCCGGATTGAAGGTGCGTTTGACCTCGCCTTTGACCAGGTCCTCTACCTTGCCCGAAATCATGTCCTCGTTGCTGGACTGGAAACCCAGGCCTTCGCGCTTCTGCAGGTGCCGGGCGCCGATGTTCGAGGTCATGATGATGATCGTGTTTTTGAAGTCCACCGTGTTGCCCAGGCCGTCGGTGAGCTGGCCGTCTTCAAACACCTGCAACAGGATGTTGAAGACGTCCGGGTGGGCCTTCTCGACTTCGTCGAGCAGGACGACGGAATAAGGTGCACGCTTCACTCGCTCGGTCAGCTGTCCGCCTTCTTCGTAACCGACGTAGCCCGGAGGCGAGCCGATCAGCTTCGAGACCGAGTGCTTTTCCATGAACTCGGACATATCGAAGCGCACCAGCGACTTCTCGCTCCCGAACATGAATTGGGCCAGGGTGCGCGCGACTTCGGTCTTGCCGACGCCCGTGGGTCCGAGGAACAGGAAGGAGCCGATGGGCCGGTTGGGGCTCTTCAGTCCGGCGCGGCTGCGGCGGATGGCGCGGGCCAGGGCAATGATGGCCTTGTCCTGCGAGATGATCCGCTTGTGCAGCTCTTCTTCGATGCGCAGCAGCTTCTGTGACTCTTCTTCTTTAATCGAGGTGATGGGAACGCCGGTCCAGCGCGATACCACGTCCTCGATGTCCTCCCGACCGACAACGCCGGTGGAGGATTCATCGAGGTGGTATTTTTCGCGAAGGCCGCGCAGGTTCTCGCGTTCCTTGCGTTCCTCGTCCGAGTAGAAGCGCGCCTTCTCGAACTCGTGGTTCGCGATGGCGTTCTCCATACGGTGGACGATGAACTTGATGCGCTTCTGGACTTCGGTAATCTCTTCCGGCAGCGAAGTCTGGCGCAGCTTTACACGCGCTCCGGCTTCATCGATCAGGTCGATGGCCTTGTCCGGCAGAAAGCGGTCCGGGATGTAGCGGTTCGAGTGCGATACCGCGAAATTGATGGATTCGTCGGTGTAAGTGACGGCATGGAATTTCTCGTACCGGTCCTTGATCCCGAACAAAATCTTGGTGGCGTTGGCCTCGTCCGGAGGCGGGACCTTTACCGCCTGGAAGCGACGCTCCAGCGAACGATCTTTCTCGATCGACTTGCGATACTCGCCCGGAGTGGTGGCCCCGATGCACTGAATCTCGCCGCGAGACAACGCCGGCTTCAGAATGTTGGCCGCATCGAGCGAGCCTTCCGCCGAGCCCGCGCCCACCAGGGTGTGCAACTCGTCGATGAAGATGATGGAGTTCTGCGATTCCATCAACTCCTTCATGATGGTCTTCAGCCGCTCTTCAAACTGGCCGCGATACTTGGTGCCGGCCACGATCAATGAGAGGTCGAGGCCCAGAATGCGCTTGTCGGCCAGGAACGAAGGCACTTCTCCGTCCGCGATGCGCTGCGCCAGTCCTTCGACGATGGCGGTCTTACCCACGCCCGGCTCGCCGATCAGCACTGGGTTGTTCTTGGTGCGGCGGCACAGAATCTGGATAACCCGCTCCAGTTCGCCGTCACGTCCGACCAGAGGGTCGAGCTGGTTGTCCATGGCGGCCTGGGTCAGGTCGCGGGAAAACTCGCTCAGCAGTGAAGATTCACGCTGACGCTGCGGCGCCGATTTTTCCTGGCTGCTGCGCGCCAGTTCCTCACGAATGGTCGATAGCCTCAGGCCGCGTTCGTGCAGAATTTCGGCCGCAAAGCACTTTTCTTCTCTCAGCAAACCCAACAGCAAATGCTCGGTTCCGATGTGCTTGTGCGAAAGCCGTTCCGCCTCTTCCGCGGCATAGGCCAGCACCCGTTTGCACTCATTGCTTAATGGAAGGTCCACCGAAGTCGAGACTTTTTCCCGGATCGTGGTGTGTCCTTCGATCTGCTTGCGAATGGATTCAACCGAAGCGTGCGAACGCAGAAAGCGATTGGTCAGGGCTTTGTCTTCGCGCAACAGTCCAAGCAGCAGGTGCTCCGTCTCAATATAAGGAGACCCGAACTGGCTGGCTTCGTAGCGCGCAAAAAAGATAACGCGCCGTGCTTTTTCTGTATAACGTTCAAACATAAAGCCCCACCCCCTTGGCTCTACTGAGGACCGAGGTTTCTGCTTACGGCCCGAACCCTGGGAAACCAACTGCCCTCATCATTATTGCAATCTATCTGCCAACCCGTCTATGGCCCGGAAGCGCCGGTACAACTCGTTACCAAAGGCATCCCCAGCAAAACTGAGAACAGAGAACCACGAACTGACAACCGACTTTATCTCTATCTTGTCGTTTCCCTTTCGGAACTCTGGCCGTGCTCCGCCAACTCCTGTCATCTCTAGCCGGCAAGGGTTTCCGGAGCGACTTCTTCCACCTTCCCACGCTGCAAACGCAACACCCGGTGGCAGCGGCGCGCGAAGGCAAAATTGTGGGTGGCAATCAGAGAGGTTAGCTGGTAGTCGCGATGTAGCCGGGCGATCAATTCAAAAACCGAGTCCGCTGTGCGGCTGTCGAGATCTCCAGTGGGCTCATCCGCCAGCAAAAGCTTCGGCTGGGTGATGAGCGCCCGGGCCAGAGCCACTCGCTGCTGCTCACCGCCGGAAAGCTCTCCCGCCCGGTGATGCGAGCGCTGCTCCAGTCCGACCTCGTGCAGCCACCGCGAAGCTTCCCCCTCCGCCTTCTGCCGCGCCATACCCCGAAGCAGAAGCGGCATGGCCACGTTTTCCAGTGCCGTGAATTCCGGCAGCAGGTAGTGGAACTGCCAGACGAAACCGAGTTCATGGTTGCGGAACCCGGCCGCGTCATCTTCTGAGAGTGAACTCAGTCGCAAGTGGGCGCAGTATACGTCACCCGAAGAAGCACGATCAAGAGCGCCGAGGATGTGTAACAAGGTACTCTTGCCCGACCCTGACTCGCCCACGATGGCCAGCATTTCTCCCTTGGCCACCTGAAACGACAAATTGTCAAAGAGCACCAGGTCCGACTCGCCCGAGCGAAAGACTTTTTTAAGACTTTCGACGCGCAGCATCGTCTCCTGTTCAATTAGATGCAAAAGGCCCGCTCCTCGGCTCAAACCGCCGCTGCCTGCCATAGCTTTCAGCTATCCGCAAGCGCAACCTCTCATTAAAGCATGAACGCCGGGCCGGAAACCCTCTGCTCCCGCTTTGGGAACGTTTATGAAGGAAACCTTAAGCCCAATTTTGGTGAATTGCGACATGACCATGGTCACTACGCTGGCCCGGGGTCACTCGTAGCGCAATGCTTCAGCAGGCAGAATCCTCGCGGCCGACCAGGAGGGATACAACGTGGCGATCAGGGAAATCCCGATGGCCACCAGCGCGACCAGCGCGCCATCCATAGCACGCGGAGCGAATGGAACGTAGTCGATGGAATAGACTTCGGGAGCCAGTGACAGCAGGTGGTAGTGGCCTCCCGCCCATGAAAGCGCATAGCCGAGCGCCAGCCCAATCGCAGTTCCGATGACGCCGATCAAGAGTCCCTGGGTGATGAAAAGACGCCGCACCTGCGATTTCCGCGTGCCCATGGACATCAGCACCGCGATGTCGCGCGTCTTTTCCATCACCATCATGGTCAGTGAAATCAGAATGTTCAGAGCAGCGACGAAGACGATCAGCCCGATGGTGATAAAGGTCACCAGCCGCTCCAGCCTCAAGGCCCGGAAGAGCGCCTTGTTCTGCTCCATCCAGTTGGTGGCCATGAAGCCTTTGCCGGCGGCCTGTTCGAGCTGCCGCGAAATTTTTCCTGCCTGGTAAATATCATCCACCTTGAACTCGAGCACCGTGATCTGGTCGCCCAGGCCTTCCAGATTTTGCGTGTCAGAGAGGCGGGTGAACGCCCACGAACTGTCGTAGTCAAAAAAACCTGAATTGAAAATCCCCACCACGCGGAAGCGGCTGTACTTCGGAACCAATCCAAACGGCGTGAGTTCTCCCTGCGGACTGGTGACCAGCACCACCGAGTTCAGCGTGGCACCCAGGTCTTCGGCAATGTCCTTGCCCAGAACGATCGGCGGCATGAAAGCGATGCGCTCCTGCACCGCGTTCAGATCGTCGGGAGAGTTCGTGGCGGGGCGGGTCTCAGACCCGCCCAGGCCGGGTCGAAGACCCGGCTCCACACCGTCCGCGTCCAGCGGATCCATCGATCCAATCTTCACCGTGTTCAGCAGGTCGCTTACCTTGCGCTCATACGCAGGAATCATCCCTTTTAGCACGGCCCCGCGGGCCCGTGGTCCCCTCGAGATCAACACCTGTTCGTAAATTGCCGGCGCGGTGCCGATCACATGGGGCTGTTTTGACAAGCGCTCCATCAGCGGGCGCCAGTTCTTGATACCGTCGCTCTCCACCCGCAAGAGATTGATGTGCGAGGTCGAGCCCAGCAGGCGGTCCTGCAGGTCCTGACGGAAGCCGTTATTGATGGCGAGGGCCACTACCAGCGACGCCACTCCGGCGGCGACCCCGGCGATGGAAATGCCGGTGATCACGCCGATAACGGCCTGACGGCGCTTGGCGCGCAAATAACGGGTGGCGATGAAAAATTCGAAGCGCATGTAAGGAAGCGATCAGCCGTCAGCTATCAGCTTTCAGCCAGACCGAATTATAGCTGCCGTGCGCGGCGGAACTCGAATCCACCCCTACTTTGATCTGGCGAACATCGCCATGCGTCAGGTGGAAGGGCACGATGGAAGGGCACGACTTCAGTCGTGCCGTAAGGACGCCAGATCGACGGGGCTTTAGCCCCTGAGGTTTCGCTTCCGATCTCGCTGGAATCCTTAGAGACAGCAGTCCAGACTCCAACTCAAAATTGGAAATGATGCAGTCCAGTCGGCGTGACCACATGCAGAGTAGAAATATCCACTCCTGTCCTTTCCTCAGCGGCTAAAGCCGCTCGCGGTGCGGGCTCTGAGCGGCAGGGCTCAAGCCGTGCCCTTCCCAGGAACGAGTCGAATCGAACGACCCGTTATCGACCCTTCCCGAATAAATTTTCTCGGGGCACTAAGGCCGGCACCCTTCGCCGATACTCCCGGTATTCCGCGCCGAAGCGCTGCTCAAGCTCTTTATCTTCCATTCGGATCATCACGGCGCCTGTGACCACCCCGAACAGGGTCAGCGCATAGCACACGACCAACCCGCTTCCAACGCTCCAGGCCAGCATCTCGCACAAATGCCCCAAATAGACGGGATGGCGCACCCGGGCGCGTATGCCCGAAGTGATCAGGCTCTGTTCGCGATGTCCGGGAATGAGTTCAGGAAGGCCTCCCAGCTGTGCCGCGCTGAAACCGGTTCCAGAGCGGCGGTAGATCCACACTCCGGCACCGAAGAGCAGGGCTGCGGGCAGCCAGCTCCATGGCGCAGTGTAGATTGCTAGGCTCCGCCACTTCGCAGTGCCGGCCGCGAACACGACCCACAAGGCAATCCAGACCGGTATCAGGATGCGATAGGGCGAACCCTGCCGCGAGCGCCAGTAGTGCACGCGAGGATGGATGAGCAGCCAGAATAACGGGATGGTGGCATAGACGACGCACGCCAGCCACCCTACAGTGCGGAGAAAAACCACGCTGCGGATTATAACGATATGTTGCAGCCCGAAGACCAGCTCCACTCGTGGCTGGTTTTGTGGCACAGTAAAGGATGGCAGAATCCCTCGAGCCCAGTCTTCCTGAACCGGGTTTTCCCGGCCCCACTCTTCCGGCTGGCCGCATCGCCTTCACCTATCCTGACTTCACCATTTACCAGGTCGCGCGTTTCTTTATCGTGGCCGCGCTGGAAATGCAGTCGGTGGCGGTGGGATGGCAGGTGTACGAAATTACCCGGCGGCCTCTGGATCTCGGACTGATCGGACTGGCCCAGTTTCTGCCCGGCATGCTTCTGTTCCTGGTCTCAGGACATGTGGCCGACCGCTTCGACCGGCGCAAGGTGGTCACGCTATGCTACTGCGGCTTCGCCGTCTCCTCCGGCCTGCTCTGGGCAATTGCCTGGCGTGGCAGCCATTCCGTTCGCCTGATTTATGCCGTCGTGGTGCTGATCGGCGTAGTGCGCGCCTTCAATGCTCCAGTGAGCCGGGCTCTGCTTCCCCAACTCGTTCCGGAACAACATTTCCCCAACGCGGTGGCCTGGAACGCCAGCATCTTTCAGGCGGCAACCATTCTGGGGCCTTCGATTGGAGGGTTTCTCTACGCCCTCTCGGGCGGGCCGACCGGGGTGTACGCGACCGCCGTGGTCACCGGCCTGGCCGCCGTTTTTTCCACGCTTCGCATCACCTTGCAGACCCAGGCCCGAGCCCGGGAACCCGTCACCTGGAATACCGTACTGGCGGGTTTTCACTACATCTGGAACCACAAGCTGGTGCTGGGCTCAATCTCGCTGGACATGTTTGCGGTGCTGCTGGGAGGCGCGGTAGCGCTGCTGCCGGTGTATGCCAGCGAAATCCTCAAGACCGGCCCCTGGGGACTGGGACTGCTGCGCAGCGCTCCCGGCGTCGGCGCGACTGCCATGGCCATCCTGGTGGCGCACCGTCCTCTGCGGCGGCATGCCGGACTCACCATGCTGTGGTGTGTGGCTGGATTTGGCGTATGCACAATTATTTTCGGGCTCTCGCGCAGCCTGGCACTCTCTCTGGTCGCGCTGCTGCTGCTCGGCGCCACCGACATGGTCAGCGTGATCATTCGCTCCATCCTGGTGCAGCTGGCCACCCCGGATGAAATGCGCGGACGGGTAAATGCCGTAGATATGATCTTTATCGGAGTTTCAAACGAACTGGGCCAGTTCGAGTCCGGCCTCACGGCGCATTGGTTTGGGACGGTGCCGGCAGTCGTGCTGGGTGGAGTAGGAACCCTGGCCGTGATCGCAATATGGGCGTGGGCCTTCCCGGAACTGCGCAACGCCGACCAAATCACAAACTGAACGAAGACCGAGAAACTGAGAACCGAGAACCGGAAACTGGAAACTGGAAACTGGAAACTGGAAACTGGAAACTGGAAACTGGAAACTCGGAAACTGGTTAAAGCCACTTCCCGGTTCTCAGTTCCGAACAGGGACTGATGATCCCCAGGCTACTGGCCCCGAATCAACGTCTTTGCCGAACTCATGTTGTCGAAGCGGTCATAGACTCGAACGACCACAACGTGCTCGGAAGATATTTTCGCCGGGTCGGGTAATGCGGGATTTCCGCCAGAAGGAATAGCCGCCTGGAAATCATAACTTGCGTTTTTTGAATCCGCGAGCTGTCCGACCGGTTCCACATACTGCCAGTCGGTCGCATCCACGGAATACTCGGCACGCTTGATGTTAGAAAATCCATCGAGAGCGTGGAAGCTGACATGGATTTGCGCGCCTTCCACGGCTGCTTTGAGCCCTTCGATTCGGGGCGGCGTGGTATCGACTTCGAAGCGCGCGCTGTCCCGCGTCGAAGTCAGGGCCTGGCCGGGAGAATGCGAGGGCGCATCCGAAGCCATGACCTCGACGGTGTAGCCGCCATCCGGCAGAAGCGATGCGTCGAAGGAGTAGTACTTGTCGGTCAGGTCATCCTTCAGCAGCAGCCAGCGAGTTTCGCCATCGCCCCGGTAATAGACCGAGTAAACCATCTGGTCGTCGTTGTCATCGTGGACGGTCCAGCGCACGCCGATGGAATCGGAGTCGCGAGAGGTAGGAGGAGGAGCGTCGAGGCGCGGCTGCGGATTTGCGCCCGCGGTTCCGCTCGTGTCAGGTACCAGCGCGAGCTTGGGCATGGGCAGGTAACGCGCGCCCACCTGCACGGTGACATCGTCGAAGTCCGGAGCCACATTCTTGGGCAGGTAGTTCAGCAGCACACTGTCCACCGTGGGTGCGGTGGTCCCGGAATGCAGCACCGCCTTCCACTGGATGAAGCGCGCCGGCGGCACATTGAGCACCGGATCTTTCACCAGATCGACGGGTTGCCACGGACTCCAGTTGCGGTCGGGATTGTCCACATTGCCGCTGCGGGCAAACAACTGGACCTGCCCCGCGCCGCGCAATTCGGCGCGGCCCCAGCGGGAAAAAACTTTGGCGTCGAACACATCGCTCTCGTAGCTGCCCTCGGATTCGGCCGACCCGCCCAGCAGAAACACTTTGCCGAGATTGCTGGTTGACACATAAAGTCCGCCCGCCGGAGCTTTGGCGAAAGCCGTGACCTGAGTGGCGCTGGCCTTCAGCAGATCGACGAAGCGATCTTCGCCGGTGATGGCGAAAACATGGCCACGATTTCCGGTACCAGCCAGCAGGCGTCCTCCGGAATCGAAGGCCAGGGCATACACCAGGTCTTCGCGCGAAGCCCAGATGCGCCGGGGCGAGCCGTCAGGCGCGATCCGGTAAATCTCCGAACCGCCGCTTGCGCTCGTTCCCGTAAGCGGGATGCTGCTCACCAGGGCGGGTGGAGCGGCACTTGGGTTCAGCACCACCATGCCGGGTTGTGCCGCCCCGCCCGGGGGCCCGGGGGGGGGCGCGGTAACGGGCGAAGGGAAGATCGACGGAATCGGGCCGGCGCGTTTCTCTCCCACGCCGGCGGCATAGATATTTCCCGCCTTGTCGATGGCCAGCGCCGTAATTTCTTTTTTGGGGGCGCTGTAAAGCACGAAGCCTTCACCGCTGGGCTTGATCTGGTACACCAGTCCACTGCCGTCCGAGCCCGCGATCAGATTGCCCTGCGCATCCACCGCCAACACCCGAATGTGGGCTTCGTCGCTTTTGAAAAATACCGAATGCTCGCCCCGGGGAGTCACGCGATAGATTTCGCCGTGATCGCCGGTGGCCACGTACAGGTTGCCGGCATTGTCGAAAACCATGTCCCATATGTATTTCGTCCCCGGATCGAAATATACGGAAGCCGAGAATTCGCTGGCCGACTTGGTGCTCTCCGTTTTGCCCTTGGTTGCGCTGCCGCCGGCCACGCGCTCGATGCGATATACCTTGCCATCTGGATTGGTGGCGGCATAGAGAAGGCCGTTCTTGTCCACCGCCAGGGCCTGCACCTGCAACTCCTGGGGCTCGAAGATGGTGGAGGATTGCCCCTGCGGCGTGATGCGGTACACGCGGGCGGGTCCGCCGGTGGCGGCATAAAGATTTCCGCTCTGGTCAGCCGCGATCGACCATATGTAGGTAGACGGGGTGGTCGAGATGGCCTTGAAGGCGGGCGCCAGTTCCAGGCCGCCCATGCTGCGAATAGCTACGCCGGTGGCCGTCCCCTTGCTCAAGTCCTCAAACTTGGATTGTTCCCAGGTGCGAGTGCCTTCGGCGGTAGCGAACGGAACGACAATGAGTAGAGAGATAAGAGCCAGGAAGAATTGCTTACACAGACGGGTTGCCAATTTTGTTACCTCATCACGATCTGGAGCGGAAGAATTCAGACTATCACGGGTGTGTGGGTCGGACACTCCTGTCCGACGCCTTTGGGGTTGACTTGGGAAGGATGTGCCGGCAAGCCCAGGGTGTGAGTGCATCTTGCAGAAGTCAAAGCCGTCGGACAGGAGTGTCCGACCACACAGCACAAAATTATTTGACCGTAATGGTCAGGACCTGCGCGCCGGAGACTACATAATCCAGTGGGCCGGTGGCCGCTTCGTTCACCGAAGACTCGCCCTGCACGATCATTTCCTGGGTGCCGCGCATGCTGTCCATCACGTTCATGATCGAAAGCGGCAGCGTGGGCATGACCTTGTCCGCGACCATGGCCTCTGGATCAGCTTCCAGCAGCGAGACGTACACGCGATTATTCACATGCTGTTTGTTGAGCAAGGCGATGGTGGACGCCAGGTCCATTTTTCGTCCCAACTGCGGGTTGCCGTGACGCAGGCGGTCGAGGGTCTCGCCATCGCTGACCAGAATCCGCAGCGGCCCCCGGGATGTCGAGGTGGGAATATGAATCGGAATCTGCTGCAGCATTACTTCGCCCCGGTAGGGACGCAGCACGGTTTCGATGGTGATCTCGTCTCCCGGCCGCGCTTCGATCAGGTCGGTGCGCGCGCCCTCGAGACGGGCCCAGCGGCGTTCGCGCACCAGGTCGAAATCAAGCTTGACCCCGCGAATGCCCGGCACGGTGTAAGGGTTGTCATAAATACGGCTGAAGCGGTCCCCCAGCGAAAGCGCCGCCATGACCGCGGCGGGCTGTCCACCATCCGACGGGGCAAACATGTTCTGCACCGTGACGTCGGGATAGCCGTTCACGCTGATCCGGCCATTCATCCGGTAGGTGGTGTCTTCGCCGTACTCGTTCACTCCGTGCAATGCGTTGAACACCGTCGCCATCATGGCCAGCGGGCTCAGGTTCGCGTTGTTCAGCACCTCGTAATGAAATTGCTTGTTGGTCGCTCCGCCGTGAATATTCAAAGTGACGGGAATCATCTCCGGTTGCTTGCCAAACTCTCCCAGGATGCCGGTGTGCCGGTCCTGCACAAAGGCGCCGACCGGCTCGGTGGCATTTACGATCTTGAAGGCATTGAGCGGCGAGGGCAGCGTGGCCAGGACTTCCGCTTTGGTCATGGGCAAATCCACCATGCCAAATTGCAGCAGGGGATGACCGCAGGCCAGCAGGTGGTGGGCGTCCATGTAGGTGACGGTGCAGGTGGCCGCGATGTCCATATCGCCGCGCACCAGGATCGCGCTGACGGCCGAGCCCGGCTCTAAAGGTTCGGGCTGCTTGCTTTCACTGACCGAACCCACTCCCATCACCGGCACAATCCCGGCCTTGGCGAACTGGGGAGCGAAGCGCTGCATGGCGTCCTGCGAAAATCCGCTGAATACCAGCGGGGCTTCGATCGGCTTCAGATCGTTGGCATAATCCCTGGCGGCAAAAGTGTCGGCTCCCGGGCCCGAGGTTCGGGTGGATGCGTGCACCGCGGCCTCGGCGTTCACCGTGCTGCCTCCCGGGCTGCGGTCCATGGCACTGATCTCGAACATCTCAGCGATGGGAGTGACGCCGGCAATCGGCTCCTTGGAGAATTCGCCGATGCGGAAGGCCAGCGCTCCCGCCAGCTTGCCATTCAAATACACCGGGCTCCCGCTCATGCCCGCGACTACCCCGGTGTATTCCGCCTTCTCGCCCGACAAACGAACCAGAATGATGTCGCCCTTGGGGCCGTTGGCGTTCCTCAGAATCCCAAGAACTTCCACTCCCATGGATTCTGGTTTAGTGCCCTGGAAGACGGTATAAGCCACGCCGTGCATTCCGGCATGAATCTCGCTCACGGGAATGGTTTCAACCGGTTTGGGGGTCTGGGCCTGGATGGTTAGAGAGAGAAGGAGAGCAATGACACTGGAGAAAAGCGCACGTCTCATGAATTTGAACCTGGAGCCCAGGGCTCAGCGACCAAAATCCTGCACTTCGCGCCTTGTATCGTGCTCTTGCCGGGTGGGAGAAACTAAAAGCGACAGTCAAAGGCCGTGCAAAACATCCCAATCGCGAAGCCCTGCGTCTATACTAGCATAACGATTTATCGAGGAATTCCATGTTTTCCATTGATTGGATTAGAAGTGATCGGATTAGAAATCTGAAGCTTCCGGGTCGGCCCATTCATACTATCCCCTTGATGATGCTGGCTTTGCTGTTCCTGACGCTGGGGGTGCCCGGGTTGCTGGCGCAGGACCAGTCCGAACCCGCTGCCAGCGGGCAGAAACAGGAGGCGCCGCCCGAGGCCGGCGGCCCCCAGAACGACGTCGGGCCCTACGCCATCCCGAAAAAGAAGGAAGAGCCGCCGCCACCACCGCCCCCGGCAAAACCTAAAAAAATAGAGGGCATGCCCGACTATTCCATCAAGGTGGATGTCCCCCTGGTGAACGTGGATGTTCTGGTCACCACCAAGGACGGGCAATTTATCCCCGGCCTGAAAAAGGACAACTTTCGCGTGCTGGAAGATGGCGTCCAGCAGTCAGTGGCTGACTTCGATGTTTCGCAAGCTCCGATTACCGCCGTGTTGCTAGTCGAATTTGCCTCCACCAACTACTACTTCATGGTGGACGCGCTGAATGCCAGCTACGCTTTTGCCAATGCCCTCAAGAAAAATGACTGGGTGGCAGTGATCTCCTACGACATGAAGCCGCACATCCTGGCCGACTTTACCCAGGACAAGCAGGCGGTCTATGGCGCGCTGAATCAGTTGCGCATACCGGGATTCGCCGAGACCAACCTGTTCGACGCACTGTATGACACGCTCGATCGCGTCGATCAGATCCAGGGACGAAAGTACGTCATCCTGGTGACCACCGGCGTGGACACTTTCAGCAAGCTCAACCTCGACCAGATCATGAAGAAGATCAAGACCACCCATGACGTCACTATTTTCCCCATCAGCGTGGGCTTTGCGGTGCGCAACTATTGTGAGGCGCATCGATGCGGCTATACCCACGGCATGGGTATTCCGGTCGGAGAAATGGATTACCTGCAGGGCGACAACGAAATGAGGACCTTTGCCAGCCTGACCGGAGGACGCGCTTACTTCCCCCGCTTTCAAGCGGAGCTGCCCGAGATTTTTCACGACGTCATCGGCGATATCCGCAACCAGTACAATCTCGCCTACCATCCCACCAATCCCAAGCTGGACGGCACCTACCGCAAACTGAAAGTGGAAGTAGTCGCTCCCGACGGAGGCCCGCTGAAAGTGAAAGACCAGAAAGGCAAAGACGTGAAGTACACCGTCATGGCCCGGGAAGGCTACACGGCAAAACACACGGTGGAATAAGTCGTGTGTGGGTCGGACACTCCTGTCCGACGCCGTTGATTTTGATTTTGATCTACGTGGTGGTTTTCGAGTTCGACGAATATAAGGTCAAAGTCAAATTCAAAAGCGTCGGACAGGAGTGTCCGACCCACACTTAGCTAGTGCACGTGAACGAGGGTATCGAGCAGAAAGAGCAGCCCCACTCCCAGGAAGACCACCAGCGCCATCTTCACGCCCGGCTCGCGGTTCACTTCCGGCATCAGGTCCGAAGCGGCCACATAAATCGTCACCCCTGCGGAGAGCGGTAAGCCGTAACTGACCTGATGGCGGAACACCGCCATGGTCAGGACTCCAGCCAGCGTCGAAGCCCCCAGCAGCATGGAGGCACCCCACGCGGTGCGCCGGCTTTGTCCGCTGGCCAGCATGACCGACGCAATGGTGAATCCTTCCGGAATCTTGTGCAGGAAAATAGCCAGAAAGATGACCCATCCCAGCCAGTTGGAAACAATGAACCCGGAAGCGATGGCGATGCCGTCAAAAAAAGTGTGGATGATCAGTCCCAACAGCACCGAGTATCCGCGGTGGCCGTGGACGAATGCATCCTTGTGAGTCTCCTCGCCGAAATGGAAGTGCGGAGTGACGGTATGTTCGAACAGGTGAACGATGAGGTATCCGGCGAGAACCAGGACGGCGGCGCTCTTGCCGCGAAGTTCCAGGCTGGCGGGGAAAATCTCTAAGATGGCTGTCGCCAGCATGAATCCCGCGCCCAGCGCCACGAAGTACTTCAGATAGGAACGGTCCCAGTTTTTCTGGACGATGATGGCGCCGCCGAAAACATTGGCCCCGGCTGCGGTCAGACCGAGCAGGATGCTGAGGAGAATGGGATGCATGTACGCGGGCGATGATATCAGTTCCCCGTCTCAAGTTCCCGGCTCTCAGCTAGGCCGCGGGACGAATCGCGCCGATCAGGCCGTTTAATATTTTTCCTAACTCGGCCGCCTGGTCGAGGAGATGCTTGCCATGCTCCGGGGTAAAGTACGCCAGGTTCTGGGCAATCATCAGTTGGGTTTCGACCTCGACCAGCGATCCTCGAGCGCGTCCCAGGAAATAATGGAATTCGTTGGCGGAGAAACGCGCCTGCCCCTCCGCAATGTTGGTGGGCACCCCAACCGCTGATCTCCGCACCTGGCTGGAGAGCCCGTAGAGTTCGTCTCTCGGGAATGCCTTGCTGGTGCGGTAAACGTCCATGACAAAGTCCATGGCCTTTTGCCATGCAATCAGGTCCCGGTATGACTGCCCCATAACTGCCTCCTGGGACAATCATGACAACATCCCGCCGGAAAAGATGTGACGTATGAACACTGAGAACTAAAAACTGAGAACCGACAACTGGTTTGTTATCAGTTTCCGGTTTTGAGTTATCAGTTCCCAGTTCCAGAATGGGAGTTTTAGCCGCTGTGCCGGATGTGCATCACATCGCCATCCTGCACGATGTAATCTTTACCCTCGAGGCGCAGAGTGCCCTTGGCGCGGGCATTCGCTTCAGAACCGGCTTCGAGCAGCTGATCCCAGCGAATGGTTTCAGCGCGGATGAAATGTTTTTCGAGATCGGAATGGATGGCACCTGCGGCTTCTACTGCGCGGGTGCGAACGGGAATGGTCCAGGCCCGGCATTCGTCCTCGCCGGAGGTGAAAAACGAGATGAGTCCGAGCAGCGAATAAGTGGTGCGAATCAGACGCACCAGCCCGCTTTCTCTTAGCCCGTAGCTGCCCAGAAACTCGGCGGCATCCGCGTCACTCATCTCCGCGAGTTCCGCTTCCACCTTTCCGCAGATCGCAGAGGCAGACGCATTGGGCCGCGACGCCACCTCGGTCAAGTTGTACTTGGTGATCGCGTTTTCGAGATCGTTGCCCAACTCCGTGCTCTCCCCGACGTTGAGCACGTAAAGAATCGGCTTCTCGCTCAGGAACATGAAGCCGCGCAGACGCTTCTTGTCCTCCGGAGTCATTTCCATCTCGCGCAGCGGCCGCTCGGTTCCCAGGTGTACATTGGCGCGCTTCAGAAGATCGAACTCTTTTTCCAGCTCAGGAGTGCGCATCTTCTTCAGGTCTTTTTCCAGGCGCTCCAGCCGCTTTTCAATTTGTCCCAGGTCGCTGACCATCAGGTCGAAATCAACGTTCTTGATGTCGCGAAGGGGATCGACCGGCCCGACGTGCGGAATAGAGGGATCATCGAAGGCGCGGACCACGTGGGCCAGGGCATCCACGTTACGCAGGTGCCCGACGTACGCACTTTCCTTGAGGGCTTCCTGACCAATGGCACCCACGTCCACATATTCGACCGATGCGTGGGTCAGTTTCTTCGGGTTGTAAAGCGCCGCCAGGCGGTCGAGACGTTCGTCCGGAACTTTGGCCACTCCTATATGGGCCTCGCGCGGGTTGGAGTGCACCTGGCCGGAAAGATGCGCCTTGGTGAGAATGCGGAACAGAGAGGTCTTGCCCACCTGAGGCAGGCCGATAATGCCAGTTTTCATAGGGACACAAAGATGATAACAGCCAGATCAGGTCAAGGACCTCGCCGTCAGATAAGCCACCACCAACCCGAGCAGAAGCACTCCACCCTCGATCCGCGTGGACCAGTGATGCAAGCCGTCGAATTGCATGCGAGCGGGGCTGTCAACCGGCGCGGCATCGATCTGCCCCATGGAAGCCCGGAGTGCGTCCATACGCGGAATGATGCCGAACTGCGAGATCAACGTAAGCAGCAGCATCATACAGATGAGCACATTCCGGGCCGCGAACCAGTGCGCTTCACCACTGCTCAGCCGGCTCAACAGCAGCGAACTCGCCAGAAAGACCACCCCTGAGATCATTCCCATCCAGTGCAGAATTCCCAATGAACGCCCCACCACCGACCCCGCCAGATGGCGTGTAGGCAGCACCGAAAACGAAGTCTGGGCGACGACAGGAAAAAATATCACTCCGCCCAGCCAGACGATCAAAGAAAGCAGCATCAGGAAACGAAGAAATGACATGACAGTCAACTATTATGAACGGCAAACTGAGAACCGGGAACTCAAAACTAAAAACTGATTTTTGTTCGCAGTCCGCTTTGGCAGACCCTAGACCGGCACGCGGATGGTCTCGACCAGTTCCCGGAGCACCTGCTCGGCCTGTTCGGATTTCTTGAGGGTAGAAGAATAGCGGCCATTCACCGCGACGCGGTGGGCAAAGACTGCCACCACCAGCGGCTTGAAGTCTTCCGGAACACAGAAGTTGCGGCCGTCGAGAAAAGCCATGGCCTGTCCGGCGCGGTAAAGCATCTGGGAGCCGCGGGGCGAAACCCCCAGAGAAAAGTGCTCGGACTCACGGGTGGCACGAACAATGGCCAGCACATAGCCGACCAGCGAATCATCGACCCGTACCTGAGTGACTGCCTGCTGCATTTCGAGCACGTCAGCCCCGGTCAGCACCGGCGTCAGAATGTCCAGCTGAGCGGTTCCCGCTTCGGAGCGCAAAATTTCGCGTTCAGACTCGCCATCGGGATAACCCATCCGCACCCGCATCAGGAAGCGATCCAACTGCGACTCGGGTAGAGGATAAGTCCCGTGGTGCTCGACCGGATTTTGAGTGGCAATCACCAGGAACGGTTGCGGCAGAGAATAAGAGTGCGAGTCCACCGTGACCTGGCCTTCGTTCATGGCCTCGAGCAACGCGGATTGGGTCTTGGGCGTGGTGCGGTTGATCTCGTCGGCGAGCAGGACGTTGGTGAAAACCGGTCCACGCTTGAACTCGAACTGCTGCTCGATGGCGGAGTAGATCGAGATGCCCAGGACGTCGGATGGAAGCATGTCGCTGGTGAACTGCACCCGCTGAAACGTACAGTCGATGGCCCGGGCCAGGGCCTGGCCGAGCGTCGTCTTGCCCACGCCGGGGACGCCCTCGATCAACAAGTGTCCCCGGGCGAGTACCGAAACCAGCGCGAGCCTGACCACGTCATCCTTGCCCCGGATCACCTTGCGCAGTGCGTTTTCCAGTTGGGTCGCGCGATGGGACACGGCAATGGCGATTTCAGGCGACATCGAGAAATTCTACTATGCGCCCGTGGCGGTTGCGGCGGGCAGAAGGCGTTACGAACGTCACTGGACGCCGGACCTCAGGCGTCGGACATCGGACATCGGACGTCAGACCTGGCGGCTCAATTTGCGTGAAGAAACGACAGCCTGCCTCCAAGGTCCGGTCTCTGAGATCTGACGTCCGACGTCTGAGGTCTGACGTCCGCTTTACCGGGTGAACTCCGCCGGCCTTCCCGTCAGGCGCTCGATACGCTTGGCAATCGGCGGGTGGGTGGAAAACAAATTGCCAAAATTCATGCCCAACAGCGGCTGGATGATGAAAAGGTGCGCGGTTGTCGGTGTGCCCATCATGGGAACGCGCCGTGAATAAGCATCAAGCTTGGCCAAAGCGCTGGCCAGGGCATAGGGATTGCCGGTAAAGTGCGCGCCGGTTTCATCAGCCGCGTACTCGCGAGAGCGCGAAACCGCCATCTGGATCATCATGGCTGCGATCGGGGCCAGGATCAGCATCAGCAAACCGCCCATGGCTCCCCCGCGACGATCATCGCGATCGCCCATGCCGAAGTAGGCGCCGTAGCGCAGCCAGGTGATGGCGCCGGCGATGGTGGCGGCCACCGAACTGATCAGGATGTCGCGATTATTTACGTGTCCCAGTTCGTGGGCCAGCACGCCTTCCAGTTCTTCGTCATTCAGCAGACCCAGAATGCCCTGAGTGACCGCAACCGAGGCGTGCTTGGGATTGCGTCCGGTGGCGAATGCGTTGGGTGAATCCGTGGGAATGACATAAATTTTCGGCATCGGCAGGCCGATTTTCTGCGTCAGCCGTTCCACCACGTTGTAAACCCGCGGCAACTGCTCTCGCGTCACCGGTTGTGCGCGATAGGTTCTGAGCGCGATCTTGTCAGAAAAGAAGTACGCGACGAAGTTCGTGACCACGGCAATGCCCAGCGCCAGCAACATCCCGTTCTGTCCGCCCAAGGCTCGGCCCGCCGCCATCAGCAGCAGCGTCAGCGCTGTAAGCAGAAAGGCGGTCTTGAATGTGTTTCCCATAAATTTGTGCTCACTCCATTAGATGGTCCGCCAGACAAAGGGATGCATCCGCCCAAAATGTTGGCGCGAGCGTCCCCGCTCGTGCAGGCCTGGCACGTGAAGACAGTCGCCGGCGGTCGGGTCGAGAGGCAAAACCCGGTTCAGGAGTCCAGACAACTCTGGGCGCCGAAGCAAAGGTTACTTGACATATATGCTCATATAGGAATATATTTCAGAAATGGCCAGAGCGGCAACCACGGCGGATGTATTCAACGCCATCGCCGAGCCCCGGCGGCGCCAGGTGATTGCGGTGCTGGCGGATGGCAGGGAGTACGCGGTGGGCGAAGTTGTACTGCGAATGCGGATGCCGCAGCCGGCGGTTTCCAAACACCTGGGGGTGTTGCGCAAGGTTGGAGTGGTTTCCGTGATCAAGCGCGGACAACACCGGATGTACCGGTTGAATGCGGCCAAGCTGAAGCCAGTCCATGATTGGGTGAAGACCTTCGAGCGGTACTGGACGCATCAAATCGGCCAGATCAAGGAGCGGGCGGAGCGCAAAGCTCTGGAGCGGATGATTTCAAGCGACATCACAAAAAAGGAGGACTGATGGCAACGAACATTCATGAACCGGTGACGCAGGCGGTGCAGACCTTCGAGATCGTGAAGCAAGAAGAGATCGCGGCGCCAATCGGCATCGTGTTCGAGACGATTCTCGAACAGATGGGACCTTTGAACTCGACCCCGGAAAAGCCGATGCCAATGAAGTTGGAGGCGTGGCCGGGTGGGCGCTGGTTTCGCGATCTGGGAAACAACACGGGGCACTTCTGGGGCGTGGTGCAGGCCATCAAGCCTCCGTCGCTGCTGGAGATATGCGGGCCGCTGTTTATGTCCACCCCGGCCGTCTCAAATCTCCAATACCGGCTGACCGAAGAAAACGGATTGACGCGGCTTCGGTTTGTGCATCGGGCGATGGGGTGGATCGGCGAATCGGACCGCGGAGTGGATGCCGGCTGGACCGACCTGATGACCCGGATTCGCACGGCCGCATCAAAGCGTGGCAGCAAGCGTTAAACGAAAAGGAGAACCTATGTGTCCTGCGTGTATTGCAAGCGTGGCCTGGATCGCCGCAGGCACCGTCTCGACGGGCGGGATTTCCGCGCTGGTCACAAGCGCCTTTCGCGGAAAGAAGCTTCGCGGCAAAGAAGAACAAAATTCAATCACCAATAGAAAGAACCCCGAGAAAGGAGAGCGAAATGGATAACCAGAAAGAAACGAAGAACATGAAAACACGCCCGATCGTGTCACTGCAGGAGTGGGAGGCCGCGCGCCAGAAACTGCTGGTGAAGGAGAAAGAGTTGACCCGCGCCCGTGACGCGATGGCCGCCGAGCGCCGGCGCATGCCGTGGACGCCGGTGGCGAAGAAGTACGAGTTCGAGGGGCCCAAGGGCAAAGTGAGCCTGCTCGACCTGTTCGAAGGCCGACCTCAGTTGGTTCTCTACCGCGCCTTCTTCGAGCCGGGCGTGTTCGGCTGGCCTGATCATGCCTGCCGCGGCTGCTCGTTGGGTGCCGACCAGGTCGCGCATCTCGCCCATCTCAATGCTCGCGACACGACTCTCGCCTACGCCTCGCGCGCGCCGCAGAAGGACATCGCTCGCCTGAAGGCGCGCATGGAATGGGAGATGCCGTGGTACACCATCACCGACAGCTTCGATAAAGACTTTGGCGTCGATGAATGGCACGGCCACAACGTTTTCTTTCGCGATGGCGACAAAGTGTTTCGCACCTACTTCATCAACAATCGCGGCGACGAAGCCATGGGCAGCACCTGGAGCTACCTCGACCTCACGCCGCTTGGCCGTCAGGAGACCTGGGAAGACTCCCCTGAGGGCCACCCGCAAAGCGCTCCGTACAAATGGTGGAACTGGCACGACAATTACGACGCCGAAGCCTCGCCCAACCCGAAGTGGGTCCAGGTTTCCGACGCTGGAGAAGCCGCCTTCCGAAAGGCCAGCGCTGAAGAGAAAGCGAGCTAAAAAAGCCTTCGCCAGTTCGGTGACGTGCGTGATCGCTTATGTCGGAGGGTGGCGCGATCCTGGTATGCGCCGAATGGCATCAAGCGGCGTCACAAAATGTCGTCAACTGGGGTGGTGGGTCAGTTTCAAGATTTGACGCGGCAAATACCTAAACCACGAGGTATCACGAAGGCTTTGTTGTCCATGGGTTCCTTCGTGTACCTTCGTGCCCTTCGTGGTTCATGGTCTCCAAACTGACCCACTACCCAAATGCCAGTGAGAAATGAATCTGCCGACCCGCTCCGGGATTAACCGGCATGAAGCGAAATAAATGGCGCAGCTGAATCACGGCTCTGCCTTCTGCAGGATTCCGACAATTGCGGTTATCGTGTTCCAGTTGCGGGTTGTTGCCACCGCGCCGAAAAGTTTGTCCAGCTGGCCCAGGTAGCGGATCGCTTTCATTTCCCGCCGGTATAGACCGAGGACGAAGCGGTCTTTCATGGCGAGGATCTTTAAAGACCATTCATCCCCCGCAGGAAGATGATAAGGAGTGGAAGGCAAAGGCCGCCCGGGTCTTGCCAGTACGCTCACAAACCAGACAATTTCCGGTCCGGCGGGCTGGCCCGCAAACGGGTTCGCGGATTTCAGTTCGAGGATGTCGTCCCCCTGGCAAATCACCACCTCCGTCTCAAACGGCAAGCGCTTTGCCAGCTCTGCACGCAGTCTGGTTTGACTGATCCGCTTTCGCACTACGAACGTTCCGGCGGCGCCTATATTCACCAGATCGAAGTCGCTCATCTCATTCACGAGCAGGCTCGGCCGAAAGGTCCTGTGACCCCCGACATTGACTCCCCTCAAGAAGACGACCAGCGCCATGACGCCTTATTTTCCCCCAGCAGAGCTGGCATGAGGCAGATTTTCGTCGCCAGGAGGCCTACTTGTCGATAAATGGTGAGTCAATGAGTGAAATGGCGATGTTTCGCCAACCATCGAAGGCACTCCCAATATGCGTCCGCTGCAATGCTTCTCCAGCGTCGCCAAAGTTGCTCGGAGAACACGTGCAAGCTGCGTGTCCCAGAATCCTACGGATTGAAATAAGGATCTCTTGCCATGCGAATGAACGCCGCTTCCGATTCGGGAGACGAGCTGATGCGCCAATCAGCTTCCTTGTTGATGTCGAACCAGACGAGACATTTGATGAGCGGGAAACTGGCGCGGAGCGTGGGAATGATTTCATCGATCCACTTGCCTTTGTTTCCTCCCACTGGAGCAGAAGACATCTCTCCAATCAAGATCGGCTTTTTCTTGGCTGCAAGGAGGGGGTAGATCTCCCGGAAAACCTGTTGGAAGGTCTGCCAGCCACCGTTTGTCGCACCCCAGTTATACCCATCGACCCCTGTCCAATCGACGTAGGCGTCCCCTGGGTAGTACTCCATCGTATGCTTGTTACCTCCGTCGATGTCCGTGACGTTTGGACACCAGGCCCAGATCACGTTGGTAGCGCCCGCAGCAAGGAAGATGTCGTGAATGTGTCGATAAGCAGCAACGTACAGGCGTGCATTGTTGCCACTCCACGCCTCGTCACCATTCATCTCCGCTGCGAAGTCGAGGAAGAACTTCTTCCCCAGTGCTTTGGAGCCGTTTGCACGCGCTACTATAGTGGCATCGAGGCTTCCGTCGACGATCTTGGTGAAGTCGATCTTGTGAGGTTCCCAATTGACGAGAGGGATGCGTCCAGCGGACAGATCCGCTTTGGTGACGGTGCCGGTCCAGTCGTCGGTCCACGCGTAGTAAGTGAGGTGAACGGGGGGTGTCCGCCCGAGCTTCGCCGTGGTCTGGGCTAGATCACCGGCTCCGTAGTATTGTCCGAGCAACGCGCCCGCTGCGGGCTCCAGAATGGACGAGCCACTGGCATTTGCTGCGACGAGGAGCCAACCGGTGGAAGCAAAAATTACTACGCCCGCTAGAGCGGCTCTGCCAAGAATGTTTCTCATGGCTCCCCTTCACAAAAGATCGACGGCTGGATTTCGGGGACATCCATTTCTACACCGAGCGAGATGGGATACCTACTCTTCGTCTTCATGCAGTGGAATGCGCGATCGAACGGCCAAAATGTAAGCCTTGGTGCTCGGTTTGTTCTGGTTGTAAAAGCCCACCGTGCAGTTGGGGCGAAAGTAGTAGGCGTCTCCGGCCTTGGCGGCGTAGCGGCCTTCGACGCCGTCCGTCCCACCGCCGGCCACGATTTCGCCCTGGCCGTCCATTACCAGGTAGATTTCTTCGGCGGCCGGGTGGTGGTGAGGCCAGTTCGTGCCTCCGGGCGCAAAATCCATCCAGAAAAAGCTGTCCATCACGTACGCCTCATCAATCAAGTCTCGTTTTCCGGTGTGCAGGCCGATCAGAAGTTTGTACAGAACTGAGTTCGGGTGACCGCTGACCGTCTCCTCCCTGGCATCCTCCAGGTTTGCGACTCTCGGATGTGGCATCGGTGCCCCGATTGAAATCGATGACGGGATCTTGAACCCCATCACCACTAGGCGCAGCGGCTCATCCGAGTCGTTTGCAATCGAATGCTTCACGCCCGGAGGCAAGTACGTGAAGTCATGTTTGCGCAACGCTTGGACCTGATCTTGGTAGTGCAGCATGCCCGCCCCTTCGACGACGAAATAGATTTCTTCCTGGCGATCGTAGAGTACGGTCTGGCAGTTGCCATGCCGATCCAAGGAGAGTTCGCCGAAGCGAGTTACGCTTTGGAGCGATCGGTTTTCTTTGTCCCCCTCGCCGAAAATAGCCCGATAGTGGCAAGTTGGAGAGGTAAGACCCGCCTTGGTCTCCGAGACGTCCGGAACGTAGCGATGCAACCACGTGGGGTCTGTTTGCCGCTCTTGCGCTCGGATTCCGTGTGCCAACAACAGCAAGCAGAGAAGGCCTTTTTTCACGTTCGGTGCTCCCGAGTTACCTTAGATTTCGCTTCCGGGCCGGGTCTTCGCTTCTTTGATCAACAGTCGACCAGGTACCCACGGCAGATGATACTCGCTCTGGAAGTGAGCAGTGTTGTAATCAGGCACTCAAGACCCACCGCGGTCCGATTTTTCACCAACAATCCCTTTGAGACACTACCAACTCCCCAGCTTTCATTGACTTGGCTTATGCTTCCGCCGTAGCATGCTTGGGCACGATCGGCCATACCATCTGGTCCCAAGCCGCATCGATCCCACGATGACATACCACCCTGTTCAAGAAGTATTAGGACGAGGAAAGGCATTCATGAATCGCTGGCTTAACCCGCGTTTTCTCACCACGCTCCTGGCTCTTGGCCTCGCCTCCCTGGCGGCAGGCGCACAGGACTCCACCCCGCCACCCGGAGCGATTCAACCCAATGTTCTCTATGGGGCCGCGTACTACAACGAGTACATGCCCGCCGATCTTCAGCCCGGCCGGCTGGAGAAAGATGTCGCCCTCATGAAAGAGGCCGGTATCTCGGTTGTCCGCATGGGAGAGTCCACCTGGAGTCTCTGGGAACCCTCCGACGGAGTCTTCGAGTACGCCTGGATGGATCGTGTGGTCGACGCCATGGGCAAAGCCGGGATAAAGGTCATCATGGGCACGCCTACGTACTCGATGCCCACCTGGATGGCCAAGGCCCATCCCGAGTTTTACGCGCGTCCGCTGGGCGGGGCTTCGATCAGCTACGGCATGCGCCAGAACATGGACACCGACAATCCCAAGTTCCGTTTCTACGCCGAGCGCGTCATCACTAACCTGGTCTCGCACTACAGAGATAATCCCGCGGTTATCGGCTGGCAGATCGATAACGAAACCGGCTCCTACGGAGCTTCCAACGAGGACGTCTTTAGCGGATTCGTCAACCACCTGAAGAAAAAGTTCGGCACCACCGACGCGCTTAACAAGGCCTGGTTCCTCAATTACTGGGGCCAGGACGTCAACGACTGGGCCGACATGCCTACCCGCGACAACGCCACCAGCACCAGTTACAAACTGGAGTGGTCGCGCTGGCAACAAATGCGCGTCGCCGACTTCCTCGCCTTTCAGGCGGCGCTGGTGCGCAAGTCCCGGCGCCCCGACCAGTTCGTAACTCAGGACTACGGCTCCATGATGAAGCTCGACGTCAACGAGGTCGAGGTTGCCAAGTCGCTCGATGTCGTCGCCAACAATCCCTATCATGGCTCGCAGGATCACCTCGATGGGGCCTATCAGGCTTTGCAGGGTGACTTCTCCCGCTCCCTCAAACACCAGAATTTCCTGGTGACGGAAACCAATGCGCAGACGCTGGGCTGGGACTCTGCCGGGCAGTTCCCACCCTACGACGGCCAGATGCGGCTCGACGTCTACACCGATCTCTCCTCCGGCGCCAACATGGTCGAGTACTGGCACTGGCACTCGATCCATGCCGGTCAGGAGACTTACTGGAAAGGCGTCCTGAGCCACGACCTCGAACCGAACCGCGCCTACGCCGAGGTTTCACGTATCGCGCACGAACTGCAGAAGGTCGGCCCCGAGATCGTCAACCTCCAAATCAAAAATCAGGTGGCGATCCTCTACAGCGTCGATTCGTCCAACGCCATCAGCTTCATGCCGTTCGAACGTCAGCAGGAACTGGGATGGGTGCCCGGTAAAGCCGTGGGCGGCTACAACGCCATCCTCTCGCAGTTGCACCGCTCCCTCTATCAAGCCAACGTGGGTGTGGACTTCGTCTTTCCAGAGACTGCCGACTTCTCGCAGTACAAGCTGCTCATTGTTCCAGCGCTCTATGTTGCCGATGATGCCCTGCTGGAGAAGATCGCCGACTATGTTCACGGCGGCGGCCACGTTCTCATGACCTTCAAGAGCGGCTTCACCAATGAGAACTCCGCAGTCCGCTGGGAACGCGCGCCCGGACCGCTGCGCAAAGCGGCTGGCTTCACCTACCAGGAGTTCTCCAATCTTGAGCATCCGCTGGCGCTAAAAGGCAACCCGTGGCATGTCCCTGCCGCCGATAACAAGGTCAGTACCTGGGCGGAATTCCTGCTGCCTACTTCGGCCAAGCCGCTCGCCTTCTACGATCATCCGTTTTTCGGGCGCTGGCCGGCCATCACCCGCAACCAGTTCGGCTCAGGCACGCTTACGTACGAGGGCACCGCTCTCTCCGACGCACTCCAGCAGGCCGTTGTCCTTGACGTACTTCACCAGTCTGGCCTCACCAGTTCCGATCAGGCGCTTCCAGCAAACGTACGGCTCAAGCACGGTACCAATCGAGCCGGCAAACGCATCCACTACTATCTGAATTACTCGAGTGCTGCTGCGAATTTCACTTATGCGTATGCCGCAGGCCGCGATCTGCTCACCGGCCACGCCATCGCGAAGGGCGGCAGTGTAAGCCTTGCACCATGGGACCTGGCAATACTGGAAGAGGACAAGTAGAGAATCAAGACCTCAAAGATTTGTTTTCGTTTCAATGGCTGATCGCTGTGCCCACGGCCGGGTGCCTCACTCATTCGCGTTGTTTGCGAATGAGTGGGGTTTCGTCACCACCGGAGTGTCCGGGGATCACAGTCGAGTTCGAACCCTGATGGGTAATGTGATCGGGTGACCAAGGGATCCAGAGATCAAGTGTCGTCCGATCAACAAGTTTGGGGATGGGAGAGGGATACGTCACCCACTCATTCGCAAACACCGCGAATGAGTGGGGCATCCGGCCGTTCTTCGTCCGGGCTCGCTCAGATCAGCAACTTGGGGGACATCGTTATTACTTGCCATGCCCGGGCAGCGCGGCCCTTCCCGACCAAGCCCGGTGAAAGCCGAAACGGTCTCAAAGCAGCAACCATCGCTTACAAAATCTCCCCGGATGGCAGTAAGAAACCAGTATCTTCAGCAGTGCATTAATCTGGCGGCGGGTACGGGCCCGAAGGGGAATGGATTGACTTCTACGTTCATATTCCGCTCGACTCCGCAGAACGCGATGCGGAGGCTCGTAGGTATCTCGCCAGGATGGCGAAGGCAATTGCACCGGAGCAAATCACAGAGGAGGCTCACCAGCGGGCGCTGGAGCGGACTCGTGAGTTCGTTTACCAACATCGCGTAGGCCACTTCCGAGTGGAGTGCCGCATCTTCGATGGTGACCGCGTGATGGGCGTCGGCATCGTCGAACTCGAAGTGCTGTTCAAGGGCCGTTTCTCTGACGTCGGCCTGCCGGCGTCTCCTCCAGTCTAGATATTCAAAAGATTACTTCGAGGATAGAGGGCGAAGAGCCTGTCGATTTCGCGGTCCCCGGTTCGACATATGGTAGAAGAGAAATCCACCATGACGCTGAGAAGCAGAATCCTCGCAACTTTCACCGCCGCCGGGATAATCCTGGCAATATCCTCCCTTTCGCTTGCTCAGGCTCCCGCGATGACTGCCGCCAAAACCGGATACGCTCCGGTAAACGGCCTCCACCTCTATTACGAGATTCACGGCGCCGGCGAGCCGTTGATCCTGGTGCACGGCGGAGTCGTTGGTATCTCCATGTTCGGCCCGAACCTGGCCGCGCTATCCGGGAAACGAAGGGTCATCGCCGTCGAATTGCAGGGCCATGGCCACACCGCCGATATTGAGCGGCCGCTGAGCTTCGAGGCGATGGCTGACGACATTGCAGGACTGATGAAGTATCTCGGCATCGACCGTGCCGACGTCATGGGCTATTCGCTGGGTGGTGGGGTCGCCCTGCAGACTGCCATTCGGCATCCGCAATTGGTGCGCAAGCTCGTGGTCGTCTCGGCTCCCTTCAAACGTGATGGATTCTATCCCGATGTACTCGCTGAAATGGACCAGATGGGTCCCGCAGCCGGCGAGCGAATGAAGCACTCTCCGCTCTTCCAGATGTATCCGAACGTCAATTGGCCTGTACTATTCACCAAGCTTGGCGACCTGCTCCGGAAGGATTATGACTGGTCGAAAGATGTTGCGGCGATCAAGGCGCCCACCCTGCTCGTCTTCGCGGATGCCGACGCTGTCCGCCCCGCGCACATCTTGGAGTTCTTCGGGCTCCTCGGCGGTGGCCAGAAGGATGCCGGTTTGGATGGCTCTGGAAGGCCGGTGGACCAGCTAGCCATTTTGCCCGGCCTCACGCATTACAACATCAGCGCCTCCCCCGCCCTGGCAACGACCGTATCCCCATTCCTGGATGCGCCTATGCCCGGACCCAAGTGAGGAGACAAATGTCAGGTGGCGATTTCGCGGTTAGCCGAAAGTACCGCGTCTCGCGCGAACCCGGCATTACGTTTCCCCGGAAGAGTGAAAAAAGTTAGTAATGATCTCGGAGGAAAACTAGTTTTTCGGCCGCCGCCGCCGTACATCCAATTGCCCGGAAAGGGACTTAGCACCTGGCTCGGTCTGGCATCGCGCTTGCTGCGTGTATCACATTATCCTCGAGCACTCGGAGAAGAGCTTGCATTTCGTCACAATGGCACATCAGTTGGCGTGGATGGAGCATCCCGCGATCTGGCTGTGCGCGTCCTGCGCGGTCTTGTGGCTGGTACTGCGTCTGGTTCGATCTCCGTGGGTTCGGACCGGCGTTCTACTCATGCTCTGCGGCCTGGCCATGAATGCCCTGGTAACGGACAGCAATGCAAGGTCGATGCCCGTTGTCGGCATGCCAGCCACAGTGCGCCCTGCGAGCCCGATGTGGAAGGGTGCGACCTTGCAAACGCAGTTGCCTCTACTGGCAGACCAGGCCGGGCTCGGACTGTTTAGCATCGGCGACCTGGCTTTACTCTTCGGCGGTATTCTTATTGTCGTGATCTGCCTGCGCCAGGGGCTTGAACGTCGGGTCAGGATGTGCCGACGGCTGGCTACCCGCCATAACCATCCCCCATCTACGATCTAGTTCTTGCGGGCACGCGTGCGAACTGCCGCCCTCGGCTGTCCGGTCTAGCAGGGCTCGGCAGTTTTTTGCCCACAGGGAAAATGGCGGAGCTTTGCTCCGCCGGACGGCGAGGGCGCCCGTCCCCACGTGGTTTTAGTGGGGCAAGGGGTCAGGCATCGCGGCCAACGCGTAGCCCATGACGGCCATCGCGGTGGCGTTTTCCCGCAGCTCAAGGGGAACGATTTTGTCCAATGTATCTGCGGCGGTGTGATGGTAGTTGAAGTAGGTGCGGCCGTCCTGCAACAGGCCGAAAGCGGGCACGCCCTGCTTGGCTAAGGGCTCGATGTCGGCTTCTGGACTATCGCTGCTCAGCACAATGAGATTTGCGCCACAGGGTTGAAGCACATCCAGCACTGGTTGCAGCCGGGCAGCCGCCTCGGCGCTGATCTTGGCGCGGAATCCCATGGGATGAGAGGCCCCCAGGTCGCTTTCCATCGCGGCCACGTGGTTGCCGATTTCCGCGGCATGAGCTTTGGCGTATGCCACATGGCCTCGTCCCAGATTTTCTTCATCGATCCAGGCAATCACCCGCAGCGTTCGCCTGGGACGAAGGTGCAGTTGTTGCATCAGTTGGGCGGTTTCCATGGCGACGGCCACACCGGCCGCATCGTCAATCGCGCCAGTACCCAGGTCCCAGGAATCGAGGTGGCCGGAAACGATCACGACCTGCTCCGGATGCTCGGAGCCTTTCAGATCTCCGACGACGTTGAACGTGCCGACTTCTTCCGCCGTCTCGGAGGTCAAAATGACATGCATGCGGACCTTGCCCTGAGAGGCGAGATGGGCGATCAAATCGGCATCTTCGCTGGTCACGGCTCCGGCTGGAATATTGGCTGCGCGGCTGTTTCCGGTATGCGCCAGCCGATAGTCGGCGCCGCCGACTGACCTGACCAGTGAGCCGACGGCTCCCAGCGCAGCTGCCTTTTGCGCCCCCAGGGCACGATAAGCCACCGCTTCGTCGTAGGCCTCGCCGGCATAGCCGCCGGCCGCCTTCTGCTTATCAAAGACAACGTTGAACAGGACGATCTTCCCCGCCACGTTCTGCCGCCCCAGACGATCCAGGTCGGCAAAGCTGTTGGCCACTACGACCTCCGAGGTGATTCCCCCGGGCGGCGTGGGATGATTTCCACCCAATGCGGTGAGGACAATCTTTTGCGTGGTTCCCGGAGCTTGCCCGGGGTACTCCACCAGTTCGGCGGATTCGGCTCCCCGTATCCAGTGGCGCGCCTGCACCGGCTCCAGATGAACCTCCAGCCCAAGTTTCCGCATTTCGCCGGCCACGTACTCAATCGCAGCTTGTGCCTGAGGCGATCCCACCGGCCGCGCGCCGATGTTCTCGGTGATGTGGGCCACTTGCTGGTAGGCGTAATCGTCGGTCAGGGCGGCATCGCGAATCGCCCCGAGCTGCTGAATTAACTCCGGCGGCAGTGTAGTGGTGGCCACTGCCTGGGGACGTTCGTAATCGGAAGTAGTCGGGGCAGCTGGCTTCTGGGCGAGTAGAGTGCCATTGGCCAAGGCCAGGATTAGGAGAAGGCTTGCGTTTCGCATTTGAGGTAAAGACTACCGCAATCCCGGGAGTAATGGCTTGTGTGCCACGGAGCGTGGAGGATCGGACCAGAAGCAAAGTGCGCCCCCCAAAAAAATGGCCCCATTCCTGGGGCCACAATTAAAAGAGGCGAAGTGGGAGGTTGAGTCAGGAATGGCGAAGCGGAGAGCCAATCCGGCAGCCGGAAAGGCAACTAGAGAGATATCGCGAAAAACAGAGAGTGAAGGTCATTCGTTGCGGCCTCTTTTGGTACCCACTTAATTGCATTTCCGCAACCAAAGCGACGGACTCCGGCAGCAATCTGCCGAAGGTTCGGCAAACCACTGTAAAATAGCCACTTAGCTATTACTATTCAGAGCCGGAAGAGGATCCCACAGGCAGGTGAATTCAGGGTTGAGATGCAGAATCCTGCACATTCGCTGCACTCTATAACCCTCGATCGACGGGCGTCAGACCTCGGGCCGGGGCCCAAGGTCTGATGTCCGAAGTCCGATGTCCGTTGTTAGGAGTTTCCCGCCACCATGCGCAGCTTGCCGGGCAGGAAATGATACGGCGGCCAGGGGCCGCTTATCGCCAATTCACAGTTTTTCAACTGCTTGGCGGCGCTGCTGTAGCGGTTCTGATATTTTTCGATGGATTTGGAATCAATCAGGTGGGCAATATCGATCAGCATTCCGTCGGAATCCACTCGTTTGCAGCTAATCTCTTCTTCCAGTGGATTGAACAACTTGTGGACTTGCACCGAGAGCGCCCGGGCTTTGGTTCGCCGCTCGCGATCCTGCGAGGCCTTCTCCCGCAGCTTGATCAGGTAGTCGCCGCCAACTGTGTCTGGCAGGACAATATCGGCCATGGCTTCGCGCAGGGAACCATCTTTGACCCTGAGCTTCAGGTGCATCTCGGCCTTGCCGCGCAGCCGGGCCACGCTCTGGCCAAAGGTGCGGCGGTTAGACCGGACGGACTGGCGTAGCGCCTCATCCGAATCGAAAATAGTGCCAAAACGGAACGGAAGCACGGTCCCACTGCGGAAGCAGACGCTCACGACGCGGGCATGTTCAAGGACGTTTTTCTCCCCAAACTGCACGTTATCGCGCTCGTACTCGCTGACGACTATGTTGAATTCTCCGCTGGGATAGGCCAGAACCGCGGCTCCGTTGACGCCTTGAACCCCTTCCAGCAGGGAAGGACGACGAGAACGTGTACCGTTGGCCAGGGTCTGCTGCTCAGTAATGCAATACGCGTACCACGCCATAGGGTCTCTCCGAACCTGTTGCGAGGCGAGCTAGGGTCACCCCACGCATACTATTGGGCCACTTTTTGAACCGTTGGAAGAAAGGGCGTACAGCGACGAGTTGAACGCTTACTGCTGCGTCCTATGTGCATCTTACCTTGGTGCGATACAAAAATGCAACCATTTCGTTGCAGTGAGCATCTTCCGCCGCCGTCGAACCACGTAAGGACAGATGTCCTCATCTGTCCAGTCGAGCGCAGCTCGGCCGTCTTTTATTTCCCGACGGGCCACTCCATTCCTGAAAATAGCGGAGCTTCGCTCCGCCGGGCAGATGAGGACATCTGCCCCTACGTATGTCTGTGCGGATGGTAACCTTACAGCGTGCCCAATCCACCCACAGCCGGCCGATCTGCAGCCTCCGTCGTGTTTGCCCTGATCGCCGGGCTGCTGCTTGGAGCACTCCTGCTGGGTCTGATCGGATTTGTCCTGCTGTCCCGGAGTTCCGGCCCGGCGTTGTTGGGTCGATTCTGGTCGGCGGTGACCGGGCGCACCCTGAGCATCGATGTAAGCCAGCCCACTGTGGTCAATCGCATCCAGCAGCTCCAGCGGCTTGAGACGGTGGTTTACACCATGGACAAAGTAGTGAGCGGCGCCAGGGAGAACCCCATCTTCCCCGATTTTCTGGCAGGAGACCGTTTGCTGCTCCTGGTGCACGGAGAAGTTGTTGCCGGCATTGACTTCTCCACCCTGAAGCCGGGCGATGTCAGGGTGGAGGGCAAGCAGGTCCACCTACACCTGCCCGCGGCCCAGGTATTCAGCACGCGGCTGGACAGCGCCAAGACGCGGGTGTACTCGCGGCAGACCGGGCTGCTGGTGCCCACCGATCCCAATCTTGAAACCCAGGTGCGCCAGGAGGCGGAACGCCAGCTGCTGGCGGCTGCCCTGGCCGATGGCATTCTGAAAACCGCCCAACAGAACGCGACTTCGACCATCACCAGCCTGCTGCAGGGCCTGGGGTTTGAGAAGATCGATCTGGAGTGAACTGATCTCAGAGTGAATGAGCTGGAAAAAAAGCCCCACCCTCGGATGTTTCCGAGAGCGGGGCCCGCTATTTCTTCCCTTTGGTTAGCGGTTCTGTTCCGCCCCAATGGCCAAGTGGTCCTGGATTACACGGTTTCCAGCGTAGGATTTTGCGATCCGCACCACCTTATCGCGGTCCTCGGTGCTGGGAACCGATCCCGAGAGGTTCACCGCGCCGGCGGTCAACGTGACATCCACATTGGTGCTGTTCAATCCCGGTTCTTCTTTCAGCTTCTGCTGAATTGCGTTTTGCGCTTCGGAAGTGGTCAGCATCCGGGCGTGCGGTTCAGATGCGGAAGTCGTGCCTTCCGTCCGGTGCTCCGAGGCTTCGGCCACTTCCGCCTGGTTGGCATACTTCCGGATTGCCGCCATGAACGGGTGCGATCCCTCCGGAGGGGCCACTTCTCCCTTGAGAATCTGCGCGGCGGGAATCATCTTGCCGTAAAGGATGCGCGTGCCATCCTTGTCCTGCTTGATGGACGCTCCGTTCACCGTAACGCCGGCGAAAATCCCCCGGGCCCGCGAATAGGTCAGGATCTGGGCCCGCATCTTCCAGTCGGTTTCCGCCGAAGCATGACGGCCGACCGGTCCGGCTGCAGCAGATGCGTCGGCGCCGATCTTGAATTTGCTGGTCAGCATCTTGGACATGCCCTGGTCGTTCATGGCCAGCATGACCAGATCAACCGCCTCGCCGCCAATCTGAAGTCCCCAGCTTCCGCCGGTGATAGTGAAGGGAGCAGGAGCGCTCCATCCGGATTTGGTGCGGCAGGTAGCCAGACCTCGTCCGTGACGGCCGCCAAAGATGAACCCGATCTTCACCATGGACGGAACCACGGCCACGCATTCGGCGGAGCCGAGAATCTCTTCCGGGATCCCCTTGTCCGGGGTTCCCATGATTTCATCCAGCACCGCCGCCGAAGCGTCCAGGCGTTTCACCTGCTCGGAAGGCTCATCTTCCGCCATGGCGAATGTGCTTACGAACAATCCGATAGTTAATGCCAGTATTAATGATTTCCTGATCTTCATTTGAATCTCCTTCGCCCGATTGGCGCCATCTTGAGAGCTTGGAAAGGCCTGCGGGCGGCGTTGCGCACCCGGCTAGGCCCCCATAAACTTCACATGGTTTGTTTTCTGTTTAATGCTACCCAGTTGCCCCCCAACCCACCATCGGGCTCATCAAGTAGCATGGGAAGTACTTCACTGTAGAACGCCAATTTTTGGGGGCAGGAGACTCAGGGGCGCCGCAGCTCAGGGCGTTTCATGTCGAAGCGGTCGGTAGTGCGGGAATATTGTGTGCCTCCCATGCGGCCGATCAAGTCGAGCGAGTCTGGATCCAGACGGTCCTCTTTCATAACGCTTTCCTCCAAGTGTACGCACACGATTTCTCCAATCACCAGGCTGCTGCCAGGCGCCTCTGTGCCAAACTCGATAATCCGGTTGAGTTTGCATTCAAAGCTGACCGGAGATTCCGCAACCTGCGGCGGGCGCACCACATGGGAGGGCCGGGTGGTCAGTTTGGCCAGAGCGAATTCGTCCACCGACGGGTCATACTCGCCGCTGGTCAGGTTCATGGCCTCGGCAACCGCAAAGGTGACCACGTTGACCACGAATTCACCCGTCTCGCGAATGTTCCGCAGAGTGTCTTTGGGAGCAGAGTGGCCATCAACCTGGCGCAGCGACGGGGAAAAGCCGAGAAGCGGCGGTTTCGCCGATATGGCATTGAAGAACGAAAATGGCGCCAGGTTCAGGTGTCCATCATTCAGCGTGGAAACCCAGGCGATGGGGCGCGGACCAACCGAGGTAAGGAGAATGCGATAGAAATCGCGATACGGAAGTTGATCAGGACGGACGTTCATACCTCCATTTTAAACGCTGGCACGCGCTCGGGACGGGCGGGACGCCCGTCCTCCATTCTGAAACGAATTACTTTGAGGCGTGCAGTTCGTCCAGGGCGGCCAGCACTTCCTGGCTGTGCTTGTTGGGATCCACCCCGGTGTAGGCGCGCTCGATCTTGCCCTGCGGATCGATGATGAACGTGTTGCGCGCCGCGATTTCCACGCCCTTGTAATTCATCGTGGAATCGTATTCCTTGACCACCTTGTGTTCAGTATCGGCCAGCAGCTTGAAGTTCAGGCCTTCCTTGGAACAGAACTCCTTATGGGAATCGGTGGTGTCCACGCTGACGCCCACCACGACCGCGTTGCGCTGCGAATACTGGGGCTGGTCGTGCTGAAAGTTGTGCGCCTCGATGGTGCATCCCGGCGTCCCGTCCTTGGGATAAAAATAGAGTACCACCCACTTTCCCCGAAAATCAGCCAGGCTGACGGGGGTTCCATCCTGCGAAGGAAGCGTGAAGTCGGGAGCAGTGCTGCCCACCGCGGGCATGGCCGCGAAGGCATAGACCACTCCACTTCCAAGAACAATACATACGAGCAAAGCCATCCATAGACGCATAAGAGCTCCTCAGGCCCAATCAGGTTATCGCGGCGTCGTGGTCCCTGTCCACGCAGGGCTTGTCATTTTTCTGCAAAAACCTTTAACTGACTTTGCATCTATTACCCGGATAAGCGAACCCACTGGTTCGTCCGGGGAAAAAGGCGGAACAATCATGAAACCCGACCACGATGCTTCTCTGCGCCAACACTTGCTGGAATTGCTCAAGGGCGGAAGCGCCCACGCCCCCTTCGAAGACGCAATCGCCGGCCTCCCGGCAAAATTAAGAGGAAAGAAGCCGGCAGGATTTCCGCATTCTCCCTGGATGCTGCTCGAGCACCTGCGCATTGCGCAATGGGACATCCTCGAATTCAGCCGCAATCGGAAGCATGCTTCACCCGATTGGCCCAACGACTACTGGCCGCGCGGCGAAGCCCCGCCCACCTCGGCAGCCTGGAATGCCAGCATCAAGGAATTTCGCCGGGACCTGAAAGCCATGCAGGCTTTGGTGGCCAATCGCAAGACGGATCTCTATGCGCGCATTCCGTGGGGAGACGGTCAGACCATTCTGCGCGAAGCCCTGTTGCTGGCCGACCACAATGCGTATCATGTGGCCCAGTTGGTGGACGTCCGGCGCCTGTTGGGGGCGTGGCCCGAGAAATAAAATTCTGTACCGTCTTACCGCGGCCTAAAGGCAATCCTTGCCGGGCGAAGCCGACCTCTGCTTTCGAGTTACGCGTCGAGGCGGCGGGACGCCGCCGCTACACCAGTCTGCTCTTCGTTTTGTCAGGCGCAGTCTCGGGATCTGGAGTGTCGGGATCTGGGGTCGATCTTCAGTTCCGTGTCGCGCGGGCGCTTCCGAAATACCGCTCTGACTCCGTTGCGCCAGCGTTCGTCAATACCCACCACCGTCCACTCCACCTCGGGCGAGATGTAGTGCAGCAGAGTGTCGGTCGCGGGATGCACATGCAACGCGGGTGCCACCAGGAACAGCAAGGGCCGCTCGCTCGACAACTCCCGCTGGGGAAAATATCCGAAACGTTGAAACTCTCCCCGGGCATGGTGCCATGTCACCCGCGACCAGTAATCCAGACCTTGCAGCGGCAGGTGGATATCTTCGTCGGCCTTCAATTCGACCACCGCCAGTCTGCCGGTGTGGGTGACGGTAAGCACATCGATCATGGCGCGGTCCGAGGCCGAGAAGGCCGGCACCTGGGAATACAGGCTGGTGGCATCAAGGCGCTCGTCCACCTCGGCCACATCCTGCACCACCAGGGATTCCAGCCAGCGCTCCGGGTGCAACCGCCACAGGGCGTGATCTCGCGGACCCTCGGCATGGCGGACCTCTCCCACGCTGTGCACCAGGCTGCGAAAGGCATCTGCATTCTGCTCTCCGAGTATTCTTTCATCCGCGCCCACTCCAAATACGATCTCCGCCGTGGGGCACAGCGTTCCCGGCTGGTGCGCCAGACGAGCCTTGGCGAATTCCAGTCCATGGCAGCGGAAGGCGATCTCGGCCGGCGAGAGTATCGCCATTTCGGCTTCAGGCATCAACTCCCGGACCCGGTTGATGGCCGCCGCAAAGCGCTCCCTGGCCTCGGCCTCGTCGGTCCAGTGCAGCAGCCGGGTCCTCACGTTCCCGCGGTCCGAAATCTCTATTTCCCTGAGGTTGTCTTCGCGGCCTTCCAGTTCGTACAGCTGCCACTTGGCGGCGTCAGGGTGCAAATGGGCCATGCGCTCGCGCGTGAGCTCTGAGGTCGCCGCCGGCAAGAACAACTTCAGACCTTCCACCATTACTTTTCCCGCCTGTGCCAGGCGGCAGGCATCGAGCCACAGGATTCCGAAAGTCAAAGCGGCATCGATCGAGGACTGGGTTTCCTGCGGATTCACGCCCAGCACCGCGAAGCCGGACTGTCCGCGGCGCAGCAGCCCGCGAGCGTAAATCGGACCGAACGATCGCTCCAGATCCGGAGAAGTAGTCAGAGGAGAGGCGCGATAAGTGGGAAAGCCGCGTTCCAGGGTGCGTTGCAAGCTGCGCTGGTAGGCTGCACGCGCCGAGCGTTTCGCGGTGGGAGTGCGGCGGTCGCGCTGCCGGCAAATTTCCAGCTTCGAAGCACGCGTCTGCCCCAGCCTCTGCACGGCCAGCCGCAGCACCTCATGCTTGACTTCCACATCCAGCACTCGCCGGACCATGTTTCTCTCGTCCGACCATAGGTGGAGCAGGCACTTGTTGCGCTCGCCGGAAACGGAGTACCTGGCCCGCGCCAGGTCAAACATGGCAGCGCCGTCATCGAGCACGATGGCATCGCGCGCGCCGGCGAGAAAATCCTCAATGGTGCGAGCCAGGGCTTCGGGGGTCATGATTAAGATGCTTTCACCTTCCCGAATCCGTGTCTGTGACGTATGACCATTAAGAAAGTCCACCGTGGGGACAGCTGCCCCCGGCCTGCCGGAAGGGTTGTGTGGGTCGGACACTCCTCCGACGCCTTTGACTTTGGGGCTTTGCTGGAATGGTAATTTTCATGCCCGGTTAGGGTGGGATTTGGGAACCCAAAGTCACCAGAGTCGGACAAGAGTGTCCGACCCACACACAACCCCATGTGGGATAATGAAGAAACTTCGCGGGAGTCTTTCCCGATCCGAGGACATCTAATTACCGTGGACAAAAATCGCTTCTTTTTCCAGCATTACGGCCTCACCGAGCATGATCTGGAGCGCTATCTGGCGGCCGCCCTTTCAGCCGGCGGAGAGTACGCCGACCTTTACTTCGAATACCTCTCTTCCACATCGCTGATGGTGGATGAGTCCATGGTGAAGTCTGCCTCCCAGGGAATCTCCGCGGGGTGCGGGGTTCGCGTGGTGGTCGGCGAGCGTACCGGCTACGCTTACACCGACGATCTCTCGTCCGAGCGCATTCTGCACGCGGCGCGCACCGCGGCCCTGATCGCCAGCGGCCCTTCCAAGACTCCAGTGGTGGGCTTCCAGGAGAAGGCGGCGCGCAGTCTTTACCCGGTGACCCTGCCTTCGGTGGATGCGGAAATAACCGCCAAGGTTGAGCTGGTCATGCGCGGCGATGCGGCGGCCCGCGCCTACGATCCGCGCATCAAGGAAGTTCGCGCCAGCTACTCCGACGAGTTGCGCAACATCCTCGTCGTGGGTTCCGACGGGACATTCGCGGAAGATTCTCAGCCCCTGGCTCGCATGAACGTTTCCTGCATCGCCAAGACCGAAGGCAATTCCGCCCGCGGTACTTCCGGCGGCGGCGGACGCGTAGCCCTCGACTTCTTCTTCGGTGAAAAAACTCCCGAATATTTTGCGAAAGAAGCGGCCCGCCAGGCCATTTTGCAACTGGATGCGCGTGAAGCTCCCGCCGGCGAGATGGAAGTGGTGCTCGGTCCGGGATGGCCCGGCGTGCTGTTGCACGAAGCGGTCGGTCACGGCCTCGAAGCCGACTTCAATCGCAAGCAAACCTCCGCGTTTGCCGGACTCATCGGCAAGCGCGTAGCCAGCGAAAAGTGCACCGTCGTCGATAACGGCACCATGCCCTGGCGGCGCGGCTCGCTCAATGTGGACGACGAAGGCCAGCCCACGCAAAACACCGTCCTGATCGAAAAAGGAATTTTGAAGGGATACCTCAGCGACAAACTTTCCTCCCGCCTGATGGGCATGGCCGACACCGGCAACGGCCGCCGCGAAAGCTATGAACACATCCCCATGCCGCGCATGACCAACACGTACATGCTGGCCGGCCAGGACGATCCGGAAGACATTATCCGCTCGGTCAAACACGGGGTGTACGCGGTAAACTTCGGCGGCGGCCAGGTGGACATTACCAGCGGGAAATTCGTCTTCTCCGCATCCGAGGCCTATCTCATTGAAGATGGCCACGTCACCGCCCCCATCAAGGGCGCAACCCTGATCGGCAACGGTCCCGACGTGCTCACCCGCGTCTCCATGGTGGGCAACGACCTGAAACTGGATGAAGGCGTCGGCACCTGCGGGAAAGACGGGCAGGCCGTACCCGTGGGCGTCGGCATTCCCACGCTGAAAGTGGATCGCCTGACCGTCGGGGGCACGGCCAAAAAAGATCCCGGCGGCTTCATGCAGTAGAAATCATCCTTATGCCTCAAACTCAACTGGAAACTGGGAACCAGAAACTGGAAACTGATCTCCGAGAGGTCGCGCAGGACATCGTCCGCCGAGCCATGGCCGGAGGCGCGACGGCCGCGGAATGCGTCGTCCGTGAGGGCGATGAATTTTCCACGCTCGTGCGTCTGGGCCAGGTTGAAACACTGAAAGAGGCCGGTTCGCGCTCCATCGGCGTGCGGGTCTTTCACGGCCAGCGTTCCGCCAGCACCTATTCCAGCGACCTCTCCCGCGACGCGCTCGACCGCATGCTGAAGTCTGCGCTGGAGCTGGCGAAAATTACCTCTGAAGATCCCTTCAGCGGAATTCCCGACGCCTCGCAACTGGGCTCTCTGACCGGCGATCTCGACCTCTACTCCGCGGACGTGTACTCACTGCCCGGGGAAGAGCGCATCAACTACGCCCGCCGTGCCGAAAAGGCCGCGCTCGACTACGACCCGCGCATCAAAAATTCCGAAGGCGGATCGTTCGATGCCGCCACCGGCCACAAAGTCCTGGCCAATTCTCACGGATTCGTAGGCGAGTATCGCCGGTCGTATTGTTCGGTTGCGGCCGTGCCCATCGCGCAGTCGGAAAATGGCGGCATGCAACGCGATTACTGGTTCTCGGTAGCGCGCAATCTGGGCCGGCTGGATTCTCCCGAAGAAGTGGGAAAGATCGCGGCGCAACGCACCTTGAGGCGCCTGGGCGGGCGCAAAGTGAAGACGGCGAGGGTCCCCATTGTGCTTGATCCCATGGTGGCCACGTCCATCCTGGGGCATATTTTCGAAGGCATCAATGGAGACTCGGTTTATCGCGGCGCATCGTTTCTGGCGGGCAAGCTGGGAGAAAAGATCGCCGGAGATCACGTCACGGTGATCGACGACGGCACCATAGTCGGAGGTTTCGGGACCGCACCCTTTGATGGCGAAGGCATTCCGACGCGGCGCACCGTGGTCATCGAGAAGGGCGTGCTTAAGTCATACCTGCTCAACACCTACACCGCAAAGAAGCTTGGCCTTACGACTACCGCCAACGCCTCCCGCGGACTTGCCGGCACTCCCGGCATCGGTCCGGGAAATTACTTCCTGCAACCGGGGAAAAAGACTCCTAAGGAAATTATCGCTGACATCCCCGAGGGCCTGTACGTCACCGAATTTCTCGGTCATGGCGCCAACCTGGTGACCGGAGACTACTCCCGCGGCGCGTCCGGTCTCTGGATCTCAGGCGGGGAGTTGACCTACCCGGTCGAAGAGATCACGGTGGCGGGCAATCTGAAAGAGATGTTCTTCAACATTTCCGAGATTGCCAGCGATCTCGAATTCCGCGGAGCCATGGCCAGCCCAACGATTCGAATCGACGGCCTGATCGTCGGCGGCGAGTAAGACGATCTTGAATTGCAGATTCGAGATTTTAGATTTCAGATTTCAGATTGGAACCTCATTGGATCTGGAAATCTGCAATCTGACATCATCAATCTAAAATCTCCAATCTTGAATTCCCGTACAATCTCCCCATGGGAACTCTGCTCCAGCCGACGCCCATGACCCCGGAAGAGCGCAGTTCCAACTGGCTTCCGATCGTATTCGGCGTGGTGCTGGTGGTCATCGTGGTGGTGTCCGCTTCGCTGCTTTTGCGCACCGATGCCAAAATTGCGAATGCGCCCGATCCCTACGCCGCGAACCTGAAACTCTCCGACCTGAAGATGAGCGCGGCGGAAAATTTTGTGGGGGCCACGGTCACCTATCTTGACGGCACCATTACCAATAACGGAGAGAAGACCGTCACTCATGCCACGGTGAGCGTCAGCTTCAGGGATTCACTCGGCCAGGTGGTGCAGGCCGACGATGTTCCCCTGCGCATTCTCCAGACCAGCGGTCCCTATCCCGAGGCGGTGGATCTCCGCGTCGCTCCCCTGGCGCCGGCCCAGGGCAAGCCTTTTCGCCTCATCTTCGAGCACGTCACCGCCGACTGGAACCATGAGTATCCGGAGTTGCGAGTGACGGAAGTGGCTGCGAAGTAATTTGGATGGAGGACGGGCGGGGACGCCCGGCCTCCATTTCTTCTAGAATGTCTTAATGCCTGAAGTCAAAATCCGGCTCACCGAGACGGTCAAAGCCGGGGGCTGCGCCTCCAAGCTGAGTCCTGCTCTTCTCGATCAAGTGCTGGGCAAGCTGCCGCGCCAGCGCGATCCCAATGTATTAGTGGGCTTCGATCACGCCGATGACGCGGGCGTGTATCAGATCGCCCCCGATACTGCATTGGTGCAGACCGTCGATTTCTTCACGCCCATGGTCGACGATCCCTACACCTTTGGCCAGGTTGCCGCCACCAACGCCTTGAGCGACGTTTACGCCATGGGCGGCCGGCCGGTTACCGCGCTGGCTCTCGTGTGCTTCCCGGCCAAGGGCGACCTCGAAGTCCTGGAACAAATCCTGGCCGGCGGACTTTCGAAGATGATGGAGGCGAAGTGCACGGTCGTCGGAGGCCACAGCATCCGCGACGAGGAAACCAAGTTCGGATATTCAGTGACCGGCCTCATCGATCCCAACCGGGTCTTCACCAATGGCGGTGCCCGCCCCGGCGACCGCTTGCTGTTTACCAAAGCGCTGGGCACGGGCGTCATTTCCACCGCGATCAAAAAGGGCACCGCCAGGCAGTCCTGGATCGATGCCGCCACCCGCTCGATGACCACGCTGAACAAAACTGCCAGCGAGGTCATCACCACGTTCTGCACCACTACGAACCACGCAGGGACGGCCGCCCTCGGCCGTCCGGCCGAGCAAAGCTCGGCAGCTTCAAGCCAGCGGCCAACGATCAAGGACGAACGCCCCATCCACTCCCTGACCGACGTAACCGGCTTCGGTCTGATCGGCCACGCCCGCGAAATGGCCCTGGCCTCGAATGTCTCGCTGCGCTTCCACATCAATCAAATCCCCGTAATCGAAGGCGCGCTGGATTGCATTCGCGCCGGCGACCTTCCCGGCGGCCTGAAAAACAACCGCGATTTTGCGGAGTGCACGGTGGGTTACGACGAAACAATTTCGGAAGAATTAAGGACAATCCTGTTCGATCCGCAAACCGCCGGAGGATTGTTAATCGCAGTCGCTGCGGAGCATGCTGCCAACCTGCTCCGCGATCTCAAAGCCGCGGGCGTGCCGGCAGTAGAAATCGGCGAAGTGCTGGAGCGGACCAAGCCGCTGATCGCGGTCACATCCTGAATTCACCTGGGAACCGCCATGTAGCGCCGCCGTCCCGGCGGCTGTCCGGTGGGCGTCTCGCCCGCCGCTGCTGGGGCAAGGCTTGTCCTGAGCGAAGTTGAAGGATGCCCCCGCGACCGGCGGCAAGATGCCGGCGCTACGTGAACCGAAAGTCTGGAATCGTCGCCCACGGATTGGCATCTATCCGAGTGAAGCGCCATTCTAATTTCTCTCTGGAGTCCCCCTTATGAAAACACGCAAACTCGGTCACACCGGCCTCACGGTTTCCGCCATGGGCCTGGGCTGTATGGGCATGTCGGAGTTTTACAGCGGACGCGACGATGCCGAATCTCTGGCCACCATCGACCGCGCCCTGGAACTCGGCATCAACTTTCTCGATACCTCAGACGTCTACGGCCCTCACAAAAACGAAGAACTGGTAGGGCGGGCCATCAAGGGCAAGCGCGATAGAGTCGTCCTCGCAACCAAGTTCGGAATCGTGCGTGATCCCAGCAACCCCAGCGCGCGTGGCATCAACGGCAAGCCGGAATACGTGCGCAAGTCCTGCGAAAGCAGCCTGCGGCGGCTGGGCGTGGACACCATCGATCTCTACTACCAGCATCGCGTCGATCCCAGCACACCAATTGAAGACACGGTGCGGACCATGGCCGAACTGGTGAAGGAAGGCAAGGTGCGCTATCTGGGCCTCTCCGAAGCCAGCGCTGCGACCATGCGGCGCGCCGTGAAAGTCCACCCCATCGCGGCGTTGCAGACTGAATATTCCTTGTGGACTCGCGATCCAGAAGACGAGATTCTCGCCGCCTGCCGCGAACTCGGCATCGGCTTTGTGGCTTATAGCCCGCTGGGACGGGGATTCCTTACCGGTCAGTTCAAGCATTTTGAAGACCTGGCTCCGGATGACTATCGTCGGACCTCGCCGCGCTTTCAGGGTGAGAACTTCCAGAAGAATCTGGACCTGTTACGGCAGGTGGAGGAAATGGCGAAGGAGAAGAGCTGCACACCGTCGCAACTGGCGCTGGCCTGGGTACTGGCGCAAGACGACAACATCGTGCCCATTCCCGGCACCAAACGCCGGAAGTATCTGGAGGAGAATGTGGCCGCGTTGGATCTAAAACTCACGCTGGAAGATCTGCACCGCCTGGCAGAGGCCTTCCCGCACGGCGCCGCGTCCGGGCAGCGCTACACCGAGCAGATGATGAAGGCCGTGAACCAATAGGGGCAATGGGCACTGCACCCACGATCAATGAGTGAAATCGCGATTTTACGCCAACCACCACCCGCTCTCCCTGGCCTACGGTTGCTGCAAATGCCCGGTCGCGAGAACTCCTCCACCATCCCACGCCAACCGAAGGCACGCAGTGCGGCCATCCTGAAGGCGCAGAACAGGCCGGAGGGCGGGATTCAACATCTGCTGCTCAAACGGCCCCACGAAGCAGTCGTCTGGTTTGAGATGACCGAACACCCTGATGATGGGCGCTCGGGTATTTTCGGACTCGCACGAATAAGCTTGCAAACGATAGGACACAGCGACAGGACCGGCCTGACCCGCCCACATCGCCCCGGAACCAAACAACGGGACACTCGCCTTGCACGCGGGTGATGATGTCATGAAGTCAGTGTAGCAGCCGGTTTGGCGGTAGCTAGGGCGAGTTTCGGGGCTCGTTAATTGCCGAGAACCTGCGTTCTCACCAGGTTGCGACCTTTGTTTGCCAGGCCCCGGTCAGAGTGCTATCGCGATTTATCGCCAACGATTACAGATTGCCATTTGTGGCAAACACATCACGGAAAGGCCCAAGAAACTTCCGCTCCGCTGACCAATCGGCGATGGCAAAGACGACGTCGGAGAATGCTCCACTATATTCGTGTTCCAGAGCTTGCCGAAAAGCAATAGCAGTGCGCCGCGGATCATTTGCGAAGGCACCACATCCCCATGCGCCTAGAACTAGTGCGGAGTATCCATACGCTCGTGCGATAGCCAGCACGCGATGAATCCGTTGCTGCAGGAGGTATCCGGCTTGCGGCTGGCCGATGGCGGGCGCATAAGGGGCGGCACATGTAAGGAAGCTCAGTAGCCAAGGGCGTGGAAGTTCCGTTCCATTATCCATCCGAAAGACGGGAACATGAGGTGAATAGATTGCCCAATCAGTCGAATCCGGTAGTTGTCGCTTTCGGTGCTCCTCATACATCCGATCCCCGAGCAGCGTCTGATAGAGAGCGCTGGATCGACAAAGCACTTCCTCCTGCGCTATGGCCCCCACAAGGAAGCCACCGCCGGGTTGGATACCGTTCGCGAAATTCAGGGCAAGAGGTCGCAATCCACGATCAACAAAGCGTAGCGACGCTCCAAGCGTGGTCTCATTCGCGACCTGGACCCATGTTTCATTGAACGCGCTCCGCTCGTTGCGTAGGAGGGTAGTATTTGGGTCAATGCTCATCTTGGCCGCGCTGGCGGCTTGGATCGCGTCACTCCAAACGATTTGTTGACCGGCCTTGGTGACATAGAAACCTTCACGGGCAGCCTGCACGGCAGACCGACCGAGTGCAGTAGCAGCATCTCTGGCGATGTTCAACTCCTGCTTTCGGGATGCGGCCATCTGCTCTGAATCGAGGCAAGGCAATATGTGCAGTTTGCTCATGTTTCACGCTCAACTCGCGGAAGCGCGAAACACTCTGCGCTCGATATTCGATCCAGGCCAATGTCGAAGAATTCGACGTTCCCCCGATCGAAGTCAATCACGCTACAAACCGGGCGGGAGCGGCGATCGAGAGTGCCCGCATTAATTATGGTTAGTTGGCCGACAGTTCTCGAACTGTACGCACGTGGTTATTACACGCCCACCCAAGCCAGTGATCATGTTTGGTCCTCGGGCCCAGGTAAAACTACCGGCATCATCGATGCGTTGGGATCGTCGCCGGAGTCGGCACGTTGGCGTCATCGCCCAAATCGTAGTGTCGCGTGGGCTACGAATTTGTGATACGCCTGGAAGTCGATTCGGTTAACGAATTTATGGGAGTCATAGGTCATACGGACTTCGGAATGGAACGGCAGAGTGAAGTCTTTGCCATCGATTGTGACCGGTTTGTAGTCGACCATTGCCTCGGCCGCCTTGATAGGAAACGTGGGTGGCAGCTCAACATAAATTGTGATTCGGATTACCTCTTTTGTGTCTGCATCGACGAAGATCATTCCAGTGTACGGGGCAACAATATTCTGCCCTGATTCTTCGTGGAACATCCGGATGCCGGCTTCCTGAGGTACCTGGAAAGCGAAAACATACACGCTGTGGCCGCGCAGGCGACCCATCCGGTTCCAGCTGAAAACAGCATGCGACTGCTGGTCGAATAGGGCGTGTAAGCTGCTACCGAACTCGCCAGCAGAAATCGCTCCCGGAATCGCCATGTGTTGAACTCCGCTCACCTTCTTTAGATTGATACGCACGACCTCATAACTTTCTTTTTGATTGGCGAAGGTAAGTTGCTCCTCGATCACATCGGAGGTCATGACGGACCTGAAGGCGAATCCAATGCTTTCGCGGTTGGTAATCTGAGTGCAGATGAAATTCGGAAGTTTCCTGATGTACTCAACCGAGTAAACCCGCGCCGACTCCAGCACACTCGCCTGATCCGCAGAAAGTGGGGAGGACACAGCCGGCGCTCTACCCGTAGTCGCAAACGGCACCAACAGCAAAACAGCAATACGAACGCACTTCATAAACGCCCGCATGGCCTGTAGGGTCTGCACAGGCCGTGAATACCAACTGTATGATAAAGGCAAATAAGTAAAGTGGTGGTGGCAATCGTGATCCTCAGCAGGTGTCAGTACCCCGTTATTGCCACGAAAGGCGGCCACTGGATCAGAATCCGTGAGCTTTGGCGATTGATCGTTGTTGTAATCAGATGGGATGAGAATGCCGGTCTCCGGCGGGATGCGATAAGCTCCCAAGTTATCGACGCGCTCGAGGCGCAAGGAGATAAAGGAGACCGGCAATGAAGAAGATTAGCACTGTAACGACAAAGAAAGTCGAGAAAAATGCAAGTCAGAAACTGACGATCGGGCTGGATCTGGGAGATCGATTCAGTTGGTACTGCGTTCTGGATGAAGCGGGAGAAGTCGTTCTGGAACAGAAAGTGGCGACCACACCGAAGGCCATGAAGGAAGTCTTCGGCGGGATGCCGCGCAGCCGGTTGGCGTTGGAAACGGGGACGCACTCCCCATGGGTAAGCCGGGTGTTGAGTGAACTGGGGCATGAAGTGATCGTGGCGCATGCGCGCAACGTGCGCTTGATCGGAGAGAGTCGGAAGAAAGATGATCGACTGGATGCCCGCACGCTGGCCCGACTGGTGCGGATTGATCCGCAGTTGCTGGCGCCGGTGAAGCATCGCAGTGCGCAGGCGCAAGCGGATTTAATGGCGATCCGGGCGCGAGCGGGTCTGGTGCGAGCGCGGACGTCGTTGATCAATACGGCGCGGGGACTGACAAAGTCCTACGGAGAACGGTTGCGCGGCTGTAATCCGCGGAACATGAACGCGGAGAAAGCGAAGGAACTGAGTCCGGAACTGCAAGCGGCCTTGGCACCGCTGTTGGGAGAAATCGAGTCCCTGAGCGAACGGATTGGTGAATATAACGAGCGCATCGAGGAGATCGCGAAGCAGGGTTACCCGGAGGTGGCTCGCCTGAAACAGGTGAAGGGAGTGGGAACGCTGATCGCGTTGACCTATGTGCTGACGCTGGAAGATGCACATCGTTTTGGCAAGAGCCGGGATGTAGGTTGCTATGTCGGGTTACAACCGGGACGGAGGAACTCGGGGCAGAGCGAACCGCAACTGCACATTAGTAAGGAGGGAGATCCATATCTCCGAACGTTGCTGGTGCAGGGTGCGCACCATATTCTGGGACCGTTTGGAGCCGACAGCGATCTACGACGGTGGGGACTGAAGCTGGCGGAGAGAGGGGGAAAGAATGGGAAGAAACGAGCGGTGATCGCAGTGGCGCGAAAGCTGGCAGTGCTGTTGCATCGGCTGTGGGTCGGTGGAGAAGCTTACGAACCGCTGCGCAACCAGCGAGAAGTCGCGTTGCCGGCCGCGGCGTAGTTTCGATCCAAGATTCGATCCCAGGACTAGGAAACACAAGGCAAGAAGCCCAAAGTTTAAGCGCCGAGTTCCGGTGACTGCGTCAAACGCCTGGCCCAACTTCCATCGTCGAGATGGAACCAGAGGTCGATAATCAGGTGGCAGCACCGGCTGAAACGAGAACACCCAACTTGCACCGAGCGAAGGAAACGCTCATCGAGAGTGCGGATGGAAGGGTGGCGACAGTAGTAGCGCGAAAAAGACTTTGGGGGAACAGTGTTGGATCGGACAAGTGCATAGCGCACGTCGGTCCACCTTCCCTCCTAGCGGAATGGTGGCCGAGCGGTCCTCGCCGTCAAGGGTTCGCTGCGCCGCACAAAACGCGCCCTTGACCGCTCCGGGCCGCTCTGCAAGATGCTCCGCTAGGAAGGAAGGTGGACTTGAGGAAAGGCAACAACAAAAACAACATCAAAATCGCAAACTCCCTCTTGACTTAGACGGCATTCTCATGGAAGGCGTTTACACTCATTGACCCGGACTGGCCACCCCTCTCCTCAATGAGTGTAATCGCGATTTATCGTCAACAACGATTCTTTGCACCCGGAACTCCTGTCGCAGCGACACCCCCGTGTGAGGTGAAGTTCTAAATTGCGAGCCAAATTGTGTCGGCGTACAATTTCACCGCACCAAAGGGAGGGGATGTGGGGATTCACGTTCATTTTGCGGGGTTGCTAGTTCTGGCGACCTTGCGTGTGGCTGCGCACACCACACCTGCGTCTGCCCCGAACGCGAACCCTGTGCAAGTGCCCGCCCAGACCCTTCTCGGGCAAGGGTGGGGCGTCGATCACGTCGGTGTCGGGGTTCGCGACCTCGCTCAAGCCCAAGATGATTATGAACGACTTGGGTTCAAAGTCAGCAAGGGTGGTCACTTTCCGGGAGGCCTTTCGAATTGCGTCGTCCGTTTTCAAAATAACAGCTACCTCGAGCTACTTTCGGTCAGCGGTACTCAGCCAGGGGGCGCCTCAGACATCGCCGAGTTCGTGAAGAAACACGAAGGCGCGATGTTCCTCGGCATCAACGTTTCATCTGCCAAGGCAGCCGCGGACTACTTGAAGACTCACAACTTCGATGCCGCCGATCCAGAACCCGGCAGCATCATGACCGAGGGTGAGACCAAATTGCCTCCCGCCCAGTATTACACGGTCGACACCGCCGACAAGCCAGCAGCCAGCAAAGAGGGATTCACCATACCCATTTTCTTAATCGAATACCTTTCCAAAAATCGGATGGACAAGTCTCGTGCGGAGGGCTGGATGGATCATCCCAACACGGCCATGAGTATTCACTCGGTATGGTTTGCCGTACACAATGTGGACACACAACTACGAACGCTTCGCGATGCGGGTCTCGAAATCGGTGACTCTCGCGAAGTGAAGTTCCTCGGTGCCCGCGGACGGGAAGTGAAGGCCGGTCATGGAGACTTAGTGCTTCTGGAGTCTGGTGACAAGAAAGGACTGCTGGCAGAATATCTGACCGATCATGACGAAGGAATAATCGCCATCAGCATTAAGGTGTCCGATCTCGGCAAGGCCCGTCGATTGGCCGAGTCCAGTACGGGAAGCACACTGGACACCTACAACGGATTCTATGGTCTAAGCTTTCTGCTCCCACCGAAGGTTACGCATGGGGTATGGATTGAAATGTTCCAAACGGTCGAACACTCGCATTGAAATTCGTTGAAAGCGCCATTGTTGTTAACAGGCGTTTACACTCATTGACCCGGACTGGCCACCCCTCTCCTCAATGAGTGTAATGGCGATTTTTCGCCAATTGAGCTGCCGTGTACCATGTTTAAGAGGTGCTTCGATGACAGCAAGACCTGCAACCGCTTTGGCGGCAGGCTTTTTCTGCGCGGGCGCTGCAACGCTCATTTCGTCAGTTCTGATAGTCGCCTTTTGGGCTGCTCCGGCTCACGCACTTGGTCACTGGTATGACGCACCCAAGGCGGTTGCCGTTATGTGCCTGTTCACTCTTATTCCTGCCGGAACCTTTGGATTTCTGTGCGGACTTCTTGGAAGGTCTTACCTACTTTTCAGAATGCGGTCTATCGCCTTTGGAATTCGCCTACTCGCAGAAGCCGCCTTATTCGGCATTCTGTTGGCCTCGCTGTTTCCACTATTTCACCAACTGATGGGATGGGGACCAAAGGGCGATTGGCTGTATTGGAAGAATTTTGTCTTCAGTGCCGCCGTGGGCTGCGCCACTGCCCTCTTGTATACCGCCGCTTTTCGCAACTCTTTGCGTAAGAGCGTGTCTTTCTCATCCCTGCAATCCAAAAGAGCGAGCGCTTCGTAACTGGCGAAACCAGGCGTTTACACTCATTGACCCCCAAAAGGGTGGGCTAGGGCCAGTCCCGGTTGAACTCCGCCATTCCCGGTCAACAAGATCAGAAACGCATGGTGTTTCGGACAAAACAAAGGGCGGCTTTTGGCCGCCCTTGCTGAGGTCTGAAGTCCGAGGTCTGACGCCCCCTCTACGCTGGCGCCGGCCTTTCGCCGCTTTTGGCGCGTCCCGGCTGCAGGTCGGGCTTGATTACCTGCTGTACGCCATCCTCGGGCTTGGGCGGCGGGACGACCTTCGGCAGCTCCTGGCCGTCGATGATCATCTTGATCTGGGCTGCGTCCAGCACTTCGCGCTCGATCAGGGCCAGTGCGATCCTGACCAGCACGTCGCGGTTGGAATGGAGCAGGTCCTTGGCGGAGTCGTAACCGCGCTTCACCAGCTTCTGTACCTCGGCGTCGATCTTGACCGCCGTGGCCTCGCTGTAATCACGATGCTGGGCAATCTCTCGGCCCAGGAAGATCTGCTCTTCCTTCTTGCCGAAGGTAAGCGGGCCCAGGTCGCTCATGCCCCACTCGCATACCATCTTGCGCGCCAGTTCGGTGGCGCGTTCAATATCGTTGCCGGCGCCGGTGCTCATCGAATCCAGGAACATCTCCTCCGCCAGACGGCCGCCCATCAGGATGGCAATCGAGGTTTCGAGATAGTTCTTGTAGTAGTTGTGCCGGTCGTCGATGGGCAATTGCATGGTGACGCCGAGCGCCATTCCGCGAGGAATGATGGTTACCTTGTGCAACGGATCGGAATGAGGCAGCAGGGCCGCCACCAGCGCATGGCCGGCTTCGTGATAGGCGGTGTTCTTCTTCTCCTCATCCGAGAGCAGCATGGACTTGCGTTCCACGCCCATGAGGACTTTGTCTTTGGCTAGTTCGAAGTCGTACATGAGGACGGCTTTGCGGTTCTGCCGCGCCGCCGCCAGGGCTGCTTCGTTCACCATGTTGGCCAGGTCCGCGCCGGAGAAGCCCGGGGTGCCGCGGCCCAACACGAAAAGATCCACATCGTCGGCCAAAGGAATCTTGCGGGTGTGCACGCGCAGAATTTCTTCGCGGCCGCGTACATCGGGACGGCTGACAACTACACGCCGGTCAAAGCGTCCGGGGCGAAGCAGAGCCGGATCCAGCACATCGGGCCGGTTGGTGGCGGCCATCAGAATCACACCTTCGTTGGACTCGAAACCGTCCATCTCCACCAGCAACTGATTCAGTGTCTGCTCACGCTCGTCGTGACCGCCGCCCAGGCCGGCGCCGCGATGGCGTCCGACGGCGTCGATCTCGTCAATAAAGATGATGCAGGGAGCGTTTTTCTTGCCCTGCTCGAACAGGTCGCGGACCCGGCTGGCGCCCACGCCGACGAACATTTCCACGAAGTCGGAGCCGGAGATGGAGAAGAACGGAACGTTGGCCTCACCCGCTACCGCCCGGGCCAGCAGGGTCTTGCCCGTTCCCGGAGGTCCAACCAGCAGCACGCCCTTGGGGATGCGTCCGCCCAGCTTCTGGAATTTCTGTGCCTCGCGCAGGAACTCGATGATCTCTTTCAGTTCTTCCTTGGCTTCGTCAACCCCGGCAACGTCCTTGAACGTGACTTTTTTCTGCTGCATGGAGAGCAGGCGGGCGCGGCTCTTGCCAAAGGACAACGCCTTGTTGCCGCCGGTCTGCATCTGCCGGATCATGAAGAACCAGAGGGCCGCGAGCAGGATCAGCGGGGCCCAGGTTCCCAGCAACTGGAGCGGCCAGCTGCCGCTGGTAATGTCGCGGATATTCATGCTGACGCCCTTGTCGCGCAGCGTCTTGATCATGTCGGGGTAGTTGGAGGGGGCGGTGGTATGAAAGGCGGAATTATCGTTGCGGTAGGTGCCCCGGACTTCCTGACCGTTGATGGTGACCTCTTTCACATTGCCCTGGTCCACATCGGTCAGAAATTGCGAGAAACTTACCGACTTATCTTTTTGCCCCGCGTTTCCGGCCTTCATTACCTGCCAGAGCAGGAAGGCCGAAAGCACGATCACCAACCAGAAAACCACTGTTTTGACTGTAGAATTCACCTAAAGACTCCTGATAAAAACGCACGCCAACACGAACCGTGGCGGCACATGATTAGATGCCAAGCCGCAGGCTTTGGATTGGACAAGTTGCCAGAACCATATTCTAACCGTTTCAGGGGAAAAAAGGTCGGCCTTCTGCCAATGACTTAAGTCATAGGCTCGGCTCAGCTTGCAGCGCCAATATAGGGGAGATTCCGGTTGGTCTGCTCGGGGGAGCCTAAACCGTAACCCACCAGAAAGGCCTCATCCACCAGAAAGCCGAAATAATCGGGCTGTAGCTGCACCCGGCGGGCGGATTGCCGGTCCAGCAAAGTGGCAAGTTTGACCGAGGCCGCGCCCCGCGCCTTCAGATCGCTCATCAGAAATTCGGTGGTGATCCCGGAGTGCACCAGGCCTTCCACGACCAGCAAATTCTGCCCGCGAATATCGGGTTCGTGGCTGAAGAAAATCTCCAGGACCCCGCCCGAGCCGTCCTTTTCGTGCAGTTGATACTTGGGCTTGATGAACTGGCAGATCACCGGAACTTCCAGCGCCCGCACCAGGTCGGCCATGAAGATGAAGCCATTCTCCAGCAGGGCCAGCAGGTGGATGGACTGGCCGCGATAGTCGTCGGAAATCTGCCGTCCCATTTCCCGCACCCGTTTCTGTATCTGTTCGGCGGGAATCACGGTGCGCGGCAGGCCCGGCCTTGCGAACTCATTCATGCTTCGGTCCTCCAAGACTGGCCAACTCTCGAATTACCAGGGCCCCCTGTGTGCCATCCGGCGGACGCAGTCGGGCCGGCGTGGGAAAGCCGCGCACCCACACAATTTCCTGTCCGCTCACTCCTACCGGCCAAAGCCTGCGCTCGGGGCCGGTCACCTTCCGCTCCTGCAGCAGTTCTTTGATCTTCTTCGGGGCCTTGCTGTGGGCCGGCCAGTAGCGGTCACCCGCGCGCCAGTTGCGCACGGTCAACTCTTTCTGCAGCAAGACCGGATCAAGCATGTGGTCGGGATTATAACCCGAGGTCGCGTTCCCCGACACCAACGCTGCTTCAAACCGTGTAGCGATTTCAGGAACTTCGACAGCGCCCGGCACCGGCAAGGTGTACCGATACTCTGAACTCGCGGCCGCAGCCGCTCCGGGAGAATCGAATTGCAGCCTGCCTTTGGTCAGGGAAAGAACCCAGCCCTGGGGCAACATGGCGGCCCGGGCGCCGGTGCGGCTCAGTTCGAGAATCTCTTCCACGTGCCGGAACTCGAGCCGCAAATCCAGCGACTCTGCTGCCTCTCGCACCACCCGCCGCCGCAAGGCGAGAGGCAACGCCGCCAGTCCGACAGGTTCGAGAGTCCGGCGCTCGGCTTGCCAGATTTCGGGCAGGACGCGGTCAACTTCTTTCTTCCAGTACTCTTCCTCGGAGCGCGCGATGTCGGCAGTCTCTGCCAGGGTTTCACGTACGGACGGGTTCAGAGTGCGCTCGAGCCGCGGCACAATCCCATGGCGTACCCGGTTTCGCGCGTGACGCAGATCACGGTTGCTCGAGTCCTCGCGCCACGCCTGCCCGATTTTTGCAAGAAAATCTTCCAGCAGCCTTCGCCGGGTCTGCAGCAACGGACGGACCACTGAGAACTGGGAACCTTTAACTTGCAACTGGGGATAAATCCCAGCCAGTCCGCGGGTCCCAGCTCCGCGAACAATTCTAAGTAAAACAGTTTCGGCCTGATCGTCCAGAGTGTGCCCGGTAGCTACGCGGTTCAGCTTCTGCTCCTCGAACAGGCGGCGGAAATACCGGTAACGAAGCTGGCGAGCTGCAGCCTCAATGCTGAGGCGCTGCTTTCGAGCCTGGGCCGCGACATCGCCACTGCTGACGTGCAACTCCAGCTGGTGCCGGTGGGCCAGTTGCGTCACGAACTGCTCGTCATCCTCGGCTTCAACTCCGCGCAGCTTGTGATTGAAGTGGACGACAGAAAGCACCACACCGAGTTCCGGCCGCAACTCCAGCATGACGCGCAGCAGCGCGACCGAATCAGCCCCGCCCGAGACGGCGACACCTACGCGGTCGCCAGGGTGGAGAAGATTCTGGCGGTGGATGTAGTCGAGAACGCCCTGAACCACCTTTTCCACGCTTCCATCCTACATCCGCGCGGATGGCCGCTATCTCTGGAAGCAAGTCTAAACGGACGCGCTTACCTCGTGGCGGGCCGACTGAAGTTCGAATCATTCCATCATGCGGTTCAGTTCCGCATAGGGGATGGCGCCTTCCAGAGTGGAGTAGGTTCCCGCAAGCTTGAGTTCTTCGGCCATGCGGCGCAGCAGACCCAGCGCTGCCCGCATCGGGCCCGAGCCCAGGCTGACCCGGGCCACACCCAGCTTATGAAGTTCCGGCACCGGGGGGACTCCCGGGCCGGCCAGGATGTTGACCGGACACTGCAAGTCTTTCACCAGGCGTGCGATGGTTTCCGGGTCGCGCACGCCGGGCACGAACACGCAGTCCGCGCCGGCGTCACGAAACGCCGACAGCCGTCGAAGAGCCTCGTCGTAACGCTTTTCCGGCGGCCCAATCTCGAGCAGGTAAACGTCCGTGCGGGCATTCAGAACGACGGGCAATTCCCGCACCGCCTTCACTCTCTCGACCTGCAGCGCGAGCTCCAGCAGCGGTTGCTGCGGGTCGCCGGTGGCATCCTCCAGATTCATCCCCACCGCGCCGGCGGCCAGGACCTCCTGCGCCGTGCGGGCGGCATCTTCGGGACGATTGCCGTATCCTGCCTCGACATCGGCCGTGACCGGAACCGAGACTGCGGTGGCAATGCGCCGAACCGCTTCCAGCATCTCTTTTCGCGAAATGCGCTGGCCATCGGGATAGCCCAGGCTGAAGGCGACACCGGCGCTGCTGGTGGCGATTGCTCCGAAGCCGGCCTGCTGAATCACACGCGCGCTGGCCACATCCCAAACATTGGGCAGCAGTAGCAGCCGGCCGCGATGCATGGCCCGGAACTCTTCGGTCTTTCCCTGCGCTACGGGCATGGCTGAGAACCGACAACTAAAAACTAGCCACTGGACTTTTTCATCTTTTCCATCTTTTCGAGAAACCTTCCCACGTTGATCACGGCCCGGCCCACGGTGCCCCGGCCGATCTCCTGGGTTTCATCCTGAGCGGTCACCCGAAGCGTATAAAATTTCCCGTCGAAGGATTCCAGAACTCCTTCCGCCCGAATCTTGGCCCCGATTCCGCTGGCGGCGCGGTGCTCGACGTTGATCGCCGTCCCGACTGTAATCTCGTCGTCCTCGCAAAAGGGCTGCAGGGCCTGGAAACAGGCAATCTCCATCAACCGGACCATGTCGGGCGTGGAATATACGGGAGGAAGATTAGGGTTATGGGCCGCCAGGGTGTGCTTCAATTCGACGGTTTGCTCGACTTCGCCCCGCGCCCCGATAGGGATTGCTTTCGCCATAATTCAAGATGTCCTGTTCAAGCCTGAAGAGCACTATAAGGGTGCCCCCACGTCCCCCGCAACTTCTAGCGCCTCCGACCCGCCGGCACTAAAAAGGCGAAGGATGCCGGCCCTGCCCGTCAGACTGTGACGGACATCACAGCATCCCTCTGGGCTTTCGCGTAATGTGAACCCGAAGAGCTGGAGAGAAATTGTTTCCGCCAAAGCGCATGCCCCGGATCGCCATCGCGATGTCCGCATGCCGCGCCCTGCTTCTGTTCGCCTCACTCTCGGCCGCCGCCCAGGCTGGTCCGCCGGAGGTACTCGGGTTTTCTCCCGCCAGCGGTCCCGAAGGCACACGGGTGGAAGTCACCGGCAGGAATCTGGTGAAGATTTCCGCGGTGTCGTTTGGCGGAACGGAGACGGTCTTCGAACCCATCTCCCCGGAGAAGGTGGTCGTGATCGTTCCCCACCGTGTCCCCAGTTCAAACATCGTGGTGATCACGCCCCAGGGACGCGGGACCAGCCCGTCCGTCTTTGTGATTGCGAACGATCCCCGCATCCCGGACGAAGTCAGTTACAAGGCTGGATACGTGAATCCGGTGCCCGCACCTGCCGATTTCGATTCCGCCCGGCTCTGGGGCATCGTGATCGCCGACACGCGAGTGCCGGGCCACGAATCGGCCCAGGTTGAGGTTGCCTGGACCAGGCTGACCTGCCAGATCGATGGCCGCGAGGTCGTCCTCAATGACGACCGGGGCCAGGTGCGCGGCGGGCTCTACCAGCGCCATCCCTGGTTTGCCAGCGACGCCCATGAGCCCATTCCGCTGGCTTACGATTTACAGAATCATTCGGTGATACTGGCAGTCGGCCGGCGCGGCGACCGGGTTTGGCACTTCTGGAGCCCATCTGCACGCGCCGCACTGCCGGTCGGCAAGCGCGCGGGCTGTACCGTCCGGGCCCGGGTGCTGATTTCTCCCGGAACTCTGCTGCAAATGGGGATGGATTACTGGCGTTCCCCGACGATCCCCTACGGCTCTGGTGGAAACAATCACGAGGCCGGCGCCAGCCATTGGTATTTTCCCTCGCCCCAGTGGCAGGAAGCCACGTTCACCGATATCGGCGGCCCGCAATTCTAGCTTGCTCATGGACGCCGTCCTCTATTCCGTTCAGTTGAGCAGACCTTGCTAGAATGAGGCCTGCCCATGGCGCCCTTCACCGAACAATTCGATGTCGTCGTAGTCGGCGCCGGACACGCCGGCTGCGAAGCCGCCGTGGCCGCAGCCCGCATGGGCCTGAAGACGGCGCTCTACACCCTCAACGTCGATCTCATCGCCCAGATGTCCTGCAATCCTGCCATCGGCGGCATTGCCAAGGGGCACCTGGTCCGCGAGGTGGACGCCCTGGGCGGCATCATGGGCGAGATCACGGACGCGGTCGGCATCCAGTTCCGCCTGCTCAACACTTCCCGCGGCCCGGCGGTCTGGTCGCCGCGCGCCCAGTGCGACAAGCAAGCCTACCGCCTCAAAATGCGCGACGTCCTGGAATCGCAGCCCAACCTGAAAATCAAGCAGGCGGAAGTCGCGGATTTGATCATGGAGCAGTCGTTGGCCGTT
>CAVWSP010000020.1:0-11902 GCA_963757835.1 Terriglobia bacterium | reverse complement strand
GAAACGGGCGGGGACGCCCGTTCTCCATTCTCGATAACAGCTAGAAGCCAGCAGCCAGAAGCTGCTTTTCAGTTGATATCGAACTGCTCCTGATGCAGCGCGGGATCGCTCTTCACGATCACGGTCTTTTTGGTCATCTCTTCCATCTCGATCAGGGGTTTGCCATTGTTGGCCTTAAGGGCCTTAGCTACATCGGGATTCACCCGCAGCATCACATCGGCATGCTCCAGGTGCTTGGCGATTTTGCGCATCTCGAGATAGATTTCGTTGCATACCGTGGTCACCGATTTCACGAAGCCGGTGGACTGGCAATACGGGCACGGCGAACCGATGGTGCGCTCGAGCGACTGCTTCACCCGTTTGCGGGTGATGGCCACCAGTCCGAAGTCGTTGAACTGGAGGACCTTGGAGGGCGCCCGATCGCTGCGCAACGCCTCTTCCAGGGCCTGCATGACTTTCTGGCGGTTGCGGCGTTCATCCATATCGATGAAATCGATGATGATGATCCCGCCCAGGTCGCGCAGCCGGATCTGGCGGACGATTTCCTTGATCGCATCCACGTTGGTTTTGACGATGGTGTCTTCGAGACGCGTCGTCTTGCCTACGTACTTGCCGGTGTTCACGTCGATCGCGACCAGCGCTTCGGTCTGGTTGATCACGATGTAGCCGCCGCTTTTCAGCCAGACTTTCGACTTGAGCGCCTTGTTGATTTCCTCGCTCAGGCCGAATTGTTCGTAGAGCGGCGTTTCCTTGGTGTAGAGCTTGACCCGCTTGACCAGCGCGGGCTGGAAGCGGTTGGCGAAGCGCAGGATGCGTTCGTACTCTTCGTCGCTGTCCACCCAGATGGTGGAGAAATCGGACGTGACCTGGTCGCGCAGCACGCGCTCGACCACGTTGAGGTCGTGATAGATGAGGGTTGGTCCTTTGCCGGCATCGGCGCGGGATTTGATCTCAGTCCACAGACCCTTCAGGAAGCGGATATCGGCGCGCAGATCTTCTTCCGCGGCATTCATGGCGGCAGTGCGGACGATGAATCCGCCGTGCCCGTTCTCGCGCTCGCTCTGAATGATGCGCTTCAGCCGCTGACGCTCTTCTTCCGAAGCAATCTTGCGGGACACTCCGGTGTGGTTCACGGTCGGCATGTACACCAGGAAGCGCCCGGGCAGGGCGATGTGGCTGGTGATGCGGGCGCCCTTTTTGCCGATGGGTTCCTTGGCAATCTGGACCAGGATCTCCTGGCCTTCCTTGAGCAGGTCGGTGATCAGCGGCATGTTCCGCTGTTCGTTGCTGCGGGAGCGTCGGCCACCACCACCGCGGCGCCCACCGCGTTGGGGCCTGCGATCGTTTCCCGGACGCGGCGCGCGCTGGGTGTAGCCCGCCGTCCCGGCGGGGGCGCGAACTTCGGCGCGAGCTTCGGTCATTCCCACGCCTCCAGCTTCGGCGGCCAGGACTGCTTCCGCCTCCGCCTGGGCTTCGTCCAGTTCGGCTTCGTCTTCGGCTTCTTCGTCGACTTCGTCCGCCGCCGCGATATCCACTTCTTCGGAAGAAATCGCTTCCGGGGAAAAGGGCACGGCATCGGCTGGTGAGGATTCGGCGGAGGCCGCAATCTCCCGCGCCGGCTGTTCGTGGGCGTGTTCGTGTTCACCGGCCGCGTGGGTCTCCTCTTCCAGTTCCTCGAAGGCAGCGTCTTCCTCGAGCTCCTCGACGTAGTGGGCCAGATCGGCTTCTTCCTCTTCGATCTCTTCTTCCTCCACCGTGCCGGCAGCCTTCACGGGCGGCTGGTCGGAATGCTCGGCCACTATTACGAGCTTGTCATCTGAGTCATCCGCAGTTTCGTCATCGTCCTCTTCCGCAGCTTCGCCGCCAAACACCGCTGCCACGTTCATCTGGTGAAGGCGCTGTTGCTCGCGGTCCCAGACGCTGGACGTATCCTCAGCCGGAGGTTCGTGATGCGCAGGCTCCTGGCGAACCTGAGGCCGCGCCTCAGGCGCAACCACAGCGGAGGAGGCAGAGGCTGCCGCAAAGATTGGTTCATCGTCGGCAAAAACTTCCGCAATCGGCTGCGCCGGCAACGCTTGAGGCGCAACCGCAGTCCGCTCGCGGGCTGGAGCTGGCCGGGAAGGTGCCGTCGCCATTCGCGAATACTTGGAGATCGACTCTCCCGGCAGGATGATTGGCTGGTATCCCGGCGGTGGGCCGTATTCAGAACGCTCAGGCTGTTCCGTCCGGGAGGGGCGCTCGAATCGTCCACCCCGGTCCGACGATTCAGAACGTGCGGGACGGTCATTACGCTCGGGACGGTCGTTTCGTTCAGGACGTTCAACCCGCGGGGCCTCTCGCGGCGCTTCCGTTACCGGGTTGGCGAACTTCGATTCCGGCATGCGTTCGCCGCGGCGTCCACGACGGCGGCGCCGTCCGCGAAGGCCTCCGCGATTGTCGCGAGACTCGCCCGCAAGGGGTGCCTCGCGATCCTCGGCTCCTGCTTCGAAGCTTTCCTGCGGCTGTGATGCATCGGTTACCGGTGCGGCAAAGGTCTCCCCGGCATGGGCTTGTGCCTGAGGTTCTTGCGGATGGCGCTCCAGAACCGGCCGATTGGTGGGAACTTCGTCGAGGTCCTCGGAATCTTCCAACTCCATAAAGTCGGAGACATAAAGGAACGCATCGCGTTCCAGTCCTATGTCAACAAAAGCCGATTGCATTCCGGGAAGAACGCGAGTTACGCGTCCTTTGTAAATGGAACCTGCCAGGGTGTATTCGTTTTCGCGTTCGAGGTAGATTTCCGCGAGCAGATCGTCTTCGACCAGGCCCACTTTGGTTTCGTGGGGTGTGGAAGACACAAACAATTCTCTAGTCATGCAAACTCCGGTCCCGGGCCGTCAGGCGGCCGAGGGATCACCGGATGGAAGGCAGAAAAAGTCTGGGAGGATCAAGCGCTGCGATAGCCGCCCTGGACAAGGGACAGCCCGGGCCCCGGAGTTGTCTCCGTGACCGAATCCGTTGCGTAAGCTTAGGAATCTTTTGCACTTATCGCATTGCGCTTCGCCAGGTTTGTGACCGCTCTCTCAACTCTGAGGGGGCCGTTACCGGCCTGGCAGCGCCTTTGCCTGATCCTGCCCGGCTCTAACTGCTTTTCTAGCCGGCGTGTGCCCTCTTTACGCGAGGGCGATCGTAATTAATCTTTTTCCGCGCGGATGGCAAGCGCGGGCTAACCCCCTGCCATTCCTCATCCTGCTTCAGTTCACGAAACGGCGCATGCGGACATTCATTACAATGCCCAACGCCAGAAACATAAACAGGACAGAAGACCCGCCATAACTCATCAGCGGCAGGGGTATTCCGGTGACTGGCATAAAGCCAACCACCATGCCGACATTGACCAGGATGTGGAAGCTAAGCACCGCCACCACACCCATGACTACGAACGTGCCGGCGCGGTCGGGCGCCGTTTGCGCGTTCTGAGTCAATCGCATCAGCACTATAAAGTATAACAGCATTACCGCCAGGGCTCCTACAAAACCATGTTCCTCGGCGAAGGCGGCGAAGATAAAGTCCGTTTGCGGGACGGGGAGAAAGGCCAAATGGGTCTGGGAACCCTCCGAATTCCCCCAGATGCCGCCTGATCCGACCGCGATCAAAGACTGGTTCACCTGGTAACCGGAGCCCTGACTGTCGGCCTCCGGGTGCATGAAGCTGGTAAGACGGTCGCGCTGGTAGGGCTTCAAGGCATGCCACGCCAGGGGCAACAGCAGGGCTGCGGCAATGGTCACGATAGCCGCCTGCTTGAAGCGCACCCCGCCCAGAAACAGGCCGACGAGGGCGATGGGGAGATAGGTAAGACCCGTGCCCAGATCGGGTTGCCTCAACACCATCAGCATGGGCACCAGCACAATGGCACCGGCTTTGATGAAGTCCGGCCAGGTAAGCTCTCTCTGGTGCAGATCGGCGAAATACTTGGCCACCGCCAGAATCAGGATCAGCTTTACCCATTCCGACGGCTGAAAATGCGCCCCGCCCGGCATCTTGATCCAGCGCCGGGCGCCCAGATACTTCTGCCCGAAGAGCATCACGCTCATCAGGGAGACGATGGCGGCAATGTAGAGCCAGTGCACCCGGTCCAGGAGCTTCTGGTAGTTCACCAGGCTGACCAGGAACATGCCGATGACTCCGCCGGCGATCCAGTAAATCTGCCGTATATGGGCCCCGGCAAACTTGGTATGCGAGGTGGCGCTGCGAATCTCCATCACCCCCAGGCCGCAGATCATCAGCACGAAGATGAAGAGCAGCCAGTCGAAATCGCGAAATGAGATATAGCGGGACATTTGTCAGTCGTCGGTCGTCGGTCTTCGGTCGTCAGGAAATTCGTCGTTGGTCGTTGGTCGCTGGTCGTTGGTCGTTGGTCCTCGGCCCTTGGCCAATTCCTCTTTTTCCTGCCCGATGTTTACTATCCTGATTCCTCCCTCTCATCTTGAGCGGAGCATCTTTTCTCGCTTGCGAGCGGTCATGCGGAGTCGAAAGACCCCTATTCCCTCAGCTGCAGCCGGCTGGATTTCTTGGCCAGCCACCACCCTTCCGGTGTGAGGGCGGAACCCCTCACGGCAGCCGCCGGGACGGCGGCGCTACTCAAACCCTACTGCAACCCCGGCGCCGCCACCGCCAGCGGGGCATGCGACTTCGATACTTCCAGATCGAAATGCCCGGCGTGCAGGTCGTTGTCATCTCCCGACCCGGTATTCCAAATGGCCCCGACGTCCACCTTGCCGGAGCTATCCGCCACCTTGGTTGGCTGCCGTCGCTGCTTGTCCACGTAAGCCTTAATGACCTGGGCGGCGGTGCGGGCCGCCAGGTAGCCGTGTTCGCCTTCTTCCAACAATGTGCACACCACAATCTCCGGATTGCGCCGCGGCTCGACTCCGGCAAACCACCCGTTGTCCTTGAAGTTGGCCTTGCCGGCCGCACCCATCTTGGCCTTCAGCGCGTTACTGATCGTCTGCGCGCTCCCCGTTTTCCCCGCAAAGTCGATGCCTTGCAGATGCGACAGCGCCGCCGTACCTCCCGGATTCACCACCCCGGCCATGGCGTCGGTTATGGTCTCCCAGTTGGCGGGATCAAGCGGAACCCTGACCTCAGCGGGCACATTCGAAGCCGGGACGATGCCAGGCGGCAAGTCCCGCGGGTCCGTGACATGGGGTCGCACCAGCAACCCTCCACTGGCAATTGCTCCAATCGCCCGCGCCAACTGAATCGGCGTTGCCGCCACGGCGCCCTGTCCGATGCCTACTGAAATGGTTTCGCCTGCATACCACTTTTGCTTGAAATTGCGGATTTTCCATTCCTCCGACGGCATGATGCCGCTGGCTTCCTGCGGCAAATCCACACCTGTCTTCTGGCCCAGGCCGAACGCCATGGCGTATTTCGCGATGCGCTCAATGCCCAGCTTTTCCGCCAGGGTGTAGAAGAACACGTCACAGGACTGGTAAATAGCCTTGCTGAGGTCGGTAATGCCGTGCGTGCGATGCTCGGCGACGACCCAGCATTTGAAATAGCGTCCATAGAATGACGCCCCACCGGTGCAGTTCACTTTCATGTTCTGCGCAATGCCTTCCTGCAGGCCGGCGGTGGCCATGATGATCTTGAACACTGAACCTGGAGCCAGTTGCGCCTGAATGGCTTTGTTCAGCAGGGGATGATCTGGATCGTTCACCAGCTTCATCCACTGGTCATTGGAAATTCGCACCGCGAAATCATTGGGGTCGTAAGTCGGACGGCTGACCATGGCCAGGATTTCACCGGTTCGAGGGTCCATCGCCACAATGGCGCCGTTCCTCCCGTTCAAAGCCTGTTCCGCCGCGATCTGCAGGTCGATATCGATGGTCAGCTTGAGCTGCTTTCCGGGCACCGCCGGCTTCTGCTCCAGTTCCCCCATTTCCTTCCCCTTGCTGTTTACCAGGACCTGACGGGAGCCGTTCTTACCCATGAGCATCGCGTTATATTCCAGCTCGACCCCGGAGCGGCCCACAACGTCGCCGGGATTGTAGAGCTCCCAGCGCGGCTGATTCAGCATCCGTTCGCTGACTTCACCCACATAGCCCACCAGGTGCGCCATAAACCCGTTGCGCGGGTACAGGCGGCGATGGGCCACGATGGTGTCCAGTTCGGGCAGTTCGTTGTGGTGAGACTCGATGAAAGCCAGCTCGTCCGGCGTGATGTCTTCCTTGAGATAGATGGGCTGGTACTGCGGAGTGCCGGCAAACTTGTGCAGACGCTCCCGGACTTCCGCCGGATCCAGGTGGAGACCTCTTGCGATCATGTCCGCGTCCCCGGAAAGATCGCGAGTGGAGTCGCGCAGCAGCAGAGCGGTAAAGGAAGGATAGTTGTCCACGATGACGCGGCCTTCACGGTCGAGAATCTTGCCGCGGGGCGCCAGAATGGGGACTTCGCGAGTCTTGTTCTTTTCCGCCAGGGCCGAGTAGAAGTCGCTCTGCACCACCTGCAGCCGCCACAAGCCGTAGGCCAGCACCAGAAAAACGACGAGGATCATGTATTGCACCGCAGTCAGGCGTGTTCCCGATACTTTTTCGTCGCGGCCAAACATGGATCAGTCGTCGGTCGTCAGTCGTCGGTCGTCAGACCCGCCGATCGCTCAAATTTCAGCGATCACAGGGACTTACGCCTAGTGAAACTGGATCGAAGGTTAAGTTCATTGTAATCCCGGCTTACCCTCGCGGGATTGTTGCTGCGGGTAACCCAAGGCCATAGACGGTCGGGTTCGGCTGACGACTGAAGACTGACGACCGACGACTGCTCAGGCTCTTTGCTTAAAGCGGTCCAACAGCGTAAACAGCACTGCCGCGGTGGCTGCGTTGAGCAGGGCGCCGCCTATTTCGTGTCCCCAACTCCACTGCAGGGTCAACTTGACCAGCCCGCGCGCCACCGTGAAATACACCACTTCGTGGACGGCGTAGAAGAACAGGGTCACCAGGAAGCGGGCACCCACGTTCTCTACGTCCAGCTTGGCGCCCAGGGACGAGGCCCCAAAACCCACGACCGTGTTTGCGATGCCGTAAATGCCGATGGGCTGGTGAGTCAGCGAATCCTGCAACAAGCCGATCAGAGCTCCGGTAACCATGCCGGACACCTGGCTGCGCCGCGCCACGGCGAAGAAGATCACCACCAGCAGGGGCAGGTCAAACAGGGAAAAGAAGTGCAACCGCAGGGGCAGAAATGCCTGCAGAAACAACGCGATCAGCGGAATGAGAATAGCCGCCGGGGCGCTGAACCGGTAAACCTCTACCTGCTCCTGGGATGTGTAAGTGATGGGCACGCTAGTGCGGTTTGTCCTCCGTAGTCCCTGCTTGCGATGCAGGTTTGGATGGCCCAGGCGTCGAGACTAAAGGCTTTGAGAGCGCGCGCTCGGCAGGCTTGGTTGCCGGCTTGGCGGGCGGATCCGATACCAGCCTCTCCGCAGCCACGGGCTGATGCGCGGGCGCCGCCTTCGTCCCTGGAGCAGCAGAGCTGCCCGCGGAATTGTTTACGCCAGCCTCGGTCTTTGGCTTGGGCGAAGCGATCGAGGCTTTCGGAGTCGTCGCAGGGGCCACCGACGCGGGTGGCTGGCTCGCGGCCGCAGCCGGCTTGTCCGGGACTGAAGGCAGGCGCTGGGTCAGAATGTCCACCGCTCGGACGGGGCTGCTGGTCTCCGCCACCGCGGGCGCGCGATCTTCTCTTTTGGTGATCACCAGGACTTCTTCGAGGCGGCTCAGGTCGGCAGACGGCCTGACCCTTATATTGAGAAACAGGTCCGCTCCCGGCGTGACCTTCATCACCGTCCCCACCGTAATGCCTTTGGGGAAGATCAGGTCGCCGCCGCTGGTCACGATCCGCTCTCCGGGCGTGACCTGTTCGTCGGTCATCACCTTTTCCAAAACAACATCGCCGGAGCCTGTCCCTTTGATGACGCCCTGCAGGCGCGACTTGTCCAGAATGACTCCCACGCCGCTGCTCTGGTCGTTGATGAGGAGCACCTGGGCCGAGGAGCCAAACGCACGCAAGACCCTGCCCACCAGGCCGTCGGCGGTGATCACCGCCATGTCTTTGTCCACTCCGGCAGAGGTCCCCTTATCGATATAGACCGACCGGGATTGCTCGCTGCCGCTGGAACCGATGACCTGGGCGGCCACGGTCTTGGCGATGTAAGTTTCCTTGAATCCCAACAAGGCCTGCAGCCGGCGCGCCTGCTGCGCGTCGTCGGAGAGCCGCACCTGCTCCAGCCGGAGGCGCTCGATCTCAAATTTCAGCTCGCGATTTTCCTGGCGCACGCCGCGCAGGTAAACGTAGTTGCTCCAGATACCGCCCAAACCGCCCTGGCACCAGACCAGGGCTTTTTCCAGGGGAGTCACAGCGCTGACCGTCCACAGGCGAATCACCTGGGTGGATTCGTCGGCACTCGACCGCCGCTTGACCTGCACCGCCAGCCCCAGCACCTGCACAAACAGGATCGCCACCAGGATGGTGACGTTGCGGTAGCGGCTCATCAGATTTTCCATTGACTGCAGTTTCCGGTTTCTAGGTTCTGGTTTCTAGTCTCATAAAACAGGCGGCAACATGGATGGTCGCGGAGACGGGCGAGGACGCCCGTCCTCCATTGAACACAACTGGAAACTGGAAACCAGAAACTAGAAACTGATTCACAACTACTCGATTGAAATTTTGCGCAGCAGCTTGAAATCGCTGAGCATCTTGCCCGTGCCCAGGACCACGCTGCAGAGCGGATCGTCGGCGATCGAAACCGGCAACCCGGTCTCCTCGCGAATACGTTTGTCCAGGTTCTTCAACAGCGCGCCTCCTCCGGTCAGCACAATGCCGCGGTCGCTGATGTCCGCGGAGAGTTCCGGAGGGGTACGTTCGAGCGCTACCCGGATGGCGTTCATGATGGTCGAAACGCATTCGCTCAGCGCCTCGCGGATTTCACTGTCGTCCACGGTAATGGTCTTGGGCACGCCTTCGATCAGGTTGCGGCCCTTGATTTCCATGGTCAGGGGCTTCTCCAGCGGATACGCCGAGCCAATCTCCATCTTGATCTGTTCGGCCGTGCGTTCGCCGACCAGCAAGTTGTACTTGCGCTTGAGATAGTTCATCACCGCTTCGTCCATCTGGTTGCCGGCCATGCGCACGGAGCGGGAATAAACGATGCCGCTGAGTGAAATTACCGCGATGTCGGTGGTGCCGCCTCCAATATCCACGACCATGTTGCCGCTGGGTTCGGTGATGGGAAGTCCGGCGCCGATGGCGGCCACCATGGCCTGCTCCACCAGATAAACTTCGCTGGCCTTGGCGCGATAGGCGGAATCCATGACCGCGCGCTTTTCCACCTGGGTAATTTCCGAAGGCACGCCGATCACGATCCGCGGGTGCACCAGCATCTTGCGGTTGTGGGCCTTCTGGATAAAGTAGTTGAGCATCTTCTCGGTGACCTTGAAGTCGGCGATGACGCCGTCCTTCATGGGCTTGATGGCCACGATGTTGCCGGGCGTGCGGCCCAGCATCTCTTTGGCCTCTTTGCCCACGGCCTCGACTTCGCCGGTGTTCTTATTGATGGCGACGATGGAGGGCTCGTTGACCACGATGCCCTTGCCCCGTGCATACACCAGCGTGTTGGCCGTCCCCAGGTCGATGGCAAGATCGCTGGAAAAAATACTGAACAGCGATCTCAGGTTGTGCAGGCGCGTCGAAGAATGGAATCCGTTAGATGACATACGCGATTTTGCTCTCTCGAACCGCTGTCATTACCGGGCGTACCCGGCTGCTTCTGTGCGGATGGGGGGCCGTGTCCATAATTCTATGGGAAGAACCCCGTTTTGCCGTCAAACCAAAGTCCCAGTACCTCGGGTGATTCTCCCGAAATCCCGGCTTCTTACTGGCTGAGCCCCAGAACTATCTGGGGTCCTTCGCGTTCTTTGCGGCTTTTCTTTGCGAACTTTGCGGTTAAGAATTTGATCTTAAGCTGTAACCGCGAACCTTGAACCGCAAAGTTCGCAAAGAAAGGCCCGCAAAGAACGCAAAGAAAACATTGCCCTACTGAATTACGATCTTCTTCTGGACCGTATTCACTCCGCCCTTGGCGTTCTGCGCCGTAATCGTGACCAGGCTCTCGCCCGGCGGCAGCGGTGGCATGAAGTAATGAAAGCTGCCATCGGCGCCGACCACCGGCACTTCCCTGCCATTGACCATCACGCGGGCCCCGACCTCGGTCTTTCCGGTCAGTTCAATGACTTTGCCATGCTGCATAAAGGGATCCAGTTCCAGGTCGATAGCGGTCGTGTTCTGCCCTTTGGGAATAATGGTGAAGCGGTTCTTCTGGCTCTCCACCGACTCCTTGTCCTCGGCGTCGTAGGACTGGACCAGCCAGTAGTACGCCCCTTCGCCTAAACCGGACACGATCACGTCAGCCGTGGTAACCCGGCGGTCCACGATGGTGGAAGAAAAATATGGATTATGCGAAATGCGCAGCCGGTAGCCTACCGCGTTGGTCATCGGTGTCCAGGAAAACTCCACCGGCTTGGACGCGCCCGAGGTAAAGATGGGCATCATGTTGGCCGGCGATATCGGCGTCGGCGGTCCGATTTCCTTTACCTTGGCCATGCGCGGCGACTGCGCCTGGAAACCGACTCTTTCCCACTCCGCCAGGTGAACCACCTCGCCGTTGCGGGTGATGTCTCCAGACCCTTTCTTCACCAGAATCTCGTGCTGGTCGGCCTTGGGGTCGTTATGCACCATGGCCGCGCTGTCCGGCGCCAGGGATGCGGTCGCCCCGGCCACGATCACCTGCGACTTCGATCCCTGGACGTAGGTGGCGGTGGTGAGATCCACGGTTCCCGTGCTCACTGCCACCGACACGTTGGTCTGCTGCTGGTCATTGGCTGAGTTTTCTTCGATCACAATCAGCGAATCCTGTTTCACCGTGTAGTTGGTGCCGTCGCCGAAGACGATCTTGGCCATGCCCTCAGAGCCAGTCTGCACCACATCGCCTTTTTCCAGCGGGACGTTGTAATCGGCTGTTACCCAACTGTTGCTGCTGGCCTTCTTGACCCGCACCGTTCCGTCGAGCGCCGTGATATGGGCCTGCTGCGAGTTGAGCGTGCCCGATTTGGCCTTACCGCCCGCGCCCGCGATCATTTCCAGCAGACTGTTGCCCAGTTTGCTGACCGACTTCACTCCCTTTTGGGTGAATTGCGGGAAGGCGAAATTCATCCCGATAAAGAGCACGACGGCGGCAATCAGCACCGCCAGAGCCACGCTGCGGTAGGTGACCGTCTTCCACGCTACATGGATCCCAGGTTTGCTACTTGAAGAAGACACAAAGGCCACCGGACGACAGTCAAACCCTAAGAATATGGGGTATTTGCGAGAGTATCACAAGGATAACTGGCGGGGCACAGTTGATTACCTTGGGTACCACCCCCGGCGGTCATGTACCGCGGTGCGGGGGAGGACGCAGGTCAACTATGGAAGCGGTGGCCTTTCTGTGCCATTTTCAAATTGTTCCGAGCAAGCGCTGGATTCGGGATCTCGGCCGGTTTATGTCGTGAATGGCCCCGGGGCTACCGTTTTGCAGCGGAACTGTAGAGAGTGGACCTGGGACCTCGATTAGCTGTCCTTGCGATAGAGTAGCGTGCGCATGGCTTGCCTCCGAGCCTCGTTCGCTTCACGCATCGTCTTGCGCTCATCGGCGTCCATGGGGCTCTGAGTCGTAGGGGCACTTGGTTCTGGAGCGCTGCACTCGGGGCAGCGGTTAGCGAAACCGGGCTTGTCCGGTTTTAGCTCGAATTCCTCCTCGCAGACGGAGCAGATTTTGAGGGGGAAAGCCATTGCTTTTTATGATACGACGGACATGAAGCTCAAGGAAAGT
>CAVWSP010000019.1:0-18194 GCA_963757835.1 Terriglobia bacterium | reverse complement strand
TGGCGGAAGCGTGTGCGAGTCGAACACACCGGCGACAGGGTGACCCGCCGCCCGACGGTTTTGAAGACCGTGGCAGTCACCGGACTGCATGCGCTTCCCCAACTGACGATCCCATACTCTAGCAGTATCGGCGCTCGGCCAGGTCTCGCGGAGTCGATCTGGGCGGGGGAAATCGAAGGCCTCGGCCAAAATCTCTTAGCCATTGATATTGGCATTGATATCTTAAAGGACGGGGCAGACTGCAGGGACGGACGGCAAGGTTTTCGCCGCGGCGGCTTCAGCCGCCCTGCTTTTGACGCTCTGCGCACGGCTCGAAGCCGTGCGCTTCCACAAAGCACTTCCACGACGCGCTTTCAATGCGCTCGGACTACGGGCAAGACTCCGGCGGTAGCGCAATTGGGTTGCGGCGGTCTGCTTTTCGCAACTGCGTTCTCGGAGTTAGGGCGTCGAAGGGGTAAGTCCGGCTGCGGCGGCAGGAATTCCGCCGGGCGGAGAAGAGGCCGGGCCGACAGCGACTTGCACGATGCTGTTCCGCACCGCGTAGAGCACCAGTTCGCTTACCGAGTGCAGCCCAAGTTTTCGCATGATGTTACTGCGGTGGGTTTCTGCCGTCTTCACACTCAAATTGAGATGACAGGCGACTTCCTTGGTTGACTTTCCCTCTGCCAGCAGTTGCACCACCTCGCGCTCGCGCGCTGTAAGACCGGGCAGACTTGGGCCCGTCGAGGAACGCGGGCTCTTGTTGAGGAAGCCGGACAGCACCAGTTCCGCCACCCGGGCGGTAAAGAATGTTTTGTTGTGTTGCAGGGCCTCCACCGCCGTGACCAGGTCGCGGGCCGCATCCGATTTCAGAAGGAAGCCGCGAGCGCCCGCGTCCAGCACGGCCTGCACCGCCTGATCGGTATCGGTAATGGTCAAAATCAGGATCCGGGTGGCAGGGTGTTCGCGCAAGATCTGTCGCGTGGCCTCGAGGCCGTTGAGCACGGGCATGCCAATATCCAGGATGGCGATGTCCGGCCTCGATTCGTTGGCTCTTTCGACCGCTTGCCGGCCATTGTCCGCTTCGGCGCAGACTTCCCATTCGGGATGTCCCTTGATCAGAGCAACCAGGCCGCGACGTACAATTTCGTGATCGTCAGCTACCAGAATGCGCAGGCGATTCATAACGTAGCTCCCTCGTTCGTCTTAATTGACTTGCGCGAGTTTCGTTGATCCGGCTTCTGCAAGCAATGAGTGTGGCCCTAAATCATGATTAATGAACATTGCATTTATCCTGCACTGGCGTTATGCCGTCAATACCGTCGATACTGTATGGGGTGATGGGGAAGCGTTACGAGTACGGTACGCTTGCAACTTGATCGGCCAATCTGCATCCAAGCCTGTATTCCTCAAGTAAGAGGGTCAAGCCGTCGGGTAGTAGAATCCGGAATATTGGAACAGGCGTCTGCGTTCATCTCCAGGAAAGGGAGCCGCTTGACTAAAACAATGCAAAACGAAGAGTTGAAGGCTGAGAAGCCATCCGTCACACTGCCTGGCACGGTGGAAAAGATCATCCCTTCGGTGCATCCCAGCGAACCGGAGAAAGCACAAATCGGGATTGAAGGCGCCGACCACCTCTATCGAGAGATTCGGGTGGACAATACTTTGCAGGACGAAAACGGCAAGCAGGTCGCACTGAAGCCCGGCGCCCAGGTCGATGTCACCATTGAAGCGGACGTCAGCGCCACCAGGCCCAAGCACCCTTCGAACGGCCGGGAACCTTTGGGGCAAGGCTGATCAGCTAAACGAAACGCCGGCCCTGGGCAAGAACGTTCTCCGCAACCCGCTCAGGGCCGCGCCTCGGTTCTTACTCCGCGCACGCCGGATGGCCGCAATCGCAGGCGATTTCGGTTTCTTCGGCTCCCGCCTCCTTGCATAACTCACTGCAATATTTCTCTCCCCGGGCGGGCACGCACAGGCAGGGGACGTGGGCGCACTTTTCCAGTTTCTCCGGTGCCATCATGAAGTCTCCTCCGATCTGAAGCTAAGGAAATGAAAGAAGGCCCGGCCCGCGGACCTCAGTTTTGGCAGCGGGCCGGACAATCCCGGTTGGGAAGCGGCTACGCGATCCGCTTGACGTTCTTTTTGCCCGAAGCCACATCGCGCTCCGGTTGAATGCGATCTTCGTTGAGCGCCTCCTGGTTAATCTCACCTGCCAGTTCCGTGAGTTTCTCGTCCGTTTCCTTTTCTTCCGTCAGGGTCTTCTCCAGCAGAGATACGTGCTTGCTCTCGCCCAGGGTTTCGGCAAAAGCCCGCACCGTGCCGTAGGCCGCGATCTCGTAATGTTCGACTCGCTGCGCGGCCCCGATCAGGGCGGCATCCATGAGCGCGCCTTCAAAATCCTCCTTCATGACCTCGGCGCCCTCCTCGACCAGGCCTTCCATGCCTGCGCATTTCTTGCCCTTTGGACTTTCGCCGAGCATTTCGAATATCTCCTCGAGACGCTCGACATGGCCCTTGGTCTGTTGCAGGTGCTCCTCGAAGCCTGTCCGTAATTCTTCCGAGGAACTGGCCTTGGCCAGTTTAGGAAGCGCTTTCACCAGTTGGTTTTCAGCGCTGTACAGGTCTTTCAGTTCGTCTATGTAAAGATCTCGTAATTCCTGATTTGCCATGATTGCTCCAATACAAACAAAAGATTTGATTACGTGGGTTGGATGCGGTGACGATCTCAAGTTGTGCTCCGATGGCTGGAAAATTTCTTTTCGCCGCGCGCTGGTCTTTTCTCGCGCGTGAAACGGGTTGAAAAAACCTGAGACTAGGATGAGTATGCGCCAAACATCAGGCTGACCAGACGCCGGGTGATGCGCGGAACGTAAAACTCGGGACGATGCGGCTGGTCTTGGCTGCGATTTTCGGCGGCGCGCGACTCTTTGGCGGAAGGATAATTCCGGTTAATACGATCAATCACTTCCTGCAAGGTCAGGTGCGGCATGACGAACTCCAGAGTCAGGTTTTAATGAGTTTGCCCCTGCAGCGACTGGATCGCAATACAGTGGATTACCGAGCTTTGATTAGACCGCTGTGCGAGGCTGGGGCCGTGAAGGTTTTTCCTACCGGGAAAAGTTTGCTCGATCCGTTCGTGGGGTTGGATGCCGATTCTCTACAGCACTTCCTCTAGGTTTCGCGCTGAGCAGCGGGAAAGTGAAAAGGGCGCACGATATTGTGCGCGGATAACTCGGTGAGAACGCAGCACCAAATTATTCTGGCCGTCCGTCGCGCCACATCAGCATGAGCTTTGGCATGCGACATGCTTCCCTTACACCCGTGAAACACAAAATCTCTCGGGAGAATCTTATGACTAAACGCACATACTCATTATGTTCACTGGGCCTGCTGCTGGGCCTGGGCTTGTCCGGAGTTCAACTCAATGCGCAACAGGCAGCGGATCCGCAATCGCCCAATTCACCTTCGCAGCCGCCGGCACAGCAACAGACAGCGCCCGATTCCCAGGCCCAGTCGCAGCAGGCGCAGGTTCAGACCTTCGCCGGTACGATTGTAAAAGCCGGTGACAAGTACGTGCTCCAGGACGCCAGCGGGACGTCCTTTGACGTTGACCGCCAGGACCTGGTCAAGCCCCACGAAGGCAAGAAAGTTCGCATCAACGGAACGCTCGACGCCGACGGCAAGACCATCCACGTAAAATAGGCGGGTAAACCACTGAGTGGCGAAGAAAAAGGGGCCGGAAATCGGCCCCTTTCTTTTTTGGCGCGAAACGGCACCGGTTACCGGAAGAATCTTCCCTGCGATGGGGCAGGCTCGTCGTACTTCATACATCTTGAAATGGGTTGAGTTCTTTATTGCCTTTGGACGTCGCAACCCGCAGTGACGTTAGAACTCCGACCCGCCACCGGCGCCGTTGCCGTTGGCCGCGGCCACTGGTTTTTGTCTCGCAGCCTCAGCCTTCAGGCGGGCCAGCGTCTTCGGGTCATTCACAATTACTGCGTGGGGCAAGAGTTCCTTCAGACTCCTAGGCCGGCGCCGCGGTAGCGGGGCGCCCCTGGTGTGTTTCAACATCTGTTGACCTCCATTGGTCTTCCATACACAGCATAGGCTTACCACTGAAAAAACGTGGGAATACGGAGTTCGGCTATCGCTGCTGTAAAGGGCGGAGAGATGAATTAACGCATTGCAACAAGTGCTTGACAGTAGAACAGTGGTATAATATAAGTATAGTTAACGTATAACAAACATGATAGTATCGTACAAGAAAGGCAATGCGATGAGCGGCGGACCCAAGAGCAAGGCCTCAGCCGGCCTGAAATACCGGCGAGTGGAGGTTGCGGGCATCAAGAAGGGGAGACGAGGCAAGCACCACGATCTGGTCGAAGGCATTCTTCGCGAGTTGAAGATGTTGTCGTCGGGATCGGCCATGAAAATCCCGCTTGCGGATGTGGGTGGAATTGGACTGGCCAATCTCCGATCGGCGGTCCACCGTGCGGCGACGGCGGAGGAATTGGTGATCGAGACTTTAGCCGACGAAAAAAATCTCTACGTGTGGAAGACCGACCGGGCGAGTCCCTGAAGTGGCCGGGCGAATCCGAAGGCCGAGCCGTTCAAACTTCGAGGTCCATATGTCCACATATCAATGGCACGAACTCTACAAAGCTGCTTTGCTTGAAACCGATTGGTCGAAAATGGAAGAGCGCATCCAGGCCGCGGAGTCCGCGATCCAGAATAGAACGCGCGAGTGCGGCCCGGACCTGGGTGGCGCCCACCAGGAAAACCAGGCCCTGGCAGACGCCATGAACGGTCTGAAGGTTCTCAGGGCCGAGGTGGCGTCATGGTTCCTCCACAAATCGCAGGGGAAAGAGGCAGCGCCTAGGCCGCCAGCAGGGAACGCAGAGCGCGCAGAAGGTTAGGACCAGCCGCATCTGACTTGGAGACCACATTGGCAATGCCCACCTTCCGGGCCTCGTCCACTAACTGGGGATAGCTGTGGAGGGTGAACATGACGATGTGAGTGCGGGGCGCGATGGCCTTGATTCGCCGGGCTGCGTCGAGTCCATTCATCACCGGCATCGAAAGGTCCAGCAGCACCAGATCGGGCTCAAGTTCCTTAACCCGCTCGATGGCGTCCCTTCCGTTTTCAGCCTCCCCGCAAATCTCCCAGTCGGTTTCCTTCTCTATATGAAGGCGGAGGGACCGCCGGATCGCCTGCGTATCGTCGACGAGAAGAATTCTTGGCGACATAACTCATCTCAGATTTCAGGCTACCGCGTCGGCCGAAATCCACAATACACCGGATACTGTAATCGAACGGACCCAAGCCCTCACGGCATGAACCTGGACAGAAGGACGACCCATTTCGTTCTGGGAAGTGGAGAGGGGTCCCCTGCCCCCGGTTCCCTTAGCGGGAATGGGAGGTTTGGAGCGACGGCATTTTCCACGCCGAAAAATCACGGTCCAGCAGGTTTTCAAGTTCCTCCACCTCGGGCCGGAAATGTTCGTAGAGCTTAAGCGAGAGGTCGCGGGACACTTTGGTGAAGGGAGGGCCGCCGCCAAGGACCAATTTCAGCAGCGGTGATCTCTTGACCGCCGCGACCACCGTGTCGAATTGCCGGAGCTTCAGCCATTCCGCCATGGCGGTGGCGCTTCTGGTCCGATAATAATTCCGCGGGTGGGTCATGGTTTCCGAGGTGAACACGCGGCCGATCTGCGACGGGGCCAGCTCGAATCGCGGAATGCCGATGAAGTCAGTCACGGAATCGAGATAGGCTTGCGGTTCGTCCCGCAGGTCATCGTAAACCGTAGCCAGCACCTGATCTGCGCCCAGGGTCCGTCGCCAGGCCTTGAGATTGACGCCGTACTTCCCCGATTCCATGAGCTCGGAATCGCGGACGATTGCCTCCTCGAACGTCCACGGAATCATCCCATACGCCCGCTTCAGCCGGTACAGCGAGACCACCCGCTCCACCGGGTCCCGAAAGATGCACACCACCTTCGCCGTGGGGATGGCTTCCGCTATCCGTTCCCGCGCCTGGGACGAGACAAAATATGTGGGCGCAACCTCACCCACCAGCCGGTCCTCCGTCGAGGTCGGAAAATGGGCGCGATACCAATCAAATCCGCGATCAAAGTGGCTGTCGAAGAAGCGCGTCTCTTTGGTGGGAGAGGGCAGGAGTGTGTGCCGGCCCAGGACTTCATGCAGCCAGCTGGTTCCCGTCCGGGGAGGCCCGATAATAAAGAACGATGGCAGCGGCCGCCGGTTGTCGCGCGCAATCCGGCCTTGACGCGCCGAAGCCCCGGCCCCTTTCAGGGAATCCTTCCTTATCTGATTGAGCATTTTCGCTTTACCCCGCCCCGGGGGCACTGGCAACGTCGGTTCGATGTCCCTCGCCGGAATGCGGTTGGCCGAGGGTGCTTCTTTTTCGGGTCTTTTTGCTGCGCTATTAGCCCCGGAAACACCCCCACCTGGGGGGATTTGAGCATTCCCAAGCATCTCTTGCCCGGATTCGACATCTAACCCGTATTCGAAAGCCGGGAGTGCCGCCTCAGGCGCCCCGTGACACGCCAGGAAGGAAACCGTGAACAGCATTACGCAAGGATCCGAGCTGCCACAGGCCGCGACCACACGAACTCGTTTACCTCTCCGGCCGCTTAGCCCCACCCCAAAGGGTGTGGGCAAGGAACCTTCTCATACCAGAAAGAACGTAGGTCAGCTGCTCAGAAGGCTACGGGAGAATGCGCTGGTCTCAAAAGTGATGGTATCCGGTTTTCGCGCCCTGCAGCGCCTTGGTGTCAGCGTCACTCCAAACCATTTTTACTGGCCGGTGCCCGATATCCACGACCTGGAAACGCGTGCATGGGCCGGCGCTTCACTGCCGGTGGGTTTCGACCTGGACCTGGAGAAGCAGGTGAAGTGGGTCGGGGAACTGGCCGCGGGCTATCAGCATGAGTGGTCCTTTCCGGACCAGCCGGCGGGCCCGACTGAATATCACTACAACAACGGCCTGTTTGAAGCGGTCGATGCCGAAATGGCCTACTGCATCGTCCGCGCCCTGAAGCCTTCGCGGATCGTCGAAGTTGGCGGCGGCTTCAGCACTCGAATTCTGGCCGCCGCGGTACGGGCCAACCACGCCATGGATCATGTCCAGGGCGAGCTCATCACTATAGAACCCTTTCCCAGCCCAGGTTTACAGGGGATCACCAACCTCATTCCATCCCGCATCCAGGATGTCGATATGGATCTGTTCCTGTCCTTACAAGATGGAGACATTTTGTTTCTGGACTCCAGTCACGTGGTCAGCGTGGGCAGCGACGTGGTTCGCGAGTATCTGGAAATCCTTCCCCGGCTGCAGCCCGGAGTGATCGTGCACATCCACGATATTTTCCTGCCCTCGGATTATCCCCGCGATGCCGTGCTCTCGAACTTCTGTTTCTGGTCGGAACAATACCTGTTGCAGGCCTTCCTCACTTTCAATTCCCGCTTTGAGGTGCTCTGGGGCAGCAGCGCCATGCAGCACTATCATCCCGAGGTCTTGCTGGCAAACTTTCCGCGCTGGGAACACAGCTATAGGGATATGCCCAGGGGAGTGCGCCAGTACCTGCCCACCAAAGATCGCGACCGGGTATGGCCTTCAAGTTTTTGGATCAGGCGCACAGCCTAGCGCGCGACACCCAGTCGTGTAGCGCCGGCATCTTGCCAGTTGTAGCGCCGGCATCTTGCCGGCCCGATGGGCGGGCTTCGCCCTCCTCGCTTTGGTTTTCGATTGGTTAAGAACGGAGGGCAAGATGCCCTCCGGACAGCCGGCGGGACGCCGGCGCTACACAAATCTGTTATTTGGCCGGGGAGGGGTTGATTACGATGGAGTCAGCCGTGTAGTTCGCGCCGTCGAAGGTCGTGGTCACAGTCACGTCGCCGCCCTCATAGAGACGCTCTCCCACTCCGCTCATTGCCGGATCGAAGCGGATGTCGTAGCTTTTCGAATCGCGGGGATCCACCAGCACCAGAAGGCCAATGTGCAGGTCCAGGTGCGAAACCCGCCCCGCGAATACGAATTTACCTCCCGGCCCAGCCAGGATCGAGATTTCCCGCACCAGCCCCGGACCTTTTGCAGCCGGACTGAACTTCAGGCTTACCAGAGAGCCGGCGCGCAGCTCAGAAGGGGAAGCGGGTTTTCCGTCGCGCAGAATGGTCGCGTCCGGAGCCAGCCGGAAATTCGCCGGCTCGGGGGCCAGCACGTCGCGCAGGACCAGTTCGCCGCTGGCGGCGTCATAACTCTGCAGTTGACCGTTGCTCTGCCCCTTCGCGCTTTGGGTCAGGATGCGGACGCTGCGCGCAAATATCCCGGACCCGGCCATGGCCGTATCCAGGTAAACCCGTTCACCGATTTGCATCTGGCCCGGAGTGGAGGCCACGCCGTCGCGAAAAAAGTGGGTGCGATCGTCGAAAAGGACGACCATGTCGCGGCCGCCAAAAACCCGGACTGTAACCTGGTCGCGAACCGGATCCAGAAGCCGGACTGTGCCGCCGACCAGCGTGGTCTGTCCGCGAGGTTGCGGCAGCAGTTCAAGCCACATGCGATCGCTGTCCGGCGAAGGCTTGGTCGGGGCTGATACGTCCCGGTTCGGCCCAATGACCGCCATCGAAGACGCGGTGGAAGTTCCCTGCGCACAGGCGATTCCTGAAAACAGCAATAGCGCAAGAAGTGGTCTCATATCTGGTGTTGACCCTGCCCTCTGGATCGTACTCAAAGCTCTATTTCGATGCTTCCCCGAAGCGGAGGGTAGCTTCGAGGAGACTAAATTTTTCCAGGGGGGAAACAACGCCGCAGGTGCTGAAGCATCTTAATACCGGCGAAAGCCCGGTACCGAAGGGCTCAACGAGGAAGGGTTCCCAAATGGCTTGGAAGAGATGGCTGGTCGTCTTTTGCGTCGGGGCAGTCTGCGGGGTGCAAGCGGCCCGAGCCGGCGACTTGAAGCTTTACCTTCCCAAGCGGAGCAAGCTGACCCCGGTTCAGCGCCTGAACCGCGAAGGGGTCGAGGCTATACACAAAAACCAGCTGGAGAAGGCGAAGTCGCTGTTTTACCGGGCCTATCTCTTCGATCCCGATGATCCCTTTACCCTCAACAATATGGGGTATATCTCCGAACTGGAAGGCCGGGCGGAACAGGCGCGGAATTTCTATACCCTGGCAGCGCAACTGGGAACCGATGCCATGGTTGATAAGGCCAGTTCGCCGCATATGGAAGGGCAAACCTTTCTGAGTGCCCTGAGCAATGCCAATGATGTCCCCATGGAAGTCAACCGCTCGAACGTTGCCGCATTGCGGCTTCTGTCGGAAGGCCGCGCGCCCGAGGCTGAGCTCATCTTGAGCCGTGCCCTGAACCTGGATCTGAAGAATCCTTTCACCCTGAATAATCTGGGAGTGGCAAAAGAGGCGCAGGGTGATTTCGCCGGAGCTTTGAAATATTACACGGCGGCGGCCGACTCGCACTCCGAGGAAAAGGTGATTGTCTCCCAGAGCGGAGCCTGGCGAGGCAAGCCCATCAGCGAGATGGCGGCCGAGACTGCGAAACGGTTGAGCCAGCGCATGGAAACCGAGGGTGGCCCGGAAGAGCGGGCGGGCCTGCTTAATCTGCATGGCGTCGCCGCCCTGAACCGTAACGACCGGCAGGCTGCCGGCAAGGCCTTCCTGCAAGCCTATCAACTTGATCCCAACAGTGCCTTCACGCTGAACAACCTGGGCTATCTGGCGGAAATGGATGGCGATCTGGAGACCGCGCAAGTGTTTTACGAGAAGGCGCGCATGGCGCAGAACGCCAAGGACCGCGTCGGCCTGGCTACGCGGCAGTCCGCCGAAGGGCTGAAGTTATTCCAGGTCGCGGACGACAGCAACCAGAGCGTGGGCGTCAAGATCGGGGAACAGAGCGCGGCCCGGCGGCGGGAGACGGGTCCCATCGAGCTCAAGCGCCGCGACGGCAAACCGGTGGACGAGCCCTCTACGCCTACCGATGCTCCAAAGTAACTGACAACCGACAACCAATAACTGACAACTGATTAATTAAAAGATCATCCTCAAGCGTCGGAAAGAGCCTGGGGCAAGCCAGTGTCCGGCCGCTACTCCGTTCCGGTCAGGTCGGAATTGGGTGTGTCCGCGAGGTCACCGGCGACGGGCGCGCCTTCCGTCGGATTCTGGGCCGCCTCATCATCCAGCAGAGACGAGGGATGCAAAGTCCAGCTCCACGAGGGCTTGGAAGACTGTCCCAGGCTGGCCGCGTGCCGCAGGCGACGCCGCGATCGTAATAGCGGAAACTTGACGAAGCCGCTCATGGTCTGGCGATGCCGCGACAATTCGAACCAGCGCAGGTAGTGGCGAACCACGCTCGGCATGGTCATCCGCATGGCGGCGGAAAAATTGTGGTGGGCCAGTTGGCGCTGTTGTTCGGGAGACTGCAGTATCGCGATCAGTTTGTCGGCGAGATCACCCGGATCGCCGGCTTTGTAGAAGCTGATGGCCATGTCTTCGTCAACCGCCATTCGGCGAAAATCGGCCAGCTCGGCGCACACGATGGGCACTCCGTACTCGCAAGCCTGGTGAGCAGGACCGCTGGATCCGGTCGCCGAATCGTAGGGCATGACCACGATACTGGTGGTTCGATAGAGCTCGGGAATATCCTCTTCCGCCACGTAACCGCGGAATTCGATGCGGGGGTTTCCTCGTTGTTCTTCCCTGATCCTCTCCCAATAGCCGGGCTTGGTGTGGTGGTTGGCTCCGGCCACGACCAGTCGGGCCTCCGGGACCTGCTGCAGGACGCGCGGAAAGGCCTCCATCAGGGTTTCCAGACGCTTGTACGTTCCCCAGTGTCCGATGGCCAGAATGCGCTGATCAGGATTGCCGCGCAGCGAGAAGTCGGGCGGAATCGGGCGCGGCTCGAAAACACCGTGCGTGCCCAGCAGAACATTCCGCGCCGAGTACTTCTCAATCAGAGTGCGCTGGTATCCCGAAAGCAAAACCGAAACCGAGTGGGCCATCAGCAATACCCGGGTAGCCATGTCGCTGCCCAGGCGAAATAATCTTTCCTGGCGGACCCCGGCGCTGGCAAAATCGACGTGCTCGATGATGTGATGCAGCGTGACATGGGTGCGGAAGCCGAGCGCTCGCGCCAGCGCCGGAGACCATAGGCCGGCGAACGCGGCCACGGGACGATCCTGGGTTGCGAAGGTAGAGAACACCAGGTTGAACCAGACCACGTCGGGTTTCAGTTTCCGTATCGTCCTCAGCAGACGGACCGGCGTCGCCAGGTCATTGAATTTCCAGCAGCGAATTACGTTGAAGCCCGGAAGCTCGGGTTGCGGTCTGGAGCTGAGCGGCTCGCCGTTCTGGTCGGTGGCAAATTGATAGTCGCTCAGTTCATCGGCGAGGATGATCAATTCGATCGTCGGATTGCGCTGGAGTTCGCGCGCGATGTGAAAGGCGTACTCGTTCAACTGGCGGCCGCTCGGGGGAAAAGTCGCAACCAAACAGATTCTCATGGGGGCTCGGTCTCAAAAAAACGTACTCTCAAAAATCAGAACAACGTGATACGCACAAAAGGCCTGAACTGCTGGTTCTTCCCTCCGCTGAAATCGAGAAAGCTCTGCTGCTGTAAGCCGAAGGAGAATCGAATCGGATAGCGCAGCAGAACTTCGTTTCCTCCCTCCTTAAAGGCGCGTCCCACCGGCATGCCGTAAGAAACCGCGAAGGAACTCTGGATCGCGTCGTAAACGTGAAAGCCCATGTTGCGGGAATAGGCGAACGATCCTTCCACGCTCCAATTGCGGGTGGGCGAATACTCCAGGTTTGCCGCCGGGCGCAGCGCCTGCGCTATCGCGTACTGGTTGCCTTCCACGCGCCAGGCCCGCAGGTGCTCGGCCAGGACTTTCACCGTGAGATTGTCGGTGACCTTGCGCTCCACTCCCACATAGGACGAGGTGAAGAAGAACTCTTTTATGGTGGGCGAAAATTGCAGATCGCGGACCCCGTACCCGGTCAGCAGGGCCGTCCTTCCCCAGGGCCGGCCGATGCGGAAGTTCAGTTGTGCCCCCAGGTCGCGGGAACGCAGGTCGCGTTCGGTAAAGGGTCCGGCTTCGCGGATGGCAAAACCATTCACCGCGACCAGATTGAAAAACGAACTGGTGGACATGTACATGAACTGCCGGAAGAGGTTCTGGTTCATGTCCCGCGGGTCCTGCGCATCGCGCCTGACGGTTTCCTGCACCCCGGTGTTGAAGGTGAAAACGTTGTCGCCCAGACGGAAAGAGGGGTTCACTCCGAAGTTGAACGAGTAGTCCGTGGTGTCGCGGTTCACGATCTGGTTGACACTGGGCACCGAGATCTCGCCGCGGCTGTTCCGCACCTGGAAGAATCCCGTGGCGTCGGGCAGATTGTTGAGGTGCAGCCGATAGGCCCCGGTCCACTGCGTCTCCAGCGAAGAGCGCGGAGGCGGCAGCAGGGATGAATTCGAGCCGGTACTGGTCGCTCCCAGCTTCGAGTCCAGAACGTAAATTGTGGTGTCTTCAAAGATCGGAGCGATGGAAAAGTTCGACTGGAAGCTGATTTTCGGAGTGATTCTCAGCCCTTCCGTGCCTCCGACTTCAAGCATTTCCCTTTGCGCGGCATCATCTTCTCCCGCGGCGTCGGCAGCCTGCGCGAAGGCGGTGAGCGCCTGCGTGTCATGATGCTGCTGCCGGTACACGTTGGCCTTGGCCAGAAGATAATCGTAAGACTGCTCTTCGTTGTTGCTGTTGTTGGCGCGATCGATCTGGATGAGCTGGGCTTCAGCCCGCGGGGTGTCGCCGCGTGCCAGGTAACTGTTGGCCAGACCGATTCGCACCGAGCTTTCCGGCGCACCCGCCGCCAGCGCGCGCTCAAAGAAGCTCTGCGCCAGTTCGAATTCGTGCATCGCCAGGAACACGTCGGCTGCCTGCAGCCACTGCTTGCCCGAGGGCGGCGGTGCCTGGCCTCCGCGGACTTCCATCAGACCCAACGCCACCTGGCGCTGCGCGTCCTCCCACTCGCCGTCCTGGGCCATGAGCTTGCCGATAGCCAGGCGCACGCCCAGCCGGTCGCTTCCCGGCGCCACTAACGCTTTTTCAAAACGCTGCATGGCGCTGTCACGCTCGCCGATGATACTGAGGGCCTCGCCCGTCGAAACAAACACGTCGCTCTGCCCGCCTTGCTCCGCCATGCCCACGTATCGCAGCGTCTGCTCCCGGTCGCCCAGGTGAGCGTAGGAGCGCGCCAGAAGAGCGTAGGTCGCGCTGTTGCCGGGGGCGAGCTTCTCCGCCACCTGCAGTTCATCAATAGCTTCCTGGTAGCGGTGCAAACCGAACAGGCTGTCGGCCAGAGCCAGGTGAAGCCCGGTCTGGTTGGGCGAAAGCTTCAACGCGGTCCGGTATTCACTCACGGCGTGGTTCAGCAATCCCAGATCGCCATAGGCGGTAGCCCGAATCAGGTGGATGGGCAGCGAATCTCCTAACTGGTCCTGCGCCAGTTGCGCCTGCCGCAGCGCTGCCTGGGAATGATGCAGATCGAGGCTGGCGTACGCCAGGCCCATGTGGGCCTCGCCGTTCTTCGCGTCCAGGCGCAAAGCCGACTCGAAATCCGCCGCCGCCGCCGTGGGCTGATGAAGATCTTTCAGCACATATCCGCGGTTTACATAAGCTGTAACCACGGTAGGATCCAGGTCGAGCACGCGCGTGAAATCTTTCTGTGCCTGCTCCAGTTCTCCCGAATGCTTGTGGACATAACCCGCCAGCAGCGGAATGTCGGGCTCTTTGGGAAGCGAGTCGCGGTAGTGCGAAGTCAGTTCCGCCAGTTCGTCGTAGAGTTCCAGGTGAAGCAGGTCATAACCCAGATAGACAATTACATCGCGATCAGCCGGAAGTTTCTTGATGGCCTCGCGTCCCACTTCGGCGGATTGCTTGTAGTCGCCGACCCAGCGCAAGTAGCGTTCCTTCTCCCGCATGATCTGGGCGTCCTGCTGCATTTCGCCTGACGCGCGCTCCAGCCACTGCGCCGCCACCGGATACTGATGGGCCTCAATGGCGGCATTCATGCCGCCGGCAATGATCAGGGAGTTGCGGGGGGCCAATTCGAAAGCCTTGCGATAGTTGGCCTCGGCCTTGGAAAAATTCCGCCGCGAAGTGTACATATCGCCCAGCGCCAGGAAGGGCACGTAAAGGCGTGGATAAGCGGCGGCCAGGCGCTGAAAATACTTCTCCGCTTCCTGGTCGTGCCCAGCTTCGCGCGACACATAACCCAGGGAAGTAAGGGCGAAGCGATTAACGGGATCACCCACAAGAATCTTGCGATAGGCCGCGATGGCCTCGTCGCGGCGTCCCAGCTTGGCCAGAATATCGCCGTCGATCTGCAGGGTGTTGGGATCGTTGCCGTCGATCGCCAGGGCTTCATCAACGTCCTGTCCCGCGCCCTTGAGGTCTCCTGAACTCATCCGGATCATGGCGCGCAGGCGCAGGAATTCCGGCCGGGCCGGGCCCTGCTCGTTCATCGCGCTGATTTCCGACTGGGCGATTTCGAGGTGCCGGTGCGACGCCGCTTCGTCATGCAGGCTCTTGTAGATTTCCACCAGATTCATGTGCAGCTGAATGCCGTAACGCGCTCCCTCGGCAGGCGCTTGCGGCAAATGATCCAGGGCGGCGCTGTACTCGTGGGCGGCCTCGGGCAGGTTCTCCCGCAGACGCGCCATTTGCCCGCGGATGGCGTGCACCCGGTAATTGTCCGGTTCAACCGCGGCGGCGCGATTGAGATACTTCTCGCCCGCCTCGAGCCCGCCCAGGCTTATTTCGGCCTGGGACGCGGAGAGTTGCAAAGCCAGGTTCTTCGGAGCGGAGTCGGCGGCCTGGGCGTAGAGCTTCGCCGCTTCATCTCTTTTGCCGAAGAGTTGGTAGGTGTAGGCGAGTTCGGCCTTCAACCCAGGACTCCTGCCCGCAATCGGTTTAAGCGCGGCGATGGCCGCCGGATAATTCCCCGTCTCCCGGTAGTAGCCCGCCAGTGAGCGCTGCACTTCAGGATCGTTCGGCGCCCGCTGCTTCGCCAGGTCCAGGTAGTGGAGCGCCTGCTCGGGCTGGTTCAGGTGCCGGTAACACATCGCAATCAGCAGCTCTACGCGGGCGGTGGGCTGTCCCTGCTCGCCGCGCCGCAGGTTGCCCAGGGCATCCTGGTATTGGCCCGACTGCATGAGCAACTCGCCCAGGATTACCAGGTCGCCGGTTCGCTTGGGATCGGCGGCCAGCACCTCGGTCAAAATGCGTTGCGCGTCGTCGAACCGGCCGGCGTGGCCGTACACCTGGGCCAGTCCGGACTTCCCGTCGAGCGAAGACGGATTCAGACTCAACCCGTGGTTGTAGGAATCTATGGAAAGCTCGGTTTTCCCTGCCAGCCGTGCCGCATAGCCCAGCAGGAACCACAACTGGGGATCGTTGGGTGCGCCCTGCGCGGCGCGTTGTGCATAGTCCAGCGCGGCCGCGTACTTGCCGTCCTTCAGCGCCATTTCAGCCGCCCGGGCGAGGCGGGCATTCTGGATGTTTGATCCCCATCCCATTGATTTCTGGGGGGATGGCGGTTGACCTTTGTCGTTCTTTTTTTCGTGGTTCGGGGCAGCGGGAGCAGGCGCGGAATCGGGAGACACCTTGTACGTCTGCGCTCGCAGCGACAATGCAAAGGCGAGCACGAGCCAGCACCAAGACAGCCTTTTCAGGCAACCCATCCGCGAACTCAAAATGCCCCCACTCCGGTCACTGATTTACGAAGCGGATTTGATTCCGCCTGGGGCTTAAGTGTTGGCTGACCCTTTCACCTATTTGTCATAGCTTCGGCGTCCTTTAAGCAACCCCATCCCCCGCCGGGGAATCGAACCGCCGTTCGGGAGGAAAACTGTGCCAAGGGCTGACACCGGCGCGCCGCGGCCGATACCGATCACCTTCATCTTTCTGGTGGCGTTTGCCGTTCACGCCCCCCTTCTCCTGATGAAGCTTCCGTTGAAGTCGTACGACGCCAACTTCCACATCTTCTTCGCTTCGCATTACGTGCATCACTGGTTCGACCCCTGGAACTCCAAGTGGTATGCCGGGTTCTCCCAGACCACGTATCCGCCGCTGGCCCAGCAGTGGCTGGCCCTGGTTTCCTACGTCACCGGTCTCGACATGGCATACATGGTGGTGCAGTTTGTCGCCATCCTGCTTTTGACCCTGGGCGTTTACCGCTTCGCGCGGCTCTGGGTTGATCCGCGAGCGGCTTCGCTGGCCGCGCTGGCCAGTGTTTTCCTCGGTGCGGAATCTTTTCTGGTGTATTCCGCGGGCCAGTTGTCCACCACTTTTGCGGCGCCGCTATACCTGAACGCAATGCCTTATCTGTACCAGTGGGCGCGCCGCGGTGGTTGGCGCTCCTTCGTGAAAGGCGCGACCCTGGCCATCGCCGCCGCCGCCGCCCATCACGCCACCCTGATCTTTGGATCTTTGCTCTTCGCCCTCCCGGTATTGGGATTGGCGGCGCGCGACCGGGAGGAAGGCGAACCTGTCTCCAGATCAGGATTCATCTTCCGCACGGTGGCTGCAGTGCTGTTTGTGGGCGTGGGGATTGGGATCGTTCTGCTGCCCTTCTGGATCGCGCTGCTCAAATATCCCGTCACCCAGGTCCCCATCCCGCATGCCAGCCGGGCCAATTACATTTTGAATCCGGAGTGGGGCATTAACTATTTTGTCGTTCCCTACGGTGCGTTAATTCTGGCACTGCCATTCATCGTGCTGCGTGGTTCCAAAATTCCCCGGTTGCGCCCGCTGCTGCTGGGCTTTTGGCTGGCCTTCCTGCTGGGATTGGGCGGGACAACGCCCGTCGGCAGGGTACTGCTGGGCCGCGCTTTTGAAGTGATCACCATGGAGCGCTTCAGCTATTGGGCGACTCTGCTGGCTTTGCCGTTTGTGGGCCTTCTGACCAAGGAATTGATCGACCGCTTTCGCATGAAGGCCATCGTGGGATTGTCCCTGGCGGCGGTGGCCAGTTGTGCCCTGGCCGTATCGTGGTCCAGCTACAAGCCCGCGGAGGCCGCCGATCTCAAAGTGGACAGCGTCGCCGCCTGGCTCAATCGCGACGGGCATGACCGGTACCGCTACATCGCTCTCGGATTCGGCAACAAGATCGCGCGCCTCGCGGTATTGACCGATGCCAGCAGCGTGGATGGCGAATGGAACTCCGGCCGCATGCTGCCGGAGCTGACCGAACATGGCGCCGGTTCCCTTGCCGCCTCCAAATATTTCGGCAAGTCGGGTCTTGATGCGCTGACGGCAATGCTGCATCACGCCGACCGCTATGGCCTGAAATGGGTCTTTGTACGCGATCCGTATTACGAGCCGCTCATGGTCTTCGCCGGTTGGCGCCGAGTGGACAATCTCGAGGATCGGACCATTTACGTCTGGAGCAAGGATGGCGTTCCGCCCGCCACTCCGCTCAACGCGCCTCAAATGCCGCCCCACTGGCAAGGGCTGATGTGGGGGATTCTGCCGATTGGCAGCAGCATTCTGGCCATGCTGTTCCTGCTGATTCCGGAAGAGCGAAAACGATACCAGCCTCAAGTCGAGGCGGAAGCTGTCCGCCAGCCCGCCGGCTCTGAGGACTTGGTGCTGGGGAGGATACTCTCGTGACCCGGGGATGGCTTTTGGCCCTGACCATCGTGGTTGTCACCGCGCTCCTGATAACCGTGGGAACGTTGTGGCCGGTTCAGACCGCGATCGCAATGGCCGGTCCGCGCGCGAAGGGTGACACATCATCGCCGCAGGGCGCAGCCCAGGACCTGCTGCAACAGATTCGCCGGAGAAATTGGAATGCGGCTTATGCCGCGCTGGCCAACAAGTCCGAGTTCCCGGAAGCTGACTTCATTCGCGATCTGACCGGCAGCTATACCAGTCTGCGCAGCTACGCCAGCCTCGAAGGCTTTGACTTGAGTCCGCTGCACGCCTCCGCCGACGAAGCCAGATTCCGGGCCAATCTGAACTGGTCGAGCGTGGTCGGAACTTTTCAGGATGCGCGCGAGTTGCGAGTCGTCAAAGAAGGCGATCGCTGGCAGGTGGTCTGGCCCATCAACCGCGAGCCCAGAATTCCGCCGCAGGTAATTCCGGTGAATTACTTGCGCTGGGACGTCATCTATCGCGGCGCCGA
>CAVWSP010000018.1:0-179822 GCA_963757835.1 Terriglobia bacterium | reverse complement strand
CCATGAGCATCGCGTTATATTCCAGCTCGACCCCGGAGCGGCCCACAACGTCGCCGGGATTGTAGAGCTCCCAGCGCGGCTGATTCAGCATCCGTTCGCTGACTTCACCCACATAGCCCACCAGGTGCGCCATAAACCCGTTGCGCGGGTACAGGCGGCGATGGGCCACGATGGTGTCCAGTTCGGGCAGTTCGTTGTGGTGAGACTCGATGAAAGCCAGCTCGTCCGGCGTGATGTCTTCCTTGAGATAGATGGGCTGGTACTGCGGAGTGCCGGCAAACTTGTGCAGACGCTCCCGGACTTCCGCCGGATCCAGGTGGAGACCTCTTGCGATCATGTCCGCGTCCCCGGAAAGATCGCGAGTGGAGTCGCGCAGCAGCAGGGCGGTAAAGGAAGGATAGTTGTCCACGATGACGCGGCCTTCACGGTCGAGAATCTTGCCGCGGGGCGCCAGAATGGGGACTTCGCGAGTCTTGTTCTTTTCCGCCAGGGCCGAGTAGAAGTCGCTCTGCACCACCTGCAGCCGCCACAAGCCGTAGGCCAGCACCAGAAAAACGACGAGGATCATGTATTGCACCGCAGTCAGGCGTGTTCCCGATACTTTTTCGTCGCGGCCAAACATGGATCAGTCGTCGGTCGTCAGTCGTCGGTCGTCAGACCCGCCGATCGCTCAAATTTCAGCGATCACAGGGACTTACGCCTAGTGAAACTGGATCGAAGGTTAAGTTCATTGTAATCCCGGCTTACCCTCGCGGGATTGTTGCTGCGGGTAACCCAAGGCCATAGACGGTCGGGTTCGGCTGACGACTGAAGACTGACGACCGACGACTGCTCAGGCTCTTTGCTTAAAGCGGTCCAACAGCGTAAACAGCACTGCCGCGGTGGCTGCGTTGAGCAGGGCGCCGCCTATTTCGTGTCCCCAACTCCACTGCAGGGTCAACTTGACCAGCCCGCGCGCCACCGTGAAATACACCACTTCGTGGACGGCGTAGAAGAACAGGGTCACCAGGAAGCGGGCACCCACGTTCTCTACGTCCAGCTTGGCGCCCAGGGACGAGGCCCCAAAACCCACGACCGTGTTTGCGATGCCGTAAATGCCGATGGGCTGGTGAGTCAGCGAATCCTGCAACAAGCCGATCAGAGCTCCGGTAACCATGCCGGACACCTGGCTGCGCCGCGCCACGGCGAAGAAGATCACCACCAGCAGGGGCAGGTCAAACAGGGAAAAGAAGTGCAACCGCAGGGGCAGAAATGCCTGCAGAAACAACGCGATCAGCGGAATGAGAATAGCCGCCGGGGCGCTGAACCGGTAAACCTCTACCTGCTCCTGGGATGTGTAAGTGATGGGCACGCTAGTGCGGTTTGTCCTCCGTAGTCCCTGCTTGCGATGCAGGTTTGGATGGCCCAGGCGTCGAGACTAAAGGCTTTGAGAGCGCGCGCTCGGCAGGCTTGGTTGCCGGCTTGGCGGGCGGATCCGATACCAGCCTCTCCGCAGCCACGGGCTGATGCGCGGGCGCCGCCTTCGTCCCTGGAGCAGCAGAGCTGCCCGCGGAATTGTTTACGCCAGCCTCGGTCTTTGGCTTGGGCGAAGCGATCGAGGCTTTCGGAGTCGTCGCAGGGGCCACCGGCGCGGGTGGCTGGCTCGCGGCCGCAGCCGGCTTGTCCGGGACTGAAGGCAGGCGCTGGGTCAGAATGTCCACCGCTCGGACGGGGCTGCTGGTCTCCGCCACCGCGGGCGCGCGATCTTCTCTTTTGGTGATCACCAGGACTTCTTCGAGGCGGCTCAGGTCGGCAGACGGCCTGACCCTTATATTGAGAAACAGGTCCGCTCCCGGCGTGACCTTCATCACCGTCCCCACCGTAATGCCTTTGGGGAAGATCAGGTCGCCGCCGCTGGTCACGATCCGCTCTCCGGGCGTGACCTGTTCGTCGGTCATCACCTTTTCCAAAACAACATCGCCGGAGCCTGTCCCTTTGATGACGCCCTGCAGGCGCGACTTGTCCAGAATGACTCCCACGCCGCTGCTCTGGTCGTTGATGAGGAGCACCTGGGCCGAGGAGCCAAACGCACGCAAGACCCTGCCCACCAGGCCGTCGGCGGTGATCACCGCCATGTCTTTGTCCACTCCGGCAGAGGTCCCCTTATCGATATAGACCGACCGGGATTGCTCGCTGCCGCTGGAACCGATGACCTGGGCGGCCACGGTCTTGGCGATGTAAGTTTCCTTGAATCCCAACAAGGCCTGCAGCCGGCGCGCCTGCTGCGCATCGTCGGAGAGCCGCACCTGCTCCAACCGGAGGCGCTCGATCTCAAATTTCAGCTCGCGATTTTCCTGGCGCACGCCGCGCAGGTAAACGTAGTTGCTCCAGATACCGCCCAAACCGCCCTGGCACCAGACCAGGGCTTTTTCCAGGGGAGTCACAGCGCTGACCGTCCACAGGCGAATCACCTGGGTGGATTCGTCGGCACTCGACCGCCGCTTGACCTGCACCGCCAGCCCCAGCACCTGCACAAACAGGATCGCCACCAGGATGGTGACGTTGCGGTAGCGGCTCATCAGATTTTCCATTGACTGCAGTTTCCGGTTTCTAGGTTCTGGTTTCTAGTCTCATAAAACAGGCGGCAACATGGATGGTCGCGGAGACGGGCGAGGACGCCCGTCCTCCATTGAACACAACTGGAAACTGGAAACCAGAAACTAGAAACTGATTCACAACTACTCGATTGAAATTTTGCGCAGCAGCTTGAAATCGCTGAGCATCTTGCCCGTGCCCAGGACCACGCTGCAGAGCGGATCGTCGGCGATCGAAACCGGCAACCCGGTCTCCTCGCGAATACGTTTGTCCAGGTTCTTCAACAGCGCGCCTCCTCCGGTCAGCACAATGCCGCGGTCGCTGATGTCCGCGGAGAGTTCCGGAGGGGTACGTTCGAGCGCTACCCGGATGGCGTTCATGATGGTCGAAACGCATTCGCTCAGCGCCTCGCGGATTTCACTGTCGTCCACGGTAATGGTCTTGGGCACGCCTTCGATCAGGTTGCGGCCCTTGATTTCCATGGTCAGGGGCTTCTCCAGCGGATACGCCGAGCCAATCTCCATCTTGATCTGTTCGGCCGTGCGTTCGCCGACCAGCAAGTTGTACTTGCGCTTGAGATAGTTCATCACCGCTTCGTCCATCTGGTTGCCGGCCATGCGCACGGAGCGGGAATAAACGATGCCGCTGAGTGAAATTACCGCGATGTCGGTGGTGCCGCCTCCAATATCCACGACCATGTTGCCGCTGGGTTCGGTGATGGGAAGTCCGGCGCCGATGGCGGCCACCATGGCCTGCTCCACCAGATAAACTTCGCTGGCCTTGGCGCGATAGGCGGAATCCATGACCGCGCGCTTTTCCACCTGGGTAATTTCCGAAGGCACGCCGATCACGATCCGCGGGTGCACCAGCATCTTGCGGTTGTGGGCCTTCTGGATAAAGTAGTTGAGCATCTTCTCGGTGACCTTGAAGTCGGCGATGACGCCGTCCTTCATGGGCTTGATGGCCACGATGTTGCCGGGCGTGCGGCCCAGCATCTCTTTGGCCTCTTTGCCCACGGCCTCGACTTCGCCGGTGTTCTTATTGATGGCGACGATGGAGGGCTCGTTGACCACGATGCCCTTGCCCCGTGCATACACCAGCGTGTTGGCCGTCCCCAGGTCGATGGCAAGATCGCTGGAAAAAATACTGAACAGCGATCTCAGGTTGTGCAGGCGCGTCGAAGAATGGAATCCGTTAGATGACATACGCGATTTTGCTCTCTCGAACCGCTGTCATTACCGGGCGTACCCGGCTGCTTCTGTGCGGATGGGGGGCCGTGTCCATAATTCTATGGGAAGAACCCCGTTTTGCCGTCAAACCAAAGTCCCAGTACCTCGGGTGATTCTCCCGAAATCCCGGCTTCTTACTGGCTGAGCCCCAGAACTATCCGGGGTCCTTCGCGTTCTTTGCGGCTTTTCTTTGCGAACTTTGCGGTTAAGAATTTGATCTTAAGCTGTAACCGCGAACCTTGAACCGCAAAGTTCGCAAAGAAAGGCCCGCAAAGAACGCAAAGAAAACATTGCCCTACTGAATTACGATCTTCTTCTGGACCGTATTCACTCCGCCCTTGGCGTTCTGCGCCGTAATCGTGACCAGGCTCTCGCCCGGCGGCAGCGGTGGCATGAAGTAATGAAAGCTGCCATCGGCGCCGACCACCGGCACTTCCCTGCCATTGACCATCACGCGGGCCCCGACCTCGGTCTTTCCGGTCAGTTCAATGACTTTGCCATGCTGCATAAAGGGATCCAGTTCCAGGTCGATAGCGGTCGTGTTCTGCCCTTTGGGAATAATGGTGAAGCGGTTCTTCTGGCTCTCCACCGACTCCTTGTCCTCGGCGTCGTAGGACTGGACCAGCCAGTAGTACGCCCCTTCGCCTAAACCGGACACGATCACGTCAGCCGTGGTAACCCGGCGGTCCACGATGGTGGAAGAAAAATATGGATTATGCGAAATGCGCAGCCGGTAGCCTACCGCGTTGGTCATCGGTGTCCAGGAAAACTCCACCGGCTTGGACGCGCCCGAGGTAAAGATGGGCATCATGTTGGCCGGCGATATCGGCGTCGGCGGTCCGATTTCCTTTACCTTGGCCATGCGCGGCGACTGCGCCTGGAAACCGACTCTTTCCCACTCCGCCAGGTGAACCACCTCGCCGTTGCGGGTGATGTCTCCAGACCCTTTCTTCACCAGAATCTCGTGCTGGTCGGCCTTGGGGTCGTTATGCACCATGGCCGCGCTGTCCGGCGCCAGGGATGCGGTCGCCCCGGCCACGATCACCTGCGACTTCGATCCCTGGACGTAGGTGGCGGTGGTGAGATCCACGGTTCCCGTGCTCACTGCCACCGACACGTTGGTCTGCTGCTGGTCATTGGCTGAGTTTTCTTCGATCACAATCAGCGAATCCTGTTTCACCGTGTAGTTGGTGCCGTCGCCGAAGACGATCTTGGCCATGCCCTCAGAGCCAGTCTGCACCACATCGCCTTTTTCCAGCGGGACGTTGTAATCGGCTGTTACCCAACTGTTGCTGCTGGCCTTCTTGACCCGCACCGTTCCGTCGAGCGCCGTGATATGGGCCTGCTGCGAGTTGAGCGTGCCCGATTTGGCCTTACCGCCCGCGCCCGCGATCATTTCCAGCAGACTGTTGCCCAGTTTGCTGACCGACTTCACTCCCTTTTGGGTGAATTGCGGGAAGGCGAAATTCATCCCGATAAAGAGCACGACGGCGGCAATCAGCACCGCCAGAGCCACGCTGCGGTAGGTGACCGTCTTCCACGCTACATGGATCCCAGGTTTGCTACTTGAAGAAGACACAAAGGCCACCGGACGACAGTCAAACCCTAAGAATATGGGGTATTTGCGAGAGTATCACAAGGATAACTGGCGGGGCACAGTTGATTACCTTGGGTACCACCCCCGGCGGTCATGTACCGCGGTGCGGGGGGAGGACGCAGGTCAACTATGGAAGCGGTGGCCTTTCTGTGCCATTTTCAAATTGTTCCGAGCAAGCGCTGGATTCGGGATCTCGGCCGGTTTATGTCGTGAATGGCCCCGGGGCTACCGTTTTGCAGCGGAACTGTAGAGAGTGGACCTGGGACCTCGATTAGCTGTCCTTGCGATAGAGTAGCGTGCGCATGGCTTGCCTCCGAGCCTCGTTCGCTTCACGCATCGTCTTGCGCTCATCGGCGTCCATGGGGCTCTGAGTCGTAGGGGCACTTGGTTCTGGAGCGCTGCACTCGGGGCAGCGGTTAGCGAAACCGGGCTTGTCCGGTTTTAGCTCGAATTCCTCCTCGCAGACGGAGCAGATTTTGAGGGGGAAAGCCATTGCTTTTTATGATACGACGGACATGAAGCTCAAGGAAAGTCGGCTATCGGCCCACTCGGTTGAAGGGCATGGTCGCACCGCAATCCAAAGATTGTCTCCTTGCTAAGGCTGGACCGTGACCTCGACCAGGTTGTCGTCCGGGACGCGATCGATCAGCAGCAGCAGCGGATCGATTCCGGCTTTGTCCGGCTTTTCGTCCGTCGTGAAAGTGTAGCTGGCTTTGCCGCTGCTCATGTGGACGCGTTCGCGGTGCAGGACTTTGCCGAAACGCTTTCCCTTCTCCGGTGCGGCCAGCGCTCCAACCTCGATCCAGTCGTCCACCGGAACTTCAGTCTCGTTGCCCTTTTCGTCGGCTTTGAACTTGCGCGCTTCGGTCTCGACCGTGACCTGGTATTTGCCGTCCGATCCTTTGTGGGCCGTTGCAGTCACTGCCCGGTTGGAGAATAACGTGATGTCATAGAACAGGTCCTGGATAAGGTATTGCAGTTGCGGCGGGGTTTCTTCCCGCAGCGCATCGACCAGGGCATACGACGTGGGATACGGTGGCGGCGCGTATCCATACTGGTTCAGCACCTTGCGCAGGGCGCGGTTCACGGCTTCCTCGCCGATCATTTCGCGCAGGTAGTACATCACCACGCTGCCCTTGCGATAGTGGATGTATCCCTGTGACGCCTCCACCCGCAACAACGGACGCTCCTTCAGGAGTTCGGCGCCGCGCGAGCGCAGGTAGTTGTCCATTTCGTATTGCATGAACTTGCGCATGGTGTCGCGGCCATATTCCTTTTCCATGGTCATCAGCGCCGAGTACTGGGCCAGCGTCTCCGACAACAACGTCGCCCCTTGCATGTTCGCTCCCACCACCTGGTGGGCCCACCATTGGTGTGCCATCTCGTGCGCCACTACGTAAAAGACCATGTCGATGTCATCCGGCTTCTCGATACTGGCGATGAAGCCGATGGACTCCGAGTAGGGCATGGTCCCGGGAAAGGCCTCGGCGAAGGCGGCCAGCCGCGGGAACTCGATGATGCGCGCTTCCTTCTGCGGATAGGGACCGAAGTTCTTTGTGTAGTACTCAAAGGATTTTTTGACCGAGTTCAGCATCTTGGGCACGTTCCAGGGATGCTCTTTGAGGTAGTACACCTCGATGCTGATGCCATTCCACTCGGTGCGGGCCACCTCATAACGGGCCGACAAGAACGAGTAGTAGTTGAGGCCCATATGGTCGAGCTTGTACTGGAAGTAGCGGCGCCCATTTTCGTTCCACTCCCGTTGCAGCGAGCCCGGGGCAATCGCGATCTGGTCAGGCGACGTGCTGATCACGGTTTCAACATTCACCCAGTCGGAGTTATTGCTGATGTAGCTGTCGCGGCAGTCGGCAGTGCAATTCTCCTCGAGCGCCGCCATCAGGTCTTTTTCCCTGAGCCCGAAGCGCTTGCGTTTGTTCTTGTCGTCCAATTCGTTGCCGGGCTGATACCCGATCTGGGGAACGATCTGGCTATGAATGAAGGTGCCGTTCGGCAGCACGGCGCGGTTGGTCAGCGTGTTCTCGAAGCCCCGCACCCGGGTTTGCATGGTGAACTGCAGCACCCGAGACTCCCCGGGCTGCATGGGCGTGGTTAGAGCGTAAATCTGGTAATGCAGACGCTGGTCATCCTGGGACAGCTTCGCCCCGGGGATCTCGATGGTGGTTTGATAGTCGTTGGACAGCGTGAAATGGACCTCGGTCAGCGGCTTGGAGCTCTGGTTCACGATGGACTGCTGGCCATGCATCGTCATATTGCGCGATTCGGGATACAGGTCGATGGCATACTTCACATCCGTGACCCGAGGCTGGGGCTGCTTCTCGAACTTCTTGTAGGTCTTCTCGTAGTCCGCCTGCAGACGGTCGTTGTCGTTTTCGCTTCGCACCGTGTTCAGGACTTTGGTGTTGTAAAAAATCCAGCCGCCGGTGGCCACGAATCCGATCGCGGCCGCGATGGCGATAAAGCGTATCGCCCCGTGATAGCGCAAACGCGCGTTTCTTATACGGCTGTACCAACTGGTCTCACGTCCGCGCTGCCATAGCAAAATCGTGACTGCCGCCAGGAAAACGCAAAACGCCGTCCAGTACAGCATGAACCACGACCAGCTCCGGAGGAACGGACCGTAGCCGTAGAAATCCGAGTAGGTCATGGTCTGGGCCTGGCCGAACTGGACCAGGTAAGTGGCGATATGCAACGGCGACCAGATAAATGTGGTCAGGATGAGGAAGGCGATATATGCGAAGTAGCCGACATACTTGTTGGGCGAGATGACGTGAATAAAAAACGCAAGGATCGCCAGAAAAACAAAGCCGAGCAGGTCGATGCCAAACAGGTTCGCGATGAAAAGACCAATCTGGTAGCGGTGATATCCGTGAAAGAACTGCACCAGCAGCGCCGCGCACATGACGACAGCGAGAATGATGACGATGCTGCTCATCAGCGCCGTAAGCTTGGCCAGATAGGTGGGCCACTCGGGATTGGGCAGCGCGTCATGCACCTCGTCGGTTCCGCTGTCGCGCTCCTCCCAGGCCAGGACACCGGCGAAGTAGGTGATCATGGCGATCAGGAAAAGGTAGAGTGTTCCCGCGATGACTTCGAGCAATCGGTACGTCACCGGCAAGAAGGTGTTTCCGAAGCCTTCCGTGTTGCTGTAGATCAGCGCCGGCACGCAGTTCAGCAGGGCAAAGGCGGTGATCACGACGAACGTCGTCGTCTTGACCAGGCGCTTGAATTCGATCCTGACCGTGCCCCAGAATTGCAGCCACTCGGCGCTGGCGCCAAAATGCCTGTCTGCCGTTGGAATTAGGGTGGAGGTGATCGACGCGATCTCCTGCGCCTTGACTTTCTTCTTCCTCGGACTTCTTTCGGCGAAACTAAACCGCCAGTAGGCGAAGGCGAAAATTGCCGCGCCCACTCCGAGCCAGATCAGCCGGTTCCACAGCAGGTATCCGGAGTAGCCGATGGAAAGGGTGTTCTTCTCGGCCACAGTCCAGTATTTAGTTGCGTAGAGAAAAGGGTCGATGCCGAAAGGATCGATCAGCGCCGCCAGTTTCTGGTTTTTCAGATCGCTGGTGAGCACCCGGGAAATTCCGTATCCCGCCAGCAGCGCCAGGCTACCCAGAAACGAAACTACCGTGCTTCTGGTCAGCACCGCGATGGCAAAGATGACGGCCGCGATGAACAGGGTGTTGGGAACCGCAAAAACAACGATCGCCTTCCAGTGGGCCGACCACACCACTGGCCCCCAGCGCTCCGCGTCCACCCAGGGCATGTACTTCGCGGCCAGAATCCCCACGGAAACGCCCAGCAGCGGAATGACTGCAATCAATGCCGATCCCAGAAAACGTCCGCCCAGGTAATCCAGTTTGCGGATGGGCGTGCTGAACACGATCTGGTGAGTGTTGTGGGCAAAATCACGCGAGGCGGCGGAGTTCACGAACGCGGTCGTCATCAGCAGGGTGAGAAAACTGGCAATCACGTAGAAGTTTTCCACCACCCAGGGAGCGTTGCGGTAAGTGTTCTTCAGCGAGGTGCCGACCGTAATCTGGTCGCTGCTGGCCGCCCCGAAGAACATCAGTGCCACAATCAGGAAAAATACCCACAGCATCCAGGAGCGCAGCCAGAACCGGACCTCGAAGTTGAAGAACTGTTTGAACATGGACGGTCTCACGCGATCCCGGAAATGCGACTGAAGAAGACATCTTCGAGATCGGCGCTCACCGGGGTGAACCCGTTTCCTGGGTTCTCTGCGGAATAGATGTGGATGAGGGGCTTGCCCGCGATCAGCTTGCTGGAGATGACGCGATAGCGTTGCTCGTAATCCTTGACCTCGGACTTGGCCACGGACTTCTGCCAGATGCGGCCTTCGAGCGACTTGACCGCCTCACCAGGAGGGCCGGCGAAGAGCACCTTGCCCTGGTGAATGATGGCCATGTTGGTGCACAGCTCCATCACGTCTTCGACGATGTGGGTGGAGAGAATCACGATGACGTCTTCGCCGATCTCGGAGAGCAGGCTGTAGAAGCGGTTGCGTTCTCCCGGATCGAGACCCGCCGTGGGTTCGTCCACGATCAGCAAACGCGGATTGCCGAGCAGGGCCTGTGCAATGCCGAAGCGCTGCCGCATGCCGCCCGAAAATCCAGACAGAGCCTTCTTGCGATGTTCGTAGAGATTGGTGCGATGCAAGAGCGCCTCGACGGTTTCCTTGCGCTGCTTCGAGTCGGTGATGCCCTTCAGCAGCGCCAGGTGACCGAGCATTTCCTGCGCCGAGGTGCGCGGGTACACGCCGAACTCCTGCGGAAGATAACCCAGCGTCTTGCGCAGCTCCTGCTTCTGCCGCAGGACATTGAGCGTCCCCAGGTGGATCTCGCCGCTGTCTGGCTCCTGGAGCGTGGCGATGGTTCGCATCAGCGTGGACTTGCCCGCGCCATTCGGTCCGAGCAACCCGTACATGCCCACGGGAATGGTCAAGGAGACGTTGTCCAGGGCGCGCACGCCGTTTTTATAGACCTTGGATAAATTCTGAATCTGCAATTCCACGAAGATTCGCTCCTGGGGACGCCGGTAGCGCCCTCGCAACTTAATACGTTGCCTCTGGCTGAATGGTTCCCTACCGGAGCAAGCTCGGGAAGTTCGCGATTCTGTACTCTCGTCGGGGCCTTGTCAAGCGGTGGCGCGGACACAACCCCACGAACCACGGAGGACACAAAGGACACCGAGGCTTCTGCTCGCAGGGCGTACCTTCGTGGCCTCAGTGTCCGCTGCCGGTCAAGTGATGTTTGGCTGCAGGTCATCGCCGCCGGCTTGCCCGACCCTCAACCCCGCCTGTAGCATAGAGGTTCACGCATTTCTTCCCTGCAACTCAGGAGACTTTTATGGCAACCGATACACTGACCAGCCCGCCCGCGCTCGGCAGCAGCACTGCACCCAAGGTTTACAAGAACTTTATTGACGGCGAGTGGGTGGAATCCTCGACCGGAGAGACTTTTGAGAATCGCAATCCCGCAGACACGCGCGACGTAGTCGGCATCTTTCAGAAATCCGCCAAAGCGGACGTGGACAACGCGGTTGAAGCCGCTCGCCAGGCCTTCGCCAAATGGCGCCTCGTGCCGGCCCCGCGCCGCGCCGAAATCGTCTTCCGCGCCGCCGAGATGCTGCTCGAGCGCAAGGAAGAATACTCCCGCGACATGACCCGCGAGATGGGCAAGATTCTCAAGGAAACCCGCGGCGACACCCAGGAAGCCATCGACACCGCCTACTACTTTGCCGGCGAAGGCCGCCGCATGTTCGGGCCCACCACGCCCTCAGAGCTGCCCAACAAGTTCGCCATGGCGGTGCGGACTCCGATCGGAGTGTGCGGCATGATCACGCCGTGGAATTTCCCCATGGCGATTCCCTCCTGGAAAATCCTTCCAGCCATCGTTTGCGGCAACACCTGCGTGATCAAGCCGGCGCAGGACACGCCGCTTTCCACTTACAACCTGGTGCGGACGCTGTCCGACGCGGGCGTGCCCAAGGGCGTGATCAATATTGTCAGTGGATTCGGTCCGCAAGTGGGTGGACCGCTGATGGAGCATCCTGAAGTCCGGGCCATCTCGCTCACGGGCTCCACCGCGGTCGGGCGCATCGTGGGCACCACCGCCGCCAAGAGTTTCAAACACTGCTCGCTGGAACTGGGCGGCAAGAATCCCATGATCGTGCTGGACGACGCCAACCTCGACCTCGCCATCGAAGGCGGCCTCTGGGGCGGCTTCGGGACGACCGGCCAGCGCTGCACTGCCACCAGCAGGATCATCGTTCAGAAGGGCGTGTACGCCGAGTTCGTGGAGCGCTACGTGGATCTCGCCAGGCGGTTGAAAGTCGGCAACGGACTCGATGAAAGCACCGAGATGGGCCCGGCCATTAACGAAGCCCAGCTCAAGACCGATCTCAGCTACGTGGAGATCGGCAAGTCCGAGGGCGCGAAAATGAAGTGCGGCGGCAACCGCCTCGACCAGGGCGAATACCAGCACGGATATTTCATGGAGCCGACCGTGTTCGTCGATGTTGATCCCAAGATGCGCATCGCGCAGGAGGAAATCTTCGGGCCGGTTGTTTCCATCATCCCTTGTGACGGCCTGGAAGACGCCATCGCCATCGCCAATGGCATCGAGTACGGTCTGTCGTCCGCGCTTTACACCAAGGACGTGAACAAAGCGTTCGTCGCCATGCGCGATCTGCACGCCGGAATCACTTACATCAACGCGCCGACCATCGGCGCCGAAGTGCACCTACCCTTCGGCGGAGTGAAAGCCACAGGCAACGGACATCGTGAAGGCGGCATGGGCGCGATTGACTTCTACACCGAGTGGAAGGCGGTGTACGTGGATTACTCCGACCGCCTGCAGAAAGCGCAGATCGATAGAGTGGACTAGCCCGGTCGTTGGTCGTTGGCCTTTGGTCGTTGGCTACCTGGTACGCAGCAAGGGATTATTTTGCGAACTTTGCGGCGATCTTTGCGGTTAAAAGCATTGCTTTAAACGGAACTCCATGCCCAGCACCCAAATCCGCGAAATCGCCGCCGCCCAGCGCCTCGACAATGTCCGCTATGCCATTCGCGATCTGGCATCTGTGGCGGACGAAGTCACGAAGCAAGGCCACAAGGTCCTGGCGCTCAATGTCGGCGATCCTAATATTTTTGATTTCAAGACTCCCGCGCACCTGATCGAAGCCGTCCACAAGGCGATGCAGGAGAACAAGAACGGATACGCTCCGTCGCCGGGCATTCCAGAGGCGCTCGAAGCCATTCGCGGCGATGCGGCGCGCAAGGGCATTTCCACGGTGCAGGATGCGTTCGTGACTTCGGGGGCAAGCGAAGCCGTGGACATTTGTCTGAGCGCCCTGGTGAATCCCGGCGAACATGTTCTGACTCCCAGTCCGGACTACCCGCTCTACTCCGCCGTGTTGTGCAAACTCGGCATCGCGGTCACCCCGTACGATCTGAATGAAGACGACGCCTGGCAGCCCGACCTGATCGATCTGCAGCGCAAGATCAATTCGAAGACTCGCGCCATTGTTCTTATCAATCCCAACAATCCCACCGGCGCAATGTGTTCCCGCCGCATGCTGGAACAACTGGCGGAACTGGCGCGACGCAACAATCTGGTAATTTTCGCCGACGAGATTTACGACAAGCTGATCCTGGATTCCGGCGAAAAGGCGGAACACATCGCGATCGCGGCCGTCGCCCCCGATGTTCCGGTGGTGACTTTTGGCGGACTCTCGAAAAATTATCTCGCGCCCGGCTGGCGCATCGGCTGGGGAGTAGTCAGCGGCGAGGCGGCCGCCGTGAAGCCCTACGTGGAAGGCATTCATCGTCTTTTGCGCGCGCGCCTGTGCGCCAACCATCCCGAGCAGTACGCCATCAAGCCCGCGCTGGACGGGCCCCAGGACCACCTGGTGGAAGTCTGCAACAAGCTTCGTGCCCGCCGCGACCTCACGGTCCGGTGGTGCAATTCAACGCCGCGCGTGAGTTGTGTGTCTCCCCGCGGGGCGTTCTACGCCTTTCCCCGCATCGAGATCAAGGAAGGCGACGACGTCTTTGTCAAGGAATTGTGCCGTGCAAAACACGTGCTGGTGGTTCACGGCTCCGGCTTTGGCCAGAAGGCCGGCACCCGGCACTTCCGCATCGTTTTTTTGCCCGATGAAGCCACCCTGACCAGGGCCTACCAATCGATCGCGGATTTCATCGCGGAAAGATACAAGTAAGCCAAGTGTGGGCGCGAGCGTCCCGCTCGTGCAACGGTGCGCGAACCGGTTCTGATTCGTGAGATCCCGCCTTGCCTCTCCAAAAAAACGGAGAGACGAGGATGGGCCAGCCGGGCGATTGCGAATTCTGCATCTGCACCGTTTTCTTTACTATCTGTCGCTGCTGAGGAAATAATCATGAAAGTCGCGCAAGTCAGCAAGCCTGGTGGAAATTTCGAAGTGGTGGAACGCCCCATTCCGGGGCCTGGCCGCGCTCAAGTTCGGATCAAGGTGGAGGCCTGCGGCGTCTGTCACAGTGACGCCATCGTAAAGCAGTCGGGCTTTCCCGGCTTGCAATATCCCCGGGTTCCGGGCCACGAGATTGCCGGACGCATCGACGCGGTGGGAGCCGACGTCACGCAGTGGAAACCCGGTCAGCGCGTGGGCGTGGGCTGGCATGGCGGGCACTGCTTTGTCTGCGACCCCTGCCGTCGCGGCAATTTCATTCTCTGCCGCTTTGAGAAAATTACCGGAATCAGCTTCGATGGCGGTTACGCAGAATACGTGGTGGTCCCGGCCGAGGCCGTCGCCGCCATGCCCGATGATTTGCCCGCGGACGAAGCCGCGCCGCTGCTCTGCGCCGGCATCACGGTGTACAACTCGCTCAGAAATGCCGGAGCGCGCGCCGGTGATCTGGTGGCGGTGCAGGGCATCGGCGGCCTGGGGCATCTGGGAATTCAGTACGCCAGGCATATGGGTTTCCGCACGGCTGCAATTGGCCGCGGCGGGGACAAAGAAGCCATGGTCAGACAACTGGGCGCCCACCATTACATCGATTCAGATGCCAGCGCCCCGGCGGCCGCCCTGCAAGCCTTGGGCGGGGCGCGCGTGATTCTGGCCACGGCGCCGGATTCGAAGGCAATCTCCGCCCTGGTGGACGGACTGGCCCCGGACGGAAAGCTGGTCGTTGTCGGCGCCGGCACAGAAGCGCTCACAGTCACGCCGCTGCAACTCATCTTCGCCCGTAGAACCATTCGAGGATGGCCCTCCGGTTCGTCCATCGATTCCGAGGACACGTTGCGCTTCAGTTCTCTGTCGGGAGTTCGACCCATGATCGAACGCTATCCGCTGGAAAAAGTGGCGGAGGCCTACGATCAGATGATCAGTGGACGGGCCCGCTTCCGCGTCGTGCTTGCCATGGGCAAATAGGAGCATTATTGCTCTTTCGGCATTGGGGTAACCGGGCGCGGAGGTTACCCTGGGCGGCGGCTTCTGCACGAGCGGGACGCTCGCGCCCACATCATAGAAGCGTCGCGCCCGGCTTGGCCTTTCGCTGAAAATCTGCTTAAATTAACCAGCCGCTGTTCCCCCTCGGCTGTCCACGTGATCGACATTCATTGCCACATCCTGCCTAAAGTTGACGATGGCCCGAAGTCCTGGGACACGTCGCTCGAAATGTGTCGTATGGCGGCGGACGACGGTATCGAACACATCGTGGCCACTCCGCACGCCAACGAGCGCTTTCAATACAACCGGCAGAATCTGGCCAAGAACCTCGAATATCTCCAGGTGCTCGTGGGCAAGACTCCGCGCCTCAGCCTGGGCTGCGATTTCCATCTTTCTTATGACAACCTGCGGGACGTCATGATTTCGCCGGAGCTCTACACCATCGAAGGCAGCCACTACCTGCTGGTGGAGTTGAGCAACTACAGCATTCCAGTGCAAATCAACGAGTGCTTCACCCGTATGGCCGACGTTGGGGTCACGCCCGTGCTCACTCATCCCGAGCGTAATCCGATTCTGCAGGAAACGCCGCTGAGGGTGTTGGAATGGGTGGACCAGGGCTGCGTGGTGCAGGTCACGGCTTCGTCAGTGACCGGAGGCTGGGGACAGAAGGTGATGCGCGCCGCCGACTGGCTGCTCGAACGAGACGCCGTGCATGTGCTGGCCACCGATGCCCACGACACCAAGCACCGCCCTCCATCTCTCTCTGCCGCGAGAGACAAGGTCGCGAAACTTTGCGGCCAGGAAGTCGCTCAGGCCTTGGTGGACGGGAACCCCCGCGCCATCATCAGCGACAAACCTCTTCCCTATTTTCCCAATCCAGCGATGAAGAAAAGCAGCCGGTAAGGGCGGGCGTCAGACGTCGGGCGTCAGACATCGGGCGTCAGACGTCGGCCAGTTCTCTTTTCCTCGACGCCCAGGCAGCATCCCCCCAGTTTTTCCGCAAAGCAACATTGTCGAAAATCGATCTCTGAAGTTATGAGGTCTGAGGTCTGAGGTCTGAGGTCTGAGGTCTGAGGTCTGAGGTCTGAGGTCTGAGGTCTGAGGTCTGAGGTCTGAGGTCTGAGGTCTGAGGTCTGAACCCTACCGCTGCGGTTGGGTTGTCATGGTGGAGGTCTGCTCCAGCATTGGTTCAGCGTGGAACGCTTCGGGTCGCGATGTCATCGCGCTTTCCGGATTCAACAGGTGATCGTGGTTGGGACCTAATCCCAGTTTGATCAACGCCCGGGAATCTGGCACGGACTTGCTTTGCCAGCCATTGTCGGCCTGATAACGCTGCATGGCGCTCTGCGACTTGGCGTCCCAGGTTCCGGAGACAGAGCCCGTGAGATAGTGTTCGCGGATCAGCGCTTCCTGGATTTCACGGACGCGATCGCTGTCAATCTTCTGCTGCCCCCGCTTCCGCGATTTTGCACTCTTGCGCCCTTTCTTGCTCTTGTGGGTGCCGGAATGAGCAGACACACTCTGCAATTTCGCCCTGGACCTGGTTCCCGGCGCTTGGCTGTGGGTCTGAGCCGCAAGCGTGCAACAGGCCAGGAGCACAGTGCAGCCCGCGCTCAAGCACACAGTCGAAATGGAGCGGCCAAGTTTCACAATCGTGGTCCGGAAGTAACCCAATGCCCGGTTACCAGCAATTCTCGAACGAGCAGGCAGGGTAAACCATCCCCGCTTCCAGTACCAGCCCCTTTTGTGCCAGCTTCGAGTTACGGAAGTGTACCGGCCAGGAAGATGGTTCCGCCCTGGCGTCCAGCTCCCCGCTGGCGTACCAGGAACACGACGTCCTGTCCGCTCTTCAGGGTAGCGACAACGCGGTTGAACTGCTCCTCGTTGTCCACCGCCTGCCGGTTGACCTCGAGGATGATATCGCCCCGGCTCAAGCCAACATCCTCGGCAAACGATCCCGCCTTCACATCCTTCGCAATCACACCCTTGCCCGCGGGGACGTCGAGGCGGTCCGCCATCTCCTGGGTCAAAGTCTGCACGCTGACCCCGAGTTTGCTTTCCTTCGGTCCAGTCTCGGGGCCGCCCTCCTCCTCGTCGCCCAGGCGGGCGGCGAAAAGTTTGGCCCGATCGGCCACCGTGGCCGTGGCTTCCTGCTTCTTGCCGTTGCGAATAAATCCAACCGTGATCTTCGAGCCAGGCTTACGCGCGGCGATATCGGCAACAAGTTCATCACCGTTCTTCACCGCCTTGCTGTCCACGGCGACAATGGTGTCGCCCACTTTCAGACCGGCCTGCTCCGCCGGGCTGCCCGGGGTCACATCCGAAATAGTCACGCCCGAACCGGTTCCGTACACCCTCGCAATGGCGGGATTGTCGAGCGCGTTAAACATGATTCCGATCGAACCGCGCGACACCCGGTGGTCGGGGCCGACCAACTGGTTATAAACCTGGGCGACGGTATTCGAGGGCAGGGCGAAACCCACCCCGGCGTAGGCATTGGTATCGGTGAGAATTGCGGTGTTGATGCCGATCACCTCGCCTGTCATATTGACCAGCGGGCCGCCGGAGTTGCCCGGATTGATGGCCGCATCGGTCTGAATGAACGACTGAAACTGGCGTTGAGGAACAATGTTCCGGCCCTTTGCGGAGACGATCCCCGCGGTCACGGTCTCCTGCAATCCAAACGGGCTGCCCACGGCCAGCACCCAGTCTCCCACTTGCATGCTGTCGGAGTTGCCCAGCTTGGCGACGGGGAGCGGCTTGTCACTTTCAATCTTGATGACGGCCAGGTCAGTTTCCTGGTCCGTCCCGATTACTTTGGCTTCATGCAGCACGCCCGGCGGATCGTCCTGCAGCCGCACCCGAATCCGGTCGGCCTTCTCCACCACGTGCCGGTTAGTGACGATATAACCCTTCGAGTCAACGATCACGCCCGAACCCAGGGAACGCTCGCGGATGGCGCCGCCACCTGATCCACCCTGTCCACCTTGGCCGCCCTGTCCGCCGAAAAAGCGGTCAAAGAAATCGTCAAAGGGATTGGCATCATCATCGCCATTGGGAGCGCCGCGACGCCGGCGGGGGGTCTTGATAGTGGATTCGGTGTTGATGTTGACCACGCTGGGCTCGAGCTGCTTCGAGATCTGCGAGAACTGGTTGGAAAGCATCTGGGGCGAGGGCACAGTGAGCATCGCCGCATCGGAGGAGGATGATTTCTTGTCCTGGCCCTTCACTCCGGAGGAGATCACGGTTCCGATCAGGATGCCGACGGTCAACGTAATCAGGATCGAAATGCTGTACGCGAGGCGATTCGCCTTCAAACGTACCCAAAGAGCGCTTACGCGCTGATTCATAATGACTTCCTCCGAAAATTGCGTGCCGGATCGATTATACCTTCCCGCCGATAACAGTCACAGGGGAGTTAGACGCTGATAGAGGCAAAAGTGTTGCGGGCAAACCCCATGTGGGCGCGGGCGCCCCGCCCGTGCGGGCGAGCACAGCTCGCCTGGAATTTGTGAAATCTAATCTAAGGGCGGCGGAGCTCCGGCCACCCACGTAGGCCCGGACGCCCTCGTCCGGGCGGGCGAGCGAAGCTCGCCTGGAATTTCAGGAACCTAAACCAAAACCTGCTGAGCTCCGCTGGGTGGGTGAGGGCACCCGCCCCTACGTATGCGGTGGCATCCCCCTAGCCGTGCTGGCTGGGCACCGCGGCATGGTCGGGAGAAACCGCCATCGACTCGGTGCTCGCCTTCTCTTCCGAAATCAACAACCCGGCCAGAATGCAGCCCGCGCCCAACCCGGCACGCGTGCCCAGCCGTTCGCCAAGAAAAATGAATGATGTCAGCCAGGCGAAGACCGGCTCCAGGGTAAAGATGAGCGCGGTGTGGGTGGCGGGAGTGAATTGCTGTGCCCAGGCCTGAATGGCAAAGGCCAGGGCGAGGCTGAAAAATCCGGTGATGCCAATTCCCCAGATCACCGGCGAGGACCAGACTACATAAACCTTCTCCGCCACCGGAACTGTGAGGATCATCAGAAGAGCGGTCACCGCCACCTGCACTACCGTGATCTGCTGCCATCCCTGGGACCGTGTCGCATGCTCGATGAAAATAATGTGGAAGGCAAATACGACCGCCGCCCCGAGAGTAAGCAGGTCGCCATGATTCATGCTGCGAAGATTGAGACCCGATCCAGCCGACGCCGGGATGGTCAGAAGATACAAGCCGGCAAACGCCAGGACCACGCCACCGGCGGTCCAGCGATTGAGGCCGCGCTTCCAGAACAGAGCGAGCAACACCGGAACCAGCACGACCGAGACCCCGGTCAGGAAAGCTGATTTCGACGGCGTCGTATATTTCAGCCCCACCGTCTGCAGTTCGTTCCCCGCGAACAGAAAAGCTCCCACCAGGAAACCCGAACGCAAAGAGGCTGCGGTAAAGCGTCCCAGCTCACGATGAAAGACGACGGCCAACACCAGCGCCGCCAGGCTCATGCGGATAGCATTGAAAAACAGGGGGGAAATATCGGCCAGCGCATTCTTGATCACGACAAAATTCGATCCCCAGATCAGGGTGATCAGGACCAGGAGAACATGGGCTTTGAGCGAACGGGACACGAGGTAGATTAACAAACGTCATAGGGCCAGGATGGATTGGCGGATTTCAGGATTGATGAATTGACCGATTGAAAGCAGGATTCTTAATTTGAAAATCCTTCTAGCTGCTTGAACTTTGCCACTTGCAGAGGGTTGGTGACCAGCCCATGCTCAACGCGCAGGAGGTCGGGGGCCGCGCTTAGCACAGGCTAGCCGAGCTTTTGCTCGGCCTGGATGGGTCGAGACCCGTCCCCACACGGCCTGATTCCCATTTTCATAGAGCCACGCCCGCCAGCCCCAGCAGAGTCAGCAGAATGCGCTTGAGGCCAAGCTCGCGCCCGCTGCAATCAAACCATTCCTGCAAAGTGTGCGCCCCGCCGCCGCTGCCGCCGCCGCCGATGGCAATGGCTTCCAGCCCCAGGGACAACGGGATGTTGGCATCGGTGGATGCGCGTTGCACCTGGGCTGCATTGCCCAACTGCGCGTCCACCGCACGAACCACCTGCAGGATGCGGGCCTGGGGAAAAAGCTCGCCCGCGGGACGATTGCCGATCGCCACTACTTCACAACTCAGCCCGAAGGGTCGCCGCCGCGAAGCCGTGCGCGTCTCCATCGCCCGCGTTTCCTCTGCCACCGCCTGGTCGAGCGCCTGCCGCAGAGCGCGCTCCAGGCGCTCCATTTCCACCATCGACGTGGAACGGATGTCCACTCGCATGCTGGCCGACTCGGGAATTGAATTCACCGACGTCCCGCCGCGAATCACGCCCACGTTGAACGTCGTCTTGGGTGATGCCGGCACCGGTGTTTGAGCAAACGATTGCACCGCGCGCGACAGCACCACGATAGGATTGGGAGCGCCGAAGTCGCTCCAGGAATGTCCGCCGGGTCCGCGCACGATTACTTCGAAGCGGCGGCTGCCCAGGGCTTCGGCCACGATGGTGTCAGCGCCCGCGCCGTCCAGCACCAGGCTGTAGTGAATCTCATCCTTCCAGCGCGGCTGGGAAAAAATGTGGCGCATGCCCCGCAAGTCGCCCTCGCCTTCTTCCCCGACATTGCCAATAAACAGAAACGGCAACGCGTGCCGGATGCCCAGCGCACGCAAGGCCGCCGCGATGGCCAGCATCGCGGTGACGCCGGCTCCGTTGTCCGAAACCCCCGGACCGTACAACCGGCTGCCCTGCTGCCGAATGTTCAGCGGCGTGCCCGCGGGAAACACCGTGTCCAGGTGAGCGCTCAGCGAGACGTGACCGTGGCCGTAGCCGGCGTGCGTGCCGAAAACGTTGCCTACTTCGTCGGTGTAAACCGATTCCAGGCCGAGCTCGCAAAACTTGTCGGAGAGCCATTGACCGCGCGCGCTTTCACCGAACGGAGGCGCAGGAATGCGCGCCAGCTCCAGCTGCCAGTGCGCGAACTGCGGCTCCTGGGCGCGGAGCCAGGTAAAGGCGGAGCGAATTTCCGGCAGCGAACAAAGATGTGCCACTTCCTGTTGCACTCCAGGAAACAGCTCCGAGACTTCGGGTCGCGAGCCAGGCATGGTATCCAGTCGTCAGTCGTCGGTCTTCAGTCGTCAGCCGCTGATCGTTCAGGTTCACGAAGAGTATGGCTATCAGCTGACGACTGAGGACCGACGACTGGTTTCTCATCTTACAACGCTATGCCGGATGTCGGTGGTGACGTTCGGTGGCGCTCATCAGCGAGCCCGGAAAGCGTGTTACTACCCACACGGCCAGGACGCTCGTGCTCCACTTTTTACGTATTCATTTTTGACTTTGTTACAGGCACTGGCGGATTTCTGCTTCGGTGAGGGTGTGGTTCGATGCTTTGGCGCGTTGGTAGATTCTCTCCACCACTTCATCGCTTGCGGGCACGCCGTGGCGTTCCAGCCAGAACAGCACATTCGACTTCCCGCTCATGGGGCCGATGTCGATGATCTGTTCCAGTCCGAACATCTGTGACGGCACGCCGGAGTACACGGCATTCGCCAGTTCGACGTCATTCTTCTTGTAGGCCTTGATCAGGGCTGCGGCGTGCACCCCGGTCGCGGTGCGAAACGCGTCTTCACCGACCACCGGATAGTTCGCCGGGATGGGCACACCCGTGGCCTTCGAGACCGTCTGGCAATACTCCTTGAGCTTGGTGAGGTCTTGTTCGATCCAGGGGGAAATACCCATGAGTTTCAGGTTCACCAGCATCTGGTCCATCTGGGTGTTGCCGACGCGTTCGCCGATTCCGAGAGCGCAGGCGTGGACGCATTCCGCGCCCGCCATCAGCGCCGCCATGGAGTTCGCCACTGCGAGGCCGCGGTCGCAGTGGCCATGCCAGTCCACACGGATCTTTTCTCCGGACGGCTGCACCACTTCTTCGAGCACGAAGCGCACCAGGGCGAATGCTCCCATCGGCGTCGCATGTCCCGCGGTATCGCAAATCACAATGGCCCGCGCCCCGAAACTGATGGCGGTTGAATAAAGCCGCTTGACCATGGCCGGATCGCAGCGACTGGTGTCCTCGGTCACGTACATGCATTCGAGGCCGAGCGACACGGCGTATTTCACGGCCTTTTCCGTGGTCTCAAGCAGAAAGTCGTCGGTCCAGCCTTCGGTGTAGCGGCGAATCGGGCTGGAGCCGATGAAAGTCGCGGCCTGAATGTTCAGTCCGGTGCGCTGCACGATCTCTGCAATCGGCCGGATGTCATTTTCGTGAGTGCGCGCGGCACAGTTGGCGCGAATCTTCATCTTGTGCCGGACGATCTCGTGGGCCAGGGCCTCGCAGTCAGCCACCGCGCGCGCCCCTGCGCCCGGCAGGCCCATGTCGAGCGAGTTGATGCCCAGGGCTTCCATCAGATGCAGGATCTGAATTTTCTCGGCAATCGAAGGATCGCGCACCGAGGGTGACTGCAACCCGTCGCGCAGGGTCTCATCGTTGAGCAGGACTTTTCCCGTCGGCCGCAGCTTCGCGGCATCCATCTGGTTCCAGTCGTAAATAAGCTCGGAAGTATTCACCAGGAAATATCAGAAGACCACAAGCGCAAGCATAATCCGTGCCCACGTAGGGACAGCCGCCCCGGCTGTCCTGGCCGGGTGAAACCCGGCAATTCTGTCAAAACGCAACCTCGTTCGGGATCCGCTATTTTTTCGGCGCCACCGTCAACCCGAAAATCGAAGTCTGTCCCTGCCCGGCCACGTTCAGCCCGCGCATGCCCTCCACATTCGGCAGGTACAGCGTTTTGCAATGCTCGCAGCGATAGACTTCGGCATCCGGTCCCCAGGCCTGCGCGGCGTCGCCGCAGGCCTGCTCGACCACGTCCGTGGTGTAGAACCAGCGCTTCAGATGCCCGCCGCAGAACTTCCCCTTGGCGTTGTTTTCGTTGCAGGAACGCTGTCCCGGCTTCTTGATCTTCACTTTGTGATGGGGAAGCTGCGGAGGAGCAGTCGCGGTTTCGGTGGCCAATGGCGATCCTCGTCACTGCGGCAAAACGCCGCCGGATTTACAGATTTATTTTACTCGAAGGCGTTTCGCCGCACCGCCTCAATCGAACTCTCTCCTCGGCACAGCCTGTTGCGCTCCCACGCTGCCAGAGACGATTTCGGCCACGAAGTAATTCTCACCCTTGACCGGACCGCCGGCCATCCGCCGCAGCATCGCGATCTGTCCCACGTGGGTCAGGGCATCCGCCACCGGGCCCTGAAAAAGCTTTTCTGCCGGAACCTGCAGCGGCTCGGTCGAAGCCAGATAATCGTCGAAGCTCTTGAGCGCGGCAAAGAAGCGGTCTGCTTCCTGGTCCCAAGGATGGGGTTCGGAATTTTTCCAACTCTGCTTGCCTTGCGCGATGGAGAGTCCCCAATCGAGCAGGTCGCCGAGATGGGCGAGGATTTGCCCCGCGGAGCGCCCTGACGGACAGCCGCGAAACTCGGCAAACCCGGCGGGAGCGTTGCGGACGGCTTTGCCTCCGCGGTAGGCGAGCGTCGCCACGGTGTGCCGCAGAAGATCGCGTTTCGGATCAGAATTCAGAGTCATGGCGTTTTCCTCTCAGCCTGTGTGGGTCGGACACTCCTGTCCGACGCCTTCGACTTTGACTTTGTCTCCTAAAGCCCGGTGAGCATCCGGGCAACGAATATTCAGGACAAAGATCAACTGCCACAATCAACCTCAACTTCAACACCAACTTCAAAAGCGTCGGACAAGAGTGTCCGACCCACACACTACCTGTGCTTTTTTCCTTTCAGTGCCCTGGCGGCTCTCGCTGCGCCTCGGAGGCGTTGCCTCAAGCTGCGGGCAAACTGGGCATCGAGCATTCCTTCCATCTGACGCGTGAAGGCGCTGCCATAGCGATACCACCAGATCTTTTCCATTCCTGCCAAGCGGTCGGAGTCGAGGTATTTTATGCGTACCATTTCTTCCAGGCCAAATCGACCGTGCGAGCGGCCTATACCGCTGGCCTTCACACCTCCGTGGGGAGCTTCGCTGATGCCGAAGCAGGAGACGGCATCGTTCACCATCACCGTTCCCGCCTGGATGCTTCTCGCCAGCGCCTCCCCGCGGGCACGGTCCCGGGTCCAGATGCTGGCCGCCAGGCCGTACTCCGAATCGTTGGCCAGGCGGACGGCCTCATCGTCGCTGTCGAAGGGCAGCACCGGCAACACCGGACCAAAGGTCTCCTCGCGCATGATGCGCATCTGGTGAGTGACATCGGCCAACACCGTGGGGGCATAATAGTTCGCTCCGATTTCCGGCAGACGTTTTCCGCCCACCAGCAGGCGCGCTCCCCGCGCCCGGGCCTCTTCCACCTGCGCCTCCACATGCAGCAACTGCCGCTGGTGGATCAGCGGGCCGACATCAGTCCCGGGATCCATTCCGTTGCCCACTCGCAACTGCCGGGCGTGATGCACGCAGGCCTCAAGGAATGGTTCATACAGCTTGCGATGCACATAGCAGCGCTCGACGGAGAGACACGCCTGCCCGGCGTTGACGAATGCGCCCCAGACCGCGCCCCGGGAAGCGATCTCGATATCGGCATCGTCGAGCACCAGCATGGGATCCTTGCCGCCCAGTTCCAGCACCACCGGGAGCAAGCGCTCCGCCGCGCTCTGCGCGATCCGCCTTCCCGTGGGCACGCTTCCGGTGAAGACCATTTTGTCCAGCGCAGAGTTGACCAGAGCGGCTCCGGTTGCGCCATCGCCCAGGACCACCTGAAAAATGCCTTCAGGCACGCCCGACTGATGCAGCAGCGATGCCAACTCCATCGCAGTCAGCGGGGTGAGCTCCGAGGGCTTCAGCACAACCGCATTTCCCGCAACCAGCGCAGCCAGGCTCTCCGTGGCAGGAATCGAAAAGGGATAATTCCAGGGAGAGATGATTCCGATCACACCATGGGGCTCCCGTATCAGATGCCCGGATTTGGTCTTCATGACCAGACTGCCGTGGGGGACAGGCTCGTCGCGGAGCATGCGGTAGGCGTTGTCGATCAGGAAGCGCGCGGCATCGAGCACCACCAGGACTTCCGTGAGCAGCGCCTCAACGTACGGCTTGCCAGCCTCGCGGGTAACCAGGGCCGCGACTTCCGATTTTCTCTGGTGAAGCAGGCCCTGAAACTCACGCAGGACCGCTATTCTCTGGCGTACACCCAATCCAGCCCAGGCAGGCTGGGCGGCATGGGCACGGGCGACCGCGGCCTCGACTTCGGCCCCGGATGCACATTCAAATTCGCACACAACTTCGCCAGTCGCGGGATTGGTCGAAGCTATCTTGCGAACGGCGATTTGGAGGTCGGTCACCAATCAAAAACCGCTAACTCTTGAATTTCTCCGGAGAGCCGCGGGCGAGTCGCCCGCGACCACACTAGCCCGGCCCCACGTCAGTATTCGACGCTCACTAGGCACAGCCCGCTGGCCGGCGCGGTGGCCCCTGCCGTTGAGCGCGAACGCGCTTCCATGATCCGCATGAGATCGGAAGCTTGCACACTCCCTTTGCCCGTCAGCAGAAAGGTCCCTACCAGGTTGCGAACCATATGGTGCAGAAAGCCGCTGCCTCGCACAGTGTAGATGAATTCATCAGCCTGTCGCTCCCAGCGCGAACAGAAAATCTGCCGGACGTTCGAGGCGCCGCCATCGTTTCCCCGCTCTGGGTCAACCGCGGCAAAGGAGGTGAAATCGTGCTCGCCCACGATCATCGGCGCTATCTCCCGCATTTGATCTTCGTCCAAAGGATAGGGATAGTGCCAGACGTACCGCGCCAGAAAGGGCGGGCAGATGGCGCCGCGATAGATGCGGTAGCGATAAGTCTTGGCCCGTGCGGACTTGCGGGCGTGAAATTCGGACGGGGCCTCGGCGGCTTCCAACACCCGGATGGCGGGCGGCAGAATGTCATTCAGCGCGCCCACCAGGTTCTCGGGCGGGATGGGCGATTGCGTGACGAAGCTTGCTACCTGGCCGAGCGCGTGCACGCCGGCATCGGTGCGTCCCGAACCCTGAGGCAGGACTTTTTCGCCCGTCACTCGTCCAATAGCTGAAGCTAGAGCCCCCTGGATGGTGGCGGCTTCGGGCTGTACCTGCCATCCGGAAAACTCCGTACCATCGTAGGCCAGGACCAATTTGAGATTGCGCATGACGATTGTTTGGAGTCTTCCTGGCGGCGATTATCATCCAATCCGGTTGAAAATCTTTACAAAGTTTTACTCTGGCGCCGGGGCATGGCTTCAGGTCAAGGCCACTGTGTCAGCTATACTATTTTATTCAAATCGTGAGCGATGTTTGCGATCCATGTTTGTGATCCGGGCTCGAAAAGCAGAAATGGCGCAGGCGGGTACAAAAATGAAACTTCGCGCCCGTGTTATGCGTACCATCGCTTGATTTCCAGAAGCCTTAGCGCTCTTCACCATCAGCTTGTGCAGGGAGAGAATCGAATGTTTTTGTCGGCATTGCAATGCGCCTTTCGGCGGACTCTTGCGCTCGTCCTCGCCGGTACTTTAACCGCCATGAGTTGGGCCCAGACCTCGACCCCGCCGGCTGCGGCTTTACCCGACAGCCCGCGGCCGCAGCGACTGGCGGTAAAGGACTATTCGAAGCCCAACTCGCACTTCCCCAATCCGTTGGGACCCTACATGGCACGGCAGCTGCCGCCAGCGGACCTGCTCAACACGCCCCGGATCGAGCAGCTCCTGCGGGACGGCAAGCTCTATTTGTCCATGAACGACGCGGTTGCACTGGCCCTGGAAAACAATCTGGACATCGCCATTTCCCGCTACAACCTTAACATCGCGGACACCGACGTCCTGCGGGCCAACGCCGGTGCGAACACGCTGGGCGTGAGCCTGGGCCTGCTGCAAGGCACGCCCGGCGGCAACTCAGGCGGTTTGGGCGGGACCATCGGGTCGGGCCCGGGTGGCACCAGCGTGAGTGGAACTGCAGGCGCCGGCGGAGGCGCGTCGGGTCTGGTCACCAGCACCCTGGGGAGCGGACCGCAAATCACCAGCTTCGATCCGATGGTTACTGGTTCGTTGCAGTTCGATCACAACAATATTCTGTCAGCCAGCACCTTTGCCCTGCCCAGCACCATCCAGAACTCCACCACAGCGGATTTTTCCTATTTACAGGGCTTCAAGTGGGGCTCGAACCTGCAAGTGGGATTCAATAACACCCGCGGCACCACCAATTCGACCTTTGCCACGTTGAGCCCGACGTTAGGCTCCAACTTCCAGGCACGATTTACGCAGCACTTGCTGCAGGGCTTCGGCTTCGCGCCCAATACACGCTTTATCCGCATCGCAAAAAATAACCGCGAGATTTCCGACGTGGCCTTTCGCCTGCAGATTATTACCACCGTGGACCAGATCGAAAACATCTACTGGGACCTGGTGTACGCGTACGAAAACGTACGAGTGCAGAACGAGTCGCTGACCTTCGCGCAGAAGACTCTTTCCGACACGCAGAAGCAAGTGGAAATCGGCACTCTGGCTCCCATCGAAACCGTGCGGGCGCAGAGCACGGTGGCGAGCGATCAACAGCAGCTCACGCTGGCCCAGACAAACCTGCAATTGCAGCAATTGCTGATGAAGAATGCACTCAGCCGAACCCTGGTGGATCCCAGGTTGGCGGATGCCGATGTGATCCCAACGTCCATGATGCAGTTACCCGAGCAGGAGCCAGTGGTTCCCACGCAGGACCTGGTGAACGAAGCCCTGAGCCGTCGCAGCGAACTGGCGGAAGCTCGCATCAACCTGAAGAACCAGGAGATCAGCATCAAGTCGGTGCGCAGCTCATTGCTGCCCTCTTTGGATCTGTACGGCTACTATGGCGGATCGGGACTGGGCGGGGCGCAGAATGCAGCCAACCTTTGCCCGCCGCCTCCACAGCCCCAGCCCTTCGGCTGCTCACAAAATCCGGTGACGCCGGTGAGCTATGGCGGCACACTTAACCAGTTGGTCAATTCAACCGCTCCGGATAAAGGCATCGGACTACAGCTGACCATTCCGCTGAGAAACCGGGTGGCGCAGGCTACGCAGATCCGGTCGGAACTGGAATACCGCCAGGCGCAGATGCGGCTGCAGCAGTTGGAGAACCAGATCCGCATCGAAATTCGCAACGCCCAGTTTGCGGTACAGCAGAACCGGGCCAGCGTGTCCTCAGCCCAGGCGGCGGTTGACCTGGGACGCCAGTCGCTGGACGCGGAACAGAAGAAATATGCCCTGGGGGCTTCCACCACCACGCTGGTGCTGCAGAATCGCAGCGCCCTGGCGCAGGCCGAGTCCACGCTGGTATCAGCTATGGCCGCTTATGTTAAGGCCCGGGTTGAACTGGACCGGGCCACCGGACTGTTGCTGGACCATACCGGAATCCTGCTGGCCGACGCCGAACGCGGCGAGGTAACACACATGCCTTCGGTTCCCTTTGTGTCCGCACGACCGGACGTGCCGCAGTCGGTGATGCCACCACAGGCTCCGCCGCAGTAGCTTTTTGTGTGTGGGTCGGACACTCCCTTCGACTTCGCTCAGGGCAGGCTTTGTCCGACGCTTTTGACGTTGGTTTTGGTGTTGATTCTCCCGTAATCACGGGTCGCATCACGTAGAGGCTTTAAGTCAACGTCAAAGGCGTCGGACATGAGTGTCCGACCCACACAACCACTCTCGTACCGCTGTGGGCATTCCGCCCCAGCGGTCTTACGGTTTATCCTCTCGGCGTGAAGCTCTCCGTGGTTTTGATCACCTGCAACGAAGAGGCCAATCTGGCGCGCACGCTTGAGAGCGTGCGTCCCCTGGTGCGCGATGGGCAGGGCGAGATTATTGTTGTGGATTCGGGCTCCACCGACCGGACCGTGGAAATTGCGAAGGCATGTGGAGCAAAAGTCTTCGTGGAAGCCTGGAAGGGCTACGCCGCGCAAAAAAATTCCGCGATAGAAAAAGCCAGCGGCGATTGGATATTGAGTCTGGATGCGGACGAGGAACTGGACGGGCAACTTCAAAGTACCATTGCCACCGCGCTGGAGAGTCTGGAACGAGTGGAGGCGCTACAGCGTGAAACCGATGCTCATCCCTTCATGATGCAGGACGCCCGTGCCGAGTTAGCGAATTGCCTCGATGTAAAAGGCGAGCAGACAGTCGCAGGGGTTTGGATCCGGCGCAAGAATGAATTCCTCGGCCGGTGGATGAAACACGGAGGCTTCTGGCCCGATCCCAAACTGCGTTTGTTCCGGCGCGGTTGCGGGCGCTTTGAAGACCGCGCCGTGCACGAGACCCTTCAAGCCAGCGGCGCAACCGCCACCCTCAAGCAGGGCGCTCTGCTGCACCACTGTTATCCCACCGTCTCCGACTACATCGCCCACATGAACCGCTACTCTTCGCTGGGGGCAGAAATGGCGGTTGCCGAGGGACGAACGGGTTTCAGCGTCATAAATATCGCAGTGCGTCCGCTGATGACCTTCGTCTATAACTATTTTTTCCGCCTCGGCTTTCTTGACGGACGCGAAGGACTGCTGCTGCACCTCTGTCACGCGGTGTACGTTTCCTGGAAATACACGAAAGTGTGGGAACTGGCGCACGCGCCCAGATCCTAGCCCGCCCTGGTGCCATCCGGCACCGGACTCTCCGGCGTGGCCAGCACAGGTCTCACCCCGTCGGCGTAGCCGATATCGAACAGCATGCCTTCCGATACCACGCCCCGCATCCTGCGCGCCTCCAGGTTCACCACGAAGAGCGCCTGCTTGCCGACAATCTCTTGCACATCGACGCGTTCTGTTTTCATTCCAGCGACGATGGTGCGTTCGTGATCGCCGAAACTCACGCGCAACTGAACCAGCTTGTCAGAACCGGAAACATCGTTCACCGCGAGGATCGTCCCGACCCGAACATCAACCTGATTCAGGACTTCCAGTGAAACCGTCGACTTGATGGGCGCTGTCATATTCAAAAGATAACCACGGAGGACACTGAGGACACGGAGATCAATCGCTCAGGTTTTCTCCGTGTTCTCAGTGTCTTCAGTGGTCAGTTTCAGCCTTACAAATTCGATGATCTCAGAGGTCACGTATGGGGGTGGAGAAATCGGAAACATTGGCCGGCCGGACACCGGTTTTAGCGAAATCGCCCGCCATGCCGGCTCGGCTGAACTTCCGTGCAGGATGACCGCATCCGCCCTGTCAAGAAACTCCTGGGCTGATTTCTTGAAGTCCGCAGTCGCGGGATCGAGCACGGTCAGGTAGAGGTCAGGCCGCAAGAACTTGAGAATGCTGTTCGATTCCATGATCGCGTTCTCGCCATCCTGCAGTTTGCGGCGGATGGTGGGCATGGCCTCCGCCAGCCTTCCCTGCTCGGTACGCACCCACCATACCCGGGCCGCGCCCGCCGCCAGAAAGCGCGAGCTGTCGGAGTCCCCGGAGCGATCAGTCTCTTCGGAAATCGCCCAGCTATGATCGTCGGACGCGCAATGGCAGGGCTTCCCGTCCCTCGAGCAAACGCCGTGCCCATATTGGGTAATTTTGAACGCTGTCCAGTTATATTCGGGCAAGGCAGCGATCAGACCAGCGACCACGCTGGTCTTGCCCACGCTGCGCGAATGTCCGCCGATTACGATGATGGCCATTGGGAATGGTCGTTGGCCCTTGGTCCTTGGTCCTTGGCCCTTGGCCGGTCCTGTTTGGCCATTGGTTTTGCCAAGGGCCAAGGGCCAAGGACCAACGACCAACGACTACTTCCTGGCCAAGCGAGCCAACGCCGCCAGCTGTTTCAAATATTCGCGCACCGGGCGCGCCGGGGTTCCCCAAAACGCCACGCCCTTGCCACGCAGCACCTTGTGGGGAAGAACGCCGCCTTGTCCCCCCAGCATCACACCTTCTTCGATGCGGGCGTGCTCCCCAATGCCCACCTGCCCGCCCAGCACGACATCCTTTTCGATCACGATGCTGCCCGAGAGCCCGGTCTGGGCGGCGATCACGACGTTCTCGCCGATCTGGCAGTTGTGCCCGATATGCACCAGATTATCGATCTTGGCGCCGCGTCCGATGCGGGTGACTTCGAGCGCTCCCCGATCGATGGTCGAGTTGGCCCCGATCTCCACGTCATCTCCGATTTCGAGCCCTCCGACCTGGGGAAACTTTTCGTAGCGTCCGCTGGCCGGATCGCGGACATAACCGAAGCCATCCGCGCCCAGCACCGCTCCAGCATGAACAATCACGCGGTCACCGAGCCGCGCGCCGGCGTAGATGGCCACATTGGGGTATATCTGACAATCGCTGCCGATATGAACCCCTTCACCAATTACGGCACCGGCCCCAATCCAGGTCTGATCGCCCACTTCGGCCTGCTGGCCGATGACGGCTCGCTCGGCCACGATCACGTTCCTGCCCAGCCGCGCCGAATCATGCACGACGGCGCTGGGATGGCTCCCGGGCTGCCGGCCGGGCGCGGAACAGAGAAGTTGTGCGGCCCGAGCAAACGCCAGCCTGGGATGCTTGCATATCAGGAGCGGCTTGCCGTCACCTGTTTGCTTCGCACCGTCAGCCAGCGCAAATTCCCCCGCGATCACCGCCGCGGCCCGCGAGCCGAGCGCCGCCGGCAAGCTCTTTTCGTCTTCGACAAATACCAGGTCCACCGGAGTTGCCTGCGGAATGCTGGCGATTCCACTGACTTCGACCGCGCCATCTCCCACCACCCGCGCCTGTACCGCCTGGGCAATCGAAAGGAGTGACCGCTTCATTGCACCTTTGTATACGTTTGATCAGGGAAAGGAAAGCTGGCCCCGGTCTAGAATAAAGACGTTATGGAGAAAAAAGTGTTCTGGGGCGCGTTCACAATACTGGGTCTGGCCGCGGACTTCATCCTGCCCTTATGGTGGGCCCTGGTGGCAACCATCCCCATCGCCTATGCCAGCTGGTGGATTGCCTATCGCAGCGATTGGTTTTAGAAATGCAGCTACTGGCGACTAGCTCCTAGCTCTAGCTAGAATTTTCAGAAAACCTGCATCCCGCCAAAAGCTAACAGCCAAAAGCCAAAAGCTGCCTTCTCAGTACAACCCCGGCTCGCCTGGCGGCCTTGTCTTCCAGCGCCGATGCACCCACAACCACTGGTCGGGATAACGGCGAACATACTCCTCGGTGATTTTGGTGAAGATCTGAGTATTGGTGACGATGTCTGCCTCGTCGTTGCCGGTGCGCACCAGATTGACGGCGGGATCGAAGCGCAACCGGTATTTGCGCAGCGTGGGGTCCCAGATAGTGAAGCCCGGGACCACGGCGGCATCGGTGCGCAGTGCGATTCTCGCCAAGCCGCTGGCGGTGCAGGCGGGAATGCCGAAGAAGTTCACGAACACACCTTGCGGCGGAGTCATGTTGGTGTCCATCAGCAGGCCAACCATCTCTCCGGCTTTCATCGCCTGCAGGAGCCCGCGTACAAAATCATCCTTGCTGACGGTGGTGTTGCCGTGCATCGAGCGATAACGCTGGATCAGGCGGTCGAGATAGATGTTGTCCAGGTTGCGCACCACAACATGCATCCAGTGGCCATGCAGGGAGTGAACGAAGGCGGAAAGTTCCCAACCGCCAAAGTGAGCGGTAAGAAACAATACTCCCTTGCCGCGAGCGGCGGCCCGTTCGTAGTTCTCGAAGCCGTCATAGACCACCACTCGGCTGACATTCTCCCTGGTATAGCGGGGAAACTGGCAGACCTCAGCCAGCTGGCGGCCCAGCGAGGTAAATTCTCCGCGCAGGATGCGGGCATGCTCCCTGCGCCTCTTCTCCGGCATTGCCATGGCGAGATTGCGCATGCCGACGCGCCGCAAACGCACGTGCAGCAGGTAAACCATCCAGGCAAGAGATATTGCCGCTGCGCGCGAGAGAGGACGAGGTAACAGACTCAGGGTTTTGATGAATGGCCACGCAAGCGCGTACTCGAATCGCTGACGCATCTAGGGGAAACTCGTGACGGTAGCAAGGGGACAGTGGGATGTCAAACCGGGACGTTGTTTGATGTAGGCGCGAGCGTCCCCGCCCGTGCGAGCCTCAGCACGAGCGAGGACGCTCGCGCCTACATTCAAAGCCGCTTATTTGGCGGCCGCCGTCTTGGCCCACTTGGCCAGCGTGTTCAGGAATGGGTAGGCATTGGCGGGAGGGTCAACAGTGCCGGTCAGCGAGGTCTTGAAGGGCACCATGCGGCCGTAGAACTGGCGGGTCGCGTCCTTGTCCTGGTCGATGGCCGCGCCGCTCAGTTCCAGGCCGGCGAACAATCCGCGGGCCCGGGAATAACTCAGCACCTGCGCCTTCAGCTTCCAGTCGGTGTCAGCGGCCGCATGTCGGCCAACCGGTCCGGCCGCCACGCTGGCATCCGCCCCCAGTTTGAACTGGCTGCTCAGCAGGTTCTTCATGCCATTGTCGTTCATGATGAGCATGACCAGATCCACCGCCTGGGCGCCAATCTGCAGGCCGAAGCTTCCGCCCTTGATGGTGAAGAAAGCCGGCGCGCTCCAACCTTTGGGAGTGCGGCAGCTGGCCACGCCGCGCCCAAAGCGGGCGCCCACGATGAAACCGCCTTTGATCATGGTAGGCACGACGGCCACGCATTCGGCCGACCCCAGGACCTCTTCCGGAATGCCCTGGTCGGGAGCGGATTCGATCTCATCCAGCACCGTGCTGGCGGCCTTGATGCGGTCTTCGGCCTTGTTCTGGTCCTCATCATCCTTGGCGAAGGTGGAAATGGCGAGACACGCGACTACACACAGAAGCAGCAGTTTTTTCATTTCTTCCTGACTTTCTGGACTTGATAGAGTCTTGATTTCAACCGGTAGTTTGATTTTAGCGGATTTCTCGGAGGAAGGCAGGGGGACGGGAGTGCGGCCAAGAGGAATCGGGAGACGCAAAAAAATCGGGGCTAGTAGCGGTGACCCTAAATCTCCGCTCCCAACCCCGTCTCCCAGGTTCTGTGGTAGGTGAATGGAGTATGCGTGGAGCCGGCTCAAGCAACAAGATTACCCAGGTCACTGTCCTAAAGTAACTTCGCGCTTCGGCTGCAAAAAGCTGGATTTTGCTGGATTGAAGAATTGACGGATTGCCGAATTGATTCGTAGTGGCTCAGCTGGAACGTTCTCCTGACCGACAGGCGTCATCTTGAATGGCCTTCAGGCCGTGAAGGATCTGGCGTGCATCGCCAGCAACGCAGGGGTAAAGGGTGTGTCTGCCTCACGCCGGATCCTTCGGGACTGAAGTCCCTCAGGATGACGCCGCTGGAACGAATTGGTTTTAATTTGATACCAATTGATTTCGAAATCCAGCAATCCGGCAATTCGAAAATTGCTTACTTCGCCGTGACCAGCGAGTGGGTAATAGCGTGCACTGAGAGCGCAATCCGGTTCTGCACTCCCACCTTCCGCATCAGCTTGGCTACGTGGGCTTTAACGGTGCGTTCCTCGATGCCCAGGGCAGAACCGATTTCCTTGTTGGAGCGGCCCGCCACCAGCATTTCCAGCACTTCCTTCTCGCGGTCGGTAAACGTCACGCGGCCCGCGGGAAAGACCCGGCCCGGCGCGGAACTCACACGCTCGATGAACAGGGAAAGCACCCGGCGGGGCGCCCATACTGAACCCTGGTTCACGATGCGGATGGCCTGCACGAACTCAGCCGGCGACGCCGCTTCGTCCACGTACCCCTTGGCGCCGGAAGCAATGGCCTTCAAGATGGTTTCCTCGTCCATGCCCGAACCTGTCACAATGATACGCAGGTCAGGACGGCTGGCTTTGAGGCTGGCCATGAGATCGAACAGGTTCTGCCCGTTGCGGTTTCCCAGCAGCACCAGATCAATGTTCGGCAGGCTTCCGATGTCGGGCAACGAGGCCGCGATCAGTTCGAAGTCCGTCTCCGAGTCAAACAGGGCGCGGAATCCCACAAAGCGCAGTGGATCGCTCTCCACCACAGCCAGGCGGATGGCCGGTTTTTTTGCTGGTGAAGCCTTCATGGCGGTTGCAGCCTTCATAGGGTTTCCTGTTTGATAGGGTTTCCTGCTTTATTCAAAAGCTGGATTAGCATAGCTGCATTTACCGGCGATGAGAACATTCGACTACTCCCTAACGATTACGCCGGTAACGTGTTCAGCATCTAAGATATGACGGGTAACCACTCATGAAAACGCGAGGCGGACGGGTGAAACAACACATTCGGAGGATGGCGGCGATGCTGCTGGTAAGCTGCCTGGCGGTCGCGGCACAGTCCACCTACCAGCCAAAATTCAAGGGCGATCCCGCGCGATCGGACTCGGAAGCCGCTGCCCTGGGCTACATGCGCACCGTGCTGCGCGCCCAGAAAATCTACAAGAAGAAGAATGACAAGTTTGCCACGTCACTGGCGCAACTGGTGCACACCGGGTCCTTTACCAAGCGCATGGTGAGTCCGGACCGCGGCGACTACTCCGTCGGATTTCGTCCCAACAAGGATGGATTTGATTTGACCCTTACGCCCAAGCAGCTCGATGCCGAGCACCGCTCCTTTTACTCCGACGAAGATAATGAGATCCACGCCGACGAGCAGGGGCCGGCGACGGACAAATCGCCAGTGGTGAAGTGAGGGATTTCGGATTTCGGATTTCGGATTTCGGATTTCGGATTTCGGATTTCGGATTTCGGATTTCGGATTTCGGATTTGGTTGCGGGTCCGAAAATCTGCAATCTCAAATCTGCAATCTGAAATTTCCTTCGCCAATCTCAAATCTGCAATCTGAAATGCCTTCCCTACCCGCCCGTGATCTCTGCCGCCTTGCCGTCGCGGAAAGTGATGGTCACCGGTTTGCCTCCGTTGGGATAGTGCACGGTTTTCAACGCCGGATCGCTTGACCGGTCCGGAACTCCCATGCCGATGGCAAAGTACGCCTGAAATTCATTCATCCCGGGCTTGATCTGATGTTGCTCGATGGATGCCCAGACATCGGCCGGCCAGTGTTTGTACAACTCGTGCGGGTCCTGGATGAAGAACATTTCGTCGGAGTAGATCTGATAACTGTCGCCGGTCTGCGAACCGATAGGAACAGCGTAACTCTTGCCCTCCAATTCGAACACGGCCATCACCTGGTGCAGATGCGCGGAGTGCGGCGCCACATCGGTGACCACATCCTTGATCTCCAACTTCTGGATGGGCAGCAGCAGGCCGGCCTCGTGCGCAAAATCCGTGCGGTGGCGCGTCCGGTCGTAGGGGTAATAGGTAAAGCGGTAACCTTCCCTGACCCACACTGGCTGTTGGGTCAGCTGTTTGGCCGACTTTAAATCGTAGGGATAAAGCTTCTTGGGAATGACGTAATAGTCAGGATTCAGGGGCGGCGCCTGCTGTCTGGTTTCTACGGCCTTGTCGGCATGCCGCTCGTACACAACATAGCCGGCACGAAGACCTGCGACTGCGATCGCAACCACAAGTACGAGTTGGATTTTCCTCTTCGCTTCTGGAGTCATTGGGTTGTGGCCCGGAACATAGACTGCACCCGGGCGTGTAAACTATCAGTATCGACCTGAGGAGAATGCATGGCTACCCTAACCGAGGACGAAGTTCTAAGCGCCCTGAAGCAGTGTTACGACCCTGAAATCCCCGTCAACATTGTCGATCTGGGACTGATCTATGGGGTCCGTTTTGATCCCGCGCCGGAGGAGAAACAGGACGTGACCGTGGAAATGACCCTCACGGCCCAGGGCTGTCCCTCACACGTCATGATCGGTGAACAGGTCAAGGCCCGGGTGGAACAGATGCCTGGCGTGCGCAATGCCACCGTCAACGTCGTCTGGACTCCGCCGTGGACCCCAGAGCGGCTCAGCCCCGATGCCCGCAAGACTCTGGGCATCGAGTAATTCATCCGCCATCAGCGAAGTCAGTGGGTGAGCAGCGACTCGTACCACGCCTGGGAGCGGTTCTCCGCGGCTTCCGCCAGGCGATCTCCCACCCGGGTCGCAACCTCAAGAAAATTGTTGCCGCTCTCGATAAAATCGGGCAGCCGCCGGCGCACCTCGGCGAATTTCTCGGGATATTCCGAAGCCAGGGTGGCCAGTCCAACGCCCGCCAGAATGACTCCAGCCGTCCATTTTTTCTTCAGGAACATCGCCGTGCCCACGCCCGCGGCACCGCTCACCAATGCCACTTTCCAGTTTTCCATTCCACCCTCCGCCTTGACGGAATCGTGTCCGAAGCCGAACACTGAATACCCTATGCTGCCAAACTTACCACGGAAGACTTGGATGCCGAAAGCCGGTCGAACATTGTTCGCTGCCCTGTTTTTTTCATTGCTGCTCGCCACCGTTGCGGCCCAGACCGGACCTCGCGCCCGCGACCTGGGAGTTCCGTTCGACGGCACCCCCGGACCCCTGAACGCCATCACGGACGTGAAAGGCGTGGAGGTTGGCCAAACCACCCTGATTTCCGGCAGTGGCCCGCTGAAGGTAGGCGTCGGCCCCATCCGAACGGGTGTGACCGCTATTCTTCCCCGCGGCCGCAATTTCCGCGACTCGGTCTTCGCCGGCTGGTTCACCCTCAACGGCAACGGCGAAATGACCGGGACCACCTGGGTCGAAGACTCGGGATTTCTCGATGGCCCGGTAATGATCACCAACACGCATAGCGTGGGCGTAGTGCGCGACGCGGTCATCGCCTGGCGGGTAAAGAATGCTCCTCCGGATGACGACGGCTACTGGTGGTCGTTGCCCGTGGTTGCCGAAACCTGGGATGGTGACTTGAACGACATCAACGGATTTCACGTCAAGCCGGAGCATGTCTTCCATGCGCTCGACACCGCGAAGGGCGGCCCCGTCGAGGAAGGCAGCGTGGGCGGCGGCACCGGCATGATCTGCAACGAATTCAAAGGCGGAATCGGGACCTCCTCCCGCGTGCTCGATGCCAAGTACGGCGGCTACACGGTGGGCGTGCTGGTGCAATGTAACTACGGAGCTCGCAGCCAGCTCCGCATCGCGGGAGTGCCGGTGGGCCGCGAGATCGGAGAGCACACCGTCCGCGATGATGACATCGGGTCCATCATCGTGGTGGTCGCCACCGATGCGCCCCTGATTCCGACCCAGCTGAAGCGCGTGGCCCGGAGAGTGTCGCTCGGTCTCGGCCGGGACGGCAGTTTCTCCGGCGATGGTTCGGGAGACATTTTTATCGCTTTCTCAACCGCCAACCCCGGGGCGGCGGAGCCGAAGGGCGTCCACCAGTTGACCATGCTTCCCAACCAGCGTCTGAACCCCATCTTTCTCGCCACGGTGCAGGCCACCGAAGAAGCCGTGGTCAATGCCATGGTGGCCGCGAAAACGATGAAGGGCATCAACGACGTTGAGGTCATGGGGCTGCCCCACGATCGCCTCCGCGAAGTGCTGAGGAAATACAACCGCCTGGTGAAGTAGGCAGTTGGTTGTGTGGGTCGGACACTCCTGTCCGACGCCTTTGACTTTGACTTGGGCAAAGTCATTGATGGTCCGAGGAAGGCAAAAGCAAACATCAAAATCAAAAGATCAAAATCAAAAAATCAAAGATTAAAGATCAAAGATCAAAATCCAAACCCAGGTCAAAGGCGTCGGACAAGAGTGTCCGACCCACACAGACTCTCTCAGTAAATTGTGTAGCCTGGGGCCGGGGTCCGCAGGTCCGGTTTGGATGCCGTCAGCAGCAGCGCGCCCATCTTTTTGAAGGCGCGCAGATCGTCGAGAGTGTGGAAGGACTTCGTCTGATAGTCGTCCGGGGTGGGCGTGTCGTCCGGAATGCGCCGCGCTTCGACCTTCTCGAAGGCGTGCTTCTGCAGAAGCTCGACATACTCCGCCTCGGAACGTACCTGCACCGGGACGTTCAGCTTGTCCACCCACTGCAGCGAGTAGGGATTGTCGCGATACAGATTGATCAGGATGAACAAGCGCCCATGCGGCGCCATGACCCGAAAGAGCTCGGAAAGCGCCCGGTCCTGGTCCGCGTAATAGTAAAAAGATTCCACCGACAGGACTTTGTCGAAGAAGTTTTCCTCCCACGGAATCTGCTGCGCCGATCCCCAGACGTACAGAATATTCTCAAAGTCTTTGGACGCGGCGCGGGCCTGCCGGACCATTTCGTCGGAAACATCGAGACCGACAACCTGGCCAAAGCCTTCGGGCCCATCGCCCACCAAACGCGAGAGCAGGCGTGTCGCCCAACCCGAGCCGCAGCCGAGATCAAGCACGCGCTCCCCTGGGCGCAGCTCCATCAGCCGCAGCGTTTTCTCGGTGATGTCGAGATGATGGTTCTGCATCTTCGGGCCTTCACCGGCCAGCGCCCAGCGATTGAATTCCAGTTGCAGCTTCTCATCCGGAGTTGGAGCTTTGTCGGGCAGTTTGCTCTCCTTCGTGTACCTTCGTGTCCTTGGTGGTTAATGTTCTAAATCTTTAACCACGAAGGAAGCCAGGGTACACGAAGGATATGCTACATTTGCCATCCTCATGAGCTCAACCTCGCAGCCTGGGCCTGACCCGGAGCCGCTTTACTGTCCCCGGTGCAGCCAGGAAGTTACCGACCCTCTCACCTGCGGTGACTGTTCCGCCGTCATCTGCCGGCGCTGTGGAACTCCGCTGGAATCTCCCGACGAACTGGGAATGGGATAATCGATGAGCCTGCCTTCAGTCTCTCCCTCGAGCGCGAAATCCGAATCGCCCAGCCTGGTTCGCGGACTCAGCCTGCTCGACTCCGTACTACTGCTGTGCGGGGGCATCATCGGCTCTTCGATTTTCCTGACCGCGAAAGATATCGCCGGCCCGCTGCCGCATCCCATGCTTTTCCTGCTGGTCTGGATTCTCGGCGCCGGCATTTCCCTGCTGGGCTGTACCGCCTTTGCCGAACTGGGTTCAATGTTTCCCGACTCCGGCGGCCAGTACGTTTACCTGCGAGAAGCCTACGGCGACTTGCCGGCATTTCTGTACGGATGGATGCTGTTCAGCGTGGCTAACGGCGGCACTATCGCCGCGCTCTCGGTGGCTTCGGCGGCATATCTCGGCGGAATTGTCCCGGCAATTTCTCAGGACCACGTTATCTTCGCCGCCGCGGGAATCGTTCTCACCCGCGCCCACATCGTGGCGCTGGTTGCGATCTTTATCGTGACCTGGATCAACGTGGTGGGACTGCGCTGGGGCACAGTCCTGCAAAATCTCGCCACCTGGGCCAAGTTTGCCGCTATGGCCGCCTTTGTGATTTTGGGCTTCGCCATCGGCAAGGGCGACTGGCATCACTTCGCGGCCGCTCCGGGTCAAAGCCTGAGCCTTGGATTGAGCTCGGGACAACTAGTCTCGGCATTCGGAGTGGCCTTGATCGCCGTCTTCTGGGCTTACGACGGATGGGTTTACATCACCTGGGTTTCGGGTGAAGTGAAGGACCCGCGGCGCAACGTGCCCCGGGCGATGGTTCTGGGAGTCGTCGCCGTCGGCGTCATTTACATGGCGATGAACATGACGTACGTTTACGCTCTGCCGCTGGGCGAAATCGCGAAACACGAAATCATCGCCCATGCCGCCGCAGTTGCCCTATTCTCTCCCGCGGCCGCTGTGTGGCTCTCGGCGCTGATTGCGGTGTCCTGCTTCGGCGCCATGGCCAGCTGCACCATGAGCGGCGCACGCGTTTACTTTGCCATGGCTCGCGATGGCGCATTCTTCCAGAAGATGGCGGAAGTCCATCCCAAGTGGAGAACGCCCGCCTTCAGCCTGATCGGCCAGGGCATCTGGGGCGCGGTGCTCACGCTTAGCGGACGCTACGATCAGCTTTATACCTACGTGATGTTCGGCATGGTGCTCTCTTACACGCTCACGGTAATTGGCTTGTTCATACTGCGCTGGAAGCGTCCTGAGCTTCCCCGTCCCTACCGTTGCACCGGATACCCGTGGCTGCCGGCGATCTACGTCATCATCGGAGGTGCGTGGACACTGAACACGATCGTCACGCGGCCTACCGAAGCTTTCTGGGGGGCCGCGATCGTCCTGATTGGCGTTCCCGGATATTTGTACTGGAAACGGTTGAGCAGAAATGCGCCGCGCATTTCCTGATTTTCTTAGCGACCTTTGCGGAATCCTCCGCGTCCTTTGCGGTTTAAGATTTTTGCGTGTGTCATGGCAAAGCCAAAGTCTTTACCGCAAAGGACGCCAAGGATCCCGCAAAGGTCGCTAAGAAATCAGGTGGCGCAGGCCACAGTTGGCATACGCCTGCCATGTCTTTACAATCACCTGACTAACAAATCGCCCAGTCTTTTCGACACCACGGAGAATTGCATGGCAGACCCTCTTCTGATCGCCAAGGGGGACAATCCGCTCTACCTGTTGCCCGGCATGTCGAACCGGCACGGCCTGGTCGCCGGAGCGACCGGCACGGGCAAGACAGTCACATTACAGGTGATGGCGGAAAGTTTCAGTCGCATCGGTGTACCGGTTTTTGCCGCCGACGTGAAGGGCGATCTTTCCGGAATCAGCCAGCCCGGCAGCGACAATCCCAAACTGCAGGAGCGCGTCAAGAAGCTGGGACTGACTGACTTCGCATTTAACGGCTCCCCAGTCACTTTCTGGGACGTCCTCGGCGAGCAGGGACATCCCGTCCGCGCCACGATTTCGGAAATGGGGCCGCTGCTCATCAGCCGCATCCTGAATCTGAACGACACCCAGTCGGGCGTCATGGCGCTCGTCTTCAAGATTGCCGACGACAACGGCCTTCTGTTGCTTGACCTGAAAGATCTGCAAGCCATGCTGCAGTACGTGGGCGATTCAGCCAAAGACTTCCAGACCCAGTATGGCAACATCTCGCCCGCCAGCGTTGGCACCATTCAGCGGGCCCTGACCGCGCTGCAGCAGCAGGGCGGCGAAAAGTTTTTTGGCGAGCCTGCCCTGAATTTCGACGACCTGCTGCAAACCGACACCAGCGGGCGCGGCGTCATCAACATCCTGGCCGCCGACAAGCTCATGGCGTCACCGCAGCTCTATGCCACCTTCCTGCTGTGGATGCTGTCGGAATTATTTGAGAAGCTGCCCGAAGTCGGTGACCCGGATAAACCCAAGCTGGTCTTTTTCTTCGATGAAGCCCACCTGCTGTTCACCGATTTGCCGTCAACTCTTCGGGCCAAGATCGAACAGGTGATCCGCCTCATTCGCTCCAAGGGAGTAGGCGTTTATTTTGTCACGCAGAATCCGCTGGATGTGCCCGAGGTCGTGCTGGGGCAGTTGGGCAACCGGGTGCAGCACGCGCTCCGCGCTTTCACTCCCCAAGACCAGAAAGCAGTGCGCGCGGCGGCCCAGACATTTCGCACCAATCCCAAGCTGAACGTTGAGACCGTCATCACAGAACTCGCGGTCGGCGAAGCCCTCGCTTCTTTTCTCGATGAAAAAGGAACTCCGGAAATAGTCGAACGCGCCCTGGTCTGCCCACCCCACAGCCAGATTGGCCCGATCACACCCGCGCAGCGGCAACAGATCATCAGCAGCTCAGTGGTATTTGGCGTGTATGAGAAAGTCGTGGACCGCGAATCGGCGTATGAGCGGCTGAAAAGCAAAGCACAGCAGTCTCCGCCGCCCGCTCCAGGTCAGGCTCAGCCGCAGGCAGACAAACCATGGTATGAAAATCTGGGTCTCGGTGGAGGAGGTAGGCGCGGAGACACGGTAGTCCAGGCCATGGTGAAGAGCGCCGCGCGCTCGATCGGGAGTTCAGTCGGGCGCCAGATTATCCGCGGAGTATTGGGTTCGATTTTGGGTGGAAGCAGCCGGCGCTAAGGCATCGAGCTTTACGTTCGCGCACCTCTGACATTCCGTACACAACCAGTGGACGAAACCGGACCAGCCTCCGACCCGAAGACCTTCCCCTCCCAGGGCGCTTCCCTCGCCAGTCCGGAGAATTCCAATCAACCCAAGCCGGTCATCGGCTTTCGCGACCTGGTGCTGTTCTACGTGGTCACCGGGGTCAGCCTGCGCTGGATCGCAACCGCCGCGGCTGCCGGGCCGAGTTCGATCATCATCTGGATCGGCGCTTTCCTCGTCTTTTACACACCGCTCGCGCTCTCGGTCCTCGAACTCTCATCGCGCTATCCCGAGGAAGGTGGCATTTACGTCTGGGCGAAGCGCGGGTTCGGTGACTTTGCCGGCTTCATCACCGCCTGGACATACTGGGCCTGCAATCTTCCCTACTTCCCTGCCGTGCTGTATTTCGCCGCCAGCAACGCGCTTTACATCCGACACGACTGGGCGCGTTTCTCCAACAATACGACGTACTACATCGTGTTCTCCCTGATCGCGCTCACGCTGGCGACGCTGCTCAATATTTATGGGCTCAACGTGGGCACGTGGCTGCACAACCTGGGCGCTTTTGCCATGTGGATCCCGGTCGGCATCATCATTGCCATGGGAGCCGTGGCCTGGCATCGCTATGGCACGGCCACTGCATTCACACCGCATTCGATGACGCCCGGTTTCCAGCTCAAGGACATGATTTTCTGGTCGGTGCTGATCTATGCCTTCACCGGCTCCGAAACCGCGTCAATCATGGGAGGAGAAATCAAGAACGCGCGCCGCGCCATTCCCCGGGCCCTTTTGACCGCCGGCGTGACGGTGACGTTCTGCTACATCGTGGGGACGATCAGCGTGCTGGTGGCGCTACCGGCGGCGGAAGTCGGCAACCTGCAGGGATTGATGCAGGCGATTTCGAGGACCGCGGAGCGCGTCGGTTTTGAAGCCATCATTCCGTTCGCCGCGCTGCTGATCACGATCAGCAACGTGGGCGCAGCCGGCGCGTTCCTCGCTGCCGGCGCGCGTTTGCCCTTTGTGGCCGGAATCGACCGCTTCCTGCCGCCGGTCTTCGGGGCATTACATCCGCGCTGGAAAACGCCGTGGGTCGGCCTCTTGACCCAGTTTGTCTTTGGCGCGTTATTCATTTTTCTGGGACAGGCCGGTACCAGCATCAAGGGCGCTTACGACGTGCTGGTCAGTATGGGCGTGATCACCTATTTCATTCCGTTCCTGTATTTGTTCGGCGCGATGTTCAAGCTGCAGAAAGAACCCGCCGGGCCCGATGTGATCCGCGTGCCTGGCGGCAAGCTGGTCGCCCGCATGGTCGCGATCCTGGGTCTGATGACTACGACATTCACCATCGGGCTGTCGCTCATCCCGCAACCGGACGAACCCAACAAACTGCTGGCGGTGATCAAGATCGTAGGATTGTCGGGCTTGCTGGTACTGATCGGGGCCTGGATCTATTGGTCAGGGAAGAAAAGAGCAGCGGGGGAACAACGATCTTAATCACCACGGAGGCGCAGAGACACGGAGAAGGAAGCTTTCGGTTTTCTCCGTGTCTCTGTGCCTCCGTGGTAAGTAGGGCTAAACCGGAGTCGCCGTCTTTCTCTCCGGATTGAAAAACGGCATCTTCACGATTTTCGCCGTTACCTGCTGGCGCATGGCTTCGATGGTGATTTCCAGCTGCAGCTTGGTGCCGATCTGCGAGTGGGCGGTGTCCACGCTGGCCAGTGCGATCATCTTCTTCAGTACTGGCGACCAAGTAGTAGTCGTGGCCTTGCCTACCTGTTTTTCGCCGAGATATACCGGGACGGCCACGCGCGAAGCCTGGCTGGGCGCTGCGGGCGTGAGGCCGAATTCTTCGTAGCGGGCTTCGACTTCGGGCCAATCGATTTCCAGGCCGACGAACTGCCGCGGCACCCCCTGCTTCTGCTGCTTCACCAGAGCGGCTTTGCCGATGAAATTCTCTTTCTCCAAATGGACCATCTTTCCAAAACCCAGTTCGTAGGGAGAATATTTCTGCGACTCGATCAGCGCCTTCTTTGCGCTGGTGTAGTCCACTTCAATCAGCAGCAATCCGGCTTCGACCCGGGCCACATCCAGCGCCAGCATCCCGGCGGCATGAATGTCGAACTGCTTGCCCTTTTCCATCACGGCGTCCCAGACCTTTACCGCATCGTTCCACGGGGCCCAGATTTCGTAGCCCAGATCGCCGGTATATCCGGTGCGCGAGATGTCCACGTAAACGTTGCCGATCTTTCCCCGCGTCATGCGGAAGTATTTCAGGTTCGCGATATCCGCCGCTTCCGCAACCGCCTTCAGCAGCTTGCCGGAGGTGGGCCCCTGCAATGCAAGCGCGGCCAGTTGCTCGGAAATATCTTCTACCTGCACGTCCATGTTCAAACCGTTTTGCCGGAACCAGCGCAGGCTGGGGTCGGCGGCGGTCCAGCGATATTTGTTCTCTTCCAGGCGCGTGATGGTGCCGTCGTCGATCACGTTTCCCTGCTCGTCGCACCAGCAGCAATAAATCACCTGTCCCACCCGCACCTTGGTGATATCGCGCGTGATGATGCGGTTCACCAGCTTGGTGGCATCTTTTCCGGTGATCAGATACTTGTAGAGCGGCGAGATATCGATGAGCGCGGCCGCGTTGCGGATGGCGTTGTACTCGTGCTCGTGATGCACTTCATAAACGCTGACCGCGTAGTAGCCCGACCACTCGCGGTAGTTCAGGCTCTGGCAAAGTGGAAAAGTTCTATCGTGAAATGCGGTTCCGACTGGCAAAAGGCGGCTCCTTCAGTCTCAGTGTCCTCCGTGTCCTCCGTGGTTACAAATCCTTAAACCACAGAGGACACTGAGGACACCGAGAAAACCTGCTCGTGCTGGATTATATGCAGTCCTCATCGTTCCCAGCAATTCTTTGCACCTGACTCGCAGTCAGGCTGACAAAGAGTACGCTTCCCGATACAATCAATTTCGTCTTCTAGCGGGCACGATGATGCGTTCGTCCACTAACGCGATGCTGAACTGGGCCGTACTCAAAAGCGGTCTCTGAGCTCCTTCCTGCGGTTTCCGTGGACGGGAATTCGCGATGTGCTCAGCTCCCGGCCATACCTGTTAAAATCCTGCGAATTGAAATTCAGCGCCCGGCGCTAAAGGTTTAAATGGCTTCCAGCGGCAACTCGAAATACGACGCAATCATCATTGGCGGGGGCCACAACGGCCTCACCACTGCCGCCTACCTGGCTCGCGCCGGGAAGAAAGTCCTGGTGCTCGAGCGCCGCCACGTGCTCGGAGGCGCTGCCGTCACCGAAGAAGTCTTTCCCGGATTCAAGTTCTCGGTCTGCTCCTACGTAGTCTCGCTGCTGCGGCCGGAAATCATTCGCGATCTCGACCTGCCCCGCCATGGCCTGGAAATCCTGCCGCTCGACGGCACGTTCACTCCCATGCCGAGCGGCGACTACCTGTGGCGCGTCAACGACCACGGCAAGACTCATCGCGAGATCGCGCGGCACTCGAAAGTTGACGCCGAAGCCTACGACGAGTTCGGCAAGGCCATGCAGGCCATGTGCCGCTTCGTTAAACCGATCCTGAGCATGGTCCCGCCTGATCCCGCGACGCTCAATCCCAAAGAGTTGATGAAGCTGCTGTTCATCGGCCGCCGCTTTCAGGGCATGACCAGCGAGGACAAGTACAACCAGGTTCAGTTGATGACCATGAGCGCCATCGATTTCCTGGACCAGTGGTTTGAAACCGATGTGCTCAAGGCGACCATGTCGGCGTCGGGCATCATCGGCACCTTCCTGGGTGTGCGCTCGCCGGGAACCGCTTACGTTCTGCTCCACCACTACATGGGAGAGATCGATGGCGCCTTCCGCTCCTGGGGATTTGCCCGCGGCGGCACCGGCGCCATTTCGAATGCCATTGCCGACGCGGCCCGCGAGGCTGGCGCGGAGATCCGCACCAAGGCCGCAATCGCGCAGATCATCGTGAAGAACGGCAAAGCCAAGGGTGTAGTGCTCACTGATGGCGATGAAATCTATGCGGACATCATCTCTTCGAGCGTCGATCCCCGCTTGACCTTCACGAAGTTTCTCGAGGCCGGCACGCTGCCGGCGGAATTCCTCGAAGACGTGAACCGCTACAAATATCGCGGCTCTTCCGGCAAGGTGAACCTGGCGCTCGACGCCCTGCCGAACTTCAAGGCCATCCCTGGACCCGGCGCGCACCTGCGGGGCGCGATTTCCATTTCTCCCAGCGTCGAATACATGGAACGCGCTTACGACGACGCCAAGTACGGCAACTTCTCCCGCCGTCCTTACATTGACATGGTGATTCCCACGCTGACCGATCCATCGATCGCGCCGCCGGGCAAGCACATCATGTCCTGCTTCGTGCAGTACGCGCCCTACAAGCTGCGGCCGGGCCTGAACTGGGACGATCAGAAAGAAGCCTTCGGCGACAACGTGATCAATACCATCGCCGAGTACGCGCCCAATATCAAGGACATCATCCTGCATCGCCAGGTGGTCACGCCGCTCGACCTCGAACGCGAGTTCGGCTTGAGCGAAGGCAACATCTTCCAGGGCGAACTTTCACTGGAACAACTTTTCTTCCTGCGTCCGGTGCCGGGCTGGGCACAATTCCGCACTCCGATCAAGAACCTGTACATGTGCGGATCCGCCACTCACCCCGGGGGCGGGATCATGGGCGGCCCGGGCAGGCTGGCGGCCCTCGAAATCCTGAAAGACTTCAAGGGAGCGGCCTGAGCATGTCTCGAAAAACGAACGTGCCCGGGCAACGCGACGTCGTCATCATTGGCGGCGGCCACAACGGGCTGGTCACCGCCTTCTATCTGGCTAAAGCCGGTTACAGACCGCTGGTGCTGGAACGCCGCGCTCAACCCGGCGGCGCTGCCATCACGGAAGAATTCCATCCCGGGTTTCGCTGCTCCACCCTCGCACACTCCGCAGGACCACTGCGGCGCGACATCGTCCGTGGCATGCAACTGGAGAAGCACGGCCTGAACATGATCAAGACCGATGTCGCCGTGACCTCTCTGTCGCCCGACGGCCGTGCTCTGGTTCTTTACAACGACACCGAAAAAGCCGCCCAGGAAATCGCGGAGTTCTCCCAGAAAGATGCGACGAGGTATCCCCAGTTCCAGTCTTCGCTCGCGAAAATGGGCCGCGTCATTGGCAAGGCGCTTACCCTGGTCCCCCCCGACATCGACAATCCCAGCTCAGGCGATTTGTGGGGGATGCTCAATACCGGGCGCGCTCTTCGCAAACTGGGGCGGCGCGACATGTACCGCCTGCTGCGCTGGGGGCCGATGGCGGTGGCTGATCTGGTAGCGGAATATTTCGAGACCGAACTGCTGCGCGCCACCATCGCCGCCCGCGGAATTTTCGGGACATTCCTGGGTCCGTGGTCCGCCGGTAGCAGCCTGGTGCTGCTCATCCGTGCCGCCGGCGACGAACACGCGGCGGGTACTTCGTGGTTCGCCACCGGAGGCATGGGCGCGGTCACGCAAGCCATGGCCACAGCGGCGCAGCAGGCCGGTGTCGAAATACGCAGCGGCGCGGAAGTCATAGAAGTTCGCGTCAAGGACGGCATCGCCAGCGGGGTCGTGCTTTCGAATGGCGAAGAAATCTCCGCCAAAGCGGTGATCTCGAATGCGGATCCCAAACGTACTCTGCTGAAACTGGTGGATCCAGCTCAGCTCTCGCCCGATTTCGTCATGAAGCTGCAGCACTATCGCACCCCGGGCACGGTGGCCAAGGTAAACCTCGCGCTCGCCGGGCTTCCCAAATTCACCGCCCTCGAAGGCGAGAACCACGACCGCGCCCTGAGCAGCCGCATTCACATTGGACCGGAAATCGACTACCTGGAACGCGCTTTCGACGAATCCAAGTACGGCAATTTTTCCAAACAGCCGTATCTCGAAGTCGCAATCCCATCGCTCACCGATCCCTCGCTCGCTCCCGAGGGTAAGCATGTGATGTCGATCTACATGCAATACGCTCCTTACAAACTAAAAGGCAGTGACTGGGAAAAGCAGCGCGTGCCGCTCGGCGACACGGTGGTCAAGACGCTGGCGCAGTATGCGCCCAATCTTCCTGCGCTGATCATGAGTCATCAGATCATCACTCCCCAGGACCTGGAAGAGACTTATGGTCTCACCGGCGGACACATCTTCCACGGCGAACTTTCGCTGGACCAGTTCTTCACCATGCGTCCGCTGCTGGATTGGGCGCGCTATCGCACGCCCATCCAGAATCTCTACCTCTGCGGCTCCGGCACGCATCCCGGCGCGGGTTTGACCGGCGGTTCAGGAGCAAACGCAGCCCGCGAAATATTGAAAGACCTGAAAAAGTAACCAGCTGTCATCCTGAGCGCAGCATGAGCGCTCGCTTGCGAGCGGTCACGCGGAGTCGAAGGCCCCCTACCCACCAGCAGATCACGTGGGGACAGCCGCCCCGGCTGTCCCGCGGAGCGCAGCTCCGCTGGCATTTCCAAGTGTCTGGAAAATCCGATGCAAGATGGAACGATGCAGGGCCAGATTGACGAGCTTTGCTCGCCCGGACAGCCGGGGGCGGCTGTCCCCACGTGATCTGCTGGTGGGTAGGGGGCCTTCGACTCACCTGCTCCTTCGCCAGCGAAGGAGCAAGATCGCTCAGGATGACATTTTGGTTGTTAACCTCACCACCCGCCATTGTGACTTTAGTGCCATCCCTTTGGAAAAACGATTGTGCGGGAAGCCTGCATTAGGTTTTACTAATCCAAACCTGTGTTCACAGCATTCCGCAGGCTCAGATCAGCGGGAGTGAAAGTGTGGTAGAGGATCCTAAATGGGAGTTGGCCATCCTGGCCACGGTGCAGGGCTTCTATGAGAAGCTGCTGCAGGATTCCATTGGAGGCGAGGTCCCGGTTCCGGCAGGCCTGGAGGCCATCTCGCTCCAGGAGGGCGATGGCGAAGTGCACGCCACACTCGACCGCATGCGGCGCTGGTTGCGTCTGCTCGATCAGGCCATTACGCCGGCCATGTTGCGGCGGGCATTTACCGCCGACACCGACCCCGAAATCGCCGAAGCTGTCCTGCGCTACTTCACCCGCAAGAGAGATACCAGCGACGTAAATCGCGACAAGACCGACCTGGTGGCCACGTTTCTCTATCGCCACCCGCGTGTGCCCGGACAATGGGAGCGCCGCGGCTATGGGCTCGACGGTTCGCTGCCGCTTTCGCCCTTCGAGATTGCCCTGATCGAAATACTGGCCGACAGCGATGTGCCCTCCCTGCCCGAGGAGCATGTGCAGATGCTGCGGCGCTTCGATCCGCTGCAGGAGCAGGCCCAGAACTGCCACGACCTGAACTCGCTGCTCGAAACGGAGATCATCACCCGGGTGCGAGAGCTGAAGCAATCCCTGGATTCGTCGTTTTACCATCCTGGGGTGCTGGCCACCATCGCGCCCTACAACGCGGCTTTCGGCAAAAAATTTGACGAGTTCTTTCATGCCGCGGCCACCGAGATAAGAAACTTCTCCGCCGCCTTGCAGGAACAGGGCGGCACGATTCTTGGCAACGTGGAAGGCGTGGACGTCACCGTCGAACACGTGGCCTCGCTGGAAGAAAGCGAATTGCTGAAAGTCGATTACAGCATCGCCCTGGAAAAATTTCGCCGCGTCTCCAAGCTGAAGCAGGCGCTGGAACGGCGTCCGCCGATTCGACGGACGTCATACTTCACGGTGGTCCCCATGCCTGCCCCGGCGAAGACCTCTCGCCCTGCCGCAGTGAAGGCGCCGCCCGCGCGTCCCACGCGACCGGCCTTCGATGTGCAGGCAGGGCGTTCCGCGGTCACGCCGCAGCAGATTTCTACCGAGGAGACCAAGCTCCGCCAGGTCGAGGAATCCATCCGGGTGTTCGTGCGCGTAGCCGACCCGAAATTCCGCCAGGTCGTGCCCATGCGCTTCTTCAACCTCACCCTGACTCCGGCCGAAGCGGAGGCCTGCAGCGCCGAATACCTTGAAGAACAGAGCTCGCGCGGGGGCGTCGCCCGGGCGCTGTTGCGAATCGTAGCCGCGGTGGCCCGCATGACCACGGAAATGGAAGAACTTAAGCGCGCAGAAAATGCGCCATCGCTATGGAAGCTGCACGCCGACTCTCTCCTGGCCCTGATGGAAGTGGCTTCTGCCCTGTCGGAAAAAGCCTCCCGGGTGGCTGCGGAAGCTGGCGCGTCAGGCAACAGGGCGGCCGGAGAATCCGTCCAGATTTCGCTGCAAAGACTTCGCCACCGCTGCGAATTGATTGATGACACCCTGGCCCGGGCCGGGAGCCACGCCCAGACGGTATAAGCTTGCCGGCAAAACAACTGGCGCTCCCTACGCCGTCTGCCGCAACCGCCCGTCCTGAATCAGTAAACCACGCCAGAACACTTCCGACTTGCCACGGGCGCGCATACTCAGGCACCTTATAGGCTCGCCGAACTAGAGGGGCGGCCGCGATGAGCACTGCCGACGACAAGTTTTACCAGGCCAGAATCACCCAGCGCACGGACTTCGCTTCCGATCTCTGGATGATCCGCGTGCAGCCCAGCGGCGAATTCAAATTCGCTCCCGGCCAGTACGCCACCCTGGGTGTGCAGCGCGCGGACAAGCGTTCGGAGCGCCCGTATTCCATTGTTTCTTCTCCCTACGAGAGTGAAATCGAGTTCTTCTTTGAACTGGTTCCCCACGGCGAACTGACTCCCGACATTTACAAGTTGCAGGTCGGCGATGAAATGCTGATGCGAAGAGTCCCCAAGGGACGTTTCACCCTCGACACCGGGAGCGGCCGCAGCAATCACCTGCTGGTCTCCACCGTCACCGGCATTGCGCCCTTCGTGAGCTACATCCGCACTCTCTACAAAGACTGGAAGGAAGGCAAGTTTGCCGGCGAGCAGAAATTATTTCTGCTCAACGGCGCCAGCCGTTCCTGGGAATTCGGCTATCTCGACGAATTGCTGAAATTTGCCGCGGAAGTGCCCTGGCTGAAGTACGTTCCCACCGTGAGCCGCCCCTGGGACGACCAGAAGTGGACGGGCGAAGTCGGCCGGGTCGATGACCTGATCCGCAAATACACCGACCTCTGGGGCCTCAACGGCGCCAATTCAGTCGGCTATCTGTGTGGCCATCCTCAGATGATCGAGCACGGCAAAGGCATGCTGCAGCGCATCGGCTTCACCCGGGAAACGCTGAAGGAAGAGATTTACTGGATCCCGGGCAAGGAAAGCAAGACGGCGTAAGCCTTGAAAATATAGGGTGACGACCAGCCGCGCTTCCGCTCCAAAAATCCTGCGCCGTGAGGCAGACAACTCCTCGGGACTGATCGCAGTGACATGATGATAGGCGCCATCGCAGGCGACATTATCGGATCGGTGCATGAGTTCCAGGCGCAGAAGCGAACGGACTTCCCGCTCTTTGTCGCCGAAAGCCGATTCACCGATGACACCGTTCTTACCGTAGCGGTTGCCGATTGCCTGCTCATGGGCTCTTCCTACGTTGACAATTTCCACGACTATACCCGGGCCTACCCCGACCGGTGTTACGGCGTGGGATTCTGGCATTGGGTAAAATCCGGATCGCGCATGCCCTACAACAGCTGGGGCAACGGCTCCGCCATGCGAGTGAGTCCGGTCGCCTTCGCATTCCAGACACTCGAAGAGGTGCTCAAGGAAGCCAAGGCGAGTGCCGACGTCACCCACAACCACCCGGAAGGAGTTCGCGGAGCCCAAGCCACGGCGACCGCCATATTCCTGGCGCGACAAGGTGAATCTAAAAAGAAGATTCGGAGCGCGATAGAAAGGCAGTTCGGTTACGATCTGAGTCGCAGTGTAGCGAGTATCCGTCCGACCTACTTGTTTAACGAGTCCTGCCAGGGGACTGTCCCGGAAGCGATCATGGCTTTTCTCGATTCCGAGGACTACGAAGATGCGATCAGGCTGGCCGTTTCTCTCGGTGGGGACGCCGACACGCTGGCGTGCATTACGGGCGGGATCGCCGGCGCATTTTACGGCGGTGTTCCGAGCCGCATTTCAATCCCCGCCTTGGGTCTCCTCGACGATGGACTCAGAAACACAGTCACACGTTTTTGCAAAGAATTCGGGATAGCGATCCCATAGTGTTTCTACGCCGTCTCCCGCTTCGCCACCTTCTCCAGGCCGCGGTCCGCGACCTCGATCTCCCGGATCCGGAACTTCTGGATCTTTCCCGTCACCGTCATGGGAAACTGCTCCACGAAGCGCACATGCTGGGGAATCTTGAAGTAAGCGATTTTTCCCTCGCAAAAATTTCGTATCTCCTCCTCGGTTGCCTCTTCATTCGCCTTCAACCGGATCCAGGCCGACTACTACTTCTCCCAGGCGCTCGTCCGGAATTCCCACCACTTGCGCCTCCGCCACCTTGGGATGGGTATATAAAAACTCTTCCACCTCGCGGGGATAAACATTCTCTCCGCCGCGGATGATCATGTCCTTGGCCCGGCCGGTCAGATGGATGTAGCCGTCTTCGCGCATCAACCCCAGGTCGCCAGTGTGCAGCCACCCTTCAGTGTCGATGGCGCGCGCAGTCGCCTCGGGCTCGTCGTCGTATCCCTTCATCACCATGTAACCGCGCGCACAGACTTCGCCCTGGTCGCCGGCGGGCACGGTCTCGCCATCGAGCACCGAGACAATTTTCATCTCGGTGCAGGGCAATGCCCTTCCGATGGTCGAAACCCGGTGCTCCATGGGATCATCCGGCTGCGACATGGTCACCACCGGCGCGCTCTCGGTCTGTCCATAACCGATGGTCAACTCGGCGCAACGCATCTCGCACATCACCCGCTTCATGATTTCCACCGGACAGGGCGCGCCCGCCATCATGCCGGTCCGCAGGCTGGACAAGTCATACGAATTGAAATCCGGCAGCCCCAGTTCCGCGATAAACATTGCCGGCACGCCATAAAGCGATGTCGCCCGCTCCGCCTGCACCGCCTGCAGCGTCGCCCGGGCATCGAATGTCCAGTTGGGCAGAATCATGGCAGCGCCGCTGGCCAGCGCCGACATGGTCCCGATCACACACCCGAAGCAGTGATACAGCGGCACCGGCACGCAGATGCGGTCGCGCTCCGAGTAGCGCATGCCCCAGGCCAGCATCTTTCCGTTGTTCACCTGGTTGCGATGCGTCAGCATCACGCCCTTGGGCTGGCCCGTGGTCCCCGAGGTGTACTGAATGTTGGCGACATCGGTCGGCTTCACTGCCGCGCTGGTCCCGCCCGGCATGGTCAGCAGCTCATGCCAGCGATCCGTTCCGAAGATGATTACGTGCTCCAGGCTCAGTTGCTTGCCCGACCGCGCCTCGTTCAGAATCTCCGCGTACTCCGCCCTGTGATCCCGTTCCCATAGGAACAGTACCTTCATTCGCGACTTCTGCAGCGTGAACGCCAATTCGTGGGTGCGATACGCCGGATTCACATTGACCAGCACCGCCCCAGCTCGCGCGCATGCCAGGTGTACCAGCACCCACTCGACGCAGTTGGTGGACCACAATCCCACGCGGTCGCCGGGCCCTATCCCGATTGACTCAAGGCCGCGGGCCAGGGCGGCGGCGGCGGCGCGCAGTTCACGCCAGGTGTAACGCTTCGATTGATGACGGGAAACCAGGGCCAGGCAGTCGCCCCAGCGCTCGGCGGCGCGATCGAGCACCTGCGCGATCGTCAGCTCCCACAATTCATCTTCGGGGCCACGCGAGTAGCTCAGCATGATGCCTCTGCTTGTATTGCGGTTTTGCGGCTGCTAGGTTTCGGCGGGCGCAAAGAACACTAACACGACGAGCTCTTCCGCGACATCGTAGAAACGATGTTCCACGTGCGCGGCCACAAAAATCACGATCCCCTGGCTAACTGCCCGATCTTCCGCTCCCACCTTCATGCGCGCCCGCCCCCGTACCACGTAGTAAATCTCGTCTTCCCGGTGAGGCTTCTGCAGGTCGGCGCCGCCGGCCGGCAAGGTATAAACTCCGGCGCTCATGGCCGGGATGCGGAGAAATTCCAGGTAGGGCTTCCCTGCCCGGGCCCCCTCCTGCTCGATTTGATCGATCTCGAAGAATGTTTCGTCTCGCTTCATGTTCTCCCGTTGTCATCCTGAGCGCAGCATGCCCGTTCGCTCGCGAACGGACATGCGGAGTCGAAGGACCCCTACCCTGATTTCCGCCCATTCCTCAGCCATCGGCGTCCAGTCAAACACCCGCGAAAGAATATATAGCACGAAAGCGCGAAAAGCCTTTTACCGCAAAGGACGCAAAGAAATGCCGCAAAGAAACGCAAACAATCGCTGCTGAATGCTTCTCGCCGCTCCGCCCAGGTTTCTAAGATGAACCCATCTCTGTCATAATCTTTCTCCCATGGACCTCAAGCACCGCAGTCACGGCATCACGGACGGACGCGACCGCGCCCCGTCCCGCGCTATGTTCAAGGCAATCGGATTCACCGACAGCGATCTCAGCAAGCCGCTCATCGGCGTGGCCAACACCTGGATCGAAACCATGCCCTGCAACTTCCACCTGCGGCGGCTCTCGGCCAAAGTAAAGGAAGGCATCCGCGCCGCCGGCGGCACTCCCATGGAGTTCAATACCATCGCCATCAGTGACGGCGAGACCATGGGCACGGAAGGCATGCGCGCCTCGCTGGTCAGCCGCGAGCTTATCGCTGACTCCATCGAACTGGTTTGCCGGGGGCAGATGTTCGACGCGGTGGTCTGCGTCGTGGGGTGCGACAAAACCATTCCCGCCGGTGCCATGGCTCTGGCGCGGCTGAACATTCCCGGCCTGGTGCTCTATGGCGGCACCATCGCGCCCGGAAGCTTTCGCGGCAAAGACGTGACCATTCAGGATGTATTCGAAGCGGTCGGAGCCAACGCGGCCGGAAAAATGACCGACGCCGAACTGCACGAACTCGAAGGTGTTGCCTGCCCCGCTGCCGGCGCCTGCGGCGGCCAGTACACCGCCAACACCATGTCCACGGTGATGGAGATGATCGGGCTTTCTCCCATGGGCTTCAACAGCGTCCCCGCCATGGACCCGAAGAAAGACCAAGTCGCGTATGACTGCGGCGCGGTGGTGATGAACCTGTTACGCCAGGGGGTCAGTCCCAGAGACATTCTCACTCGCCCCGCATTCGAGAACGCGATCGCGGGCGTCGCCGCAACCGGAGGCTCGACCAACGCGGTCCTGCACTTGCTCGCCATCGCGCGCGAGGCCGGCGTCCTCCTGCACATCGACGATTTCCAGAAAATCAGCGAGCGCACTCCTCTGCTGGCCGACCTGAAACCTTCCGGACGTTTTGTAGCTACCGACATGCACCGTGCCGGTGGCATCGCGCTGCTGGTGAAACGCCTGTTACAAGGAAAATTGCTTCGCGAAGACACGCTCACGGTCAGCGGCAAGACCCTGGGCGCCGAAGCGGAGAGCGCGGTGGAAACGCCGGGTCAGGAAGTCATCGCGCCTCTGGACAAGCCAATGAAGAAAACTGGCGGCCTGGTAATCCTGCACGGCAACCTCGCGCCCGAGGGATGCGTCGCAAAAATCAGCGGTCACGAACGCCTGAGCCATCGCGGGCCAGCGCGAGTTTTCGACTCGGAAGAAGACGCCATGACCGCGGTTACCGAAAAACGCATCAAGGCGGGGGACGTCGTCGTGATCCGCTACGAAGGGCCCAAAGGCGGCCCGGGGATGCGCGAGATGCTGAGCGTTACAGCAGCGATCGTCGGCGAGGGCCTGGGCGGCTCCGTCGCCCTGTTGACCGACGGACGTTTCAGCGGCGCCACCCGCGGCCTGATGGCCGGACACGTTTCCCCCGAAGCCGCGCTGGGCGGCCCCATCGCGGCCGTGCACGAAGGCGACACCATTCACTTTGACGTCAACCAGCGCGTGCTGGAGGTCGAAGTCAGCGACGCCGCTTTGCGCCAGCGCATGGCGCAGTGGAAGCCGCCGCAGCCCAGATATCCCACCGGCGTATTTGCCAAGTATGCGGCGCTGGTATCCACGGCATCGGAAGGCGCGATCACCCGGCCCAAGTAATCTCGATTGTTTGTGTGGCGGCGGGCGACTCGCCCGCGCCGGTTTGAGCACAAAGTCAAAAACCGCGGGCGAGTCGCCCGCGACCACACGAATCAGGCGCTACTTCAGCTCGTCGTTCAAAAGATTCGCCAGCCTCGCGCCGGCCAGGGCCACACGCTCCTTGGCCAAGTTCCGTGCAGCCGCGCGGTAAGCCACGGTCGTCGTAAAGGGTCCGTCGCCAGCCCCGATGGGCGCCACGTACACAACGGTCTTCGCGTCGTCGAAGCTTTCCTTGATCCAGTCGGCAGCGACCAGATCGCTTCCCGCCGTCGCATCCGCCGCGGGTAGTTTTTTGGCATAAGACACTGCCGTGTTTGGATCTGAGCCGGTCCCGGGAAGCTGGTCCCAAAGCCCGTGCAGTTCGCTGCGACAGGGGGATGCGCACAGCTTCACATTATTGCCGCCGCTGTCTCCATCCGGATCAGTCGCGCTGACCCGGGTCGAAGAGTGCAGCGGCTGATGCACGTCGCCCACCAGGTGGAGCAGCCAGACCAGGTCGTATGATTTCACATCACCGCCCGGAGTCGTCCCCAGCACTGCCCGAAAAGTTGCGATTTGCGTCTCCGCGTTGGGGGAAGGGATCGCGGGCAGCGCGGTGCCGTCGGGAGAAAAAGGTGTGTCCACGAAGTGCCAGTACTTGTGGTGCAGATGGTCAGAGTACCCAACGTTCAGGGAAGACGAAGCTCCGTCGGGACGATTTCCATGCGGGTCGGGACCGTCGTCCGTATAGCCGGCCTCGCTCTTGATCTGGTCCGGCCAGGTGGACGCGATCATGAAGATCATCATGTACTTGAACTTCGGGGCGGTGCCGGCCGGAACCTGCCCCACCCATTTGTTGTAATCCGGGTTTTGTTTGAGCAGCGCCCGCACCCGGCTCTTGGTGGCGGGCGTCAGACGGTTATACGCGATATAGGCCACCGCCATGTGTCCGATTGCACCCCAACCGAACAGTTGGGTGTTGAACACCAGGAGATAGACCAGACTTAGTGCAAGAGCGCGATGGATCCTCCTCATAAATCACCTCGTCGCCACGGGAGCGCTTCGCGACGCGCGAGAAGTGCCACGCACGGCACTCTTAGCGCGCAAGACTCCGGTGGAATGTTTGAGGGAAGGAGAGGATAGTGTCACACGTCTGGTCGCCGGGCAACGAAATTCGAGAAACAAGAAGGGCACCGAGTAGCACGAAGGCGCCGCCTCATCTCCTTCGTGTACCTTCGTGTCCTTCGTGGTTGACGGTTTTCGCAAGCTGACCCACCAGGCAATCCAGGGATTCGCTTTCCGTCCTCTGCGACCAGCTCGGACCGTCCCATTCTGCTAGGTACCGGCGCCAGCGCTTCACACGTGAACCGCAGTCGATGAGCAAGTCGATGTGGAGTCGGACGTCCTCAGCTTCCTCTTCGACCAGTTGGGAATTCAGTTCCCTCCTCCAGCCCGGTAGCAAACCCTGGCCAGTTGCCGCCACAGATGCGCAAATCTTTGCACAATGCTGCCGAAGGCGGGCTCTGACGCATAGGTAAACCTCATCCCACCAACTACTTACGCAGAGTGTCCTTTGGCATTCAAACTGCGATCAGACAGCTCAGGCACACCGGGCTCAGCAGTGATTAAGACCTGCCGGATCCGCCGCCAAGATTGTCTGGAGAACAGCTTTTCGGGGGAGAGGTTGTTCAACGAACGCCCAGGACTTAACCGAGTCCGGGGCGTTTCGTTTTTTGCCGCACTTTACGGCCGACGAGCGGGCGCCGGGCCTGGAGGCAGAATTTCAGGCTCTCCCGGATGAATCTGCTGGCGGGTCACAAAAAAGACCGCCGCCGTCCAGGTGGGAAACAGGTCAAAACCCGGAACCAGCTCTGCCGCCAGCGTTGGCAAAAAGGCCCAATGCCATCCCAGCAACTGGATAAGAACTACCGCGGCCACAGCATCCAGGATGGCGTCCGCCGGCGACAACCCGCCCGCGACAAAAAGGGGCAGAGCGCCGATCTGAATGGCATCCACGGCGATGGCCACCAACCAGGCCAGGCGATGTTCCGGAGATTTGATTGCCTTCAGATACTCAAACAGCCGCATAGGACCCTTAACTAGGATACACCCGGCCACGGCCACGTAGGCCCGGACGCCCTCGTCCGGGCGGGCGAGCGGAGCTCACCTGGTTTTGTGGTTAAGACCCAGGAAAATCCGCCGGGCTTCGCCCTGCTCGCAGAGCTCGCCTGGTTTTGTGGTTACACTCAGGAAAATCAGCCGGGCTTCGCCCGGCTGGGCGGGTGAGGGCACCCGCCCCTACGTGATTCTCGCGCGGGAATCAGTGCTCCGGCTTCGCAGCCGGCCTCGCCGGAGTCCCGTCGGCCTTGACGTAGTGGGCATACCACGCCAAGTAACGCTCCAGCCGGTCCTTGAGATGGGAAGGCGCCTTGAATTCGTGGTACTCGCCGGGATAGACCACCAGTTCAGTTTCACGGCCCAGGCTCTTCAGCGCCTGGTACATCTGCTCGCCGCCGAGGATGGGCACATTCCAGTCGATGTCGCCGCCCATGAAGAGCGTCGGCGTGGTGACATTCTCAATCTTGTAGAAGGGCGACACCCGGTCCCAGACTGCTCTGTCCTTCCACGGATATCCCAGCTCATATTCGTAGTCGCGGATGTAGCGGTCGTGGCCGTACAACGAAGCGAACAGGGCCGCGCCGGCGCCAGAGATGGCAGCCTTGAAACGTGTGGTCTGGGTGATGATGAAATCGGTCGAGATGCCGCCGTAGGACCATCCCCCAACCCCCAGTTTGTCGGGATCGACCAGGCCCTGCGCTACGGCATAGTCCACCATTGCCATATCGTCCTGAAAATCCTTGTTGCCCCAATCGGCAAAGATGGCTTTGGCGTACTCCTGCCCCCGGCCGGTGGAACCGCGCGGGTTGGGGTAGAGAACCACGTAGCCGTTGGCGGCAAAAAGCTGCGCCAGGTGCGTGAACTCGGCGTAGTACGCCCACACCGGCCCGCCGTGAGGACGAAGAATGGCTGGGTATTTCTTTCCGGGAACGTAATCGAGCGGCTTGTAGAGATAGCCGGAGACGCTGGTTCCATCTTTACTCTTGAACTTGACGTATTCCGGCGCGGTGAGTTTGACCTGCGAGATAAATGCGTCGTTGACGTGGGTGATCCGCGTGAGCTTGCCATCCGGGATGGTGAAAATTTCGCTGGGGCGGTCCGGAGTGGTAATCAGCGCCGCGACGTCACCTGACTTGGCGACGGAATAGGCATACAGCATCAGGCGGCCCGCCAATGGGGCGGGTAATCTCGCCCCCTGCGGACGGGACGCGGCATAAGTTCTGCGTGCCGTCATCGTCCGCAATGAAATAAATAAACTTGCCATCGGGCGAGAAGCGCGGCGCGGTGGACACACGATCGAGGGCCCGGGTGAGGATTCTGGCCTCCCCACCGCCGGCGGGTGAGACGCCAATGTAACTGTTGCCGTAGATGAAGAGCTTGGGATCGGGCTGGGTTTCATACGCGATCCACTTCCCGTCCGGCGACCAGACTGGAGAATCCTCGCTACCGGCGCTGGTCGTGACCTGTGTCGGGTGCACGCCCTTGTCGGTATTGTCGGCAGCCACCACCCAGATGTTTGAGTCATAGTTTCGGTCCGGGTCGGGGCCGGTGCGTTTGCTGTCGAAGGCGAGAAGCTTGCCATCGGGCGACCAGGCGGGATGCTCGTCGTCAAAGTCGCCGGAGGTGACCTGGGTCAGCGCCTTGCTGGCAATGTCGAAGACGTAAAGATGAGTGCGAAAGCGCTCCAGGTAACCAATTTCATCTTCCTTGAACTGATAACGGTCAACCACCCACGGGCGTTGCGCTTTGGGCTTCTTGTCCTTGATCTCCTTACCTTCGGTCTTCTCCGTGGCCTTTTCTTTGGCTGCGTCCAGATCCTCCGGCGTGGGATCCTGCAACATCACCACCAGGCGTTTGCTGTCCGGCGACCAGGCAAAATTCTTTACGTCCTGAATGGTCTCGGTGAGGCGCTGGGCCTCGCCGCCCTGGCGGTTCAACAGCCACACCTGGGTCTTGCCTTCGTCGCGCTTGGAGAGAAAAGCGAGAAACTTGCCGTCCGGGCTCCAGCGCGGATGACTGGATGACACATCTTCCAGGGTCAGCGGAATGGCATCGCCGCCCGCAGCGGGCACCATCCAGATTCGCGTCTTCTCGTCGTCGTCTTTCAGCGATAAGGTCGAAACCGTGTATGCGACCCACTGACCGTCGGCGCTGATCTGCGGGTCATCGACCTCCCGCACCTGAAAGTAGTCGTCAACAGTAATGGGCCGGAGCGCAGCCGGCGCCGCTTGCGCGCCCGCATGGGATGGGCAGATCGATAACAGGAGAGCGAGTGCCGCGATGGGCAGAAGGTTCGGCCGAAGCTTCATCTGTATGACCCCTGGACATACAAAAGAGATGAACAAAAAAATCTGCCGGAGTGTAGCACAGAAAGATTAATGTAGGCGCGAGCGTCCTCGCTCCTGCGGCTCGACCACGAACCACGTAGGGGCAGATGTCCTCATCTGCCCGGCGGAGCGAAGCTCCGCTATTTCTTCCCGTCGCTAAAAACCTGTCGAGCTTCGCTCGACCGGGCAGATGAGGACATCTGCCCCTACGCGCTTCGTTCACGCGATAACCGGGGCGTTGCTGACACCCACCGTACCGAACACGCGCCGGTAGCGCTCGATCTCGGACGCCGGCCCCAGCGCCTTCGCATAATTGTCGGAAAGCTTGACTGCGGGACGGCCATCCACGTCCGTCACCTTGCAGATCAGGCTGGCAGGATCAAATCCTGCGCCGCCGGCCGGATCGCAGCCGCGGAAATCGTTGGTGAGCAACGTGCCCCAGCCCGCGCTGAACCGAATCCGCCGGCCTGGCGTCCATTTTCCGCGGTCGCTCGAAATCGGTGGCGCTGCGAAAATCCTTGGGAGTGGCTCCCTTGGCCAGGGTCCCGCCAAAATACGCATGCAGGCCGAGGATCTCATCCACGTCCAGCGTGTCGGAGGCGATGATCAACTTGGTTTGCGGGTCCCGGCCGCGCGCCTTCAGCCACTGAACGTATTCATCGCCCGCTTCGTAGGGATTCTTGCTGTCGATACGCTGGCCGGTCCAGTCCGCGGTCCACTCCGGCGCGTTCTTCAAAAATTGCGTGGTTCCAAATGTGTCCGGCAGCATGATGAGGAGTTCGCCTTCGTAGGTCTGCTGCCACATCTCGAGCACGTGGTATTGAGAGGCCTTCAGTGCCTGATCGTCGGCTGCGAGCGCGGCCAGGACCATGGGGATTTCGTGCGCGTTGGTCCCAATCGCCTCCAGATCGTGCTTGTGGGCCAGGAACGCGTTTGAAGTTCCGGTAAAGGCGCTGCCCAGATTCGACGCCATGGCCTCCACGACGTATTCCTGCCACAGAAAACTGTGCCGGCGGCGGGTTCCGAAGTCGGCCACGTGCAGCTCGGGCACGCCCACCAACTGTTCGATCTTGCCCCACAACTTGGTTTTCGCCCGGGCATAAAGAATGTCGAGGCCGAACTCACTCAGCCTTTTCAGATTCGCCCGCGTCTTCAGCTCGTCGATGATCGCGAGGGCGTAGAGCTCCCACATCGTGGTCTCGGTCCACAGGCCCCTGAAGCATAGATCGAACTGGCCGTCCTTGACCGACAGCTCATAGTCCGACAATCTGAAGTCCCGCTCCAGCCAGGCCAGGAACGCAGGTTCAAAAATCCCGCGTTGACCATAGAAACGTATTGCCCGCAAGCCACACCAGTTCCGACTTTCGAAAGCGCAAGCGGCGAACGTGTTCCAGCTGCGCCGTCAATTCCTCGGGCGCGAACATGTCCGCCAGACGCACCGACATGGTCCGGTTCAGCAGCGAGAACGACACTGGAGTCTTGGGATAATGCTTCCAGATAAACTGCAGCATCAGCAGCTTGTAGAAATCGGTGTCGAGCAATGATCGCGTGACCGGGTCGAGTTCCCAGTTGTGGTTATGCGCCCGCTCCGCGAAGTTCACGATCATCAGGCTACGTCCTCGGGTGTGGAGGCCGGGCGGGACGCCCGTCCTCCATCAATGTGCGTTTTGCAAATCGTCGGCGGCCTTATTGATGCCAGCCGCGACCTTCTCGATCACCTGCGCCACCTGAGGAATCTGCGCCTCGGCTTCTTTCCACTTCTTCTCGTCCATGTATTCGCGGACGGCTGCGATCGGCTTCGCCCCGTAACCCGTGTACGCGCCGGGCGCGTAAATCTGGTTCTTGAACCAGGGGCGCTCCGGAAGCCCCTTGTCGTTCAGGAATAGACGAGGAACTTTGAGCAAGTCTGCATTCACCAACTCCAGCGACTGCTCGGAGAGCGCGGGCGAACCCTTGGCGTGCCAATCCGCAAGGGCTTTGGAATAACGCTCGGAACTCTTCTTCAAAAGCTCAATGGCATTCTTCATCGGAGAGAAATTCATGTAGGGCGGCACCATCTCGGCCGGCGGAGGTAGCGTGGGCCGGCGCGGATCGCTTGTCGCGGTAAACACACCTTCCTGCAACTCCAGATTGCGCTCGGTGAATTCGGCCTGCTTGTCCTTGAGCAGCTTCTCCAGGTCGCTTTCGTATTTTGCAATGGCCTCGGCCTGGGGAGAGTAATCCACGGGAATCAGGTCAGCCCCCGCCAGGCGCATCATCGCGCTGCCGGCGGTTTGCGCCAGGGCGCGTCCGTAGGAAAAATCAGTGTCACCGAAATGCGTGTACCAGTAGAAGTCGTCGTAAATGGAATGATACTGAGTGCCATCGTCTTCGTCGCCGAACTCAACGCTCAGGGTGGAGATCCCGGCAAAATCCTGAAAGGCGGTGTAGTCCGATCCGTCGCCCAGCGCGCGAACCTCAAGATCGCCACGCTTGCGCGCGTCGTTGCGCTGCTCCGCATCCTTCGCATGGGCGATGCCGGCGAGATGCGCCCGCTGAAAGACCGACATGTGGGTCTCCGGGTCCTGTACATCGCGCGCCACCCCGCTGATGAAGGTCTGTAAATCCTGCGTGCCTCCCGGGAACAGGAACCCTCTCTCATTGCTGTCGGAATTGATGTAAGCGACGGCATGTTGTTTCAGCTCATCCACGTGAGCTTCCACCCACTCGACAGAACCGAGCAGGCCCGGCTCTTCTCCGTCCCACGCGCAGTAGATGAGGGTGCGCTTCGGCGTCCACCCCTGGCGATGGAGTTCACCGAGCATCCGCGCTTCCTCGAGCATGGCTGCCTGCCCGGAAATGGGATCGTCGGCGCCGTTCACCCAGGCATCGTGATGATTGCCGCGCAGCACCCATTGCTGGCCGCCATCCGAGCCCGGCAGCTTGGCAATGACGTCGTAGAGCGGTTTGATGTCCCAGTTGGACTCGACCTTGAGGTGCACGAGAGCGGGCCCGGGACCGATGTGATAAGTGATGGCCAGCGCGCCGCGCCAGCTCTTCGGAGCAACCGGACCGTGGAGCGCCGAAAGCAGCGGAAGCGCGTCGGCATAGGAAATCGGCAGCACGGGAATCTTTGTGATCGTTTTTGCCTCTTTGATGGATAGGCGCTTGGCGTCGGCGGTCGCGGCCACGCCCGGCGTCAGCGGATCGCCCGGATAGTCAGTGTCCATCACGCTGCCGCGTTGCACGCCCTCTCGCGGCCGCCAGCCGCCGTTGGGATAATCGTCGCCGTTGTAGTAGCCGTCGCCTTCCGGGTCGGAGTAAATGATGCACCCCACCGCTCCGTGCTCGCCGGCAACTTTGGGCTTGATGCCGCGCCATCCGGATCCGTAACGCGCAATCACGATAGCGCCCTTGACCGAAATTCCCAGGCGATCGAGTTGCTCATAATCTTCGCGATTGCCGTAGTTCACATACACCAGCGGAGCGGTCACGTCTCCATCGATCGAATAGGCGTTGTAGGTGGGGAGTTGCTCGGCAGTCTGGCCGCTGGTGGGATCGACCGCCAACGCAGGCTCCTGCAGCTTGGCTTGAAATTTTGTCGGCTGCAGCATCTCAACCACGCGGACCTTCGGAGTTGGGAACAGAACGTTGAAGCTCTCGATCTTGGCGTCGAATCCCCATTCTTTGAACTTGGAGAGTATCCATTCGGCATTCTCTTTATCGTAGGGCGATCCCACGTGATGAGGACGCGCGCTCAGCCGCCGCATGTTTTCGCGAATGTTCGCCGGCGAAATGCCCTCGCGGAACTTCTTCTCCCAATCGCTCTCGACGGATGAGTTTGCCGAACTGTATCCCGTAATCTGGGAGGATGGTGGAACGGAAGTGGCCTGTCCGGGTGCAGGCTGGGCCGAAGTCAGTTGGGTCAGGGCTAGCAGCAAACCGCACATCCACCGAAGTGTCATCTTTTCCCTCGCGCTAAATGGTAACGGAAATAACCGCGGAACGTATCATTCCCGCCGGGTTTTTGTAAACCCACGGTTGATCGATGACCGACCAAATGCATTAACACGAAGGGCACGAAGTGCCACGAAGGAGGTTCCCGGTTTCCTTCGTGTACCTTCGTTCCCTTGGTGGTTAAAGGTTAGGGCGGCTCCGGACGGCCGAATCCGATCATGAGGCTAAGCTGAACATATTGCTTAGAATTTCTCGTTTGACACGCCTGCGGAGGTTGCAAAAAATAGTCGGTTGGGAGTTGAATGTACGGAGAAGAGGAGGCCCGGCATGGATGACCCATTGCACAAGCTGATGGACGAGACGGCGAAGGGAATCTCGCGGCGCAACTTCATCAAAGGGGTCATCGGCAGCGGCGTCGCGGTGTCCTCGGCGAACTATCTTTTTCGTGCCTCCACGGTGTTTGGTCAGGCGCCGGACAGCTTGGGGGAGAGACTGATCACGCTGAACGTCAACGGCCAGCCGCGGCGGGTTGACGTCATGAAGCAGGAGACCCTGGCCTGGACCCTGCGCTACAAGCTGGGTCTCACTGGTACCAAACTGGGCTGCGACCGCGCCGAGTGCGGGGCCTGCACCGTCCTGATCGACGACGTGCCGCATTATTCCTGCTCTGTACTCACCCACACAGTACGAAACCGGAAAGTCCAGACCATCGAAGGACTAGCCAGCGCGGACGGCAAGCTGCATCCCGTACAACAGGGCGTGATTGATGAGCAGGGATTCCAGTGCGCCTTTTGCATGTCAGGCTTCATCATGGCGACGGTCGGATACCTGAAAACCAATCCCAATCCCAGCCGGCCGGAACTGGCGCACGGCATTTCCGGAAACTTATGCCGCTGCCAGGACTACGACAAGATCCTCACCGCCATGATGAAAGGCGCAGAAAACATGAGGAAGGTGAACCATGCCTAGCCCGGAGAGCAAGCCCGCTCAACAAAAATACGGAGCCAAGTACAAGCTCATTGGCAAGGACTACACCACGCCCGACCTCTACGCGAAAGTGACGGGCAAGTCGAAATATGCGGAAGACTTCCGCGCCGACGGCATGCTGTTCTGCAAGCTGCTGCTCAGCCCCGTGCCCCACGGGCGGGTCACGCATCTTGATCTCAGCAGGGCGCTGGCCATGCCCGGGGTCAAGGCGATTCTTACGCAGGACGATCTTCCCGCTCCCGCCGACAGCGTGACCGATCTCGGGGTGGTGATCAAGGCCAACCAGCAAGGTGAAAAAGCGCTCACCATGGAGCCGACGTACCAGGGCGAGCCCATTCTCGCCGTGGCGGCGGTGGACGAATTGACGGCCGCCGAGGCCATCGAGAAAATTGACATCCAGTTTGAGCATCTGCCCTTTGTGGTCGATCCGCTCGACAGCCTTCGCCCCAATGGCCCGAACGCACGCACGGAAGGCAATGTATGGGTCAGGCAGCCGGCGCCTCCGGCCAAGCCGGGCGAAAAACCGCCAGGCCCGCCGCCTCCCCAGATAGGCGAGCTGAAATGGACCGACGCTGACTTCGCGGAGTTGAAGCAAGGGCGCCTGCCCATGGGCAAGGCGCAGGACGAATGGTCTTACGGCGATGTGGACGCGGGCCTAAAAAATGCTGCGCTGGTGCTGGACGAAACTTTCTCCACGCCCGACAGCAGCCACGAGACGCTCGAACCGCGCACCGCTTTGGCCTATTGGCAAAACGGCAAAGTATTCGTTCACATGGGGACGCAGAGCACGGTGCAAACCCTGGCCGGCCTCGGACGCTGGTTGAATATGGATCCCAACCAGATTGTGCTCATCAGCGAATACACCGGCGGCGGTTTTGGCAGCAAAGCCACCGGCTACATCTTCGCCATTATCCCGGCGCTGCTTTCGAAGAAAGCGAACGCCCCGGTAATGATGCGCATCAGCCGCGAAGAAGAGCATTTCATCGGACGGGCGCGGCCCGGATTTCAGGGCCGGATGAAAGTCGGCTTTGCCAAGGATGGCCGGATCACCGCGGTGGACATGTACGCCATCTGCAACAACGGCCCCTACGACGCAGTGGGCGATGCGAGTGCTTCGGGAAGAATTGTTTCGCTCTTGTATCAGCCCCCCGCGATGCGCTGGCGGGGCGTGACCGTGCTGACCAACACTCCGCCCCGGGGACCGCAAAGCGCGCCCGGCGGCATGCAGGGCATCATCCTGATGGAGCCGGTTCTGGCGAAGGCGGCGCGTCAACTCTCGCTCGACCAGGTCGAAATCCGAAAGGTCAACGCGCCCGAAGGTAAAGCTTCCTTCGGGCCGGAGATGAATGGCAAGCGCGGGCACTCCACCAGCGCATTTCTGAAAGAAGCGTTCGACCGCGGCGCCGACCAGTTCAAGTGGAAAGAGCGGATTGCGCGCCCCAAGCGAAGCGGCACCAAGGTACGCGGAGTTGGCGTATCGTCAAGCGCATTCTTTGCCGGCTCGACCGGTTATGACGGGCTTATCGTAATCCGGCCTGATGGAAGAATTGCGATTCAATCAGGCATCGGCAACCTGGGCACGGAATCCATCAGCGACGTTCACCGCGTAGCCGCCGAGGTCCTGGGCGTGCCCTGGGAGAAGTGCGATGTCACCTGGGGCAACACTTCCCAGAACCTGCCCTGGACCTGCGTCTCCGGAGGCAGCCAGACCACGCACGCCATGACGCGCGCCGCGCACGCGGTAGCAATGGATGCCCGCACTAAGCTGCAGGAAATCGCGGCTAAGACCTACGGCGGAAAACCCGAGCAATACGACGTAGCCAACGAACGAGTCTTCCACAAAGGCGGCGGCAAGAGCATGACTCTGGCCCAGGCGGCGCAGCGGGCCATTCAACTGGGCGGCATCTACGACGGTCACGAAGCACCCGAAGATGTGAACAAGTACACCAAGGCTTCCATCGCAGGCCTTGCGGGACAGGGCCTGGTCGCGGCGGCGAAAGATAAGTACCCGCACGATGGCCAGACATTTTCCTACGTGGCCAGCTTCGCGGAAGTCGAAGTGGATACTGAAACTGGCAAATACCACATCACCGATTTCCTCGCCGTCGCAGATGTTGGCACGGTGATCCATCCCAAAGCGCTGGGCGGACAAGTACTCGGCCGGTCGATATTGGGCATCGGTCACGCCATTGGACAGAAATGGGTCTTCGACCCGCAATACGGCCACACGGTTTCGCGGCGCTTCTACCACACCAAGCCGCCCACCATCCTCGATGTACCCGTGGACATGCAGTGGGCGGCGCTGGATATTCCGGACCCGGAGACGCCGGTGGGAGCGCGCGGTATCGGCGAACCCCCGGTGGGCGGCGGGTGCGGGGCAATCCTGAACGCTCTCTCGGATGCGTTGGGCGATGAAATCTATCGCCGCGCTCCGGTCAACCTGGACACGATTCTGACTTCGCTCGAAGCCGGGCGGCCCATGCAGGACCCCTTGACCGCATTTATCTAAGGGCGATTGAAACGGAGAGAACCATGGCTGTAATACGAGACATCATGCCGGCGTTCCAGTTGTATCAGCCGAATTCCATCGCCGACGCTCAAAAGCTTCTCCAACAGCACGGAGAAGATGCCTGGGTCATGGCCGGCGGGCTCGACAGCTTCGATTGGCTGAAGGACCGCATCAAGAAACCCCGGGCGCTGGTGGACCTGAGCGGAATCGACGAACTCAGGGGCGTGCGCACGACCGCTGACGGGATCGAAATCGGCGCCATGACGACGCTTACGGAAGTTGTGCGCCACCCCGTGGTCAAGGAAAAATACGGGCTGCTGGCGCAGGCGGCGGAATTAGTGGCATCGCCGCAGATTCGCAACCAGGGTACGCTTGGCGGCAACGTGTCGCAGGATGCGCGCTGCTGGTACTACCGCGCGGGCTGGCCCTGCTACCGCGCCGGCGGCAACATCTGCTACGCCGACACTCCGGTGGGCAGGAACCGTGAGCACGCGATTCTGCATGCCGAGCGCTGCGTGGCGGTGAACCCCTCCGATTCCGCTCCGGCATTGATCGCGCTCGACGCCAGGTTTGTGATTCAAACGCCCAAAGGCGAGCGCGTGGTGGATGCCGAGAATTATTTCCTGGGACCTGACATCGACATCACCCACATGAACATTCTCGAGCCCGGACACTTGTTGACGGCCATTCGCATTCCCTCCGCCTGGGCGGGTGCGCAGTTTTATTTCGAAAAAGTGCGCGACCGGAATGTCTGGGACTTCCCGCTGCTGAACGTGGCTTCGGCCATGAGGTTGTCGGGAGACACAATTCAGGACATCCGCATTGCGGTAAACGGCGCCGCCGCTCGTCCACTCCGGCTGACGGCGGTGGAGGACGCGGTACGCGGCAAGCCGCGCAGCGCCGCCACTGGTGAAATGGCGGGAAAGCTGGCGGTGCAGGGAGCCGTTCCCCTGCAGTTCAACGCCTACAAAATTCCGCTCATGCGGAACCTGGTAAAGCGTTCCATAAGCGGCGTGCAGGAGGCAGCATGGGCATCATAGAGTGGGCCATCAGTCCGCTGGGGCAGAACGTTCCCATCCACATCGCGTGGTTCCTGATCTGGGTCGCGCTGATTGCCGGCATGCTGTTCCTCATCGTGCACGCGATCTACATCCGGTACTTCGCCAAGGAGAAAGAGTTCGCCGCCGACGCTTCGCCGAAAGTTGCCTCGCAGTTGCCCGCCCGCATTCCCCGGCACTCGCTGGCGGCGCGACTGTTTCACTGGATCATGGCAGCGTCCATGTTCACGCTCCTGTTTACCGCATTCCTGCCCAAGGTGGGCGTCCGCTTCGACTGGGTGACGTACCACTGGATCGCAGGCGTCGTTCTGACCATCTCCATTATTTTTCACATCATCCACGCATCGTTCTATCTGGACTTCTGGTCGATCTGGCCCGACCGGGCCGACCTCGAAGACGCCTGGAAGAGGTTCCAGCGCTTCATGGGAAAATCTTCGGCACTGCCGCGGAAATTTGCCAAGTATCCGCTGGAGAACAAGCTTTACCACGGCGCGATCATCGTGACCGGATTGTCGGTGATCCTCACCGGCGTGTTCATGATGTCCCGCGTACGTACGATTTTCTTTCCGCGCAATCCTTATTTGTTCAGCGACATGACCTGGGGCCTGATGTATGTGCTGCACGGACTGGCCGGCGTGGGCCTGATCACGCTGGTCATCGTGCACGTGTACTTTGCTATCCGACCGGAGAAGCTTCCTATTACTGCGTCAATGATCGTTGGCACCATGAGCCGGGAGTTTTACCTGAAAGAGCACGATCCGAAACGGTGGGTGGTTGAGGCGTCCCCCAACGCACCGCGAGGTGCAACTGATGGCGACTGATTTTCTGGAACGCTGCGATGCCATCGAGGAGTGCTACGAGTTCATGCTGGCCTATGCGGGCCAGGGCCTGCCCACCGACCAGGGCAGTCAATCCGGCGGACAGGTCCGCGAATTTCTGCAGCGCGCCGCCGGCGCCCTGACCGGCCTGGCAGGAAGCTGTTCGCGCGCGATGGCGGCATCCGGAAGCGGGCCCGCCGCGAAATATGAGCCTTTTATCTCTGTGCTCGAACAAGACGCGCAGTCTTCGCTGGCTGCGCTCGAACTGGTGCTCGCCCAACCCGCCATCAGTTCGCAATTGATTGACAATCTGAACGCCTCGATCCATCTCCGCGCGCTGCTCACCGACGTGTTCCTGGTAGGAGAGGTCCTGAGGAGTCAAAGCAAAGCGGTAGTAAACTCCGCCGAGTCATCCTGAGCGAAGCTATAGGTTTCGCTTGCGAAACCTATAGCGAAGTCGAAGGACCCCTATAAGAAGGACCCCTATAAGTGGAAGACCGGCGGCCCGATGGGATTTTTTCGCTCTCACCCGCCGGCGCGGGAGGTCACTTCCAACCCTTTTCCAGGACCTCGATAACAACCGCTGTCAGCACGGAGCACACCGCTCCCACAATAATTTCCGGCTTGTGATCCTCCAACCATCTCCCCACGCCAACTCTTTGCGGATAGCGCAGATAAACAATGCTGTGCGAGCTGACAAAGTAATACACCACGGCAACTGTCAGGATGAAGCCGGTCGCGATGTGGGGCAATTTGTAAATCGAGATGGGCCGGGCGACGTGCGGGGCAAAGGTCCATACCGCCACCGCCACCAGCCACAAGGCTGCAAAGACCCACGGAGCCGCGGTGCGTACAAGAGACTTGAGCCTTAGCCTTCTCTTCTCAAAAATCGCGGCGACGTTCACATATTTTGACCAGGCCGGCAACTGGTCCCCGATTTCATGAATGTGGATGCGCGTGGCGGATGGCGTCAGCTCCAGGGTCTGGTGCTTGCCCGGCGAAGAGATGTTCAGCACGAAATGGGTGGTGCGTCCCCGCAGGTCTTTCAGATCGTCCAGCGTGTCACACTTCGACTTGCCCACCACAAAGCTGGCCTGGCACTCCTGGCTTGATTCGCTCAGGATCTGCAAAATCTCGCCAATGTCATCGAGGTAGAGCTTCGCCGGCGGGAGTTCGGATGGAATGGAATCCGGAAACGGTTTTATTGCCAAGAGAACTCCTTCCCGCAAAAATCCCGTTTGACCGGGCCTGCCGCCTAGCTTGCTGCCCGGCCGCCTTGGCCGCCAACATGCGTGTTCGGCTTCCGGGCGTAAACGATCTTGTGCAATTCGGCCAGCGTGGTCAAGGCGTCGTTGAGTGCGATGCGCTCCGACACCTCCCTCCCACCCTCGCCCTGTTGGTTCATCAGAACGCCGAGCCGCTCGTTGATGGCTTGTCTGGCATGTTCTATGCGCTTTCGCAACTTGACCCGGTTCGGCTCAAACAACGCAACATCAAAGAGGTCGCGCCAGTCTCCCGTCTCATTCGTCGTCATGATGGCCTCCTCCGCATGAACGGGGCTATCCTTGCGGACTCAGGTCCAATTGTCAAACTGATTGTTCGCTTTTACAGCAAGCGGCCAACCTGATAGGCCGGCATGGTTGGCCGAAGATCTGGTCTTTGACCCGCTTGTGATCAACGCGAAAAGTGAAAGTGCCGTACCAATGGCTGTCAGCCAACGAAGCATTGCTTATCTCCAGGGAAGGACTTGTGAACATCGTAGCCGTCACTCTCCTACGGGGCAAAACACCAAGGTCTTCCGAAGGGGGTGTCCGGGAGGACGGGTTTGGCACGGAAATTCATGGTTACCCCCCGTGGGGGTGAGCTTTCGCTGTTGTGCGCCGACTCGGCCGCCTGCAGCCGCAACCAGCCTTTGATTTGAAGGCGAGCATCGCGCGGGGGAAAGCCATCTACGTCACGCTCGCGTCTCGTTCCTTCTCTATGACGTTCGGGAACGATGTGCCCCTGTCCGCCGGCTCTCGGTGCGCGCCGCGTCCAGTCGGGCCGCCAGTGCCTCAAAGTCAGCCGTGGGTCCCTTCCAGTGCAGCTGATCGACATCCTCAAAGAGGGCGATGTCGGTGCGAAGCGTGGCCAGGGTGCGAAACAGCAGCGCCCGCTCGCGTTCGCGGGAGAGAGTGGCTGCAAGAGCACTCGCGTTGGCGGCGTTCACCCGCCACTCCCGGAAGTCCGGTGGAATCGATTCCAGATGGATAAATTTGGCCAGCACCGCCGCCGACGACTTCGCGCCCCAGCCCGGAAGCCCAGGATAGCCGTCCGCGGAATCGCCCACCAGGGCCAGATAGTCGGGGATCGATACCGGCGCGACGCCAAACTTCTTGATCACACCAGCCTCGTCGAAGGTAACGCCCGTCCGGCGATTCAACTGGACGATGCGCGTGCCGCGCACGCACTGGGCCAGGTCCTTGTCCGGGGTGCAGATGATCACGCGTTCGACCCGTGGATCCTTGGCGGCCGCGACGGCCGCGGCAGCAAGCGCATCGTCCGCTTCAAACTCAACCATGGGCCAGACCACCAGGCCGGCCGCCGAGAGAACCTCCTCCAGCAAGGGGAATTGCGCCCAGAGGTCGGACTCGATGCCCTCGCCGGTCTTGTACTCCGGCCACAAATCGTTGCGAAACGATTCGATCACGTGATCGGTCGCGACCGCGATGTGCGTGGCCCCGCCTTTGATCATGCCCAGCACCGAGGCGAGAACGCCCCGCACCGCAGCCACTTCCCGGCCGTCTTCATCCCGCGCGGAAGGCAGCGCGTAGTAATGCCGGAACAACTCGTATGTGCCGTCAACCAGATAAATGTCCAGGGTTCAGCTCCAGCACAACCCTATAGGAGGGCCGCTTCCTCAATCAACTCCAGGAAGTTGACGAAGGAAAGCGGCTGGCTCGATTCGCTCGCGCTAAAAGGTTTGCCCGCGGAACTGATTTTTGTCATACTCGGTGCCCATGAAGGGAAATCCCAGAGTCATTGCTGAGCTGAACAAGGCCCTCCGCGAGGAACTGACCGCCATCAACCAATATTTCCTCCACGCCGAGATGTGCGAAAACTGGAAGTACCATCGCCTCGCCGGATACATCAAGAAACAATCCATCGGAGAGATGAAGCACGCCGAGGTCCTGATCGAAAGAATCCTCTTCCTCGACGGCACACCCTCCATGCAACCCCTGGAGCTGAAAGTATCGAAGACGGTGAAGGGAATGCTGGAAGGCGATCTGTCGCTGGAGGTCGGGGCGGTAAAGCAGTACAACGATGCCGTCGAGATTGCCACCAAGGAAGGCGACAACGGATCGCGCGACCTGCTGGTGCAACTGCTCAAGGACGAAGAGAGCCACGTAGATTGGCTGGAAGCCCAGCTTCATCAGATCGACGAACTGGGCTACGAGCGCTACCTGACGCAACAACTGGGAGAGAACGGGGAAGAAGAGTAGTCCCGCCACCCGGCGCGCGGACAACAAAAGAAGATCACGGTTTTACTGGGTTGAAAGTTGGTGCCGGGAGGGGGAGTCGAACCCCCAAGACCCGAAGGTCGGCGGATTTTGAGTCCGCTGCGTCTGCCAGTTCCGCCATCCCGGCTTTGGTCGCAAGCTGCGGAGGAATCAAGCTTAATTGATGATTTGGCCCTTGGCAACTTGTCCGCCCACAGTGTCGCAGTGACCAGGAACGTGATTCTTTTTGGTCATGTGCTCGCGTTTGTGCTTCCAATTTGTGCATTGCATCCGCGGTGCCCTGTCTGTAAAACTTTCGTCGGAGTCGCCGGCATTCCGAGACGAAACATGGGTTTTGAGGAGGGCTGGTTCCCGAGCTTTAGAAGGTCATACTTGCGTTTTTAAATGTTCAGGGGAGGATGGAAAATGGAAACTTCGGCAGCGCGCGGGAGGCGGCCGTGAAACGATCGAGTTCGGCAATCCTCATTCTGATTCTTGCAATCTCCAGCCAGCTGTTCGCTGCCTCGCGCTGGTCCGAGCAAAAGGCCAATGAGTGGTATCAGCAGCAGCCCTGGCTGGTGGGCAGCAATTTCATTCCGGCCAGCGCAATCAACGAACTCGAAATGTGGCAGGCCGATACTTTCGATCCGCAGGAAATCGACAAGGAACTGGGTTGGGCCCAGGGTCTGGGCATGAACACCATGCGGGTCTTTCTCCACGATCTGTTGTGGCAGCAGGACGCGGCCGGATTCAAGCACAGGATTGATGCCTTCCTGACCATCGCTGCCAAACATCACATCCGGCCCGTGTTTGTGCTCTTCGATTCTGTCTGGGACCCTTTTCCCAAGCTTGGCCCGCAACATCCGCCCATTCCGGGGGTGCACAATTCGGGTTGGGTGCAGAGTCCGGGAGCAAATGCGCTAAAGGATGAGGCGCAATATCCGCGGCTCAAAGAGTATGTGCAGGGTGTGGTTGGGGCATTTGCCGATGATCCGCGGGTGCTGGCCTGGGACGTGTGGAATGAACCCAACAACGGCAACGCGGGCGCGTATGGCGCCGTGGAACTGAAGAACAAAGCGGAACTGGTGTTGGCCCTGTTGCCCCAGGTCTTCACCTGGGCGCGCGCGGCCAACCCGTCGCAGCCGCTTACCAGCGGAGTTTGGGAAGGCGATTGGTCGTCGCCGGAAAAGTTGTCGTCGACGGCGCACATCCAACTGGAACAGTCAGATGTGATTTCATTTCACAACTATAGCTGGCCGGAGGACTTCGAAAAGAAAGTGGAAGAGCTGGAAAGCTATCACCGGCCGATTTTGTGCACCGAGTACATGGCCCGTCCCATGGGAAGCACCTTCGACCTGATCCTGCCGATCGCGAAGAAACACCATGTCGCGGCGATCAACTGGGGGCTGGTTGCGGGCAAGACGCAGACTTACCTGCCCTGGGATTCATGGGAGAAGCCGTATGTTCTGCAGAAGCCCCCGGTGTGGTTCCATGAAGTTTTCTATCCCGACGGCAAGCCTTACCGGGAGCGGGAAGCCCAGATCATTCGCGAACTGACGGGCACAAAGTGATCGTCTGTGGGTTGGACACTGCTGGTGTGGGTCGGACACTCTTGTCCGACGCCTTTGACGTTGGGTTTGACGTCGTTTTGCTGTGGGTTGTTGGTTCCCCACGCCTAAATTCAAAAGCAAAATCAAAGGCGTCGGACATGAGTGTCCGACCCACACACTTCTCTCTGGTTCACACTTCTTCCTTTTTATCCACACTCGTTCTAAAGCACTCTCTCGTGGGAATAGCCGGCGGCTTCGAGGGCCGAGAGTAATTCGGCAATCTGGTCTGGGCCGCGGGTTTCCATTGTTATATCAATAGCTGTTTCTCCCAGATTTACCCCGTAGTAGGCGCGATCGTACGACGTCTCCACGATGTTGGCGCGATGGTCGGCGAGAATTCCGGTCAGGCGGTGGAGCGCGCCGGGGTAGTCAGGAAGATGCACGCGCAGGCGAACAAGGCGGCCATCCTTTACCAGGCCGCGCTCGATGATTCGCGACAGCAGGGTGACGTCCATGTTGCCCCCGCAGACCAGCACCGCAATCTTTTTCCCCGCCATATGTATTTTGCGATTGATCAGGGCGGCGATGGCGGCTGCCCCGGCGCCTTCGGCCATGGTCTTTTCGCGCTCCAGCAAAAGCAGTACCGCGTTGGCGATTTCTTCTTCGTCCACGGTGACGATGTCGTCCACGTATTTCTGGACCAGCGGCAGAGTGCGGTCGCCGGCCCGGCGAACCGCAATGCCGTCAGCGACGGTGGCCGCCGCGGGCAGGGTCACGGGTTTGCCCGCAGCGACCGCCGCCTTCATCGAGGGCAGCCGCGCGGTCTGTACTCCGATGATCTGAATTTTCGGATTCGTTTCCTTGATGGCGCAGGCGATGCCGCCGATCAACCCGCCTCCGCCAATGGGGACCACCACCGCTTCGATTTCCGGATGCTGCTGCAGCATTTCAAGTCCCAGTGTTCCCTGCCCGGCGATGACCGCGTCGTCATCGAAGGGGTGGATAAACGTGAGATGTTGCTGCTCACCGCGCCGGATAGCTTCTTCACAGGCCTCGTCGTAATTGGCGCCGTGAAGAATGACTTCTGCGCCGTAGGATTTGGTGGCGGACACTTTGATCAGGGGCGTCGTGAGCGGCATGCAAATCTGGGCTTTGATCCCGCGCCGGCCCGCGTGATAGGCCAGACCCTGCGCGTGGTTCCCCGCCGAGGCTGCAATCACTCCCTGATCGCGCTCCTGCGCGCTCATGGTCAGCAGTTTGTTCAGTGCGCCGCGCTCCTTGAAAGCGCCGGTCCTCTGCAGATTGTCGAGTTTCAGGTATATGGAATTGCCGGTGAGCTGCGAAAAAGTGGCGGAGAGAGTGCACGGCGAAAGATAGATGGAAGGGCGAATGCGCTCCAGGGCAGCTTGGACGTCGGCGAGAGTGATCATGGATTTGGTAGCTGCATTCTACAGGGAGAGAGGCGTTTTACTGTTTTGCTGGAGGCCGGGCGTCCCCGCCCGGCTGGACGGGCGAGACGCCCGTCCTCCATCAAGCTTCTAGGCTTCCACCGGCGCGCCCGTCGCTACCGGCAATTTTGCCTCCTGCCAGGCGCCGAAACCGCCGCTGACGTTGACCACATTTTGAAAGCCCGCGCGCTGCAGCAGGCTGCAGGCAATGATGCTGCGATAGCCACTCTGGCAATGAACCGCCAGCGGAACGTTCAGGTCAACCTCCGGCGGTGAAATCCGGAAGCGGTCCAGCGGCCACCAGTTAGCTTCTTCAATGTGACCAGCCATAAATTCTGCTTCGCGGCGTACGTCGAGCACCTGCATTCCATTTTTAGCCAGCCGTTGTTGCAGTTCCTGCACTGTGATCTCAGGCAACATTGCCAGATCGAATCCCGCGCTCTTCCAGCCGGCAACGCCGCCCTCCAGATATCCTCGTTCGGCTTCGATGCCAACCCGAGCCAGGCGAAGGCGTGCTTCAGTCAACTGCTCCGGCGCATCGGCGATCAGCACGGGGCGCGACGACAAACCGAGAATCGTTCCCGCCCAGGAGGCAAATTGTCCCGACAGTGGAATGTTGACGGAGCCAGGTACGTGGCCGGCGGCAAACTGCTCTCCTGAACGTATATCCAGCGCGATCACGCCCTCGTCCAGGATGGATTTCAGTTCGGCAGGCGCGACTGCTTTCAGCTCCGGCAAGTCGGAGAGCGCGGGCGCCCCTCCTCGGTTGATCTCCGCATCCTGCAGGAAATATTCGGGACGCGCCGGCAGGTTGCTGGTCAACTGTTCGATGAACTCTTCGCGGGTCGGGATTTGCAGAGCGTAGTTGGTGAGGCGTTCCGTACCAATCGTGGACGAACGCTCGGCGCGCATATTGCGGCCGCAGAGCGAACCAGCGCCATGAGCGGGATACACCAGGACCTCATCCGGCAGCTTCATCAGTTTGTCATGCAGGCTGTCGTAGAGCATGCCCGCCAGTTGCTGGGGCGTCAGCGTCCGGGAAAGATCGGGACGGCCCACGTCGCCGATAAAGAGCGTGTCCCCGGTCAATACCGCCCACGGCTTCGCCGCCTTCTCATCGTCACTGGTGACCACCAGGCAGATGCTCTCCAGTGTGTGCCCTGGGGTTTCGAGAAACTTGATGCGAGACTTGCCGAAGGCCAGCTCGAAGCCATCCTGAACGGCGACATGGGCGAATGTGGCCCCGGCCTGGGCGCCGAAATAAATCCGGGCCCCGGTGCGGGCGGCGAGTTCCTTGTGCCCAGAGACAAAATCGGCGTGCAGGTGGGTCTCGACAATGTGACGGATGGTAAGGCCGTTTTCCTCTGCGGCCTTCAGATAAAGGTCCACGTCGCGCTGAGGATCGACCACTACAGCCTCGCCTTCTGACCCGAGCATGTAAGAGGCGTGCGCCAGACAGCCGAGATAAAACTGTTCGAAATACATGGGTTCATGATAACTCCGAACCAGTGCTTGCGTAGGCCCGGACGCCCCGTCCGGGCGGGCGAGCCAAACTCGCCACGCTTTCCGCGGAGCTTCGCTCCACTACGCGGACAATCTACCCCTGCGTGAACGAGGAAACTTTTCCACACCGCTCTGAGTTAGAATCGCGTGCAACAGACGTCGCAACCTGGAAAGCAGTGCGCCGTCTCTCCCGGAGGCAGATGATGTACCGCTCTTCGTCCAGTAGTGCCGCAAGCGCCAATTCATGGCTGGATGTGCAATCCGCCGTCCGCGGACTCACGCAGGATTTCGCCACCGCTTTCAATACCGGAAACTATGACCAGGCGGCAGCCATGTTTACATCGGATGGCCTTCTGATGCCGCCGCAACACGAATTGGTCCAGGGACACAAGCCGATCGAGTTGATGCTCGGTAAACTCGGCGAAGCCGGATACCAGAACCTTCGGCTGGAAACGATTCGGGTGGAGGAGTCGGGCGACATGGCAGTGGAAATAGGCCGCTACACGGCTGCCGTGCAGCAGGCGAATGGTACGACGGTCGCTGATCGAGGCAAGTTTGTGCAGGTGTGGCGCCGCCTGGGAATCTGGCGGATGACATCGAATTGCTGGAACAGCGACCTGCCCGCGGTAAAATGACGCTGCTCGTGTGGTCGCGGGCGACCTCGCCCGCGAGAGGCGAGGTCATTCTCGAAAGCCTTGGGTGGCGTTCCCCCAGAGTGATGTTCAAAGTCAAAGGCCGCGAGCGAGTCGCCCGCGACCATACGGGCTTGGCCGTGCCCTGACAGCCAGGCTTGCCTGCGGCTACAATGATCACGCAATCCATTTCAAAAAAGATCAGGAGAATTCGCATGCAACGCAAGGCAAGCGCAATATGGAAGGGCGGTCTTAAAGACGGCAAGGGAGTAGTCTCGGCCAGCAGCGGCGTGTTGTCCAATACTCCGTATTCGTTTGCAACCCGTTTTGAAAATACGCCCGGAACCAACCCCGAAGAGTTGATCGCGGCAGCGCACGCGGGATGCTTTTCCATGGCGCTGTCCGGGCAATTGGGAGCCGCCAATCTCACCGCTTCGAGCATCGAAACCACTGCTACCCTGACCATGGAAAAGCTTGACTCCGGCTGGACCATCACCACCGTGCATCTCGACGTGGTGGGGCGCGTGCCCGGCGCCGACGACGCGGCATTTCAGAAAGCGGCAGAAAATGCCAAGAGCGGATGCCCGGTGTCGAAGCTGCTGAAGGCAAATATCACGATGACGGCGAAACTGGAAGGATGAAGAGCGTCGCTGGTCGTTAATCTTTGATTGTCATCCTGAGCGAAGAGGCTGCTTCGCAACGCGAAGCAGCCACGCAGTCGAAGGACCCCTACCTGCTTCATTCATTGTGCGTCCTTGTGGATCTATTCGTCCCCGGCTCCAGTCAGGGTCATCGCGACGATAGGGGCCCTTCGACTTCACCAGCCCGTTCGCAAGCGAATGGGCTGCTTGCGCTCAGGATGAGATCAACGATTAGGCTGGCTCTCCGCATTCAGGATCTTCCTGATCTCACGATTAATGCGGGCGGCGTCCCGGGCGGCGGCGTCAATCATCTGCGCCCATTTTTTGTTCTGCCCGTCGAGCTTTGCCTCTTGCAAAAGATAAGCGGCTTGCAGGACCGTCTCCAGCGAATTGCTTAGCTCGTGGGCGAGCGCACGGAGGTTGGCGGCGGCATTGACGGGCTTGGCGGAATCTTCCATGGCGGTCTGGAGTTTGAACAGTCTGCGCTCCCCCTGTAGAATATTACTCGTAGTCCTTCCTGGCGGGCGGCCTCGAGAAAAAATGCCGCATCCCAGTTTTTTTGTGCCATCGTGGCGGAATTGGCAGACGCGCATGGTTCAGGTCCATGTACTCGCAAGGGTGTGGGGGTTCGAGTCCCTTCGATGGCACCATTGTCCCGGTTTCTTGATAGCAACTCTCTAATGCGGCCTCTCCCGGCCGCATCTTGCCCAGGCGTGGGTTTCGTCCCGGTCCACAGAGGGTTCAGGGCTGGACGGGCAAAACCGGTAAAGACGCCGGATTCACTGCCGAAGGATCGTCCCGCAGCTTGATGTAGAGCAAGGTGCCGTCCGGACGCGGCACGCTCAGAGTTGACTGCGCAAATCCCACCGGAACCGGGACCGAGCGTTTGAACTCGGAATCTGAAGCCACCGCACCAATCAGGAAAAGGTTCGTCCCGTAGAGAGTGCACTGCTGGTCCGGACTCTCGGGACAACGCACTTCCTTCAGGGTGGGCAAGCGCACCAGGGTCGCCAGGGCTTGCCAATCCCCCTTGACGCTCCCGCTCACGGCACGGAAGCGCAGCGGCCCGAAGGCAGAGGCTCCCAGGCTCTTCAGAGGGTCGAAAATCGCCATGAGGGTTTGCCCATCCTGCGCGACCAGGGTGCCATCGTCCAGGCTCAGGAATGCGCTGTACGATGCGTCCGCGGTTGCCACTTCGATCTTTTCCGCACGTGGAAATGTTTCCGGGATCTCCGTGTGCAGAAAGAAGGAAAGCTTCCCATCTTGCGGCAATTCGTCCTGAGAGCCCAGCCGAATGGCTGAGGGCGTCGGGCCCGGTTGAATGGTTTTGTTGAGAAGTGTGACTCTGGGGCGCGGCGGAGCGACGACCGCCTCGACATTTAACACCCGTCCATCATTGAGAGTGATGTGAGCCACAATTTTGTCGCCGGCATGGAGGGTGGAAATATCTTTGGCGTCGGTGGCCAGGCGTAGTTCATCCTTATTGTCCGCGCGCGAGAGTCCCGCGGGAGCGAAGCGGATGCCGTTCACTTCGGCCCCAGCCACCTCGTCCAGCCGGGCGCCGGTCAGTGTTGCCTGAGTATCGCCGGCATTGAGTGAGAATGTATTCAGGCTGGCGGCTTCAGAATAGCTGCGCAGCGCAACTTCGTCCGTCTTGCCGGCGCCGTACTGCCTTACCAGCATGGTGATCTTTCCCGGGGCCTCTTCCTTGAGCGGAACTTTCACTTCCAGTTCATCGGCCTTCGGCGACGCCCAGGTGGGCTTCAGCAATTTCCCTTTTTCATTCTTCAGGGTCACGCTCTCGACACAAGCGGCGGCATCCGATTTGAAATGCAGCGTGTCCTCGCGGCCCACCACCAGCGCGCTTTCGTCGGCCGAGGCCAGCGCCCACTTTGCGGGATGGGAATTTTGCAGGCGAAAGGCCGGCCCCTCGAAGGCGTCGAAACCCCAGTTGCCGCGAAGCGTTCCCTTCACTTCGTTCTCCAGTCTGTCCGCCGCGACGGTACGATTGGCGATCAGAAACCCGCCTCGCGCAGCGTCCGCCGTGGCGGGCAGATCAATCGCACGGCCGGCCTTGTCGGTGACTTGCAACACCATGCTATGGGCATAGTCCGTGGAAAAAACCACGGGAGCGCCTTCCGCCGCCAGCAGGAGTTCAGACTTCTCCAGGCAAAGCACCTGGTTCGCGTCCACCGACCGGAGCGGAGGCAGTTGCGCCGCCTCCACCGCCGGCAGGCTCACGACCATCACCGACATGGGTTTGCGAAACGACGGCGGATTGTTGAGCTTCAGATTCAATTCACCCAGGTGAGGCAAAGCCAGCGCCGGAATGTAGCGGTATTGCGGGGTGTGAAAGCTTTCCATCATTTTTGCCAGATCGACCACCGCGCCCACGTAGGCACTATAGACGCCGCCGCCCGCTAATCGGGTAGTGCTGAGTTGCCCGATGAGATCAGGCCCGCTTCCGGAAGTGAGCGCCGCCACCATGGATTGACTGTGGCCATCATCCATCACCAGTTGATCGGGATTCTGGGTGAGGCACGATTCCTGCTGCTGCCTCGGCTTCTGGAAGCATTCGTTGTCTATCTTGATGTTGAGGCTGCGGGCCAGCAGTACGGACCGGTCATGCAAGGTACTGGCTTCGCCGCCCGACATTCCCTTGACGGCGCTCAGATATTTGTCCAGCCGCGTGCGATCCAGGCTGGCCTGGTTCAAGTCCTGCGAGGCGCGCACAAATGCCCCGGGCTTGCCCCGCACTGCCGACCGCAGAGTACCGAAATCGCCGCCGGTTTGCGGAGCGAGGAAGATCAGCGCCTGTTGCGCTCCCGCTGGCACCGTGATCACAACTCCTTCCTCGCGGACGTGTTTGTTCCAGGTTTCCACTTTCGTAAACCAGTTCTCGGGCGGCGGGTTGGTCGAGCCCCGCAGGAATGCCGGAATCATCAGGAAGCGCACGGATTCTCCCTCCGGCATGTCGGGATGGATCCAGAGGCGGTCGCCCGCTTGCAAGTTGGGCACATGGGAAATGGGCAAAGTTTTTCCTGCCCGGGTCACCCGCACTTCTATTCTTGGCCCGGCCAGATCAAAGGCCGCTCCGTCCGCCCGGAGCAAATTCGTGGTGAGCAAGATGAAAACCAGCGACAATAAGTGGACTCGACGAAACATTCTTTTATTGTAAGAGGTTCTGAGGGAATGATGGAGCGCCGGAAGGGCAGAAAATGAGTAGGAGGCCACACTAAAGTAAGCGCCGCTTGAGTAAATTCGGAGGCAACTCAAAACGGGGCAATTGCCCACCCGCCGGAAATTATGTACGAGGGCCGGGAGCGTGCTAACCTTATCGACGCGAACGCCCGTGATGGCTTCGCCAACCAGTTATGAAGAACCATAAAGCGACAATTCTTTCCACTCTGCTACTGACACTCTTGGTCTCAGGCGTGATGGCACGAGAGGCTGCGCCAGCAAAAGGTAAGCACCAGGTCCGTAAGGAATCATTTGGAAAAACCGGAGACGGGAGGCCGGTCGATCTGTTTACATTAACCAACTCAAAGGGCCTCGAAGTACGCACTATCAACTACGGCGGCATTATTGTGTCGCTGCGAGTGCCGGACAAGAACGGCAACCTGGGCGACATTGTCCTTGGCTACGACAAAGTTGACGGGTATCTGCAGAATCCCACCTATTTCGGTGCCATCGTCGGGCGCTACGCCAACCGGATTGCCAACGCCACCTTCACCCTCGACGGGGTGAAATATACGCTGGCCAAGAATGACGGCCCGAACTCCCTGCATGGCGGAGTCAACGGCTTCAACAAACAGCTCTGGGAGGCCAAGGAGTTCAAGAACGGAAAAGGCGTCGGGGTTGCTTACAGCTACCTGAGCAAAGATGGCGAAGAGGGGTATCCGGGCAACCTCAAAGTTAAAGTTACCTATACCTTGACCGACGACAATCAGCTGATTGTGGATTACGAAGCCACCACCGACAAGGCCACGCCGCTGAATCTTTCCCAGCACACGTACTTCAACCTGGCCGGAGAGGGCAACGGCGACATTCTGGGACACCATCTCGAGCTCAACGCGGACCGGTTTACGCCGGTGGACAAAACCCTGATCCCGACCGGCGAGTTGCGGCCGGTCCAGGGTACGCCCATGGACTTTACCAAGCCCACTACGATCGGCGAACGCATCAACCAGGACTACGAACAGCTGGTGCTGGGCCATGGCTACGACCACAACTGGGTAATCAACCGCAAGGACGACAGCCTGACGCGTGCTGCCCTGGTACACGAACCCACCAGCGGAAGAGTGCTGGAGGTCCTGACCACCCAGCCTGGAGTGCAGTTTTACTCGGGCAATTTTCTGGATGGAACGATTACCGGTAAAAACGGGCACGTCTATAAACAGCGCTATGGCTTCTGCCTGGAGACGCAGCATTTTCCGGACTCGCCCAACCATCCGGATTTTCCGTCAACCATCCTGAGGCCAGGAAAGAAATTTCAGTCGCAGACCGTGTTCAAGTTCTCGACTGAATGAGTTAGCGTAAGCATTCCTTCGTGTACCTTTGTGTCCTTGGTGGTTTAGGCATTTGACCCTTTAAACCACGAAGGACACAAAGGTCCACGAAGGACTTCGAGTGCCTGCGCCTTCCGCGTGTCTTCCCGTATAATCTTCAGATTCCCTATGGCCGCCAGCCTGGACCAGATCGTCGCTGCCACGCGCCGCCGCGTCGCTGAGGCAAAGCTCTCGGCCGATTTGCGCCAACTGGAGCGCGAGGCCGAGCAGCACGTCCCGCGCGGCTTTCGGCGGGCCCTGGCAGGCCAGACTGGCCCGGCGATCATCGCCGAACTGAAGAAGGCTTCGCCTTCCCGCGGTCTGATTCGCGCCAACTTTGATCCTGAAGGCCTGGCTGGAGAATTGGAAGCGGCAGGAGCAGCGGCACTGTCCGTGCTGACCGATGAAGAATTTTTTCAGGGTTCACTGGCGAATTTGCAGCGCGCTTCCGCGCGTACCAAGTTACCCTGCCTGCAGAAAGACTTCATCGTGGACGAGTTCCAACTCCTGCAGGCGCGGGCACACGGCGCCGACGCGATCCTGCTCATTGTGGCAGTGCTGTCATCGTCGGAATTGCTCGCCCTGAGCAATCGGGCCCGCGACCTGGGCCTGGATGTGCTCTGCGAAGCTCACAGTGAAGAGGAGCTGCGCCGCGCTCTCGAGACCGGCTGCGATCTGGTTGGAGTCAATAATCGCGATCTGCGGACCTTCAAGGTGGACGTGAACACCGCCCTTCGCCTGGCGGAAATGATTCCGAAGAATGTTGTCTCCGTGGCCGAGAGTGGGATCGACTCCGGCGCCGATGTTTTCCGTCTGCGAGCGGCGGGATATCGCGCCTTCCTGATCGGAGAGTCCCTGATGAAAGCCGAGTCTCCCGCGGAGGCGCTCAGAACTCTTTTCGCAGAAGCGGAACGCGAGGGTTCAGCCCTCAGTACGAAGAGCTTCTGAGAACTCCAAACCGGCAACCGAGAACTGGAGTTCATAGCTGGGGGTTCGTAACTGGGGTCCATGACTTGGGGCCATGACTTGGATCAAGATTTGCGGCACCACAAATCTCGAAGACGCTCTTACCGCCGTTGATGCCGGCGCTGATGCCCTGGGATTTGTCTTTTACGAGAAGAGTCCGCGTAAGATCGATCCGGAAACAGCAGGCAAGATTGCAGCGAAGTTGCCGGCAGGCATCGAAAAGGTCGGCGTCTTCGTGGATGAGCCGGTTGAGAGGATTCTTCTCACGGTTGCGCAGGCAGGTCTGACGGCAGCGCAATTGCACGGTGACCAATCACGCGAACCGGAGTTCATACAGCAACTGAAGAGCGCCCGGGACTTGAAGATTTTTATGGTTGTGTCGGCCAACAAGATCATCAGCCTTGATTGGCACAAGGGCAGAAGCCTCGGTGTCAGCGCGGTTTTCTTTGACTCGGGAACGCCTCAATTGCCGGGCGGCACGGGGAGAATATTTGATTGGAAGACGGCTGCGCCGACGATTACCGCGATTGCCACGGACTTGCACGCGGTCATTGCGGGGGGCCTGAACTCCGCGAACGTCATTGAGGCAATCCGTATACTGAAGCCCTGGGGAGTGGATGTTGCATCCGGCGTCGAGGCCAGGCCCGGAAAGAAGGACCCGCAAAAAGTCCGCTCATTCATAGAGGCGGTCCGGCAAGCAGACAAGAAGAAGCACTAAAAATGGCGACAGCAAGAGTCCAGTCTCGACCCACTTCAGCAGGACGCTTCGGTGTCTATGGCGGACGCTATGTCCCCGAAACGCTGATGGCGGCGCTCGACGAACTGGAGCGGCACTACGAGAAAGCCAGGCGGGACCCGAAGTTTCAAAAACGCCTGGACGAACTGCTGCATACCTATGCCGGGCGTCCCACGCCTCTGTTCTTCGCTCAGCGCCTCACCAAAAAACTGGGCGGAGCGAAGATTTATCTCAAGCGCGAAGATCTGCTGCACACCGGCGCGCACAAGATCAACAACTGCCTGGGACAGGCGCTGCTGGTTGAGCGCATGGGCAAACATCGGGTCATTGCCGAGACCGGCGCCGGGCAGCATGGCGTGGCCACCGCCACCGTTTGCGCCCTGCTGGGCTTTGAATGCGTCGTGTACATGGGGACGGAAGACATGCGGCGGCAGGAACTGAACGTCTTCCGCATGCGGCTGCTGGGCGCGGAGGTCCGCGGCGTGGACTCAGGCTCCCGCACGTTGAAAGACGCAATCAACGAGGCCATGCGTGATTGGGTGACCAACGTTCGCACCACGCATTACCTGCTGGGCAGCGTGCTGGGAGCGCACCCGTATCCCACCATGGTGCGCGACTTTCACAAGGTGACCGGGCGCGAGGCTCGAAAACAGATTCTTAAAGCTGAAGCCAGGCTCCCCAGTGCGATTATCGCCTGCGTCGGCGGCGGATCCAACTCGATCGGCATCTTTCACGAGTTCATCAAGGACAAGAAAGTCCAACTCATCGGCGTCGAAGCCGGGGGCAGAGGCCGGGGGCTGGGTGATCACGCCGCGCGCTTCCACGGGGGATCTCCGGGAGTGCTGCAGGGCACCTACTCGTACGTGCTGCAGGATGAGGCCGGGCAGATTTCCCTGACCCACTCCATCTCGGCTGGTCTCGACTATCCTTCGATTGGCCCGGAACACGCATGGCTGAAGGACACCGGTCGCGCGGAATACGTTTCAGCTTCGGACAAGGAAGCGCTCGAGGCCTGCACCGTGCTGGCGCGGACCGAGGGAATCATCCCCGCGCTGGAGTCCGCCCACGCTGTCGCGGAAGCGATCAAGCGCGCCCCCAGGATGAAAAAGACCGAGGTCGTGATGGTGAACGTTTCCGGACGCGGCGACAAGGACATTGGAATCCTGCGTGAGAACCTGAAGCTGGAGTGAGCTTGAAGAATTGAGTAGTTGGGAAATTGAGTAATCGGAGAATTTTTTCTAAGACCGATGCCGCTGCGATTCCAAAATCGTCCTGCTCTCGTCGCCTATCTCACCTGCGGCGACCCCGATCTTGCGACCACGCTGGACATTGCCCTGGCAGCCATTGACGCCGGCGCGGAGGTCATTGAACTGGGCGTTCCCTTCAGCGATCCGGTGGCCGACGGACCCGTCGTTCAGCGCGCCAGCGAGAGAGCGCTGCGTCACGGGACTTCCCTTCCCCAGGTGCTGGAGCTGGCCAGACAGATCCGAAAGAAGTCGCAGGCCGGGCTCATCATCTTTACTTATCTCAATCCGGTATTGCGCATGGGAATAAAGAATTTCGCCGCCGCCGCCCAGGATGCCTGTGTGGATGGTGCGCTGGTCACCGACTTGCCCGTGGAAGAAGCACGCGACTACCTGGTCGAGATGCAACAAAGAAATCTGGCCACCGTGTTTCTGGCCGCGCCCACCAGTACGGACGCGCGGCTGAAGCAGATTGCCGGGGCCTGCAGCGGGTTTGTGTACGCGGTTTCGCGAACCGGAGTGACCGGGGCTCGCCAGCAGATGCCGGAAGATGCGCCCAAACTGGTGGGCCGCCTGCGCAGGTATACTGACCTGCCGGTCGCCGTCGGCTTTGGCATATCCACTGCGGAGCAAATCAGGGCAGTGGGAGAATTTGCCGATGCGGCCGTGGTGGGGAGCGCGATCGTCGATATGATTGAGCGCAATCCGGGCAAAGAAGCGGAGAGTGTGGCACAATTTGTAAGGCAGCTCTCAGCCGTCAGCCGTCAGCCTTCAGTCACAAGATAAGAGTCGCGGATCAGGCAGGAAGTCGCTTTCGCCTGCCGTCCACTTGAATCACGATACGGCGATTTTGCTGAGGGCTGAAAGCTGACGGCTGAAGGCTATGGACATTTCCGACTGGCGCAAGAACATCGACGAACTCGACCGCAAACTGGTGGAATTGCTGAGCCAGCGGGCGCAGGCCGCTCACCAGATCGGCAAGCTGAAGCTTACTGCCGGCATGCCGATTTACGAGCCCGACCGGGAGCGCAAGGTTTTCGACCATGTGCGAAGCGTGAATCCCGGTCCCTTGTCGGACCGCGATTTGCTGCGCATTTTTGAGCGCATCATGGATATCATGCGCGGGATACAGCAGCAGGAAATCGCCCCTCAGGCCGCCGCCGATGGCGGAGGCGATACGGAACTGGATAACGACGTGAATGACTGAAGGCAGCTTTCAGCCATCAGCTATCAGCCGTCAGCCTCAACGGCTTAGCTGATAGCTGACAGCTGAGGGCTGACAGCTTCTTATGATTGTTGCAATGCAGGAATCGGCAACCGATGAGCAAATCCAGCAGGTGGTAGAACACCTGGTCCGGATGGGCTTCTCCGTGCACCGTACTACGGGTGAGCGCCAGACCGTGCTGGCCGCGGTCGGCGCCCGCGTGGATTTCGACACGCGCAATCTCGAAGTGCTGTCCGGGGTGGAGCACGTTCACCGTATCAGTGCGCCCTACAAACTGGCGGGACGCAGTTTTCGTCCACAGGGAACCATCGTCGAGCTCGCCCGCGGGGTGCAGATCGGCGGCGACCAGGTGGTCGTGATGGCCGGGCCCTGCTCGGTGGAGTCGAAGGAACAGCTTTTTACCGTGGCCGAACAGGTGGCGAAGGCGGGCGCGCGAGTGCTGCGCGGCGGCGCCTTCAAGCCGCGCTCCTCTCCTTATTCGTTTCAGGGAATGGGCGAGGAAGGTCTCAAGCTGCTGCGCCAGGCTGGCGATCACTTCAACATGCTGGTGATCAGCGAGGTCATGGAAATCTCGCAGATCGGGCTCATGCTGCCCTACATCGATATTTTCCAGGTGGGCGCGCGCAATATGCAGAACTTCAACCTGCTGCGCGAGCTGGGCAAGGTGAAGAAGCCGGTCCTGCTCAAGCGCGGCATCGCGGCCACGCTCGAAGAGTTGCTGCTCTCCGCCGAATACATCATGGCGGGCGGGAACTACGATGTGATTCTGTGCGAACGCGGCATCCGTACCTTCGAAACCTACACCCGCAACACGCTGGACGTGTCGGCGATTCCGATCATCAAGAAGCTGTCGCACCTGCCCATGACCTCCGACCCGTCGCATGGCACCGGGTTGCGTGACAAGGTGCCGCCCATGGCCCGAGCCTCGCTGGCCGCAGGCGCGGATGCGCTGCTGATCGAAGTGCATCATGATCCGGACAAGGCGTTGTCCGACGGCGCCCAGTCGCTCTTTCCCGATCAGTTCGCCAAACTGATGGACGAATTGCGTATGATCGCCCCGGCGGTGGGACGCAAGGTGGCGTAGTAGTTTTTCACCACAGAGGCACGGAGACACGGAGATTCCTGATCGTGGCTTCGTGTCTGCAAAACCCAGAGTGATGGGATCCACCGTTCTGTTCGTGCTCTGTGACGCTGTGACTCCGTGGCTGGTCCAATGGCAATTCGCCAAATCACCATCATCGGCACGGGCCTCATCGGCGGCTCCTTCGGGCTGGCCCTGAAAAAGCAGCACTTCGCCGGACGGATCGTCGGCTGCGACCGCGCGCCGGTACTGGAGCAGGCGCGGGACAAGGGCGCAATTGATGAGGGACACACCAATCCCGCCGACGCGGTGCGAGGCAGCCAGGTAGTTCTTCTGGCGGCGCCGGTCGGCGCTATCGTCGAATTGGTCGGGCTCATTGGGCCTGCTCTCGCGCCGAAGACACTGCTGACTGACGTGGGAAGCACTAAAGCCGAGGTCCTCGCCCGCGCGACAGCCATCTTCGGCAAAAACGTTGGCCGTCGCTATCTCGCTGGACATCCCATGGCGGGGAAAGAACAGTCGGGAGTGGAAGCCGCCGACCCTGATTTGTTTCAGGGCGCAGTGTGGTTTGCTACGCCGGCTCCGGGACAGGAAATATTCGAAGGCCTGAGTGGAGAATTTCTGGAGTGGGTGGAAAAGGTCGGCGCGGGAGTGGCCAGCATGGATGCCGACGCGCATGACCAGCTCTGTGCCTGGATCAGCCACCTGCCGCAGCTGATCTCGACCGCCCTGGCCGCGACCCTGGTGGATGAGTATGGCGAGAACGCACCATTGCTCGAGACCGGCGGCCGCGCCCTGCGCGAAATGACGCGCATTTCCGCCAGCCCTTACTCGATGTGGCGCGATGTCGCGCTGACCAATAAGAAAAACATCCGGCAGGCCCTGCTGAAACTGGAACAGCGCCTGGCGCACATCCGGGAAAACCTGGATACGAAGGAATTGGCGCTCGAGTTCGAGCGGGCCCATCATTTGAGAAAAATCTCACCACAGAGACACAGAGTCGCGGAGAAGACCAACAAATGAATTTTTCTCCGTGTCTCGGTGTCTCCGTGGTAGGTTCGCTTTGACTCTGGTTTAGAATTCTCATCCAATGAATAAAGTCGTAGCCAACGCCGACGAGGCCATCAAGGACATCCCCGATGGCGCCACCATAATGATTGGCGGATTCGGGCTGTGCGGTATTCCGGAAAATCTGGTTCGCGCCCTGGTCCGCAAAGGCGTGAAGAACCTTACGACCATCAGCAACAACGTCGGCGTCGACGGATTGGGCAACGGCCTCCTGCTCGCGGCCGGACAAATTATCAAACACATCGGGACCTACGTGGGAGAAAACAAACTTCTCGAACAATTGGTCTTGCAAAACAAACTGGAGTTGGACCTGGTGCCGCAGGGGACTTTTTCCGAGCGGATTCGCGCCGGCGGCGCCGGCATTCCCGCATTTTTTACCCCCGCCGGAGTAGGCACGATCATTGGCAAAAACAAAGAGACCCGCGAGTTCGATGGACGCACATATCTGATGGAGCGCGCCCTGAAGGCGGACTTCGCCTTCGTAAAAGCATGGAAGGGCGACAAGTGGGGCAACCTGGTCTATCGCAAGACGGCGCGCAATTTTAATCCCATGATGGCCACTGCCGCCAGGGTCACGATTGCAGAGGTCGAGCACCTGGTTGAGGTGGGAGAACTCGAACCCGACCTGATTCACACCCCCAGCGTTTACGTGCAACGAATTTTTCAAGGCGAACTCTTCGAGAGAAAGATCGAACGCAGAACGGTAAGAAAGGCAGGATAGCCGTTGGTCGTTGGACCTTGGCCGTTGGTCGTTGGCCAAGGCCCTTAGCGCAACGGTCTTGCTGACGACCGGCGACTGACGACCGACGACTGCCCTTATGAAAGATACCGACAAACGCGAGCGCATCGTAAAGCGGATTGCCCGCGAACTGCGCGACGGCTTCTATGTCAATCTCGGCATCGGCATGCCCACGCTGGTTGCCAATCACGTGCCGCCAGGGATGGATGTGATTCTCCAGTCCGAGAATGGCATGCTCGGCATTGGCCCCTATCCCATCGAGGGCGAGGAAGATTGCGATCTGATCAACGCTGGCAAGGAAACCGTCAGCGAAATGAAAGGCACCGCATATTTTTCCAGCGCCGATTCATTTGCCATGATTCGCGGCGGCCACATTGATCTGAGCGTGCTGGGGGCAATGGAAGTCGATGAGAACGGCGACCTAGCCAACTGGATGATTCCGGGCAAGATGGTCAAAGGCATGGGCGGCGCCATGGACCTGGTGGCAAGCGCGCGTCGTGTGATCGTGGCCATGGAGCACACCACCAAAGACTCTCAGCCCAAGATCCTGAAGAAGTGCACCCTGCCTCTGACCGGCGTAAAAGTCGTGCATACAATCGTCACCGAAATGGCGGTGATGCAGGTGACGCCGACTGGATTGGTGCTGGAAGAAGTGGCGCCGGGGCTGACGGCCGACGATGTGCAGCGCGTGACCGAGCCCACGCTCATTCTCAGTCCCAATATCAGAGTGATGGAAAGTTAAAAGGAATGGAGGACGGGCGTCCCGCCCGTCTCACTGAGCGCGGGCGAGTCGCCCGCGACCACACCAGCAAAGTTGCTCAGTTCGCACCGCTCTTCAATCGGGCCGCCTCAAACTCATCGCCCTTTTGCCAGCCCACCACTTTCGGCGAACTCGCTGCCGCCCAGCCCAGGGCAAAGCCGAAGCGCGTCATCACCGCATCGCCAGTGAAATCGGAGTCGGCATGGTACTCATCGCTGGGCTGGTGATAGTGCTTCTCGGTATATTCATTGGCCTGCTGCATCCCCCAGGCCGCGTCGTGACCCTTGTACTTGACGCCTTCATTAATGGAGAACGCGGGAATGCCCACGCGGGCCAGGCTGAAATGATCGGAGCGGTAGAAGTGACCGGCTTCGGGATGGGAATCGGGACGAATCGCCAGCCGGAATTCCTGGGCCAGCGCCTCCACCGTGGGATAAAAAGTAGTGCGCTCGCTGCCCGAAACTTCCACTTCCTCCGGAGCACCGAGTGGCGGAACGTCGTCATAATTCAGATCCAGCGCGATCTTCCCCGCTGGAATGGGAGGATGTTTGCCCAGATACTCCGAGCCCAGCAGACCCTGCTCCTCCGCGGTTACGGACGCAAACAGGATGGAACGCCGCGGCCTTTGCGCAGCCATCGCGTACGCATGCGCCATTTCCAGCAGAATGCCGCAGCCGGTCGCGTTGTCGTCGGCGCCGTTGTAAATGTTATCTCCCGGCATATCGGGACGAATGCCGAGATGATCGTAGTGAGCGGTGTACATCACGGCCTCGGCCTTCAACTTCGCGTCTGAGCCAGGCAGCATGGCGATCACATTGTTTGATTCGAACGGCCGGATCCTGCTCACCATGTGCGCCTGCAGCTTTACCGGCAGCGCCACTGGACGAAATTCCCGCGAGCGCGCCTGCGCCATCATCTGGTCCACGTCCAGTCCAGCCATGGACGCCAGTTCTTTGGCGGCATCCAGATGAATCCAGGAGGCAACCTTCAACTTCGGCGAACCGTCCAGCTTCAGATAGGACTTCTCGCCCGAATTTGAGTTGCGCACCACCTCCCAGGGATAACTGGCCATTTCGGTCTGGTGAATCAGAATCACGCCCACCGCGCCCTTGCGCGCGGCTTCCTCGTATTTATAAGTCCAGCGGCCATAGTAAGTGAGCGCCTTGCCCTTGAAGAACTTGGGATCGTCGGAAGTCGGTTCATTCACCAGCATCAGCAGGACTTTGCCTTTCACATCAATGCCCTTGTAGTCGTCCCACTGATATTCAGGTGCCTCAATGCCGTAACCCACATAAACGATGTCCGCGTTCACGGTTGAATCCGGTTGTTGAGTTTCATCCTGAGCCACGTATTCGGAGAGCAGCTTGAGTTCGCGAGCGTGGCCTTTAGCGGGGACCAGTGAGAATGTACTCTCGGGGCCGAGAGTGATGCCGACCATGGGGACTTTCTGCATGTAAGTGCCGTTGTCGCCGGCTGGCTTCAGGCCGTCGAGGGCGAATTGCGTGGCAATATACTCCGCCGCAATGTCGCCGCCGCGCTGCCCGGTGCCGCGTCCCTCGAGCAAATCGTGGGACAGAAAGCGGACATGGGCCCGGATGTGTTCGGCATCGATCTTCTGAAATGCGGCGATCGCCGCCGGAGCAAGATGAACCGCCATGGGATGGGATGCGTTCTGCGCCAACACCCCGCAGATCAGAAACATCAGGGACAGCGGCACCAGCTTCTTGCGCATGCTTCGAGGCTCCAAGTGGGCTGAGAGAACTGTTTATTGTACGGGAAGGAATGGCGGGACGGGAGTTGGCGAGCGGGCACCGGGCGCCAGACCTCAGACGTCAGCACACTTATACCTGTCATCCTGAGCGGAGTGGCTGCTTCGCGACGCGAAGCAGCCGCGCAGTCGAAGGACCCCTATTGCACCTGTGCGCCGTCGTTACCGACCCAAATCGCGCCGAACAAAATTCCCAACGTTGGGGAATAGGGGTCCTTCGACTCCACAGACCGATTCGCTCGCGAATCGGTCTGCTACGCTCAGGATGACACGGGAAAGGATCTGACCCCTGCCGTCCGCTCTTAGCCCGCGACCGCGGGCTAGTTCTTCGATCCTCAACCGGCGCGGAAGTCGGCGATCTGTTCGCTCTTGCGGAACAGCGGATGTGGAGCAGCGGCTGGGGTCTGCGCTCGTAGATTGAATTCTTCCATGTCCTTTTTTACCCAGCCCACGGTGGATATCTCGATTTCACCGTCCTCCGCGATCCAGAAGATGGTCGGGACGTTGGTAAGTCCGTACGCATTGGAGACCGGGTAGGAAGTGGTATCGTCCAGCAGAACGGGAAAAGTTATTCCATATTCTTTGATGAACGCCGCCGTATCTTTTTTGGTATTTTGCGAAATTCCCACGATGGTGACGGCCTTTTTGCCCTGGGCTTCGTAGATACGTTGCAGGAAGGGGAAGGCGTACTGGCAGGTGGGGCACGAAATCTTGAAAAATACCGCCAGTACAGGGCCGCCCGCCAGCGCCTCGCGCAGCGAAAGCTGTTTGCCATCCATCCCCGGCAAAGTGAAGTCCGGAGCTGTCGTTCCCGGTTCTAAAGCCGCCATCGTGCGTCCTCCCGTGGATCCTCTGAAGATGTGGCGAAACCATTTCATGGGCTCAACTCGCCCTCCTTCTTAGATGACGTGGGCCTGGCGGAGGATTTTTCTCGTCAATCCGGTCAGAGGCAGCCGCTGGATGCTCTTCCTGGGCACCCACCGCCCCTGGTTTGGCCCAGGCGCCGCACCACGCAGCACGCGGACGGTGTAGTCCGTAACCGTAATGGAGTGCCGCAGCGTGAAGCTGGCCGGGTTGAGCGCGTTCCCGGCGGGAATTTCCGGCAACTCCCACATCCCCGGCATCAGGGACGAATGTTTGGGCCGCTGCACCAGGAAAACCGAGCGGTTACGATGATCGAGCGCGTAGCAGATATCGCGCTGCTTCTGACCAACCCGTTTCTTCGGCAGCGCGAGGTGTCCGCGCGTAGCGCACAGTCCGAACACCGGACATGCAGAACATCGCGGCTGGCGGGGCAGGCACACGGTCGCGCCCAACTCCATCATGGCCTGGTTGAAATCCCCGGGACGCTTGCGGCTGAGCAGGGCCTCAGCAGTCTGCCAGAAACCTTCGCCCGTCAAACCGTTTCCGAAGACGCGCCCCAGCACGCGTTCCACATTTCCGTCCACCACGGCCGCCGGCACGTCGAACACAATGCTGGCGATGGCCGCCGCCGTATAACGCCCGACGCCCGGCAGAGAGCGCAACTCCTGAACCGCACCGGGAAATCTCCCGCCATGCTGCTTCACGATGGTCTTGGCAGCGGCGTGCATCATGCGGGCGCGCCGGTAGTATCCCAGCCCGCTCCAGGCGGCCAGCACTGCCGGCTCCCGCGCCGAGGCCAGTTTCTGCACCGTGGGAAATCGTCGCAGGAAACGGCGATAGTGCTCCAGCACCGCGGAAACGCGGGTCTGCTGCAACATGATTTCCGAAAGCCATACCCGGTAGGGATCGCGGTCCTGGCGCCACGGAAGGTCTCGCCGGTTGCAGTCGTACCAGGCCAGCAGGCGCTGCCGCCAGCGACGAGTTGCCGACGCATCGAATTTCAGGCAATCCTCTGGACACATTCCAAACTGATTCACGCGAGACCTGGCGGTTACCGCAGACCGCAACTATTTTTTCTCCGCTCCAAGAACGGAATGAGCGATCATCATCCAGCCCGCCTTTTGTTTCTGCCAGACGCTCATCATGCGCACCGGTTCCGAGGGCAAGGGCTGGCCGGCAATCGTGCCGCGCATGGCCACGGTATAGCTCACCACAAATGTGTCAGAGTTCATTTCGGACTGGACGTCCCCGAGAGCGTACTCGTCCAGTTGCAACTGCTGCAGGTGGGCAAGCGCGGCTGCCTTGTCGAGCCGCCCCTGTGCCGGCGACACCGCGATGAAAGTTGCCCGCCATGTGACGCTCCAGCTCATTCCATTTTTTGTCCTTCACTTCTTTCCAGAAGCTGCGCTCCAGGCCTTCGCCGCCGGTTGCGTCGGCCCACTTGGTACTGCCAGGATGCTCGCGCCACATGGTGCAACCGGACAGCAGCAGCAGAGCAGTCAGGAGGACAAAAATCGCCGGGCGACTCTTCATGGCCAGAATTCTAACAGCAGTCGTCGGTCGTCAGTCGTCGGTCGTCGGCCCTTGGTCTTTGGTCTTTGGCCTTTGGTCTTTGGTCTTTGGTCTTTGGCCGTTGGTCGTCGGCCGTTGGCCGTTGGGTCGTGGACCGTTCGCGTTCCCTGGCGCTGAGATCCATCGTAAGAAACTGGCGCCTTGTCCCGGAAATTCGAATTAATATTGTCATCCCGACCGGAGCGGAGCGAAGCGAGCGCAGTGGAGGGACCTGCTGTTTCAGCCTCTAGAACTCCGCCGCTTACATTCTCGATCTTCCATGTATTTCTGAGACAGCACATTAAATGTGCAAATCAGACATCGGATAGTCTAGAAACCATGGCCAAGCGCCAACGACCAATGGCTGACGCCTGACGACCGACGACTGCTGTTACTGCCTGTATTCCCCCGTTGACCACGGCCCATCCCGGGGGGAATAATGACCAGACCTGCCATCCCACGCGGCGGGGTGCGCATTTTTGTGCTTCGACAGCTACACTGTCAGCATGACTGACTTCAATCGCAAGGTAGAGGACGCCTCTGCACGCGTAAACAAATCGGTGGCCGAGGCTGCTGACCGCATGGAGAAGGAGACCGCGGAATTCATCGCCTATCTCAACAACGAAGTAGTACCGGCTGTCCGTCAACACTCCACCAAAGCGTTGCGGGTCGCGGCCGAAAAGATGTCCAGGCTGGCCGACTATCTGGACGAGGTCCGGTCCGACCGCAGTTGAGGGGCTCCCTGTGCGCCGGCATTCTGGCTCTGGTCATCGCTGCGCTCATGCTGAGCGGTTGTGGCGGAAAAAAACAGGCTAAGGCGATTCCTCCTCCTCCGCCGCCCATGGCCCCGCCCGCGATTGCTTCCGTTCCTCCCGCCGTTCCCGGCACGCCTAAACGGCCTGCAGCCGCGCCGCCCACCCGTGAACAGAAACAGGAAACGACGAACGACGCCGCGAGCGCCCTCTCGATTCCCGAGGGCACAAAGCCTCTCTCCGTCGAAACCGGCAAGGCCAGCTGGTACGGAGCGCCGTATCACAACCGCCGCAGTTCCAATGGCCAGATCTACGACATGAATCAATTGACCGCCGCACATCTCACCCTTCCGCTGGGATCGACGGTGCGAGTCACCAACCTCAAGACCGGTCATTCGACCATCGTTCGCATTACTGACCGTGGCCCTTTTGTGAAGGGCCGAATTGTCGATCTCTCCCTGGCCGCAGCGAAACAGGCGGATGTCTGGAAGGCAGGCATCGCTCCCGTCCGGCTGGAAGTGTTACGCACGCCAGTACCTTCCAATCAGGGCGGACGATGGGCCGTACAAATCGGAGCCTTCGAAGAGGAAGACGCCGCAGATAAATTGGCCGACCGTCTTACCCGGCGCTACAAGACCGCCAAAGTACTACGCTTCAGCAGCCCGGTGGGCGACTGGTGGGTACGTGTCCGCGTCCTGAAAGACGATCGCAAGCGGGCCGAGGAAGTCGCCCGCGAAACCCACGCCGACGCCGACAAGGTATTCCTGGTCAGGCTGGACTGAGTGTGGGTGTGTGGGTCGGACACTCTTGTCCGACGCCTTTGAATTTGATTTTGATTTTGTTCCACCAAAAATCGAAACTCAAGAGCAGAAACCAAAGTCAAAAGCGTCGGACAAAGCCTGCCCTGAGCGAAGTCGAAGGGAGTGTCCGACCCACACAACACGGCTTACGGATTCTCTGCGGCTTGCCTGTAGGTGCCGAACTTTTTTGCTACCGGCTTCAACGTGGGATAAAACTGCACAAAAGAATGTTCGACGGCCGCATGGTCTTCGTGACACTGCCAGCACGCGGCCTTGGGATTGGCTTGTGCTGATTTCGCGGATTCATCGAAGCTGAAATAGGCCCACTTCTCCGGGAAGCGGCTCTCGTCTTTCACCTCCACGCCGTATCCCATGAGATCGCTCTGAAAGTGACCCACTTTGTTGATCGAGCCTTTCGTCTCCGCACCGCGTTCTTCCACCACGAACATGGTCTTGTCCGGCCACTTCCCGCTCTTGACGAATTCGGAGTAGGCCCACTGCGGCACGAAAACGTTGGTAAACATCTGGTGATCGGCGCTCCCGGGCGTGTAGCTCATGCCCAGTCCCGAAGATAGAAAGATCCATTCGCGGAAGTCCTTCGGAGGAAGCAGATGATTGTCGCCGGTGTACTGCGGCTTCCCGGAGTCAGACTGCGGCGCTGCGGCCTGCAGAAATCCCAGACACACAACAAGTGTTAGAGCAGACAACAGGGTTCGCTTCATGGTGGGTCTCTCCGTCAGCATTAGACGTGAGGTGGACGCAAAAAGACAGCAGATTTCCTTGTAGCGCCGCCGTCCTGGCGGCTGTAGGGGGAGCGTTCCGCCCGCACTGCGGTTCACTCCCTTCTCCGAGGGCGAGACGCCCTCGGGACAGCCGGCGAGACGCCGGCGCTACAAAAACCCTAGGTAATTTCGCTGCGCTTGCGCAAGAACGCCGGAACGTCGAGGTCTTCCTTCTCGAAGTTGGCGATCATGGCATCACGCAGCGTATCGACCGCTACGCCTTCGTTGTGGGGCGCAGCCATTTGCCGGGACGGCGCCTCCTCCATCACGATCGGCGGACGCACCGGCTCGGGCCGGTACTCGGGCTCGGGCTCAACCGTGTACGAGGAAACCGCAAAACCAGATTGCATTTCCGCCTGGCGGCGCCGGATGTCTGAATCCTTGAAGCCGGTTGCGATCACCGTGATCTTCACCGCATCCTTGGCCTTCTCGTCGAGCACGGCGCCAAAGATGATGTTGGCATCCTCGTGCGCGGCTCCCTGGATGATGCTGCAGGCTTCCTGCACCTCGGCCAGTTTGAGCGATGTGGAACCGGTGATGTTGATGAGAATTCCACGAGCGCCGTCGATTGCGCCCGCTTCGAGCAGCGGAGATGCAATCGCTTTTTGCGCGGCGTCAATAGCTCGCCGCGTACCGCTGGCCGTGGCGGTGCCCATCACCGCATAGCCCATGCCCGCCATGATGGCCTTCACGTCGGCGAAGTCACGATTGATGATCCCTGGAATGGTGATGATGTCGGAGATGCCCTGCACGCCTTGGCGCAGGATGTCATCGGCCACCCGGAAGGATTCGAAGAAGCCGGCATCCTGGGCGACCGCCAGCAGCTTTTCGTTGGGGATGACGATGGTGGTATCGACCGAATCCATCAGCTCCGAGATGCCGCGCTCGGCCTGCTGCATGCGGCGCTTGCCTTCGAAGGCGAAAGGCTTGGTGACCACGGCCACCGTCAGCGCTCCCATTTCACTGGCCAGCGAGGCAATGATCGGCGCAGCTCCGGTTCCGGTGCCGCCCCCCAGCCCGGCAGTGACGAACACCATGTCGGCGCCCTCGAGCGCCTCAATAATCTTGTCGGAGTCTTCGAGCGCTGCCTTGCGCCCGACTTCGGGATTGGCGCCGGCGCCCAGGCCGTTGGTGAGCTTCACGCCAAGTTGGATTTTCATGGGCGCGCGCGACATGCGCAGCGCCTGCAGGTCGGTGTTGGCGACCACGAATTCAATGCCCTCCATGCCGGCATCGATCATGCGGTTGACCGCGTTGTTCCCGCCTCCACCCACGCCGATGACTTTGATCTTGGCGTCGTTGCGAGTGTCTTCGTTGAAGCTGATGCGAATGTCGTTTTCTTTTTTCATGTACGCCGCCTTCTGTGGATTTTGCTTTCTTTGTGTCCCGGATTTCTAAACAGTAGCGCCGGCATCTTGGGACGGCGGCGCTACAAAAACCTACGCACCTTTCCCTACAAACATGGCCTTCAGCTTTGAACTCCAGCGCTCGTTCTGAATACCGCGAGCAATGCGGGCGCGGTGTCCGTAGAACACCATGCCCAGGACGGTTGCGAACTCGGGCTCGGCCAGCGTGGACGGCATTTTGGCCAGCGGCGCGGGCCAGGCCAGCCGCAGCGGCCGGTGCAGCACCGACTCCGCGATTTCAAGAATGCCGGGCAACCGGCACCCCCCGCCGGTCAGCACGATGCCACCCACACAAAGCTCGAACATTCCGGCGTGGCGCAGATTGTCGCGCAGCATTTCAAACAGTTCGCGGGCGCGGGGCTCCAGGATTTCTCCCACCATGCGCTGCGAAATCAGGCGCGAGGGCCGGTCCCCGACCGACGGCACTTCAACTTCATTTCCTTCCGGGATCAGGGTGACAATGGCATTGCCATAGAGCCGCTTGATTTTTTCCGCCTCGGCGACCGGAGTGCAGAGTCCCACCGAAAGATCGCTGGTGAAGTGATCGCCGCCCACTGGAATTACGGCAGTGTGGGCAACCGCGCCGTCCTGAAAAACGATGATGCTGGTGGATCCCGCTCCCAGATCGGCGAGGCAGACGCCCAGTTCGCGCTCGTCGGCGCGCAGCACGGCGTCGGCGCAGGCCAGGGGCTCGAACACGGTGTCGTCCACATGTACCCCGGCGCGGTTCACCGCCGTCACTACGTTCTGCAGGGCACTTGACGCGACCGTGACCATATGCACCCGCACTTCCAGCCGCGCCGCCATCATCCCCAGGGGATCATTCACCCCGGTCTGGTCATCGAGAATGAACTCTTGCGGCAGCAGGTGCAGGATTTCGCGATCGTCGGGGAGAGGAATGGCGCGGGCCTTGTCCACGGCGCTGCGCAGCTCGTCGCGGCCAATCTCGCGCGGCCGGGCGCCGAAGCTGAGACCGCCGTGGCTGTTGAAGCCGCGTGCATGCGCCCCTGCCATCCCCAGCAAAGCGTGCTCGATGGGAGCTCCTGCCGTATCTTCGGCTTGCTCCACAGCCTTCTGAATCGAGTTCACCGCCTTGTCGAGGTCCACGATGACCCCCTTGCGGGATCCCCGCGATTCTGCGACGCCATGACCGCGATAACGCAATCCGTTGTCAGTAATCTCCGCCACCAGCGCGCAGGTCTTGGCACTGCCTACGTCGATTGCGGTCAGAAGGTGCTCGTGCTGGTTCGCCATTCCTATTGTGTTTCTCCCTTGGCAATCGCCGGGCTTGGTTTCGCCGAAGCCTTCACCGCGGCGACGGGCTTTGACGCAGGCTTGGTTTTAGGGCCCGAAATTTTGGCGGCCGTGTTACGCCGGGATTTTGCTTTGGCTTTGCTCCACGCCCGCGCCGGACGGACGCGTGCTTTGCGATGTACGGTCTTAGCGGCTTTCACGCTGGCCGCAGGCTTGGAGGGAGCCGAAACCGGTTTCGCAACCGAAGTCGCAACCGGTTTCACGGTCAGCGCCGGCGATGGCCGGGGAGAAGAGCTGATGCGCGTAACCAGCGCGGCGGGCTTCACCCCTGCCGCCATCGCTCTCCTGGCGGCCTCCGCGGAAAGCGGTGGTTGCTTCATCGGGCCTTGCAGATCCGGATTGACAATGATCTGCCGGTCGTAGCGCAAGTCCACCGATTCCAGTTTATCGAACTGCTGCTGCCACTCCTGCACGTGCGTCACGTAGATTTTGTAGCGCTCCAGGTAGTGGGAAGATCCCAGGTGGACGAGCACCTCGCCGGCGCGATTGTTGGCTGTCACCTTCACGTCGTCAGGATCGGAGAGATCGATTTCGCTGAGCTCCTGCGAATAGCGCGCGCCCTCGGCATCGAGCTGGCTCACCACGTCGTTGTAGATCTTCATGCGGGCGGAACGCGTGGAAGGCGGCTCGCCGCTGTTCATGCCCACGATTACGGGAAAGGAATATTTTTTTCGGCCCGGCAATTCCATCAGCGTGCCGCCGGCGTCGGTGAGCAGGATTCTGGAGCCGACACGCGCGAAAGCCACCGGCGTGCGCTCATGAATTTCCACTTTCAGCCGGTTGGGGATGAAGCGCATCACGCTGGCCGAGTCCACCCACGGAATCTGCTCCAGCTGTGCCTTCCGCTGCGCCAGCGGCACGAAGAAAATGTTGCGGCCGATGTCGCCGCCCATGACTTCCATCACCTGGCTGCGGGTAACGTTCTGCAATCCACTGATGTCGATATCGTCGCTCGATTCAACCCGGAAGCGCCATGAGCGCTCACCATAGTGATAAAGAGCGGCCACGCCGATTCCACAAACGAATACGATGGCGAGGAGAACTGCGCCCCAGGTCAGGCGCGTTACAGTTTTCTTGGGAAGTGAACCGCGGCGGACGGAGACGCGCTTCTGCACGCGCAGGAACGGAGGTTCCTGTTCCACGTCCAGGTCGAGCAGGCGCGCTTCTTCGCGGCCTGGCTCGTCGGCCAGTGGATACAAATCTTCCTGCGAGATGGTGGGGCCGGATTTCCGCGCCATCAACTCAGGTCAGTTGTCGTCAGGGAATCGCTTGAGCAAAATCAATATAACTGCTTTTGAGCAAGAGAGATAGAAAAATTTGGGAGGTTTTGCACAGGCACGAACCGCGCCACGAACTACGTAGGGGCAGATGTCCTCATCTGCCCAGTCGAGCGCAGCTCGACCGGTTTGCGGGAATGCCATGAAAGATTACCGCGAGAAAAAAACTTGCGGAGCCTTGCTCCGCCGGGCAGATGAGGACATCTGCCCCTACGCTAATCTTCGGGTGCCTGCGGCGCTTCGGGAATTTCAATGACTATGTTTTGGGCTGGCACAGCGATGCTGCGAGGAATGCCTTCCAACGCCCGTACCCGGACTCTCATCGCCTGCACACGGACCAACTCCGCCTGACGGCGCACCAAAACCCGTTGCACACAAGCCAGCCGATTCTGGGCCTCAACCACGGTACGTACAGGTCGCACTGAATCATCCTCGCGGCTTCCCAGCACCATCCCGGCGATTTCTGCATAGCTGGCCGCCGCTTCAGAAGCCCGCGCCATCATTGCGAGGGAGCGGCCGGCGAGTCGCCCGCCCCATCCCGCCCGCCCGCTTACCCCACCGGTGATTGCGGCCAGCGCGAGAACTCCCAGGGTCATCCAGTACATCAGTTTGTCGGATTGCATGGCATTTCCCTTTGCCCGGTTAGACGAGCCAGCCCGGAAGTCGTTATCAGGCGTCGAATGTATTGTGATTGGTTAGAGGGAAAGACTTCAGAGGGCCGAGACTGCGCTCCGGGGGCGGGATGCCATGGCCTCGTTTTCCTGCAATTTCGCCAGGATCATCGGCCCCAGTTGCGATACGCTGCCCGCGCCCAGGGTCAGAATCATCTCTCCCGGCTGGGCGGCAGCCACGACCGATGCCACCGCGTCGGCGAACGAACTCGCGTACGCGGCCTGACGCTGCCCTTGCTCGCTGATCTGGCGGGCCAAAACCTCCCCAGTGATGCCCTCGATCGGGGCTTCGCTGGCAGCATAAATATCGAGCACGGCCAGCGAGTCTGCGTCGTGAAACGCGGTGGCGAATTCGTCCATCAGGTCCCGGGTGCGAGAGTAGCGATGGGGCTGAAATACGACGTGAATTTTTCCGAAGCCACACTGCCGGGCGGCCGCGAGCGTGGCGCGAATCTCCGTGGGATGATGGCCGTAGTCATCAATCACGCTGACCCCGGCCGCCTTGCCCCGCAACTGAAATCTCCGGTCCACGCCGCGAAAGTTTTCTAGAGCCGTCCGGATGTCATCCGCCGTGATGTCCAGACCGATCCCCACCGCGATGGCTGCCGCAGCGTTCAGGACGTTATGCACTCCCGGCACGTGTAAGCGGAATTCGCCGAGATCGCGATCACCATAATCCACGCGAAAATGACTGACCGGCCGCCGGTCTTCCGACTCAAACGTGGATTTCTCCAGCTTGATGTGAAAATCCGACCCTCGCCGGGTGCCATACGTCACGATGCGGCGCCGAATCTGCGGAAACAACTTGCGCAACGGCGCATCGTCATTGCAGACCACAACCACGCCGTAGAAGGGCACCCGGTCCATGAAATCCAGGAATGCCTTTTTCACGTCGCGCATGTTGCGGTAGCAATCCATGTGCTCGCGATCGATGTTGGTGACCACCGCGAGCACGGGAGAAAGTTTGAGGAACGAGCGATCGCTCTCATCCGCCTCAGCCACCAGGTACTCCGACTTGCCGGTGCGGGCATTGGAGCCCAGAGCGTCCACGCGCCCGCCAACCACGACCGTCGGGTCAAGGCCGCCGGCGGCCAGCACCGCGGCCACCATGGAAGTCGTTGTCGTCTTGCCGTGCATGCCCGCCACCGCGATGCCATATTTCAATCGCATCAACTCGGCCAGCATCTCGGCCCGCGGAATTACCGGGATGTGGAGCTTGTGAGCTTCGACGACCTCGGGATTCTCCAGCGCGACCGCCGAACTGGTGACCACAACTTCCGCCCCGGCAACGTTCTCCCCGGCATGGCCTTCGAAGACGGTGGCGCCCAGGCCGGCCAGGCGCTCGGTCACGGGTGAGCGCTTCAGATCAGAACCGGAAATCCTGTAGCCGAGGCTCAGCAGCACCTCGGCAATCCCACTCATGCCGATGCCGCCAATGCCCACGAAATGAATACGCTGTATTTTGGCAAACATCTGGATCAGCTCTTCCGGCCTTCTATCCTAACTCCACCCCTGTCATCCTAGCGCCCTTCCGAGAAATTCGTGAATTAATAACTTTGTCATCCCGACCGGAGCGAAGCACAGCGAGCGCAGTGGAGGGACCTGCTGTTAAGCCGACCCCAGCGGACCGCAATGAGCACGGTGGAGAGTCGAATGGGCACCTGCTGTTTCAGCGAACTTGACCTGCGCCGCTTACATTTCGATGTCTTATGTATTTCTGGAACAGGTTGGGCGTCATCACCACCCCATCTTCTTCCGCAACTCCGCCACGTGCGCCACATGATGCCGGCCGTGCCATGAGTACAGGGCCAGGTTTTTTTCCAGCGGCATGCTCCCCAGTTCGGGATGGTTGAATGTCCGCTTCCACTCCGGCGACTGCAGCGCGCGCAACAGGCGGACCCAGCGGTCGTGCAGCGAGTCGAGCAGTGACAGCGACACTTCCAGCGGCGTGGATTGGACGTCGGGAAGCTCAGCCCAGCGGTCTTCCATATATGGCTTGATGGTCGGAGCATCTTCGGTCAACGCCAGCTTGAAGCGTATGTAGGCATTCATGTGGCTTTCGGGAACATGGTGGACCACTTGCCGAACTGTCCATCCACCATCGCGATAAGGAGTCGCGATCTGCTGCGGAGTAAGACCCTGCACCGCGGCCCGCAAAGCGGCGGGAGTCTGCTCGATATCGTTGATCAATTTCTGACGCTGGTGTGCGTCAGGCGGACCGTCAAAAGTAAATTTCCCGATGGGGTAACGCGGATCGCTCATTCTTCCTCCATCAAAACCTGAATGACGACAGGAAAACCGGGTGCCCCATTCATTCGCGTTCTTCGCGAATGAGTGGGTGACCCGCCATCTTGATCTCCTGCGGCATTCCTGAAATTTTACCTGCATCCGGCCCGTTGTTGGCACCAGGATACGAGCCTCGCTGTGACCTCCGCGCACACCCCCATTGGGACGGAGGGCAGCCTGATTTCTGTAGTTCGAGCGAGAAGCGGATAGATATACTCATTCGCGACTGCTCTTAATACTTGGGGTGAGAATGCGCTCTCTATATGCGAATAACAGCATCAGCCGCCGTACAGCTCTCACTCGTTTGGGCTCATCAGCCCTGGGGTTGGCATTTATGAACTCTTCACCGTTCGTTCCGGAAACAAAAGATGAAACTCTCCACTCGCGACTGCCGAAATTCAGCGAGCGCTCGCGCGCTCTGGTGGGCCAGGTCCTCGAAGATCCCAGGTTCAGCGGGCGGATTCCTGCCAGCGCAGTCGAAGCCCTGGCGAAAAGCGAGAACACCAGCATCGACGACGTGATGATGGGCCTGCTGCCGCTCGCGCAAAGCTATTCGCGTGCACCGATTTCGAACTTCTTCGTTGGCGTCGTGGTGCGTGGGGCCAGCGGAAGCCTCTATCTGGGAGCCAACATCGAGATTCCCGGCCAATGCCTGGGATTCGCCGTGCATGCCGAACAAGCGGCCCTGTCGAACGCGTACATGAACTCCGAGCAGTCCGTCACCTCGCTGGCCGTGGTGGGCGGCGCGCCCTGCGGCCACTGCCGGCAGTTCATGGAAGAAATTTCTCCCGCGGGAGAAATGCTGATTCTGGTTCCCAATCAGCCGCCGGTCAAGCTGGCGTCGATTTTGCCCGCGGCTTTTGGACCCGCGGCCCTGGGAGCAACGCAGGGAGCTCTTCCCATCCGGAAAGTGAATCTTGCCCTCAGCGACGGAGTTCCCGATGCTCTGAACGCCGCAGCCCTGGACGCAGCGTGCAGGTCCTATGCGCCGTACAGCAAATCGCCGGCAGGCGTCGCCATCCGCACGGCTGGCGGGCGCATCTTTCAAGGTTGCTACATTGAGAATGTTGCCTTCAATCCCAGTCTCTCGCCGCTGCAGACCGCCATCGTGCAATTGATTGCGGCGGGCCAGGCTTACTCTGCGATCTCCGCAGTGACGCTCGTAGAGGTGCAGGCCTCAAAGATCAGCCAGCGAGCGGTCACGGAAACGGTCCTCGCCGCGCTGGCTCCGCAGCTCAAGCTGCAAGTAGTTCTGGCAAGAGCATGAGGTCACTGCCGTGAGTGTGAACCCTGGAATCCTGATGAGCTGACGTGCCGGGTGCCCCATTCATTCGCGTTCTTTGCGAATGAGTGGGTGACTGAGCCCTCTCCCAAATCCAAACTTCTCGATTGTTTGATCTCCGGCGGCACTCCCGAAAGCCGGGTGCCCCATTCATTCGCGTTCTTTGCGAATGAGTGGGTGACTGCGTCCTCTCCCAGACCCAAACTTCCCGACCGGAAGACTCTTGTTCTCCAGCGGCACTCCTGAAAGTTACCTGCGCCGGGCCCGTTCTCGGTACCAGGGTTCGACCCTCGCTACACTCCCACTGGGACGAGGCCCGGCTACTTACTCGCAGCGTAGCGCAATCACCGGATCGACCTTGGAGGCGCGACGCGCCGGTATCGCGCAGGCCAACCCAGACACCAGGCCCAGAAGAATCGTTCCGGCCAGGAGAATGACCGGATCGCGGGGATTGCCTGGCGCCCACTTCGCGATGATTTGGCTGAGGGCCAGCGAAAGGGCGACACCGGCAAAGATTCCGGCGCCCACGCTTCCTAACGCCGACCCGAACACGATTCGCAGCAAGTGTCCGCGTCGTGCTCCCATCGCCATACGAATTCCAAACTCGTTAGTCCTTTGCGCCACAGTGTAGGAAACCACGCTGTGCAGCCCTACTGCGGCAAGGGCCAGGGCCAGCCAGGCAAAAACGCCAAAGATCCACGCCGCGATATGCTCCTGCTGCCACTCGGGTTCATAGGTGAGCTGAGTTTCGAGATCATAGACGCCACTGCTGGTCTGATCCGGGTTAATTGCCCTCAATTGCTCGCGCACGGCATGCAGCAGCGTCAAGGGTGCAACTTGGGAGCGAACCAGAATCTCCGTGAACTCTCCCATGCTGAAAGTGTAGGGCACGAAGACGGCCGGTCTGGCGACACTGCGCAGCCCATCATTGCGCGCGTCCCCGACGATGCCAACAATCTGGAACCAGGTAGCTGCAATATTTGGCGGCGACAATATCGTAGCCGGATTGCCTTCAAGACCTCCCGATCTCAGCGAGTGCCCAATGGCATCGCCATTCGGAAAGTAGCGTTGCGCCAGCGTGCGGTTGATGACGGCTACATGTGCGCCCCTGTTATTCTCGACGTCGCTCCAAATCCGTCCTTGCAGCACGGGAATACGCAAAGCCGCGAAGTACTCCGGGCTGATCAGGTTGACCGATCCAATCTCAGACCCACTCGAATCAAACGGCGCCCCTGCGCCAGGGGCGATGGGTTTGCCCAAAACTTCAAATCCCATAATCCATCCATTCCTGCGGCGGGGTCGCGTCCGTGGAAATCGCTGCCGCGGTCACGCCGGGCGTCTGAGCGACATTCTCTCGCAGCTGCTCAAAATAGGCTGCACGAGCGGACCAGGTGCGATAGGAGTCCTCGCGTAAAGGAATTCCTATCGCCATCACATGGTGCGGGTCGTAACCGAGGGGTTCATGGATCAACTGGGCGAACCCCTTCATTGCGGAGCCCGCAGCTGCGAGCAACAATAATGTCAGCGCTACCTGCGCGGAGATCAGCATGCTATGCGTCCGGCGTCCGCGGACGCTGCCGGCTACCCGACGCGCGCCGGACTGCATGATCTGGCCGATGTTCGTCCGCGAGAGTTGCAGCGCCGGCCACAGCCCGAACAGTACGCCCGTTCCCAGTGCCACCGTGATGCTGAAAAAGAGCACGGGCAGGTTGATGCGAATCACGGACTCGGAGGCGAACGCGGATCGGGGCAGCAGACTCTGAATAAGCGCCAGAGCGCCGTAAGAAATCATGACCCCCAGCACCGCGCCAATCGCCGCCAGCAGGAGAGAGTCTGTGAGCAACTGACGAATGATCCGGAGGCGGCCCGCGCCAATAGCGGTTCTTACCGCCAACTCATGCTGCCGCGCCGTGCCCCGTGCCAGCAGAAGAATCGAGACATTTCCGCATCCGATCACCAACAGCAACATCACCGCGCCAAACAGCAGGTACAGGGTTCCGCCCATGGAGCTTACGACCCAGTCGTTCAACCCCTGCACATGGACCCTGAAGACGTCGGGAAAATCATTGGGCATGTAGTTGGCGAACTGTTCCACCAGTGGCTGCAGCGCTGCGTCCGCCCCGGCCCGGCTGACGCCGCGCCGCAGGAGCAAATAGACGATCGATGTCCGCCCCGGATCTCGCATTAGCTTCAGCGGAAGATACGCGTCAGCGCCATCACCCCAGGTGAATCGCGGTGCCGCGACGCCCACAATCTCAAAGTTTCTGTGATCGAGTTGCAGAGTGCGGCCCACTGCGTCCGGATTGGACGAGTAATGGCTCCGCCAAAATCGGTAAGAAAGAACTGCAACAGGTCGCGGCTCCTCGCCGTCCACCGCATCGGATGGCCAGAGTCCACGTCCTAGCACCGGGGGCACGCCAAGATCGTGAAAACTATTCGAGATCAGGCTTGCGGTGTGCACGGTCTCCGGAAGGTCCTGCCCTGTCAGCATCAGCGCGTTGTAGTCCATCGTCAGAACGCTTTCGACCACAGGTGACCGCCGCAAGATCTGAATCTGGGCGCCGTTTAGAAAGACAGGGTCCCCGGAACCGGCTACGCTTTGCGTCGTGAGTCGTACGATTCGATCCACGTCAGGGTAGGGATAAGGGTTCATCAGCACAGCGTAGATCACGCTGAACACAGCGGTGGCTGCCCCAATGCCAAGCCCCAGCGAGATCACGGCTGTGAGTGTGAATCCTGGACTCTTGATGAGCTGACGTGCGGAATAGCGGAGATCCTGAAGCAAAGTGCGCACGGTTCCCTACTAGCAGTGCGAGAGTTGCGGTGATGTTCTCATGGGTATCCCGATTGGGAGAAGTATTTCAGCAGTAACCCGGATGGTCGTCTCTGTGGAGTGGGTAGATGAGTTTAGAAACGCGCCGCGAGAAAAATTCGCTAGCGCACCAGCGCCAGAATCCGCACCGGAGCTGTCGATCCTCCCGCTACTTTCGCAGGAGCGACCATGGCCACCGCGCCGTTGGCGGGCATATGGTCGAGATTGGCTACGTTGGTAAGCAGGTAGAGGCCATGCTCCAGCGCATACTGGCCTACGGCCAATACTTTGGCCGAGCCGCGATCAAGATTTGGGGTATCGATGCCCAGGCCAAGAGCGTTCCGTCCTTCGGCCAGGAAGCGGGCCGCATCCTCCGAATATCCAGGAAAATGCATGCCGCCTTTAGCGTCGGTATTGCGGTACCGGCTGACTGAGTTCCAGCGCGATCCCCAACCCGTGCGCGCCATCACCACCGCGCCCAGGGGAATCGGCCCGTTGGCTTGCTCCCAGCGTGCGATGTCTTCAACCGAAAGCTCGTAATCGGGATTGCTTTTTACGCTGGCGCTCACATCGAGCACCACCAGCGGCCCGATCAGCCGGCCGGCTGGAATCTGGTCAACCGCCCACTGGCCGCGTCCCAGGCGTGAGGGAGCAACAATCCGGGTGGAAAACTGTTCTGAAGAGGAAGTCCCCGAAGCGTAGGTCTTCTCCGAAAGAGCGACGGTCTGCACCCGATAGCTGGACCTATGCCCCGTTTCGAGGCCGCTGGTTGACAGCGAGTGGGTGAGATCAGCCACCGAGCGAAAGCCGGCAGCCTGCGTGGTGGCGGGACGCTGCTGGGCAAACAGCAACAGCGCCAGGGCCAGCACATATCCGATTACAAACTTCTGGATCCTCATTTACTTCTATACGTCTTTCGCGCTTTCCGGGTTCATCGAAGAGCTCTCTGGACAACCCGGCTAAAGCAGTGAGATGCAAGCACTCTTAAGTGAAGATGCTCTTAAGAGATTTTCGCGCTCAGGGTAACCGGCGGCAAGGCCCATCAGTACATGACCTGCCGGGGTAAAACGCGGAGTCTACAGGTGAATCCGGGCCAGCCAGACTGCAGCAGCGGCGGCGGTCAGGGTGCCAAGAAAGTTTACCAGGTCGTTATTAACCAACCCACGTCTTTCGAGCCCTGCGCCCAGAAAACTGTCGGCAATCATGCCCAGGACCGCGGCGCCGATGGAAATTGCCAGCCATCGCAGCGGCAGCAATCCGCCAAAAAGACAGACCGCGCTCACCACCCCGGCGGCAGCGATTCCGGCGGCACTCCCGATCAGACTCACGCCGCCATCGGTCCCCGCCGGCACGGCACGCCAGGTTGTCACCAGGCGGGCCTGCTCGCGGAAGGCCTGGCCTACTTCGCTCGAAACCGTGTCGGCGGCGGCTTCCGAGAGTGCCGCCGCCATGGCCAGCAAAAATAGTGCCCGGTTATGGCTGACGATGGAAGCTGCGGCACACCCCGTAGCGACTCCGAGGTTGGCCAGGACCTGGGATGCCTTCCTGCCCTCACGGCGTTCCGCGGTCCCCAGCTTCTGTTTGCGCGCATAGCCGAGCCGGGTCGTGATCCAGGCCAGCGCGAACACCGTAATCAGGCCCGCGAAAGCTCCCGGGCCGCCCCCGATATAGAGCACAAAGCAGCTGAAAGCCCCGGCCAGCGCGCCTGAGTTCGTCACACCCCTGACCATGCGGGCCAGCACCGTAAAGGCCACGGTGACCAGGCCGGCAATGACCCACGTCCCTTGATGACCGGCAACGTCAAGAATGGTCAATGCGCTGGAATGAAGTGTGGTCATACACGTCGGTCACAGTTAAAAAGCGCGCCCTCGGTTTCGATCATGCACAAGATATAGTGTAGCGACGCCGATACTCCTACAGATGGGGCTTCTTGTTCGGATTCCCTGCGCTTACCGGCTGCATCAAACTCCCCTGCGTAGTCTAAACTGCACTACGCTCGCGCCTTTTCTGCTTCGAGGGAAAACTATGGCAGCCTCGGTTTGGTCGGGATATCTCACTTTCGGTCTGATTTCCATGCCGGTGCGTCTTTTCTCCGGCGCGCGCAGCAGCGGCATCTCCTTCAATATGTTGCATCGCGACGACCTGCAGCGGGTCAAGCAGCAATATTACTGTCCCGCCGACAATCGCGTGGTGGAGCGCAGTGAGATCGTGAAAGGCTACGAATTCCGCAAGGACGAATACGTGGTGATCGAACCCGAAGAGATCAAGAAGATCGAGCCGCAGACCGCGAAGACCATGGAGATTCTCGAGTTCGTTAAGACCAGCGAGGTGGACCCGGTCTTTTTCGAATCCTCCTACTACATGCTGCCGGAAGAAGCGGGACGCAGGCCCTACGCCCTGCTGACCAAGGCCCTGGAAGAGAGCGAATACGTCGCCATCGCCAAGCTCACCATGCACAACCGCGAGTACACCGTGTTTCTGCGCCCGCACGAAGGCGGACTCATGCTGCACACCATGTACTACGCGGAGGAAGTCCGCAAGGTGGAAGGCTTTGGCGCGCCCGATGTCGAATTGAAGGACGCGGAAGTCAAAGTCGCTCACCAGTTGATTGAAGCTCTGGCCGCCGATTGGGACCCGGAAAAATATCACGACACCTTCCAGGAAAATGTGAAGAAGCTGATTGAAACCAAGCTGGAAGGCGGCAAGATCACGGAAGTTGAGAAGCCCAAGAAGCTCGCCCCGGTAGTCGATCTGATGGCTGCCCTCAAACAGAGCCTGGCCGAGATGGAAGGAAAGAAGAAACCAGCGGCGCCGGCCCGCGAGGCAGCTTCCGGAAAGCGGTCAAAAGGCAAAGCGTAAGGCAGCTTTTAGCTTTTAGCTTTTAGCTTTTAACAAATCTACTTCACACCGTGGCCAGCCACGCCTTTCGCGAATTTCCGGACCAATGCTTCAATCCTGAAAGGGCACCCTTTCGCCGGCAACAATGCATCAGACCTCGAAGCAGGGACCAGAAGCCAACCACCAAAGGCCATGAGCCAAGAGCTAAAGGCTAAGAGCTAAGAGCTTACGTCCCCCCGCTGGCGCATATTCCGCCCAGCCATTAAAATGAAACCTCTTCCAGATCATTGTGAGTTCATGGATGGTTCTGCTGGGGTGCGGATGATTGGTTGGCGTAGGGCCCGCTTGCTGGGCGTTCTGATTCTTTTCCTGATTTGCGTTGGCTGCGGCGACCAGTACCGTCCCGTCGCCGTTCCCATTGTTCCGCCCCCGCCCGATCCCGACGCCATTCACTTCGTTCTGGTGCTCAGTAACAACGGTTCCATTGACCCCGGCGCCAGCAGCCGGATGGATATTTCGGGCGATACCAACATCGGCGTGGCCCAACTCGGCCTGGGCCCGGCCCACGCCACCCTCACTTCGAATGGGTTTCGAGTGTATGCGGTGAACACCCTGGAGGACTCGGTCTCATCGTTTTCCCCCAACCCAGGTTCAACCGCTACCGTGGTGACGACGACTTCCCTGCCGGCAGGTTCGCGCCCGGTATTTGTCCATACCACGGAAAGCGGATCGGTTTACGTGGCGAATTTCGGGAACAATACGGTTGCGGCAGTCTCGGCCACAAGCAATGCGGTTCTGAACCCGCTGATTGCGGTGGGCAATCATCCCGTCGCGCTGGCGGAAACTCCGGACCAGAAAAAACTCTACGCCGTGAATCAGGCTGACGGCACGGTCACAGCCATCAGCGTGGTGGACCGCAGCGTAACTCAGACCATCACGACCGGGACCACTCCGGTGTGGGCAGTAGCGCGCTCCGACAGTGCGAGAATCTACGTGCTCAACAGCGGCAGCGGCACCGTGTCCGCGATTGATACCGTCACTGACTCAGTCGTGGGCTCGGCCTCCGTGGGCGCGGGCGCCAATTACATGGTCTATGACAGCAAGCTGAATCGCCTCTACGTGACCAACCCGGTCGCCAACACCGTGACTGCGGTGAATGTGGCCGCCGATCCACCGGTTGTGGTCTTCACCGTTCCGGTAGCGGCCGGCCCGACTGTAGTTTCGGTGCTGCCCGATGGCAGCCGGGTGTACGCCGTGAGTTCCAGCAAGACAGCGCCCTGCACTTCTGATCCCGGCGATACTCAGCTTTGCATCAATACCGGGGTCACCGTGATTAACGCCGGCGATGGCAGCGTGAGAAAGACCATCCCGCTGGAATCCACGGTTGCGATTACAGCCGCCGCGCAAAACGGCAACAACACCACGTACACCTATAGCTTGATCTCCGGTCCAGCCCTCCGGCCAGGCATGGAAATAGTTGTCGCCGGCATGACCGACGCGGGGAACAACGGCACCTTCACTCTGCTGGCGGCAAACACCGGGACCTTTACCGTTGCCAATAACGTCGGGGCCGCAGCCAGCAGCCAGAGTGGAACTGGAGCCGTCGTGGTCGAGATCTCTACAGCCTTCCCGACCGGTTGCGACGTCAATGGCCTGGGCATTCCGGGGGGAGTGGCGGGCGGGGTCCGCTTCCGGGTTTCGTCAGCCGCCTCGGCCGACAGCACAAAAGTATTGGTAGGAAAGTGTGACGCGGGAAGCACCACTGTCATCCGCACCTCCGATGACACGCCGGTGCTTGACTTGCCCGCTCCTCTGGGCTCGACCACTCCACCCAACGGCGGAAACGCACTGCCGCAGAACCCGGTCTTCGTCCTGGCCGGACCGTAAAGCGGACCTCGGACATCAGACTGCGGACCTCTCTGTCGTGCTCTCTCTCCACTCTGTCATCCCGAGCGAAGTCGAGGGACCTGCTTTCTGCCGGCGCTGCATCTGCCGTGTGCGGAACCGCAGGCCGCATGCATTGCTCCAAAGCAGATCTTTCGACTGCGGGAACAGACTCGCCAGCGAGTCCATTCCCTCCGCTCAAGATGACATCGTAGAGCGGACGTCGGGCGTCAGACCTCGGACGTCAGGGCCTGAGGTCGGGCTCTCTCCCTGCTATGTCATTCGCTCTGTCGTCCTCTGCTATGTCCCCCGAACTCTGTCATCCCGAGCGAAGTCGAGGGACCTGCTTTCTGCCAGCACAGCATCGACCGTGTGCGGAACCGCAGGCCGCATGCCTTGCTCCAAAGCAGATCTTTCGACTGCGGGAACGGACTCGCCAGCGAGTCCATTCCCTCCGCTCAAGATGACAGTAAATAAAGAACCCCTCGGCACACCAGGCGAGAGATTTGAGGGATAGAATTCCGAGGTCTGACGCCCGAGGCCCGACGTCCGAGTCCGAGGCTACTCGCCGGCCGCTGCCGCCCGTTCGCCGGACAGCTCAACGTTGTAGCGCAGCGCGATGTTCATGAACACGCTGCCGCGATCGGTCTCGCAGCAAATCACCAGGGCTTCAGTGTCCTCGCTGCTGGTAGGACCATGTTCAGAAGTATGTAAGACAGGGGGATGCACCCGGAAGTGAAAGCCCTGATCGTTCAGGGCAGTGACCGCGTTTCCGGTCACCTGATTGGCCAACTCACAAACTGTTTCCCGCACCAGGTCATCGGATTCAGGCAGCTCGCCGCCGGCAAAATGGCTGGCAACACGCACCGCGGTCTCGGGATCGAGGTCAAACACAATTCGGCCCTCAATGTCTCCCGTGATCGCCACCAGTGCGGCCACGCCTTTGCGCCGGTATGCCTCCTGCTCCATGCTCAGGTTCCCGATCGACATGGGGGACTGAAGGCCCTGGGCCAGGACGGCATCCGCCGCGTTGATGAACGGCTGGATCAGCTCCATCTTCATAGATCAGGCTCCCGCGCCCGCGGCACTGGCTACAGCTCCATCTTCGCCCAGAACGTACTTGATGACTTCGTACAGAACTTCCGGTTTGACCGGCTTCTGCACGAAGTGCCGGGCTCCGCGCTGCAGCGCCGCCACGATGTTCTCCTGATAACCCACGGAAGACACCATGACAATGCGCGCCTCAGGATGCTGGGCCACGATCTTTTCGGCCGCCTCGATCCCTTCCATCTGCGGCATGGTGATATCCATGAGCACGATGTCAGGATTGGTGCGGTCGTATTCGGTGATGGCGGTCATGCCGTCGCCGGCTTCACCCGCTACCTGGCCGCCGAAAGTCTCGACGATCCGCGCCAGATTCTTGCGGGCGAAGACGGAATCGTCCACTACCAGGTAGCGGACCGGCTGACCGTCCTTGCTGCGTTTTAACGATGCAAACTGCTCCATAACCCCTCCTGCTCTTGTTGCAAAATCGACCCTTACTCTCCCCAGCTAAACTACTCTCGTCCCGCGCCCGCGGCCTTGCCGCCCTCGCCCGGTTCGTTGCCAAATCCGTTTTTACGATCTGCCATGCATTGGGCCTGCAGGGTGTTGGCCAGAACATCCAGCCCCACCACCCGCACCGCGAAGCCCCTGTCGATGGCCGCTTTGGGCATGCCATAGACCACGCACGACTCCTCGCTCTGCGCTATCGTCATTCCTCCCACCGCTTTGACCGCGCCCATACCCTGCGCCCCGTCATCCCCCATCCCTGTCATGAGGACAGCCATGCCCTTGGAGCCGAACTCGTCGGCCAGGCTCTTGAACAACACATCGGCAGAGGGACGGTGACCGTTGACCCGGGGCTCGTCGCTCAGCACCGCAACATCCCCCAGCGGCAGCCGTTTTACCTTCAAATGCCGGCTCCCCGGGCAAATCAGCACCCGTCCCGCCAGCAGGACGTCCCCCGACTGCGCTTCCTTGACCCGGACGGCGCAGATTTCATCCAGACGCCGGGCAAACATTTCGGTAAAACCTTCCGGCATGTGTTGCACCACCACAATCGCACCGGGAAAGTCCGCCGGCAATTGCGAGAAAACGTACTGCAAGGCCTGCGGCCCTCCGGTAGAGACCCCGATGGCAACCACTCTGCTGGGAGCTTTCTTGGTATCGAGAGGGGCCTTCTGCCCCGGACGCGCGGCCACTCCCACCGGCCTGACAGTCACGCCCCGGCTCTGGGCGGCGGCCTTGATCTTGCCAATCAATTCGGCTGCGATCTGCGGCATGCGAGCGGAGACGTCGCTCGGCTTGGCCACAAAATCAAACGCGCCCAGCGACAGGGCCTGCAGCGTGATCGATGCTCCCTGCGTGCTGTGGGAACTCACCACGATCACCGGCAGGCGGTGGCGGCGCATGATCTCTTTGAGCATGTCGATGCCGCCCATGCCGGGCATCTCCAGATCGAGCGTGATGACCTGGGGCTTCAACTCGTCAATCTTCCTGAGGCCGAAGTTGCCGTCCATGGCCGTGCCTACCACCTGGATCGAACTGTCGGTCTGCAAAATCTGCGGAATCAACTTCCGCATAAGCGCGGAATCGTCCACCACCAGCACGCGTACCGGTGTCATGGACGCACCTCCGCCGCGCCCTCGCGCAGGGCCTTGCGATCGGCGTGGGAAAGCAGAAGTCCGGAAGTGATTCCCTCTCCTTCTTCCGGTCGGACCTTGGCGTGGCGATCCACCACCGCGGGCAGATTCACGATAAGCACCACGCGTCCATCGCCCAGGATGGAAGCTCCGCTGATCAGGTCGGTGGCCACGGTCTGGTCGTCGAGCGCCTTGATCACAAGCTCTTCTTCGCCCTCGAGGCTGTCCACGATCATCCCCAGCTTCCGCTCGCCCATGGAAATCACCAGCACAAAAATCTTTTCCGACCCCGCCTGCTGCTCCCCGGCCCGGCGCGCGCCCCAGACGGACCAGGGGCAGCACGCGATCGCGCAGCTGCAGGACTTCATGGTTGTGCACCTGGTGCACGTCGGATTCACGGGCGCGGGCAATTTCCGCGACCGCGTTCAGGGCCACCGCGTACAACCTCTGCTCCACCCGGAACAGCAGGGCCTTGATGATGGCCAAAGTGAGCGGCAGCTTCAGGCGGAAGGTGGTGCTCTGGCCCACCCGGGTCTCAACCTCGACCGAGCCTTTCAGCCGGTGCAACACGGTCTGCACCACATCCAGGCCGACGCCGCGGCCCGAAATCTCGGTGATCTCGTCCGCGGTGCTGAACCCGGGGCGGAACACCAGCGCCAGAATCTCGGCCTCGCCCAGACTGTCTGCCTCTTCCGAGGTAACGAGGCCTTTCTCTAAAGCCTTGGCTTTGACTTTTTGAGCGTCAATGCCGGCGCCGTCATCGCTGACTTCCACGATAACCTGATTGCCGTGGTGATACGAAGTGAGATGGATGGTTCCGCGCGCCGGCTTCCCGTTTCGGACTCTCTCTTCGGCGCTTTCGATGCCGTGGCTGACGGCATTGCGCACCAGGTGAGTCAGGGGTTCGGCAACCACGTCCAAAAGACTCTTGTCCAGATCGGTGTCCTGCCCGCTCATCATCAGCCCCACGTCCTTGCCGCATTGCTTAGCAACGTCTCGCACCATGCGGGGAAAGCGGCGAAAGAGCTGCTCGACCGGCACCATTCGGATTTTCATCACCGAGCGCTGCAGGTCACTGAGCACGCGCGACTGAAAGGCCATGGCATCGATGAAGCGGCCGCGCAAGGCCTCCTTGGGAACATGGCGGGCGAAATCAGTAAATGCCTGTTGCAGCATCGACCTGCCGATAATCAGTTCCCCCACCAGGTTGAGCACAGTGTCGATACGCTCCGCGTCCACGCGCAAAATGTTTTCCGCCGGCACCGGATGATTGGGCCGGCCCGCGACGCCGTGGTCATCGCCAGATTCCGGCAACGCCTGGTGAAGCGAGAGGTGATGCTGCCGCCTGTCCAGCCGGTTCGGCAGAAACTCCTTTCCTCACCGAAGCCTCAGCCGCCTTCACCACTTCCACGACTACGCTCGATATGACGGTGGGAATACGGCAGCGCGCGGACAACTGCTCGGATGACTTGTCGCTGGCCACCAGTAATTCCAAACGCCGAGTGCTCTCGGGAGACCCAGCCTCGGGACGCGCCCCCAGCACCTCAGCGACCGGCGCCAGGGCATTCATCACCAGTTGCCGGGCTGCGATCGGCATCACGCACTTGGGATCGATGGCGGCGGTGACGTGGTACACGCTGCGGCCTGCACTCGCCGCACTCTGGATCGCCAGTTTCTCGTACTCGTTCCAGTCAACCGGGACGGCGGCCGCTTTGGCCCCCTTCTTTGTGCGCTTTTTTCCTTTGGGTTGCTGCGTCAGCTCGCGAATCATCCTGGCCAGAGGCGCGGACGAGGGCTGCTTGCCTTTGCGCCGGTAGGCCGCCAGCATGGCACCAAAGGTGTCAGCCGCGGTAAATGCGACCTCGGCCAGGCTGCCGTGCGACGAAGCGGATTCCAGGGCCAGCGCGTCTTCCAGGTCATGGGCTGCATTACTCAGTTCACGAAAACCGCAAGCCGCAGCATCGCCCTTGAGCGTATGCACGATGCGACGGATGCTGCGCACCAGTTCGGCATCGGCCGGACGCTTTTCCAGCTTCAGCGCCTCTTCATTGAGCGCCTGCAGCAGTTCCTGCGCGGACTCGAAGAAGAGTTCCAGCATTTCGGCGGCGCGCTCGTCGGGAAACTGGGTCACCCGCTCACCTCGACCTTCTGGTAGGCGGTCCCGCTATTGCGATGCACCATGGTGAACTTGTCGGTCAAGGCCAGCAAGCTTTCCGCGTGGCCCACGAACAGGTAACCCTGCAGGTTGAGGCAGCGCGCGAACTTTTCCAGCAACCGCTTCTGTTCGGGTTCGTCAAAATACATCATGACGTTGCGGCAGAAGATCACATCATTGCGCTGCGGCAGGTATTCTGTTTTCAGATTATGAAAGTCGAAGTGGACGATTTCCTTCAACGCCTTCTTGATCGCATAACGGTCGCCCGTCTTATCGAAGTAGCGCAAGCGGTAGCTGTAGTCCACGCTCGCCATCTGGGTTTCGGAGTATGTGCCTTCCTGCGCGGTACGCAACACCGAGTAGCTGATGTCGCTGGCAATGATCTCGACCTTCCAGGGTGGAGGAATCAGCGGCTTGGGCGAAGCTATGGCGCTTGACTGTGGATTGCGCAGGTAGTAATAAGCCAGGCTGTCGGCAATCAGCATGGCCAGCGTGTAAGGCTCCTGTCCGGTGGAGCAACCCGCGCTCCAGATGCGCAAGGAGTAGTCGCGCTGGGCCTGCTTGCGCCGAATCAGGTCGTCGAGGATGTGCTTGTGGAACAGGTCCAGTTGGGCCTTGTTGCGGAAGAAGCTGGTTTCGTTGACCGTCAGGTTTTCCAGCAGCCGGGCCAGTTCATCCTTGCCTTCCTTGCTGATCAGCAGGCGATAGTAGCTGTAAAAGGAATCGAGGTGGCATTCCTTCAGGCGGCGCTGCAGGCGGTCCTGCAGGAAGTGGCTGCGCCGCTCGTCGAAGTGCATGCCGCACTCCTGGTACACGAGCACCTGCAGAAGCTTCAATTCAGCCTCGGTAAACTGCGCAGGTATGCTGGATGTTCCCATTGAGTTCCGGTCCGTCCCTGTTCCTTTTTGTACCTGGGAACCGCTATGACTTGGCCGCGGCTGCGCCGCGGGATTCGCCGTTTGCCCGCTCCGCTTGTTCTTTCCGGCCCAGCCCGCTGTCCAGCAGCTTGGCCATATCGAGCAGAACGATCAGGCGGCCGCGATATTTGCCCAGCCCGGTCACGCAGTTCAGTCCGCCGTCCTGCAGGGTGGCCGGAGAAGGCTCAATCTCATTCGCCGGAATCTTGAGGACTTCCGAAGCCGAATCGACAATCAGTCCCGAAAGCCTGCCGCCATGTTCCACTACCAGAATGCGGTTGCGGCGGTTTAACGCCGTCTTGGGCTCGCCGAAGCGCTTGCGCAGGTCGATGACCGAAACAATCTTGCCGCGAAGATTGATCACGCCTTCCATGTAGTCGGGAGCATCCGGCACCGCCGTGATGTCAGGCACGCGCACAATCTCGTGCAGGGAGGTGATGGGCACGCCATAGGTCTCGCGCCCTACCTTGAATCCGACGATGTGCAATTCAGGGTTCATATGCACTCTGGACCTCAGGCGCGGGCGCCGGCAGCGGCGCGCCGGACGCCGGGCTCGTCGTAGCGCGCCGGACCCCGTTCCGCCTGCTCCAGCGCGAAGCGGTGCATCGCGTCCAGCAATTCGCGGGACATTTTTGACATCTGCTCGGCCGAGGCCGCCAGTTCGGTCGAACCCGAAGTAGTCTGCTGCACCAGTTCGCGCATCCGCTCCATGGCCTTGACCACCGCCTGGGCGCCGGAAGCCTGCTCCTCGACCGCGGAGTTGATCTCGTGCGTGATTTCGTTCAGGCGAGTGGTGGCGCGCGCGATCTGCGAAGACCCGTGCGACTGCTCGTTGGTGGCCGCGCCAATCTCCTGGGCAAACTTGTAAACCTCGGTCACCACGTTCGAGATCTTGCGCAGCGCCGCGTTGAGTTCCTGTCCCAGGCCCAGCCCGTCGTTGACGATGCCGGTGCTGCGGTCCATGTTCTCCACCGCCTTGCGTGCTTCCTTCTGGATGCTCTGGATCAGTTCGGAAATTTCCTTGGTGGACTGGGCTGACTTTTCCGCCAGCTTGCGCACTTCGTCGGCCACCACCGCGAATCCCAGGCCATGCTCGCCGGCGCGCGCCGCTTCGATGGCCGCGTTCAGCGCCAGCAGGTTGGTCTGCTCCGCCAGGTCATCGATGACTTCGATGATCTTGCCGATGTCGTCGGCCCGTTGTCCCAGTACATCGATGATTTCGCCGGATGAACGGATGGTGATGTTGATCTTGTTCAGTCCGTCGGTGGCCTTTTCCATGGTGTTGATGCCGCTGTGGACTTCTTCCCTCGAGCGGTTCGAGATGTCGAGCAGCACCTTGGCAGTGTCGGCCACGCGTTGAATGGAGGCCACCATCTGGTCGATGGAGGCGGAAGTCTCGCTGACGCTGGAAGCCTGGGTCTGAGTGTTCTTCACCATGTTCTGCACGTTGACGCTCATCTCGTGCATGGTGCTGGTGACTTCGTCGATGGCGGAGGCAGTTTGCAGGCTGACCTTGGCCGAATCGTCGGAGGCGCCCGGCCACCTGGCTGGAAGCGCTGGCCACCTGGGAAGCCGCGTCGCGCACGTTGCGCACCAGATTTCTCAGGCCATCCACCATGCGCACGAAAGCGTTGCCCAGCGTGTCATCCTTGGAGCGGGGCGTTACTTCAACCGAAAGATTTCCTCCGGCGATGGCCTCGGAAACCGATGCCATCTCGCGCAGGTATCCCACCATGCCGTTGAAGGTCCGGCCCAGTTCACCGATCTCGTCCTCACGCTTGATATCGATTTCGTGGTCCAGGTCCCCGGCGGTTCCAATCTGCTTGGTGACCTTCATCAGGTCGGCCAGCGGTTCGGTAATGGACCTGGCGGTGCGGAAGGCGATGAGGCTGCCCAGACCCAGCGCGGCCAGCGTGCCCAGCAGGGCGATGCCGATGGTCCAGTTGCTGGCGGAATCATCACTGTGGCGCCGCTCTTCCAAAACGCGCTTGCTTTCCTGATCTGCCAGATCGAGATATTCAGTAGAATTCTTTACCCACGAGCTCGCATCTTTCTGCAGATAGAAAATCTGCAATTCGGCCACGGTGGAATTTCCCTGGTCCACCTCTTTGCGCTTTTGCATGAGAGGTTCAGCGAAGTCGCGGGCCCAGCTTTGTTCCGTCTGCTGTACTTTTGCCAGCGCGGTCCGCTGTTGCTCGGAGGTGGCCAGGGCCAGCGTGTTCTGCATGCGGTCAATCAGGGAGCGGACGCCGTCATTCACATGGTCGGACTCGCGGCTGTCTCCGCTCAGCAGGTAGTTGGTCAGATAGAGGCGGTTCTGCATCATCTGAAATCGGATCTTGTCGGTGGCATCGGCCAGCTCGAGGGCCTGCGACGCCGACGCCTTGGCGCTGTGCTCGCGGAATACCGCTGCCAGGTTTACCGCGAACAGCACCACAACCATGACCAGCACCGCGCCGAAGCTGAAATAAAGTTTTCTGCCGATCGTCATGCTCTTCCTCCGCTTGCTGCTGCCGCGCTTCTGGACCCGGACCAAACCGCTCCGGCCTAGTTTTGAGGCTGGAACTTGAATTCCACAATTCCACTGCTCTCGGTCGGGGCAGATTCAAATTTCCATTGCTTCATGGCGTCCATGGCCGCATTGACCAGGACCGGGTGCCCCCCGACCACCTTCGAACTTTTCACCGTGCCGTTGGGGGCCACGACAACGGATAACTTCACCGTGCCGGAAACGCCCATCCGTCTTGCCACGTCGGGATAAATGGGCGCAACTTTCGTCTTCGGCTTGCGCGTCAGTTCATCGCTCTCGGTCTTTACGTTCTCCTGAGCCATGGCGGGCGGACAAAGCATCTGAGTTCCCGCCGCGATCACCCAGAGCCCCAAGACCACGCTGAAGACCACACTGAGTAACGGCCGCATTGTTATCCTCGCCCGCACAAGTCTCTCCTGGTAAGGGAAGAATTCCCCATCGCTTCAAGTGCAATGCCGATGCCAGCCCGAAACAGGAATCCTCAATGACCCCTAGCATCCCTATAAAGCATTTAATTTAAGATAGTTAACTGTGATCCGAGGGATGCGATTCCGAGCTCCCTCCTAGCTTAGAATCGTCTCATCAACCGGTCGTGATCTCACTCTGATACACCCGGGACGGGGCCAACCCCCATTTCACCATCTCGGCACCCGACCTGCTTATTCGCTTGACTCAAATTGAGAATGTCAGTCTAATTTGCTGTATATCAACTACTTGTGGCTTTGACAGTGGCTGGACGGTGACCCATTGACCTTGTCGGCTGAAGATGCGACCGCAGTGCAGCGCGGCACTCCGCGTTCGGACGACGCCTTCCAACGCCTTCTCCTCCGATTCTCCGAGGCCGCCGCTCAGGGAACGCCGGCGGAAGCGCTAATCCGGCTCTTCTGTCAGGCCACGCGCCAGCTCTTCGGGGTGGATGGCGCCTACTACTGGCAGCGGATCTCAGCCGATGAGCTGCAGGGGGCTGAGGCCGACGGACTGCTGGCCGAGCGTTTCCGTGGAACCCGGGTCAAAGCCAGCCAGAGCTCCGTGGCCATCGCGGTCGAAGCCATCCGTCAGCGCAAGACGGTTTACGAAAACCAATTGGATCCCGCGCGTTATCTCATGGCTGCCGAATTCGGCGCTCGCTCTATCATGGCCGCGCCCCTGGTGGTCAGTAACGACTCCATCGGGGCAGCCGTCTTTCTGCATTGTTCGGATCCCAACTTCTTCACCCCGGATTTGGCGGCCAAGGCCACCATCCTGGCGGGACAACTTGGCAGCCTGCTCGAAGCCAATCGCCTGAGCCAGGTTTCACGCGAGGAACACCGGCGAACCAAGATTCTGGCCGAGGTCGCGCAGGCTTTGCGTGCCGCCCCCGAGTCCTCCGCCGTGATCGAGGCGGTCGCGGACCGGCTTCGAGTTCTGCTGCGCACCCGCCTGGTCTGCATACTGCTGCGGGAAGGAACGGCCTTCAGTCTGCGGGCGGTCGCGGCCGAGTCTCCGCAGCTGGCGGCCTCGGTGCGGGCGCGCCATGATCGCCGCGGATTGCAATTTGCCGCCGACCTGGCCAGCCGTGCGGTAGCTGCGGGCGAGCCCATCAGCGTGGCCATTGATCCTGCCACCCACGCTCTTGGCGAACTGGTCCCCCCAGGGATGCTGATTGCCGCCCCCTTCCGCACCTCGGTCAGCCAGGGCGCAGTCCTCGTCTATCCGCGCCAGGACGGCGTTTTCACCATCGAGGAGAAATCACTGATCTCAGTGGTCACCGGTTTTGCCGCGGTGGCCATGGCCAACGCCGAGCTGTACAGCACCGCCCGGGCCCAGGCCCACGAACTTCATCAATTGCTGGATATTTCGGCCGAACTGGCCTCCATCGGCAAGTTGGATGAATTCCTGCAACAATTTGCCCTGCGGGCCGCTGACTTCCTGGGCTTCGGACGCGGCTTCATTGGACTGCTCGAAAACGGCGTTTTTCACGTGCGCTGGGCGGCGGAGAACGGTCATCCCGGGCAAGTGGATTTCATGTTTCCCGAAGGGCCCGCCAGCCAAACCCTTCTCAACAAGGAAGTCTTCTGGTCGGACGAGCCGGGCAAAGCTCCCGGCGCGAACCTGGAAATCCTGGGTAAGTTCGAAGTGCGGCAGCTGTTGACCGTCCCTCTTCTTGACACGAAGGGCGAAGTCCTGGGAATGTTCGGCGTTCTGGACCGGCTCGACCGCGCCGACATCACCAAGGAGGAAGTACGTCGCGCCCGCGCACTGGCGGCGCAGGTTGCAGTCGCGCTGGAGGTGACCCGCAACCTCCATCAATCCGAACAGCATCGCCGCCGGGCCGAATCCCTGATGGGATTCGCCCTCGAACTCAATAGCCACTTGCGGCTTCCCGACTTTGCCCGGAGCTTTGTTGCCCGTGCCGCGAACCTGCTCGGCGCGGATTGTGCCGCGCTTGTGGTCAAACAAGAAACCGGGCTGGAAACCCTGGTCATACGGGGTTCTGACGGCTGCGACGTTCAGGAACGTTCGTTGCTGCGACGGTTCAGCCACGCCATCGAACAAGCCCTGGCACGAAACGAAGGTGCAATCGTTTCATTGAGTGCAACCGAATTAGTGGGTGACGCGCTGGCCTCCGAACTGGGTGGAAGCCACGGCACCCTGATACGGTTGCTGGGCGCTTCGGGAGAACTGGTCGGCGTCCTGTGCCTGGGAGATCGCGAACAGCCCCTTGAAGATGACACCCAGGTTCTGCAGGCCATCGCCGGGCACGCCGCCGTCGCGCTAGAGAATGCCCGCCTGTTTACCCGCATGGATCAGGCCAATCGCCACTGGATCGAAATTTTCGATGCCATCAGCGATTTCATTGTGGCCCATGACGAATCCGGCAACGTTCTGCGGGTGAACCGTTCCTTGGCCGATTTCATCGGGGTTCAGCCCCAAGCGCTCATCGGGGTCAATATGTCGGCTCTGCTGGCTGTGGGTGAGGCTCCGCCGCTGCGCTCTTGCCCTTTCTGCCGCAGCACCGGGGAAGGGGACGACGAGTATGTCCATTCCGTGCTGGAACGCACTTACCTGGTCTCTACTTCGCGGGTCCACGGCGCCAGCAGCGAGGGCATGCAAACCATCCACGTGCTGAAGGACATCAGCGACCGCCTGGAAGTGGAACAGCGCTACCGCGAACTTTTCGACAACATTCAGGAGGGGCTGTTCTTCTGCACTCCCGACGGCCGCTTTATTGAAGTCAACGACGCGCTGGTTCGCATGCTCGGCTACGGCAGCCGGGAAGAACTTCTCCAAGCCGACGTTCGCACCCAGGTTTATTTTTCGACCGAGCGCCACCAGGAACTTGCCCGGGAAATGCAGGAGCACGGCGTGGTGCGCAACCACGAAGAGACGCTGCGCCGCCGTGACGGCTCCGCGGTGTACGTTCTCATCAATGCCTTTGCCGTGCGGGACAATCAGGGCCACGTGACCCAGTTCCGCGGCTTGATGCTCGATATCAGCGGGCTGAAAACCTTCCAGGCCGAGTTGCAGCGCGAGCGCGACTTCTCCGGAAAAATCCTCAACAACACCCAGAGCCTGATTCTGGTGGCGGACACTGCCGGGTTGATCAGCTATGCCAACCGGCGCTGGCAGGACATGGGGTACGAGCAGAAGCAGTTGCTCGGCTTGCCCCTCGAAAACCTGGTGGCGCCGGCCCGGCGCACCGTTCTCACCGAGGCCCTGAGCGCTACGCTGGCCGGGCGGCAAGTGGACAATCTTGAGCTGCAAATTTTGCGCGGCGATGGCCGGATCGGCCACTTCTCCATCAACCTCAGCCCCATGCGCGACGAGCAGTCGCACGTGATCAGCCTGGTCGTGGTGATGACGGACGTGACCGACGCCGCCAGCCTGCAATCGAAACTGATGCACGCAGAAAAAATGGCAGCAGTGGGCCAACTTGTTTCCGGAGTGGCCCATGAGGTCAACAATCCGCTTACCGCCATCCTCGGCTTTGCCGACCTGCTGATGGAAAATCCTGAACTGCCGGAAAGCGCCCGTAAAGACATGCGCGTCATTCTGCAGGAGGCCCAGCGCACCAAGCAGATTGTTCAGAACCTGCTCAGCTTTGCCCGCCAGATGCCGCCGCAGCGAAAAGCCCTGCAACTCAACCCCATTCTGCGCCGGACCGTACAACTGCGCTCCTATGACTTCCAGAGTCACGGAGTGGAAGTCGTCGAACACCTGGACCAGGACCTGCCCAACGTGATCGGCGACTCGCACCAGCTGCAGCAGGTATTTCTGAACATCCTCAACAACGCCTACGACGCCGTAGGTGAAATCGGCCGCGCGGCCCGGATTGAGATCGCAACCCGGCGCACCGGCAACTCAGTGGAAATTTCCTTTCGCGACAACGGGCCTGGAATCTCGCACCCCGACCGCATTTTCGATCCCTTCTTCACCACCAAGGAAGTGGGTAAGGGGACCGGCCTGGGCTTGAGCATCTGCTACGGCATTGTGCACGAGCACGGCGGCGAGATTCTTTGCCAAAACAACAGTGAAGGGCCGGGCGCGACCTTCGTGGTCCGCCTGCCCGCAACGCCAGAAACGGCCTCTCTCGGGGCCGCTGCCGGAGTCAAACAACGATGACCACACAACCTGCCGCCAAACCCGCAACTTTACCGGTGTTGCTCATCGAGGATGAGCCCGCCGTCATGGCCTACGTCCGTGCCTCTCTGGAGCGCAACGGCTACTCTGTGGTATGCAGCGAGTCCGGCGCCGATGGTCTGCGGCTGCTCGAGTCGGGAGAATTTCTCGGCGTCGTTTCCGACATGCGCACCCCGGGAGGCGTAAACGGAGCTGACGTCCATGCCTGGGTGGCGCGATACCGTCCCGAGCTGGCGGCCCGCATCGTCTTCATCACCGGCGATATTGCCAATGAAGAAACCGTGGCCACGCTCCGCGAAACCGGCGCTCCCTGCGTGGAGAAACCTTTCCGGGTACAGCAGTTCATTTCAGTCGTCGAACAAACAATGGGGAAAGCCCTGTGAATGAAGACTTAAGAATCCGCCTCCTGATTGTCGATGACGAGCAGAGCATCCGCCAGTTGTGCATGACCGTCGGCGAAGCCCTCGGATTTTCCTGCATGGAAGCCGACGGCGGCGAATCGGCCCTGGCCCTGCTCGAAGAACAGCCCGCCCACGTCATTCTCACCGACATGGTGATGCCCAATATGTCCGGCCTCACCTTTCTTGAGAAGGTCAAGAAGATGCTGCCCCGCACCGAGGTCGCTGTCATGACCGGGCACGGATCGGTCGAAACCGCGGTCCAGGCCATGAAGCTCGGCGCCTACGACTACATCAGCAAACCCTTCTCGCCTCTCGAAGAGTTGCGCCTGTTTCTTCGCCGCATGGCGGAAAAAGTACGCCTGGTCGAGGAGAACGAGTTCCTGCGCGAGCGCGTGGATACCGAGACTGAGCTGCACGGCATCGTCGGCGCATCCGCGAAAATCCAGGACGTGCTGCGCATGATCTCCCGCTTGAAGGACACCCACACCCCGGTCCTGATTACCGGTGAAAGTGGTACCGGGAAGGAACTGGTGGCGCGTGCCATCCACTTCCGCGGCTCCTTCGCCAAACGGCCCTTCGTCGCGGTGGATTGCGGATCGCTGGTCCCCACCTTGATCGAGAGCGAACTGTTTGGCTACGAGAAGGGTGCATTCACCGGCGCGGTAAGAGCGCGGACTGGTCTCTTTCAATCGGCCAACGGCGGCACCATCTTTCTCGACGAGATCGGCGAACTGCCGCAGGAAATGCAGGCCAAGCTGCTGCGCGTTCTGCAGGAAAAGGAAGTTCGTCCGGTGGGCAGCAATCAGAAGATCAAAGTCGATGTGCGTGTGATCGCCGCCACCAACCGCGATCTCGAAACGGAATATCGCAACGGCACCTTCCGCAAGGACCTCTACTTCCGCCTCAATGTGGTCACCGTGCACCTGCCCTCGCTGCGGGAACGCCGCTCCGATATTCCCATGCTGGCGCACTGGTTCCTGGAACGCTACGCTCGCGGCGGGTCGATTCAGATCACCACTGCGGCCATGAAGTCCCTGCTGCAATACGACTGGCCGGGGAATGTGCGTGAACTGGAGAATTGCATCGAGCGCGCCGTTGCCCTGGGCGACCACAGGACCATCGACTTCAACGATCTACCGCCGTCCATCACGTCGGCGCTTCCTACCGACCAGGGCGGTGATTCCATGTCATCAGGACTCAGCACCACCGATCTCGAGGACATCGAACGCGCCACCATCGAACGCGTCTTCGAGCAAGTGAAAGGTGACAAAGCCCTCGCCGGAAAAATGCTGGGCATCAGCCGGGCCACTCTCTACCGCAAGCTCAAGCGCTACAACATCGGCGCCCGTGAAGTATCCACCCCAGTCCAGGCCCTGCAGTAGCTTCGCCGGTGTGTGGGGGTTGTGTGGGTGTGGGTTGTGTGGGTCGGACACTCTTGTCCGACGCCTTTGCTGTTGGGGTTGAAGTCAGGTTTTGAAGTTGAAGTTAGGTTTTGAAGTTGAAGTCAGGTTTTGAGGTTGAAGTCAGGTTTTGAAGTTGAAGTCAGGTTTTGAGGTTGAAGTCAGGTTTTGAGGTTGAAGTCAGGTTTTGAGGTTGAAGTCAGGTTTTGACGTTGAGTTTTGAGGCCCAGGTTTTGACGTCAAAAACCGAAAGCAAAAGCGTCGGACAAGAGTGTCCGACCCACACCAGGGCCGGTGAGACAACGTTTCATTGTGAGACAAAGAGCTATCGGTCAGAGATATCTCCATCAACACCATCCAGCGTAAATATCTGTTAATCAGCATCTTACGTAAAATCCTCCCGAAGAGTGACTTTGGTTGCGAGAGTGCACTCTCACTTGCCGATGCGGTCCGGGTGCCTTTGCCATGCTAACCGGCAGCCTAGGGACCCAGGCCGCGTCGACCCTGGAAAACCGAGGTATTCGCAGTGTCCACACAGGCCACGGGCCGAGCACGTCTCCGGCAGGAGAGCTGCACCGCCAAGCTGGCGAAGTTCTTTCCCGAGGCCAGTCCGGTACGTATTCCGGTGCGCCTGACTCGGGTGGCCGGTGACGGAAAAGACTCTACCGAAAGCACGGTCATCGAATTCGGTACCGCGCGCGAGGTATTGTTCTCTTCCACTCTGCCCCTGGAGTTTGCCGACCGGCTGAAGGTGCAGAACTCCGATGGCACACTGGACGCGGAAGTCTCCGTGGTGGCGCTGCAATATACCAGCGGACGCACCGCAGTGGTTGCCCGCTTCACCCATGAAGTTTCCAACTGGATCGTGAAACCATGACTCTGAAACCGAAAAAGCAGGACCTGGCTGCGGAGTGGCGCGAAGCGCGCCTGCTCCATCCTCTGTATAGCGCACTGGGGCGCGAGTTTGTGATCGAACTGCCTTCCTGCCCCGATCTCGAGTCCGGCCTGGAAGATCCGCCGCAGGAGTCCGTGGAGCAGGCCCGCCAATGGTTCCTCGAAATGGACCAGAAGATCGAGGTCCATCAGTTGCGCCAGTTCCTTCAAACCACCAGTCTGACCAGCGAAGAAGGTTTGCAAACCCTGCTGGAGCACCATCTCAGCCGGACAACCAGGGTGGATTCGGACCGCGACAAGATCGATTTCCTGCTGGTCCAGTTCTTTTCCCATTGTGCTCCGTCCCGCCTGGAAGACACCGACGTCGATCTCAGCTATGTCGCCCAGACCCTGGAACCGGTACTGGGAGACGTTGATCTGAACCAGCCTTCATGGCTCGAACCGATTGAAGACTTTATTCAGTCCGCCAACGGTTGCCACAGTTTGAACGAGCTGCTGACCAGCGGCATTCTGGAAAAAGGCAGAAAGCTCAAGATCTCAGCGGGAGAAGACTACTTCGAACCTATCGCCATGGTGACTTTCGCCCGCTTCAGCTTCCTGATGCGGCGCGTCTTCTTCCGCCTGATGCACCAGGACCTGAACACCATTCTGGATGGCCTGCGCGAACTGGAAGCGCGTGGAGTTGATACTCTGGATTGCCGCTCCGCCCAATTCTCGGCGGACGAGCCAGTGTCCCGGCTGCGCATGATCTGCCAGTCCTGGAAGGTCATGTTCCACGCCGAATACTCTTCCGGCAGCCCGTTGCGCATGCTGGTCGATCTTCGCAACGTGGTGGATGCGGCGCTGTCCCGCACCACGAAAAAGGCGGTGAAGCTGCCCCCGCAACCCGCGCCCATCCGCGCCAAAGCAGCGGTCGCGGCTGCCCAGTTCGCGCCTTCCACTTCGGATGTTCCAGAGTTCGATGTGACCGCCGCTCCGGAGTGGGACCAGGATCCGTCTGCTGCGGAACCCGGGGACGACGACAAGAGTTAGGAAATGATTTCCCCTGCGCAGGTCATCGCTGCGCCGGAGCATGGCTTCATCAGGGAACGGAGAGCAGAAACTTGGACCAGGCCACGGTACTCATAATTTCAGATGACGCCGATTTTTCTCGCGTCGTGATGGACCGTTGGCAGGGTGAACGGAACGCCCCGGCATTCACCTTGATGAGCGGCGACATCTGCCGTGATCTCGATGGCGATGGCTTCGATATGGCGATTGTGGGCGCGGTGCGCACCGAAATTCTCTCTGCGGTCTTCGACTCCCTCGCGCCTGCCGGCAACCCGGTCCTGTTTGTAACTCAGCAATCCACTCCGAAAGGCAGCCGGACCCAGCCGGGCGTCAATGTTTTGCAGCAGCAGGAAGGCTGGCTGGATGCGCTGGTATTGGTTTCCCGGGAAATGTTGAGCCACGGCCAGACCCGGGCACGGGCAGAGCGCGCCGAGGAGGCGGGCAAGCTACTGGAGCGGCAGGCCGCGCTGGGCCGGTACATGCTGGACGTGCGGCACACCTTGAACAATGCCCTCACCTCGGTGATGGGCAACTCCGAGTTGCTGTTGCTGGAACCGGAATCGCTCACCGCCGCATCGCGTTCACAGATAGAAACCATCCGAAACATGGGCGTGCGCATGCACGAGATCCTGCAGCGCTTTTCTTCCATAGAGAAGGAACTGAACGCCGTAGAGCAGCAGGCGGAAAACGAAGCCCGCACCAGGGTCCGGACGGCCGCCGCCGGCTCCTGAGCAGTGCAGAAAATCGACCTCCCCTACAAAGTGCCCACCCCGGCACGCATTTCGATCTCTCCGGTTCGAGCGGCGGAGTGTGATGATGCACAGGCTTCAGGCAACCGTGGACATTGGCCAGCAGGAACTCTCCGAAGTGCGCCTGGTACTGGAGCGCCAGATCGGCGCCCTGCTCGATACCACCACGGAAAAACTGACCCAGGCCATGTCGGAAGTGCTGCGCTCGCAACCCATCGCCCCGGCCGGCCTTCTAATGGAGCGCCTGCGATCTTCCGGTGCGGAATGCGAACTCCTGGCCGAGCACCTGCTCGATGGCGAGACCCGTTTCTTCCGGCATCCGGCAGCTATGCAAACGCTGGCTACTCTGGTCTTGCCGGAATTGGAAAAGCGCAAGCCGGAACATCTCCGCAGCCTCCGCATCCTGAGCGCCGGCTGCTCTACCGGGGAAGAACCCTACAGCATCGGCATGGCGGTGTGCGAAGTAGTGAACTGCAGCGGTGGCGGGTGGAGTGTGAATATCGTGGCCAGCGACATTCGCCGCCAGGCGCTCGAAACCGCTGAGCGCGGACTTTATCCGCAGTCTGCCTTGAAGGATATTCCCGCTCACCTGGTGCAACCATACTTCTCGAGAGTAGGCGATCATCTCCTGGTGAAGCCTCGCCTGCGCAATCTGGTCAGGTTTGCGCCCATGAACCTGGCCCAGCCGTCCTTCCTGGGACAGTTTGACTGCATTTTCTGCATGGACGTGCTGCCTCGATTTTCAACCGCGCAGCGGACGACGCTGCTACAGCGTCTGCACCTGTACCTGGAGCCGGGCGGATATTTGTTCCTGGGAGAAAATGAAAAGCTGCCGGCATCAGAGGTGAAGTTTCAGAATCTGGTCAGGGATGGCTACACCGTCTATCAGAAAGCGGCAGCCCTGGCGGCGAAGTCGGGGCGATAACTCTACAACACCATCCCTACCATTTACGGCCGCACCAGCCCAACTCCTGCACGCTGGCATGCACGGACGAGTGCCTCATCCAAGGTAGCGAGAGCCAATCCATTTTCGACCGCCAGATCGAGGTACGCAGCGTCGTAGGGAGTCAGTTCATGACGACGGCTCAAAGCCTGGACCCGGTCAAACACAATTCCGGCAGGGCATGGTTCGAGCGTTACCGGCAGCGACGCCAGGTCATCCAGGAAGCTTCGAATCATTTCCTCGGAGATACGTTTGCGCCTTTCGCCCGCGAGTAAGGCGCTTAAAACTTCATGCGGCCAAAATGAGGACGCGAGCGCCGCGTCGCCTTGCTTGAAGCGATGGGCGACATGCTGAGCCACGGCTGCATTTTCATCGGGGAAGCACCAGCTCAAAACGACCGAGGCATCGAGGACGAACCGGCTCATCGCCGTCCTTCATTGATCAGATCTTTGATTTTGATACCGTCCAGAGACAGGTTGTAGCGCTTGCCAAAACTCGCCAGACGCTCTGCCGCATCAGCCGCCGAACCGTTGTGGGTTGACATGCGCTCTTTCAATAGCTCTCCCAATAACCGCGAAACGCTGGTGTCCCGGCGTGCCGCCTCAATGCGGGCCCATTGGGCGACGTCTTCTTCCAGAGTTACGGTCACGTTGCGTAAGCGCTTGTACGACACGAAAATAGTGTAACACTTAATAAGTGTATTATGCAATTGTCTATAATAGACAATTAGGCTATTATAGACAGATGCGAAGTGTATCCGCGACCGAGGCTAAGCAACGCTTGGCCGCTCTGCTGGACGCCGCCCAACGCGAGCCGGTCGTAATCCGGCGCCAAAACCGCGATGTCGCGGTGATCATGTCGGCTGAGGAATATGAGAGAATTCGCGACCTCAATGCGGCTGAATTTCAACGCTTCTGTGATCGTGTTTCCGACCAGGCCCAGGCCCGCGGCCTGAACGAAGCAACCCTGAACGACCTCCTGCAGAATTGATGCGTTCGCGCCAGCGCATCGTCGCCGATACCAATGCGCTGGTCAGCCGTCTTCTGTTGCCCTCTTCGGTTCCCGGACAGGCTGTTCGTAAGGCTGTCGATAACGGCATCCTGCTGGTTTCGGAAGCTACGATGAACGAACTGGCCGACGTATTGGCGCGCCAGAAATTCGACCGCTACATCAGCCTGGAAGACCGGCGACAATTCTTGCGGCTCCTCGGACGGCTGGGTGAGTTCGTACCGACCGTGTATCCGGTCCATGAGTGCCGCGACCCCAAAGACGACAAATTTCTCGAAGTCGCTCTGAATGGCAAGGCCGACTTGATCGTGACCGGCGATGCGGATCTGCTGGCGCTCCACCCATGGCGCGACCTCAATGTTCTGTCACCAGCGGACTATCTGAGGCGTCATTAAAACGTCGAGACAATGTCCGCTACACAAACAGGAATTCCTTCGTCCTAAGCTCTTTGATGGTGTCCCTGAGCTTGGCCGCCTTCTCAAACTCAAAGCGTTTGGCCGCCTCGCGCATGTCGCTTTCCAGCTTCTTGATGTAGGCGTCCAGTTCTTCCTGGGACTTGAAGTCGGGCACGCCTTCCACCTCGACATCGGTCAGATCGGTATAGTCAGCCTCGATGATTCTGGCCAGGGACATTTCAAGAGGACGAATAATGGATTCCGGCGTAATTCCGTTGGCCTCGTTGTAGGCCACCTGGATGGCGCGCCGGCGGTCGGTTTCGCTCAGCGCTTTCTTCATCGAATCGGTCATGCGGTCGGCGTACAGAATGGCGCGGCCGTTCAGGTTGCGGGCGCAGCGGCCAATGGTCTGGATCAGCGATCCCGCCGAGCGCAGGAAACCTTCTTTATCGGCGTCGAGAATGGCGACGAGTGACACTTCGGGCAGATCAAGTCCTTCGCGCAATAGATTGATTCCGATCAGCACATCGAACTCGCCCTTGCGCAGATCGCGCAGGATCTTCACCCGCTCCAGGGTCTCGATTTCGGAGTGCATGTAGCGGCACTTCACGCCCACTTCGCTGTAATACTCGGCCAGGTCCTCGGACATCCGCTTGGTCAACGTGGTTACCAGCACGCGTTCGCCCCGCCCCACGCGTTCGCGAATCTCATGCAGCAGGTCGTCGATCTGGCCTTTCACCGGCCGGATTTCAACCGGCGGATCGACCAGGCCCGTGGGACGAATAATCTGTTCCACCACCACGCCCGCTGACTTGGTCAGCTCGTAAGGGCCGGGCGTGGCGGAAACGTAGATGATCTGGTTCATGCGATGTTCGAACTCCTCGAACGTCAGAGGACGGTTGTCGAGCGCGGACGGCAGGCGGAAGCCATACTCCACCAGCGTTTCCTTGCGCGAACGGTCGCCGTGATACATGCCGTGCAGCTGCGGCACCGTCTGGTGCGATTCGTCGATGAACATCAGGTAGTCGCGCGGGAAATAGTCCAGCAAAGTCGGCGGCGGCTCGCCCGGCAGGCGGCCGGTAAAGTGACGCGAGTAGTTCTCGATGCCATGGCAGTAACCCATGGCCTTGATCATCTCCAGGTCGTACATGGTGCGCTGGTGCACCCGCTGCGCTTCCACCAGGTGACCCTGCTTCTCCTGTTCCGCTTCCCACCACGCCAGCTCTGCCCGGATCGACTCGACCGCCTTCGACCTCGTCTCCGGCTTCATCACGTAATGCGTCTTGGGATAAATAGGCAGGCGCGCGTATTTCTGCTTGACCGTGCCGAACAGCGGATCGATCTGCGACAGCGATTCGACCTCGTCTCCCCACAACTCAATGCGATAGGCCATGTCGTCGTAGGTGGGAAATATTTCGATGACGTCGCCGCGGACGCGAAACGTGCCCCGCCGGAAGTCGCCGTCGGTGCGCTCGTAGAGAATTTCGACCAGCTTGCGGGTAATGTCCTCGCGCTTGATCTTCTGTCCCTTCTCCAGAAAGAGCAGCATGCCGTAATACGCCTCGGGCGATCCCAGGCCGTAAATGCAGCTCACTGAAGCCACGATCAGGCAGTCGCGCCGCTCAAACAGCGATCGGGTAGCGGAGAGCCGCAGCTTGTCCAGTTCATCATTGATGGTGGCTTCCTTCTCGATGTAAAGATCAGCGGCGGGAACGTAGGCTTCCGGCTGGTAGTAGTCGTAATAAGAAACGAAATACTCCACCGCGTTATGGGGAAAGAAGCTCTTGAATTCGTGGTAGAGCTGCGCCGCCAGAGTCTTGTTGTGCGCCATCACAATTGCCGGCCGGTTGGCCTGCTCAATCACCTTGGCCATGGTGTAGGTCTTGCCCGACCCGGTCACGCCCAGCAGGACCTGGTGCTGCTCGCGGTCGAACACACCCCGAACCAGCGCTTCCAGCGCAGTGGCCTGGTCGCCGCGCGGCTTGTAGTCGCTGACTAGCTTGAAGTCCATAAATGAGCTCAGCCCCGTCACAGAAGCGAATTTCGACGAGCGGATATCTCTCGATTATAACTCGGGGGCGAAGGCCGATCGGAGGGATGGATCTCGCTGCGGCCAGCATCTCGCCACAAAAAGAAACGGCGCAAGATGTACTTCCTGCGCCGTCGGAACTTTTCCACCTGGGCCGTGCCTTACGGAAGTTTGAAGATCACCGTGATCTGGGTCTGAATCTCGATGGGCTCGCCATTCAGGAAGTAGGGTTTGTATTTCCACTGCCGCACTGCATCGGTGGCTGCGCGCCCTAGGATCGGGTCACCATTCAACTGCTTCACGCCGGTGATGCTGCCCGTCTTGGAAATGTTCGCCTGCAGCTCGATCTTCCCTTCCAGCCGCATCTGCCGCGCCTGCTCGGGATAGACCGGCTGGACCTTCTTGAGGATCAGCCCTTGCGAAACCCCTTGCGAAATTCTCAGCGTCTCCTGGGGCGCTTTCCGGGCATTGATCGCATTTGTATTCACCAGACCCGACAACTCAGTGCTGCTGGCTCCGGTCGTGATGCTGGTTGCCGCCGGCGCCTGCACCGCTTCCTGGACTTCGGGTTCGGCCTTCGCCTGGGTTGAAGATCCATTCTGCACCATCAAAACCGGTGCGGGTGCCGGCTTGGCCGAGGTGACGGGCCCATCGACGACCGTAATTTCACCTTCCGCCACAGCTTTGGCCGGAGTCGACGTCTTGAGTCCCGGAGCTTGGGCCACGACCGCGGCTGAAGGTTTGGACGATGCCGGAACCGTGCCGGCGGCACTCGGATCCTGCTCGGGTTGAGTCACAACCTCGTTCGGAAGGGACTGTGATGCTGAAGCTGAAGGCGCAGGTTGCGCGGGCAGCGCAGCCGTCCCCGAACTTGCCGGAGCCGCGTACGGCTGCACGGCTGGTTGGGGATGCGTAGATTGTATTTTGGTCCAGCCGAAATAAGCGGCGGCCGCCAACCCAAGTAACAGCACCACGACGAGCAGGGTCTTCTTGCTGCCGCCACCCGCGTCGGACGCCTGGTTGTCATCCAGTGAACTAAAGCTGGGCGCTTCGGCTGCCGCCGGAGCGGAGTGCGAATTCCAGCCGTCGCTGGCCGACGGATCCTCGATCCTCTTGATCTCCGTGGTCTCTTCCGTGGAAGGTACCGATATCGCGCTGGCGGTCGGTTCCAAACCCAGATTCTTGAAACCAGCCGACGGAATTTCTTTGGCGCGGGCCGGCGCTGCCGCTGCGCCCGTTCTGGACTGCGAGATGCCTGCCTGACTCGGAGCGGCAGCGTCAAATTCGGATTTTCCCGCCGCTTCCGCTGCCCGGCGCAGGGTTGACGCCATGGGCTCAGCCAAGGGCTTGCGCGGTTGCCAGGGATATTGTTTGGAAGGATCGGACTCGGTCGCAGTTCCCTGCGCCTTCTCCGCGCCAGCCAGGGCGGAGTCCGGCATGTACTCGAGCAAAGCCGCGTCCACCACATCGGGCTGCGGCGCGGGTTCCGCGTCCAACTCAAAAGCCGAAGCGCTGACCGAATGCGGCGGCGTGATCGACTGTGCCGGAAGAAAGGGCGCGGGTGTAAACGGTTTTGCCGTGCCTGCCGCTTCGGCAGCGTCTGGAAGTCCCGCTTGCCGGGCCGCCTGTCCCTTGCGCAGCAGGCCGCGGGCAACCCGCAACGTGCCCTTGGACTGCTCCACGTGAATGGGCTTGGTCAGAACCAGATTGGCGCCGAGGCGAAACGCCTTGGCCACGCCGGCCTGTCCTTCAACGACGGCGACTGCGAGTGAAGCCTGGTTCGAACCTGAATTGCGCGCGCTCTTGAAGAGCAGGGCCGCATTCTGCTCGTTTTCGCAGTCCACCACGATGGCGTCGAAGTGCTGGACCATCAGTTTTTTTACCGCGGCAAAAGGCTCGTGGCAGGGCTCGACAGTGAACTCGAGTTCACTCAACACCTGGCTGACCACACGGGCCGTTTTTTCATCCGGGCAGAATAAGAGCGCTTGGTAACTCATAGTGTTTAATGGTAGGTAGGCCAGTCAGGAGCAGCAAGTTACTGTGGTAATTTCCGGGCACGTTGCCGGCCCGGTGGGTGCCGCGCGGAAGAAGCTCTGGCCCCGAAATGCTTTGCGCCCGGCGGGACGCGACGGCGCCATCCTGAATCCGCGTCATTTTGTTTGACTTGGGGAATGCTCGCCAGCAGGCACGGGCTCCGGGAAGGAAAACGTCCACCTTTAGCAGCACACCGTGCAGCCTTCGCATTCGAAGGTCTCTAGACCAACGATTGCTCCCGCCGTTCTGAGAACGGCGGAATCGCTGTCGGCGGATAAAAGTAGCGCCGGCATCCTGCCGGCTGTCTCGGGGGCGTCCCGCCCGCGCACGGAGGGCAGGATCAGGCTGTACCGCAACCTTTAGACTCGAGCAAAAAATCGAGCAGCGGATCCATGAAAAGCCGCGGAGCGGCGCAAGAATGTAGCCCACGGCGCAAGCCGTGGGAAACGTTGCAGACTCGTCCTGCGCGAAAACGGAGGGCAGGATGCCCTCCGGACAGCCGGCGGGACGCCGGCGTTACCAAATGCACCGCGGCCGCCTGGCCCCGGTTCGGGTTACTGTGTCTCGTCTTTTCTCGCGACTGCGGAGCCGGGCTGTGGATAGGGCAGCGAGTCCCTGATTTCCGAAATCTCCTCGGGCGCAAAGTCGGGAAAGGGCAACTGGCCGCCTTCCCGCCATTTCTGCACCTGGCTTCCCGCCCACGCTGCTTTTTCCTTGTTCAACCCTGTGTCTCGTCCCAGATAGACGGTTTGCGATGGGAAAGCAAAGCTGGTGCCGGCGGTCTCCACGATGTCCATGATGCGGAGCAGGATGTCTTCCTTGATGGTCAGGAACTGGCCATAATCCTGGGTGAGCACGTAACAGAAAATCTCCATGCTGAGCGCGCTCTCGTCGAACGCGATGAAGCGATTGCGGGCGCTCTGGGTCTCGACTTTGGGATGTTCATACAGCAGGCGACGGACCTGCACCAGCACGTAACGCATCTGGTCGGGAGAAGTCTCGTAGCGTAACCCGATCTTGGTATTGAGAAGAATTTTGTCGCGCCGGCTGAAATTCTCCAGCGTCATCGTAGCCAGCGAACCATTGGGGATGGAAAGCTGGGTGCGCTCATTGGTCCGTACGCGGGTGGAGCGCAGGCTGATATCTTCGACCGTGCCCACCTTGTCGCCGAAGCGGCAGAAATCGCCCACCCGTATGACTTCATCGCTCAGAACGGAAACGCCGCCGAAAAGATTTTCCAGCGTTTTTTGTGCCGCAAACGCGATGGCCAGACCGCCTATGCCGACGCCCGCGAGGAGGGTGGTGAGATTGAAGCCCAGCGTGCCCAGGATGGCGAAAATCGCCAGCAGCACGATGGCAGCCTTCAGCACGCGCTCGCCCAGAATCATGAGCGAACTGGTCCCCGTCCGTCCGGAAAGCAGGGCGCGCTGCCGCACGTTTCGCAGCACCTCCCGCAGCACCCGCCACAACAGCCAGTTGGCGCCGATAACCGCCAGCACTCCGACTACCTGCTGGTAACGATGCCTTTGCAGTACGGGAAGACGAACCGGTCCGATCAGAATGCGGTGGGCGAGCGTCCCCAGCACCAGCCACAGCGGGCGCGCAAAAGAACTCCACGCCTGGGCAATCGCATGTTTCCGGTAGCGCGCCCAGAAGTACCAGGGCAAGCGGAGGAACTGCACCGCCAGCCATCCCAGGAGCGCGGCCACCGGAATCGCCAGCAAGATCGCAAGCCACTGCCATAGCGGCAGGCCCCCGAACTGGTGAAGCACCAGAAACTGCGGAAGGCGCGTCTCCACCTGGTGCACCGCGGCCTGCTCGTAAAGTTCCGGAAGCTTGGCCAGGGTGTCGTGGGAGATGAGCCAGACCTTCCCCCCTTCAGGATCGACCACGCGGACAAGGATCAACGGAACATCGACGTCGCCCGAGTTCAGATTTCCGACGCGCTGCCGGTCGAGCGACATTCCTTCCTGCGGTGTGCCCTCGGGTTGATTGCTGATTTGCCGCAGGTCGCCAGTAAACGCGCGATCGATCACGACTTTCAATTTGGAAGCCAGTTCTTCACCCTGGCTCTGACGCAAGGCAGCCGACATCTCCAGATACTGCGCCGCAATGGAATAGTTTCCCGCCTGCGCTGCCTGGAGGAATCCATACAAGGTGCCGCTGGGGGTGGCGCGCCCGAGAGGGTCGGCTGCGGCGGCATTCCCATTGCCAGGAGCGGCCGGTGATTGCCCCGGCAATACCTGGTATGCCGAAGCCGGCAGGACCACCGCCAGGTAGAGTGGCAGCCACAGCGCTCGCTTTAGCCAGGTGAACATGATCTTCTTCCGACGATTGTAATGTAGCCGCGAGCGTCCTCGCTCGTGCTGCTTCCGCGGCGCCGCTGCACGAGCGGGACGCTCGCGCCTGCGTAGATCTAACTCTTCTTCGGCCGGTAGATGTCGGTGCTGGTGCCGAAGAAAACTTCAGCCGCTTCCATCACGGTTTCGGAGAGCGTGGGATGCGGATGAATAGTGAGCGCGATGTCCTTGGCCACAGCGGCCATCTCCACTGCCAGCACGCCTTCGGCAATGAGTTCTCCGGCGCCGGCGCCTACAATTCCCACGCCCAGCACGCGCTCGGTCTGCGGGTCGAGGATGAGCTTGGTCATGCCTTCGGTGCGGTCCACGGTCATGGCCCGCCCCGATGCGGCCCAGGGAAATTTCGCGACTTTGATCTCGCGGTTTTCTTTTTGCGCCTGAGTTTCGGTGAGGCCACACCATGCAATCTCGGGATCGGTGAACACAACCGCGGGAATGGCGGCGGGCTCGAATGCTACTTTGTGCCCGGCGATGGCTTCGACCGCGGTGCGTCCTTCGTGCGAGGCTTTATGGGCCAGCATGGGTTCGCCCACCACGTCGCCGATGGCGTAAATCACTGGATCGCTGGTTTGCAGCTGTTTGTTTACCTGAATGAATCCGCGCGGGCCGATCTGAACTTGCGTTTTGTCCAGGCCGGGGATTTCAGAATTCGGCTTGCGCCCCACCGACACCAGAACTTTGTCGAAGACCTGCTCCCGTTCCTTCACTTCGGGCCCGTCGAAAGTCACGCGGATGCCATTGTCCTCGACTTTCATGGCCGCCACCGTGGTGTTCAGAAGAATGGAAGCAAAACTCTTCTCGATCCGCTTGTGTAGAGGCAGTACCAGGTCGCGGTCAGCACCGGGCAGCAACCCGGAGAGCATCTCGACCACGGAAACCTTCGCGCCCAACGCTGCATACACCGTGCCCAACTCCAGGCCGATGTAACCACCGCCAACCACCAGCAGCGTTCCCGGCACCTCATTCAAATCCAGCGCGGACGTGGAGTCCATGACGTGCGGCGTGTCCAGCTTAAACGCGGGAATAATCGCCGGCCGCGAGCCGGTCGCAAGAATGATGCGATCGAAGGTCAGGCTCTCATCGCCGCCGCCGCTCTTCGAGACTCGCAGCGTGTTTGAATTCTCAAAAGCCGCGCGCCCCTGAATGTATTCCACCTTGCGCTGCTTCGAGAGTAGGCCCAGGCCGCCGGTCAGTTTTTTGACCACGCCTTCTTTCCACAAGCGCAGGCGGGCCAGATCGATTTTGGGATCGGCGTACTCGATGCCCCAATTTTTGGCATGACGGGATTCATCGATCAGCTTGGCCACGTGCAGCAGGGCCTTGGAAGGAATGCAGCCACGATAGAGGCAGACTCCGCCGGGATTCGCTTCCGGGTCGATCAGCGTGACTTTCAATCCCAGGTCGGCGGCCAGAAATGCCGCGGCGTAGCCACCCGGCCCGCCGCCCACCACTGCAATGTGTAAGTTTGAAGTTTCAGTCATTCGAAGGGCATTAACTACGAAGGGCACGAAGTTACACGCAGGAGATCTCCTGATTTCTCCTTCGTGTACCTTCGTGTCCTTCGTGGTTTAAGATTTTTCATTCTACCCCTGCACCGACAGCAGGAAGGGTTGTTCGAATGCTTCCGCGATCCAGCGCAGGAACCGCGCCGCGTCGGCTCCGTCAATCAAACGATGATCGTAGGAGAGCGAAAGCGGCAGCACCTGCCGCGGCTCAAATTTTCCATTCATCCACACCGGCTCCATGCTGGAACGCGACAGTCCGAGAATCGCAACCTCCGGAAAATTCACGATGGGCGAAAATCCGGTGCCGCCAACCCCACCCAGATTGGTGATGGTGAAAGTCCCGCCCTCCATTTCCGCGGGCGTAATTTTCTTGTCGCGCGCTTTCTTCGAAAGCTGGGTCAACTCGGCTGCCAGTTCGACAATATTTTTCTTGTCCACATCATGCAGCACCGGGACCAGCAGGCCGCGGTCGGTGTCAACCGCCACGCCGATATTGATGTACTGCTTGTAGATGATCTCTTCCTTCGCCATATCGATACTGGCATTGAACTGGGGGAAAACTTTCAGCGCGGAGGCGCAGACTTTCAGCGCGATCGCGGTCACTGTCATCTTGCCCCCGGCCTCCTGCGCCTTGGGAGCGAAGCGGGCGCGCAACTGTTCAAGTTCCGTGATGTCGGCTTTGTCCTGCTGGGTCACGTGCGGAATGGTGGTCCAGGCCTCCCACAGGTGCTGGGCGGTCTTGCGCCGCACGCCGCGCATGGAGACGCGTTCCACTTTTCCAAATTTGGTGAAGTCGGGCAGCTCCGGCTGCGCGAAGTGACGTCCCTGCGCCGCTCCGGCCGCCGCCGATGTCAGCAGCGATTTCGCGTACGCCTTCACATCGTCTTCGCTGATGCGTCCGCCTGGACCCCTGCCTTTGACATCGTAGATGTCCACGCCAATTTCTCGCGCCAGGCGACGAACGTGCGGTGCGGCAGGCGCGGGCGCGCGATGCTCCGTTCCCGCCACTTTGCCCAGCTGCTCCGGCATCGAGAACGCCTGGGGAGCATGCGGCTGGGGCTGGTCGGGCAGAAATACCTGGGCCGCGGTCTTGCCCTCGGCTTCTATCGCAGCCTGCACCGACAGTCGGGCTTCGTGTTGTTCTGAAATGTGTTCGACCGGAGCATGCTTAGCCTTCTCCGGCGCCGACGTCCCGCCCTCCAGGGTAAAAATCACCTGGCCGACTTTTACCTTTTCGCCTTCCTTGACCTTGATCTCTTTCACTGTGCCGGTCACCGAGGATGGCACTTCCACCACCGCCTTGTCGGTTTCCAGTTCCATCACGGGCTGGCCCTCGGAAACTTTCGAGCCCGGAGAAATCATCAGCCTGACCAGATCGCCCTGGTCGATGTTCTCTCCCAGTTCCGGCAATCTGAAGTCGGTTGCGCCACTCGCGACCGGTGCCGGCGCAGCGGGAGCGGGCGCTCGCGCTCTCAGTCACCGGCGGTGCCGCAGCCTTTGCAACCGGAGCGGGGTTTGCCGCTGGCGCTTTCGCGGCCGGGGCTTTGCTCTCGACAGCCTTGGTCTCGACCGCCTTTACTTTCGCGCCTGCGCCGTTTTCCACGGTAAAAATCACCTGGCCGACTTTTACCTTCTGGCCTTCCTTGACGCGGATTTCATTGACCGTGCCGGTCACCGAAGATGGAACTTCAACCACGGCCTTGTCGGTTTCCAGTTCCATCACCGGCTGCCCTTCGGTGACGCTCGCGCCCAGCGAGACCATCAGCCTGACCAGGTCCCCCTGGTCGATGTTTTCACCGAGTTCCGGAAGCTTGAATTCTGTCACTGAGTATTCACTCCCTACCTTGATGTGGGCGCGAGCGCCCTCGCCCGTGCCGGGCTAATCGTGCCGGCTTCACCGTGCTGCAGCACGAGCGAGACGCTGGCGCCTGCATTCCTTCGTAGCGCCACCGTCCCGGCGGCTGTCGTGAGGGCGTCCCGCCCTCGCCGCCCAGGGCAAGATGCCTTCGGGACAGCCGCCGGGACGCCGGCGCTACTTTTTATGTATTTGCCGGATTCGCTTTTTCCGGATTGATTCCCAAATCTTTTACTGCCTGCTGCAGCACGTCAGCCTTAATCTGCTTGTCCCGCGCCAGCGCCGTCAGCGTGGCCAGCACGATGTGTTTCGCGTCCACCTCGAAGAAATCGCGCAGCGCCACCCGGCTTTCGCTGCGCCCAAATCCATCGGTACCCAGAGCCAACAGCGGACGAGGCAACCACTGGGCAATGGATTCCGGCAGCACCTTCATGTAATCCGATGCCGCCACCAGCACTCCGGGTGCATCTTTCAGCGCCTGGCTGACAAACGGCACTCGCGGGGTTGCGCCCGGGTGCAGCATGTTCCAGCGGTCGCAATCGTTGCCATCGCGATAAAGCTGCTTGTAACTGGTCACGCTCCACACGTCCGCCGCGACCCCATACTTTTCTTCCAGAATCTGCTGCGCCTTGAGCACTTCGTACATGATGGTTCCGCTGCCGAAGAGCTGGGCGCGCAGCTTGGCGTCTTTCTTAGACGACGCCAGGAAGCGGTAAATGCCCCTCAGAATGCCCTCGCGAACTTCTTTTCCTTCCGGCATGGCCGGCATCGGCAAAGGCTCGTTGGTCACGGTCAGGTAATAGAAGATGGATTCCTGATCGACATACATGCGCTTGATGCCATCCTGAATGATGACGCCGATTTCGTAGGCGAAGGCCGGGTCATAAGCCAGCAGATTGGGAACTGAAAGCGCCAGCACGTGGCTGTGGCCGTCCTGGTGCTGCAAGCCTTCTCCCGCCAGGGTGGTGCGGCCGGCAGTCCCGCCGATCAGAAAACCCCGGGTGCGCATATCGGCTGCGGCCCAGATGAAGTCTCCAATGCGCTGGAAGCCGAACATCGAGTAATAAATAAAGAACGGGATGGTGTTGATCCCGTGATTGGCGTAAGCCGTGCCAGCGGCGATAAAGGAGCAGATCGAGCCCGCTTCGGTGATGCCTTCTTCCAGAATCTGCCCGTCTTTGGCCTCTTTGTAATAAAGGAGAGTGTCCATATCGACGGGTTCGTAAAGCTGGCCCACGCTGGAATAAATTCCCACCTGGCGGAAGAGCGCTTCCATGCCGAAGGTGCGGGCCTCGTCCGGAATAATGGGTACGATCAGCTTGCCGATCTCCGGATCACGCAACAGCTTTCCCAGCAGGCGGACGAAAACCATGGTGGTCGAGACTTCCCGCCCGTCGGTGCCTTTGTGGAATTCCTCGAAGTGGGCCTCCGAAACCGGGGCAATCGGCTGCGACCGCACCTTCCGCTCGGGCAGATATCCGCCCAACTGTTTGCGCCGCTCCTGCATGTAGCGGATTTCCGGACTATCGTCGGGAGGGCGATGGAAGGGCGCGTCGTGCAGTTCCTCATCGGCGATAGGAATTCCAAAGCGCGAGCGGAAGACGCGCAGTTCGTCTTCGTTCAGCTTTTTCTGCTGGTGGGTAATGTTCTTGCCTTCGCCCGCCTCGCCCAGACCATAGCCTTTGATGGTTTTGGCCAGAATGACGGTGGGCGATCCCTTGTGATCGGTAGCGGCTTTGAAGGCGGCGTGCACTTTGATGGGATCGTGACCGCCCAGCCGCATGCGCGAGAGCTGCTCGTCGGAGAGATGCTCCACCATCTTCAACAGGCGGGGATCGCTGCCGAACAGGTTGTGCCGGAAGTAGGCGCCGCTCTCGACGAAATATTTCTGGTACTGCCCGTCCGTGATCTCCCCCATGCGCTTGACCAGGATTCCATCCCGATCGTTGCTGATCAGGTTGTCCCAGTCGCTGCCCCAGATGACCTTGATCACATTCCAGCCGGCGCCGCGGAAAATAGCCTCCAGTTCCTGAATGATCTTGCCGTTGCCCCGCACCGGTCCATCCAGGCGCTGCAGGTTGCAGTTGATGACAAAAGTAAGATTGTCCAGCCGTTCGCGCGAAGCCAGCGTAATGGATCCCAGGGATTCCGGCTCGTCCATCTCGCCGTCGCCCAGGAACGCCCAGACTCGGCCGCCCGTGGATTTCTTCAACCCGCGATTCTCCAGGTAGCGGATAAACCGCGCCTGGTAGATCGCCTGGATCGGCCCCAGTCCCATGCTGACCGTGGGAAATTCCCAGAAGTCCGGCATCAGCCAGGGATGGGGATAAGAAGACAGCCCTCCGCCTTCTTTCAGTTCGCGCCGGAAATTCTGCAGCTTCTCTTTGGGAATGCGGCCTTCGAGATACGCCCGCGCGTACATGCCGGGCGCGGCGTGGCCCTGAAAGTAAACCAGATCGCGGTCTCCGGATTCAGTCCGCGCCTGCAGGAAATGATTGAATGCCACTTCATACAGCGTGGCCGCGGAGGCAAAAGTGGAAATGTGTCCGCCAATGCCGCTCTCGATCCGGTTGGCCCGCACCACCATGGCCAGCGCATTCCAGCGCACCAGGCTCTTGATGCGCCGCTCCATCTCCTGGCTGCCGGGAAAGGGAGGCTGTTGCCGGGAAGCAATCGTATTCTGGTAAGGCGTGGTGGCGGTAAAGGGAAGATTTACACCGGCGGCGCGGCGGGCATGCAGCGAAAGTTGCTGCAGCAGGCGTCCCGCCCGCTCCGGCCCGCCCTGCGACAATACATAATCCAGCGAATCCAGCCACTCCCGGGTTTCGAGAACTTCCACTCCGTTGGTCTGCGTCTCAGCCACGTCTGGTTTTCTCCATCAATGAATGCGGAACCTTCCATGATAGTCAATTGCGCGGAATTTTGCTGGCGGTTGGCCGAGCCGCAAAATCGGAGCAGAATGAGACAGCCGTTTTGAGCAGGCATTTCCCCCGGCTCGGCAAGCGCTATAATAAGGATTGTTTCGCTCTCTATCGCATAAATCTTACCAGCAACCTTTACCCTAACCTCCTTCACCAACATCCAAAGGGCTGTACCAAAGAAATCAGAAGAGGAGAATTCCGATGTCCAAGAAAACCGCAGGCCACAACGGCGGCATCAGCGCCCAACCTCACTTTGACCAACGAGCCGGTGAAATCCAGCAGTACGGCACCGTGAACCACGCTTTGCCGCTGGAACTTGAAGAACCCGTCCGTCTCGAAATGACCGAGCACCTCAACCAGCTCCTGGCCGACACCATGACCCTGCGCGATCTCTACAAGAAATCGCACTGGCAGGTCGCCGGACCGACTTTCTACCAGCTGCACCTTCTTTTCGACAAGCATTACGACGAGCAGGTGGAACTGGTCGATACCATTGCCGAGCGCATTCAACTGCTCGGCGGATTGAGCATCGCCATGGCGGCCGACGTAGCCGAGACCACCCGGATCACACGCCCCCCGCGCGGACGCGAAGAAGTACCGGTACAGCTCTCACGTCTGCTCGATGCCCATAAGATCATCATCGGCCAGTGCCGCGAACTGGCGGAGCGCGCCGACCAGTTGGGCGACGACGGCACCAACGACCTCGCGGTCAGCGACGTACTCCGCACCAATGAATTGCAGGTCTGGTTCCTCAGTGAGCACCTGGTGCACATGCCCCTGGTCACCGCCCGGGACTGAATGATTCACCAGAAATGGAATAAATAGGGCCGACCTCAGTCGGCCCTTTTTTTCTGCCAGGCTTGCGGCTTGGCGCAGGGGCTTGCGTCGGGCGCGGCTCGGGCAGGGGCGACGGGTGGCGAGTGGCCAGAGCGCGGCTTGGGCAGAGCAGAGCTTGGGAAGGGCACGGCTTCAGCCGTGCCGATAAGAATGGAAAGTTGTCGCGCTTCAGCGCCTGAGGTCCGCTACTTGCCTGCGGAAAGGCGCCGGCTGCTGAAGCGGCATGGCCAGATGCTTCGACGATGACGCCGACAGAGGCCTGTTCGCTCTTCGCCAATCTTTCACGTGACCGTCTGCTGTGTAACAATCCTGATAGGGGCAGAAGAATATGGACCAGACGATGAGGACTTTCAATTCCGATGCGCCGAACACGCCCCGCTGGATCCCTCGAATCATCATGGCGGTGATCCTGGGCGAGGCAATCTGGGGCCTCATCGTGTCGCTCATGAACAATGTGGTCGTGCCCTGGCTGGGAGATGTCATGGGGCAATCCTCGGGACTGCCGACCTCGTTCACCCAGCGCCCCTATAACTATCCCGACCTGTTCGTTTCCATACTGGAGTTTGGTATTGCGGCGCTGGTGGCCGCAGTCCTGAACTATTTCTTCCAGGCGAGGAACACGAAGACAATCAGGACCGTGCAAACAACGGCTCCAGCCGCCGAACCCGCGCGAATGTTTCCTCAGCCCACAACCACTGCGGCGCTGACTCAAACTCCTTCGCCGTACACGCCGCCGGCGCCGGTCATGAAGCCGGAGCCCGTAACGATACCTGCACCCGCAGCCGTTTCTGCGGCGCCGCCCCTCGCGCCTGCGGGACCCGCAACAACTGCTGCGCCAGTGACGGAGTCAGCTGCCGCAAAGCCGCTGCCCACCGCCAGCCCTGCAGCAACCAAGCCGCCATCTGCGCCGAAAGCCGAGCCCGTTACTCCGAAGAAGCCCAAGAATGTGTACTACAACATCGTCGGAGAACCCATGCCTTCCGACGACGACTGAAAGTCGGGTTCAACCATCGTGGTCAGTAGTGAGCGGTTCGTAACAGTTCACTTGTTTCTCTCTCCGACAAATACTCTCCCCGCTCCCACAGCAGTCCTCTCTCCAGATAAGACTGCATCATCTTGCTGGAGTAACTGAGGTGAACAATCCCGATCCCCCGCCGTGGCGGATACTGTATGACCACCTGACCCGTGAACCGGTCGCGCTCCACGGCTCCGACGTGGCAGTGATAGTTGCAGGTCGCCTCCAACGGAGTGTAGGCCCCGCTGGAGTAGATCAAATGATTTAAGGCCGTTTGCTCTGCCAGGTGGAAAGCAACCGGAGCGTTTGAGTAATCCCGGGCATACACTTTTTCGAGTTCCGCAGCCCAGGCTTCCCAGAGCGGACATCGCGCACTCATCGCAAAGACTCCACTGCTGAACAGAGCGCGCCCCTTCCAGCGCTCGGCAACCGCGCTTCCATAGCTTGCCGCGTACCAATCGTAAAAGTAGCTCAGAAAGCGCAGGTAGTTCTCCTCTTCCGCCGAGCAGTAGTTGTAGGCATAGCTGTAGTCCACGAAGGGCGCCAACGCCACCCGCTCGGGCGCGTTTCGCGCCGCCGAGAAAACTACGTCCAGGGACTCCCTCTGCTGCACCCAGCAGTCGGAATCCAGGTACAGATAGCACCCGTAGCCGGGAAAAATCTGGGGAATAAATGGCCGGCACACCTGGGCTTTCATGTAATTGCCTCCCCCGGGCGGCGGCGGAACCTTGATGGGCGACTGATCGAAACGGGTGATGACACATGCCTGCTGCGTCATCCAGTCTTGCGTCTCCCGACTACATCCGATGTCAATCAGACACAAATCAGCTGAATCGTCGGGCAGTCCCAGTGCCCGCAGCGACAGAACCAGTCCCTTGCCCAAGGCCGCAAACTTTTCATCCAGGGCAAAGACTATCGCCGACTTCACGGGATCAGCGGGAGGGCTCGGGTTCATGGTGGCTCCTGCGATGATACTTTTCCTGGCCAATTTTCAACGAGGATAAAAGACTAAGGTTTGAGCGTGAGAGCTGCCAGATTTAGGCAACAGAAAGGAAAAAGCTGGAGGCGCGGGTCGGAATCGAACCGACGTATAAAGGTTTTGCAGACCTCTCCCTTACCACTTGGGTACCGCGCCCTCGTGCCTAACTTAGCGCCCTCGCCGGGAATTGTCCACCCGTCGCGATCAATCCAAAAGGCGTGGAACTTACGATAGACAAATCTGGAGCGGGAGACGGGGGTCGAACCCGCGACTTCGACCTTGGCAAGGTCGCGCTCTACCACTGAGCTACTCCCGCTCGGCGAATTTGATTATAAACAGGTGGCGAGGTTGCGGCAATGATGGCGGCGTCACGCTATTCCCTTCCCCCCTTTGCACCAGCGAGGGCGCTCGCGCCTACATTTAGCCCTGCATGCTTTGCGCGGTGATTCGGTTGCGGACGTCCCATAGTTCTTTGTAGAAGAGGTGCTCCATGCGCTGGTGCAGGACTTCGACGGGCGTGCCCATGGTGCCGACTACTCCTCCTCCGATGATGCGCTGGGCCAGTTTTAGGTGGTGAAAGCGGAAGAGGTGGACGCGTTCGTCAAAATCCAGCAGACGCTCGGCCACGTCGTGTAGTCCGAAAAACTCCGCGTGGCGGCGATAGAGTTCGTCCACGCTGAGGTTGAGTTTGCTCAACTGGGAGTTAAACGCTTCGCCCAGGCGGGGGCCAATGTGCAGCAGCCCAAGAAAGCCGGGAGAATCGAGGCCGCTGCCGTGTCCCAGGCCGGCGCGAATCAGGTGGTAGTCGTGAGGCGTGATGGTTTCCAGCTCGTGCAGCATGGAGATGGGATACTCAAGCATGTGATTACCGCGGCGCAGGAGCTGAGCGGAGTGGAAGAAGTCTCCGTCGGCAATCAAGGCGCGGGACCGTTCCAGCTCCCAGGCGACGCCTTTCAGCAGCAGCTCTGACGCCTGGTGCACCACCAGAAAGGTCATCTCATCGGGGTGGCGGAATTCCTCCGGGCTTTTCTGCAGCGCCAGCAGTTCATCGGTGCGGAGGTAGCGTTCGTAGTCGGACGCTCCCTTGCCTGGGAGGATGGGTTTTCGCAGGTCATCCATGCTGATTATCCTGAGACGGGAGCCGCATCATCACGGATGGAAGAATTTTGCGGCAACCGTTCTTCTTTCGCCCTTTCAGGGCTGCTCTCATCTGGGGGTAGTCCGTCCGTGTCCCGAGCCTTCTTTCGCCCCTTCGGGGCTCGTTCGCGCTCCACTATTTACCCACGGCTTGCGCCGTGGGCTTTATTCTGGCGCCGCTTCGCGGCTTCTTGTGGCCCGCTGGGCGGCTTCGGGGTGCGGCTTCACAGCAGTACCTTCGGGTCTGCGAGACAGCCTTATCCGCGGTCCTGTCTTCAGGTCTGAGCCGAGTGGCCGGTCCATTGCGGGTCGTTTTCCGGAGCCACGATCTCGCCGTCGCGCATATGAATGATGCGGTCGCCGTAGCTGGCGGCTTCCGGATTGTGCGTGATCATGAGCACGGTCTGGCCCAGTTCCCGGTTGGAGTGCCGCAGCATGGCCAGCACAATCTCGGAGTTTTTGGAGTCCAGATTGCCCGTGGGTTCGTCGGCCAAAACGATGGCCGGTTTGTTGACCAGGGCGCGGGCCAGCGCCACCCGCTGCTGCTCGCCCCCGGAAAGTTCGGAAGGGCGGTGCGGCAGGCGTTTCTCCAGGCCCAACAGGCCCACGATTTTGTTGAAGTATGTGGCATCGCGAGTGCTATTGGTGCCGGCAATATCCACCGCAATATCAATATTCGATTGCGCGCTCAGCGTGGGCAACAGGTTGAATTTCTGGAAGACGAACCCAATTTTGCGCTTGCGCAGACGGGTGCGTTCCGCGTCGGAGAGTCGGGCGAAGTCGTCTCCATCGATGACCACGTGCCCGGAATCGGCCCGAGTCAATCCACCCAGCAGGTAGAAAAGGGTGGATTTGCCGCTGCCCGAGGGGCCTACGACGCTGACAAACTCTCCCTTTTGCACGCTGAAGGAGATACCGCGGAGCGCAGGAACGTCAATTTTTCCCACGCGGTAGGTCTTGCGAAGTTCGACGGCTTCGATGAAGGCAGGCATCCAAGTGATTGATATTACACGAAGGCTGCAGGGCGCGGGACCTCGGCGGCATGGGCTCCGTAAATGCGGACACTTGCCTTCATCTAAATTTTGTCATCCTGAGCAGAGCGGGATGTTTCGCTTGTGAAACATTTCGCGCAGTCGAAGGACCCCTATGAGCTGATGAGTTCCCGGCTAGATAGGGGTCCTTCGACTCCGCGGAAAGTTCGCGAGGCGCACTTTCCGCTCCGCTCAGGATGACAGGAAATTGCAGAGGAAAACGCTCAGGCGGCGCCAGCACGGCTGGCGGATTGCCCTGGGGCCTGAACTCGTTTGGGGCCGCGTTTGCGCACCAGCAGCAGGCGAATGCGTTCCAGCAATTCCACTGGCGCATACATGCCTTTGGGCAGGAAGACGTCCGCCCGGGTATCACGATCGTAGATTCGCACTTTGCCCGAGAGCAGAATGGCGGGAGTCTGGGGCGAGAGAGTCTTGATGGCGTCGATAAGTTTGCTGCCATCCACTCCGGGCATCACCAGATCGGTGAGCACCAGATCGACGCCGCCTTTCCTGAACACTTCCAAAGCCTCTTCTCCATTGTTGCAGGCGATCACGCGATAGCCGCGGGTCTCAAGCATGACCTTGCGGATGGAGAGGGACTGCTCGTTATCGTCAACACAAAGGATGGTTCGTTTCGGCTTCATTCCGGCTTTGTTCCTGCTTCCGAGGTGGCAACCTGACCGTGATGAAGGCGCCAGAGGCTTAAAAACTTTTTGGTTGATATGGAGAACTCAGAGCGAGACAAAATCCTAAGGCCAGAATGGCCGGCTGTAAAGTGCCGCCGATGCTAATGGTAAATTAGCCCCATTGAAAAAGATTCGGGCTTGTGCATGGGTAGATTTTTTCGCGGCAATTGCAGCGCGGGACTTCAGAAGGCAACTTCGCCGCGCAGGACTTCCACAACATTTCCTCCGACGCGAACGTTAACCACTCTGTTATCCAGGCGCGAGGCGCGGACAAAAATCCGGCTGGGGCGAAGCATTTCGAGTCCCTGTTCGATGAGCACACGTTCGTCAGGTTTGGCGACGCCGTGCGCCACCATCCAGGCGGTAGCGCAACCGGCGGCGGAGCCGGTGGCCGGGTCTTCGCCTCCGTAGAAGAGCATGCGAGCGTGCAGGCGGGCGGAGGGATCAACGGTTTCCCGGGTCACAAAATAAAAAAACTGGCCGCCTTCGGTTTGCTGCAAGTATTCGCCGGCCCTCGCCAGGTCCACCTGCAGCCGGCGGATCACATCCAGGCCGCGCAACGGAACAATGGTAAACGGCAGACCGGTCGAAATCGTCTGGATGGGCAGTGAAGGGTCGATATCGCCGTCGCGCAGACTGGTCGCGCGTACCACGGTTTCGCGGTCGTGAATCAGCCCGAACCTGGGTTCCGCCTGCGTCATCTCGCCGAAGACGGGCTGGCCCGCGCTTTCCTCGAAGCGGACGGGCACGCGGCCAGCGTTCAGGTCGAGGACTATCTCGGCGGCCCCGGTCGAACCGCGCAGGGCAAAAGCCGTACCCAGCGTGGGATGTCCGGCAAAGGGCAACTCTTCCCGTACAGTAAAGATGCGGACCCTCACGCCGCGCTCGCGTTCGGTGGCGGGATCGCGAGGCAGGACGAAGGTGGTCTCGGAAAGATTCATTTCCCGCGCCAGGGCCTGCATGTGCAGATCGCTGAGCCCGCGCCCGTCGGGAAACACGGCCAGGGAATTTCCTTCGAAGGGGCGAGAGGAAAAGACATCGAGTTGCACGAAGGGAAAACGACGAAGGTCAGGGCTCATGGCGATTCATTGTAGTGGGGGTCGGACACTCCTGTCCGACGCCTTTGATTTTGATTTTGATTTTCCTGGGCGGATGCAGAAAATCAGGGTTTAAGTCAAAGGCCAGGTCAAAGGCAAAGTCAAAGGTCAAGTCAAAGGCCAGGTCAAAGGCCAGGTCAAAGACCAGGTCAAAGTCAAAGGCGTCGGACAGGAGTGTCCGACCCACACTGGCGTGCGGTTTGACTGGATTTCGGGGGCCGCGTATTCTAGGCACTGATGCGACAGCGCTTCATGCCCGTCGTCCGTTGTTGTTGTAGGCTGACGCCGGGGTGTGGGTAGCGCCGCAGGATTTTTACGACACCCACCCGGCCCCAATCGGGTGGGTTTCTTTTTGCTCGATTCCTGCCCGTTTGTGAAAGCCTTGGGGGGAGCAGATTGGAATCCCCAGCCTTCCGGGCTGGCCAAAATTTACGACTGAGGAGAACAAATCATGAGTGCGTTACCCATTACCCCACCTGCAACTCAAGCTACATCCAGCGTGCCGCGCATTAACGACGTAGCGCCCGACTTTACCGCCGAGACCACGCAAGGCCCCATCCATTTTCACGAGTGGATCGGCGACGGCTGGGCCATCCTGTTTTCGCATCCCAAGGACTTTACCCCAGTGTGCACGACTGAACTCGGCTACATGGCTGGGCTGCAACCGGAGTTCGCCAAGCGCAACACAAAAATCATCGGACTCAGCGTTGACCCGGTCAGCAGCCACGGCAAGTGGGCGGCGGACATTGAAGAAACCCAGGGCCACAAAGTGAATTACCCCATGATCGGGGACCCGCAACTCAAGATTGCCAAGCTCTACGGCATGCTGCCGGGCGAGGCCGGCGAAAGCTGTGAAGGACGCACGGCCGCCGACAACGCCACGGTGCGCACAGTTTTTGTGGTGGGTCCGGACAAGAAGATCAAACTGCAGCTCAGCTATCCCATGAGCACCGGCCGCAACTTCGACGAAGTGCTGCGGGTCCTCGATTCGATGCAGCTCACGGCCAAGCACAAGGTGGCCACACCGGTGAACTGGAAGCCGGGCGACGAAGTCATCATCCTGCCCTCGGTTTCCAATGAAGAAGCGCAACAGAAGTATCCCGCGGGCTGGAAATCACCCAAGCCCTATCTGCGAATCGTCCCGCAGCCGAAGTAAAGGGACAAGAAGAAGACCGGCCACGGATTTTCGCGGATTCACACGGATTCTCTAGATTTCTGATCCGTGAAAATTCGCGCTCATCCGTGGTTCTTTTTTGGATTCAATTGAAGGCGAGGGGCAGGCGCCCTTTTCCTAAACGGAAGCCGGGTGCCTGCCTGGGGGGGATCACAAGTGGAAACTAGAAGCATGCAGCAAGCATAACCAGCCCGTTGCGGCGCGACAATCCTGTCGCGCAGGTAATTTCATCACGGAAAAACCTGTATGGCACGCAACGGCGGGTGGGCCGGCAGCGCTCACCCGCTTTATGCTCGGTGGGTACTTATCTTCCGTAGGGGTAAATACAGATACAACCTGATAGACCATGCGGCGCACCCGGGCTAGCCTGTGAAAGTCTCGAAATTGGGCGGGCAGTCTGGAGAAGGACGAACATGGCCACGGCATTTTGTGGACGCGCGAAGCAAGGGGAATGGCTGGCGTTTTTCGCTCTCTTCCAGATCCACGCCGCGCCGGTTTACTCCCTGAGTCTGAGAGCTACCGGAGATATCGCGGCCGCGGAGAAACTGACGCGGGAGATCTTCTTCGAGGCCTTCACCCACATGGATGCGATTAGCGATGACGCCGCGTTTGCCGCCCGTCTGTATGATTGCGCGGCCAAAAGGTCGCTTGCGAACGGGCTCAAACCCCGCTACCCTCAAGGCTTCGGGCATCGACTCGGACCGCATCAGCATCTCAGCTTCACCGGGAAGGGAAACCTGGCCACACATTCCGATTAGGTCGATGAAACCATGACACCTCGAAGACGCGTAGCGGTCAAGCAATTGCCCCTGCAACTGAAGTCCACCCAGGTCCGGGAGTTCCTGCACGATGTGACCCCGATCCTCACCGGCCACCGGCCCTGCGTCGTTTTTGATTTTTCCCAGGTCACCGAGATCGACAGCGCAGGCGTGGACATGCTGCTGCATTGCATGGAACAAGCCATGAAGCAGAATGGAGACTTGAAGCTCGCCGCCATATCTCCCGCTTCCGCTGTGGTTCTGGAGTTGACGCGAGTCGATCGCTTGTTTGAGACCTTTGCCACGGTTTCCGAGGCAGTGGACAGCTTTTATGGCTTTGCCGTTCCCATCCCGGCAGCCAGCGGCGCCAGAGTTTCCGCGGACAACCTATAAGTGGCTGAAAGCACGAAGAGAAACCCTGGAAGCAGCCGGAAGAGGCCGCCCCAGGCTGAATTCGGCCATAAAGATAGACTTTAGCCCCTACAACCTATCTCCATGACTGCTCATCCAAAGCGCAGTTTTTGGAGGGGTAAGTCCATGGCAGCTTCGCGTCGAGTGCTCCCGGGAGCAGGGCTGGTGCTGGGAATTATTTTTCTGGCGGGCTGCAGAGGATTGGTGAGTGGCGGACCGGGCCCGGGTGGAGGCTCCGGTGGAGGCTCCGACGTGGCATTGACGGTCACGTCCACGGGTTCGGGATCGGGAACTATCACCAGCGCTCCTGCCGGCATCAACTGCCCGAGCACCTGCACCGCGAAGTTCGCATCAGGGACGCAAGTCACCCTCACGGCCACTCCGGGCACCAGCTTTACGTTCAACGGCTGGAGCGGCGCATGCACGGGCACTGCGGGATGCACCGTCACGCTGACGGCGGCGGAGACGGCGACGGCAACCTTCATTGCCACCATGCAGTCGATCAATCACATCATTTTCATGATGCAGGAAAACCGGGGCCTGGACCACTACTTCGGCGCCATGCGCGAATACTGGGCGGCCAACGGTATTCCCGACCAGCCTTTTGACGGCCTGGCGCAGTTCAACAACCCGTCGCAGCCGGCCCCCACCGCCCCGGGGTGTGATCCCAATCTGTCTGATCCCTTTCCCCCCAACGATTGCCAGACCAGCGCCAACAGTCCGGCCGTGGGTTCATTTCACATGATTTCCCAGTGCGTGGAGAATCCCAGTCCTTCCTGGAATGAGTCGCACGTGGACTGGAACATGAATACCCCGCTCTCCGGGACCGCGACCATGAACGGATGGGTCCGCACCGCAGGGCATGATGCCCGGACGGGCAATCCGGTATTCAACGACATCAATGGGATCCGGGCGATGGGCTATTACGATGCCACCGATCTTCCCTATTACTACTTCATGGCGTCAAAATTTGGCACTTCCGACCGCTGGTTCTCTCCAGCCATGACCCGAACCCAGCCCAACCGTATGTACCTGATGGCGGCAACGTCGGCCGGCCGGGCCTATCCGCTTCCGTCCAACACGCACCTGACGAACAAGACTATTTTCGAAGCCCTGAATGACAAATCCGTATCGTGGCGGGTTTATGTGACCGATGACCAGCAGATGCCCCTGGGAAATGGGACGGAGTTGGGCATGTACACCTTTGCTGCCAGCCATCTCGATCACTTCGCCCCCGCCTCGCAGTTCCTGACCGACCTGACAACCGGGAACCTGCCGTCGGTGGCAGAAATTGATCCGGGATTTGCGGCGGGGCTGGACGAGCACGCCGGCGTCGATCCCAACGCACCATCGGGCAAGGTGCAGGAGGGATCGGCATACGTCGCCACGCTTATCAATGCGCTGATGAAGAGTCCCTACTGGAAAGATTCGGTGTTCATTCTTACCTGGGATGAGGGCGGCGGATTTTATGATCATGTGCCTCCGGTTTCGATGCCCAGTCCGGATGGAATCAAGCCCAGCACAAGTATTGACCTGCTGCCGGGCGACATCTGTACCACAGCGACTGGCCCCACTTGCGATTTCGTGTACACGGGGTATCGCGTGCCCGTGATCGTGGTTTCGCCGTTCTCGAAGAAGAACTATGTGTCCCACACGCCCGCCGACTACACCGCGATCCTGAAGTTGATCGAGACCCGCTTCGGGCTTGATCCTCTCACAGAGCGCGACAAGGCCCAGTTCAACATGAGCGAGTTTTTTGATTTTGGGAATGCGCCCTGGATGACACCGCCGACGCCGCCGGCGCAGCCCAACACCATGCCGTGTTACATGGACCACCTGCCCTGAGTTCATGACTTCAGTGCCGCCGCGAGGGGCAATTCAGGGATAATGGATGCATGAGGACTGTGCCCTGGTGGTCGCTCGCAATTTTGCTTCTCTTCCCGGCGTCCCCTGCTCTGGCTGTCACCCGTCATTACTACATCGCGGCGGAAGATGTTACGTGGGATTACGCGCCCAGCGGCTTGAACCTGGTGGAGGGGCGTCCCATCCCGCAAACCTGGGCGAAGCAGACCAAGTGGCCGAAAACCAGGTACATCGAGTACACCGACGCCACTTTTAAAGTCCGCAAACCTCAGCCCGAGTGGCTGGGAATTATGGGGCCCGTCATTCGCGGCGAAGTTGGCGATGAAATCGTCGTGGACTTTCTTAACCGCAGCCGCAGTTCTCACGGCATTCATCCTCACGGGTTGCGCTACGACAAGGACAACGAAGGCGCTTACTACGTGCCTGCGGGACGCGGCTCGCTGGTCCCGCCCAGCGGACGCTTTACCTATCACTGGTTCGCCGACGCGGGCAGCGGGCCGGGGCCGGGCCAGCTCAGCTCCGTGGTCTGGTGGTATCACCCGCATTCGGCGGGGCTCACGGAAATAAATGCCGGGCTCATGGGACCCATCATCATCACGGCCAAAGGCAAGGCCAGGCCTGACGGGAGCCCGAAGGATGTGGACCGGGAATTCGTCACCTCATTCATGATCTTCGATGAACTGCGCGGACAGGACACCGGGCTCTTCCATGCGATCAATGGTTACATCTTCGGGAACCTGCCTGGACTGGTCATGAAGAAAGGCGAGAAGGTCCGCTGGTATCTGATGGCGATGGGTAATGAAAAAGATCTGCACACGCCGCACTGGCATGGATTGACCGTAAGCGACCCGCTCCGGCACATGGACGTCGTGGAACTGCTCCCGGCCACTACGCTCTCGGTGGATATGGTGGCTGACAATCCTGGAGTTTGGATGTTCCATTGTCACGTGGCCGACCATATGGAGGCGGGCATGATGACTACCTTCACTATCTACGAGCCGCCGGCCCGTTCGTGCCCGGTGCAATTCGTCTCGGGAAATTTCTGGAACACGCCGGACAAATATTCGGTGCGGGTGAAAAACACCAGCGGAAAAGCGATCAAGCAGTGGGTGCTGACCTCCGAGCACTTCCTGGCGCCGCAATACCTGCACCATCCCTTTGACGCCAATTGGCCCGCGTCAGGGCCGATTGCAGCCGGAGGCGAGCAGACGCTGGAAAAGGATTCGTACCACCTGCAGGGCGGCGATTCCATTCAGGGGTGGGCCTTGTTCCCGCGAACGATTTTGTTCGAGGACGGCACCACCTGGGTGCCACAGCAGCACGGAGAGTGTTTCCATGTTTACTGGCGCGACCAGGACCATCCGGACCTGATGGTGCTGCCGCCCTCGCTGGGTGAGACCGCGCAACCGGATTAGGGGTGGTTGTGTGGGTCGGACACTCTTGTCCGACGCCTTTGACTTTGAATTCCGGATGGAAGAAAAGGCATCGAGGGCACACAGAAATCTACAACAACATCCAAACCCAGAATCGAAACCAAAAATCCAAACCAAAATCCAAAATAAAATCCCAAACCAAAAATCCAAACCAACAACAATATCAACTGCGTCGGACAGGAGTGTCCGACCCACACTTTCTTTGCAGGATAAGTTCTCCGGTGTCTGCCACCTTCCCGGCGGTAACTTGCAACTGCAGTGCTCGTCACCTCGAGGGCCACTCCCCTCCGTAACATGCCTAATCTGCGCTTGCTGGTTAAGATTCCCTCACGTCGACCTCACGTCGAGCAGTAATTCGATCGCGTTAAGGGTTATCTTTGAAGGCAAAGCGCCGCATCCGCTTGTCCGTCATTGCAGCGGTGCTGGTGTTTCCGCTGGCCGGGAACGCTGGCAACCTGGCGATCACTCCGACCACTACACTGGCCGCGCAGAGCGCGAACAACAGCAGCGCCGCCGGCGGTTTTGTCACTCAATCAAACGGAAACCTGGGCGCAGGCAGCGTGAGCAAGCTTGACGTTCACTCCCTGCTTTACCCTGGGGCGCAGACCAAGGTGTTCGCCCATCTGGTGCTCTGGTTCGGCCAGTCCAACCACATGAACATCGGTTACAGTTCGACCGATCCGGCGCAGGTCAAGCGGCAAATCTCGGACATGGTCAGCCGCGGCATCGATGGGGTGGTCATGGTGTGGTACGGGCCGAACAACGCAGTGGACCGCGCCGCCAAACTGGTGATGCACGAAGCCGAGACCCATCCCGGATTCACCTTCGCGATCATGGTGGACAACGGCGCCATTCGCTGGAACTCCTGCCCGGGCTGCAATCCGCAACAGGCCCTGACCTATGACCTGCAGTACGTCGAGCAGACGTATTTCCCCTCGCCGGCTTACTTAAGGGTGGGTGGCCGCCCGGTGGTAACCAACTTCGACGTTGACCTCTATTACACGGTTGACTGGAGCGCGGCCGGGGCAGCACTCGCCGGCAACCCCTTGTTTCTCTTCCAACACAGCCGCGGCTTCACACATGTTGAGAGTGACGGCGCTTACTCCTGGGACATTGCCAGCAGCAGCGATTTTGGGATGAGCTATCTGACCAGCTTTTACAAGGCCGGGATGGCGGCTCCGAGCAAGCAAACCTGGGGCGCGTCTTATAAAGGATTCAACGACAAGCTGGCTTCATGGGGACTGAACCGCATCATGGACCAGCGCTGCGGGCAGACCTGGCTGCAGACGTTTTCCAAGATCAACAGCGTTTATAACTCCAGCAATCAGCTCGCGGCCATGCAACTTGTCACCTGGAACGACTACGAAGAAGGAACGGAGATCGAATCCGGAATTGATAATTGTGTCGGGGTTTCCGCGGCCGTGGCCGGCAACTCGCTGCAGTGGAAGATCACGGGGAGTGAAGACACCATCGATCACTATCGGGTCTATGTCAGCTCCGATGGCCAGAGCCTGATGCCGCTGGTAGACCAATCCGTGGGCACGCATGCTCTCGACATGTGCGGGTATTCGCTGGCCTCGGGGAACTACAAATTGTTTGTGCAGGCCATCGGAAAGCCGAGCCTGAAAAACCAGATTTCCGCATCCGTAGCGTATGCCCCACAGTGTGGCGGGACTTCGGCCTCGGGCTCCGGCGCTGGGGGAAGCCCTCCCCCCACGCCGCCCGTGACTCCGCCGCCGGTGTCCGCTTCTGTAATTTCACTGAGCGCCGCACCATCGTCAGTTACCATCATGAACGGACAATCGGGAAGTCCCCGGATCACGGTAACCGCACGATCAGGGTCAAGGACCCCGATTGCGCTCTCCTGTTCCGGCCTTCCGGCCGCGATGTCATGTGCCTTCTCGCCGTCCGTGATCACTCCCGGGGGCAAGGCCGCGACGTCGGTCCTTAAAGTCTCCGTTGTCCGCCCGGCACATCCTCCAAAGCCTCTGCCAAGGCCGCCTCGCCGGGGTGCCCTTGTCGGTTTCGGTCTAGGAATGGTTGGAGTGCTCGTGCTGGGCCAGATTGACCGGAAACGAATTCTGCGCGGCCTGGCGCTCAGCAGCCTGATCGCATGCGTCCTGCTGGTCAGTTCCTGCGCCGGGGTCCGGGGCGGAGCTGAGTCTTCGGTTGAAATCGTTCCCGGCTCCTACAACATCAAAGTCATGGCAACTTCCTCAGCCAGCCAGAGTTCGACTGTGGCCAAGATCACAATCCGTTAGCTAGGGCAACGGCGTCGGACACCCATTCAAAATCAAGAGCAGCTTCGGCAGTCTGGGCTTCGGATCAAGATCAACGTCAACATCAACATCAAGATCAAGATCAAAACCAAGGTCAAATGCGTCGGACAGGAGTGTCCGACCCACACAGGCTCTTTTCCATCTCATTGATGACTTGGCTTGCGACCTCATCTGCCGTTCCGGGAGCGATCACTGTCAGGTGGTTGGAGAGGGCGCTCAGTGCCAGGTAGGCAGCGCGGTTGCTTTGAACGAATTCCAACGGATACTCCGGCTTTCGTTCGCGGGCCTGGAGCGGGTCGGCATCGAGCAGGAACGATACGTCGGGATGGGGCACTAACTTCAGCAGCAGGCGGACATAGGCTCGGGTGAGGCTAGAGCGCAGGGGCAGGTTGGCGAGTTCATCGTAGAGATAGCGGTCGAAGATGACCACGCCGGCATGGAAGCGACGGGCTTTTCTCACCACGACTCCGAGCCAGGCGGCATCGAGTGAATAAAGGAAGTAGCGGAAGGCGTTCATGTACCAGGTCTGGACGTTTTTATCGCGGCGATTTACCGGCTTGCCGGGGGAGCCGATGCCGGCGTCTCCCTTGAGCACGGCGCTGCGCGAAAATTCGCGAAAGCGCCGCAGCACGGCAACGTCGTCCCAGAAGGCAAGGCGCTGGACCTCGAGGCCACGAGCGTTCAAGTGACGCTGAAGATTTTCGATCTGCGTACTTTTGCCGGCGCCATCGATGCCCGAGAAACTCACCAGCACGGGCCGCCGGCTTCCGGATGAGTCAGTCATCGGATGGGTCAGTCATACGGGTCAATAATGGAACGGGTCAATTATGGAACGGGTCAATCAAGGACGGTCAGCCTGATTGTAGGGCCCTTTCGCGATCCAGTGCTATTGGCTTCCAGGGGGCTTGCTGGGAGTGCCTTTTGAAAGCGCCAGCACCAAACCCACAGCGACGGCTGCCCCGGCGATTGCGCCCACGCTGATCAGAATGGTGCGGGTGCGCTTCTGTTTCGCGGGAGCCAGGGCCGCACCTGCGGGCTTGGAGGCTGCGAAGCCGGTGGTAGTCGCGGTTTCGGCGGCGGCGGTGCCAACCGGCTTCTGGCTTCCGTCCTGCTTTTGCGGAGGCGATGGTGACGCGCCAGATTGGGCTGCGGTGTCTTGAGCGTCCTGTGGCCGTCCGGCGCCGGGGCTGTCCGGCAGGGGCTCGGCGGCGGGCTGGGACGCGGGCGCCGAGCCGGTTTGAGTTGCTTCCGGCTGCGACTGGTCGGGACTTGTCTGTTGCGGTCCGGGAAGCGCCAGCGCGCTGCCGGAGAGCAACACGGCCAGCACCAGCGAGCCGGCCACCAGGCGCGCGGCCATTCCGGGGAAACAATCCCGCGGGCGAGTCGCCCGCGACCACACGGCCCGGTCAGAAAATTTCATAAACCTCTCCGACCGACATCCCGTGCCGGCCGCAACCGAATTTTTCATACTTCGCCTTTGGAAAGCATTCGGAGGACCGTTCGCGGGCGCGGGGCGGCCTGAGGAAGCGAGTCGATCTCAAACGCCTGCGTGATGGGAGCAGCAACCGCGGCCTTTTTGCGGCCGTATCCAAACCAATGCAGGCGCGAGAGAGTGGGCCCGATGAGGTTCGCATCCCGGATGGTGACCGCCACGTTGTGCGATAAATTCACCAGCCGGCTTCCTTCGACAACGGCGTGGGTCAAATCCAGTCCGCGGCCCACGTGGGTATAGGGCAGCACGGAAGAGTCTTCAATGGAGGTACCGTAGTCCACCAGGCAACGGCGTTCCAGATTGCTGAAGCGGGTAATCAGCGCCGCAGCCCGCACCCTGGTGCCGCGACCGATGTAAGCAGGAGCCACAATGCGGGCCGAGCGATGAACGCGGGCGCCGTCATCGATCCAGACTCCCGGGTTAATTTCTCGTCCGCGCGGCCGTATCGCACAGCGTCCCTGGAAAGCATCCGCCACCAGGCGGCGAAGATCGCGGGCGTCCTCGAGGCGATTCACGTAGCCCCGGGTGAGATAGTCCGACGGCGGGTTGACGTCCCACTGCGAATCCAGATTCACTCTTCTGCGGCGCGCGGGAGCGGAGTCCAGGACCCAGAAATCGAGGGGCCCGGAAGCGTCGCACACCCGGGTCACGCCCGCCCCCTCCTCGCTGTGAAACTGGAGGAGATCCGCGCAATCAACTTCCGCGTAGGCGCCCAGCCTGATCAGCAGAACTCTCTCGAAACCCTTGCGGGCCTGCTTCATGAGAACGTCAGGAACGAAACGCCAGCCGGCGGTGAGGGAAAAGCCCACTTCGTGCACCACCGACACCGCATGGATGCCCGCAGTGTGCAGGCGGGCGATGGTGTGCTCGACAATGGATCTTCCAAGTACTTCCAAGGATGCAATGGGAGTGGCAGGCGGCTCCGCGCCGTCTGCAGAGAAGGATTCGTCGCCCTCTGGGCTCAATAATGACCGGGTACCGACTACGAGAATCGCACTTGCAGCCACAGTTCCCCCTCGTAGCGCCTTTGGATGACAGTACGGGCAAATATGTTGGCTGCCGGTTCGCCCGACAGGAGCGGCTTCCGGGCGGCGGGTAACCAACCCGGACCTTACTCCCTACATCAAAGACTATCGATTTTGCTACAAAGTCATGCCCTCAGACAACTCCCGAACCGCCCAGCATGTGGATATCCTCTCCCGGCTGCTTTTCCCCGGAAAGCAGGATGTCCCTCCGCCAGACCCCGATAATCCGGCCAACGTCTATCCCCTGCTGCAACGGGTTTCGGACCTGACGGCGGCGGAACTGGCGGACTTTCTATGTCTTGCAGACGCTCATCACGTGACGGTGCGGGCGCTGGAGGCGTTGGGCAAGGCTGCATCCGCATTTCCGGGCCATGACCGGATTCGCTCCTGGTGTGAAAGCACGCTGGCCCATGAGAGTGGCCGGATTGCTCATGCGGTGGAGAATCTGGTCCCCATCTGTGCCGCCCTGGAGGCGGCGGGGGCGCAGGTGGCAGTGATCAAGTCGCTCGATCACTGGCCGGACCTGGGCAGCGACCTTGATCTCTATACCGATAGCGACGAGACCACGGTGCTGCGGGTGATGGCGCAACAGTTTCACGCTGTGCAGGAAGCGCGCAGTTGGGGAGACCGCCTGGCCAACAAGTGGAATTTCAAGCTGCCCGATTTGCCCGAGCTGGTCGAAATCCATGTGCGCTATCTGGGCCAGACCGGGGAACAGAAGGTTCTAGCCCGTCGGGTGCTCGAGCGCAGCGTCAACCGAAATGTGGGCGGACATAACTTCCGCGTGCCCGCGCCCGAAGAGCGCGTCATCATCTCGACCCTGCAGCGAATGTATCGCCACCTTTATTTCAGGCTGTGCGATATGGCGGATTTTGCCGCCCTGCTCAATGACCGCGCCATCGACTTCGAAGAGCTTCGCCGGGCGGCCGATCTGGGCGGCATCTGGCCGGGCGTGGCCACCTTCCTGCACCTGATCGCCGACTACGTGAATTCCTATGGCGGCGAGATCGAGATACCGCGCGAGGTTGAGGCCGTAGTGCCATCTCGCGGCCTGCAGGTACATCTGGGCGGCAAATTCCTGCGCGTTTCCAAGGGACCCGCGGCCGGACTCTATGGCACGCAATTACTCAATGCCGGGCGCCATGCCGATTTCCGCGCCCTGTACCGATTGCCTCTTTTACCACCACTGGCCATTTCCGCCTTCCTGGCCTATCGCCTGACGGGAAATGACAAAGGGGTGTGGTAAGAGAGCGCTTCTGCTTTCGGCTTCAGTCGAAACCCTGCAGCAGCCGCTCCAGTTCTTCTTTAGGGTCGTGGATCAGGTATCTGACCAGATTGGTGCCGTAGCGCGCCAGAGTGGTCACGGTCGTCTCATACCAGCAACACTCATTCATGCGCGGAGAGAGGCCGCAGAAGAAGCGGAACCGGTTGAGGGCCTGCGGCGACGCCAGCAGGGCCGCCACCATCCGGTGGTTGCCATCCAGAAGCGTAAGCGCGCCACGCTGGTCGAGGCCGATCAGAAGTATGGCGCCAGCCTGCCAGCCCTCGTCCAGACGATCGCGCAGCTGCTGAATTTTCACCAGGAAGGACTCATCGGCAAAACCATCGCACTCGCCCGAAGAAATGCGCTGTGAGACTTCCGTAAGGCCGAAGTTACCGCGGGCCAGGCGGCGCCACTGGGCCCGGGGGAAGACCCGGATTCGCTCCAGTTCAGCCCTTTCAATTTCCACCTCGAACCACTGGGTTCCCTCTGGAAGTTCCCGCCACAAGGCGCCGTGCCGCACGAACAGAAGAGCCCGCCGCACGGCATTTTCTACCACGTCGTTGAGATTGGGCGTGGTCACGATGCCGCCCAGGCTCTCCTGGTACTTGCTGAATTCAGGTTTGTGAAAGTCGGTCTTCAGAAACTCCGCCATCACTTCGTGCTCCGAGACCCGGCGAATGGTTCTTATCTCTTCGGAGCCAAGAGCGCCCTGCGTCGCGTCTGAGCCGGCGAGCAGGTTAAAGACGAAGGGAACAGCCACCACCACCAGCAGCACCATCATCATGGCCAGTTGCACGCGGATCACCTGCTCGAGCGAGGCATGGTACCTGTAGATGCTCCCGATCAGGATGCCGCTGAAAGCCAGTTGCACCCATGCCGTGTTGGCGATCTTGTGCGACATCTCGTACGCGATGAACACGATGCTGAGGGAATAAACGCTGGTGGTCGCGGCGTAGAGCGTCAGCAGGTAGGGAAGGTCGCCGGCCATGCCGAAGCGGACGCCAAACAGCGTAGTCCAGATCCAGGCCGGAGCCAGCCAGAGTCCCAGGGTGATCGCGGTTCCAATACCGAAAACCAGGAGCAGTGATGTTGCCAGCACGCCGTGGTCCCGCTTGGGGCTGCGGGCGCCCGCGGCAATCGGAAACATGCCGCTCACCACCGACCAGGACAGCACGTAGATCACGCGGCCGACCAGCGCGACCGCGGCGTAGAGACCGGCCTCCGCCGGCGCAAAGAAATGCTTCACCAGCACGATGTCGAAATTGTTGATGATGACGGCGCCGATAAAAAAAGTGATGGCCTGCAAGCCTTCGCGGAAGGCGACCGAAATTGGCTCCGGATGGTAGGCGACTTTGGCCCACGGCGTGGGAATGGCGAGCAGATAAGCCATCACGACCGCAGCCACGTTGGCGCCGATCACCCCAGTGACGCCGTATCCCAACTTGATGGCCAGCAGAGATCCGCCCAGCCGTACGATGCCTTCGGCCACGACGTTCAGCGCGAGATGGCGGAAGCTGCAGACGCCCTGCAGGTAGCCGCGCCGGCTTCCCAGTGGAACATAGAAAGCCGCGCCGACCGCCATCAGGGTCACGGGAAGAGGACCGGGCAGGTTCAGGTATCCCGCAATCAGGTTGCGAAACACCAGCAGAAAGAATCCGGCAAGAATGCCGCAGACCCAGGCGCGCCAGTGAAGCCCGCGATAGGCGGTCCGTTTGGCGGGCAACGATTCCTGCTGGGCGACGATCTTGGCGGAGACGATCTGAAAGGAAAGTGTGACTGCCGAGATCAGGACCAGCAGGGTGCAGACGGCGCTGACATGACCGAAGCCGCTCGGCCCCAGGGACCTGGCCACCGCGATGTTGTAGAGAAAGTTGATTGCGGTCACCGAGCCGGAGCCCGCAAGCAGCATGAAACTGCCCGAGAGCACCTTGGCCCGGAGTGACCTGGAATCACTGTCCGGACTGGAGTTCACACCATTGATCACTTGGGCTCCAACCACCTGACTGGGGGAGACTACCTTGTAGCAGCTTCGTTCGTTACTTTCGCGCCAGGACAAACCGGCGAAGGAACCTATCCCGCGCGGCCTTTCAGATGCCGGAAACCCCAGCCAAGCTGCTTGCTCCAGCCGGCAAATTGCGGGCCCCGCCGCACAACCTGAATAGCGGCAATACCTTCTAAGGATGGGTAATCCATCTGATGGCAAAGCACCCACTTAGGCTCTGGTACGCGCTCCTGCTGCTCCTGCTCCAGGGCTGCACCCAGCCGGGGCTGCACCGGGACCTGATGCAGAACGTAGCATCGATGGCAGCGGAGCGGAAGGTCCTGGCCGTGTATGAGCCCTGGTTTGGGCATCCCAGCCATATTTCCGTGGGCTATTCCTCGCAAGACCCACTGCTCCTGCGCAAACAGATGGACCAGGCCAAATCCATGGGAATCTCGGGCTTCGTGGTGGATTGGTACGGTGATCGCGAACCCTTTCTGGACCGCAGCTACGCCCTGATGCAGTCGATTGCCGCGGAGAAGCAGTTCAAAGTCGCCATGATGTACGACGAAACCCAGACCAAAAACGGTCAGGCGACCGACGACACCCTGGCTGCCTTTGACAAGTTCCGGCGAACCTACCTGGCCCCCGGCGCGCCCGGCCGTGAGGCGTATCTTACCTACAACGGAAGGCCGATGATCTTCATCTTCCCCAAGAGCACGCAGACGGACTGGAACCGGGTGCGCGCGGAAACCGACCACTGGGACCCTGCGCCGCTGCTCATTTACGAGTACCGTTCCACGCCGTACGCGGGCGCGTTTGACGGTTTTTACGCCTGGGTAAATCCGGGAAATAAGGGTTTTGCGGCCGATGGGAGCAACTGGGGAGAAGATTATCTGCACCGGTTTTATCAGACGATGCAGTCGAAGTACCCCGACAAGATCGCGATCGGCGCGGCCTGGGCAGGCTTCGATGACAGCAAGGCGTCCTGGAGCCTCAATCGCCACATCTCCCAGCGCTGCGGCCAGACTTTCGCTGATACTCTGAAGATCTCACATGAATACGCTCCCCAGCCCTTCCTGCTGATTGCCACCTGGAATGACTATGAAGAGGGCACGGCGATTGAACGCGGTCTGCGGAAGTGCGCTCCCGGCAGCAACTAAATCAAACTCCGGCAAAAACCTGACGCGTAGTGGTCACTCTCCGAAACCGTTAACCACCAAGGACACGAAGGTACACGAAGGAAAACCCTGAGACCAAAACCTTCGTGGTACTTCGTGTCCTTGGTGGTTGATGCATTTTGGTTGCATCGTGAAACCGACGCCCATCCAGCAGGGCGCCGCCGGTGGGTTCGCCTCGGTACTGGAACAGAAACACGTTCGCTGAAACAGCAGGTCCCTCCACTGCGCTCGCTTCGCTCCGCTCCGGTCGGGATGACAATATCAATTCAATGAATTCCCGGGACAGGCGCTGGCAGCCCGGTTCAAGCGCCGCCGTGAATTGCTTACTGGAGAAGGACGATGGCGGAGCTTTGCTCCGCTGGACAGCCGGGGGCGGCTGTCCCCACGTGGGTGGAGCATTGCGCAACCTCAGACGGCGGGAGAGATTCTTTCCAGATCGCCGTTCTGACCGTTCGACTTCACCGCAATTGGCCGTGCCGGTTGGGCCCGGTAGCCGGCTTCCACGGCAGAGTACACCTGGGCAATGATGGAAAGCGGACGGTGCCTCACTTCGTCATAGACCCGGCCGATGTACTCGCCCATGATGCCCGCGGACAGAAGCACCAGGCTGCCCACAAAAAAGACCGCGGCGGTCATGCCGTACACCACGGGATTGAGCGGGCCTGCGGAGACCAGGGCTGTGATCATCAGGACAAAGGACGCGAACAGGGAGAGCCCCGACAGCACGAAACTGAAGCGCAGGGGCTTATAGCTGAAGCTGGTAATGGCATCCATCGCATACTTTATGCGACTGATGAAAGAGAGCTTGCCTTCCCCGCCGATGCGGTCGTTGCGGTCGTAATACACGATGGCGGTGCGATATCCCACCCAGGCGCGCAGGCCGGGCAGATACCGGTTCCCTTCCGACAGGGCATTGATCGAGTCCACGACCCGCCGGTCCATCAAACCAAAAATACCCGCGTTCAGGGGAATGGGGAAATCCGACAGCGCACCCAGCACGCGATAGAACAGGGGGAAGAGAAAGGCCAGGGCCTTGCGGCGCTCCTGCCGGCTGCGTCGCACCGCGGTCACCACCTGCGCCCCGTGCCGCCATGCCTCGACCAGTTCAGGGACCACTTCGGGAGGGTCCTGCAGGTCGCCATCCATCAACACCACTGCATCCCCGGCGGCGGTCTGCAGGCCGGCGGAGATCGCGCCCATGTGTCCCCAGTTGCGCGAAAGATCCACTACCACCACGTTGGGGTCGTTCAGTTGCAAGGCGCGCAACAACTGCAGGGTCGAGTCGCTGGAGCCGTCATTTACGTAAACCACTTCCCATGTGTCGCGCATCTTGCTCATGGCACGCACGACCGCATCGTGCAGCAGAGGAACGATTTCCTCTTCGTTGTAAACCGGCACGACCACCGAGATCATGGACAACTCCTTGGGTTCGTTTTTCCCTGCTCCGGAAGCATGCTCCCTCCGGTCCTGCAAGCATTATTCAGGCTGCGCCTGGAAGACGCGTACTTTCCAACGCACCTCGGTTGGAGTCAGAACTGCGACGTAGCGGGCGCGAACATGCTGCGGTGCCAGCACCTGCTCGTGGTCCACAATCTGCATGTCGTATTCCACCGTATCCACCAGTTGCACCGACAAACCCTCGGGCGAGTAGAAGACGATGTTGAGACTATGCGAAAGATCACGATAGCTGGTCTTAATGCCCAGCTCCTGCTGCTCCCGCACGGCCTCCGCCAGTTTTTCTTTCGCCAGCCCCAGGTAGGATGGGTCCAGCACATCGACCCGGTTTTGCTGAAGCGCTTCGCTCATGCTCTTCCACGCCTGCAGGTAATCCCGAACCACCGCGGTTTTGGTCTGCTCTTCGAGCGGGCGCGGGCCCACTGCGCGAGCATCGACGACAACCACGGGTTGGGCAAAGCCCGAGAGCAGCAATCCCGCAAGCGCCGCACAGGCCAGCCGCAATGCTTTCGCGGGCCGGCTCACGCGCGTTTGCGAGAGCATTCTCATCGCTGCCCTCCCACCCGGATTTCGTTTCCCATGACCACTCCGGTAGCCACCGAGATCACGGCCCCATCGCGGGCCGGCATTTCGGTGCGGGCCACGTCACGCTTGAGGGGCACGTCCACCGTGGCTTCGCTGCGGCCATCGTAGGTCTGAGTAAAGCTTATGATGGTGCCATCGGAAACCGCGTTGCCGCTGCAGTCGCGCACCGGCGCGGTTTCGAGAACCATACGCTGGCCCGACCGCTGGGCGCTCATTCTCAGATTGCAGGGATCACCCGGGACCTGCTCTACCACTCGCTTGTCCGAGACGCTCCCCACATTGACCTGGAATTGCGCCGCTCCGGCCTTGGGCGCGGAATTCATCTTCGCCCAGGCCACTCCATTGCGAGTGGCTACGCTGCGGGTCTGGGTGCCGCCTGCGCTATCCGAGAGTTGAAACGAGACCGGCGTGGGCTCCCGGAGCAGGTTCCGGAAAACGTCGAATACGTAGGCTACGCCGCTGATTCCGTCCGGCCGGCTCACCGGCAGACGCGACGGTTTCGCCAGAAAGTTCACCGACGCGGGTTCACGCGCCGCCACTACATCGAACTCCGCCTTGCCGGTTGTTCCCTGGCCCGCCAGAAGTGCGAGGTAGTGTCCTGCATTGTGCAGCTCTCCGGGTGCGATGACGACTGCCTCTCCCGGCTCCACATTGCGCCGCAACACCTGCGCCGGACTCACGATGTACAAGACGCTTTTGCCGGCGGCGCGGGTCGGTATCGTGAAGCCGCTTCCCGCTTCAACCACTTTGGGAAGTTGCAGGTCTTCACTGCTGCCGGCCGCAGCAAGGTAAAGCCCTCCCGCCACAATCACGCCCATCAGCAGCGCGCCCGGGAGCGCGAACCTCAGAGTGTTTTTCATTGGAAGCGGCCCACGCTGAAGGTACTGGTCACTACGCGGTAGTTGTTGATCTTGTCCGCCAAGTCTGCCGGATAAGGCAGCGAAAAAGCGACCGGGGTCTGCGGCAGCAGCGCCCGATTGGCAAATTCGTCCGCGACCCAGATAATCTGGCCGCGGTTGTCGTAGAACGTGCCCAGCACGTGCGTGATGTTGACTACCTGCCCGCTCTGATTGACCAGCTGGCCGCTCAGCGAAGGCGTGGGGGAGGGATTCAGCTTCTGCGATTCGATCCCGATCACAGGGTCGGCCGAAGCCGCCACCAGGGTCGAGGAAGGCTCGATGTGGACGTTGTCCACCTGCGACAAGCGGACGTTTCGAAAATCGATGCGGAAAGGCGTGACCTGCTTGGGCAGAAGCACGTGAGAAATATTCTCAAAACTGTCTTCGGTGGCCAGGGCGGAGCCATCCTTGGCCAGCAGCGTCGCCTTGACGGTCACGAACGCGGGCACGACGTCCTCGTTCAGCAACTCGCCCAGTATGATGGTACCGCCGCCGCGATCCACGGGATGCATGGCGACGATCCGAACGTGCGGCGACTCGACATCCTGAGCGCCCCAGTCATCTTCGGCGCCGCGATAGATGACGTCCCAGCGCAAGTAATTCACCGGAATTACCTGCGGCGGAATTCTGGGCTCGCGGTTGATGGGCCAGACCACCTGCCAGCGATCGCCTTCTTTGACGACTCGCAACTCGCGCGCATCCTGAAAAGTTCCGACCACGCTCGACCAGTTCAGATTGGCCCGGAATCTGGCTTCGTCGGCGGAGGCGTGCAGCGGACTCAAGTCAAAGCCTTCGAGGCTGGCGTAGCTGCGCAGACTGGTATAGCTGCCGGTCAGATCGCGAATGAAGTCAGCTTCCGGGAACTCGGACTTGTTGGCCAGCGCGGCATAAGCCGCATTCCAATTTCTCCGGCGAATCTGTTGCAGCAGGTCCTGGGCTGCGCCCTGCGGCGATGATGTGTCACCCTTCGCGCGCGGACCGGCCATTGCGATCGCGGTCTGAACCGGCCACAACGTTCCCACGGTTATCAGGAGCGCGGTGACAACCACGATGGTCAGGGCCAAAAGCCATCCCCGGGTCACGAGAGTATCCTCCCCAGCACCAAGTCCTCAGAGCCGGCGGGCTGGCGGACAGCTTCCGCCTCGACTTGAGGCTGGTATCGTTTTCGCTCTTCCGGAATCAGCAGGAACAGCATGGCCAGAATGCTGCTGCCAATCGGCAGAATCCCCCACATCAGCCCTTGCCAGTGGGGCGGCATTTGAGGCGCGTTGAGCGGAGTGGCGGGCGGAACGCCATCCTTGCTCCAGACGTAAATGGTCCGATCCTCGAGATTGTCCACTCGGCGCCAACCGGCGAAGACCATGAGCGGCTCGTAATACGGATCGCGTACAAAGACCCATTTCAGGCCATAGCGGTCGGCGTGATGCAGCATTGCCGTCAGCGCATCAAGACCCGACTTGCCGAAATATTTGGAGGCGGCAAGGGAACCGGCGCCATGTTCGGTCAGCTCCGGCAGCATGCGGCCGGAGTTCCATTCGCCATCCACGCTGCTGGCATCGGTCAATACCGCGAGGCGCGCGATCTTGTTGCCGAATCCGAGAGCGATGTAGCGGTACCGGTCATGCCCGTCGCGATTGAGCCAGGCGGCGACGCTGTCCACTTTGAGATCGGCGGCCTCCGCGGGCTTGTAGCTGGACCACGATACGGCCAGGGCACAACTGGCCACCGCCGCCAGGGACAATCCCACGATGGCCTTCATGCGAAAGCGGTCGATCAATTCCTTGGTCAGAAGGCCCACAAACGGCAAAGCCAGCAGAGTCGCCCAATAGCTGAAGCGCTCCATGGTGATCACTTCAAAAGCGCGGCCCAGCAGTACCCTGCCGACGGGCGTTGTCCCGCCCAATCCCAGCAGGAAGGCCAGCCAAAAGCCCAGCAGCAGCGGGCGCAACCGGGGAATTTTGGAACCACGCAGCACGATGAATGGCAGTGCCAGAATTAACGCACCGTAGGGAACGACAAAATAGTTAATGCCCCACTCCGGATTCAAAATGTAATTGGCCCGGCTGGCATGCGGGATGGGGACCTGGGTGACGGGATATTTGAGCAGCGCGATCCAGAAGGGCAGCAGAACGATCCCAATCCCCACGCCCACAAACAGCACTGCAGCCACCGTGCGGAAGATGAACCCTGATCTGGAGACAGGTTCGCCTTCCTCCCGGTCGCGCGCCGCCAATCCCAATACCGGGAGGGCGAAGAGCAAAGATCCAAAGATCAGGGTGGCGTGATGGGCGGCGGCGGCGGCGATGGCCAGGGTCGCGCCTTTCACGAAGGAGCGCCAACCACCGCGGCGCGCCCACTGGTACAGATAAGGCATTGCGTTCAGGTATAGCGGCGCCGCAAAAGTGGTGGACAACTGGCCCGCGGAATACACCAGAAAAGATTCCGCACCGAGGAAAACACTGGCCAGCGCGGCCAGCGAAGCCGCTCGCGGATCAACCCAGAGCCGCGCGAAGCGGTAAACGCCCAGGGTCAAAAGCAGGATGGCGACAAACTGCACCACCATGTATGCCATGTCGAGACCGGTGACGTAGGAAACCAGGGCCAGCCACTGCTGGGCCAGCGGCGGATACGTGGTCTGGGAGAACCCGGCATACCACTTGGAGTTCCAGGGGTCGAACCAGTGATGCACGTAATGCGAAGCGAAGAAGATGTGGAAGTTGGCGTCGTACGACTTCAACGGAAGCTTCATCAGGAGAAGGGGGGCGTGAACGGCAAACGCCACCAGAAAGATGAAGGTGATCGGTATCGGCCGCGGCGCGCCGGTGTCAGCCCTTGGCACAGTTTTCCTCCCGAACGGCGGTTCGATTCCCCGGCGGGGGATGGGGTTGCTTAAAGGACGCCGAAGCTATGACAAATAGGTGAAAGGGTCAGCCAACACTTAAGCCCCAGGCGGAATCAAATCCGCTTCGTAAATCAGTGACCGGAGTGGGGGCATTTTGAGTTCGCGGATGGGTTGCCTGAAAAGGCTGTCTTGGTGCTGGCTCGTGCTCGCCTTTGCATTGTCGCTGCGAGCGCAGACGTACAAGGTGTCTCCCGATTCCGCGCCTGCTCCCGCTGCCCCGAACCACGAAAAAAAGAACGACAAAAGTCAACCGCCATCCCCCCAGAAATCAATGGGATGGGGATCAAACATCCAGAATGCCCGCCTCGCCCGGGCGGCTGAAATGGCGCTGAAGGACGGCAAGTACGCGGCCGCGCTGGACTATGCACAACGCGCCGCGCAGGGCGCACCCAACGATCCCCAGTTGTGGTTCCTGCTGGGCTATGCGGCACGGCTGGCAGGGAAAACCGAGCTTTCCATAGATTCCTACAACCACGGGTTGAGTCTGAATCCGTCTTCGCTCGACGGGAAGTCCGGACTGGCCCAGGTGTACGGCCACGCCGGCCGGTTCGACGACGCGCAACGCATTTTGACCGAGGTGCTGGCCGCCGATCCCAAGCGAACCGGCGACCTGGTAATCCTGGGCGAGTTGCTCATGCAGTCGGGCCAATACCAGGATGCCCTGGGCAACCTGCGGCGCGGCGAGCAGGGACAGCCCACCGCCCGCGTAGAGCTGCTGATTGCGATGTGTTACCGGCACCTGAACCAGCCCGAGCAGGCGCTCCACTACCTGGACCTGGCGAAGCAGCGGGCGCCGAACGATCCTGAAGTGCAGCGCTCACTGGCGGGCTACTACCGGGAGACGGGGAATTATCCGGCGGCCATCGCCGCGCTTAAACCGATTGCGGGCAGGAGTCCTGGGTTGAAGGCCGAACTCGCCTACACCTACCAACTCTTCGGCAAAAGAGATGAAGCGGCGAAGCTCTACGCCCAGGCCGCCGACTCCGCTCCGAAGAACCTGGCTTTGCAACTCTCCGCGTCCCAGGCCGAAATAAGCCTGGGCGGGCTCGAGGCGGGCGAGAAGTATCTCAATCGCGCCGCCGCGGTTGAACCGGACAATTACCGGGTGCACGCCATCCGCGGGCAAATGGCGCGTCTGCGGGAGAACCTGCCCGAGGCCGCCCACGAGTACAGCGCCGCCCTGGATCATTTGCCGCAAGCGCCTGCCGAGGGAGCGCGTTACGGCATTCAGCTGCACATGAATCTGGTGGAAATCTACAAGAGCCTGCATGACGAAGCGGCGTCGCACCGGCACCTCGAAATCGCCCAGTCGGAAATCAGCGCGATGAACGAGCAGGGCCCGGCCCGGCCGGAATTCCTGCGCCTGCGCGCCATGATCCGGATGAGTTCAGGAGACCTCAAGGGCGCGGGACAGGACGTTGATGAAGCCCTGGCGATCGACGGCAACGATCCCAACACCCTGCAGATCGACGGCGATATTCTGGCCAAGCTGGGACGCCGCGACGAGGCCATCGCGGCCTATCGCAAGATTCTTGTGGGTGATCCCGTTAATCGCTTCGCCCTTACTTCCCTGGGTTATGTGTCGCGCGAAGCTGGGCACGACCAGGAAGCGGAGAAGTATTTTCAGCGCCTGGCCGCCGCTTATCCACGCCTTTACGTGCCCTTCCTGGCGCTGGGCGATATGTACACTTCGCGGCGGAATTTTTCCAAGGCCGAGGCCAACTATCGCAAGGCTTTCGAATTGGCCCCCCGCAACTCCCTGATCATTGCCGGCGGCATGAATGCCGCCATTGAGGCCCATCAGTATCCGGTGGCGGCGCAGTGGCTGGAGCGCGCGTCAGGCGAAATGCAGCAGGACGCCCAGATCATGCGGGAGAAGGAACGCTACTTGCGCTGGGTCGGCGACTACAAGCAATCCGCCGAAGTGGGACGCGAGGCCATCAAGAAACTTCCGGCTGATCGCGATGTAATTGTCTATCTGGGTTATGACCTGCTTCACCTGGAACTCTACGACGAACTGGCGGAACTGACTTCGCGCTACCGCGACTCGCTTCCCAAAGAGCCCGACATTCCGCTGCTGGCGGGTTATGTCCACAAGCATTCGGGAGAACTGGAGCAGGCACAGAAAGATTTCACGCGCGTGCTCGATCTGGATCCTACCGTGGTTACAGCTTATGTAAACCGCGGATATGTGCTGAAAGATCTTCATCAGCCCACGGCGGCGGCGGCGGATTTCGAGTCGGCTTTGCGCCTGGACGCGAAGAACGGCGAGGCCCACATGGGCCTGGCGTACGCCAGCCTCGATCTGCATCATTCCCAGGCAGCGCTGCGGCAGGCGCAACTGGCGCAGGACCAGTTAGGAGATTCGCTGCCCATCCACCTGATTCGGGCTACCGCCTATGGCGATCTGGGATTGCTGAACCACGCCGTGAGTGAATACCGGACCGCGTTGAAGCTTTCGCCCAACCAGACCGGGCTTCACCTGGCTCTGGCCGACAGCCTGTTCGGTTTGCACCGCTACCAGGAAGCTATTGATGAACTGCAGGTGGCGGAGAAGCTCGCCCCCGGCAACAGCGCGACCTACGCTCTTCTGGCGCGCTCCTACGCTCACCTGGGCGACCGGGAGCAGACGCTGCGATACGTGGGCATGGCGGAGCAAGGCGGGCAGAGCGACGTGTTTGTTTCGACGGGCGAGGCCCTCAGTATCATCGGCGAGCGTGACAGCGCCATGCAGCGTTTTGAAAAAGCGTTAGTGGCGCCGGGAAGCGACCGGCTGGGCGTGCGCCTGGCTATCGGCAAGCTCATGGCCCAGGACGGCGAGTGGGAGGACGCGCAGCGCCAGGTGGCGTTGGGTCTGATGGAAGTCCGCGGAGGCCAGGCACCGCCGCCCTCGGGCAAGCAGTGGCTGCAGGCAGCCGACGTGTTCCTGGCGATGCACGAATTCGAACTGGCGCAGAGCTTCTTTGAGCGCGCGCTGGCGGCGGGTGCGCCGGAAAGCTCGGTGCGAATCGGTCTGGCCAACAGTTACCTGGCACGCGGCGACACCCCGCGGGCTGAAGCCCAGCTCATCCAGATCGATCGCGCCAACAACAGCAACAACGAAGAGCAGTCTTACGATTATCTTCTGGCCAAGGCCAACGTGTACCGGCAGCAGCATCATGACACGCAGGCGCTCACCGCCTTCGCGCAGGCTGCCGACGCCGCGGGAGAAGATGATGCCGCGCAAAGGGAAATGCTTGAAGTCGGAGGCACGGAAGGGCTGAGAATCACTCCGAAAATCAGCTTCCAGTCGAACTTTTCCATCGCTCCGATCTTTGAAGACACCACAATTTACGTTCTGGACTCGAAGCTGGGAGCGACCAGTACCGGCTCGAATTCATCCCTGCTGCCGCCTCCGCGCTCTTCGCTGGAGACGCAGTGGACCGGGGCCTATCGCCTGCACCTCAACAATCTGCCCGACGCCACGGGATTCTTCCAGGTGCGGAACAGCCGCGGCGAGATCTCGGTGCCCAGTGTCAACCAGATCGTGAACCGCGACACCACGGACTACTCGTTCAACTTCGGAGTGAACCCCTCTTTCCGTCTGGGCGACAACGTTTTCACCTTCAACACCGGGGTGCAGGAAACCGTCAGGCGCGATGCGCAGGACCCGCGGGACATGAACCAGAACCTCTTCCGGCAGTTCATGTACATGTCCACCAGTTCGTTTTTCAATCTGGTCGCGGTGAATGGTTTTGCCATCCGCGAAGCCGGACCCTTTACCGAACGCGACCTGCGTTCCCGCGACCTGGGGGCACAACTGAACTTCCGCATCGGCCGGCCCTGGGGAAGGACGGCCCTGCTGACCGGGTACGGGGTCCGCGATCTGCAATTTTCGCCCACCATAAAAGAGTTCTTCTTCACCTCGTCCTATGTGGGAGTGGAGCGCAAGGTCACCGACAATCTCACGGTGAAAGTCCTGGCCGAGCACCTGCGGGCCTGGCGCGTGGAAGGCAACCAGTACGCGATAGCGCAGGCGCTGCGCCCGGCGGCAAACCTGGAGTATTCGCCCACCCGCAATTGGAGCGTGGAAGGATCGTTCGCCTATTCCCGCAACATGGGCTTTCACGTTTACGACGCGATCCAGAGTTCCTTCGCGGTTTCTTACGGCATGCCGGTGGGACGCGCCTTTAAGGAGGGAGGAAACGAAGTTCTGCTGCGCTATCCGATTCGATTCTCCTTCGGCTTACAGCAGCAGAGCTTTCTCGATTTCAGCGGAGGGAAGAACCAGCAGTTCAGGCCTTTTGTGCGTATCACGTTGTTCTGATTTTTGAGAGTACGTTTTTTTGAGACCGAGCCCCCATGAGAATCTGTTTGGTTGCGACTTTTCCCCCGAGCGGCCGCCAGTTGAACGAGTACGCCTTTCACATCGCGCGCGAACTCCAGCGCAATCCGACGATCGAATTGATCATCCTCGCCGATGAACTGAGCGACTATCAATTTGCCACCGACCAGAACGGCGAGCCGCTCAGCTCCAGACCGCAACCCGAGCTTCCGGGCTTCAACGTAATTCGCTGCTGGAAATTCAATGACCTGGCGACGCCGGTCCGTCTGCTGAGGACGATACGGAAACTGAAACCCGACGTGGTCTGGTTCAACCTGGTGTTCTCTACCTTCGCAACCCAGGATCGTCCCGTGGCCGCGTTCGCCGGCCTATGGTCTCCGGCGCTGGCGCGAGCGCTCGGCTTCCGCACCCATGTCACGCTGCATCACATCATCGAGCACGTCGATTTTGCCAGCGCCGGGGTCCGCCAGGAAAGATTATTTCGTCTGGGCAGCGACATGGCTACCCGGGTATTGCTGATGGCCCACTCGGTTTCGGTTTTGCTTTCGGGATACCAGCGCACTCTGATTGAGAAGTACTCGGCGCGGAATGTTCTGCTGGGCACGCACGGTGTTTTCGAGCCGCGCCCGATTCCGCCCGACTTCTCGCTGCGCGGCAATCCTGATCAGCGCATTCTGGCCATCGGACACTGGGGAACGTACAAGCGTCTGGAAACCCTGATGGAGGCCTTTCCGCGCGTCCTGCAGCAGGTCCCGGAGGCCCGACTGGTCGTGGCCGGAGCCAACCACCACACCAAGCCCGGCTATTGGGAGAGGATCAGGGAAGAACAACGAGGAAACCCCCGCATCGAATTCCGCGGTTACGTGGCGGAAGAGGATATTCCCGAGCTCTATCGAACCACCAGTATCGTGGTCATACCCTACGATTCGGCGACCGGATCCAGCGGTCCTGCTCACCAGGCTTGCGAGTACGGAGTGCCCATCGTGTGCGCCGAGCTGGCCGATTTTCGCCGAATGGCGGTTGACGAAGACATGGCCATCAGCTTCTACAAAGCCGGCGATCCGGGTGATCTCGCCGACAAACTGATCGCGATACTGCAGTCTCCCGAACAACAGCGCCAACTGGCCCACCAC
>CAVWSP010000017.1:0-237586 GCA_963757835.1 Terriglobia bacterium | reverse complement strand
GCTTCAGGTCGGTGAGCACTTGCCGCGCGATTTCCTTCAGGGTCTCAAACACTCCCGGACCCTGGAAGGCGATGGCCTCAATCATGGGTTCGTTTTTCCGGCGAAGATGTTTTGACAGGGCGTCCACGGAAAGGACGTTGGGCAGATCGCGTTTGTTGAGTTGCAGGACGTAAGGAATCTTGTTGAAGTCGTAGCCGTGTTCCTTGAGGTTGGCCATCAGGTTGTCGAGGGCCTCGATGTTGGCGTCCATGCGTTCTTCCTGGGAGTCGGCCACGAAGACGATGCCATCCACGCCGCGCAGAATCAGTTTGCGGCTGGCATCGTAAAACACCTGGCCGGGTACCGTGTACAGGTGGATGCGCGTCTTGAAACCGCGGACCGAGCCCAGGTCCAGCGGCAGAAAATCAAAAAACAGGGTGCGTTCCGTCTCCGTGGCGAGGGAGATCATCTTGCCCTTCTGCTGCTCGGCGGTCTTCTGGTAGATGAACTGAAGATTCGTGGTCTTGCCGCCCAACCCGGCGCCGTAGTAAACGATCTTGCAGTTGATCTCGCGGGCTGCGAAGTTGATGAAACTCAAGACTTCCCTCGGAACCGGTGGCCGCGTCCGCATCGACGCGAACGTCTCCCGGCTGAATTTGGCTTGATGCTGCTGGTTTTATACCACATGGCCCGGTGTCCCCGGCAGGTTACGCAGGTTACTTGTGGAACACTGGCTCCATTTCAGATCGGAGATTTCAGATTGAAAACCGAGCCAGCAGGGAAATTCTCTGCGACCTTTGCGGTTTTCCTTTTCGTCCTTCGCGGTAAGAGCTTTTGACCGCAAAGCGCGCAAAGGAAAACCGCAGAGGTCGCAAAGGAATTCAATCTGAAATCTGCAATCTTCCCTCAGCGACCCAACCCAACCGGGTAGTAGCCTTCCTTTGCGGTTACCGTGAGGCCGGAACGCGCCACCCGCACTTCGATTTCGCGGTGTGTGCTGCTGGGGGTGGCGTGGGTCAGATATCCGAGGGTGTACTGGTTGCGGGCATCGCCCAGGGCGCGGGCATAGGTGGCCTCGATGGCGTCGCGGGTAAATCCGCTGAAAATCTCGCCGCCGGTGGCGCTGGCATACTTGGGCAGGATGTTGTTGTAGCCAAGTCGCGAGCCCGTGAAGGGCACGTGCAGCTTTTGCAGGGAGCCGTATCCGGGAACGGCCGACCCTTCCACAGCCACCCCGTACACTTGAACTCCACTCGATAACAGGACCTTCAGGGTATCGCTGTAGCTGGCATTGCTGCCGTATTCGCGGCCGTCGCTGACGATAAAAATGACCTTGCGCCGGGTACGGTCGCGCTTGCGCAATTCGAGGACAGCAGCCACGATGGCATCGTTCAGCACATGCGATTCCTTGGGCGGATTGGTGACCCTGGGGGCGCCGCCTTCAACGGGACGGCCGTTGACGATCGGGCCTTGCGGCCCCAGTGGACCGCTGGTCACCGGTGGACCGTTATTTCTGCCGGTCACCAGTTTGAGACTGTCCAGCGCCGCGGTTAAACGCCGGCCCACCGCGCTGAAGTCGGTCACCCTGGACACGCTGGTGCTGTAGGTATAGAGCGAGACTTCGTCAAACTCGCTGAAGGCTCCTTCCATCGCCGAAAAGGTCTGAATGACCTTCTGCACCGCCACGTCCGGCATACCGGTGTCAAAGAGCACCGCCGCCGAGAGGGCGAAGGGATCGGTGGTAAAGAAATTCAGGTTCTGCTTCTTGCCATCCTCAAAAACCGAGAAGTCCCTCGAAAACAACCCGTTGACCAGGCGTCCGGAGTCATCCTTCACCATGACTGGAACCACCACCTGGTTGGTGTTTACCGTGATCTTGAACAGTTCGTCGCTGCCGGCTGTGTGCCCGGCAGGGGCGCCGCCGGGGGGGACGGTGGTTACGTTGAAGGGAGGCGCAGGGGCGACTCCGGGCGCGTAAACTGGCTCTTCGGTCGAGCTGGAACTGGTGGGCGGCGCCTGGTTCGGGGGCGGCGGCGCCTGCTCTGGCGGCGCCTGGTTTTGGGGGGCCGGACCCTGCAGGGGCGCATTGGGAAAGGGCCTCGAAGCCGAGGGCGCGTCCGGAATGTCCTGTTTCGGCTTATCCTGTTGCTGGGCCGCCAACGTCCCACATAACAGCGAAAGCGCCGCCACGGCGCCAAAGGCCTTGCCAGTTCTACCCATTACTGAGCCCACGCGAACCCCTCCGCTGACCACGAGTGCCGATATTTGGGATGCCGGAACCTGCGCTTTCGTGCATCTAAGCTGATGGAATAGACTAACAAAAAAAGAGCGGGAGAATATCTGGATGGCAAGAGTCCCCAGGTTTCAGGCATTTGCAACCTCACTGCTGGCAACCGCCATGGTGGCAGCCGGCCTGGCCGCCGTGCCCCTGGCCCTGGCCCAGCAGCTTCCCCACCTGGCCGGCACACCCGATTCGGACAATCCTTCGCCGGGAAGCCAGGCGGATGAGCGGGACCAGTCTGTAGGCACACTTAAAGTCAATGTCAACGTTGTGCAGCTCTTTTTCAATGTCAAAGATAAGAAAGGCGCGCTGATTCCCAATTTGACCAAAAATGACTTCAAGGTCAACGAGGACGGCAGCCCGCAGACTATCAAGTATTTCACCGCCGAGTCTGACCTTCCCCTGACCCTGGGCATTCTGATCGATTCCAGTGGCAGCCAGCGCGAAGTCCTCGAGATGGAAAAGGAAGTCGGAGCCAACTTCCTGAATGAGATCCTGCGCCCCAAGGACCTGGCGTTTGTCATCAGCTTCGACGTCGATTCCAACCTGTTGCAGGATTTCACCAACTCGTCGCGCCTGCTGCGGGCGGCGCTCAACAGCGCGCGCATCAACGCGCCTCCGTCCAGTTGCGGCGGTCTGCCCGGACAGGGCGGCGGGCCCTTGCCCTGCGGCTCGAATCCCAAAGGCACCGTGCTTTATGACACGGTTTATCTGGCGGCGCATGATGAGTTGGCCAAGGAAGTGGGACGCAAGGCCATGATCCTGTTGACCGACGGTGAGGACCAGGGCAGCGAATACAAGATCACGGACGCGATTGAGGCCGCGCAGAAGTCCGACTCCATCTGTTACGTCCTGCTGATCGCCGACCGCGGCTTTTATGGCTTCGGCGGCTACTCTGGCGAGCGGGATATGAAAAAATTGGCAGCCGAGACCGGCGGCCGCGTCATCGACGTGGGCAACAAAATGGACAAGCTGAAAGAAGCCTTTGACCAGATCGCGCGCGAACTGCGCAGCCAGTACAACGTCGGCTACACGCCCACCAATACCGCTCTGGACGGCACATTCCGCAAGGTAGAAATTCAGGCCAATAAGAAAGATTACAAGATCCAGGCGCGCACCGGATATTACGCTGTGCCGAAGAAAGACTAGAAAGCCCTGTCATCCTGAGCGAAGTAGCTGCTTCGCTTCGCGAAGCAGCTACGAAGTCGAAGGACCCCTATAGCAATCCCGACCGCCGATTAGCATGGTTTCGTGGTAGGGCAGAAAATCTCTGGCAATCGTCATTGCCCTCAGGTAGGGGTCCTTCGACTCCGCATTGTGTTTCGCAAGCGAAACCCAATGCTGCGCTCAGGATGACAACTGCTCGAGACGTTTCTCTGCCGCTGCGATTCCCACGTATACTTCTCCCGCGAAAAGTTGACCGCCCCGGAGGAAGAACATCTATGAGGATTGCGATCCTGATTTTCAGCCTGGTCATCGCAGTCTCTGTTGCCTCTGCGCAAGCTCCCACCAACATCATTTTCGACACCGACATGGGCAATGACGTCGATGACGCGCTCGCCCTCGCCATGCTGCATGCTTTCCAGAGCCGCCATGAAATCAACCTGCTCGCGGTGACCGTCACCAAGGACAACAAGTGGGCTGCGCCCTACGTGGACCTGGTCAATCACTTCTACGGACGTCCGGAGATTCCGATTGGCACAGTGCGAAATGGGAAAACGCCGGAGTCGAATCCGATGATTGAGATTCCTTCCGCACGGCGGCACCCCGACGGCAGCTTCGTCTATCCTCACCGCATATTGGACGGGGCCCAGGCGCCGGAAGCAGTCTCCCTGCTGCGGCAGACGCTGGCGAAACAAAAAGACGGGAGCGTCGTGATCGTGCAGGTGGGCTTCAGCACAAACCTGGCTCGCTTGCTCGAGACTCAGGCCGATGCGTTCAGTCCGGATGATGGAACTACGCTTGTCCGGAAGAAAATCCGCCTGCTTTCCGTGATGGCGGGGAATTTCGCCGACGGAAAACCGGAATTCAATCTGGACCAGGATGTGCCTTCAGCAGTAAGACTCTTTCACGACTGGCCGACTCCAATCGTGGTAAGCGGATTCGAAATCGGCGCCGCTATGGAGTTTCCCGCGAAGCGCATCGAGCGGGATTTCGCCTACGTGCAAGACCATCCCGTGGCCGAGGCTTACCGGTCGTATATGAAAATGCCTTACGACCGGCCCACCTGGGACCTGACGGCGGTGCTCTACGCGGTGCGTCCGGACGAAGGGTACTTCTCCCTCTCGCCGCCGGGAACGATCACTGTTCTACCCAATGGCGGTTCTCACTTCGAGCCGTCTCCGGACGGAAATCACCGCTATCTGATTCTTAAGGATGACCAGCGGGCGCGAACGCTGGAGACGATGATCCTGCTCGCCAGTCAGCCGCCTGCGACTTGCGACCGACGGTAGCCGGGTCAGTTTCGCGCAAACTGCATGAACCACGAAGGGCACGAAGTATCACGAAGGCATTGTCTCAATGGTTTCCTTCGTGCACCTTCGTGCCCTTCGTGGTTAACTGCCTTTAGCCCGCTCTTTCACTCGGCGGACGAACTTCAGGCCTGACCACACTTTACCTCGCTGGGCAATTGGAGAAACGCGATCCGGAATTGCGGCTTGAGGCCCAGCTTCCGGGGAAGAAGTACCGGAGTATCCTGCCATGGCCAGCGGCCTATCGCGTGGGCGCGAAGTAGCCGCGGCGGCTGCGTACGCGCAGGCCTTTGTGGTTTTGCGCCAGGATTTCGATCGTGTGGAAGCGGCCGTCCGTCCGCAAGTCGGCGGGCTTGTAGGAAAGCGCGTACTGGCTGCGCAATTCGTCCTGAATTTCGAGGAAGGCGTTGGCTACATCATTGAGCTGGAAAGGGACGAAGGCGCGCCCGCCTGTAGCTTCGGCAATGCGGTCGAGGACTTTGTCTCCTCCACGGCTGCTGCGGCTGATATTGGTGCTGATGGTGTAAACGATCACCTCCGCGCGCTGCGCCATCTCGATGGCTTCCTCGCGGGTGACGTGGCTCATGTTGTCGTCGCCATCGCTGAGCAGGATGATCGCCCGGCGCACCGGCCCGTTCTGCTCTTCCTTCAGCAGCTTGTCACGGCAGGCAAAATACAGGGCGTCGTACATCGCGGTGCCGCCGCCCGGCCGGAGGGCCCGGACGCCGCGCGAGAGCGCTTCCGTGTTGTCGGTGAAGTCCTGGGTGACCTCCGGGGTAACATCGAAACCGACGACGAAGGCCTTGTCATAGCGAGGCCGGATCGTCTGGTTGAGAAACTCGATGGCCGATTCCTGCTCAAACTTGAAACGGTCCCGGATGGAGTTGCTGGCATCGACCAGCAGCCCGACCTGCAGCGGCAAATCGGTCTCGTTGTGGAAGCTGCGAATCTGCTCAGCCGGTCTGCCGTCATCGATCACGGAGAAATCGCGCTTGGCCAGGTTCCTGACATAACGGCCATGCTTGTCGGTGACGGTGAACACGACATTCACTTCGTTCACCGTCTTGGTAATCGTGGTGGATGCGTCATCGTCGGGATTCGCGGGCTTGTCTGGCGTGGCCTTCGGCGAGGCGTCGGGTTGCGCCGGTACAGCCTTGGCGGCGGGCGAATCAGCCGGAGCATTGGCTGGTGATTGGGCGGCCTCCGTTGAGGCTGCCTGGGCGGTGGTCGGCGGCGGGGCAGGCGCCGGAGGCTTGGGCTGGTTGCGTTCCTGTTTGACCGCCGAGGGGGCGGAAGGCAGATCGTCCGATGAATTCTGGGCAACGAGCGCTGCCACCATCCCCATGCTGCCCAGCAACAAAATGACGCCGCGGAACTTCATGACACCCCAATTATAGCCTTTGACTGTGTGGGTCGGACACTCTTGTCCGACGCTGTTGACTTTGGCTTTGATTTTGAGGGGGCAGAGTGAAGGTTAAACGCAAAATCAAGATCGAAGTCAAAAACAAAGGCAAAGCCAAAAACAAAGGCAAAAACAAGGTCAAAAGCAAGGCAAAGTCAAAGGCGTCGGACAGAGCCTGCCCTGAGCGAAGTCGAAGGGAGTGTCCGACCCACACACTACTTGCCGAGTTGCTGCAATAGATCTTCCAGTTCTCCCGGCAACGGGGCTGTGAAGGACAACGGCTCGCCGGTACGCGGGTGCTGAAATTGCAGCGCTGCAGCATGCAGAAAATTTCTGGGAAGTGACAGGCGAACGGCCTGTTTGCTACTTAAATCGCGGGGCGCTCCGTAGAGCGTGTCGCCTACCACCGGATGGCGAAGCGATGCCAGGTGGACCCGGATCTGGTGGGTCCGGCCGGTGTCGATCCGAACCTCCAGCAAGGTGAACTTTCCGTACGGCGAATCCAGTCGGCGCTCCACCGTGTAGTGGGTAATGGCTTCGCGTCCACCGGACCGCTTCGTGGTCATGCGAGTGCGCCGCACCCGGTCGCGGCTGATGCTCGTGCTGATGGTCCCGCGGTCCTGCTTCAGCGAGCCATGCACCAGGGCAATGTATTTCTTTTTCACCTGCCGCCGGACAAACTGGCTGGCCAGCCGGCGATGCGCTTCGTCGCTCTTGGCCACCACCAGCAGGCCGCTGGTCGCTTTGTCCAGGCGATGCACAATTCCGGGACGCAGCTCGCCGCCAACCGATGACAACTGGCCGAAGTGATGCAGGAGCGCATTCACCAGGGTGCCGCGATTGCGCTCGTCATCGGTGGCGCCCGCTCCGGCGTGCACCGTCATGCCCGCCGGTTTGTTTACCACGGCAAGCTCGGCGTCCTCGAAGACGATGTCCAGGGGAATGGCTTCCGCCATCGCCCGCAGAGGAGGCTGCGCAGCGGGGCCGAGGACAGCGATGTGTTCACCACCACGCAGCCGCAAAGACGCTCGCGCAATGGCATCGTTCACCAGCACCAGTTGTTGCGCAATGAGTTGCTGGACCCGGGCACGGCTGGTTTCAGGAAGATGCGCGACCAGAAACTGGTCAAGCCGTTTGCCGGCATCTTCAGCCGTCGCGGAAATTACATGTGAAGACATGTAGGCGCGGGCGCCCCCGCCCGTGCTCGTCCCCGAAGGGGACGATTATTTTGGTTTGGAGCTGACCTACCGCTGCGCATGCGCCGGAACCACCCGCGTGGACGACTTCAACCACCAGATCAGCCCCCCAGTGATCACCAGGCCAATAGAGATCAACTGCGTCCCAGTCATGATTCCGCCAAAGACCTCGCCGCGCCCCGGATCGTCGCGAATGAATTCCAGGAAATAGCGGGCCACTCCATAAAGAATGAAGTAGGCCGCCAGCACCTGCCCATCAAACTTCTTGCGCTTGAACAGCCACATCAGAATGAAAAAGTTGGCCAGCTCGACCGCCGCTTCAAAAAGCTGAGTAGGTTCAAGAGGTATTCCCAGCGGAGTGTAGGAATTCAAGTTGGCGATGGGATTGGTAAAAGTCACGCCCCAGAAGTGCTGCGTAGGCTTGCCATAACAGCAGCCGGCGGCAAAGCATCCCACGCGCCCGATGGCATGTCCCAGGGCCAGGCCGGGCGCGAAGGCGTCCCAGGTCGCGAGGGCGGGCATGCGGTGCTGGCGCATGTACCAGGCGGCCGCCACGGAAGCGCCGATCAGCCCTCCCGAGAAAACTCCGCCGGCCTGCAGCGTGGACCAACTGAAGATGTCGCCAGGATGGGTCGAGTAATAGCCCCAATCGTTGACGATATAAAGGATCTTGGCGCCGATAATGCCGCACAGGACCACCAGGACACCCAGGTTCCAGGCGTCGTCCTGATTGATTCCCTGCTTGCCGGAGTTGCGGACGCTGATCCAGAGGCCGATCAGGACTCCGGTGGAAACCAGCAGTCCGTAGGTGGGAAGGAAAAACTTGCCGATATGAAAAAGTTGAGGAAGCACTCTTAATCTAGATGCCCGGCCCGGAGATTTCGTTACGGGCCAAGGCCATACAGATTGATTTTAACAGGAGCAGGCAGGGATGGCGCGGGGAGAGATGAGAAGCCGACCCACTGTGCCGTGTGGCGGGGCCGAGAATGAACCCGTCGGTAGACGTTGGGTGCCCGCCGAGACCCTTTAGGCATCTCCGCATGACGGAGCGTTGCACACCGGATCCTAGTTCGAGTCGAGCTCCCGTTCATTCAGCATTGGTTCAAAAATCGGTGACCCGTCATCACCAACCCGGCAGGTCGGCTTTCAGTCAGGATGCTAGGGTAAACATGGGGCAATGGCAATAGGGAGGGCGTAAAAAGTTGGCAATCCGCTTGCCAGCAACTTTAGTAAGGAGGAAGAAACCACGTGGGACAGCTGCCCCGGGCTGTCCGGCTGAGCGAAGCTCCGCAAGGAAGCTTTCAGCATCAGCGTTCAGCTTTCAGCCATGAGTCGTTTATGTCCGGATCTTGCGGAAGGACTCGTCAGTCACACTGCAAGTTGAAAGCTGAAAGCTTAACCAGCCCGCCGCTTATCTTCCAGGACTTCATCGAGGGCGCTCGCAAGATGCTGGGCGCGGCGCAGGTAGTCGCCGGATCCCACGTCCTGATTGCGCTTGACCAGGTGGTATTCGTCGGCGATGTTCAACGCGGCCAGCACGGCCAGGCGCGCCGTATCCACGGTGTGGGTCTGCTCCGACACCGCGCGCATCTTGCCATCCACGTATTCAGCCAGCTTGAGAATGTATTCCGCGTCCGAGCCGCGGAGATTGTAGGGCTGGTCGAAAATCTCGACCCGGACAGCGTTATTGCTCGGGTCCTTGATCGCGGTGTGTTTGGTGGCCGTTGCCATGCTTGTTTCTCCTCAGCAGGAGGTCTGACCGATCAACTGACCGCCTGCTCCTCGGAAATGGATTCGATCTGACCCAGCATCTTCTCCACCCGGCCGCGGATCTCTTCCCGTTCCTTGCGCAGCCGTACCATCTCGCGGCGCAAACTATCCAACTCTTCCTCGCGCTCCTCCAATTGCTGGCGCAGGCGCTGGGAATCCCGCTCCGCCGCCGCCCGGGCCTCCCGGGCCGACTTGTACAACTCAATGGTGCGATAAACTTTCTCTTCGAGCGCCTGAAAATCGTCAGCCGGAACCTGCGCCGATACCCCTTCCGCCATCCTTACAGACATGGTGCCACCACTTCCTCAAGAGAAATTGGGAACTTGAGCGCAGTATAACCCAGAACCCTGTGAATCCAATCAGATGCTTAAGGGCATTTGGCGGGTTGGTCGCGAGCTCCTGCCGTGTGGGTCGGACACTCCTGTCCGACGCCTTTGAGTTTGACTCTTAGCCTTTGAGTCTTTAGAAACAAGCAGAACCAACCCCAAAAGGCGTCGGACAGGGAGTGTCCGACCCACACGGGCCTGGTTTATCGTGCTCGCAACTTCTTCAGCCGCTCGCCGGCGGCGTCGAGCGTGGCATCTTTTTTACAGAAGGCAAAGCGCACCTGCTGCGCTCCATCCCGGGCGTCGTTGTAAAAGCTCGAGCCTGGGACCGAGGCCACTCCAATGTCTTTGACCAGGTATCGCACAAACTCGAGATCGTTCGCGAACCCGAATGCGCTGATGTCAGTCATGACGTAATAAGCGCCGCGCGGACGAAAACAGCGGAAACCAGCCTCGGTCAGTACCGGGAGCAGCCGGTCGCGGCGCTTGCGGTACCCCTCAGCGAGTTCCTGGTAGTAACCCGCCGGCAAACCCAACGCGGCCGCGCCGGCCTCCTGCAAAGGCGCCGGAGCGCCCACGGTCAGGAAATCATGCACCTTGCGAATCGCATCCGTGATTGCGGGCGGGGCGACCGCCCATCCTACTCGCCAACCGGTCACGCTGTAGGTCTTCGACAAGCCGTTAATGGTGATGGTGCGATCCCCCATGCCCTCGAGCGCCGCCATCGATATGTGCCGGGTGCCGTCATAAAGAATGTGTTCGTAGATTTCATCTGTGATAGCCAGAACGTTGAATTCCACACACAGGTCGCGGATCAGTTCGAGTTCGCTTCGGGTGAACACCTTGCCGGTGGGATTGTTCGGGGTATTAACGATGATGGCCTTGGTGTGACGGTGAAACGCAGCCCGCAACTCGCGCTCGTCGAAGGTCCATTCGCCATCGGGCGTTTTAGGCGGGCGCAGTTTTACAAACCGCGGCCTGGCCCCGGAGAGAATCGCGTCCGGACCGTAGTTTTCGTAGAACGGCTCGAAGATGACGACCTCGTCACCGGCATTGCACACCGCCAGCAGGGTCGAGATCATGGTTTCGGTGGAGCCGCAGCAAACCGTGATTTCGCGCTCGGGATCGACCGCGATGCCCTGCCACACCTGCATCTGCCGTGCAATGGCGTTGCGCAGGTTCTTCGCTCCCCAGGTGATGGCATATTGATTGACGTCGGCTGCGATGGCTTCCTGCGCCGCACGCTTGATCTCGGCCGGTGCGGGAAAATCGGGGAAGCCTTGCGAGAGGTTCACAGCGCCGTGCAGCATGGCCTGGCGCGTCATTTCGCGGATGACGGATTCCGTGAAGTGCGCAACCCTGCCGCTGAGAAACGACTTCTGCTGGATGGCGTTCTCTGCCATGAATCGAGCCTAGCACAGTGGGCAGAAACCACCACGGCCCACGTGGGACAGCCGCCCCCGGCTGTCGGGACGAGCGCAGCTCGGCAAGGGCCTGGGGTTGTCGGGAACCTGATGTCAACCGGCTGGAGAAGGCGCGCAGGATCGTTCCTCGCCCTTTGGACACTGCTTAAGGCCCTCGATTTGTCCGGATGCCAATCGAGAAAGTTGCTCACAACAGAACAAGCTGCGAGCTGGGCTCGCCCTGGCCGGGCCAGAGACCCGGCCCCACACGGACATTGGCAGACCCTGCGCGCTTGCGGTTACGCCGCGGCCAGATAGATGTATCGAAGGATGAACAGCACGGTAAGGATCCAGACCAGCAGGTTGATCTCGCGAGTTTTCCCCACGGCGATTTTTACCACGGTGTAGGAAATCAATCCCAGGCTGAGGCCGGTCGCAATGCTGAAGGTAAGGGGCGTGGCCAGCATGGTGATAAAGGCGGGCACGGCTTCACTAAAGTCCGCCCAGGCGATGTGCGCAATGGATTGCGTCATCAGTGCTCCCACCAGGATGAGCGCGGGGGCGGTGGCATAGCCGGGAATGGCCGTGGCCAGGGGGGAACAGAACATCGCTCCGAAGAAAAGCGCGGCGACCACAAGGTTGCTGAGCCCGGTGCGCGCCCCGGCCGCGATCCCGGCCACGCTCTCGATGTAACTCGTTACGGTGGAGGTGCCCGCCACCGCGCCGAAGATGGTCCCCGTCGCATCCGCCACCAGGGCGCGCCCGACGCGGGGGATTTTTCCGTCCTTGATGAAGCCGCCCTGCTCGCATACCCCGACCAGGGTGCCGACATTGTCGAACAGGTCCACAAACAGAAATGCAAAAAGAATTTCGAGAAATCCCAGATGAATGGCGCCACGAAGGTCAAGCTGCAGAAAAGTGGACGAAGGGTGGGGCATCGAGAAGATCGCGGCAGGCCATTGCGTAATACCGCGCAACATGCCCAGCAGGGTGGTGCCGACAATCCCGATCAGGATTGCGCCATTGACCTTCCGCGCCATCAGGAACAGGGTCAGCACAATTCCGAAGCAGGCGGTCTGCACTTCCTTGTCCGCAAAACTTCCCAGACCAACGAACGTGGCCGCGTTGGCCACCACCAGCTTCGCATTGCGCAGGCCTACGAATGCGATAAAGAACCCAATGCCGGTAGCGGTCGAGTGCTTCAGGCAGTCGGGCATGCCGTTGACGATCTGCTCGCGCACCCGCGTGACTGTGAGCACCAGGAAAAGAACGCCGGAAAGGAAAACCACGCCCAGCGCGGTGCGCCAGGGAACGTGCATGTTCAAACAGACGGAGTAGGTAAAGTAGGCATTGAGCGACATGCCCGGCGCCAGCGCAATGGGATAGTTGGCGTAAAGCCCCATGACCAGCGTGGCCACGGCGGCGGAAAGGCAGGTCGCAAACACCACACCCTCGACCGGCATTCCCGCCTGCGCCAGGATTTGCGGATTCACCACGACGATGTACGCCATGGTCAGGAAGGTGGTGAGGCCGCCCAGCATCTCCTGCTTCACCGTGGTCTGGTTCTCGGCCAGCCTGAAATAGCGTTCGATCAATCGCTCTCCTCGAAGTTTTGAGCGGGTTTAGTAAAACGTCTTGTCCGGCTTTTGCTGCCAGGCGTGAAACGCCGCCAGCGCATCCTGGCGCATCATCTGCATCATGGGAATCTTGCGCTGTGCCAGGGGCTGGGCAATTTCGCCGTAGATAAACGAATCATCGAATCCGTTCTGCGATGCGTCCGCCGCGGAACTTCCAAAAAACACCCGCGCCAGGCGCGCCCAGTAGATCGCTCCCAGGCACATGGGGCAGGGCTCACACGAGGTGTAAAGCTCGCACTCCTTGAGTTCAAAGATCCCTAGTTTCTGGCAAGCCTGACGGATGGCGAGCATTTCAGCATGCGCCGTGGGATCATTGGTCAACGTCACCTGGTTCACGCCTTCCGCAACGACATTGCCGGCTTGCACGATCACGCTGCCGAATGGCCCGCCCCGGCCAGAGTGAACGTTCTCGACCGCGAGCTGAATGGCGCGCGCCATGAATTGATTGCTCATGCGATGCCTTCCGAGCCAGTCAGTATAGCGGACAGTGTGGAATGTGTGGTCGGTCAAACCTGTGTGGTCGCGGGCGGCTCGCCCGCGGCTTTTGACGTTGGGGTTAATCCTCGGCTCTTGAGTTTGGATTCGACGCTCGCGGGCGAGTCGCCCGCGGCCACACCGTCCACCACAAGCCAGTTGATATAGTCACAATGAACTCATGGCTGTCGAATCTCAGAGCGCTTCTGTCGTCCCGCGGCGTGCGGACTTTTCGCTGACCCTGCGCCTGGCCCTGCCGCTCATCATCGCCGAGGTGGGCTGGATGAGCATGGGCATCGTGGACACCATCATGGTGGGACGGCTGCCCGACAGTGCCGTCGCCATCGGGGCCACCGGCCTGGGCCAGAGCCTTTATCACAGCATCGCCATCTTTGGCGGCGGCCTGCTGCTCGGGCTGGATACTTTCGTCGCGCATGCCTACGGCCGCGAAGACCTGAACGACGCGCGCCTCTCGCTGGTAAACGGACTTTTTCTTGCCCTCGCGTTGAGCCCAATCCTCATGCTGGCCGTGTCGTTCTGGCCGGGGCTGATGCAGCGCTTCGGAGTCAGCCCGGAACTGGTCGATCCCATGCGCCCCTTCCTCTACGCGCTCAATTGGGGCACGTTGCCGCTGCTCGCCTACTTCGCCCTGCGCCGTTATCTGCAGGCAGTGAACGTCGTGCTTCCCATCATGTTCGCGCTGATCTCTTCCAACCTGGTGAACCTGGTTGGCGATTGGGCGCTGATCTACGGACATCTCGGACTTCCCGCCATGGGCATCACCGGTTCCGGCTGGTCAACCTGTATTGCCCGCATCTACATGGCGAGCGTGCTGGCCGTCACTCTGCTTTGGGTCGAGTCAAAACGTTCGCTGCCCCGGTGGACAAGCGCGGTCCGCATCGATCTGGGTCGAGTTTGGGCCCTGCTGACGCTGGGAGCGCCGGCAGCTACCCAGATTCTGTGCGAGATCGGCGCCTTCTCGGCTGCCACCGCGGTGGTGGCGAGGCTCGGACCCGTTCCGCTTTCTGGTCACGAGATCGCATTGAACTGCGCCGCCCTCGCCTTCATGGTGCCGCTCGGGATCAGCTCGGCCGCGGCCGTGCGTGTGGGGCAACAGCTGGGAAGAAAAGATTCTGCTGGAGCCCGGCGCGCTGGGTGGTCCGCCATCATTCTCGGAGTCGGATTCATGGCCTGCTCAGGCCTGCTCTTCGTGTCGATTCCCACGTGGATCGCGCGGTTGTTCTCGCCTGACCCCGTGGTGATTCGCACCGGGGCCCGGCTGCTTCTGGTGGCGGCCGCATTCCAACTCTTCGACGGCTTGCAGACGGTCGCGACCGGAGCCCTGCGCGGCACCGGTGACACCAAGACGCCGATGCTGGCCAACTTCATCGCCTACTGGCTGATTGGTCTCCCCGTAGGTTACGTCTTATGTTTCAGAGTGGGGTGGGGCGCGGTCGGGGTATGGATCGGGTTGTGCGGGGGCCTGATGATTATCGGGTCAGCCCTTCTGCTGGCCTGGCATCGAAGAAAGCTGCCCGCGTAAGTTGGCTACGGGAAGGCAGAAGTTGCGGAGAAACTACAAGTGTCATCCTGAGCGCAGCCACTCCATTCGCTCGCGAATGGAGTAGCGGAGTCGAAGGACCCCTGCCATCTCGATGCTGATAGGTTTTTGATCAGATTTTGCGGCGACAGCTCGTAGCGAGATAGGGGTCCTTCGACTGCGTAGCTGCTTCGCGTATGCTAAGCAGCTACTCCGCTCAGGATGACAACTTTCTCGCTTGTTTCCAGGCTATGTACCCTTGGCCGGTAGAGCTTCCCGCACCTTCGCGTATCCAGGCTTGATGACGGTGTAAATGAAATCGCACCGCTGGCGATAGGGCAGGAACGCGCTCTTCATCGCATTGATAGTGATTTTCTCGAAGTCATCGAGAGCCAGACCGAAGGTATCGGCGGCGGCCTCGAACTCCCGCGTCATCGTGGTGTCGCTCATCAGCCGGTTGTCGGTATTCAGGGTGACGCGAAACTTTTCCTGATAAAGAATTTTGAAAGGATGTTCCGCCAGGCTCGGGGTCGCGCCGGTGTGGACGTTGCTGATCAGGCAAATCTCCAGCGGAATTCGCTTGTCCAGAACATACTGGGCAAGATCTCCAAGTTTTACGACTTTTCCGTCCGCGATGGCGATGTCGTCAATCAGCCTCGTCCCATGCCCGATGCGATGCGCCCCGCAGTACTGAATGGCCTGCCAGATGGATTCCTTCCCGTAGCCCTCGCCAGCGTGAATCGTGATGTTGAAATTCTGCCGCTGAATGTAATGGAAGGCATCGACATGCTTCTTGGGCGGGTACCCGCCTTCCTCCCCCGCCAGATCGAAGCCGACCACGCCGCGCTCGCGAAAATCGACGGCCAGTTCTGCCATCTCGAGCGACACGTCCATATTGCGCATGGCACAGATGATCAGGCCTGAGGCCGTTCCAAAATCCTTGCGTCCGCGTTCCAGGCCTTTCAGCACCGCCGAGACCACTTGCTGGTGCGTCAGTCCCTTGCGGGTGTGAAACACCGGCGCAAAGCGGGTTTCAAAATAGACCACGCCATCCTGGCTCAGGTCTTCGGCCTGCTCATAGGCCACCCGCTCCAGCGCCTCTTCCGTTTGCATCACTGCGATGGTGTGGGCGAAGCCTTCCAGATATTTGGCCAGGCTCCCCTTGTTGGCGCCCTGATGAAACCACTGACCCAGCGCGATCGCGTCGCTGCTGGGAAGGCCGCTGTAGTTCGTTTCCCTGGCCAGATCAATGACGGTTTGCGGCCGCAGCACGCCGTCCAGGTGCTCGTGCAAAAGCACCTTGGGGAGACCGGCCAGTTGCCGCTTATCAAGCTTCATGCTGTTCATTAGTTCTTAGTTCCGCAAACTATTCTTCCCCGATGTCCTCGTTCCAGACTTCAGGATTCGTCCGGATGTATTCGCCCAGCAGCGAGGCGCACTCCGCGGAGTCAAGGTCGACGATGTTCACACCGAGCGAGCGCAACCATGCCACGCCGCCCTGAAAGTTGCGGCTCTCGCCCACCACCACGGTGCCGAAACCAAATTGCCGCACCAGTCCGCTGCAATACCAGCACGGCGCCAGGGTGGTTACCATGATGAGGTCGCGATAGCTGCGCTGCCGTCCCGCGTTGCGGAAGGCGTCAGTCTCGCCGTGCATCGAGGGATCGCCCTGCTGCACGCGGCGATTGTGTCCCGCGCCCAGAAGTTTGCCCTGCGCGTCGAAAATTGCCGCGCCGATCGGAATCCCGCCTTCGGCCAGACCCTTGCGGGCCTCGGACAGAGCGACGGCGAGCATTGCGGTGTAGTCGAGATTCAGCTTCGCCCCCTCCTGGTGTGCTGTCCCAGAGATCCGGTTCCAGAAATCCAGTTCCGGAGATCCAGTTCCAGAAATCCCATTCCAGAGATCCGTGGAATATCGGAATGTAAGCAGCGCAGGTGGAGTTGGCTGAAACAGCAGGTCCCCCACTGCGCTGGCTTCGCTCCGCTCCGGTCGGGATGACAACACTAATTCAACGAATTTCCGGGACACGACACGAGCATCCCATTATTACACCCATGCTGGAGGTCAGCCGAACGACGGCGTTTCCCCAACTTCCCGGGCCGCCCAGGTTTGGTTTTATGTTAATTTGGTGGCGCTTGAAAACGTTTACAACGGATTCCCGTCGCAGAACAACTGGACGGAAAGCCGAAGCCCGCATGTCCGGCCAGTTTCCATACTTCAACCTCGGGAATTCTTGATCATGCAGAAACGGCACAGACTCATCCGCCCCCCGGTTCTGCTTTGCGTTCTGGCGCTATTCGCCAGCATGGCGCACGCCCAGTGGGCGCCCATGAATCCCGTCACCAATGTGCAGCAACAAGCTGACGGCGTGCTTTTCACCATGCAGAGGGGGACGCTCAAGCTTCAGGTGTGCACGGATTCCATCATTCGGGTTCGCTATTCTGCGACATCGACGTTCTCTGATCGGCCGGATTACGTGATCACCAAAACCAGTTGGCCGGAAGCCAAATGGACGATGCAGTCCACCGATGAGGCCATAACCCTCACCACTGCGCGTCTGGCGGTGACGGTCACCCGCAAGGACGGCGGCATTACTTACCGCGACCTTGACGGCAAGCAACTGCTGCAGGAGGCGACCCGGAAGTTGACTCCGGTAAAAGTCAATGGCGAGGACACCTTTCGCGCGGAATCGTTCATCAACATTTACGGCTCGCGCGAAGCGCTCTACGGGCTCGGCCAGCACCAGGCGGGGGTGTGGAACTATCGCGGCGAGTCGGTGGATATTTCCCAGGACAACACCAACATTTCCGTTCCCCTTTCTGCTTTCGAGCCAGGGTTACGGCCTCTACTGGAACAACGACTCGCGCAGCCGGTTCAACAACCGCTTTGCGAATTACATGTACATCACCTCCGAAGTGGCCGACAACATCGACTACTATTTTTTCTACGGGCCCGATTTTGACCGGATTATCGCCGCCTACCGCGAACTCACCGGGCAAGCGCCCATGTTCGGCAAGTGGGCCTACGGCTTCTGGCAATGCAAGAACCGCTACAAGTCGCAGGAAGAAATTCTGGGTATCGCCAAAAAGTACCGGGAGCTGCACATCCCCGTCGATAACATCGTGCAGGACTGGTTCTGGTGGAACCGCAAGGGCGAGCACGTCTTCAACAAGAATTATCCCGACCCCAAGGGCATGATCGACCAGCTTCACGCCGAGAATTTTCATCTGATGATTTCCGTCTGGCCCTTCTTCGAACCCGGCTCCGCTGTCTATGACGAAATGGACAAGCGCGGCTGGTTCGTGGACAAATTCAAATTCGCCAAGCCGCCCTATCACACCAACGGCATGGCGGTGTATGACGCCACCAATCCCGAGGCCCGCAAATACTACTGGCAACTGATGGACAAGGCCCTGTTTAACATCGGCGTGGACGCCTGGTGGCTGGACACCACCGAGCCCGAAACTGAAGGCCAGGAAGAAAACATCCTGCTGGGCCACAAGCTGGCCGCCGGCAGCGGCAATCGGTACGTGAATATCTATCCGCTGATGACGACGGGCGCGGTTTACGACGGGCAGCGCAGCGCTTCCGACAAAAAGCGCGTGTTCATTCTCTCCCGTTCGGCCTTCGCCGGCGACCAGCGTTATGGAGTGACGGCATGGTCGGGCGACATCAACTCCGACTTCTTCAGCTTCCGCCGGCAGATTCCGGCCGGCCTGAATTTTGCGCTCTCCGGGATTCCCTACTGGACGACCGACATTGGCGGCTTCGTTTCAGGAGATCCGGACGATCCTGCGTATCGTGAGCTCTTCATCCGCTGGTTTCAGTACGGCACCTTCAATCCCATTCTGCGGGTACATGGAACCCGCAAAACCAATCAGAACGAGCTTTGGTCATACGGGCCCGACGCACAGAAAATCCTGGTGAGCTTCGATCGCCTGCGCTACCGCATGCTGCCCTACATCTATTCGCTGGCGTGGAAGACGACCAGCGAGAGTTACACGCCGATGCGTCCGCTGGTGATGGACTTCCGCTCCGACGTTCGCGCCCAGAACATCGGCGACCAGTTCATGTACGGCCCCGCGTTCCTGGTAAACCCGGTCACCGAACCTGACGCCACTACGCGCCGCCTCTACCTGCCGGAATCGAAGTGGTATGACTTCTGGACGGGATCAAGCGTCGCCGGCGGCCGGACTATCGACGCCAGCGCTTCGCTCGACCGCCTGCCGCTCTACATCCGCGCCGGATCGATTCTTCCGCTCGGCCCGGATGAAGAATGGTCCACGGAAAAGCCCGCCGATCCCATCGAGCTGAGAATCTACCGCGGGGCCGACGCAGACTTTACCCTCTACGAAGATGAGAACGACACTTACAACTACGAAAAGGGAGCCTACGCGACTATCCCCTTGCATTGGGATGAGGCCAAACAGGCGCTGACCGTCGGCGATCGCAAAGGGCAATTTCCCGGCATGCTGAAAAACCGCACGTTCAGGGTCGTATTCGTCGGCGAGAACCATGGCGCAGGCATCGGTCCAGAGGAGCGTCCGGACAAAACCGTGGAGTATGCCGGAAAGCAGACAGTCGTGGCCCCCTAAACCGGCAAAGGAAAACTCGACCTTGGCGTTCTTAGCGGCTTCCCTTTGCGTCCTTTGCGGTTTAAGACTTGATTGACTTACCGCCAAGTCAAAATCTTTAACCGCAAAGGACGCGAAGGACGCAAAGAAATCCAAGTAATCGGGCCGGGTAAAGACAGCGACCTCTTACACAACTGGGGCATATTGCGGTAACATTCTCTCCCTCTGATGCCTGTGCCCCGGAATGGTCCCGCGCCCACGACGCGTGAGGACCGAGCTTTAGCGCGCAAATCCAATTCTCTCCCCGAGGAGAACGTCCGATGAAATCTCTCTGGAAGCAAACAGCTCTCATTCTGCTCCCTCTGCTCGGTCTGGCCGGGACAGCGCTGGCGCAGGCCAGCTACACCCTGCTCTCTCCTGACAAGCGGATCGAAGTGAAAATCCGGACCGGCGAACGCTTCCAGTATGACGTTCTGTTCAAGGGGACGCCTCTCCTGCAGAATTCGACGTTCTCCATCAACATTGATCACAACACCCTCGGGCTGCAGCCCAAGGTAAAGGCAACCAAGGAGCGCAGCTACGACGGCACGCTCGAGCCGCCGGTGCGCCAGAAATTTGCGAAGATCCGGGAGAACTACAACGAACTGCGGCTGACCATGGAAGGCAACTATGCCGTCGTCTTCCGCGCCTATAACGAAGGTGTGGCCTATCGCCTGGAAACCTCCTTGCCGCAAGCCTGAGGTAAAAGTTTACGGCGAGGAATCCAGACTTCAATTTCGCGGGCGATTACCGGGTTTACTACCCTCAAGAGGAAAGTTTCTTTTCTCACAACGAAAGACATTACCTCCCGATGAATCTGGCCACGATCGCGCCCGGCGCAATTGCCAGCCTGCCCGCGGTGGTGGATGCGGCGAACGGCGTGAAAGTGGCGGTGGCGGAATCTGATATCGAAGACTACCCCGGTCTCTGGCTGCGCGGCACCAGCGGCAATGGACTGGCGGCCACCTTCCCTCCCTACCCGCTCAAAGAGACTTTGGAAAAGGACCGCGACTTTAAGGTCACGGAAGCGGCCGATTACATCGCAGTAACTCGCGGCACTCGCAGCTATCCCTGGCGCTTGCTGGGAATTGCGGAAAAAGACGGCGACCTGATCACCAACCAACTGGTGTACCTGTTGGCCAAGCCGTCGCAGATACAGGACACCTCCTGGATCAAGCCCGGCAAGGTGGCGTGGGACTGGTGGAACGCGCTTAACATCGACGGCGTGGATTTCAAGTCCGGCGTCAACACCCAGTCCTACAAATATTTTATTGATTTCGCCGCCAAGTACGGCATCCCCTACATCATCCTCGATGAGGGCTGGTACAAGCTCGGCAACGTGCTTGAAGTCGTGCCCGAAGTGAATATGGAAGAGTTGTCGGCATACGCCAAACAGAAAAATGTCGGCATCATTTTATGGATGGTGTGGAAGACGCTCGACGACCAGTTCGATCCCGCCTTCGACGAATTCCAGAAATGGGGCGTCAAGGGCCTCAAGATTGATTTCATGCAGCGCAACGATCAGAAGCTGATCAATTTTTATTTCAAGACCTCCCGCGAAGCTGCCAAACGCCACATGCTGGTCGATTTTCACGGCGGACAAAGCCAGATCACCATGACCCGTACCTGGCCGAATATGATCAGCGGCGAAGGCGTGCGTGGCCTGGAGTGGAGCAAGTGGAGCGCGGAAACTGAACCTCAGCACAACATCACCCTGCCTTTTACCCGCATGTTTCTGGGACCGATGGATTTCACTCCCGGCGCTATGCTGAACGCAACCAAAAAGGATTTCTCTCCCGTCTTTGACCGCCCCATGAGCCTGGGCACGCGCTGCCATCAGTTGGGCATGTACGTAGTGTTTGAAAGCCCGCTGCAAATGCTGGCCGACAGTCCATCGAATTATTTGCGCGAGCCGGAGATGATGGAGTTCCTGGCGCCTGTTCCGTCGGTGTGGGATGACACGAAAGTGCTCGACGCCCGCATCGCCGAGTATGCGTTAGTCGCAAGAAGAAGCGGCAAGGATTGGTACGTCGGCGCCATGACCAACTGGACTGCCCGAGACCTGGATGTGGACTTCTCCTTTCTGCCTGCGGGGACTTTCTGGCTGGAAGCCTACGCGGACGGCGTTAACGCCGATCGCATAGCCAGCGATTACAAAAAGACCAGAACGCAAATCACCCGCGACACCAAACTGAAAATATCGCTTGCTCCCGGCGGCGGCTGGGCGGCCAGGATTCATCAGTAGGTTTTGGCTTGATGGAGGACGGGCGGGGACGCCCGTCCTCCAATTTTTATCTCCCGTCTTTTCAGCCTTTAATCTACGTGGAGATGTTCCGCCCACTACAGGAATGCCCTGATTGTTCCACTCCCGCCGCCCCTGTAACTTTGTCCAGCGAACATGCTGTGAAAATTACGAGGAGGTTCCAATGGGAACAATCTTGATTGTAGTTCTGGTGCTGTTATTGCTCGGCGCTCTTCCCACGTGGGGTTACAGCAGCAGTTGGGGATACTTCCCCAGCGGCGGACTGGGATTGGTCCTGCTGATCGTAGTGATTCTGGCGATCACCGGAAGGGTCTGACCGGCGACCTTACTTCTGGCTCTCTTTGGAATGGGTCTCGAAAAGGTGCTTGGTCAGTAGCACCAGCGCAAGGATCTGGGTCCATTCCGAAACTATGTTTCCGGCCACCTGTCCCCATTTCGAGTCTGGGTCGGCGTGCTTATACACGGCGACCCAGCAAACTCCGGTGGCCAGCAAAAAGAGAGTCAATGAGTGGTTCGTTATGGCTTCCCAGAAGGGACCCCGCAAATTGAGCGGAGGCTTCCGGCTCTCCGCGGAGCCTCGTTCGTAGAGATACTTGGTGGCCAGCACCGTCACTACCACTCCCGACCAGTCGGCAATGGCGTTTCCGAAAAATGATCCCCAGTGGGTTTTAGGATCAGCGTTGGCATAGAGCACAACCCAAAGGATCAGGACGCCAACGCACGCAATACTCAGAGAGTGGTGCGCCAGAAAGCCCTTCCTGCGCGTCTTCTTCTTCCGGTCCCCCGGTCCGCTATCGCGACTTTCTTGGATCACGGGATTAGTTTAAACCTGGTTCGCGCGTCATGATGATTGAGGAGTCTGCTGGGTCGGCGATTTCCTGGCGCGAGACCATAGCCCGAGATAAACCAGAAGCGCGATCACTGCGAATACGAACACGAAATGGATAACCTCCACGATCACTATCTCGGGAGGATGGTGCTCGACCCATTCCCGCCACGTCAGCACCCCTGATACCGCCAGAGCAAGCAGGAGTTTCCTTGTCGCCCACAGGCCTGGCCAGAATCCTCTGCCCGAGGCGCCGCCGGTGTCCCACAACATATGGTCGAGCATCCAGCGCGTGGTTTTACGATAGACCGGGAGGGCCATGGCGGGGAGCGTAGCACAAAGAAGCAACGGCATCCATCAGGATGCCGCTGCTTCCATCTCTATCGGATGAAAATGAACGCCTGCCTTTAGTGCCGGCCTCCGCCGCCGTGCGGGCCGCCGTGCGAACCTCCGCCTCCGCCGCCGCCCCCTCCACGATTTCCGCCACCGCCCCCTCCGCCATGGGATGGAGCTGACATGCGAGGCCCGCCTCCCTCACCGCCCCGCGGTGTCACGATCGGCTGCCTCATTTCGAGCGGCGGCCGCGAGTAGCCGCGCGAGGCTGGCTGCGCCATGCCGCGTCCCCCAACCGATTCCATCTGGGGACGCGACATCTCGTAACGCGGGGAATCCGCGCCCCGCCCGTTCATGCCGCCTCCGTTACTCATGCGATTGTTCATGCGGTCGGGAGAGCCTGCAGACTGCGGCGTGAAGTGCCGCCAGTCGCCGCCGTTGCTCGAGGCCTCTGGCCGCGGCGAATTTCCCGGCCGCGGAACATTGGACATCCCTGAGGACGACCGTTCGCTTGTTCGACTCATGCCTCCTGAGCGCTGCGCCGGAGTCGAATTGGAAAATTTCCTCCACCCGGAACTGTCGGAAGTCGAAGGCCGCGCCCCGCCGCCATTACTGGCCGGCGAAGACATCGTCCCCCGGGCTCCGCCCTGAGTCTGAATACTTTCGCCACGAGACCGGTTTTGCGCCGGACCGGAGCCGAAGCGCTCAAAGCCCTGGTTCTCCCGGGAAGTGGCGCCTCGTTCAGCCTGCTGCATGCCGGAAGAGTTGGTGCGAACACCCGGCGTGGGCCTTGCAACCGAACCGCGTCCGTTGTTGTTGGCCGAATTCTGGCCTGGTTCGTTGCTCCTCGCGAAGGCATGTTCAGCACCGTCGCGCTGGATCGATTGCCGCATGCGCGAGACTTCGTTGTCGAAGGATCGCGGTCTGGCTGCCGGCCGTGATTTCTCGAAGAAGCGCTGCTGCGTCCCGCCGCGCGGTATGGTCGATGCCGCCGCCGGCCGGTTGCTGGCCGATAGAGCCGCGCGCGTCGGGACCACGGGAAGATTGCCCTCGATCCTGCGCCCGCTGCGAAAAACTTCACCGTTCACCGCCACCGCCGCGGAGCGTCCCGTGCCGAAGTGCCCTGACGGAACGGTTGAGATGCCCTCACGCACTCTCGAGTTCATGGAGGCCAGCCGCACGTTGGAGTAGGCGCCGCCCCGACGAAGAGGAGCGATACCGCCAAATCCGCGGCGGTTGTTATAGACATTGATGTTGGTGACGTTGACTACGTTATAGTGCGAGCGGTAGCGGCCATACCAGGGATAGAAGCTGTCGCAGGGCCCAATCGGCAACCAGCCCACTGAACCGAAGCCTACCCCCACACCTACTCCGCCGCCGAAGCCAAAGAAGGACACGTACGCGGGAGCCCACACCGGGCGGTACCGCGGATATCCATAGGCCGGTCCTGGCCACCATACCCACGAGCTGTTGTAAACGAACCAGCGCCCGTAGTGATACGGCGCCCAACCCCAGGGCTCATACGAAACCCATGTCCAGCCAAAGCCCGGCTCCCACACCCAGCGTCCGCTGCGATAGGGCGCCCAACCCGGTCCCGCCGCCGGCGACCACACCGGGCCATAATCCGGCACTGTCACCCAGCGGCCATAAGTATCAAGGTCTTCTGAACCCACGTAGTAGCGATTGGTATTTTTCCACGACTGGGCGTTAAGAATCGTGTGGTCACGTTCGATGTTCCACGAATCCCAGCTGTCTTTAGAAGGCGCATTTTCCAGCTTGTATTGGGTGTCGTCGCCCACGCCGCGCACGATAGCCATCTGGCCCTGTTCCACCTGGGTACTGCCCTGCGGCGTCGAAATCTGCGCCGAACCCTTGCGGACAATTACCGAGGTCTCCCCCTCCGAATTCACCTCGATGCGATAAACACCATCCCTCTGATCGGGACGGACGGCGACGTTCGCCGTGTCGATTTCCACCGCGGCATCGCTGCCTTTGAAAACCGAATAGTCGATCAGCCCGCGGTCAACCTGGATCTGGATTTGATTTCGAGAAAGGCCCGCAATGCCGGCCAGTGTGTTGTCGCCCAGGCGCACTATGTTTCCATGGTCAAGCTGCACCTCAGCCCGCGAATTGACGCCGGTGGAGACCTTGTCGCTGCTCACGATGGGCTGGTTCAACACCACCGTCGCCCAGTCTCCGGAATCACCGCGCTGCGTGGAAACGTCTCCGTGGATCAGACTGATGCGTCCCACGCTGGTCGGAACGTCGGATTGTTCCTGCGCAGGCTGATCCTCCGCAGGCTGGTCCTGTGCCACGGTCATGGCACTCAGGCCCAGGATCAGCGCTCCAATCATCAATGCTATTCGGTTTTTCATGGCCCCACCTCTCGCGAAAAAGCACTCGCGCATGATTGACCATGCAGGTGCCATGCCAAACATCGCGGCGGGATAGTGTAGTAAGTTATTTTATATCAGCATGTTACAGGTGCCGTAAGATGCACTTGAGAAGGTCCGGAAGGGCCAGTTGGCTGAGTTCAACCGGAGTTGGTGGTTTTCAGCCACCTGCCACGTGGAGACAGCCGCCCCCGGCTGTCGGGTCGAGCGCAGCTCGACGGCTATTTTGCTCGGGTGGCATGCATAACCGCGGAGCTTTGCTCCGCCGGACAGCCGGGGGGCGGCTGTCCCCACGTGACCCTCTTTGCGTCCACCCCTTATTCACCGGTGGAAGAGCGGCCCTTTAGGGCCGCGTTTTCACGCCACCGCAGGTGGGCCTTCAGGCCCAGCGGCGCCACTGGGGCTGAAGCCCGGCTCAGATTGCTTCGCGACGCGGCGCTGAAGCGCCGCTCTTCCACAGTGCTGTTGAGGCACAGCTATGCTGAAGTCCGCTTAACGAGCGACTCCAAAAACGCCACGCCCTATTCCTCGCTCTCTTTCTCCCCCTCGTCGCCGATGCCGATTTTCGAGAGCCGGTAGCGCAGCGCGTTGCGCGAGAGTCCCAGCAGGCGCGCCGCCTGGCTCTTGTTGCCGTGAGCGCGGCGCAGGGCTTCGCGGATCATCTCGTCTTCCCATTGCTCCAGGGTCATTCCCTCGGGAAGCAGAGTGGATGGAAAATCACTCGCCTTGCCGGCCCGCGAGTCAATCTGAATGTCACCCGCCTCGATCAACGGACCTGCCGACAACGCTGACGCCCGCTCCAGAATGTTCTGCAGTTCGCGCACGTTTCCCGGCCAGTGATAGTCCATCAGGATCTTTAGCGCATCCGGCGAAACGCCCGTGATCTTTTTGCCCGAGTCCTGGGCAAAGCGCGAGAGAAATAGGTTCACCAACTCGGGAATGTCCTCCTTGTGCTCGCGCAGAGGAGCAATATCGATGGGCACAACATTCAGCCGGTAGTAAAGGTCTTCGCGAAAGGTGCCGTCCTCGAGGGCTGCCCGCAGGTCCCGGTTAGTGGCCGCCACCAGCCGCACATCCACTTTGATAGTTCTGGTGCCGCCCAGCCGCTCGAACTCGCGCTCCTGCAAAACCCGCAGCAGCTTTACCTGGATTGCGGGCGGCACGTCGCCGATCTCATCGAGAAAGAGGGTTCCCTTGTCGGCAAGTTCGAACTTTCCCGGCTTGGTGCTGGTGGCTCCGGTAAAGGCGCCCTTTTCATAACCAAACAGTTCGCTCTCCAGCAGGTTCTCGGGAATGGCAGCGCTGTTGATCTTGATGAACGGTCCGGACGCCCGGCGTGATTTCTCGTGGATGGCGCGCGCCACCAGGTCTTTGCCCACGCCGCTTTCTCCGCCCAGCAGCACGGTGGAGTTGGTCGGCGCCACCCGTTCCACCGTGGCCAGGACTTCCTGCATTTTCGCGCTGCGCGCCACCAGGTTGGGATGCTGGTAGCGCTGTTGCAGCGCCTCGCGCAGCGAGCGGTTTTCCACCCGCAGGCGCTGCACATCCAGCTCCTTGTGCACCACCATGCGCATTTCGTCGAGCGAAAAGGGTTTCAGTACATAATCACTCGCGCCCGCCTTCATGGCCTCGACCGCGGTTTCGACCGTCCCGAACGCGGTCATGACGATCACCGGCAGCGCGGCTTGAAAGCGTTTCACCGCCTGCAAAAAATCCAGCCCATTCATGCCCGGCAGCTTGAGATCGGTGATCACCAGGTCGACGGGAGCGTTCTGCAGCAGCTTCAGGCCGGTTTCGGCATCCCCGGCGGACAAGGTCTGGAAGCCGTCATCTCCCAGATTGAGTTCCAGAAGACGGCGCATTTTTGCTTCATCCTCGACAATCAGAATGGTCGCGTTCGGAATGGTCATGAACCTCCAGCTCCCAGCCCGGCCTCTTCCTCCAGCGGAAAGAAGATCACGAAACCGGCCCCCTGCTCCTCTGATTTCTCCAGCCGGATGGTGCCGTGATGCTCATCCACGATCTTCGAAACGATGGAAAGCCCCAGCCCGACACCGGTTTTCTTGGTGGTCACAAAGGGATTAAAAATCTGCTCGCGCATTTCCTCCGGCACGCCAGGGCCGCTGTCTTTCAACCTCACCTGGACTCCCCGCCGCCCGTTGGAGCTCGCTTCCGAAACCTCAACTCGAAAGGTCCCGCCACCTTCGCCCATGGCCTCATACGCATTCTGGACCAGATTCAGAAACACCTGCTCGCAAAGATTTTCGTCGAGCGGCAGCAGGGGCAAATCAGTTTTATATTCCCGCCGCACCACCACCGTCCCGCCCTTCCACTGCTCCGCCACGGTTTTCAGGGCCTGGTCCAGGAGGTCCGTTACCCGCAAGAGACGGGTTTCGATGCGCAACGGCCGGGCAAAATCGAGGAAGCGGGTGACCAGCGCGCTTGCCCGGTTGACTTCGCTCGATATGTAGCCCGCCAGTTCGCTGGCCAGGGGATTCGAGTTTTCCAGTTTGCGGTTGAGGGTCTCCGCCGATCCCTTGATGACTCCCAGCGGGTTGCGAATTTCGTGCGCCAGCCCGGCTGAAAGCTGGCCCAGGGCCGCCAGGCGCTCGGAGCGCCGGGCCTCCGCCTGGGCCCGCTCCAGCTGGCGATTGACCTCGGTCAACTGCTCGGCCACCTGCTGGTACTGGGCCGTCTTCCGCCGGTTCTCGAGCGTAAAGCGGTTCACCACCATTGCGGCCAGGAAGAAAAACATGATGCGGATGGCGAGCTCGGCTGCACCCGTGGCCGTCAGGGTGTATTCCTGCAGCGCGGGGTAGAGGTATGAACAGTAGGCCGCCGAAGCCAGCGCGGTCCACAGCAGAGTACCCCAGGAACCAAAGTGGATGGCGGCGGTAACGACCGGGACGTAGTAGATCGGATAATAACTGCTGTTGATGCCAAGCTCGCCGGTGTGATTGATCAGCAGGGTTGCCAAAAGTATCTTGATCAGCACCACGGCGGAGGGCCCATATCGCGGGACCTTCGCAATGATTCGGCCTTCCGCCAGCTGTACGACGCCGATGGCCAGCAATACCAGCTGCTTATGCGGCTCCCACACCGGCGGCAGGGCCGCCAGACCCAGCAGGAAGAACAGCCAAAGAACATCCATCCAGGTCATGCGGCTTGGTTTTTCTTCGGTCATCGAGACGGCTATATACCTGGTGGAATGTGGCACACCTTCGGACCTCACCACAGCCTCGTCAGCAGTGTATCCCGCCTCACATCTGGACCGTCAACGGAACCTTGTTTCAGACGCCCTGGCCCAGGGTCAGGAGTGCCCCGGCCCGTTACCCCTGTGCACCCGGTACAATAGCTGGTGCCAATGGCCACTCGCCTGCTCCTGAATCCGAATTTCCACAGTAGCCCGAACGTGCCATTCACAGACTCCCTCGCAACCATTAGCCTGATGTTGAGCAGACTTCGGGGGAGGGCTGTTCGACAAACGTCCCATGACTTAACCAAGTCTGGGACGTTTTGTATTGAGCGCCACATCGCACACCTGACCGATCCAACCGCAAACAAGAAACGGCACGACGGTCCTGCGACCGCGGAAAGGACGATGCCTTGAAGGCATTGGTGCTGAAAGAGCCAGGGCGGGCCGAGATCGCGAGAGTTGCCGACCCCGTCCTCACCCCAAACCACCTTCTGTTGAAAGTCCGCATGGTGGGTTTCTGCGGAAGCGATTTGAACTCCTTTCGCGGGCGCAACCCGTTGGTCTCGTTTCCCCGAATTCCCGGGCACGAGGTCTCGGCCACGATTGTCGAAGGCAGCAATCTGAATCCCGCGCTGGTTGCCGGCCTGGATGTGACGCTGTCGCCTTACACCAGCTGCGGCCGGTGCGCCTCCTGCCGTCGCGGCCGTCCCAACGCCTGCCAGTTCAATGAGACGCTCGGGGTGCAGCGGGACGGCGCGGCCACGGAATATATCGCCGTTCCTCCGGAGAGAATCTATCCTGCGAAACTAACTCTCAAGGAATTGTGTCTGGTGGAACCGCTGACCGTCGGCTTCCACGCGGTGGCCCGCGGACGCGTGACTGCGGAAGACACGGTCGCGGTACTGGGCTGCGGCGGGGTCGGGCTCGGCGCGGTGGCCGCATCCGGTTTTCGCGGCGCCAAGACCATCGCCATCGACATGGACGACGAAAAGCTAAACACCGCACGGGCAGCAGGCGCCACCCATGCGATCAACACCGCGCGGGAGGCGCTGCATCCCCGACTGGCTGAACTCACCGACGGCCGCGGCCCCGATGTGATCGTCGAAGCCATCGGATTGCCAGAAACCTTCCGCGCCGCTGTAGAAGAAGTGGCCTTCACTGGCAGAGTCGTGTATATCGGTTATGCCAAAGAATTGGTGGCTTACGAGACCCGGCTGTTTGTGCAGAAGGAACTCGACATTTTAGGGTCGCGAAACGCGCTGCCGGAGGATTTTCGCGAGGTGATCGGCATGCTGGAGGAAAATCGCTTTCCCGTGGACGAAGCCGTGAGTTCGATCGTCACCATGAATGAGGCTCCGCAGGCCCTGGCGGCATGGAGCGAGAATCCCTCCCGGGTCAAGAAAATCATGATGCGCATGGACTGAAGCGAGGGCTGCGTTTGTAAGTTGTCTAAGTAGTGGTTTCTGCGGTGGTTTGTGTGGTCGCGGCGACTCGCCCGCGAACTCCGAATGCAAAGTCAAAAGCCGCGGGCGAGTCGCCCGCGACCACACTCGGATACTACAGACGAATCAAGCGATCACTCTATGCAAATATCGAACCCCGCTTCCAGTCCAGCTACGAGTGACACCAGCCACCAGCCACTCTTCCCCGCCGGGCACCTCCTGCCCTTCTTCCTGGTGACCGCGCTCTTTTTCCTGTGGGGCGTGCCCAACAACCTGAACGATGTGTTGATCCGTCAGTTCATGAAGTCATTTGCCATTACCCGTTTCGAGGCCGGCCTGGTGCAGTCCGCCTTTTACATGGGCTACTTCGTCCTGGCCATGCCGGCGGCGCTGATCATGCGCAAGCTCGGATACAAGGCCGGATTCGTGATCGGGTTGCTCCTGTTCAGCCTGGGGACGTTCCTGTTCTGGCCGGCCGCATTGGCGGGGCGTTACGTTTTTTTCCTGCTCGCCCTTTTCGTGATCGCCAGCGGACTTTCGTTTCTGGAAACCGCGTCGAATCCTTTCATCGCGCAGCTGGGCGATCCGGAAACTTCGGAGAGGCGCCTCAACTTCTCGCAGGCCTTCAACCCCCTGGGCTCGATCAGCGGCGTCCTGATCGGCACGGCATTCATTTTTTCGGGTGTGGAACTGAGTTCACAACAGGTTGATGCAATGAAATCCCAGCACCTCTATGACGCGTATTTGCGATCGGAGACGCTGCGCGTGGTCAAACCTTATCTTGTGCTGGGAGTCATCGCGCTGATCTGGGCAGTGTTAATCCTGCGCACGAAATTTCCCGCGATCCAGAGTGAACATGAGGCGGGCGGTGATCACGGGCGCTTCCGGGACCTGCTCCGTTATCCGCACTTCATGCTGGCCGTAGTGGCACAATTTCTGTACGTCGGGGCCCAGGTGGGAACCTGGAGTTACTTCATCCAGTATGTCCAGGACTATACCCACCAGCCCGAGAAAGTCGCAGGATACTTTCTCACGGGCACCCTGGTGGCCTTTGGAGTCGGACGCTTCATCTCTGCTTACCTGATGCGATTCATCGCCCCCAACAAGTTACTTGGCACATACGCCTTGTTCAATATCGTGCTGGTCAGTGTCGCCGTGCTGCGGCCGGGCTGGGTGGGACTGTGGGCAGTTTTTCTCACCAGCTTCTTTATGTCGTTGATGTTTCCCACAATCTTCGCGCTGGGACTGAAAAAGCTTGGGCCCAACACGAAGATCGGCGGCTCGCTGCTGGTGATGGCGATCGTCGGCGGGGCCGTGCTGACACCGCTGATGGGCCTGATCGCGGAAGCCCACGGAATCGCCGGAGCGTATCTGGTTCCGCTCGTGGCCTACGTATTCGTCGCGGCCTACGGGTTTGCCGGCGCCAAGGCCGGACTCTCTGAAGAAGACGCGTGAAGACGCCTCGGGTTCCGAATAGCCGTTATAAATACTGATGACGAGGAAAACATTCATGCCGCTCCTGCCTTTGAAATCCTTGCGGGGACTGTTAGTAGGAATGCTGGTTCTCGGAGTTGCTGCCGCCCTCCCTTGTTTTGCCCAGGTCCCGGCATCAGCGACGGCTCCCACGGCCTCCGAAGATCCTGCCGTCATCGACCAGGCGTGGCAAAAAGCGAGCGCCAAGTATGACGCCCCGCGCACTGCAATCCTTACTGATGTGGACCGGGTCGCTCACCAGGGCCCGTTCCGGCCGGACTGGGAATCGCTCGAGAAGTACCAGGTCCCCGGGTGGTATAAGGATGCCAAGTTCGGAATCTTCATTCACTGGGGCGTCTATTCCGTCCCCGCGTTCGGCAACGAGTGGTATCCACGCAACATGTACAGGAAAGATTCGGAAGAGTACCAGCACCACATTGCCACCTACGGTGCGCAGGACGTGTTCGGCTACAAGGATTTCATTCCCATGTTCAAAGCCGAACACTTCGACCCTGCCGCCTGGGCCCGCCTGTTCAAGGAGTCCGGCGCGAAGTACGTGGTCCCAGTGGCTGAGCATCATGACGGTTTCGCCATGTATGACAGCGGTCTGAGCGACTGGACTGCGGCCAAGATGGGCCCGCAGCGCGACATCATCGGCGACCTGGCCAAAGCAGTACGTGCGGAGGGTTTGCACTTTGGCGCTTCCACACATCGCGTAGAGCACAATTTCTTCCTGGGTGTAGGCCGCACGATTCCGTCTGACATCAACGACCCGAAATATGCCGCCTTCTACGGCCCGGCGCATACCTGGCTCGAAGCCAAGCGAGGCACGCCGCTGGCCAACGATTTCACCTACGTCTCTTCCGCCTGGGCGGACGACTGGCTGGCCCGCTCCTCCGAAATCGTGGAGAAGTACCATCCCGACATCATGTACTTCGACTGGTGGATCGGCCAGCCTTCCATCCGTCCCAACCTGACCCGCTTCGCGGCCTTCTATTACAACGCCTCGCTCAAATACGGCGACCACGTTGGCGTCATCAACTACAAGGACTGGGCCATCGACGAACACTCCGCGGTGCTCGACCTGGAACGTGGACAACTGGGCGACATTCGCCCGCTGTACTGGCAGACCGACACTTCGATCAGCAACAAATCCTGGGGCTACATCAAGAACGACACCTTCAAGTCGCCGCAATTTGTGGTGCAGCAGCTCATCGATATCGTCAGTAAGAACGGCAACCTGCTTTTGAATATTGGTCCGAAGTCGGATGGCACCATTCCCGATGAAGTGCAGCAAGTGCTGCGGGATGTAGGTTCATGGCTCGCGGTAAACGGCGATGCGATTTACGGCACGCGTCCGTGGAAGATTTACGGCGAAGGGCCAACCCAGGTCGCGGCGGGCTCCTTCCATGACACCGACACCGCCAAGTACACCGCCGAAGACTTCCGCTTCACCACCAAAGGCAACGCCCTGTACGCCATTGAAATGGGCTGGCCCGCTGGCGGCGAGGCGGTCATCCATTCGCTCGGCACCACGGTGGGCAGCCAGAAGGTTGAGTCAGTGGTTCTGCTCGGTTCGGATGCTCGCATTGCGCCCAGGCAAGAGGCTGATGGCTTGCACTTGCAGCTTCCGGCGCAGGCTCCCGGCAAGTATGCCTATGTTTTCCGCGTGCTTTTTGGAAACACCGCCCGGTAAACTGCGGGTTCCAATCAGGAGGCGCTCGTGCTTCGTTCGCAGGCTCGTCTAGTCACCGGCATCATGTTCTCTGTTCTGCTCTGCCTTTTGGTGCTGCCCTCTCTTCAGGCCCAACCCTCGCATTACGAACCAACGCTCGAGTCGCTCAACCAGCATCCGCTTCCCCAGTGGTATGCCGATGCCAAGCTCGGAATATTTATTCACTGGGGCCTGTACTCGGTTCCCGGATGGGCCCCTCTGACCCATCCTGAGCATGACTTCGGCAATCAGGATTACATCGTCAACAATCCGTATGCCGAGTGGTATTACAACACCATGCGCCTGGAAGGCTCGCCCACCCAGGCTTACCATCGCGAGCATTACGGCGCCAACTACGACTACTACAATTTCGCCCCGATTTTCGACCGCGAGATCAAAAAGTGGAATCCCGAGGCCTGGGCTAAAGTGTTCCGCGACGCCGGCGCGAAGTATGTGGTGCTCACATCTAAACACCACGACGGATTTACCCTGTGGCCAAGCTCCACTCCAAATCCCACGCTGCCCGCCGACCGCCAGCACGCCACCCGCGACATCGTCGGCGAGTTGACCACTGCCGTCCGCAATCAGGGACTGCGCATGGGCCTCTATTATTCCGGCGGGTACGACTGGACCTTTGTGCCCGGCCCCATCCGGGAGAAAGAAGACCATCAGAAGGTAAAGCCGCAAAGCGAAGCCTACGGCAAGTATGCGGACGCGCACATGCGGGAACTGATTGAGCGCTACCATCCCGCTCTGCTGTGGAACGACATCGACTATCCCAAGTCCGGACATCCTCTGGAGATCATGGCGGAGTATTACAACACCGTGCCCGATGGCGTCATCGACGACCGCTTCGGAGTGAAGCATTCTGATTTCAAATCTCCGGAGTACCAGACCCTCGACCACATCAGCCCGACCAAGTGGGAGGAATGCCGCGGCCTGGGACGCTCCTTCGGCTACAACCGCGCCGAGGGCGAAGCCGAGACCATCGCTCCCGACGAACTGATCCATCTCCTGGTCGATATCGTAAGCAAGAACGGAAATCTGCTGCTCGACGTTGGCCCGGAAGCCGACGGCACGATCCCGCCCGTCCAGATGAGCCGACTGCAGGCACTGGGGGCATGGCTGCAGCAGAATGGCGAAGCCATCTATGGGACAAAGCCCTGGAAACGGGCCACAGGCGAGACCGCTGAAGGAATCCCGGTGCGGTTCACGCAGAAGGACCCCGCAGTTTATGCCACGCTGCTTGGCCAGCCGAAGGCAACCAGCATCCTGCTTAAGGGTGTCTCTCCTAAGGCGGGCTCAAAGATTTACCTGCTGGGAGATTCGAAGCCCGTCGCCTGGTCGCAGCAGGGCGATGATATTCGCGTTGATTTGCCTGCCACTCTCCCGGGGCACTACGCCTGGGTGCTGAAGCTGGCAGGGCCAGTGTCCTGACCTGGAAGGGAAAAGCGACAAGATGAATCGACGATTCTGTCTGACCCTGGACGTGAAGAATGATCCCGCGCTGATCGCGGAGTACAAGCGCCATCACCGGAAGATCTGGCCGGAGATTACGCAAAGCATAAAAGATTCCGGCATCGAGGGCATGGAGATCTATCTCCTGGGCACGCGCATGTTCATGATCATGGAAGTGAACGAGGGATTCTCTTTTGAAGCCAAGGGACAGGCTGACCTTCGCAATCCGAAAGTTCAGGAGTGGGAAAAGCTGATGTGGAAGTTTCAGCAATCGCTCCCCGAAGCCAAGCCGGGCGAAAAGTGGTTACTGATGGAAAGAATATTCAAGCTGGAAGGCTGACGCGGGGGATTGACTTCTTTGCCTCGCTCACTAGACGGCGGCCATGGTTCGCGACTCAGCCAGCCGTGCCGCCAGAAACCCCAGATACTCCTCGACTCCCTCGCCGGTTTTAGCGGAAAGCTGGAAGACCCTCATCCCCGGACGGACAGCCTGAATGTTGCGCCGCGTAGCTTCAGAGTTGAAGTCAACCGCCTCGGCCAGATCGCTTTTCGTAACAATAGCAACGTCGGCGCTATTGAAAATCGTCGGATACTTGAGCGGCTTGTCTTCACCCTCCGTCACCGACAGCAACACCACGCGAAGATCTTCCCCGAGATCGTAGGAAGAAGGACAAACCAGATTGCCCACGTTCTCGATGAAGAGAAAATCCAGTTGGCTGAGGTCCCATCCCTCTTCGTCCACGGCATTCTGGACCATGGCGGCTTCCAGGTGGCAGAGCGTTCCGGTGATGATCTGCCTGACCGGGGCCTGGCTGCGGGCCAGCCGCGCCGCGTCATTCTCGGTTGCAAGATCACCCACAAGAGCAGCGACGCGATAGCGCGGGCGCAACGCAGTCAGCGTCTTTTCTAGAAACGCGGTTTTGCCTGAGCCGGGACTCGAAACCAGGCTCACTACGAACACTCCCGCAGCGTGAAAGCGATTGCGAAGAGCGTGGGCCACGACATCGTTCTGCTTCAACACATTCTTTCGGACTTCCACCATTCGGGGTTCCGGACTCATCACTGTATCTCCAATGCCACTACTTCAAGTTCCTTGCCGTGAACGATCTCGGAAGTCGGGGTGCCGCATTCCGCACAGCAGAATAATTGCACCGAACTCAGAGGTCGCTGCACTTTGCACTGCGGACAGAAGATCACCACCGGCACATCTTCGATCACCAGGCGCGATCCCCGCAACGGCGTATCGTCGCACGCCATCTCGTAGGACGAGAGCAGCGCCTCCTTCACCACGCCGGACAGCGCGCCCAGCTTGAGGTGCACGGCGTTGACCTGCACACCGCGCTGTAACGCTTCCTCCTGCGCCATTTCGACAATGCTCATTGCGATGGAGAGTTCATGCATATGTCAATATCAATTCCCCAACCGCCGGCGCCTTCCGGGCAAGGAGCAGACCTCAGGCGCTGAAGCGCGACTAACTTCAATTCTTATCGGCACGGCTAAGCCGTGCCCTTCCCAAAACCGCGCCTCGCCCGACTCTTCCCGGCAGCATCTGAACTCGTGCGCTTACGATCGCCTCGAGCGCCGAACTTCGCAATTGCCTCACGCCAGATCCTTCGCAAGGTCAGGATCAGGGCTGGCAAGAAGTAGCGGAGGCGCAAACGCCGCCAGCGCCGCCTGGCCTAGACTGATCCCGCCATCGTTTGGCGGCACCGCATGGTTTGTCCACAAAGAAACCGCTTCCGCCGCCAGCAACGTCTTCACATCTTCGAGCAACAACTCGTTCTGGAAAACGCCTCCCGACAGGGCGACAGTGTCGAGGGCGTGTTCATGGCAAAGCGCAATCGCACCATCCCTGAGACCCGCGGCAACGCCCCGCTGGAAGGCGCGCGCGATCTCTCGCGGGTCCCGGCCGCGCAATCGATCACGGATCACACCCTGCAGCAGCGGCCGGAAATCGAGTTCCGCGCTGGTGAACGGGAAGGCATACGCCTCGGTGTCGGAAGCACTCCGCGCCAGCTGCTCAACCCACATGGCGGCCTGCCCTTCAAAAGAAATTTCGCGGGTGAACCCCAGCAAGGCTGCGACCGTATCGAAGAGACGGCCCATTGAAGTCGTGGAGAACGTCCGCACGCCCTTGGTCACCAGCTCCAGGGCGTTTCCAAATCGTTCGGGAAAGTTGAAGGGCGCGGCAGTCATGTCGGGCAAGGCATCCAGCTGCGCCAGAAAACCGGCCGCGGCCTGCACCGGGTATTGCGCGGCCGCGTCACCGCCGGGAAGCGCGGCGTTGCGGAGATGAGCGACGCGCTCAAAGCCATCTCTGACGCTGCCCACGAAAATTTCGCCGCCCCAGATGCTGCCATCGTCTCCGTAACCCGTGCCGTCGAAGCTCACCCCCAGCACACGCCGGTTCCACTCGCCGCGCTCCGCCAGCACCGACGCCACATGCGCGCGGTGATGCTGCACCGCTACTGTCTGACGAGCGCCCAAACCAAAAGCGTGAAGCGCCGAGACATACTGCGGATGACTGTCATGTGCCACCCGCACTTCATCCCAATCAACTTCGTACATCGCCAACAGGTCGGAAATGGTTTCCTGAAAGGCGCAGAAGGCCTCGTAATGTTCAAGATCTCCGATGTGCTGGCTGACGAAAGCCTGGCCATCGACCACCAGCGTGATGGTATTTTTCAAATCGGCGCCCAGCGCCAGGATCGGCCGCTCGCAGGGCACAGTCGCCACAGCCCCGGGAGCATATCCGCGCGACCGCCGCAGGATGACGGAGCCGAAAGCACCATCGCGAACCACGGAATCGTCAACCCGGCGCGCAATGGGCCGCTGCCCAATCAAAAAAGCGTCCGCGATGCCGGAGAGGCGCTGCAGGGCGTCGTCGTCCTGATACGCGATAGGCTCACTCGAGCGGTTTGCGCTGGTCATGACCAGGGCTTTCGGCGCACCCGAGGCAAACAACAGATGGTGCAAAGGAGTGTAGGGCAGCATCACTCCCAGTTCGTTGTTTTGCGGGGCCACGCCGGTGAGTTCGCTTTTTGCCGGCGCCAGCACGATAGGGCGAGCGGAAGAAGTGAGCAGTGCTTGACTGTCAGAAGAAAGTTCCACCAGCTTGCGGACCTCGTCGAGGTCCTGGGCCATGATTGCAAACGGCTTCTCCTTGCGATACTTGCGCTGGCGCAAAGCCGCCACGGCCGCGGGGTTTCGGGCATCGCAAGCCAGGTGATATCCGCCCAGGCCTTTCACCGCCAGTATCTTTCCTGCGCTCAGCAGTTCAGCCGCGTGGTGAATGGCGGATTCCATTCCGGGGTGAGTCTTTTCCTGCGGCTGCAGGTAGTAACTGGGCCCGCAGGCCGGACACGCTACCGGCTGCGCATGAAAGCGGCGGTTGCCCGCGTCCCTGAATTCGTCCGCGCAATAGTCGTCCAGCAGCCAGTCTTTCATCGTCGTGTTGCCCCGGTCGTAAGGCAGGCCCAGGACCACGGTGTAGCGCGGACCGCAATTGGTGCAGTTGATGTAGGGATAACCGTAGCGCGGATCGCGAGGATCGAAGAGTTCCTCGAGGCAATCCTCACACACCGGCAGGTCAGGCGAAATCCGGACCGATGGCCGCGCCCGGCGCTGGCTTTCGCGGATGGTAAATCCGTGCACGCCCAGCGGCGCGACCGCCTTGACTTCCATTTCCGCAATGCTGGCGGCCGCGGGCGGCTGGGTTTTCATCTCCCGTACAAATGCCTGCAGTCCCTGCTCGGCGCCTTCCAGGTAGATTTCGACGCCCTCTTCGCCGTTCAGCACCCAGCCCCCGAGGGTGTTGGCGCGGGCCAGGCGATACACAAATGGACGGAAGCCCACGCCCTGCACCACACCGCGGACCCGGATGGAACAGGCGCTGGCCATGATCACTCCACGTCCACGATGCAACTATGTCCCTGCCAACCGACCTGCACCACCTTGCCGTCTTCCACCAGCAGGGGGACGCTACGTTGTCCGCCGGCCACTTCGCGCATGCGCCCGCGGGCAACAGGGTCAGCCTCAACGTCATACTCCACGAACTCGGAGCGCTTCCATTCCAGCCAATCGCGCATCTCCCCGGTGTAAGGACAGCGCGCACTGCCGTAGAGTTCAAGCCTGGCCACGGTCAAGCACCTCCAGCGATTCGCGGATGACGTGATAAATCGAGGCCTGTATTTCCTGAATACGAGGAATGTAATCGCACTGCACCACCACCGGAAAATCCGCCAGGCCCTGGCGCTTGATTTCGCCGCCGTCGTAGCCCAGCAGCGCAACCGTCAACAGGTTCCGTTTGCGGGCTTCTTCAAGGGCCATGATGATGTTGCGCGACCCGCCGCTGGTCGAAATCGCAACCGCAACATCGTCTGGACGCGCCTGCGCGATCAACTGGCGCAGGAAAATAGCTTCGGTCCCGATGTCGTTGGCCACGGCCGTGATGTTGGCAGGCTCGAGAGCCAGCGACACCGCGGGAACAGGCTTGAAGCCCAACGGGGGAAGCACGCAGTCAATGGCCCAGTCGTTGGCATCGGTGGCCGAGCCGCCGTTACCGAAGATGATGAGTTTGCCGCCGCGCTGCAACCGCTGATGAATGGCCAGCGTTGTATTGCTGATCTGTTCCGACTCTTCGCGCGCCACCTGGCCGCGTAATTTGGCGTCGTCATGCACCTTCATCAGAATCGAGCTTGCCACCTCAGCCAGCAGGTCGGTGGTTCCCTGTTTTTCGGTGCCCAGGAAGGGATAGAGGAAACCCGATTCTCCCACGTCATGGCCCAGTTCACGATGCTCGAAGAAGACGTGCACCGTCTCCCACAGCGTGTGATACAGGATCTCAACCATTTCCTGGTGCATGAACGGGTCTTGCGTGGGAGCATCGAGCGCGTACGAACCCTCCATGCCGGGGAGAGCGAAGGTCATCGCATCCTGCAGGTGGGCAACTTGCAGCGTCGCCCAGACTTCCGGATCGCCTTCGGGTGGACCGAATCCCATCACGATATCTTCGGGATGAAGAATGGCTTCGAGCCAGGGGCGGAACAGGATCGACAAGTCCAGAGCGGGAAGGGCGCGCTTCCCCACGATCACGGGATGAACGAATTCCACCGAAACATGCTGGGCATCGGTGGCGTAAGGTCCGCGCCCAAAGGCGAGCAGGCGCCCACCGCGCAGAAATCGTTCCGACATCTCGCGACAAGCCTCGGCCAGGCGCGGCGCCTCGCGCGAGAAGAACTGTTCGTATAGCTCGTTCCTCTCGAGCAGCCGCTCTTCCACCTGGCTTGCGAGTTTGACCGCTGTCACCATGGTTTTCTACTCAACAAATGCGCGGCAAGGGATCGCCAACCAGCATATCTACGATGCGGCTGCCTCCGTAGCGGGTCGTCACCAATACCGTGCCCGCCGGCTGCTCGCGCACTTCGCCGATCACCTGGGCTTCGCTTCCGCCCGGCGCCAGACTCAAAGCGTTGATCGCAGCGTCGGCGTACTCGGGCGAAACCACTGCCAGGAACTGGCCTTCATTCGCAATGTGCAGCGGATCAAGGCCAAGCAACTCGCACGCGCCCCGCACCATATCACGCACCGGAATCTGGTCTTCAAACAGGACCATGCCGAGCCCGCAATCCCGCGCCAGCTCATTTAAGGATGTGGCCGCCCCGCCCCGGGTTGGATCGCGCATCCAGCGAACGCCCGGGCCGGCGGCATGAATGAGAGCTTCGACCAGAGGCAGCACGGAGCGCGTGTCGGAACGAAGGTCGGCTTCGAGATCGAGCTCGCCGCGGGCCAGCAGAATGGTGATGCCATGGTCGCCAATCGGACCAGAGAGCAGTATCTTGTCGCCGACGCGTGTGGAGCGCGGATCGATAGTCACCCCACGAAGCAACCGGCCGATCCCGGTGGTGGTGACGTACATCTGGTCGGCCTTGCCGTGTTCGACGACTTTCGTGTCGCCCCCGGCGATGCGAACTCCCGCGTCCCGCGCGGCTTTTGCCATGGCGCGAACTTCCGCCTCGAGCACCGGCGTCGGCAGCCCGGCTTCGAGCACGAAAGTGACCACCAGGGCCTCGGCATGCGCGCCCGATACCGCCAGATCGTTCACCGTGCCGTTCACCGCAAGTTCGCCGATGGACCCTCCCGGAAAAGTCAGCGGCTTTACGACAAAGCTGTCCGTCGTGATTGCGACTGTGCTTCCGTTGATATCGACGTGCGCAGCATCTCCCAGAGGCCCGGGGGCCGCTCCAAAGAGCAAGGGAGCAAAAAGGCCTTCCACCAGTTTGCGGCTGGCCTTGCCTCCGGCTCCGTGAGCCATCTCGATTTGGGGGTCGCGAAACCGGACGGGCGCCGGCCTGGCATCGAGATCAGCCTGATCGCCTAGGCGATCATTCTTCAGGCGATCGAGGTCAGGCTGGTCGCCATTGCTGCCTTCCGGTGTTCGTAGTTGTGATAAGCGGCGCATGATCCTTCCGATGAAACCATAAGCGCGCCGATAGGATGCTCCGGCGTGCACTCACGGCCAAAGAGTTTACACTGGTGCGGCTTCAGCACGCCCTTGAGCACTTCTCCGCATTGCGCCGCCTTGGGGTCGGTCACCCGAATGCCTGGAACCTCAAAGCGCTGTTCCGCGTCCCATGCGGCGTATTTGTCATTCAGGCGAAGCGCCGACTGCGAAATGAATCCCAGGCCCCGCCACTCAAAATAAGGACGCAGTTGGAAAACTTCGGCCATGGCGCGAAGCGCCGCGCGGTTGCCCTCCCACGGAACAACCCGCTTGTACTGGTTTTCGACCTTGGCTTCGCCTTTTTTCAGCTGGCGCAACAGCATGACGATCGACTGCAACATGTCGAGCGGTTCAAAACCGGAGACCACGATGGGCTTGTTCTGGTCCTTGGCAATCCATTCGTAGGGGCGGCAACCGATCACAGTCGAGACGTGCCCGGGACCGATGAAGGCGTCCAGACGCATGTCCGGAGAATCGAGAATCGCCCGGATCGCCGGGATGATGGTCACATGATTGCAAAACACAGAAAAGTTGCCGATGCCCTCTGCCTTGGCGCGCATCAGCGTCAACGCGGTGGAAGGGGCCGTAGTCTCGAATCCAATGGCGAAAAACATGACGTGCTTTTCGGGATTGAGGCGGGCCAGCTTCAGCGCGTCGGAGGGCGAATACACGATGCGAACATCCATGCCGCGGGCTTTATGCTCGAGCGGGCTGCCCTGAGTCCCGGGGACGCGCATCATGTCACCGAAGGCGGCAAAGATTACATCCGGATGCTGCGCAATGGACAAGCCGTCGTCAATGCGCCCCATGGGAAGCACGCAAACCGGACAGCCGGGCCCATGGATCAGTTCGATATTTTCCGGAAGAATGTCTTTGAGGCCGAAACGATAGATGGCATGCGTGTGCCCGCCGCAGACTTCCATGAGGCGGTAGTGCCGGTCGCGACCGGCCAGACGTCGGATTTCATCGGCCGTCTTCGAAATCAGTTCGGGTTCGCGAAACTCATCAACAAATCTCATGCCGATTCTCCTCGCAGGCTCGCCTCGCAGGCTGGACGCGGGCAGGCGTCAATTCAAGTCGGCGTCGCCGATTTTGAGGTCAGCAGTTTCAACGTCGTCGCTTTCGACGTCATCTGCGTCCTCCAGGCCGTAGCCTTGGACTTCCTGCATGGCCCCCTCGATCTCTCCCAGCGCGCGCAGCGTGTTCATCTGGTCGAGAGCATCGCACTCGCTGATCTTGCTCATGGCGAAGCCGACATGAATAAGCACCCAGTCGCCGGGCACGGGCCGGTCGTCCTGCAGCAGCCCGAGATCAATCCTGCGCCGCACGCCGACTACATCAACCAACGCCGACTCCGCATTGTCGCCGGAGATTTCGACGATCTTTCCTGGTATGGCTAGGCACATGGAACATCCTCCCGGGTGGTCCTTGGTCCTTGGTCCTTGGCCAACCCCCAACCGCCGACCACGCACGGTTGGCCTCGCCGAGGCCACTGAAAGCGGTCTTGCCTTTAGCCAACGACCAAGGGCCAACGACCAACGACGCCTTTCAGTCCTCTCAAGCCTTTCAAGCCTTCCGCGCCGCAATGTCAAACGACAGTTTCAGCTCGTCCTTCAGCTTCACCGTGCCTCCGGCGGCGGACACCGGCCTGATTTCATAATCACTCTGCCGAATGGAAAATTCTCCGGCAGCCCGCAAAGTTTCGCCTGTCAGCGTCACTCGCGCTGAAATCGCCTGCTTCAGCGTCACCCCATGCAAGGTCAGCTCCCCATCCAGCACCGCCGTAAATAATCCCTCGCCCATCTTCTGCACGGACGAAACCCTGGGGCATTCGTAAATGATCTCCGCGAAGCCATCCGTCTCCAGAACTTCTTCATGCATCCTGCGTTCGATTTCGCTGCGGTCTGATTTGCTGATGTCGTCGGTCACGGTCAGCGACGACGCCTGCACCACGATGCGCAGAGACGAGTCTTCCACTGCCCCAGAGTCCCACTTCACTTCGCCTTCGAAGTCCGGGATGGCAATGGTCGGGCTATGACCAAAAGCCGAAAGCATTCCGGTGGCAAATGCCCGGACGGTAAATGTGCTGGCTTTGGCGTCGATTACGTATCGAACCGTTGTGGCTGGCGGCGTTCCTACTGTTGACAAACCGATATTCCCCCTGACTTAGTTGCACACCTGTGGTCGCGCGTTGCTACATGGCCCGCAATTTCAGGTAGCGGTCCAGGTCGGGCAAAGCCAGGCTGGCCAGATCGCCCACTCCGAGCTGTCCCATGTAGCGGCGCGCAATGGGATTGGTAAGAATCAAGCCCGCCCCGAAGACCATCAGCGCCACGCCACCGAGCATGAACAGCGTATCTTTGTCGTTGAAGCTTCCATTGCCATTTTCCATTGCCCGTCTCCTTCTCTTTCTCTTTACAGGATGTTTACTGCTTCATACCAGGTTTGGAACCGCCTTTACATCGGGGCCCTCGCCGTTCAGGATGCGGTTCACCAGCGACTCGATCAGCTTGACCGCCTCGTCCACAGCAGCTTCGACCGGCACGCTCAGCCCCATCTGGCCTTCTTCACCGCCAAGAGTTTCCGGCTCGCAGCCGACCAGCAGAATGTTTTTCACTTCGATGTTCATCGCCCTGGCCATGCGCAACACGTTCATCGGATTCATGGCGTGCGCTTCAACCGTGGCGAGCGGAGCGTCGGGATCGTCCAATGCCTTCAGATCGGGCGCGATGACGTAGAGCGTGCCCGGAGGCTGCCCCTGCGGGCAGGCATCCACCAGGATGGTGGTCTCGTATCCGTCCTGCAGCGCGTAAGCCAGATCGAAGCCGCGGATGCCGAAGTCGGCCACCCGCACGCTGGCGGGAAGCTCAATGCCGGCCATGCGGCGGACCACTTCGACGCCAAAGGCATCGTCGCCCAGAAAGATGTTTCCAATGCCGGCAACGAGAATGGTGGCTTTCTGGACCGGCGCGAGGGCGCGGGCTTCTTCATCCGAAAGCGGTTCAACTTCTTCGGCATCGAAGAAGAAGCGGTGCCCGGGCTGGCGCAGCAGGCCCATATCTCGACCAGGATCGTTATCGAGGACCACGCAGACATGACGCTTGCCCTCGTAATCCTGCTCCAGGCATTCGATGGTCGCCGTCTGTCCCGCCAGAGCGATGTCCATGACATCGCCGCCTTTGCGAGGACGCAGTCGCACGCGGCTTCCGCTCCTCACCTCGATTCCCGAAATCTCCAGGTGATCGAGCGGCGTTTTTTCTTCCAGCAGCTGCCACTCCCACTCGTTCATTGAGTTTCCTCCCTGAGTGGGCGCAACCCGCGCAGAACTCCATGCAGTTTCATGAACTGTTCCGCTGGCATGCTCTCGGTGCGTTCCAGCATGGCACGGGCGCGATCGTCCGACTGGCTCATCTCGCGCTTCTCTTCGTCGGTCAGGGTCATGATGCGCAGCGAGAGAATCTCGTCAATCTCGGTGCCATCGAACAGATCGCCCGCGCTTTCGGGAGCGATCTGGGGATAGTCATACAGGATGATGGGCGAAGAGAGCAGAGTGTCGAATTGTCCCTCGTCGCCGACCAGCACGGGAAAGGTCCCGACATTATGACAGTTGGCGGCAGCCTCGCCGAGGGCCTCCGGCGGACCCATTAGAGAAACGAAGCGGCCATCCTGCACGCCCAGCACGGTATGCGTCGAGGCCAGGGAGCGTAGCAACGCGTCGTCGCGGGTAGTGTCGCTGGTCAATTCAAAAGGCGTGGTGTTACAGACCCGAACGCTGACTTTGAACAATCCCTCCGCAACCCTTTCGCTCATGATCTCGACCGCGCCGCAAAGCGGCTTGCGCTCGCGGATGATCACTCCCACGATCTGCCCGCTGCCGTCACGCAGATGCTCGAATTGTTTTTCCGCGGGAAAGCTGAAAGCATCGGGCACCAGCCTGTAGGCCAGCGCCTCCACGTTGTACACCGGCAAAATAACTTCGCGCTCGACGGCCTCCTGCCAGGACTGGTGAACCCGCCCCTCCAGCGCCAGTCTCTCTACCAGGCGATACTCCGGAATTTCGCCAGGCAACAATTCGCTGACCGGCATGGTTAGTTGGCCAACCGTTCGCGCCACCAGTTGCAGAAAGCGCACTCGAATTTCCAGGCCGGTCACCGAACTGCCTTCCACCAGGCACTCGGTCTGCATGGTCCAGGCCTCACCGCCCTTCTGCGCTTCGCTGTAGGACTGCGGGCAGAGCACTCCAAAATTCCAGCGCTGCTGATTTTTCACGGAAGACGGGCGATAGGGATACAGCATGTATCCCTCGTACAGCACCGCTTTCGCAATCTGCTCCACCGCGCCGAGATTCATCAGATCACCGTCTCTTCCACCGGAATCAGGCTTTCGAGCGCCTCTTCCCAGGTGGGAATGCCGTGTTTCACTTTGTACTGATACAGCCGGTCGAAGGCCTCTTTGTGCAGACAGAGCCAGGCGCTGTTGGGATAGTAAGACGCCATCATGTCGCGCCATGTCTTTACCGGCAACTTGAAGCGGGCTTCCTTGTCCCAGGAGATGGGCGCGACCTGCAGGCCGCCTTCAGCGCCTTCGTAGAAAACCGTGCCGCTGAACTGCAGGCAAACCGGGACATCGCCGTCCGCCAGGCCGTCGAAATATTTGGTGGCTGCCACATTGAAATCGAAGGTACATGGCACCGGCAGATTGACCACGGTCGATCCCTTGAAGGAAGGCACGACCAGATTGGCGTGCGTCCATAACAGATTTCGCAAGGTCTGTCCCCAACGGCTGGATTCGCCAAAGAGATCGAGCAATCGTTCCTGATCTTCAGTTGTGTATTTACGCCGCGTGACTTCCAGTTGAATCTGGCAGCGCAGGGCGACGGTGTGAATGGTCTGCTCCGGGTCGGCATCGGTAAGACGAAGACTGAAGGCCAGCAGCGGAGAGGCCGCGTTGGCGACAACCTCGACGCCTTCGACGTGAAAGGTCAGATCAGGCATGGGATTCCGCTCCCACTTCGACTGCTCTAGCTTTCAGGCTCGTGAAGAACTCGCCCAGCTCCCGCCACACTTCTGTTCCGCCGGAGAGGCCCTTCCAGTGCATGCGAATCAGGCCTACCAGCTTGTAGCATTCGTCGATGGGAAGCAGGTAGTATTCCGCGGCGGAATATCCACGGGAGTAGCCCAACCGGTTGACCAGCAGGCCTTCCACATCGGATTCCATACCGTTCAGAATCGGATTGCCCTCGACAATATCATTCCAGGATTCCAGCGCCAGCAACGATTCCGTGGCGCCCGCCGGGCTGGGATAGAGCGCAACCACCCGGTTCTCCAGGCTGCTCTTGAGGAAGAAGGCCATGTTGATGGGGACCATCAGCCCGTTCCACTCGGCGTCGCTGAGATTGAAACCGGGGAGAGAGCGCACCCGCCGCGGCACACGCTTGAACTTCACGCCCTGACCGCTGAACAGGATGGCGCAGGCATCGCAGGTGCAGAGAAGCTTGCGGCGCTCCACTTCAATCAGGTGGGGATGGCCAGGGCCTAATCCTACGCTGCACAGCTCGCAACGCTCCAGCGGCCGTTCGCGGCGCGCGAACTGGCGCAGCGTGCCAAAGCCGTCGGTCAATGGTCCCAAGCTCATGATTGCAAATCCTAAAACGCCCGCCGGGATCGGCGGCGCTACAAAAATCTAATCCGCGCCCTGCGGCGGATTGACTTCGATACGTAATCCGGCGGAACTACCCGCCAGCTTATCCAGTGCCACAAATCCGGAAGCGGGCTTCTCTTCCAGGCCCTCAATGACCAGCGAGGCCATATCCGGCGCCGCATCGTATATTGCTTCTTCGAGGGTTGCCTGCGCCGTCTTGGCCGTGGAACCGCAGGTATGCGAACCGGCTTCGACTCGCAGCCGGATGGCGCCCTCGTTCACGCCCAGCAACTCAACTTCACAACCCTGTTTCCGCAACTGCGGCCGCACCCGTTCCACCGCCTTCACTACCCTGGTCTCGACGTCCTCGGGATGGAGGCCGTAAAGAATCAGCACGCTGCTCACCAGCGCATCCCGGCCCAGCCGGTCGATGATAGCCATGCCCGGCTCACCGGCGTCAGCAACGATGTCGAGCGCCTTCTCCAGAGCTGCGCCGTGCAAATCCATCAGCGACTGCACCAGTCCCTTGGTGGCGGCCCGCACCGCGGGATCGGCAATGGCTTCGATTTCCTGCACCAGCCCGCCAATGCGCTGCATGTCTTCCCGAAAATCTCTGCTGTCGGCCACAAAGCTCCTTGAAAGAACGTCGTTGTCATCCTGAGCGAAGTACCGGATTCGCTTCGCGAATCCGCTACGCAGTCGAAGGACCCCTACCTCATTCCTGGCGCCAAATCACTGAGGGAAAATTCCCTGAAGCTGCCAGGGATCCTTCGACTTCACCCAACCCTTTCGCTCAGGATGACAAAACGCAAAAAAGTGGGAGTGAGAGTGCAGTCTTGAGATGCCAGAATCCCCTCTGTGCGCGTACCTGGCGATTCCTGGCTGACACCCTCACTCCCTCTTTCACCATGGTGCGAGCTCAGGGTTGAAGACCGAACATCGGGGAATGGTGCGTCTCCAGCACCTTGCCGTTCCCCAGATACATGTGCACGCCGCAAGGCAGACACGGATCGAAGCTCCTTACCGCGCGCATTATATCGATTCCCTTGAACTTGTCAGGCCCGTTTTCCTCGAAAATGGGCGTGTTCTGCACCGCATCCTCGTAGGGACCCGGAGTGCCATAGATGTCTCGCGGATTGGCATTCCAGGGGGTGGGAGGATAGGGATGGTAGTTGGCGATCTTACCCTCCTTGATCACCACGTGGTGCGAGAGCACGCCGCGAACCGCTTCGTGGAAGCCGCAGCCGATGGCCTCTTCCGGGACCTTGAATTCAGTCCAGGTTTTGGTGTGTCCGGCGTGCAGCTCCGCCAGCGCTTTTTCCATAAAGTGCAGGGCGGCGCAGGCGGCATAGACCTGGAAGTAGGTGCGGGCGCGGTCGCGTTCGATGGCATTGCTCCACTTGGGAATCTTCCATTCGAACTCGACCTCGGGCAGCGACGTGGTTTTGGGCAGGTACATCTTGACGCTGCTGCCAGTGGCTTTGATGTAACCGATATCCACCAGCCCGGCCAGGGCCGTCGCCCACAGACGAGCGATCGGTCCGCCTCCGGTATCCATCGCCAGATGGTCGCCGGTGCGTTTGTCGAACCACCGCGGCGACATGACCCAGGTGTACTTGCCGCCAAAGTCCCTCTTTTGCGGCCGTGGGATGGTGGTCTGGTTCCAGGGATGGTTCTTGTCCACCGGGTTTCCCAGCGGGTCCGTCTTAACGAACGTCTGCTGGTTCTTCCACTCGTCGTAGTAAGAACTGCCCAGCAGAATGCGAATGTTCAGGTTGATGTCCACCAGGTCGGTAGTCACCAGCTTGCCGTCCACCACGATGCCCGGAGTCACGAACATGCTGCGGCCCCAGTTCGTCATGTTCTTGTAGGTGTAGTCGCAATGATCAGGATCGTTGAACGATCCCCAGCACGCCAGAAGAACACGCCGCCGGCCGACTTCTTCGTATCCCGGCAGAGCGTCATAGAAGAAGTCGAACAAATCGTCGTGCAGCGGCACGACCTTCTTCATGAACTCCACATATTTCATCAGGCGTACAAGGTAGTCGGTGAACAGCTGAACAGTCGGCACCGTGCCCACGCCGCCGGGATAGAGAGTGGAGGGATGAACGTGCCGCCCTTCCATAAGGCAGAACATCTCGCGCGTCATCCGGCTCATCACCAGAGCTTCGCGATAGAAGGCTCCAGTGAAGGGATTGAGCGCGGTCATAATATCGGCAATGGTGCGGTAGCCGTGCGCGCTGGCGTGCGGCGATGCCGTCGATTGGGCCTTGGCCCAGACCTTGGGATTGGTCTCCTTTACCATCTGCTCGCAGAAATCCACGCCGACCAGGTTGTCCTGGAAGATGTTGTGGTCGAACATATACTCGGCGGCCTCGCCGAGATTGACGATCCACTCCGCGATCGGAGGCGGTTTCACCCCGAACGCCATGTTCTGCGCATAGGTGGCACAGGTGGCATGGTTGTCGCCGCAGATGCCGCAGATGCGGCTGGTGATGAAGTGCGCGTCGCGCGGGTCTTTCCCCTTCATAAAAATGCTGTACCCGCGGAAAATAGACGAGGTGCTGTGACACTCGACCACATGCTTGTTCTCAAAGTCGATCTTGGTAAAGATGCCCAGGCTGCCCACAATCCGGGTGATTGGGTCCCAGTTCATCTCCACCAGGTTCCCCTTTTTCCCGGGGACGTCCTTCGTCGGTGCGGTAATAGTTCCCATTGCGATCGCTCCTTAATGAACTCTCAGTCTGGATACTTAGTACGACCTCGGGTGGTAGCCCGTGGTCAGTTCCGCGCGGGGATGACGCCACTTCGGTTCCTTGTTGACCGTGGACTGGGTCATCGAACGCAGGGCACGAATCGCGCGGCCATAAGTGCCGACCGCTGAAGTCGAGACCCGGGCGCCCGGCGGTTCATCCATAAAGGGCATGAACTTGTCGGGAAATCCTGGCATGGTGCAGCCGATGCAGATGCCGCCTACGTTTGGGCATCCGCCAATTCCGGCCATCCATCCGCGCTTGGGCACATTGCAGTTCACTACCGGGCCCCAGCATCCCAGTTTCACGATGCATTTCGGGGAGCCATATACTTCCGCGAAGTCGCCCTGCTCGTAGTAGCCGGCACGATCGCAGCCTTCGTGGACCGTCTTGCCAAACAGCCAGGTGGGGCGCAGCTGATCGTCGAGCGGAATCATGGGCGCCAGTCCCGACACCTGATAAAGAAGATAGAGGACGGTTTCCATGAAGTTGTCGGGCTGCACCGGGCAGCCCGGAACGTTGACGATGGGCAGTCCAGCCTTCGACTTCCAGTCCCAGCCCAGATAATCCGCCAGGCCCATGGCGCCGGTGGGATTGCCTTCCATGGCATGAATGCCGCCGTAGGTGGCGCAGGTTCCGCACGCGATCACCGCCAGAGCTTTCGGAGCAATGCGATCGATCCACTCATTAGTGGTAATCGGCTGCCCGGTCTTGGGATCGGTCCCAAGCCCCGCCCAGTAGCCTTCTTTCTTTATTTTCTCGTTGGGAATGGAGCCTTCGACCACCAGGACGAAGGGATCCAGCTGACCCTTCTCCGCCATGTACCAGAATTTCAGGAAGTCGTCTCCGTTCTCGTAGGCCAGAACGGGATTGTGCAGGTGCACCTTGGGAAGGCCGGGAATTGCTCCCAGCAAGACGTCTTCGATACTGGGTTGAGTTGCCGCGGTGACCGAAACCGAGTCTCCGTCACAGCCCAGACCGGCGGTGATCCAGAGAATGTGGACCTCGGCGACTGGCGATGGTTTTTGCGTCTTCCGACCGTACGGAACCGTTTCCGCTGCCATAGCTGGACTCTCCTTTCCCGTCACACTTGGGGGACGGGAGTTGCCGAATTTCTGCTTTGCGATTAGCGGATAGTTTTAAAACGTTGCCCGGGTAGCACTTCTCTTCGCCTTGAAAGGGAAACCTGGAAAAATTGCGCCCTCTTACTGACTACGCCCCTAGGATCAACAAAAGCAAAGACCCTCACAAGCGGGAGGCCCACTTATTCGCTTTCATGGGAAACACTATTTTTTCTATCAGGGTTTCCCTGATGCAGGAAGAGGCTAAATCTTGCGGGACCGGCGGTTCTATTCCCAAACTGAAAAAAGAGAACCGAAGCAGAATGCCCACAACCCGGACGGTGCCCAGACGGTGCCCCGTTCATTTCGCGTCTTTTGCGAAATGAGTGGGGGATGAAGGATGAAGATGGACCGATCTGTCAAAACTGAGGCTTCCGGAGTGCTCCGCATTCAGAAGGGGCGGTCGGTCACGATCCTGGAGCCTCTGGAGTTTTCCTTCCCCACTCATTTCGCAAAAAGCGCGAAATGAATGGGGCACCCTGCGAAATGAATGGGAAACCGTGCGGAATGAATGGACACCGTGCTACGTCATGCCGTCTTTTCGTTCATGCTCCATTGAATCGCGTGCTGCATGAGTTCGCGGGCGCTGCGGAGAGACAACTTCTCCTTGATATGCGCCTGGTAGGATTCCACGGTCTTCACGCTGATGTGCAATTCTTCGGCGATCTGACGGGTGCCGTGACCTTCTCCGATCAGACGAAACACCTCCAGCTCGCGATCGCTCAGATCAGCGATGGAGGAGTGCCGCAGGGTGCCCGATCCAGTGATGTAGTGTTTCAGCATCTTGTTGGCGATGCGGTCACTCACGTAAATCTCGCCGCCCAATATGCGGCGCAGCGCGACCAGCACTTTCTCCGTCGCCTCCTGCTTCATGATGTAGCCATTCGCCCCCGCCCGCAGAGCGCGTTCCGCGTAGATCGACTCGTCGTGCATGGAGAGGATCAGCACCGGAAGCGTCGGGTGCACATTCCGGATATTTTTCAGCAGATCAAGCCCGTCCGGGCCGTTCAGCGAAATATCCACGATGAGGACATCCGGTCGCGAGGACGCCAGCACGTGCATGGCGCCGCTGGCTTCTTCGGCCTCACCGCAGACCACCAGATCAGCTTCCTGATTGATGAGCAGCGACAGGCCCTGGCGCACGATGGGATGATCGTCCACCACCAGGATTCTGCTTTTCCTGGGCGCTGACTGGTTCTGAGATTTGTAAGTGGCGCTCGTGTCCGTCTTCATTGTTGTTCTTCAGTCCTTGCTCTCTGCTCGACTTTGCCGCCTGGAAATTGGACCGGAAAAATACAGGTCACCATGGTGCCGCCCGCGGCCGCTCGCTGGATCTCGAGCGACCCGCCAATCACCCGGGCGCGGTGGTTCATCAGATGACGTCCCATGCCCGCGTTGTTGGCTGGGATGTCCGCAAATCCCGCGCCGTTGTCAGTGATGGTGAGCGCTCCCTGCTCCTTGTCGGCCGCAAGGCGGATCACGATCTGGTTGCCGTGGCCGTGCTTGATGGCGTTGTTAACCGCCTCGCGCGCGATGTAGTACAGATGCGTGGCCACCGTATCGTCATGAACCAGCACCGGGGTAAAGCACTGGAAGCGGCAGGAAACCCCAAACAAATCTTCCACTTCGCCCGCCCATTGCTGGAGGGCGGACATGAGCCCCCGCGCGTCGGACACAACTGGCAGCAGGCCCCGCGCCAGCTCACGAGTCTTGTGAATGGCTTCATTCACAAGTTTCACGATCTTAGCCGCGTCTGCCGCCTCGGGCAGGCTTTTTTCCATGAGCTTCTGTTCCTGCACCTTGGTCATGAAGGCAATGCCGGTCAGATGCTGGCCGAGGCCGTCATGCAGGTCCTGCCCGATGCGTCGCTGCTCGCGGCCACTGACCTCCAGAATAGTTGTTTCCAAATGTCTGCGTTCGGTGATGTCGATGCCGGTTGCAATAATGCAGGTGGGTGCTCCGTCACTGCCCGGCAACACCGTGCTCGACCAGGCGATCAGGCGGCGGGTGCCGTCGCGTTTCACCAGGTAGCCCTCATAGTCGCTGGGCAACTGGTCGGAGCACAGCTGCTGAAAGTCTGACTTGAAACGCTCTACTTCTTCCGGAACCATGAAGAGGTCCCATATCTTTTGCCCGGCAACCTCCGCGAAAGAGTATCCGCTGGTCTGCTCGCAAGCCCGGTTAAAGCGGATGACTTTGCCTTCCGCATCCAGCACCACCACCAAAGCTCCCACGGTGTGGAGGATGGCGGAGACCACATTGCGCTCTTCCTGCAAGGCTTCTTCGGTGCGCTTGAGGTCAGTGATATCAAACCCGACTCCGTGAATGAACCAGGGCTCGCCGTCGGGCTTGCGAATCATCTTGGCCTCACAATGAAACCAGATCACCCGGCCGTCGCGCGCTACCACGCGGTAGGCCGACCGCAGCGGGCTTCCGGTAAGAAACATCTCGGCCGCTTCGGTGCTCCAGCGCTGCTTGTCATCAGGGTGGATGTGGCTGTACCAGCGCACCGGGTCTTCCAGCCATTCTTCTTGTGAGAACCCCAAGGCCGCCTCGATCTGCGGACTCACGTAGGCCTCGCCGATGCCACGATCGAGATAAGCCATGAATACGACGGCGGGAATCTGCTCGACCAGGGCGCGATATCTGGCTTCCAGATTGGGGAGCTGCGGATCCGCAGCCGGGGCCGCGTCTGGCCCTTCCGGCGGATACACGATGCGCCGGGCAACGCCGGCATTTTGAGTAAAGACTCCCGCCAGTTGCTGAAGAATTTCCTCCGCCTGTGCAGGGTAAAGATCCGGCTCGGCCAGTGTAGGGCGGGCGCCCTCGCCCGCCGCGGTTGACTTTGGCATTCCCAGACCAATATCCACGTCATGAACTCCACGGGTGTTGCCACCGGCAAGAGAGCAACAGCAACGGCTACATCAACCCCAACCCAAAAAGCGTCGGACAAGAGTGTCCGACCCACACCATCGACCCACACTTTCAGCGCGGCCGCTTGCGCCATCCGGGCTCTTTGTTGAGCGATGACTGGGTGAAGCGGCGCAAGGCATGGATGGCGCGGCCATAAGTCTGCACCGCAGCCGAAGACAACAGCGAACCCGGCGGTTGGTTCATGAACGGCATGAACTTGTCGGGAAAGCCCGGCATGGTGCAGCCAATGCAGATTCCGCCGACATTCGGGCAACCCCCGATACCGCCCATCCAACCTCGCTTGCCGACATTGCACTGGACCACCGGGCCCCAGCATCCCAGCTTGACGATGCACAGCGGCGATCCATACTCGTCGGCAAACTGTGCCTGCTCGTAGTATCCGCCGCGGTCGCATCCTTCGTGCACCGTGCTGCCAAATAACCAGGTGGGACGCAGGGCGTCATCCAGCGGAATCATGGGCGCGCGCCCGGCCGCCATGTGCAGCAGGTACAAAAGCGTTTCCATGAAATTATCCGGCTGCACCGGACATCCCGGCACGCACACGATGGGAATCTCCGCCTTCGAACGCCACTGCCAGCCCAGATAGTCGGCCAGGCCCATGCAGCCCGTGGGATTGCCTTCCATGGCATGGATGCCGCCGTAGGTGGCGCAAGTTCCCGCCGCGATCACCGCCCAGGCCTTGGGCGCCAGGCGATCGATCCATTCGCAGGTAGTGATCGGCTGGCCGGTTTTCGGGTCGGTGCCGAATGAAGCCCAATACCCTTCTTCCTTGTTCGTTTCGTCCGGGATCGAGCCTTCGATGACGAGAATGAAAGGTCCCAGCTTGTCCTGCGCCGCCAGGTGGAAACGCTCCATGAACTCGTCGCCATTTTCGATAGCGAGGAAGGGATTGAGGAAGTTGACTTTGGGAATCCAGGGCAGTGCGCCGGTTACGATGTCTTCGATGCTGGGCTGCGTGGCTGCAGTCATGGCGATGGTGTCGCCGTCGCATCCCAGGCCCGCCGTAATCCATAAGACATCGATTTCGGTGATCGCAGGTTGAGCCCCGCGGCGACTTTTAGCATCCGCCATTTTGAGCTCTCCCTTCCGACCCGCCATATCTTACGCCATCCCAATCCAATTAATGCCCGGATCGGCAGTACTGGCGCTTACTCCGGAGGGGCGACACTTCGGTCGTGTAACTCGATGGTGTGCAAGCGGATGCGGACCACCTCAGGGTGACTGCCCTTGAACTGAAGCCCCCGGTCGGTCTGGTCGCCGTTCCAGATACGCAAGGCTTGCCATGAGCCGTTGACGTAGCGGCCTTCTTCCGCGCGGAGAATTTCCAGTTGCTGGTTCTGGGCCTTGCCTGTGGTGTCCGCCAGACGGAAACTGACGCTCGCATCAAATCCGGTCACCAAATACTCCAACGGACCGAGTTGGGCCACCATGGCCCTCCCGTGCGAATCCGAGTTCCCAGGCGGCATTTCGCCATCGCGCTGCGGAAATCCGAAGGAAACCACGGCGTCGGCGTCGCCGAAGTGCAACTCCTTCCGCTCGCTGCCCTTCTCCTCCACGGCGGTCTGCAACTTGCCATCAAAGTTCAGCTTCGCCACCTGGCCGGCGATGGGCGCAAAGAGCGCGTAGTCCTCTGACAGCCAGCCGGGTATCTTCTCGTCGGAGATCGTCCAGCCGGTATAGTCCACGCCAAAGGGCGAGAAGCCGATGGCGCCATGGCCCAGCGCATAAAAAAAGTAGCGCCCGAAGTTCGTGTGCATTCCCGTCTCCGGGATAAAAAGGGCGTTGTCATCCCGATGATAGGCGGCGATGATCTCGTGATAGAAGCGCATATCGTCGGAGTAGAAGTCGGGCGCGAGAAGATCGATGGCCGGAGCTGCGGCCTTCCATATATCAATGTTGTCCTGCTGCGGCCCTCCGCTGGGGTACTCCTGTCCGGGGATGGCCCGGTCGCGATCCTCCAGAGCATGCACCGGGTATTTGATCCACACATTGCAGTACATGGGCAGGGGATATTCGGCTTTGCCGGCGGCCGCCACCTCGTTGATGTAGTGGGCGACGGAGTACGCGGCGAAGGTCTCATCCGCATCGGGACCAAAAACCTTGGACCAACTGCCGCTTCCCACATGCAGCGCGCTGGTCAGCGCCGGCGGAACCGCGCCGGCGAATTCCTTCTGGGCAGCGGGCGAGTAGTCGCGAACCGTCCCTATCGATCCGGATTCGTTCTCCACCTGGACCATGATGACGGTGCGCTGCGCCGTGTCCGCCTCGCGAACGTGGCGCATGAGAGCGGCGAAGGCGTGTTTATCGGCGTCGAGATTATTGGTGGAGCTGGCCGAAAGAACAGGAAGCACCTTCCCGTAAGCACTCAAGGCCCGTGGATAACGCCTGGTGTCGTTCTTCATCCACTCCGGAATGTAGTGCGCCTGGCCATTCTTCCAGGTGCCGAACCAGAGCAGCACCAGTCGCAGATGGTGCTGGCGCGCTCCGCTGAGCAGTTCATCGACGTTGGAAAAATCAAACTTGCCGGGTTGGGGCTCCATCTGTTCCCAGTAAACCGGGGCTTCAACTGTATTGACGTGCATGGCTTCGAGCGCCGGCCACACGCTGGGCAAAGTGGCAGGCCAGGCGCTGGAATTGTTGATTTGCGCCCCCAGGACGAGGAAGGGATTGCCATCCACGATCAGGGCAAAACGCCCATCCTTCTGCTCCAGGCGCGGCGTATCGGCAGCAATCAGAAGTGTAGGCAGAAGGCACAACCCTGCGAGGAATGCCGTGGCTGACGGGCTCAGTCTCATGTTCGCTCCAGTTGGCTTAGACGCGGGTTCGTGCCGAACTTTACTACGCCGTGCGGTTCGTGTAAATCCTGGCCCGCCGAGGCTGGGAGAGGAAAAGAGGGGCGTGGTCACGGCGCACTCTCGAGGCTAGAGCCAGTCTCATAAACATCTGGGGGCTGGAAATGGTGCATTCTGTGGGTTGCTCTGTGCGACTCCCCACCCACGATGGCAGGAGTCTGGGAGTTGATCGACCATGCCCGCGGGTTGTCTAGAAGCACGATGATGCCCGCTTCGACAAGTCAGCGTCCCGGCAGCTGCGGATGCCTTCCTGATTGGCTCCGCCTGCGGTTTCCCTATTTATAAGCTGTGAGGATTTTGATGAAGCCTTTGCTCGTTGCTCTCTGTGTTGTGTTTGCGTTTGGCGGTCTGAGCGCCCAGACGCCCGCCTGGCAGCCATCGCCCGGACATACGCAAGTGCCGATATGGCCGGGAGTAGTACCTGACGCGCAGCCTGTCGCGGATCCGGAGAACGAAACGAAGACGGAAACGGACGCGCTGGTTGCCGGCCGGCCCTGGGTCTGGGTGAGGAAAGTCTCCCGACCGACAATGACGGTTTACTCGCCAACCGGAAAGAATACCGAGGCTGCGGTCGTCGTGTTTCCGGGCGGGGGCTATTCAATTCTGGCAATCGATCTTGAAGGCACTGAGGTTTGCGACTGGCTGACGTCGCGAGGGATTACGTGCGTGCTGCTGAAATATCGAGTGCCGGATTCCGGTCCGGCTTGGCATGACGATTGCCAGTGCCACATTCATCCGAAAGCACCCACGGCGCTGGAAGACGCACAAAGGACGTTGGGGCTCGTGCGCTTCCACGCAGCGGAGTGGCACCTCGATCCGCACAAGATCGGCGTGCTGGGGTTTTCGGCGGGCGGACACCTGGTGGCCAATATCAGCACGCACTTCGCGCAGCGTGCCTACGCACCCGTGGATGCGGTCGACAGAGTCAGCTGCCGTCCGGATTTTGCCGTGGCGATTTATCCGGGGCACATGCTGGAAAACACGACTAAAGAATTTGAATTGAATCCGGAAATTCCTGTTACCACCAGGACGCCGCCCACGTTTTTGCTGCAGGCAGAGGATGACAACGTGGACGGTGTAGGCCAATCGTTGGTTTATTACATTGCGCTGAAGAACGCAGGGGTTCCCGTGGAAATGCACTTGTATGCGCACGGCGGGCATGCGTTTGGACTGCGGCGCACGAAATTTCCGATCACGCGATGGCCACAGTTGGTGGAGACGTGGCTAGAGACGATCGGGATGATTTCGAAGTAGGGACTCTGGGATCGCATACCACAAAGCGGTGTGAGACTGGTTCTAGAGCGAAACCCGTGACATTCGACAATTCTATTTGGAAACCGGTTTGAGGACAGCCGTGTTGCGCTCGTCGCTGGCGATGATCCGATAAAACTTCTTTAGCTCTTCCGCTTTGCTCACGGGCACGCTGAGCTCCTTGACTTCGAAGGTCCGGTCATAACGAATGGCATTTCCGGACACGGCAGTCTTCGAGTGATAACTGGCAAAAGTGAAATCCACATCGACCGGCGGAGGCAGGTCGTCCACTTCGTAGCCGGGAGGCAGCGTGATTTCGAAAGTGTCCGTGTCCTGGGCGGGCCCTTCGAATTCGACGGGGAAGTTCCGCGGTTCCTTGGTCTCCAGCAGGGCGCTGGATTTAGACCCGATGACTCGCGGCCGCACCAAAAGCAGGTTGCCCGCATTCTTCGCATAATTCGCGGCTTCGAACGAGTAGTCGAAGCCGAAAGGCTGATCGGTCTGATCAAGATTTACCACGCTGGCATGAGTGATCTCGAAGGTCGAAATCGAGCTCGCCAGCAGCCCCTCGATGGGCTTGATGCGGTCAATATCCTTGGTGGTGGTGCGCAGCGCCCAGCGTTGCGACCAGGCCCGATCGCCGACCCGCACCTCCTTGACCTCGCCCTTCAGTGTGCCGGTGGCATCGAGTGAAAGTTTGGCGGTACGTTGAATGCCATTCATTGCCGGCGGCTGTTTAGGCACTTCAACCAGCTCGCCGCCGTCCGGCGTCACCAGCAAGCCGTAGTTGTCCTGGAGGTATCCGCCGATCTGGCCAAAGGGTGTCAGCTCATTGGTCGGATCGAAGAACAGAAGTTTTCCCAGCCTTGGATGTTGCAGCGTGGCCACCAGCAGCGGGTTGGTCAAGCCATCCGGCAGCTTGATGGCAAGAATCACGTGATCAAATCCGCCCGCGTGCGCCGGCATGTCGGGCGTAACCGATCCCCGCTCTGAATTGATCACCACGTAGTACGAATCCACGCCGATCTCATGCAGCATGGAGGCCATCAGCGTGGCTTTGTCCTTGCAGTCTCCGTAACGGTGCATGAATACATCGGTGGCGGGGTGAGGCTGGAAGCCGCCGATGCCCAACTCGATCGCGACATAGCGAATGTCGTGCTGGACAAACTGCGCGATCGCCATCATTTTGGCCAGCAGCGTGCCCGCCGCGGTCAGCGTCGCCACTCGCTGTTTTATGTCGGCGGATGCGTCGAGCCGGCCGCTGGTGAGATTCCGGTACCAGTTCCCCATCTGCTGCCAGCTGGCGAATCCATTCACGGCGGCACCGCCCGGAGGGAAGAACGATACGATCATCTGGCCCGCAACTCCCTCCAGGGGCGGCATCTCGTTTTCTTTGCGAATTCCCTTCACATCGCTGACCACCCACTGCCACTGATTGTTTGCCGCCGACGCCGGCTTGCTTTCGGGATAGTTGAGCCATGACGCCTTGTACTCCCAGCCGGGAGGAAGCTGCAGAGAGTAATGGCTCTCCCGTACCGGGGGCTCCGACTGGAAGTTCCAGACGTCCTGCAACACCAGGGGCTGCTCTTCCTTTTCGTACTCATAGCCAATGATGTTGCCGGGATCGGCCGCGGGGATGCGCAGCAGCTTGTCCTTCACGTCGGATACCAGTTCGCTGCCTTCGACCTTGGGCAAAGAGACTTCCAGGGCGTCCTTGTCCTTGACCTCGTAGTCCTTGCCCTGGGCGGGTATGCACCAGCCATGCAGGCTGGTGATCTTCTGGTGGGGATTGAAGGAGACTGCGACCACGCCGTAATCGCGGCCGCCCGGGCGCAGAATCTTGTAAGCCACCCGGACCGTTTTCTTGATCTTGTCGGCGGACAGGACGGTGACCGTCTTTTCCGAATACAGCAGCACGGCGTCGGTCTTGTCATCGTGAGCCGGCAGCGGCGCGTTGACCAGCGCGTGCATCCACTGCGGCGCATCGCTCCCAGCCACGACCGGGGAGACGCAGGCCAGCAGGCTGGCGGCGATGCCAAGGAGTGCGCGCGCGATCTTCCGCCTAGTTGGCAGCGCTCGCCGTTCCCGGTTGCAATACGATCTGTTCTTCATCTGTGGTTCGAACCACTTGAAAAAAGTTGCGCAGCGCGCCGTAGTACTTCGGGTCGAGGAGGAGAAAGTCCACGTCCAACTTCCGGGTCAGGTGCAGCGTGTTCTTGGAGTTCTCCGCCTGAAGGGAGTACACGATCACGTGGGCGTCCAGCTTCTGTGCCGCCGGCAGGTTGCTTACTTGCCAGCCATCCGGCAGCTCGATGGTGATGTCGTCGTGCTTTTCGAAAGGAAAGTCGAAATATATCGGGTGGACCCGATTGGCGTGGTCGAATACGTGTTTTTCACTCCCGCTGAACAGGCCAACGGGAACCAGCGCGCGGCGGCCTGCCCCTGCCACCCAGCCCGGGACCTTGAGATTGAATTCCGCCGTCAGCGAGGACTCGGAACTGCTCCACTCCGGCTTGTTCGTCAGTTCCACCTCGATGGCCGCCGGGACGTACTCCTGCACCTGGTCTTCGAGAAATTTCCTGCGATTGGTTTCATCTTCGTTGCGCATTTCGACGCGCCGTCGCGTGGCTTCCAGACCGGTGTAGGTAATCGTCAGCTTCCCTTCCAGGTCGCCCGTTTCCGAGAGCTTTAAATTCGCCTTGCGCTCGATGCGAGATACCGCACTCTCCGGCAACGTGGTCTGGACCCAACTTCCGCCGTCCTTATCGAGCCGCAATCCCGGCGCACTGGTTTCCGGCCAGGTGAGCAATCCGAAGGGTGTAAACGCCGCTCCCGGATCGCAATAGATGTCCTTGCCATTGAGCTTGACCAGCACGACATTGGCGTCCAGCTTGGAGCGGTCCATCATCTTGGGCTGGAAAAAATAGTTGCTGCGATCCGCGACCCACACTCCGTAGGCTTCGAATCCCGCCGCCCTGACCAGTGCGAGATACAGCCAGGTGAGCTGCACTCCATCCGCATAGCCTCTTTTCCACACATCCTCGACGCTGCCCGGGCTCTTCTCCTTTTCCCGCTTCTGCTCCTGCTCTGTCTTACTGACCTCGTAGGAAGTATTGCGCAGCTGCTGCGCCCGGGCGTAAATCTTCTGCAATTTCAGCTCCGGCGGGTCAGCCGGCGAAATGATCTGGGCCACAGCCTGTTCCATGGCCTTGCGCTTGCCGATAAAGCTTTCCAGTTGATCGTTGAGTTTCTTGCCGGTCTTCTTCCAGAATACCGCCGGATCCGCCTCAAACTGATCTTCGCTGTAGGTAAAGTCAACCCGCGACTTCAACTCATTCTCCGGCGGCATAAAGTCTTCCGTCTGAAAGGCGGGGATATTGCTCGCCTCCAGCCGGACCACATGGTCCGGGCCCTCCGCCGGCGGAACTGTGCCCGGAGGCAGGCCCTGCCAGCTCCAGCGAACGCCCATGGGGCCGTAGTCGGAGTGGTAGGGCTTGAGTGAGAATTTAGCGCTCTTGGTAAAGAGCTCGTCGCTGAGAATCCAGTGCGAGTCGAAAACAAAATTCTCAGCCAGGTCGATCGTGTAGTAATACTCGATGATGCTGCCCACCTGAACATCGGGCAGAGTGAAAGTCTTTGCCAGGTACTTCAGTCCCTTCGCCTTGGCGATGGATTTATCAAAGACTTTACCGTCGAAATCGGCGATGGAACCGTCGGGCCGGATGGTCCGCGCCCGAATAGCTGTGACGTCGCCCCGGCCCTTGAAATAGGGGATTTCGATGTCGGCGTACTTCCGCCCTTCTTCGGTCAATATCTTGATGCGGAAATAGTCGTTCTCGTGGGCGGTGTGACCCATATCGTCCCGGTCCACCTGGCGGAACAGAAGGATCGCCGCAGCCCCTGGAGCGAGCGGTTCCGTCGTCATCTTCAGTTCTTCTGGTGATTCTGGCTGGAATCCGGCGCTCACCCTCGGCGAGCACAAGGTAGCAACAACGAGGACAAGCACGAGGCTAAAAGAAGAGATTGCAAGCAGGCGACGAAGAGACACCATAAACATCCTTCGAGCTGTTTCAGCTCACCTCGACCGTCTCGGCCAGAGACGACCTACGGCACGCGACAATATAAGTGGGCGGTCGCGGGGTCAAGGAAAACCTGCGTCTGGGTATCCGCGGCCGCAACCTGCGTCGCTTTTCCGTCGGGCGGGGACCTATAAGTGAAAGATATTGCAGTAATGCCTATCCTAATGGATAGTCTTCCGCGCAAGTCGGGGCGGCTGGCAGGCTGAGGTCCCCCTGTCCTCCTGAGCGGAGCTGGACGTTTCGCTTGCGAAACGTCCAGCGGAGTCGAAGGACCCCTATGAATTACGGAGGAGTCCCTGGTCAGATAGGGGACCCTCGACTTGCTCTCACCGCGCCGGCGCGGCTCGAGGCGCGCTCGGGATGACACCGTTTCACGAAATTCGCGGCGATGCCTGTGGCTTCAACTGGCCCACGATAAACCAATAAGCCAGCAATCCCGCCAGAAGAACGCCCACTCCGAGCTCAAACCCCGGAACGTACGAGCCGTTTCGTTTGATCAGAAATCCCACCGCCAGCGGCGCGACGATTCCGGCGAGGTTGCCGGCAAAATTTTCCGCCCCGGTCCATATTCCGACTCTTTCGAACGGGGCGCAGCATTGCAGGATCACCAGCAGATTGCCGGTGGCCAGTCCGACCAGGGAGGCGCCGATCAGGCACCCGATCGCGATGGGCGTAGTTGAGGTCCGCATGGCTGCAACGAGCAACAGGCCCATGAAGAATGCGACGGTCACGATTCCTTTTCGTGTGCGGGTTTCATCCCAGCCGCGGCGGATCAGGACATCGGCCAGCCATCCTCCCAGCGGTTCGGAAACACCAAAGGTAAAGAATGCCAGTGAAGCGTAGAAACCGGCTTGCACAATACTGAGGTGGCGGACGGTCACCAGATAGTCGGGCAGCCACGTGACCAGCACATACCAGTAGTAATCGAAGCAGAAAAACCCCAGGCAGATGCCCAGCAGGTTGCGATTGAGCAACGCGCTCCACTGCATCCGGGGGCGTACCACGGGCGGCGATGAGATCGCGCTCGCCGCGCGCATGCGGCGAGGAAAAATCCAAAGCCAGGGAATAATCCAGAGCAACCCGGCAAAGCCTAAAAGAAGGAACGTGTGGCGCCATCCCTGGCGCACCAGCAGCCAGGGAACAAGAATACCTTCGAGCACCAACCCGGTGCGCGTGCCAAAGTCGAAGAGCCCCGAAGGCAGGCCCCGCTCTTCAGGCGGGAATAGCACGCTGACAATCTTGGTCCCACCCGGAAGGTAGATGGATTCTCCAACACCGAGAAGAATGCGGAACCCGATCAGGACCGCGAGACTATCCGCCAGGCCCGTCAGCCCCTGCGCCAATGACCAGATAGCGAAGGCCCCGGCATAGAGCCAGCGCAAATTGAAGCGGTCGGCGCACCAGCCAATGGGAATCTGCATGAGCGCGTACGACCAGAAAAAGGAAGACAGCAGCAGGCCCTTGGTTTCAGGAGTGAGATGAAAATCTTTAGAGATCAGAGGCAGCGCGAATGAAATCGCGGCGCGGTCGAGATAGTTAATCAGCGATGCGGTGAAAAGCAGGCCGACGATGCCCCAGCGGCGCTGCCTGGAAACGTTCGTCAGGTCCATCCCCGGGTCCTTTCCCGTGCGCGTGCAGAGTCGCCAGCGTCAAGCAGGATACTCTAATTCGCCCTGTCCACGGGAGCAAACCCGCGTGACGAAGCGCAGGCTTTCGGGCGATAATCTCCCCCTGCCGTTGAATTTGCCACTGCTACGGAAAGGCCGCGATGGTTCGCATCGGCTCAGTTTGGGTTTGCGTAGTTCGTGTGCCGCTCGACCGGGTCACGTCGTTCGCCACCCGCACCGTAAGAGCGCGAGAATACTGCCTGGTCAAGGTGCGATCCACGGATGGCGTCGAGGGAATTGGATTTTGTTATGCCGGCACCGCCGGGGGAAACGTCGCCCGGGTCGCAATTGAAGAACTCTTCGCTCCCATGCTGCTGGGCCAGGAGAGCCATCGGGTGGAGGGGTTGTGGGAGGAGATGTATCGCGAAACCATTCTCCACGGACGCGCCGGAAGCGTGATGCGTGCGCTCAGCATCCTCGATATCGCTCTATGGGACCTGAATGCGCGGGCCGCCGGATTACCCCTTTATCGCCATCTGGGCTGCTGGACGACCGAGAAAGTGCCGGCCTACGCCAGTGGCGGATACTATCTGGATGGCAAGACTCCGCGAAATCTCGGCGAGGAAATGGCTGCCTATGTGCGCCAGGGCTTCCGCGCCGTCAAAATGAAAGCTGGGCGCCTCACGCCCGCGCAAGAGGAAGAGCGCGTTCGCGCCGCGAGAGAAGCGATTGGCCCCGATGTGCTCCTGATGCTGGATGTAAACAACGCCTGGTCGGACCTGCCCACCGCCCTGCTCTACTGCAAGCGCCTTGAGCCTTACGACATCTATTGGGTGGAGGAGCCTTTCAGTCCCGACGACATTGAGAATCACGCCCGGCTGGCTTCGTCCATCGACATCACGGTGGCAACCGGCGAAATCGAAGCCGGGCGGTGGCGCTTCAGGGAAATTCTGGAAAAGCGCGCGGCCGGGATCCTGCAGGCAGACGCTGCCGTCTGCGGCGGGATCTCGGAATGGCGCCGGATCGCGCAGACGGCGGCGAGCTACGATGTCACCATATGCCCGCACTGGCTGCACGATCTGCATGTGCACCTGGTGGCGTCCGCGCCCAACGCGCGTTATGTCGAGTTTTTCCCCGACGATCAGGTCCTGAATTTCCGCAAGCTGATCAACCGCCAACTGGAGGTCCGGGATGGCGACCTGCTGCTGCCTCAGACTCCTGGCCTGGGCTTTGAATTCGACGAAAATGCCGTGGCAAAATATGCCTTGAACCAGGCGCAACCCTGGACCGAGATCAAATAGTTCCCGAAGCGCTGCCAATCGACGTAAGCAGCAACTGATCCGCTAGCCCGGGCCTGTGTGGGTCGGACACTCCTGTCCGACGATTTTGACTTTGCCCCCATCGTGCCACGCGAAGAATCGCAATGTTCCAAACCAAAATCAGAGTCGAGAGCGGCGGACCGATGTGTTATGCCGGGTACCACCCGCCGGTGGTAAACTGCGCGTATGGCTACCCGAAAGAAATCCAAGAAGAAGCAGGCAAAGCGGAAGAAGGCAGCGCCCAAGAAGAAACCGGCCAGGAAAAAGCCGGCGAAGAAGAAGGCGCCTGCCAAAAAAACAGCGAAAAGAAAGCCCGCAGGCAAGGCCACACGGAAAAAAGCAGCGGCGCCCAGGAAAAAGGCGCGGCGCAAAAGCGAACGCTCCTATCCCGTGACATTCAGGAGGGGAGCTTCGGGCCCGGGCTCGGCCGGCCAATCGGGAGACCTGCAGGGACTGTCCGGAGTCGAAGATGTGGATTCCGAGAGTGTGAACGAACTGATCGAAGAGGGAAACGCGTTCGAGGCTGACGTGGTGCAGGGTGTCACCGACGCCGGAAACGCCGACGAACAAGAAGTCCACACCCACGAAGTGCCGGAAGATGATGTCCCTGAAGAATATCTGGACAAAGATTAGTTCTATTAGCTGATCTTCAGGCCCGCCGGAACCATGGGCAGCGCGCGCAGGCGCACACCTGTGGCGTCGAAAATCGCGTTACCGATCGCCGGGGCCAGGCCCACGATCGGGCATTCGCCCGCACCCGCCGACGGAAGATCCTTGCGATCGAGCAGGACGGTCTCGAGCACGGGCACATCGCTGAAGCGCGGCACGCGGTATCGCGACAGTCGTCCATTCAGGATGCGGCCGTTGTCGAATTCAATGGCCTCAAAAAGCGCTCCGCCCAACCCCATGATGTTCGAGCCCTCAATCTGATTACGCAGGTTATCCGGGTTGACGATGGCGCCGCACTCGAAGGCCGTGACCACCCGCACAACTTTCACCTTGCCGGACTTCCGGTCCACCGCAACTTCAGCACAGGTCGCGACGTTCCCCAACTTCTCGTATCCTCCGCCCATGCCGAAACCCTGGCCGGCAGCGGATTTGGCCCGCCCCCACCCGAATTTCTGAGCGGCCGCTTCGAAGACGGCGCGCAAGCGTTCGTTCTTCAGGTTCTTCAGGCGGAACTCGAGCGGGTCCATTTTTATCGAATGGGCCAGTTCGTCCATGAAGGATTCGCGCGCAAAATGATTCGCCGTGGCGGCCAGCGCGCGATACGATCCCTGGCGCAGGGGCGAGCGCGCGCGGTGAAAGCGGATACTCTGGTTCGGGATTTCATAAAACGTTCGGATGCCCGCCGTCCCCGAATTGTAGTTATGGAATTCCCATGCGGTTAATGTGCCATCTTCTTGGATCCCGCCGGTCACTTCCATCACTCCCGCCGGACGAAAGTACGCCCAGGTAAATTCTTCCTCGCGGGTCCAGACCAGTTTCACCGGACGCTTCGCAGCCCGCGCCAATCGCGCCGCCTCGATCGCGGCTTCGCCCGTATGCTTTCCACCGTAACCCGAACCCATATCCGGCATCAGCACTCGAACTTTGTCTTCAGGGATACGAAAGGCCTCGGCAAGTTCGCCGCGAACTCCGAACGGTCGCTGCGTGCCCGTCCACACGGTCAGGTTGTCGCCTGCCCATTGCGCCACTGCGGCGCGGGGCTCGAGCGGAACGTGGGCAATGTAGGAAACGGTGTAGGTCTGTTGCAAGCGATGATCGGCAGCTGCCATGACCTGCGCCACCGAACCTGAATCGAAAACAGCTTCGACTGGCTCATTCCCTTCTGCCGGCGTTTTCTTCAGATAGTCGAAGAGTTCCCGGTTCGATGGTTGCGGATCCGATTTCCACTCCGCTTTGATGGCCGCGATGGCGCGAGATGCGGTTTCGACGGTAGGCGCCGTCACACCCACAAAGTTTCCGTCGTGGACCACGCTCACGCCTGGGATCAGCTCGGCTGCTTTTGTGTCGAGCGACGCCAGGGAGGCTTCAAAAGCCGCCGGCCGCAGAATTTTTCCGTGCAACATTTCCGGCAACTTCTGGTCTGACGGGTAGCGATGCTTGCCCGTGACAAAATCTCGCTCGTCCACCCGAGGCGGGGATTGACCTGCAACGGTCCACTGCGCGGCGGGAATTAGAGAGCTATCAACCGCCACCGTCTCCGAGAGTTGCTGGCCCTTCGCCAGCGCTGCGTAATCGATAGAGCGTTTCGCCTCTGGATCGGTAACCTTGCCCGCGTCCGCAACGAGATGCAGACGATCGACTTTCCATTGCGCGGCCGCCAGGCCAATCAGCACTTCCCGGGCGGCTGCAGCAGCTTTCCTGAGTTGCAGATTCATGGTCGGAGTGGTGCGGCTGCCAAAGGTCCCCATGTCGAAGGGAGTCAGCCTGGTATCGCCCATGACCATTTCAATGTGGCTTATTGGGACCCGCAATTCTTCGGCAACCGCCTGGCTCAGCGATGTCCGGATGTTCTGCCCCACCTCCACCTTCCCAGTAAAGACCGTAACGGCGCCGTCTTCGCCGATGTGCATCCAGGCCCCAATTTCCGTGGGCAGAGCCTCGCCCCGCGACCGGCCGCCGGATTCCTGCGCGACCACGGCGTCCTTCAATACGCAAACCACCACAATGCCGGCACCAAGAAATTTGAAGAAGCCGCGCCGGTCCACTTCGAAGCGATACGCCGGCGGCGCGGCCAGTTCGTAACGCTCCGGCTCGAGCGCACTGGGAGACTTCGCCCTTTCGCTCATTGCCCGGACTCCTTGGCCCCGCCTGAATCTCCAAGAATTCTCGCTGCTTTCACGATCGCAGCTACGATCCGCGGGTGAGTGCCGCAGCGGCAAACGTTGCCTTCCATGAATTCAGTGATCTCGGCTTCGGAAGGATGCGGCTTCTTTTTCAACAGCGCCGCCGCGGTCATGATCATCCCCGAGGTGCAGTAGGCGCACTGCATAGCCGCCTCGTCAAGGAACGCCTGCTGCAGGGGATGCAAATGCTCGCCTTGCGCCAGGCCTTCAATGGTGGTGATTTTCTTCTCGCCCACGCTGCCCACGGGGGTGATGCACGACCGGCGCCACTGGCCATCGACGAGGACGGTGCAAGCCCCGCACGCTCCCTCGCCGCACCCATACTTGGTGCCTGTGAGGTCCAACTGTTCGCGCAGGACGCTCAGCAGGCTGATCTTTTCATCGGCTGCAATCGTCCGAATACTGCCGTTCACATTTAAGTCGGGAAATGTTGGCCATGTCGGGACCCTGCCAGGATTTTCAGGCTATCGAAAACAGGATAGACGAGCGTGCATTGGGAAGCAAAAGCTTTGGCTGAACGTAAGCGCAAAAAAAGGGCACGAGCCGAAGCCGTGCCCTCAAGCAACTACGAGACCTGATGCTCAGAAAGAAAACTTCAGAGCGAACTGCCCAATGCGGGGATCGCGAGCGCTGGTGACCTGGCCAAAGTTGCTGCTTGCGATGTCGCCGTTAGGATTCTCGAACTGGGCATGATTGAACATATTGAAGACTTCGGCGCGAAACTCTATTGCCATTCTTTCGCCGATCATAGTGGTCTTGCGCACCGCCATGTCCCAGTTGTTAAATCCGGGGCCGTGGAAGAAGCGGCGGTTCGAATTGCCCAGGACACCTATCGTTTCAGAAGAAAACGGAGAAGGATCGAAGAGTTGGTTTCCTGGACCGCGCGGGTCGAAGTAGTGGATCGACTGGCCGTTATAGTTTGGAACATCCGCGCCGTTGCATCCGCAAAGGGAGGCATCGTCGCTCTCACTCAGCGTAATCGGGAAGCCTGTGGCAAAGCGCGTGATTCCAGAGAGACTCCAACCGCCGAACGCCTTTCCCTTGAAGCCGTGGTCGTTCCTGAAGAATGGAAACTCATAACCGTAGCTGAAGACAAAGTTGTGGGTGATGTCGAACTGCGAAAGCGCGCGACTATTGTTGGGATTGTAAGGGTTGATCGGGTCGCTGAAGCCCGAGGAGTTATCGAGGGACTTGGACCAGGTGTAGGCCGCCAGGAAGCGGAAGTCTCCGATCTTCTTTTCCAGGCTGGCCTGCAGCGAGTTGTAGTTGGAATTGGCTACCGTGGCTTCCCAGGAGTTGCTGGAGAAGTCGAGCTGGCCATTGGCCAATTCACGGCCCGAGGTCACGGAATAGGGCCGCGTTCCATTGACCGCGGTACCGTCGGTCAGATTGTAAATCTGGTCTTCTCCGAAGGGACCGCATTCTCCGCCAGGCGCAATCAGCGGGGGAGCGACGGCCAGACACTTGGACGCAATGCCTGGATTCGCCTCGATCTGGGAAAACAGATGGCGGCCCCACGACGCCACATAGCCCACGGAAAGGACGGCGCTCTTGCCCAGTTCGCGCTGGATGGTGAAGTTAAAGTGCTCCGCGTAGGGCAGCTTGTTACTGGGCTTGTAAGTAGGAGAACCTGAAACCGGCAGATATATCGGCCAGATTCCCGTGGCTCCCGGCGGCGGGATCGTGAAGGGGAAGCGGTTGCCTACAGGACTTGGCGGTGTAGTGCGGTTCTTGTAGGGCTCCTCGAGGTAAACCGGCACTGGACTCACGTAAAACAACCCGAAGGGCGCGTCGCCGACTTCAACGAAAAGACTCTGGTCCTGGATGGCGGTGTAGTAAAGCCCGCCGCCGATCCGGATGCTGGTCTTCCCAGGTCCACCGAAGAGTTTTCCCGCGATTCCCTCGGTGGCTGATGGTGAATAGGCAATTCCCAGCCGTGGAGCGAAGCGGTCATATTGCGTGGGCGCCAGCGTGCTCGGTATGCCCGGGTCGCCGGGGAAGACAAATCCCCTGGGCGAATCCGGATAAATTTTCGACTGCACACCCGGGTACGAAGGTCTGGATTCTGTTCTGCGTATCGTAGAAGGGCTGGCTCACGTCCCAGCGCAGTCCATAGTTGATGGTGAGGTCGGACCTGACCTTGTATGCGTCCTGGGCATAGAGCGCGAAATACTTGGTGCGGGAATCCAGCAACTGGTGGCTGGTCTGGTTGAACAGGTCGGGCGCGCCCAGCAAATAGTCGGCAAAGTCGTTGCCGGTCTCGCCTCCATCGAACTCAAACCATCCGTTGGAGGTGTAAGTGTTGCGCTCGTTGATCTGGATGTAGCGGACATCGCCGCCGAACTTGAGGGTGTGCTTTCCCAGCACCTTGGAGAAATTGTCGGTGATCTGGTAGGTGTTGTTGTACTGGCCGGTGGTGCCGTCCGGCAGGCCGAAGTTCAATCCCAACTGGCCAAACGAAATCGGCGCGACCCCTTCGGTATCGGGATTCACTGGATTGATTCCCAGCCCACCCTGGACATAGCCAAAGTCCGTGATCGGTCCCAGCCCGCCCACGGGCTTGTTCTTCAGGAAGGCAAACCGGGTGTAGTTAAGATGCAGTTCGTTGACCGTGCTGGGGTTTATGACGGCTGTATTGCTCACGCTGATCAGCTGGCCGCGGGAGTCTGTGACTGCGGAAAATCCCGGCACGTTGGAGGTGAATGCAGGATAGGGGTTCAGAAAGCTGCTGTCATCGAAGTGCCAGTAGATGGACCAGTTGCCGAATTTGTTGATGTCAACTTTGACCCCGAATTTGTCGTCTCTTACGTTCGTTTTTTCAGCTGTGGTGGAGAAGTTGGGCGATCCGTCGGAGACTCCCGTTGGGTTCGGGATGAACTGCATCGTTTTCACGGCCACCGGAGACCAGGCAGCTTGTGGAATTACTGGCCCGGCCGCGCCCGGAAAGACGCATTGCGCCGTGCTGGTACAAGGGGCGCCAAAGGGCGATAATTGTTGTTAGGATTTCTGTCGGCGGCCGAGAAGTAGTACGGCTCCCCCGCTGCGACTCCATACCCAAGGCGCTGAGTTAAAGTGGCAGCAAAGTTTGTGGCGCTATTGTCGCCGCGCACCGTGTTTGGGATGGTGATGTTGGTTCCGGGATTATTCGGATCGTCTATGGTCTGCGAGAACTTCGCATATTGGGTGGTCGAGAGGTCGGAGAAATCGCCCGTCCGTTCGAGCAGCGATGGAACGCTGATCAGGCCCGAGGACAGTCCCCGTATTTCGCGGGTGCCCTGGTAGTCGCCAAAGAAGAAGACCTTGTTCTTAACTACCGGGGCGCCGATGGTGCCGCCAAACTGGTTGCGCTTGAACACGCCTCGTTCCTGATCAAAGTAATTTCTCGAGTCCAGTTTCTCGTTGCGCAGAAATTCATAGACAGAACCGTGAATTTCATTGGTGCCGCTCTTGGTGACGACGTTCACAATCGCACCCGAGAAACGGCCGTACTCAGCATTGAAGGAGTTGGTCAGCAGGCGGAACTCTTCGATGGAGTCGAGGGTGGGAACGATAGAAGCGCCGTTTTGCACGCCTTCTTCGACATCCCCGCCGTTCACCATAAAGGAATTTGCACTCTCCCGCTGTCCGTTGACCGACACCTGACCAGTGCTCTGATTGCCAGAGACGTTGCGGTCGTGTTGCGAAGGATCGAAGGAAACCGGGATGACGCCCGGCCTGCAATCCCATCAAGTCGATGTAGCTGCGGCCATTCAGGGGAATGCCGGTCATCTTCTTGCTCTCGATGACGTCGCCCAGCTGGGTACTGCTGGTGTCCACCTGGGTCGTGGAAGTAGAGACGTCCACGGTCTGGCTGACCGCGCCGACCACCAGAACGAAGTCGGCCCGGTACTTCTGGTTGACCAGGAGCGTGATACCGGTTTGAACCGATTTACGGAACCCCTGGGCCTCGACCTCAAGGACGTATTTGTCTCCCACCGGAACGCTCAGGAACTGGTAGGTGCCGGAGGTGTCCGTCTGAATGTGACGGTCGAGTCCAGTATCGGGATTCTTAAGGGTCACGGTCGCATTCGGCACGATGGCGCCGCTAGGGTCAGTCACGGTACCCTGGATTCCAGCCGTGACTTCAGCATGCAACACGGAGCAACTCAAGAGAACCACTACGGCCAGATACGCAAAAGCTTTGCGTGATGAGAAAAACACAAAGCACCTCCCGCAGGCGGGTTGGAGTGGAAAGGCTGTTGGCTGACGGAGTCAAATTACAGGCCAGCAAGATGCGTAGTCAAGATATAATTGGCCGTATTTTATCGATTTAATCGATTTAGTTGGCACTCTTGAGGCAGGTGTGTGATTTTGGGCATTTCCCGCGCTCGGGCCGATCATTGGCGTGCAGTTGGAGTCCGTCTGGCCGCCTGCGTGCTTGCCGCTGCCGTCGTTTTGCCGGCCGGCGTCAGCTACGCCGCGGAATCGCAACCGCCGGCGCCCACTCTCTCCCGGGCGCGCCCCTACTTCGCGTCGGCTCAAAAGGCACTCGCAGCCGGCGATCCCGCCACTGCGGTTGAGAAGCTGCACCAGGCCGTCCAGGCCGACCCCAAATTCGCCCCGGCCTACCTGCTGCTCGGTCTGACCGAGTTCCAGCGCGGCGACATGGCAAAAGCCATCGAGCACTACCGGCGCGCCCTGGAATTGCAGCCGCGTTCTTTTTCAGGTCATTACAACCTGGCCCTGGCTTACCTGCGGGACCACCAGCTTGAAGAGGGACGCGCCCAGCTGGAGCAGGCCGTGAAGCTGAATCCCAATCAGCCCGACGCCGCTTACGATCTGGGGATTGTACTTCTCGAGCTGAAGCAGCCCGCCGCCGCGCTGCCGCACTTGATCCAGGCCAGAAAGCTGAATCCTCGGCGCCCGGATGCGGCCTTCAACATCGTTCGGGCCGAGCTCGAAGCCGGCCGGATCGACGAGGCGAGGACCGAGGCGCAGGCTGCCGCAAAACGCCTGAGCGCGGATTTCCAGTGGAACGCCGCCCTAGGCCAACTCTTCCTCAAGAATGCTCAACCCCGCGATGCGGCCACGTATTTTTTATCCGCCAGCCGGGTCCGCCCTGACGATATCGAGATTCGTCACCAGCTTGGTTTGGCCTATCTTGCATCCGGCCAGGCCAGCCAGGTGCTGGACCTCATCGCCGAGCCCAAAACCGCCGACGACCATTACTTGCGGGGAAGCGCATTTTATCTCGCCCACCGCTTTCCCGAGGCTGACCGGGAATCCGAGCAGGCGCTGGCCCTGGCGCCCGACAATCCACAATTCCTGGTGCTGCGCACTCGCATCCTGCAACGCGCGGGAGAGCAGAATGCGGCGGTCGAGGTGGCGCAGAAGGCCATTGCCCTGGCCCCGCAATGGGATGAACCTTATTATCTGGCCGGTGTCAGCCTGTACTTTATCCGCCGCTACGCCGAGGCGGAACACAACCTGGCCCGGGCGGCGGAACTCAATCCGAACTCGGCCAGAACATTGTTCCTCGAGGCTGTGGCGCTGGTCAGCCAGGACAAGCACGCGGAAGCGGAACAATGTTTTCGCCGGGCCATTGCTCTCGATCCCAACAACGCCCGCTTCCGCTGCCATCTCGGAATCTTTCTGATGCGCCAGAACAAATATCCCGAAGCCGAAGAATCCTTTCGCAAGGCCATCGAACTCAAGCCGGCATACGGGTTGTCGCATTACGAACTGGGCATGCTGCTGGTCCACTCCGAGCGCTGGAAGGAAGCGGCCGACGAGTTAAGCCAGGCTGTGACCCGCGACCCGACTCTGGGTCCGGCTTACTATCAGCTGGCGCGCCTCTATTCCCGCCTCGGCGAAGCGGAAAAATCGAAGCTCATGTTTGCGGAATTCAAGAAGCTCTCGCAGCAACAGGAAACCGACGACGCGCGGGCCGCTGACCAGGCAGCCGCTGACCGGGCAAGAGACGAAGACACCAGAAGAGAAACTGAATTCTGAGGCGCAGGTTGCTCCCTACCGGGCGGTCCATCCTCCATCAATGAGAATCGTTTCTCCCGTGATAAGCGACGCCGCGCTGGAAGCCAGGAATACGACCGCGCCCGCAACCTCCATGGGCTCGCCAATACGGTGCAGCGCGGCGATGCGCTCGATTACGTCCGACCGGGAGGCGGGGTCTGCCAGGTAACTCTCGGTGCCAGGAGTATGGATGAACGTGGGCGCGACCGCGTTCACCGTAATGTTGTACTTTCCCCACTCCACGGCAAGGCATTTGGTGAGATGCGCGATGGCAGCCTTGGTCATGCAATATACCGACTCAGTCGGAAGCGCCGCGAACCCGGCCTGGGAGCTCATGTTGATGATGCGCCCGCTCCCCTGCCCGATCATGACGCGCCCGGCGGCCTGGCTGGCAAAAAATGTCCCCTTCAAATTCACCGCCAGGGTCAGGTCGAAATCCTCTTGGTTCACATTCTCCGCCAGATTGTCCGGCGCGACTCCCGCGTTATTGACCAGAATGTCGAGCCGTCCGAAATGCCTGACCGAGTCATCGACAGCTTGAAATATCTCAGGGAGACTCGTCATGTCCATCTGCAGGGGAAGAGCGCGGCGGCCCATGGCTTCGATCTGCGCCACCACGTCTCCTTGCGCATTCACATCACGCAGGCCTAGCGCCACGTCTGCGCCGGCATGGGCCAGGGCGCGCGCAATGGCATTGCCCAGACCGCGCGCTGCGCCGGTAACCAGCGCCACCTGACCTTTAAGACCGAACTCCGGGAAGCCGTTCAATGATGCCTCCAGATAATCGTGTTGTTTTCAGCCGCTACTATTCATGGAACGACGCCGCTTATTCTCAGCCGGAGGCCCTCGAGCAGGCCTGACGGAAGTGGCTGCAAGTTGTCCATGCCCTGGGGAATGAATCTTTCACCGTAGCGATCGTTCAACAGGCGATAGTCGGGAAGGGCGCGTCCGGCCAGAGAATTAATCGCTGTGTTACCGACCACGATGCGCAACTCGTTCCGTCCCGCTTTCAACAGCGATGTTACATCGATCGTGTACGGTGGATGCCACACCACTCCTGCACGCCGGCCGTTGACATAAACCTCCGCCGCTTCCCGCACCGGCCCCTCCAGGTAAGCCCGCAGGTTGAACGTCGGCAGCGGATCAGGCTTAGGCACGGGTTTGCCTTCTCCGAAATCCAGCACCAGAAAATGTCCGGTGCTGACGTTCAGGGGCAGGTCGAACGCCTTTTCGTAAGTGACCTGCCCGGAATAATATTTGAAAGATTCCTGGTCACTCCAGGAGCGAAGAGTGTCCATATGGATGGTCTGATTCATTCCGTTGAAGCTGAGATTCCAGTCGCTGGAGAGATCGATGACCGACGAATGCGCATGCGCACTCCGCGAGCGATCAGCTTTGGCCGTAGAAGCTGAATCTGTGAGATAGATCAGGCGCGATTCATAGGGATGCAGCGAGATTTCGATTTTGGCCGGGTCCTCTATCGGCGAGATCCGGCCGGTAAACGCATCCCACCACTCGGCATATCTGGCGGAAGGGCGGAACTTTGCCGCGACCCTGTGCGGTTGGTTGCTGGTATTCGCGATAAAGTACAGGTCGCCCGCGCCCAGGTGACGATGAATGAATCCGACCTCCGGAGTCCTGGGAGAAAAAATAACGTCCGGCGTGAGACCGCCCGCGACAAGAGTCCCCAGCTGATTCTCATCTTCTAAAAAGTGGCCGGGAGCGCCCTTATCGCGGAACAGGCGCTGAGAGATTTCCCTGATCTTTTTGCTGTCGCTCTCGGCATTCACCAATCCCGGCGCGGTTGAAGGCAGGCTCCGGGTGGCAATGACGATGCCCCCATGCAGCGCGTACTGCTCGATCTTCTGGTACGTGGAAACCGGCAGGCGATTGATACCGGGCAGCACCAATGCGGGATATCGAATTCCAAAAGCATCGATGGCATCGCCGTCAACAAAGTCGAGATTGAAGCCCGCATCCAGAATCTGCGGGATCACTTTGTCTCCCAGCAGCTTTCCCATCGATTCGTCGATGCTAAGAGTCTCCCCACGAGTGTTGAAGCCGCCCTTCGAGGTTACCGGTTCGGACGACTGGCGGGGGATGGAGAAGCCTGCCCATGCGTCATCGTTAGGCAACAACAGGGCAACATCATTCACCGGTTGGCCCTGCCGCAGGGCAAAACTCACGCGCTGAAGATATCCGGCCAGGTCGGGCATGGCGAACCACCAGGGATTGTGCGCATTGAAAGCTCCGGCAGCGTACATGCGCCATCCCGGCTCGCCGGCAATCTGGGGCGAATAAGGCCAGCCGTGTCCCACCAACTGGTTGATTCCCTGCAGGAAATGCAGATCCGCCTCCGCTTTCATATCAAGTGGGGTAGCGCGAAAGGCTGGGGAATGCAGCCAGGTCCAGGTTTCCGATGAGATCACGGGGTTGCCGAAGAGATGCCCGGCGGAGGCCGCCCAGCGCGTATCCGAAAACTGCCGCCACATGAGGAGCGTTGCCTTGCCCTCACCTTCGGGAAGATCTTCATACCGGTTGCTGGAGAGCGTGACCGGAGGGAATCCATAAGTCTGCGAACGAAGCAAAGTGTGATGCTGCTGCGCCCACGCGTGCAGAGGCATGAGAAAACGTTCGTTGGTAAGTTCGGTGAGGGTCTTCGACCAATCGTGCCGGACGGCCGCCGTCTCCGGCCCAGCATCGGCTACCAGTGCCGGCAGATGGGGAGCGAGGTCATAACCGCGGCGTTGCCGGAATTGTTCCAGCAGATCGCCCGTCCAGTTGGAGCCATAGTCTTCCAGGCTGTCACTGAATACCGCGTACGGAGGATGATCGCCGAATGCTTCGAGCAACCGGTCCCCAACAGCGTGGAGATGGTTTTCGGTGGCCTTCTGATCGTAGTGGTCGAGGACGAAGCCTTCCGCACCAACCGCCGGCCGCTTCACCATCATTCCGGTCCGGCTGGAGATAAAAAAGACCGCACTGTATGGACCGGACAGTTCTCCGGAAATCTCTCAGGCGTCCGTTTTCAATCGCGGAGATTGGAATCGGCTTCGCCTCCGTGAAAGCAAGGGCATCGCCGGAACCGGGAACCAGGAATATCGCGATCAACTGCTCGCCCGTGGAAATGCCGGGCACAACGATCCAGCGCGCGCCGGATGGGATCGCAACCGTCTCCACTCGCATTTCACCCGCGGCCTGGGTCACGGGAATATGTGGGCCGCCGAATGGCCATCCACTGCCCAGAGTGACGTCAATCCGCAAACCGAGCCTGGTGGCTTCGGAGGCGGCAAAGCGCAGAGCATCGATGTATTCATCGGAGAGATAGGGCAGGTTGAGGAAACCGGTTTGAGGATTGTCCAGGGCTTGCGGATACAGGGTGGCGATCTCCGCGCCTCCGATGCCGGCCGCCTTCATCTGCTTCAAGTTCCCGCTGGATTTCGGGCTTCGTGACGGCTGGCCCAAACCACCACCAGCGCATCATGATGCGGCAATCATCGGGCGGATGCGCGAAGGACTCGGTGAGTTGGGCCGGACTTGGATCGGCCTGAGCAAAGCCCGCCGGAAGGTATGAACAACAGAAAAAAAGCAGAACGCCAAATACGGCAGCCCCTGGCAATCGTCCCGGCTTCATGCGGGCTATGATACGCCGGGTCAGTTGGAGGGGCGCGCTGCTTCCTCAACAGAGATCTGGCGGAGAGTGAGGGATTCGAACCCCCGATACCCTTCCGGGTATGCCGGTTTTCAAGACCGGTGCCATCAACCGCTCGGCCAACTCTCCGCACTTACAGTTTTACTACAATCTGGAATTTCAGCAGCGCCCCACGCGAGTCTTCTGTACTGAATTAAAAAAAGAGAGACCTTACTGCGGCGGCGGGGGCGGAGTGCCTGACATCTGGGAGGCTATGTCCTCATCGGCCTTCTGGTGCAGTTCGCGAAGCCTGGCAAATTCCTTCTGCGCGGCGGCTGGATTTCCCGTGGCCTGGTACAAACGTCCCAGGCGAAGGTGGGCGTCGGGTTGGGCGGGATCCAGCTTCTCCGCCTCGAGGAGGGCGGCAATCGCCTCCTGATGGTGGTTCTGCCCGGCCAGAATTGCTCCCAAATCGAGATAGGCGATGCGAATGTCATCTCTCAGGTGGATTGCCTTTCTGAGCAGGGCCAGGGCCTTCTCAGGATTGTTCCGCTTCATCTCCACGTCGCCCAGGTAAGCCAGCGCCTGTGCGTGATCGGGATCGTTGGCCAGCTCGCGTTCAAATTCGGCTTTCGCCTCGTCGTATTGCCGCAGCTTCCAGTGCAGGTAGCCCAGGCCAAAGTGCACGCCGGGTTCCTGGGGGGCCACCTTCGCGGCGGCCTCGAACTCGGCTATCGCCTCGTGCGGCCTCTGCAGACCGTCCAACGCCTGACCCAGCAGCATGTGCGCCGGCGCCGAGTCCGGATTCTGCTGCAGGAGCTGGCGAAACTGTTCCTGGGCACAGGGATATTTCCTGGCCCGCAGGCAGCTTTGGGCGAGCACCTGGTGCAGTTCCGCGTTGGCGGGATCCAGCGTGGCGACAGGTTCGAGATATTTCACGGCTTCCGCAAAGCGACTGGCGCCGTAGCAACTAAGGCCAAGCAGAGTGCGCGCCTGCTGGCTGCCGGGGTCTTGAACCAACGCGGCCCGCAACGGGGGAATCGCAGCTTGAAACTGCCCCTGCTTGTACTCTGCCAGCCCCAGGTTCAACTGGATGCCGGGCAGCCGAGGATTGAGAGCAATGGCCCTGCGGTAGGCTGCGGCAGCCTGTTTATACTGAGTCTCCCGGGCCAGAACAACGCCCAGGCTGGCAAAGGCGCCGGCGTCCTGAGGATTGTGCAGGGTTACCGCCCGCCACGCCACTGCCGCCTCTGCCAGCTTGCCCTGCTGCTCCAGCACCATGGCCTGCGCTGGGGTGGCTGTCTGCGAACTGGCAAGGACCGGCCACAGCAGGCCGAGAACAACCAGTAACGATGTCCCGCTTTTCATGGTCAAAGTGCCCTGCCGGGTTTGCGCCCATCGACAGTTCAGAATAGTCACTCCAGCATGATCAAGCAACGGGAAGGCGCGATGAGTGGTGGCTGAATTGTCCAGCATTTGGGCTATCCGAATCTAGGGTCCGGGGATATACTTTTTTCCTGCGATAAACCTTAAGGAAGCAAAACCGATGTTGACGCGAAGGTTAGTCGTACAAGGAGCGATACTTGCGTTTTGCTCTGCGGCTTCGATTGGCCAGCAGAGTCACCAGCCTCCTCCTCCTTCCCATGTCTTGCGTCAATTTCCTGTGATTCTGCAGCAGAGCGTCGAAGCCGGAAAAACTCCCGCAGGAACTCAAGTTCAAGGAAAACTTGCGGCCGCCACCCTGTTTAGTGGCACCCTAATCCCCAAGGATGCAGTCACATCTGGGGTGATTGTCCAATCCGAATCCAAAAAGGGAGAGGACCGAGCGCGGCTCGCGATTCGCATGAACACAGTGAGCTGGAATGGCGGATGGGCTCCCATCTATGCTTATTTGATGCCTTTGTATTACCCCGCGACCGGGCAGCAAGAGCCGAATCTGCCGATCGAATCTCCGGATCCGGACTCCAGGACCTTGAATGGACCCAACCAGGCATCGGAGTCTCCGATGTCCCGGCCATTTCAGACCGGCGGCTCAGAAGCCAATCAAGGATCCATCCCCGACGTTGTCACTCTCTCGAGTCGGCCTGTCCGAATGAAGAATGTGGTACTTGAACCCACAAGTAACGGGGGGATCGCGCTTGTGTCCGAGCATGGGAATATCAAGTTGCTTAAGATGACGACCTACGTTTTTGCTACCGACGAAGCCACAGCAAAGTAAGCTCAGGTTTACGCTGTCAGGTTCAGCTGCCTATCGACCATTTCAGGGCAGCAGCTCAGAAGCGAGTCACTGCCATCCTGGATATTCCCACGATCTCAAGCCGGGCCTGCCCCGATAAAAACCTGGTACTTGAACCCTCGACTGATGGCGCCGTCGCGCTTGTGTCCCAGAAGACCAAGTCAAAATTGTATAAATTGACGACCTATGTTTTGGCTGCGGTCGAACCACCAGCAAAGTAAGTCCAGATTCATACTGCGAGGTTCAGAGCTGCTCACTCCGGGAGCACTGTCGGGCTCCGCTTGGACTCCATTTTAAAAACAAAAAGCTCGCACCTTGTCGGATGCGAGCCGTTGGAGCAACTGAAGTCTGTTGTAAAGCGTCGTCCCGCTCGCAGCTTGCTGCGAGCGGGACGGGCTTTCGGTTCGAGGTTAGAAGTAAACCTTCCCGGCGAGCTGGACAATTCTCGCAGGGTAGGCCGACGTGAACTGGCCGAAGCGACTGTTGCCGAGACCGTTATCAACACTCTGGAACTGGGTGTGGTTGAAGGTGTTGAAGGTCTCCAACCGAAGCTGCAACCCGGTAGTCTCCCCGAAGGCGAAGGTCTTAAAGAGAGAGAGGTTCCAGTTGTCGCGGCCCGGTCCACGTATAGCGTTGTGGCTGAGGTTACCCCAAGTGCCCGGTGCGGGGGTCGAAAACACCGAGGTATCTACGTACTGGATGTGCTGGAAGGGGTCCGTGGACGCCACCGCCGTATGCTCATATTTGATGCTGCCGTTCAAGTCAGGCCGATTGCCGGGGCTGTTGGCGCCGCCAACGATATTGCTGCCCCCGGTGAAGTTGACTGGCAAGCCCGACTCGATCGTAATGATCCCCGACACCGCCCAGCCACCGACCACCGACTTCATCAGGCCGTTTGAGCTGTTGCGCAGAATCGGGATGTTGTAGATGAAGTTGGCGGAGAAGTTATGGAGCCGATCGAACTGACTCGGACCAAGATCATACCGCCACCCTAGATATGGGTTCGTGACACCATTCAAGTCCTGACCGCTGCCGCCGGTGGTTGGATCGATGGAGCGGGAAAGAGTGTAAAAGGCGCGCAGCTGCAAGTCCCTGCTGGCCTGCGAGTTCAAGTCAACCTGAAGGGAGTTGTAATGGCCGTTCGCCTCGTTCCTGGACTGACTAATTGCTCTGAACCCTTTGTACGGAAGGCTAGGCGCGTTCTGGTAGTTAAGAGTACCGCCCGTCATGAGCGCGAGATCGCTCAGCGAAGGCAGGTTAGTGTTTACGTAGTCGTTCAAGTGCCGGTTCTGATTGCCTACGTAAGACACCGACAGAACGGTCTTGGGGCCGAACGAATGCTGAACGCCGGCACTGTATTGCGTGCTGGTCGACGGCTTGTAACCGTTGATGTCCAGACCAATGATATCCGCCGCCTTGATGGTCTGGAACGTCGGCGCAGCACCGGTCGAAAGCAGGATGTTGGGGTTTTGCAACGTTACGTTGTTCAGGTTAACGTTCAGACTGAACGGGATGTTCGGCCCGGCGTTGTACATGTCATTGCCTTGAATGCGTTCGTACATTACGCCGAACCCGCCGCGAATGACCGTCTTGCCGCTACCGGTCAGGTCATAGGCAAATCCAATCCGCGGACCGAACATGGCCCAATGATTGTTCACCAGACCCTTGGGTACTCCATTCTGCTCAGGCGTTCCGACTCCGTTGAGGTACAAGGGGACGCCCGCCAGGATCTGGTTCGGGCTGGTGCCGAGTCCAGGGCTTGCTGCGCTGCAGCCGGGGTCCGCTGGACCGCTGCAGATATTCCCTAGAGAATCGAATGTAGCTGCCTGGGACGGATCGTAAAGCTTGGGATAGAAATTCCCCATGCGGTTGTTGGATTCGTACGTGTGCGGCGCCCCATCCCAGCGTAAGCCGAGGTTCAGGGTTAGCCGGCGAGTTGCGCGCCAGTTGTCTTGAATGTACGCGGCATAGGAAACGGCAGGCCAGTCGCCGTGGTCTTGGACGCCAAGCTCGTTATAACCGGCAGCGGTGCCAAGCAGGAAGTCAGCGAAGCTGTTTCCGGTGAAACTCTGGGCATCCGCGCCCTCGAACGTGAATGCTCCCTGGGTCGTTCCGAAAAGGTCCTGGACTTTCTTGTAGCGCGCCCAGCTTCCGCCGATCTTGAGACTATGGGCACCTTTGCTCCACGAGATGTCGTCACGGATCTGGTAACCGTCAGCGCGGTTGACCCATGGCCAGCTGGAGATCTGGAAGTTCGCATTGCTTTGATGGTTGAGGGTGATGTTGGGAATGCGATTCAGGTTATTCGGCCCCGTGAACAAGCGGGCGTTGGTGGCATCGTATCCACTCGGAAGTGCGAGGCTCGTCATGCCTGTGGCGGGAAAGGGAATGATGTTGATCCGGTTGCCGTTGTAGTTGAAGGCGATTTCGTTGAGAAGCGTTGGGCTAATGGTGTGGGTGGCGTGAATGACGTAGCTGTAAGCTGGATTGTTGAACGTGTCTCCAACCGTAGGCAGGTTGTCACCGCTCCACTGAGCCGTGTTGTAGCCTTGTGAGATCTGCTCGGCAACAAAGTGACCGAACACTGAGAATTTGCTGTTGAAGGTGTGATCGATGCGGACGATCTCTTCCTTCAGGTTCGTCGGAGTGCTGGAGCCGCCCACGAAGCTTCCGACACCGTTGCCGATGCCTGAGTTTGGCGCCGGCAAAAAGCCCGTACCGAGCAACGCAGTGGCGTTTGGCTGGATCATGCAGGACGGGATGATGTTACCCGGGAATTGCGCGCCTGGCACGACGCCGGCTGGTGCAACTCCGCCCGGACAGTTGGCAAACAAAACGGAAGAAGCCACTCTGGCTGCAGTGGGAACCAGGATTGGATCGGTCACCGAGCTGAAGTCGCCGCCGTAAGTTGCGGGATCGGGGACCGTCTGGTTGGTTGACCCGCCGTCGATGTATTTACGCCACTCCATGTTGTAAAAGAAGAAGGTCTTGTTTTTGTTCGGGTTGTAGAGGTGGCCGAAGGTGACCGGGCCGCCGATATTGAAGCCGAAGATGTTCATGCGCAATTCTTGTTTCTTGTTTGGGGCCGGGAAAAAGTAGCCGCGCGCGTCAAAGGCGTCATTGCGGTTGTTTTCCCATGCCGAGCCATGCAATCTGCTGGTGCCGGATTTGAGGACCATGGTGACGGTTCCGGCCGAAGAGAGGCCGTAGTCGGCGCCGTAGTTCGAAGTCAGTTGGCGGAACTCAGCCATCGACTCGCTTGAAGGGGCCGTTGTCACGCAGCCTCCGCAACCGCGGTCGTAGTTCTCACCGCCATCAACGATGAAGACATTGTGGCCGGTACGCTGGCCATTGAAGCTGACGTTCGTATCGCCACCGACAGGGACATCCTTGTAATTGGTGATGTCGTTCGATGCTCCGGGAGCCAATGCCGCAAGTTGGAACAGGCTCGTGCCGTTGACGGCGAGGTCCGATATCTGCTTGCCGGTGATCAGGTTGCTGACCTCCCCGGAATCTGTCTGTACGGCAACCGCATTGGCTTCCACGGTTACCAGTTCAGTAGCTTGGCCGACCTGCATCTGGAAGTCCACGCGGTCGCGGTCGCCCACATTCAGCACCACGCCCCTCCTCTCAGCAGCCCTGAACCCTGACGCTGTGACGTTTACGGTGTAATGGCCGAGGTGAAGATTAGGCGCCACATACTGGCCGTCTGCACTCGTGGTGGTCTTCGTAACGAGACCTGTTTCTGTGTTTGTGAGAGTTATCGAAACATTCGGTAGAGCGGCGCCAGTTGGATCGGTCACCGTTCCGACAACAGTTGCTTCCTGGGCAAAGACCTGCAGGGACATAGCCAAGACTAGCCCGGAAAGAACCAATAGCCACCGCATACGACGGTTGCACGACGAGGTGAACTCGGCGAACGAGGACGAGAATTTCACAGGGCGCTCCTTTGAATGTTTCCTCCCTGCGGGAGGACTAAATCGAAAATATCGCTCAAAATCAGCCAGCCTACTGCTGCTGGGCTTCGTTTCGTGGGACACCAGTCATATGGGCCTCTCCGGCCAAATGACCTCCCACAAGTGGCTAAGAGCCTGAGCAAAGCCTACATAGCTTCGCTGCGCAACCCCTTCGCAGTGGCCAGCTAAACTCCCGAGCTTTGGTGGCCTTCCGGTAACGTTAACGATGCAGACAGGCTTGTACCGTTATTCGTAAGACCTTGTCAAGAAAATTTTGCGGCCCGCGCATCATCTTCTTGAATATGCACCCGCTGCAAATACCCGATCAGCCCTGTTTTCGCGAGGGTAGGGGCATGCGGAAGAGGCGGGTCTTGCGGCCCCGAAACATCGAGAAATCAGCCCGCCGGAAGGCTCTGGCCCGGCCATCCGGGCCCTCACCGGCGACGGGATTTGCGCTCCTCCTCGCTGCAGGAGCGGGGACTGCGAAACCCGCTCTGCCAGCGTCGGTTATCCGACCGGCAGAGAGGTACTAATCATGGTTCGCGGGCAGAAATTAGGTGCGATTGACGATCTACCGCGGAGTGCATTCCGGGACTCACGGGCGCCGCCACAAATCCCCGATTCGGTGGACCAACAGAAATCGGCGAAATTTCATTGGCTCGCTGCCCTCGTCTGTCTTTCCCTGGCCTGCTCCGGAAAATGATTCCGCTGGATTATTCGTGTACGTTCACGGTGCGCTATACTCCATCCTGTTTCACATCAGCTGTTCTACCCTACTGTGAGGCATGCCCAACTTCAGGCTTAATCTGTGGTGGCCTCGCCGCCTTCGAGAGCTGGGCCAGCTTTGGCTGCGACCTTTTCGAGCAAGATTGACCCATCGCGTCCCTCTGCGCCTGGCCTCTTCCCGGTTGTTCCTCCTTCCAGTCTTTTTCTTTGCGCTCCCTGGAAACAGCCAGCAAGCGGAGCCGCAGAAACCGCCCCGAAAAAATATGGGAGTCTCGACCGGCGCGGCGCGGCCGGCGGTGAAGGATTCGAAATCGCGTCCCATCACGGCAGGCGGATTTGTGGACGGCGCGCCTGTCATATTTATCGACTTCACCAAACAAGCCGGGCTGGACAAATTTCAGCATCGCTCCGGTACGCCGCAGAAGACTTCCATTATCGAGACTCCGGGCTCCGGCGTCGCGCTGCTCGATTACGACAACGACGGCTGGCTCGACATCTATCTTCTGAACGGTTCCACGATCGCGGCCTTCAAAGGCAAGGAGCCCGCGCCGCGCGCCATGCTCTTCCACAACAATCACGATGGAACCTTTACTGATGTCACCGAAAAAGCCGGCGTCGGCAATGAGCGCTGGGGATTCGGCGTGGCCGTGGGCGATTACGACAATGACGGCTGGCCCGACCTCTACGTGGCGAACTACGGAAAGAACCGCCTCTATCACAACAATCACGACGGCACTTTTACCGACGTCGCAGAGAAGGCGGGCGTCACACTAGGAGGCTGGTCCACGGGCCCGACCTGGGGCGACTACGACCATGACGGGTTGCTCGATCTGTTTGTCCCGGGATACGTGAAGTTCGATGCCGACCATCCGCCGATCGCGGGAGAAGGAACCATACCCCCGAATTTCTGCCAGTTCCGCGGAATCAATGTGATGTGCGGGCCGCGCGGACTGCCGGGTGAGCACGACCACCTGTTCCACAACGACGGCGATGGCACCTTTACCGACGTCAGCGTCAAGGCCGGCGTCTCCGATCCCGACGGCTACTACGGCCTGGCTGCCGCCTTCGTGGATGTCGATGACGACGGGTGGGTGGACCTGCTCGTGGCCAATGATTCCACGCCGAACTTTCTCTACCGCAATCGGAAGAACGGTACGTTTGAAGACGTGAGTTATGGATCGGGATTCGCGCTCAGTGAAGATGGACGCGAGCAGGCGTCCATGGGAATCGGCATCGGAGACTACAACCGCGACGGAAAGGTCGATCTTTTCACCACAACTTTTTCCGACGACTACAAGACCCTCTACAGAAATGATGGCGCGGATAGTTTTTCGGATGCGACCTATCAGGCCGGGCTGGGCGATTCCACCGTTCCGTTTCTAGCCTGGGGAACCGGTTTCCTCGACTTTGATAACGACGGCCTGCTCGACATTTTTATCGTCAATGGACACGTCTATCCAGAAGTGGACTTGCAGGATTGGGGCACCACCTGGGCGGAGCGGCCGCAGCTTTTCCGCAATCTCAATGGTTCCAAATTCCAGGAAGTCCCGCCGGCCACCGGAAGCGGGCTGGCCGATGTAATCACCGGCCGCGGCGCCGCGTTTGGCGATCTCTTTAACGACGGTCACATCGATGTGGTCATCAATGACATCGATTCCGCGCCGACACTACTCCGCAACGTGGTCAAGAACGGCAATCACTGGCTGACCCTGAAACTGGTCGGCGGCCCCAAGAGCCCCAGAGATGCAGTGGGAGCAAAGGTCTTTCTGACTGCAGCCGGAATCCGGCAGCGCGCCGACGTATTCAGCGGCGGAAGCTACGGATCGAGTTCTGACCAGCGCGTCCACTTCGGGCTGGGCCCAGCCACAAAAGTGGACAAGATCGAAATCCAGTGGCCCAGCGGGATCAAACAGCAAATCGGCGCCCAGGCGGTCGATCGCATAATCACGGTTGAAGAAGGAAAGCCGGTGAGCGAAAAGTAGCGCCGGCATCTTGCCGGCTGTCCCGAGGGCGTCCCGCCCTCGGAGGTTTAAACCGAAACGCCCCCAAATCAGCGGCCGAGACGATGGCGCACCTGTCCTGCCGCTGAGCAGCGGTTTGGGCAACCGCTCGCTCGTGATGTATAAGACAAAAATCTATGAAACGAACGCACGTTTGGCTAGCACTGGTCGTTGTGATTGGCAGCATCGCTGGCGCCCAGACCTCCACCAAACCGGCCGATGCAGGATCCAGCCTCGCAACGCGCATCGCGGGACTGCAAAAGCACGCCGGCTTCTTCCCTTACTACTGGGATGAAAAGAAGGGCGCCATTCTGTTTGAACTCTCGCCCTCGGCGCTGCAGGGAGAGTTCCTTTACTTCACCGGACTGGGCAGCGGCATTGGTTCCATCGAGACCTTCGCTGACCGCAGTTCCTTCGGGACCGAGGCTGTGTGCCGCTTCCGCAGAGTTGGCATGCGCGTCCTGGTCATTCAGGAAAACACCAGCTTCCGCGCTCCGAATGGCGCGCCGGAGTTGCAGCATTCCGTGGAGTACAGCTTTCCCACCTCCGTGCTGGCGTCACTCCCCATCGAAGCGGAGCGCGATGGCACGGTGCTGGTGGATGCGGATGCCTTGCTGCTCCGGGATGCGTTCGATTTGCTCTCGCAGTTGCGCCGTCCGACCCGCGCCGTCGGAGGCATGATGGTGCGTGAGCAATCCTCTAAGGCAGCCGACTGGCGGCTCGACAAGGACCGCAGCGTCATCGATCTCGAGCACACCGGGAGCTTTCCCCTCAATACCGAAGTGGAAGCGCTGCTGACCTTCGCCACCGAATCCGAGAGCGATCTTAACCAGCCCGATGCGCACGCCTTGAGTGTCCACGAACACCATTCGTTCCTTTCTCTGCCCGCTCCGGGATACGAAAGTCTGGAGCAGGACCCGCGAGTGGGATTTATCAGCGTCAGCTTCCAGGATTTTTCCCAGCCCTACGATCAGCCCCTGACGCGTTACCTGGTGCAACGCTGGCGCCTCCAGAAAAAAGACCCAAATGCCGCGCTCAGTGAACCGGTGAAGCCAATCGTCTTCTACCTTGACCGCGCGATTCCGGAGCCGGTGCGTTCCGCGGCACGGATGGGCGCCCTGTGGTGGAACCAGGCGTTCGAGCAGGCGGGATTCAAGAACGCCCTGCGCATCGAGGACCTGCCCGAAGGCGCGGACCCGATGGACATTCGCTATCCCACCATTCAGTGGACCAACCGCTCGGGACGGGGATGGTCAGTGGGGCAGAGTCACGTCGATCCGCGCACCGGCGAAATCATTCACGCCGTGGTGCAACTCGATTCGCACCGCATGCGCACCATGAACAACTATTGGGAGGCGGTGATGCCCTCGGGCCGTGACGCAGCCGAGCCCGCGCTGGACACGTTCGCCGCGCTTGACAATCTCGATCCTCACACCAGCGAAGAACAAGTGATGCTGCAGCGCCTGGCCCTGCTCACCTGCCACGAAATGGGCCACGTGCTGGGTCTCGAACATAACTTTGTCGCCAGCACCTACGGCCGAGGCTCGGTGATGGACTACTTCGCACCGCGCATAAAAATTCGCGCCGACGGAACCGCCGATCTTTCCGATGCTTACATGCAGGGAACCGGCAGCTACGACCGCTTTGCCATCGAGTGGGGATACAGCCAGGGCAAGCCGGACAGTAAGGCGCCGGAGGAGCAGGCGCGGCATGATGCAATCGTGAAGGCCGCCATCGCCCAGAGAATTGTCTGGGGAAATACTGAAGACCCGCGCTGGAATTCTTATGACGATGGACCCGATCCGGTCACCTGGCTGAAGGAGGTTCTGCCGGTGCGGAATTCGCTGCTGGCGCATTACAGCCCGCGCATGCTGCGGCCGGGCGAGCCCAATTCCATGTTCACGTCGCGCTTGCCCCTGGTCTATCTGTTTCATCGCTACGCGCTGGGCGCCGCGATCAACGTGGTGGGCAGCGCCGAGGTGCCGCTCTCCCTGGCGGGCGACGGGCAGCAGCCCATCAGCGTCTGGCCGGCCGAGAGTCAGAAGCAGGCCCTGCAACTGGCCCTGAGCGCTTTGAATCCATCTCAGCTCAATGTTCCGGCGGAAGTCTGGAAGGCGCTGGCGCCGGTGGAGAATCGCGATTCTGATCCGGAGCGCTTTGCCTCGTCCGCGGGATATCTTTTCAGCCCCACAGGATGGAGCCCGCGCCGTGGCGGGGATCGTTGTCGGCGGATTGCTGAATCCTCAACGCATGCAGCGCCTGGCGGTGATCTCGCGTCAGGAGGCGCAGGCGCCGTCACCGGGGAGCGTGGTGTCAGCCCTGGTGGCTACAGCTTTTCTGACGCGGCGAAGTCGGCAGCGGAACGGGACCTGGCGGGCGTGGTGCAAACCGAAGTTGCAGAACGCCTGATGATTTTGGCTGCCAACTCCGAAGCGACGCCCGAAGTGCGGGCCGCGGCGTTGGCGGGAGTGCGGGAAGTGCAGAGCGCAGTGAAGAAGAACGCGGCGCGCGGTCCCGTGATGGAGCAGATCGATCACGAGATTCTGCTGTTCTTACAGAATCCGGAGCAGAACACCCCCAGGCTGAAATCGTCCGGCGCGCCGGCGGGGCCGCCGGTTTAGCAGGCATCAGAAAATCTAGCGGGGCTTCGCCCCGCTGCACGGGCGAGGGCTCCTTCGACTTCGCTCAGGACAGGTTCGCGCCTACATGATTTTTTGCGCTGCCGGGTGACGGGACTCGTAGGCGGTGATTTCCGGCTCGTGTTGCAGAGTGAGTCCGATGTCATCCAGGCCTTCGAACAGGCAATGGCGGGTGAATTCGTCAATCTGGAAGGTAGCGGAGAATCCTTTCTCATCGTGAACTCTGCATTGTTCCAGGTCGAGGGTGAGCTGGTAGTTGGGCAGCTCGCTGGCGCGGCGGACGATTTCCTCGACTTCCTTTTCGGTCAGGACGACCGTGAGCACTCCGTTCTTCACGCAGTTGTTGGCAAAGATGTCCGCAAACGACGGGGCGATCACGGCGCGAAAGCCGAAATCTTCCAGGGCCCAGACCGCATGTTCGCGCGACGATCCGCAGCCGAAGTTCTTTCCGGCCACCAGAATACTGGCCCCTTTGTAGCGCGGCTGGTTCAATGAGAACGCGGGATCTGGTAAACCGTCCTTGCCGCGGCGCCAGTCGTAAAACAGGAACTCGCCGAAACCGGTGCGCTCGATTCGCTTCAGAAATTGTTTGGGGATGATCTGGTCGGTATCGACGTTGGCGCGATCGAGCGGAACGACTTTACCTCTGTGAGTGCGGAAGGGTTGCATTCTGTCTCCAGACTCCGAGGGCGGGACGCCCTCCGGACAGCCGGCGAGGCGCCGGCGCTACTTTACCGCGGCGCTGCTTACTGAAACTTCCAGTTTCTTATGTCGGTGAAATGACCGGCGATGGCGGCCGCGGCGGCCATCATCGGGCTTACCAGGTGCGTGCGCCCGCCGCGTCCCTGGCGGCCTTCAAAATTGCGGTTGCTGGTGGACGCGCAGCGCTCGCCGGGCTGCAGGATGTCCGGGTTCATACCCAAACACATGGAGCAACCGGACTCGCGCCACTCGAAACCAGCTTCCTGGAAAATCCGGTCGAGACCTTCCTGCTCGGCGGCATGCTTTACCGCCTGCGATCCGGGCACGACCATGGCCCGAACTTTCGCATTGACGTGATGGCCGCGGGCCACGCGAGCGGCGGCGCGCAAATCTTCCAGACGTGAATTGGTGCAGGAGCCGATAAAAACGCGATCAACCGGAATTTCTTCGACTCGGGTGCCGGGCTTCAGCCCCATGTATTCCAGCATGCGCTCGGCGGCCTGGCGATCGGCTTCGGTTTTGAGATCGGTCAGCTCCGGAACCCGCCCGCTGATTGCGACCACCATGCCGGGATTTGTGCCCCAGGTCACGAAGGGCGCCAGCTTGGAGGCATCGATTTCGACAACCTTGTCATAACGCGCTCCGGGATCAGAGGGCAGAGTGCGCCAGTGCGCCAGCGTCTTCTCCCAGCTTCCGTTTTGCGGAGCGAAGCGGCGGTTCTTGAGATAGGCGAAGGTGGTCTCGTCGGGTGCGACCATGCCGGCTCGGGCTCCGGCCTCAATGCTCATGTTGCACAACGTCATCCGTCCCTCGACAGAAAGCGCGCGAACCGCCTCCCCGGCATACTCAATGACGTGGCCCGTGGCGCCGTCGGTTCCAATCTGCCCAATGATGCCGAGCGCCAGGTCTTTCGCCGTCACCCCTTCGGGGAGCGAACCCTTCACCTGGATCAGCATCGTCTTCGGCTTGCGCTGTGGCAGGCATTGCGTGGCCAGCACGTGCTCGACCTCCGATGTGCCGATACCGAAAGCCAGCGCGCCAAAGGCGCCATGCGTGCTGGTATGGCTGTCACCGCAGACGATCGTCATGCCCGGTTGGGTGAGTCCAAGTTCGGGGCCGATGACGTGCACAATGCCCTGGCTGGGCGAATCCATGTCGAACAGCGGGACCCCGAATTCCTTGCAATTCTTCTGCAAGGCCTGTATCTGGAGCGCGGCAATCGGATCGGTGATGGGAGTGCCGCGAGGCTCGGTCGGAATATTGTGGTCAACCGTGGCGACGGTACGATTGGGCTGGCGCACTCGGCGCCCGGCCGCACGCAAACCGTCGAAGGCCTGGGGCGAAGTGACCTCGTGGACCAGGTGCAGGTCGATATAGAGAAGAGGCAGGCGGTCGGGCGGCGAGGAGACCACATGCTCGTCCCAGACTTTCTCGAATAGAGTGCGCTTTTCAGCCATGGGTTTCAGGCTTGCCTGAATAACTATTTTATCAACAATCCGGTGGGGCGGACACTCGGTCCAGCTGTCAGCTATCAGCTTTCAGCTATCAGCTAGGATCCCCCCGCCCGCGATTCCAGCCAGAATAATCTTGCTTTCACTGAAAGCTGAAGGCTGAGAGCTGAAAGACTGCTTGTGAGATTATGATCATCACGCATGCTCAACGGTAAGCGCATTGCCGTGGTGTTGCCGGCATATAACGCGGAGAAGACGCTGGCCGCGACCGTGGCGGAGTTGCCCGAACTGGTGGACATCCGCATTCTGGTGGACGATCACAGTTCCGACCGCACGGTCGAGATCGCCGAGCGACTGGGCCTGCAATTCTTTGTGCACGACCAGAATTACGGCTACGGCCGCAACCAGCAGACCTGCTACCGCGAGGCCCTGGCTGCGGGCGCCGACGTCGTGATCATGGTGCATCCCGACTACCAGTACACGCCCCTGCTGGTAACAGCCATGGCCAGCATGGTCGCCTATGACGTCTATGACGTGGTGCTGGGATCGCGCATCATCGGCGGCCAGGCACTGCATGGCGGCATGCCCTTTTACAAGTATGTAGCCAACCGCTTCCTCACCGCATTCGAGAACCTGTTTCTTGGAATCAAGTTGTCGGAATACCACACCGGCTACCGCGCCTTCAGCCGAAAGGTGTTGCTGGAAATTCCCCTGCTCGAGAACTCGGACGATTTTGTCTTCGACAACCAGGTGCTGGCACAGTGCGTGAACTTCGGCTTCCGCATTGGCGAAGTATCGTGCCCGACGAAATATTTTGAGGAGGCGTCTTCCATCAACTTCCGCCGCAGCGTGACTTATGGTTTCGGCGTCCTCAGGACGACGCTGCAGTTTGCCCTGCAAAGAGCGGGCCTGGCGCATTTCCGTATTTTCAGCCCCAAAGGCCGGAAGCTGGAACCGGGCTACGCCACCTACTACGCGCGGGGGGCGGCGGAGCCGCCCGGCTAGAGCTGAAAGTGTCACGGCTGGATTTGTGAACAGCCAGAAGGCAGCTTCCGGAAGCCACTTGGACGATTTGGGAATATCTTCGGAGAGACCTGGGGGACTTATATGAGCGCGAGATCTAACTGGCATCGATCCATTAAGTTGATCGGGGTTCTTGCCGTCTTTCTTTGCGGGTCGATTGCAGGCGGACCACTTGCGGCGGTTGACGAGTCGCCTGGCATAAGGGGCGCGAGCGATGTGCGATTTCACATTGAGGTGCAAGACCGCCAGGGGACCCGAATTGCAGGCTCCGAAATGAATGCCGGGTCGTCCAAAGGGGCTTCGGCAATGTTGGTTTTGGACCGCGAGTATCAGCCAGGCGATCGCATCGTTCTCAGCGGACCACAGCGCATGGCAGTGCGACTGGACGAGAACATGCCCGAGTGTGTGCTCTATCTTCCCAACCCCTCTCCGGGAAGCGCTTCCTATGAGATTCCCTACGGAGTTGAAGAAAAGGACACGGGCAGCGCCTACGCGCCGGAAAGTTTTGCCGGCAAATCTCATCGCGTGGCAGTTCGTAGCCTGAATAGACACGATCTTAGCGACTATCGGAATCTCGCCCTCAATCCCTGTGATGTGCGGCAAATGGAGCCGGCGGAGGTCCATATCTTCCCCCACGCCACCACAAACAGCGTTTCCAGGGGCCTGTTCGATTTCGAGGCGCGAAATGCGATTGACGGAGTCACGAAGAACGGCCATCACGGCGTATGGCCTTACCAGTCGTGGGGTCCGCAGCTGCGCACCGACCTATGGTGGAAACTGGACTTCGGGCGGCCAGTCGAATTGGACAAGATCCGCCTGATGGTTCGCGCCGATTTCCCGCACGACAGCTACTGGAAGACCGCGGATGTTGAGTTCTCCGATGGAAGTCACGTCTCCCTCCAGCTCGGATCGTCGGCCGGGTTTCAGGACTTTCCCTTCAAGAAGCGGCGAACTTCATGGCTGCGGATCACCAATCTTGTGCCGGTGGACCCCGGCAGGTGGTGCAGCTTTATCGAGGTCGAAGCCTGGGGGCGCGACCGGCCATAGCCTTTTCAGACAATCAGGACTTCCCTTTCGGGAGTCGACCTGCCACAGTTAATTGCGCCTCCGGACAGTTGCGGCTAGCATCTAACCAGCTACGCTATGGGGACCGCCACCACCGCCGCACCCGAACGACGTTCGCCCCGCATGGTTTATGGCGAGGTCCTCAGTTTTGCCTACGAGACTTTCCGCAGCAATAAGGTGCGTTTCGCGCTCACCGCTCTGGGGATGGTCATCGGCACCGCTTCGCTCATCCTGGTTGTAACCATCGGCATGACGGGCAAGCAGTATGTGCTGAACCAGATTCAGTCGATCGGCACCAACCAGATTGAAGCTGAATACCAGAGCGGCGGCCAGCGCGTCGCCAATGTCACACCCGATCCCCTCACCATCGACGACCTGCAGGCCGCGCGCGAGCAAGTACCAGGCATCGTCGCGGCTTCGCCCGTGGTCTCGCTGGGCGAGCGCATTCCCGTGGGCGGCGGCAAGGAGCGCGACATCTCAGTGCTGGGAGTTTTCCCGGACTACAAGATCGTGCGCAACCTGGTGGTCGTCACTGGCCGCTTCTTCGACAGCAAGGACGAGCAGGAACATACCAAGGTGGGCGTCATCACCCAAAAAATGGCTGATGAGCTCTACGGATCGCAACAAGAGGCCATCGGCAAAACCATCAAGCTGACCGGCCTGCCTTTCACCATCGTGGGCACCTTCCGGGAGCGCGTGGACACCTTCGGACAAACCGAGGTCGTGGATTACACCATGCTGATTCCGTACACAGTGAGCCGCTACTTTACCGACACGCCCACGGTGAAACAGATTTATTTCTCGACCGCCGATCCCTCAATGGTGCAGCCGGCAACCGACCAGATCCGGCGAGTGATCCAGAGCCGGCACCGTGCCGAGTCGGTTTACAACGTAATGAATCTCACCCAACTGGTGGTGCTGGCGGAGAAGACCGCCAACGCTCTGACCCTGGTGCTGTTGCTGGTGGCGGCGGTGGTCCTGCTGGTCAGCGGCATTGGCATCATGAACATCATGCTGGCCACGGTCAGCTCCCGCATCCGCGAGATTGGTATCCGCAAGGCGCTGGGCGCCACGAACCGCGAAATCCGCTTCCAGTTCCTGGCCGAAGCCATGACCATCTCGCTGGTGGGAGGCCTGATCGGCGTCGTCATTGGCTTAGCGATTCCTTATTCCGTACGGTTTCTGACCGAATACCGCATTCCGATTTCTGGATTGTCGGCGATTGTCGCCATCCTGGTTTCGTCGTTGGTAGGGGTAATCTTCGGGACGGTGCCGGCCACCCGCGCGGCGAAGCTGGATCCGGTGGAGAGTTTGCGCTACGAGTAGCAGCTATCAGCTCTCAGCTCTCCGCTCTCCGCTGTCAGCTTTCAGCTAACGCACAAGCCTTCACCTCAGCTTCAGAGACGAGCCTGACGTTGGTTGATCTTTGGTTTCCTGAAAGCTGATAGCTGACAGCTGCGAGCCTCCGGCTCGCACAAAAATGCCGGGCTGGTTGGCCCGGCTCATTCTTGTTTACTCACCTCGCGGGGAAACGGCTTGGTTCTGAGGCCCCCGTAGATTTCTTACATACTCTTGGTCACCGCTTACATGTCACCTTTACATCACCAGCGCCAGACCCTCCAGCTCTCTTTGCAGCACGGGCATGGAGCAGCCTGACATCTCAACCCGGCCCACGGCGTCCATGGCTGCTTGAGGCGATACCCCGTAGCCACGTCCCATGAGGAAGACTTGCAAAAGTTCGGCGGCCTCGCGCGAATCGATCAGGCCTCCCTGCATCAGATCGTTTCGCAGAGCCGTTAACTCGGTACTGGAGAATCGTTCTTTCATGGTCGTTATCACCTCCGACCTTGACCTGCTTGTTTCATTAGACTCACTGCGTGCTGTGAACGTTGCATGCAATTTTGGTGCCGCGTCCACAGCGCTTTCTCTATATACGCAAATACCCGCGCTTTGGTTTCTTAAACCCCTTACGTTGCGGTAAGTTGCAGGGGAGCTAAATCTTTGGATGCGTCCGCTGCCGGAGTTTTACTGGCACGAACGGGCCATATCGGGAATTCCCATTATTGACACGTTGTGTCGTTCTGGGACAAGCAGGAGTGACACAATGCGGCTTTCAGGCAGCAGGCTCAGGAAGGATCGATCACGGCTTCGTCCACCAGCATGATGGGGATGTTGTCCCGCACCGGATAGACGCGCCGGCACTCGCCGCACTTCAGGCTTTGGCCTTCGTCTTTCAGTGCCAGCGGCTTTTTGCAGACCGGGCAGACCAGAATATCCAGCAGGTCCTGGGGAATCATTCGGGCATTTTACGCTTCTTTGGCGCGGGATGAACAGAACAGGAAAAGCCTGGACCGCAAAGGACGCGAAGAACAACCGCAAAGATCGCAAAGGAACCCCACCCAGGCTTTCGTCTTTGCGACCTTTGCGGGCCTTTCTTTGCGTCCTCCGCGGTTCAAGCTCTTTTGGCCCCCGATGGTTTACGATAAAGTTCTGTTACCCAAGAGGAAAGGCGAGGGTTCATGGCTGCCACAATTCTGGATGGCAACAAGATCGCCGCTGAAATCAGGGCCGAGGTTGCTTCCGAGGTCAAGGAAATGACCGCGACGGGCATTCGTCCCGGCCTGGCTGTGATCCTGGTCGGCCACAATCCGGCATCTGAGATCTATGTTCGCGGCAAGGTGAAGAGTTGCGAGGAAGTGGGAATATACAGCGAGAAACTCACTCCGCCGGACACAATTTCGACCTCGGAGCTGCTGGAACTGGTCCTCGAACTGAACCGCCGCGACGAGATTGATGGCATCCTGGTGCAGTTGCCCTTGCCGCCGCAGGTGGATTCCAAGCAGATCCTGATGGCGGTGGATCCAGCCAAGGACGTGGACGGCTTCCACCCGGTCAATGTGGGATTCCTCTCCACCCAGCGCCCGGGTCTGGTGCCTTGTACCCCGGCGGGCATCATGGAGATTCTCAAGCGCAGCAATATTCCGGTGGCGGGTCAGGAAGCGGTGGTGGTGGGGCGGAGCGATATCGTGGGCAAACCCACGGCCATGCTGCTGATCAATGCCAATGCCACGGTGACCGTCTGCCACTCGAAGACCCGCGACCTTCCCGGGGTATGCCGTCGAGCCGACATCCTGGTGGCCGCCATTGGGCGCGCCGGAATGATTACCAGCGACTTCGTGAAGCCGGGTGCCACAGTGATTGACGTTGGCATGAACAAGGTGACGGAGCGCGCGGAGTTTGACCGGCTTTTTGTGGGCAATACGAAACGCGAGGAGAGCTTCCGTACCAGGGGGTCAACCCTGGTGGGGGATGCTCATCCCAACGCCGCCGAAGTTGCTGGGGCGATCACGCCGGTGCCCGGCGGCGTGGGCCCGCTGACCATCGCCATGCTGATGGCAAACACGGTGAAGGCCGCAAAGATGCGGAGGGGCTCGCGCCTGTCCACCCGGGCTGCGGAGCATGCCCGCAGTGCTTAAGGTCGGATTGACCGGAGGCATCGCCGCGGGCAAGTCGGTGGTGGGCGAGATGTTCGCCGCGCAGGGCGCGCACGTGATCCAGGCCGACCAGATCTCCCACCAGCTCATGCAGCCGGGCCAGGCGGTTTACCAGGAAGTTGTGGATCGCTTCGGCACCGGAATCTTAGACCCGGACGGAAGCGTGAACCGCCCCCGGCTGGGGGAACTCGCCTTCGGCGGCCCCCACCAGCCTTCCCGCGTCGGGGAACTGAATCAGATCGTCCACCCTGCCGTGATTCGCCGGCAAGAGGAATGGATGGCGGAAGTGGGCCGGCGCGATCCTCACGCCATAGCCATGGTGGAGGCGGCGCTCATTCTCGAGGCCGGGATGGCCGCAGGGTTCGATCGACTGGTCGTCGTGACTTGCAGGCCGGAGCAACGGGCCGAGCGCTGGGCCGAGCGGCTGAAGGTGAACCAGGAAACGGCGCGCCGCGAAGTCGCCCGCCGCATGGCGGCACAGCTTCCGGACGAAGAAAAGATCAGGGCCGCCGATTACGTCATCGACAACTCCGGATCGCTCGAAGAAACCAGCCGCCAGGTCAGAGAAATTTACGCCGAGTTGAAGAAACAAGCGTAGTTTGTAGCGCCGCCGTCCCGGCGGCTGTCCTGCGGGCTTCCCCGCCCGCAGCAGCGAGGGCAAGATGCCCTCACGACAGCCGGCGAGACGCCGGCGCTACAATTTACAAGATTGTTTTGATCAGGGAAGGTCTCGAACTATGAAGCTGCTGCGTCCCGTACTGCTGGCCGTGATTTTTGCCGGCGCGTTCTTTTACTTCACCACCTACCGCTCCGGGCCGATGCATACCACGAACTGGTTTGGCCGTCCCAGCAACCGGGTGGAGATCACCGAGGCCGCGTCGAACGGCGGCTTCGACGCCGAAGAACAGAACAACATCAGCGTTTACCGCAAGAACATCGATTCCGTGGTGAACATCACTTCGCGGGCCGTGACCTTTGATTTCTTTTATGGCCTGGTGCCGCAGGAAGGCCAGGGCTCGGGCTTCATTATCGATAAAGAAGGTCACGTGCTGACCAACTATCACGTCATCGCCGACGCCCGCCAGGTGGAGGTGACGCTGCACAACCGCAAGAAGTACCGCGCCACCGTGGTAGGGACCGATCGTTCCCACGACCTGGCGGTCATTCAGATCAAAGGTCCTGGCCTGAGCCCGATGGTGCTCGGCGACTCGCGCAATCTGCAAGTGGGACAAAAAGTTTATGCCATCGGCAATCCCTTCGGCCTGGCCGGAACCATGACCAATGGCATCATCAGTTCGATCCGCCCGGTGCAGGAGCCCGACGGCATGCAGATCGATGACGCCATCCAGACCGACGCGGCCATCAATCCCGGCAATTCCGGCGGCCCCTTGCTGAACTGGCACGGTGAAGTCATCGGCATCAACACCCTGATCGCCTCCAACGTGGGCCAGAGCGCGGGCATTGGTTTCGCCATTCCGGTAAACACGGCCAAGGCTGTGCTAAACGACCTGATGACGCTGGGGCGGGTTCGTCGTCCGGCGCTGGGCGTGCGGACGATTCCCATTACCCCTGAACTGGCTGACCAGATGGGGCTGACGGCAGACAGCGGATTACTGATCGTACAGGTCGTGCCGGGCGGCGCCGCCGACCGCGCCGGCCTGCACGGCGGCAGCGAACGCGCCTACATCGGCAATGTGCCCATCACCCTGGGCGGCGACCTGATCGTGGCCATCGATGGCCAGCAGGTCCAGGACCAGCAGGACCTCAGCCAGATCATGAACAATCACCGCGCCGGCGACACCGTGCGGATCACCATCTATCGTGGAAAGAAAAAGATCGATGTCAGCGTGACCCTGGGCGAGGCGCGCGAAGAGGTGTGAGCAGGGACGGAGGAAGCTCGACGGGCAAGGGCTTGGGAAGGGCACGGCTTTAGCCGTGCCACAATCTGCTGAAAATTGATGGGCGCTTCAGCGCCTGAGGTCTGCTGTGGCGACCGGGAAGCTCACCTCAGGCGCTAAAGCGCGTCTGGTCCTGGAGTTGGTGGCACGACTAAAGTCGTGCCCCTCCCCAAACCCACTAGACGCCTTCTGCTTCGCCCTTTACGCAGCCGCCTCAGAGAAAGCCTCAATCTCCTTTACATCTTCGTCGTTGAGGTTGAGTTCCCCGCCGCGCATTACTCCTTCGGCCTGACTGGCGTTTCGGGCGCCTACGATGGCGGCCGTCACCGCCGGGTTGTGGAGCGTCCAGGCAATGGCAACTTCGCCGGGTGATCGGCCATGGCGCTTTCCAATCTCCCGCAAGCGTTCTACCAGGGCGAGATTCCGCGACAGCTTGGGGTCGTTGAAATTTGGATTGGCGCGGCGCCAGTCATCCTTGGGCAATTTCTCGGCGCGTTCGCGGGTCATAGCACCGGTCAACATTCCGGAGGCCATGGGCGAATACACGATGACGCCAATCCCTTCCTGCAAGCAGTACGGAAGCACTTCCGCCTCGACTCCCCGGTTAATCAGCGAATAGGGAGGTTGCAGAGAGGTGACCGGCGCAATGCCCTGTGCCCGTCGCAGCTGTTTGACATCGAAGTTCGAGACCCCGATCCAGCGCACCTTGCCCTGCCGCTTCAAATCGACCAGTGTGGCCCAGCCCTCTTCGAGCTGGGGAGAATCCGGATTGGGCGGCCAGTGAATCTGGTACAGATCGATCACGTCCGTGGCGAGGCGTCGCAAACTGTCCTCGATTTCGCGGCGGATGGAAGTGGCGCCCAGATCGCTGCGCACGCAGCCCTGTTCATCCAAAAGGCGGCCGCATTTGGTGAAGATATAAGGCCGGGAGCCCGGCCACGTCTGCAACGCCCGGGAAACAACTTCTTCAGAGTGCCCCAGGCCGTAAACTGCGGCGGTGTCGATCCAGTTCACTCCCAATTCGAGCGCGCGGTGAATGGCCGCGATCGAGTCGTTATCATCCTGCGCTCCCCACCCGAACTGCCAGCCCGAGCCGCCGATGGCCCATGCCCCGTAGCCGACCCGGGTGATGCGCAGGTCAGAGTTGCCAAGTTGCCGGGTTTGCATTTCAATCTCCTGGAGGTTTCAGCTGGTTGAAGCAACTCTTATAACGCATCCCGCGCCTGCATACAAAACGCCTGTGCTTTTTGATTCAGGGTTTCGCGGGTTAGATTCATAAGGAACAAATGAGTGTTGAATCCATCCGCGGCTTCTGTCTTTCTTTTCCCCAGGCTACGGAAAAGCTGCAATGGGGAGAAGTTCTCTGCTTCAAGGTTGGCGGAAAGATTTTCGCGCTCCTGTCTCTGAGTTCGGTGCCGCCGCGCCTGATGTTCAAGTGCGAACCAGAAATATTTTCCGAACTGGTGGAGCATGAAGACATCATTCCCGCGCCTTACCTCGGCCGCTACCACTGGGTGGCGTTCGAGCGCATGGATGTCCTGCCCTGGATCGACACCAGGGAACTGATTACAGAGTCGTATGAGATGGTGGCGGCGAAGGCCCGGATAACCAGGCCGAACACTGCCTGCACCAGTACTCGCAAAAGCAATGCTCGGAAAACCAGCGCCCGCAAAACCAGGCCAACCCGCCGCAGATCCAAATCTCGCCGCGCTGGAAAGTGAGAACGGAGATTCTTGTCGAGACCGTTCCGCGGAACCGAACCTGATGTCGCAGTACTCCCGAGTGCACCCCTGTACTTCCGATAGTTGACCCTCATCCCAGGTTGCCATAAAAGTTGGATTAACAATCCTACCTTTGGCCGAAACCGGGAGCGGACCGAACAGCGGTCGCCCGACCAAGTATTACGGGGAGAGCATTCGTGAAGTTAGTACTCGCGTTGTGGCTTTTTACAAGTTGTATGGCGTTTGGCGCGGAACAAATAACGAACCTTGAGAACATTCCCAGCTCTGGCGGCACTACAGGATGCGGTATTCCTCATTGGTGCTGGGAGCACGACAAGGGTACGAACGGGTCATCGACGGGAAGCAGCAAGATGTCCGGATCGATGCGACAATTCGATGTGGTGTGGAAGTACTACGGCGGAGAGCGCTTCCATATTTATCTCGGCCCGGCTCACAAGGATGGCAAATCCACTTCCTTTGTCCTTGATACCTGGGTCTACTTCAACAAACTGGCGAACGTCAACAATATCGAACTCGACTTGAACCAGGTCACTCTCAGCGGGAACACTGTGATCTATGGAATGCAGTGTAATTTTCCAAAAGGCATGTGGCAGTACGCGACCAACGTTTCCGGCCACCCGCACTGGAATAACTCGAACGTCGCTTGCTCGCGGAAGGTGTGGAAGCCCGGCGTCTGGCACCACGTCATCCTGAAATATCACCGCGATTCTGCGGGAAACGTCACTTACGATTCGGTGACTTTTGATACCAAGGTGTCCAAATTCGTGGGCGCCTCCGGGCCCTCCGTTTTTGGCCTTGGTTGGGAAATCGGGCGACAGGTGGTTAACTTCCAGATTGGTGGAGATAAGACAACTTCGGGTGCGACGGCATTTCTCGACCATCTTACGGTTACAGGGCAATGATGCTGACGCCCTTTGGCGCGATTGCAGATTTGAGATTCTGGATTTCAGATTTCTGAACCGCTTCTCCGTTTTCGAACGGGATCTCTCTCTCCGTCGAGAGATCGCGATCCGCGTTTGATGGCACTCGTACGCCACCTCGCTCATTTGACTCCCGCTCTCTCGTTGGACTAGCCTCTAGCAGTCCCGACTCATGCGATCTCATTGCAAGTTATTGATTCTGCTGCTCTTTATTCTCGCCATGGCGTTAGCCGTGCCGCCCAGCTTTGCCGCCCGCATGGTGCCGGTGGCGGAGCCTCGCGCCATGGTGGCCAGTGTGCACCAGTTGGCGTCGCGGGCTGGAGCGCAGATGATGAAGTCGGGTGGCAATGCTGTGGACGCGGCCGTGGCGACAGGTTTTGCGCTGGCCGTGGTGCATCCCCAGGCGGGGAATCTGGGTGGCGGCGGTTTCATGCTCATCCGCTTCGCCGATGGCAAGAGCCACTTTATCGACTACCGCGAGAAGGCCCCGGCGGCGGCCACCGCCAACATGTATCTCGACGCCCAGGGCAATGTGATTGAGGATGCCAGCATCATCGGCTATAAGGCGATCGGAGTACCGGGGTCGGTAGCGGGCATGGTGTACGCGGAAAAGAAGTACGGCAAGCTCTCGCTCGCGCGGGTGATGGCCCCGGCGATCAAGCTGGCGGAGGAAGGATTTGTCCTGACTGCCGAAGACGCCGGCGATTTGCAGGATGACAAACCGCTGCGGCAGTTTGCGGAATCGCGCCGCATCTTTCAGCGTGACGGAAACTATTACAAAGCCGGCGAGGTGCTCAGGCAGCCGGACCTGGCACGCACGCTAAAGCGCATTGCCGGTAATCCGGATGACTTCTATCATGGCGATTTGGCCCGTGAACTGGCCGCATCCCTGCGGAAGGGCGGGGGCCTGATCACGGTTGACGACCTGGCGCATTACGAAGTGAAGGAGCGCGAGGCGGTGCGAGGGTCATACCGCGGATACGAAATCATCAGCGCGCCGCCGCCGTCCTCGGGCGGGACCACGCTGATTGAGATCCTGAACATTCTCGAAGGCTACGACCTGGCAAAATTCGGAGGCCGGTCGGCGCAGGCGATTCATCTGACCCTGGAAGCCTTCCGGCGCGCCTTTTTCGACCGGGCGGAGTTTTTGGGCGATCCCGATTTCTCGAACATTCCCGTGGCCCAGTTGATCGACAAGCGATACGGCGCGGCCTGGCGGGAATCTGTCGATCCGAAGCACGCCAGCGTCAGTAAGGATCTGGTCCGGCCTGCAATCTTCAGCCAGCTCGAACAATACGCGGCTGGACATCTTCCCTCCGGCGCCGTGGTCGAACCTGACCAAACCACTCACTACTCGGTGGTCGATGCGGAGGGGAATGCGGTTGCGGTCACGACCACGCTCAATGACAGCTTTGGCTCGCGCGTCACCGCCGAGGGCCTGGGTTTCCTGCTGAACGATGAGATGGACGACTTCGCCGCCAAGCAGGGCGTGCCCAACATGTTCGGCCTGATTCAGGGTCCGGCCAATGCCATTGGGCCGGGGAAGCGTCCGCTTTCCGCGATGGCACCCACCATCGTGCTCAAAGACGGTAAGCTGTTTCTGGTGCTGGGTTCGCCCGGCGGCCCGCGGATCATCACCACGGTGGCCAATATCCTGATGGGCGTAGTCGATTACGGAATGAATATTCAGGAAGCGGTGAACGCGCCTCGCTTCCATCACCAGTGGTTGCCTGACGTCACACGCGTGGAGTCCGGATTTTCTCCTGATACCATCAAGCAACTGGAAGGAATGGGACACCGGGTAGAAGCGCGGGACTCCTGGAGCGATGGCGAGTGCGTCATGGTTGACCCGAAACGGGGAGAACGCCTGGGCGCCAGCGACCCGCGCAACAACGGCCGAGCGATAGGATTCTAGGTTAAGTACGAACCACGTAGGGGCAGGTGTCCTCACCTGCCCAGCCGAGCAACGCTCGGCCATTTTGATATTGGCCCGACAGCAAAACTGTCGAGCTTCGCTCGACCGGGCAGGTGAGGACACCTGCCCGTACATGGTTCCTGGAGTGAACTGGACCAGATCATGCTGAAAGCGATGTCCACACTGGTGTACGTGAAGGAGCGGCTGCATCCGGGACTGCTGGACGGATTGGTGCGGGGCGGGGCGCAGGCGATCGAAATATTCGCCGCGCGCCAGCATCTGGATTATGCCAATCGCAAGCAGCATGTGCGCGAAATTGCGGACTGGTTTCACACCAGCGGAATTCCGCTCCATTCCATCCATTCGCCCCTGCACGCCGATTACGAGTCGGGGCGCGCCGGCGGACCGCCGGTAAACGTTGCCGCAACCGACCGGGCGCAGCGCATCGAGGCCATGGATGAGATCAAGCGGGCGATCGAAGTGGCCGAGCAGATTCCCTTCCGCTTTCTGATCCAGCACATGGGGACCAGCGGAGAATCGTTTGACGATCGCAAGTTCGAGGCCGCCATGACTTCCATCGAGCACCTGCGCGCCTTTGCCAAGCCGCTGGGCGTACGCATCCTGCTGGAAAATATCCCTAACGAACTATGCACTCCGGATAAGCTGGTGGAGTTCATCCAGATCACCCACTTCGACGACGTAGGTGTATGCTTCGACCTCGGCCACGCCCATATCATGGGCAAAGTGGCGGAAGCCTTCGCAATCCTGAAAGGCCATATTCATTCCACCCACGTGCACGACAATGCCGGAGACCGCGACTCTCACCTGTGGCCGGGAGCAGGGACCATCGACTGGAAAGAAGCGATGGAATTACTCCGCTCGGCGCCGCATACGCCGCCGTTGCTGCTCGAGATTGAGGCCGACGAGAAGGTGAATCCGGTGGAGAAGATGAAAGAGGCATTCGACAAATTGGCAGCCGAATTGTAGCGCCGCCGTCCCGGCGGCTGTCGCGAGGGCATCTTGCCCTCGCCGCTGCGGGCGGGACGCCCGCACGACAGCCGGCGAGACGCCGGCGCTACAAAAATCTTATGTCCCCTGTAACCACAATTTCCGAAATCGGCAAGCACGAAGGCCAGACCGTCACCATTCGGGGCTGGCTCTACAATCTGCGGGAGAGCGGCAAGCTGCTCTTCCCGCAATTCCGCGACGGCTCTGGCCTGATTCAGGGCGTGGTGCCGAAAAATGCCGTGGCCCCAGAAGTATTCGACGCGATCAAGGGCCTCACTCAGGAATCGAGCGTGATCGTCGAGGGAAAAGTCCGCGCCGACAAACGCGCTCCCGGCGGATATGAACTCGATGTCTCCGGCATTCAGGTCCTGCAGCGGGTTTCCGAGAGCGATCCTTATCCGATTTCACCGAAAGAACACGGCGTTGAATTCCTGATGGAGCACCGGCACCTGTGGGTGCGGTCGCAGCGCCAGGCGGCAATTCTGCGGGTGCGGGCGGAGATCATCAAGGCGGCGCGGGATTTCTTTGACGAGCGCGGCTTCGTCCTGACCGATCCTCCCATTCTTACTCCGGCCGCCTGCGAGGGCACCAGCACTCTTTTTCCAGTTGATTATTTTGAGGAGCAGGCCTATCTCACCCAGTCCGGGCAACTCTACATCGAGGCCACGGCCATGGCCCTGGGCAAGGTGTATTCCTTCGGGCCAACCTTTCGGGCGGAAAAATCCAAGACTCGCCGCCACCTTACCGAATTCTGGATGGTCGAGCCCGAGGTGGCATACGCCGAACTCGACGACCTCATGGAACTGGCGGAAGGCCTGATCAGCTTTCTGGTGAAGCGCTGCCTGGAGCGGAAGCGCAGCGATCTGCTGGTGATCGGGCGCGATGTCACGAAACTGGAAAAAATTGAAGCCCCGTTTCCGCGCATTACTTACGACGAGGCCGCAAAGATGTTGCAGGAGGCCCACGCCAAAGGCGCTTTGGAAAACAATTTTGAATGGGGCGGCGACCTGGGATCGCCGGATGAAACCTACATTTCATCGCAGTTTGACAAGCCAGTGATGGTGCATCGCTATCCCGCCAAAATAAAGGCGTTTTACATGGAGCCCGATCCCCATCGTCCCGACCTGGCTCTGTGCGTGGACGTGCTGGCGCCGGAAGGCTACGGAGAGATTATCGGCGGCTCGCAGCGCATGGCCTCCTACGATCTGCTGGTGCAGCGCATTCGCGAACACGGCCTTCCCGAAGAGGCCTTCAAGTGGTACCTTGACCTGCGCAAATTCGGCAGCGTGCCCCACGGCGGTTTCGGCATGGGCATTGAACGCGCGGTGGCCTGGATCTGCGGGCTGGAGCATGTGCGGGAGACAATTCCGTTTCCGCGGATGTTGAACCGGTTATACCCGTAGACGCTCACCACCGGGCAAGTGAATGCGCGTAACACTGAGAACCGGGAACTTTTGACTGGCAACTGAAGATAGAGTCTTAATCGGCCGGAGCATCGCTGGTGCAAGCGAAGACACCGAGCACGACCGCTGTCAAAAATCCATGACCCCAACTAACGCAGCTTCCTCCAGCATCGTGCCCAAGAAGATTCGGGTAATTGGGGTCCCGCTCGATCTGGGACAGTCGCGCCGGGGCGTGGACATGGGCCCGTCTGCGGTGCGTGTCGCGGGGTTGGAGGCGCGCCTCGAGGCGCTGGGGCATGTGGTCGAGGACGCAGGCAATGTTTCCGTGGCCATCGCGGAACAGAAGAAGGCCGGAGACCCGTCGGCCAAGTATCTGAAGGAAATTACCGCCACCTGCACCAAACATGCCGAACTGGTCCTGAAAACTCTGGAGGCCGGCATGGTTCCGCTGGTGCTGGGCGGCGATCACTCGGTCGCGGCGGGCACGGTAGCCGGAGTCGCCGAATTCTATCGCCGCCAGAACCAGAAGATTGGATTGATCTGGATCGACGCCCACACCGACATCAACACGCCCGAAAGCTCACCCAGCGGAAACGTCCACGGCATGCCGCTGGCCGCCACCATGGGATTGGGGCCTCCGGAACTGGCCGACATCTTTGATTTCTCGCCCAAGGTGAAAGCGGAAAACTGCGTGCTGGTAGGCGTGCGTGACATTGATGCCATTGAAAAAGAAAATGTCCGCCGCGCCGGCATCGGCGTCTTTACCATGCGCGATATCGACGAGCGCGGCATGCGCACCGTGATGGAAGAAGCGCTGCGCATGGCCGGACGTGGCACCGCCGGCTATCACGTCTCTCTCGACATGGACTGGATCGATCCCGAAGACGCACCCGGCGTGGGCACGCCCGTTCGCGGCGGCGCCACGTATCGCGAAGCCCACCTGGCCATGGAAATCATCGCCGACCACGGCCGCATGCTGAGCTTTGAGATCGTCGAAGTCAATCCGGTCATCGACGAACACAACCGCACCGCTGACCTAGCAGTGGAGCTGGCGCAGTCGGCGTTTGGGAAGAAGATCCTGTAAGAGAAGCGGGCAGGTCGGACACTCCCTTCGACTTCGCTCAGGGCAGGCTCTGTCCGACCCACACAAAGGCCTTTACCCTAAGGTCGCTCACCTAATGCCCCGGAAGAGCAGTTGCACGGAAGGACTACAATATAGACGTGCGATACTACACCACTAAATCGATGAACGGCGGCACCACGTTTAAATGTGCGCTGTGTGAACACAGCGTGACCACCCTGGATTACAACAGCCTCGAGGGCAACCGCCGCACCCAGGCGGCCACCGCCATGAACCGGCACGCGGCAGTGCTGCATTTGGCGGCGCGGACCGTGGTCCCTGCCAAGATGGGTGGGCGCGGCGCTCTCTGAATCGTCGGCTGAGCTCGGCGCGGCTGCGCGGGGAGGGGGGGGCGGGGGGGGGGGGGGAAGGGGAAAAATGGAGGAGGGAGGGGGGGGGGGGGGGGGGGGGGGGGGGGGGTGGGGGGGGGGGGCTTAGCGGAAAAAAAGGAGGGAAGAAAGAAGGAGGTGTTTTTTTTTAGCCCCTTTTATTTTTTTGGGGGGGGGGGGGGGGGGGGGGGGCGCCTGAAAAGATTTGAAGGGGGGGGGCTTGCAAGAGGGAGCGCCAGACGCCACTTATTATTCGCATTCTTTCCTCTTCCCCTGGTTCCTGTGGCTATTTGGCTTTCATGCAGGCCGGAACTTCAATATTCGCCGGCCCGGTGAGTGGGCCGTAGTTCATCTGGATCCCGCCGGCGCCGCTCGGATCGACCATCTCGATCCGCAGGGGCAAGCCGGTGTCCTTGGCCACGAACAGGTGCACCGTGCCCTGGGTCTTCTCGTTTTCGTGGTCGTAGAACTCGTAGCCGTCCGCCATCGCGCCGTTTACGTTCTGGTCGCCGATCGAGTGCAGGTCGGTGAGATTGGGGTTGGCTTTGCTGCCCGACGTGTCGCTCTGCGGAACGTCGCGGCACTGCCAGGAAAACATATCCCGCTCCTTCTTCAGCATTTTGGGAGCTTCCGCATGCGCCATTGCGACCCCAGCGGCAGTCATACCTGCGCCGATCGCGCCCATAGGCCCTTCCGCCGCGGCGCGCGCGATCGAGGTCGCGGCCATGCGGTCCAACTCCGCCAGATCGTGAGCTGCCTTTTCCTCGCTTTCCTTCAATAATCGAGGCACCGCCGCCGAAGTGATGAGCCGCGCCGCGCGTCCGTTTTGCACCACCGCCCGGATTTCCCAGTCATCCACCGTTCCCGGCACATCCGTGGCCTGCATTTTGTAGTGCATGGTGTACTGGCGTGTATTGCCCTCAACCACCAATTCCCCCGGACTGAAGATGCTCTGGGCCATCTGCGCCATCCTGGGATCGCTGGTCTGCATGGTCATGACCATGTGATAGCCGGGCTGGGTCTTCAGCCGCATGAATGAAGCATAGAGCGGACTGTCCAGCGGAACGGTCACGCCGGCATGAGCGGGAATAGAGTTGGCCGAGCCACCTGATCCACCTCCCCTTCCGGACCTTCTTGCGTTTCGTTGGGCCATGGAGGCTTGCATACGCTCCCGCATTTCGGGTGGCATGCTGGCCATCATTTGCTGCATCTGTTCCGATGACATTCCCTGCGGCATCCCCTGGGAGGGCATGCCCTGGGGGCTCATGCCGGGTGACGCATCGGGAGTCGAATCTTGCGCGGTGTTGGTATTGGACGCAGCTGCCGCATTCTCCGCCGCTGCGGCCGCATCTTTCTTCTTCGACTCCGCCGCCAGCATGGCGCGGATCACCTTGCTGCTGACTCCGGCCTGGCTGAGCGACTGCAATCCGGTGGAGGAGAGATCGAACTGCGTGTCATTGGCGGCAATGGCTGCCACAATCGTGGGCTCTGCCATTCCGGCTTTCACCATCTTGATGACGTCGGCATTGGTCAGAGGATTTTTCTGTTGTGCGGTCAGGAAGGATAGGGTGAGAAAGATGAGCACAACGACGCTTGCCAGCTTGCTTACTGGTGCGAATGACACGTCCATAAAGGCCTCCCGCTTGAGCCAATCGAGTCGTACTGCTCAGAAAGAAGGGCCGGAACCGGCGGGGTACCCCGCCCGTTCATGAAAAATCAAAAGCCGCGGGAGAGCGCCATGCCCTCCCAAAGGGTTTGTGTGGGTCGGACACTCTTGTCCGACGCCTTTGATTTTGATCTTGCTTTTGCCATGCGAACCGGAAAAGCAAAATCAAGGTCAAAAGCGTCGGACAGGAGTGTCCGACCCACACCATTACCACCTATTGCGTGACAGTTTTCACCGCATCGCCGGTTTTGAAGCCGGAGCCAGAAACGGTGGTGGCGACCGACGAAATGTCGTCCACATCCGTAACCTTAACGACGCCGACCGACGTGGCCATGCGCCGGATCACTTTACCGGTGGATGGGTCCTTGATTTCCTTGGACACGCGCTCAACATTCAGCTGGTCGCCGACTTTCACCCCGGCCTTCGATCCGACATTGAGGATGATCTGGCCTCCATCGACCGCTGCCACGAGCCCTTCGACCACCACGGTGCGTGCTACCAGTTTGTCTTTGTCGGCAATCACCTCGGTGCTGGTCTTCTCTACCGCGGCCTTCACGGCTTCTCCGATGATGGTGCTCTGGAAGTCGCTGCTGCCGAAGTCTGCGTTGCCGTTGCCGAAGCCGTGCCAGTTACCACCGCCGCCCAGCAGCGAAGTGCTTTCCCGCTGCGATTCACCATGGCCTTCGGCCACGGCCAGGATCTCACCCGTATCCACGTCCACCATGCGCGCGGTCAGGGAAACGATAGCTTTGGATTTCTTGTGTCCGAAGCCGCCCAGGCCGAAACCGCCCAGTGCGCCGCCGGCCCCGCCCAGGTTCATGTTCTTGGTCTCGTTGCCGAACTGAGTAATGCTGCCCACGATGATCGCGTCCACGCCCAGCAGTTTGCCGATTTTAGCGGCGGAGTTGGGATTGGCGCGGTCGCTGTTGGAAAAATTCTGCTCCGACATGATCTTGTCCAGGGCTTTGCGCTCAATCACTGAGTAACTGCCGTCCTTGACCAGATAGGTTACGAGCAGGTCTGAGATGCCCTTGCCTATGTCCACATCCTGGCCGAACAGGGCCGAGACACTGCCGTGTACGGTGGCGTAATCGAAATCAAATATGGCTACCCGTTTTTTGCGGGGCGCGGCCGGTGCTGCTTGCGCGTAGGCCGCCGCAACCGAGAACAGCAAACACACCGCGGCCAGAGACATTACTTTTCGCATGACTTGATCTTCCCTTCCCAAAGAAATCAGGACAACACAAAGGTTCCCGGCCCAGACCGGCCGAGGCTAGCTCGGGGTACAGCCCTGGTCAACCCAGACGGTATGACATTGTGCAAGAATGAAGGGGCCATATCAAGCCCATATCCATGAAAAAACTGCGGGTCGGCATCCTGTTTGGCGGGCGTAGCGGGGAGCATGAAGTATCGCTGCTCTCGGCGGCGTCGGTCCTGAACGCCATTGATAAGCACAAGTACGACGTCGTACCCATCGGCATCACCAAGGAAGGCCGGTGGCTGACTGCCGGCGATGCGGAATTGATGCTAAGGGGCCAGGGTGATGCCCACTCAAATCTCAGGGCGGGCGATCCCGATGCGACTCCTGGAGCCGCCGTCCTGGCCTCCGGTCACGCGGTGGTGGTTCCACCCGAACCACAGCGCCCCGGCGGCTCTCTGGCGGCTTTCCAGACCGACGCCCTGACCCGCCGGGCCAGCGACCGGGCCATCAATGTGGACATCATCTTCCCCGTGCTGCACGGCACCTTCGGCGAAGACGGCACCATACAGGGATTGTTCGAACTGGCGGACATCGCCTACGTCGGCGCGGGCGTGCTCGGTTCCGCGGCAGGTATGGACAAGGACGTGATGAAGTCGCTCTTCCGGGCCGCCGGACTACCCATCGTGAAACATGTCACCGTGCTGCGCAGCGATTGGGAAGCCGCGCCGAAAAAAGTGCAGAAGCTGGTTGAAAGCAAGCTGAAGTACCCGGTATTCGTGAAGCCGGCTAACCTGGGATCGTCGGTGGGAATCTCGAAGGCGCGCGACCGCAAGGAACTAGCCCCGGCGATGGAAGAAGCGGCCAAATTCGATCGCAAGATCGTGATCGAGGAAGGGGTTGGCGGCAAGAAGCACAAGGCGCGCGAAATCGAAGTTTCGGTGCTGGGCAACGACAAGCCCGCTGCTTCAGTGCCCGGCGAGATCGTTCCCGGCAAGGAATTCTACGACTACACCGCCAAGTATGTTGACGAAGGATCGCAGTTAATCATTCCAGCCAAGCTAAGCAAAGCCGAAACCAACAAAATCAAGCAATTGGCCATCAGCGCATTCCAGGCCGTGGACTGTTCTGGACTGGCGCGGGTGGATTTCCTGATGGACCCCAAGAACCGGAAGATCTATCTCAACGAGATCAACACCATGCCCGGCTTCACCGCGATCAGCATGTATCCCAAGCTATGGGCTGCGTCGGGGCTGGCCTATCCCGAACTGATCGAACGCCTGATCCAGCTGGGACAGGAACGCCACGAAGAAAAGAAGAGAAACCAGTACAGCCGGTAAGGCAGTTTCTAGTTTCTAGTTCCCGGTTTTCCAGTTTCCGGTTGCCGAACGTTTTTTCTGGAAACCGGAAACTGGAAACCATCAACTGCCCCTAGTGGCCCAGGAAGCGTTCCAGCACTTCCAGGTCTTTTCCCGCCAGATCCGCGTATTTTTTCGCCCGCACAGCGTCATGGTGTTGCATGGCCTCTTCGGCCTTGAACATGTTGGCCTTCAGGCTGGCCTGACGCTCGACCATGTCGCCGCGCAGCCCGTAGCCCGAGGCGCTCTGCTCCTGCTGCAGACGATCCAGACCACTGTTGACGGCGGCGGCACGGTTGGAAAGCTGGTCAACCGTCTGCTCCAGTTCGTCCAGTTGAGCTGAAGAATTGGCGGCCCCGCTATCGCCCTGCGGAGTCGCGCCGGCATCGCCGGACATCGCGTTGCCCTGGGCCATCAGCTTCTTGGCATGGGCGTGGCTGGGTTTGGCCGGGGCGGGATTGCTTTGCGCCGGGCTCTGCATCTCTGGAGCCGCCGGCGTCGGATCTGGAGGCGATGGCATCGCACTCGAGTTGTCCACGGCAGCTGTGGTGGTTGTGGGTGCGGCGGGCGCTTGCGACGAATCCGAACTCATCGCTCCGGAGGCTGGAGCGTCCGCAGGCGCCGGTTGGCTGGGCTGGGCTTCGCTCGGCGTAGCGCTGGGCGTTGTGCTGTCCGCAGTCTGCTCCATCGAGTTCGCGTCTGGTCCCTTGGCATGGGTCTTGCTGATCCTGGGCACGTAGATTCCGGCCACCACCAGGCCGGCGAGCACAATCAGGGCCCCCAGAGTCATATACAGTCCCCGATGGCCGCTTCCCTGAGCCGGTGGCGGCAGGGGCGTCGGCGTGAGGCTGGGAGGCGGCGGGGTGGGGCTCTTAAAGGCTGCAACCGGAGCGGCCGGCGTCGCGGCGGGCGCAGCCGGCACCTTGGGCAACGCCGTCATAGACTCCACCGTAGTAGCTTCGAGCATGGCCGGTGTAGGTGCAGAGACCGGCACTGAACTCAAAGCGTTGCGGAAAGCATCCGCGGTCTGAAAGCGCTGCGCCGGGTCCTTGGCGATGGCCATCAGAATAATTTCGTTCAGCGCCGCAGGTAGTCCGGGATGCAGTTCGACGGGTGGTTTGGGCGCCTCTTTAACGTGGGCGGCCATGATCGAATAGTCGCTGGTGGCAGTGAAAGGACGCTGTCCGGTCACGAATTCATACAGCGACACGCCCACCGAATACAGGTCGGAGCGTGCGTCTGTGGCTTCTCCCTTGACCTGCTCGGGAGACATATAGCTCAACGAGCCCATGGTGGTTCCGGTCATGGTCAGGCTGCGCTCTTCGCCGGCGCGGGCGATGCCGAAGTCCATCAGCTTGATGACGCCCTGCGGCGTCAGCATCATGTTGGCCGGCTTGATGTCGCGATGAATAATGTGCTGCTGGTGGGCATAGCTCACCGCGCTCAACACCTGGCTGATGTAATTGACGGCGTCGCCGACCGCGATTGGGCCCTTTTCCAGCTTGTCAGCCAGATTGGTGCCTTCGACGTACTCCATCACCATGTACAACTGGTTGTCCGCCGTGAAGGCGGTTCGGAGCGCTGCAATGTTGGGATGGTTCAGGCTGGCCATCAGCTTGATCTCGCGCTGGAAACGCGCCGCCAACTCCTGCCGCCCCGCCAGGTCGGGCAGAAGGACTTTCATGGCTTCAACGCGGTCGGTGATGACGTTCCGCACCCGCCAGACCCGTCCCATTCCGCCGCTGCCCAACTCATCAAGAATCTGGTAATCGCCGATACGCTTGTTGGCTTCTTCGGTCATCTGAAAATCTCCCTGTTCCGGTGGACGGAACTCGGCAAGGCTGCCTTTTTTGGGGGAAAGGTGGATACAGAGCTTTCATCCGGAAAGCCACAGACTTTCAAGGCCGTAATTATGCGCCGCAGCCGTCCCGGCGGTCAAGGCGCCGGAGCCTCCAGCGCCTCCCATCGGGTGCGGGCCACGGAGAGCTTGTAGCGGGCCGCATTCAGGCTCTTGGCGGCCCTTTCATGCACCTCTTTGGCTCCCGGAGAGTCCGCTGCAATGGTGCGCAGGATCTTCAGGTTGGTTTCCGCCTCGCTCACATACAATGCGGCCGCGCCCATATGTTCGGCGCCAATAGGATCAATCGAGTGGGCGCGCTGGGTGGCTACGTTGAAATCCACCGGCAGGATGACAATCTCGTTCGGCAGCTGGAGCTGTCTGTCGGATGCGATGCGCTTGAGCCAATCTTCAATCACATGGATGGCGACCTTGAGTTGCAGGGCGACAGCAGCCACGTCGCTGCGGACCTGCTGATCGATCTGCTTGCGCAGAAACGAGAGCGTCTCGGCGGCGATTTCCGCCTGCCGGGTAAATACTGCCACCTGGTCCCGGCTGGCATCCGCCTGGCGCTTGGCGTGGACAGCGTAATAGACGTTGATCCCAGCCAGCACCACCACCAGCAGCACGTTGGCCACGGCGGCATACGCCATGACCTGGTTGACACCGAGTCCAAAGACTTGCTCTGCCATGCCGGGAAACCGTCCGGGGAAAGTATAACAACGTGTCCCCAGGAAGACCCAGGTCCCTTGACGTACCCTGGCTCCTCCCGGTACCATCGTTCAAGTTTGCTCTACGGAGCAGACCTTGGATTTCATGCAGAGTGGCTGAGGGACGAGCCCTACGAAGCCACGACAACCGGATCAGAATTCATTTTCTGGTCGCCCGGTGTCAACTCTCGCCCTACACAGGGGGAACATGAGATTCGGGGTGCCGAATTCTTAGCATCTCGTTCCTCTTTTCCTCTATCCAGGGAAAGAGGATTTCGCGTTTCAGGACACTTTTTCCGGACGGCTCGTCCCGACATGCCACTCCAAAGCGAGTGGCTCATGACCTCGGAAGCACGGACATACGAATTGCGCTGTCGGGAATGCGGCAAGAGCTGGGGAAACCAGCCTCGTTCCATCTGCGACGATTGTTTTTCTCCCCTGGAAGTTTTCTACGATTACGAAGCCGTGCGGCCCACCTTTACCCGTGAGCGGATTGCCCAGGGCCCGGCCAGCATGTGGCGTTACCGCGATCTGCTGCCTCTTCCCGTGGATTATCAGCCTACGGTTCCAGCCGGATTCACCCCACTGCTCGAGGCGCCACGTCTGGCTCAGAAGCTGGGCGCGAAGCACCTCTACTTGAAAAACGACGCGGTCTGTCAGCCCTCCCTGAGTTTCAAGGACCGCGTCGTCGCAGTGGCTTTGTCGCAGGCGCGTAGTTTCGGATTCGATACCGTCTCCTGTTCCTCCACCGGAAACCTGGCCAACGCGGTGGCGGCCCAGGCGGCGCGCAACGGATTCAAGGCCGTGATCTTCATTCCCGCCGATCTCGAGCCCGCCAAGATTCTCGGCACCCAGGTTTTCGGCGCCAAACTGGTGCGCATCTCGGGAAGCTACGACCAGGTCAATCGCCTGTGCTCCCAGATTGCCGATGAAAGGAACTGGGGCTTCGTCAACGTGAACCTGCGTCCCTATTACGCGGAAGGTTCGAAAACCGTCGGCTTCGAGATTGCCGAACAACTCGGCTGGCGTCTGCCCGATAACGTCGTGTGTCCGATGGCCGGCGGATCGTTGATCATAAAAATCAAGAAAGCTTTTGACGAACTGGTCGAACTGGGGCTGGTGGAAGCGAAGCCCGTGAAATATTTCGGAGCGCAGGCTACCGGGTGTTCGCCCATTTCAACCGCCGTGAAGGCCGGTAACAAAGACATCGATCCGCAGAAACCGACGACCATTGCACGCTCTCTGGCTATCGGCAATCCGGCGGACGGGCACTACGCCATCAAGGTCATCACCCAGAGCGGCGGCTGGTCGGAGGATGTTTCCGACCCTGAACTGGTAGAGTGCATCCAGTTGCTGGCGGAGACCGAGGGAGTCTTCACTGAAACCGCGGGCGGCGTCACCGTCGGCACGGCGCGCAAACTGTTTCGCCAGGAACGCATTTCGCCCGACGAGACCACCGTGCTCTGTATTACCGGCAACGGCCTGAAGACCACCGATGCGCTCGTCGGCAAGTACGAACTCGAAGAGCCCATTGCACCCAAGTTCGCCGAGTTCGAAAAGTACATGGAACGAACGCTCAAGCCTTCGGAGAAAGATGCTCCGGAGCCGGTGATTGCATAGATGAACATCACGGTTCAGATTCCCACGGCGCTGCGCCGGTTGACCGCGGGCAATGCGAAGGTCACGTGCTCTGCAGCCAATCTGGGAGAACTCTTCACCGCGCTCGACCAGCAGTTTCCCGACCTCAAGCCCCATCTGCGGGATGAGTCAGGCGAAATTCGCCGCTTCCTGAATGTGTACGTGAACGAAGAAGACATCCGCTTCCTGGGCGGAAACGCTTATGCATTTCAGGATGGCGATGAAGTGTTGCTGGTGCCATCGATCGCCGGCGGAGCAAGCTGACCGTGAGAAGTTGAAAGCCTCAGGAAATCGTTCGCATCAATTACGCCGAGGATTATGCGCACAAGAAGCGGGAACCGTCGCCGGGAGGGGTCGTGCACGATGACTGGTGCAGAAAGTTCATATTGCACGCGGCGAGTCTCAAGCTGGCAACCCCCGGCGGCCAGGACATTCCTCACCCACCCGCTATCTCGCCCATAAGTCAGGGCGATCATGAATCCGTCGGGCTCTCGAAAAACGTTCACGGGCGTCCGGTAGAACCTGCCCGACTTTCGACCGACGTTTGTAACAATGGCAAAGCCGGGCAAGCGAGCGGCGAATCGACTCGCGATTCGGTTCGTAATTGCTCGATGGAACGCTGCAACCTGCCTTTTATGGAACCGGACTAGAAGGAGGGGACCCAGCAGGATTGCGAGAAGAGAGATCACCGACGCGGCAAGCACCATGGCCGATTACCTTCCTTCATTCGCACTTGGCATATGACTGTCGGCTCAGCGCGCTCACATTGGATAGCCCTTTGCCTTCAGCCACACGTGCCAGACGAAGAGCCCGACATAGCTTGCCGCGAGTAAAGAAAACAAAAGGGTTAAGAGAGCGTGTCCCACCACAAACGCCGCCCCCTTGGGCCAGTCAGCGTGGGAAAAGTAAATCGCATCGACAAGAATCCGCGTGCTCCAGTAAATCCCGATGAAGCAGGTGAGTCCCAAGGCAGCACGGTCGCCTCGGAGAAGTTCCGTATGGAGTGCTAGCGTGAGCGTTCCAAAGGCAATGATCGTCAACACGGTGAATCCGCTCTGCACCCAAAGGAGCTTCCTGTTGAAGGGTATCAATTGCTGTAAGTCCCGTTTCCAGTTCAGCCGATATGGCAGTTGAAAGCTGGCGAACAGGATCACGAAATGCGCGGCACCGACGAGCCACAAGTCGATGTCAAACAGCCTCTGCACAAATACGCGAGTCATAGGGCGTGAATTGCTCGCATGAATGGAAGTATGACACGCAGGACAAACCACGGGTGAAAGAGCCCAAATACTGGTACCGAAAGAAACACCGCCATGAAGGCCCAGCCGCGCCCTCCCCGCCCCAGCCCGAGCCGCTTGCCGAAGCGCGAACGCTCGACCGTCACTCCCGCGCCCTGTAGTAAAAAGTAAAGCGTAGGGAGGCCATACCCTCCGCGAGCGGGAAGCGAGATCACCAGATCGTGAATCAACCCAGAGATCGCGAAGACCAAGAAGCCAGCCCGGTCGGGACCTAACCTCCGATACAGGGGACGAAAAATCAACTCATGCGCAAGCTGACGGAAGCCGAGGTTCCACCGCTTCCCCCAGAACTCTCCAAGGGAGGTGGAACGGAGAGGTGCAGACATGATGGATTCGGCGTCGACGCCAAAGCTTTGCCACAAGAGCGCAACTATCTGGAAGGTACCGAAGTGAAGGAGCAGCATCAGGCCCGTCATTCCTATCCATCCCCGTAAAAGGGGTTGTTCTTGCGGAATGGATCGAGGGACAAACCAGAGAAGGATCGCGCCTAGAATCGTCTCGAACGTTGCCCAGAGCCAGGTGGAGGGCGCAGGCGGGCGTACGTGTTGTTTCGCGTCGAGGAAAGCATCTGCGTCCATTCCCGGCCAAGCCAGAAGATAGGCTACCGAGCGCCAGGCCGGATGCGCAATTCGTGATCGGGCCCTCCACCACGTCAGCCACTTCAGGCTGAGATAGATGGCGAACGAAAGAACCCACATGAACGCCCAAGACGGCATGAGATGATTTCCGTAAATTCAGAACGGCAAGTTAATCGGCCCAGGGCTGCGGCTTGCGGTCCCAGCGGTGGGCTTTCAACTTGCCCAGCAACGCCGCATCCAGCGGGCCGGTATCGCTGGCTGCAATGTTCTGGCGCACATGCTCCGGCTTCCTCATCCCCACAATGATGGTGCTCACCGCCGGGAAAGAAAGAATGTAGCGCAGCGCCATCTGTGGCAGCGTCATTCCTGAAGGCAACACGGTCTTCAACTTTTCTACCCGCTCGATGGTTGGCGGAAGGTTCTTCGGGCCAAAATACATCGCCCGCCAGTCGCCCTGGGGAAACTTTGTTTCCAAAGTCATTTTTCCGCCCAGGCTGCCCTCGTCGAGCGGCACGCGCGCGATCACGCCGATATTCAATTCCTGGCATAGCGGGAAAAGCTTGTCCTCGGGCGACTGATCAAAGATGTTGTGGATCACCTGCACCACGTCCACCAGGCCAGTGCGCAAAGCCTTGAGGCCATTCTCGGGTTCCCAGCGGTTGAGGCTAAGGCCGAAGTGACGGATGATCCCGTCATGGCGGAGCTTCTCCACCGTGTTGCGAAATTCCGGCAGGTCCGTCCAGCTGTCGTCCCAGACGTGAAACTGCAGCACATCGATGGCGTCCACCCGAAGTTTTTTCCGAATCAGGTCAGCGTGTTTAAAAACATGCGCTGCGGGAAAAACGTCCTGATATTTATATGAAGGCTGGGCTGGCCACTTCCCGTTCATGGGCGGAATCTTCGAAGCTGCGTACAAGCGCTTGCTGGGATTGGGTGGAGAAGAGTTTCGGGACAAGATTTCTCCCAGCAGGCCGTCGCTCTTACCGTCGCCGTACGCCCAGGCGGTATCGAAAAAGTTGCAGCCCAGGTCGGTGGCCAGCTGCAACGCCGCGAGTGATTCCTTGTCATCCGAGCCCGTCCACCCGCTCATGCCCCAAAGGCCGTGCGCCATTTCACTGACCTCAAAACCGGTACGGCCGAGTTTCCGATATTTCATGGTTCTCCCCAGATGATCTAAAGCTCTTCGATTGTATCTGTTGCAAGCCGAGAAATGTATTGTGCGGCGCCTGTTGAGTGTGTATTATCTAACTAACTAGTTAATTAATGCGAGATCAGCCATGAAAGCCGCTCCTTCCAAACCGCGCCTGGGATCACGGGGACGCCCCGAAGAGAGCCGGGCCGCCATCCTGCAGGCTGCGGTCCGTGAATTCTCGCGTGAAGGCGTGGCCGGGGCCCGCACCGACGCCATCGCCCGCGCCGCCGGCGTCAATAAGGCCCTGCTCTATTACTACTTCAAGGACAAGGAACGGCTCTACGCCGCGGTGCTGGACCAGGTTTTTGGCGGGCTGAAAGAGAGCATCGAGGCCGCCCTCTCCAGCGATCTGCCCCCGCGGAAAAAGTTACTGGCTTACGTGGCTGCGCACTTTGACTACATTGCCGGCCATCCTCTCTATCCCAGAATTTCGCAGGGCGAGATGATGCGCGCCGCCCGCGGCAAAGCGCCGCAACTGGAGCGCATCGCCCGGCAATATTTCGTTCCTCTGTTCGGCAAGGTGGCGCGAGTGATCGAAGAGGGCCAGGCGGCGGGAGAGTTTCGCGCGGTCGATCCCGTCCATTTCGTTCCTTCCATGATCGCCGTCATCGTTTTTCATTTCATCAATGCGCCGGTCCTGCGCATGGTCGCGGGAATTGATCCCTTTGCCCCGGAACATGTGGCCGCCCGGCGGGCCGCGGTGCTGGATTTCATTTCAGCGGCATTGTTCCGCCAGGAAGCGGTCTCTGAAGGAGAACGAGATTGAACGCGCGCAACAAATTTCTGATTATTCTCGGGATCATCCTGATCGCCGCCACCGTTTACTACCTGGTTTCGACGCCGCGCTCCGCGGACCTGGTGCTGATCGGCACCGTGGACTCCAACCAGATCATCATCAGCCCGCAGATTTCGGGGAGGATTTCCAAGCTGCTGGTGGACGAAGGCACACAAGTCAAGCAGGGAGACCTGATCGCGATACTCGACCCCTCGGAACTGGAAGCGGAGGCCCGCGCCGCCGCAGCCATGATCGACAGCCTGCGCTCCCAGGTATCAGCCAGCCAGGCCACCAGCACGGCGACCCACGGTTCCACCTCGAGCAACGTGGTGAATGCGCAGGCCCGGCTGCAGTCGGCACGCGCACAGCTGCTGCAGGCGGAAGCCACGCTGCAGCGCACCGAGAGCGACAGCCGCCGCATGATCGAGCTGGCGAAACAGGGAGTCGCCTCCGACCAGGACCGGGTGCAGGCAGAGAGCAGTCTGAAAGCGCAGCAGGCAACGGTGCAATCCCTGAAAGACCAGGTGAGCGCGGCTGACGCTGACTTGAACGCGGCTGTCGCCAACACTCATCAGGCCCACGCCGCTGCCAGCACAGTGCAATCCACGCGCGGGCAACTGGCCAATGCCGAGGCCCAGCTCAAGGAAGCGGAAGTCCGCCTCGGCTACACCAAGATTTACGCCCCTTTGAGCGGCACTATTTCGGTGCGCGCCGCTCGCGAAGGCGAAGTGCTCACTGCCGGACAGCCCATTGTCACCCTCGTGGATCTGGGAGACACATGGGTGCGCGCCGCGATTCCCGAAACCGAGTCCGACAACATCGGCCTGGGAGACACGCTGCGCATCCGTTTGCCCGGCGGCACGGCTACTTCCGGCAAAGTGTTCTTCAAGGCTCCGGAGGCGGATTTCGCCACCCAGCGCGACGTAAGCCGGCGCAAGCGCGATATCCGGACCATCGTGCTCAAAGTCCGCCTGGACAATCCTAAAGGTGCCTACGTTCCCGGCATGACGGCGGAAGTCCTGGTGTCACCGGAGCAGTTGAAAACATCGGCTTCCGGCGCCTCCGCGGAAAAATGACCAGGACTTCGAATTTCAGTTGAGTTATTTCAGATTGGCAAAACATGGTTGCTGACTTCAAACCGAATGGCGGCGCCGGCGCAAGCCAGCCCGCACCCGGCGGTCGCGCCAAGCCCACCGACCCGGGCAACGCCATCGAAGTGGACCATATCGTCAAAAAGTATGGCGACTTTACTGCAGTCGATGATGTTTCCTTCAATGTAAAAGAGGAAGAAATCTTCGGGCTGCTGGGCCCCAACGGTGCGGGAAAGTCCACCCTGATCCGCATGATGACCACGCTCATCCCCATCACTGCCGGAGCCGCCCGAGTTGGCGGACATGATGTGAGCAGCGATCCGGATGACGTTCGCCGGACGATCGGCGTAATTCCCCAGGCCCTGACCAGCGACCTCGATCTCACCATCGAGGAAAACATGAACATCTACGCCAAGCTGTACGACGTCCCGGCCAAAAAACGCAAGGCCACCATCGATGAATTGCTGGAGCTCGTGGACCTGACCAAGTGGCGCTCGGCGCAAACCAAGACGCTCTCCGGCGGCATGCGGCGGCGCCTTGAGATTGCGCGCGGCCTGGTGCACAGTCCGCGAATATTCTTTCTGGATGAACCCACCACCGGACTCGATCCTGTTTCGCGCGTGGCGGTGTGGGAAATGCTGACCAACATCAAATCGCACCGCCAGCTCACCATCCTGATCACCACCCACTATATGGACGAGGCTGACCGGCTGTGCGACCGCATTGCCATCGTGGACCACGGCAAGCTGGTGGCGCTCGATACGCCGCCTGCCTTGAAGGCCAGCGTGCCCGGGTCGAATGTGATCGAAGCGCAATTCGAGAACGCGCCCGCCGATTGGGAGCAGCGTCTGCATGCACTCAACGGCGTCACATCGGTGCAGCATGAGGGCGCGGGCATGTACCGTATCCTCACCGGCGACGGGTCGCGGACCACCACTGACCTGGTGGAGGCGGCGGTGCACGCCGGAGTCCAGGTGAAATCGCTATTAGTGCAGAACACCAGCCTGGACGACGTATTCGTCCATTACACGGGACGGCAGTTGCGCGATGAACTGGTGAAAGCGCACAGCTTCGTGATGCCGCCCAGACCAGGAACGCAGCCATGAACCGGATGTTGGCGATTGTCGAACGCGAAATGCGGAAATTTTTCCGCTCCCCGGCGCTGATGATGGTGTCAATGATCTTCCCCCTGGTGCAGCTCATCGTGCTTGGGCAACGCCTTCGGCGGCAAAATTCGGGACGCCCGCCTGGGACTGGTCGATCAGGACGGCGGCACCCAGGCGCTCAAGATCCGCGAGGCTTTCGATTCGGTCCGCGCCAACATGCGGACTTTCCTGCCCGTTTATTACACCGACCAGCAGAAGGCGATGGAAGACGTGCGCAACGGAAAGATCGAGGGCGCCGTCATCATTCCTCCGCAGTATTCCCGCCGGGTTTACGAGCAGGACCGGCCGCAGATCGCGCTGGTGGTGGATAACAGCGACAATTTCATGAGCGCGGCGCTCGAGGACTCGCTCACCCAGATTACCAACGCGCTGAACAACCCCGTGGTCGAGCCGCGCCTGCTGCAGAAAACCGTGCTGCAGATTGTGGAGCTTTATCCCTACATCGAATACATGAAATTTCTTCTACCGGGCTCGATCACGCTGGCCATTTTCATGTCGGTCATGATCGGCGGCGGCATGCTCTACATCGACGACAAGGCCCGCGGCGTTCATGAAGGCTACCTGGTGACTCCCATTACAAAAGCCGAACTGGTTTTGGGGCTCAATGCATCCAGCGTGGTGAAAGCAGTGATGGTGGGAGTGGTCATCACCGTAGTAGGCAGCTTGCTGGCCGGGGTGAGCACGCTGTTCAGCTTCTCGACCGCGCTGGGTTTGATTTTGATGATTGTGCTCACCGCCGCGGCTTTGAATACGATGATGTTTCTGCTGGTCGTTCGCGTCGAGGATCCCCTGGTGCCGCGGGCAATTTTTGGCATTCTGAATACGCTGCTGTTTTTTCCCAGCGGCGCGGTCTATCCCATCCAGGCCTTTCCCTGGTGGCTGCGCGGCATCGCCAAAGTGGACCCCTTCACCTTCGCGGTCCACGGCTTCAAGATCCTCCTGCTGAAAGAGGCGGGCCTGTCCGCCATCGTGCCGGACATTATCTACCTCTCCCTCTTCGCCGTGATTGCCCTGAGCATCGCCACGCCCCTGTTCAAGCGCACGCTGTGAAGAGCAGCAGGAAAGTGTGGGTCGGACACTCTTGTCCGACGCTTTTGAAGTTGATCTTGCCAGAGTTTTTCGGTCCGCGCATGGGTTTTTGACCAACAGCGTAAGAGCAACTTCAAAGGCGTCGGACAGGAGTGTCCGACCCACACTTTCCACCTGGGAACTTTTACCTGCGTCCCGGAATCTATTATGCTTAGAGAGCCATGACCCTGCTCGATGCCAAAGTGTACGATCCCGCCCCGGCGCGCCGCCGCAAAATCAGGATCGCTGTCGCGGTGGTCGTCATCCTGGTTCTTGCTGCGGTGGTCTGGATGAATCGTTACTGGTCGGAAAAGCGGGTGGTGGACAAGTTCTTTAACGCCCTGATGAATAAAGACTACGAAACCGCCTACGGAATCTACTTTGCCGACGCGCAATGGAAGCAGCATCCCGACAAATATCCCAGATACCCCTTGAACCAGTTCATTCAGGATTGGGGCACGGGCGGGCAGTGGGGAACTATCAACAGCTACAAAGTAAACGGCGCCAGTACCTGCTCGAGCGGCGCCAGCGGGGTGGTGGTGGACGTCATCGTCAACGACCGCGCCGAGCACGCTCAATTATGGGTGGAAAAATCAGACAAGACCTTGAGCCCGCCGCCCTGCGAACTACTCTTCCGTTGACCTGACCTGCTGAAACAATACCTCCCCTGCAAACCCCTTGGCCTTTCGGGCATCAAAGGGACGGGGAGCGCCACCTTGTCCAACTCCGACCTGACTTCAATCCTCTTCATACTTCTGGTTCTTGTTGGGCTGGCGCAGTTGCTGGGCTACCTCTTCGTAAGACTCCGGCAGCCGAAAGTAGTGGGCGAAATCTTCGCCGGAGTGGTTCTGGGTCCGGCTCTGATCGGCCGCCTGCCGTCCGCATCCGGCCTGATGGACGCCATCCAGCGCCAGGCGAACATCTTGAATTTTATTTACTGGCTGGGCTTGCTGCTCCTGATGTTCCTTTCCGGCGCCGAGGCCCGCCAGTTGTTTACCCGCGAAGAGCGCCGGGAAGTGAGCTGGCTGGCCATTGTGGGCACGGGAATACCATTTGTGCTGGGGCTGGCGCTCGGTCCCTGGCTCGTTGGTCCCGCGCTTGCCGGTCCGAACGGCAACCGTATCTCGCTGATCATCATTCTCGCGGTCGGGGTGGCGGTAACGTCGGTGCCGGTGGTCTCGAAGATCTTTGCCGACTTGAAGATTCTTCATACCCGCTTTGCGCGGCTGGTCCTCGGCGTGGCCGTGCTGGAAGATATCGTCCTGTGGCTGGCGTTGGCTGTGGCCACGGCACTGGCTGGAAAAAACGCACTCAACCCCCGCCAGCTGTCGTATCACCTGATCGCCACCATCGTATTCTTCGGACTGGGACTGACACTCGTTCCCCGGGCAATAAAACGAATCAACAAGTCGCGCTTCAATTTCTTCGCGAAACACTCGCCTGTGGCCTACGCGTTGGCGGTCCTTCTCGGGTACTGCGTGGTGGCGGGGGCCCTCAACGTCAGCCTGGTGTTCGCCGCTTTTCTCGCGGGCTTCGCCGTCGTGCACACCAAACGCCGGCTTTTTGCGGATGCGCTTGACGCCATCGGGAAGGTTTCGTTTGCCTTCTTTATTCCGCTGTATTTCGCGCTCGTAGGTCTGAAACTCGACCTGGTTCGCGGCTTTTCGTTAGGAATGGTATTTGCCTTCATCGCCGGAAGTTGCGTCGTGAAGATTCTTTCGGTTTCGCTGGCGGGACGCTGCGCAGGATTTCGCGGCCTGGACCTGATCAATCTCGCGATCACCACCAACGCGCGCGGAGGGCCCGGCATCGTCCTGGCCAGCGTGGCCTTTGATGCCGGCATCATCAGCGCAAAGTTTTATACCACGCTGATCCTGGCGGCAGTGCTTACTTCGCAGATGGCAGGCGCTTGGCTTGACTACGTGCTGCGACGCGGCTGGCCCTTGCTGACACCAACCGAAAAAGGTGAATCAGCCATGGTTGCGGCTGGAGAGACTCCGTCACCGGCCTGATCGGCTAGACCGGCTTGGCGCTGAGATGTTCCAGAGTTTTCTGCAGCGAGGCCTCATCGCCCACATTGAGGCTGGTTTTGGAACGGTCGATCTGGCGCATCAGGCCACACAGCACTTTTCCCGGACCGACTTCCACGAATACCTGGACTCCTTTTGCGATGAGCAGGCGGACTGACTGCTCCCACTTCACCGCGCCGGTAACCTGGCGGACCAGCGCATCGCGGGCGCGACCGCCATCGTCGATCGCTGCTGCGTCCACGTTACAAACGATCGGAACCGCAGGCTTTTGAAATCCCAGCGATTCGAGGTCCGCAGCCAGTTTGTCCTGTGCCGGCCTCATCAGCGAACAATGGAAGGGCGCGCTGACCGGCAAGATGATCGCGCGCTTGGCGCCGCGTTCACTGGCAAGCTTGGTGGCGCGCTCGACGGCGGCACCGTGGCCGGAGATCACGATCTGCTCCGCCGAATTGATGTTAGCGGCCTCGCACACTTCGCCCTCGGCGGCATCCCTGCACACGGCTGCCACTTTCTCCAGGTCCATCCCCAGGATCGCGGCCATGGCACCCACGCCCACCGGAACTGCCTCCTGCATATACTTTCCTCGGTTGCGCACGGTGCGTACGGCGTCGGAAAAACTTAGCGTACCGGCCGCAACGTTGGCCGAGTATTCCCCCAGGCTATGTCCGGCGACAAAGCTGGGATTCACGCCTTTCTCGCGGAGAACCCGCCAGGCGGCGACGGATGCAGTCAGGATTGCGGGCTGCGTGATTTCGGTCAACCGCAGTTTTTCTTCCGGACCTTCGAAACACAGTTGTGAAAGCTTGTAGCCAAGAGCTTCATCGGCCTCGTCGAACGTCTCCCGGGCGGCAGGATATTTTTCCGCCAGTTCCTTGCCCATTCCGACAGCCTGAGAGCCCTGCCCGGGAAAGAGAAAGGCGATGGATTGCGATGTAGTCATAAGTGTTTTGCTTTACGTAGGGGCAGAGCCTGTCCTGAGCGAAGTCGAAGGATGTCCCACCTGCCCGGCCGAGCAAAGCTCGGCTGGTCTTCTTCCTAATTCAAACTGACAACCCCAGGCGAGCTACGCTCGCCCGCCCGGACGAGGGGCGTCCGGGCCTACGTGGGTCGTGGTGCCTACGTGCTTACCGGCACTGCGGGCCTTAGCCCGGCCACTTCTTTCGCAATCTTGTCGTTAATCTTGCGCTCGGCAAACTCCGCCGCCACCCGCAGTGCATTCTTGATCGCATTCGTATTCGACGATCCGTGCGTGATGAAGCAGACTCCGCGCACCCCGAGCAGCGGCGCGCCGCCGTATTCCGTGTGATCGAGCCGTTTTTTGAAATCGGCGAAGGCGCTGCGGGACAACAGATATCCCACCTGGCGTGTGATGGTGGCCTTCAGGGTTTCTTTGAGTGTGGCGCGCACCAGGTTGGCCACGCCCTCCGAAGTTTTAAGGGCAACGTTGCCCACGAAGCCGTCGGCGACGATCACGTCAACCTTGCCGCTATAGATGTCGCGCCCTTCCACGTTGCCGATGAAATTGAGCGGCAACCGCTTCAACAGCTGGAAGGACTCCCGCGTCAGCTCGTTGCCCTTGCTTTCTTCCTCACCGATGGAGAGCAAACCCACGCGCGGGCGCCGGGTGCCAAACATGCTGCGAAAGTAGATTTCGCCCATGACCGCAAACTGTTCCAGGTTCTCCGGCTTGCAATCGACGTTGGCGCCGACGTCGAGCAGGATGGCGACCGTGCTCACGGCAGTGGGAAAAACTGCGGCCAGCGCAGGACGGTCCACTCCGGGGATCGCTCCGAACACCATTTTTGCCGTGGCCATCGCCGCCCCGGTGTTGCCCGCGGTCACAAAGCCCACGGCCCGCCCTTCGCGCACCAGCCGGACCCCGACATGAATCGAGGAATCGCGCTTGGAGCGCACCGCCTGCACGGCTTTGTCATCCATAGTGATGACTTCGCTGGCATGGACGACTTCGATAGGAAGTCCGGCGGCAGCGGGATGGTCCACGAGCTCGGCCCGCAATTCTTCTTCGTTGCCGACAAGAAGGACATGAACGCCGTGGTGCCGGGCCGCCTGAATCGCACCTTCGATCTCAGGTTTTGGCGCCCGGTCCGAGCCCATCGCGTCCAAGGCTATGACGCTTGGCATGGAGGGTTCAGGCTAGCTGGCTTCTTTGACGTCCAGAACTTCGCGGCCTTTGTAGTAGCCGCACTTGGGGCAGATGCGGTGCGGCATCTTGCGCTCGTGGCAGTTGGGGCACTCGGAGAGCGAGTGGCTCTTCAGTGCATCATGAGCGCGACGAGTGCTGGTGCGCTTCTGGGAGTGTCGCCGTTTCGGATTTGCCATTCGATTCCTCGGTTGCTTTCTTCAATCTCAATCAGTGGTCCAGCTTGCCGCGAATATCTTTCAACGCCGACCAGCGGGGATCTTCCAGCGGCTCGGCGCAGGCGCATTGTTCCGCGTTCAGGTTCTTGCCGCAGTGTGGACAAAGCCCCTTGCAGTCGTCGCGACAGATCGCCTTCAGGGGAAGCGCCAGCAGGAGCTGCTCCTGTAAAACATCTTCCAGCAGTATTCCCTCACCTTGATAATAGCTGACCTCGGCCTCGGCGGTGGTGACGGAAAGCTCTTCCCGCCCTGAGTCAGCTCCCTGCGGGCGATACAACAGGTCAAACTTGTGGGCCACGTCCTGCACCACCGGTTCGAGACAGCGGGCGCAGGTCATTTCAACCCTGGTTTTCAAGTCGCCGGCGAGTCGTATGTCCTTTACTATCTTATGCTTGCCGTGTTGCTCCTCGACCAGCTGCGCGCGCCCGGCAGTGTGCAGCGCTTCCGTCTGCCGCAGGTCCTCACCCAGGTCAAGCACACCCGGACGAACCTCCTCTTCGAAATCAATGGGATGCAACTCAAGTTCGTGGATTTCGATGAACATCAGGCACCCCCCGCGCTGCTGAATCGTACCGCGAAGACCCGCGGAAGCACGCTCTGAAGAGCAAGTTCTCCAGGAAGTTAAGTTAAAGAATAAAGGCCGTAAGAAAGAGTGTCAAGGAAGGGAGAAGCGTGTGGGTCGGACACTCCTGTCCGACGCCGTTGCTTTTGATCTTGTTCCTCAAACTTTCCCGGCACCCCCGCACGAGCGGGACGCTCGCGCCCACACTCAACGCGTATCATGATTTACCCGAACTTTGAATGCTCCATGACTGAAAGTCCCGCACCCACGAACTGGCAACACCGCCTGGAAAGTAAATTCAAAGCCAACTGGAATTCGACCGCGGCGTTCGTGCTGGCGCTGGCGTTTCTGCTGCGCCTCTGGAAGGCCTCTGGCACCTTTCTTAATCTCGACGAGGCCATGCATTTTCTGGCCGCCAACAAGCTCACACTGGCGGATGCTTACCGTACAAGTCTGACTCTGGCTCATCCCCCACTACTGATTTTGTTCCTGCATGAGTGGGGCAAGGTGGGCCAATCGGAGTTGTTCCTTCGACTGCCTTCGGTGATCGCGGGCACTATCTTCTGCTGGTTATTTTTCCGCTGGCTGACCCGGCTCCTGGGTCCCACGGTGGGTTGGGTCGGCTTCATCCTGGTGGGCCTGCTCCCAGTGTTCATCGAGCTCTCCGCCGAGGTGCGGCAGTACCCATTCCTGTTGTGCTTCATGATGGCCTCGGCCTGCATGCTGGAGCTTTCACTGGCGGAGAATTCCGCCCGAAAGTTGGTTGCCTTCTTCGCCTTTCTCTACCTCGCCATGCTGACGCATTTTTCGGCGATCCTGTTCGCGGGCGCGGTGGGGGCGTATTCGCTGTGGCGACTGGTAAGCGACCGCCCTTCGCGCCGGATAGTTGCCCTCTGGATCGCCGGGCAGGCAGTGGCGCTTGGGCTCTTCGCCTTTCTGTACTACGTCCAGATTTCCAAGTTGAAAACAGGCGCCTCGGCGCAGCACATGCAGGTGTTACTGGCCAACTCCTACTTTCATTGGGATAAAGATCACCTGCTGACGTTCGTCTTCGCCCGCACCTTCGGAGTTCTGCAATACACCTTCGGACAACTCGCGGTCGGAGACCTCGCGGGCGTTCTCTTCGTCGCAGGCATGGTTTTTCTGTTGATCGGGAAAGATGGGACGGACCGCAAGCGACCGTCCTCGGCACAGCTGGCACTCCTTCTGCTGCTGCCCTTTGTCATCAACACCGCCGCCGCGATTGTCGATCTGTATCCCTACGGCGGAACCCGACACTCAGCCTTCCTGATACCGTTTGCAGTCGCTGGTGTCAGCCTGACCATCGCCAGGGCGAGCCGCTGGCGGCTGGCGCCGGCCGTCGGGGTTGCCGTTCTGATGGTTACAGTTTGTCATCTGTTCGGCGCGCCCCATCGCCCGTTCATGCGCCGCGAAGACCAGCGCCGAAGCAACATGACTCAGGCCATGGATGCGATCCGGCAAAGAGTCGCTCCCGACGATGTGATCTTTGTCGATTTCCAAAGCAGCTTCTTGCTCAGGTACTACCTATGTCCCGAGGTCAGCTTCAGCGGTTTGCCGCCCGCAGCGTTCAGGACATTTCCCTGCGGCGGCCATCGCGTAATTTCCTTGAGCCCGGAAACCAATGTCTTGACGGCGGATGTGTTTCCTCGCCGCTGGAATGAAATGGTGAGTGCCTACGGTTTGAAGCCCGGCCAGACGGTCTGGCTTTTTCAGGCCGGATGGGACATTGGGCTGGCGCACGATTTACAGGACAAAGTTCCGGAGTTTCGCGATTTGAAAGCCGACTCCTTCGGCCGCAATATTTCGTTGTTCAAGCTGTCCGTTGGGCAGAAGACGACGGCTGAGCCATAATGCTCTGCTTGCATTCATCCGCAAGTTTTGCGGCCTGGCCTTTTTTGGAGGTGCGGTAGTGCGACCACTTTCTCGACGGAATTTCATGCAAGGCATGAGCAGCCTTCTAGCGCTGCCGCTCTTGCGAAGCGAAGAGCCGGAAACCATTTTGTATAACGGCGATTTCTGGACGCTCGATCAGGCCCAGCCGCGAGCTCAGGCTGCGGCCATCAGCGGCGGCCGATTTGTGGCCGTGGGCTCGAACGCTGAAGTATTGCCTTTGGCGGGCGGGCGCACGCGAAAGATCGATCTGGCCTTCATGAGTGTGCTTCCGGGCTTCAACGACGCTCACTCCCATCCCGTGGCGTCAGGCGTCGAGCATCTGCACAAAGTGGCTTGCGACAAGGACTCCATCGAAAGAATACAGGCCGCGCTGCATGAACGCGCGCAGCAGACGCCGCCGGGGCAGTGGGTCCTCGGTTTCTTGTACGACGACGGGAAAACCCCTCGCCCGCTCAATCGCCATGACCTCGATCAGGCCGTGGCCGACCATCCGCTGCTGGTGCAGCATCGCGGTGGCCATACCGCCTTCGTGAACTCCCTGGCCCTGCAGTTGGCGCAGGTAAACGACCAAACGCCCGACCCGGCGGGCGGCCGCTTTGAGCACGACTCCCAAGGCCATCTCACCGGTTTTGTGGGCGACGCCGCGGCGAAAGTCTTTCTGAAACTGATTCCGGACAAGAGCAATCGCGAAGACTATCGCCGCGGCGCAGCACTGATCTCCAAACTCTTTACCAGCAAGGGAGTCACTTCGGCCTGCGACGCCGACGCCTCGCCCGAAGACGTGCAGGGCTATCAGGATGCGCACGACGCCGGCGAACTGGCGATGCGCGTATATTGTCACGTCGCCGCCGCTTCGCTCGACCATTTCATGGCTGCTGGGATTCACACCGGTTTCGGCGACGAATGGGTGCGCATTGGCGGCGTAAAGCAGTACGCCGACGGCTCGATCTCGGAGCGAACCGCCTGGCTCTCGCAACCCTACATCGGGATCCCCAACAAGTATGTCGGATTGCAACTGACCAGCCGGGAGCAGCTCTACGAGACCGGGCGCAAGGCGCACGCGGCAGGTTGGCAGCTCGCGACTCACGCCAATGGCGATCTTGCGATAGACCGCATTCTCGGAGTTTACGAACAGATCCAGAAGGAGCTGCCGAAAAAAGACCCCCGCTTCCGCATCGAGCATTGCACTCTGCTTACTGATTCTCTGATCCAGCGCATGCGCGCTCTGCAGGTAATCCCCGCGCCGTTTTCCGGTTACGTCTATTTTCATGGCGACGTTATGCATTACTACGGCCAGGAGCGCACGCAGCACATGTTTCCGATGCGCAGTTTCCTCGACGCCGGACTGCGTCCCACGGATTCCTCCGATTACACCGCCAGCCCCTCCGATCCCATGATGTGGCTGCAGTCGCAGCTCACCCGCACAGACATGAAGGGCAATGTCTGGGGCGCGAATCAGAAGATTACTCTGCCGGAAGCAATACGCTGCGGCACGCTCAATGGCGCCTACGCGGCTTTTGAGGAAGATCTGAAGGGCTCCATCCAGCCGGGGCAACTGGCGGACCTGGTGGTTCTTGCCCAGGATCCATTCAAGACCGATCCGTCGGAACTACTGAAGATTCAGGTGGAGCGAACCATGGTGGGTGGACGCTGGAAATACGAGTCTTGATTGGGACACGCGCGATCGCGGGAGTGCGTAGCAACTACCAGATGGTTTTCAGCAGCGGAGATCTGCGGATGTTTTCGTCGCGGGTCACCAGGGCCAGGCCTTCCGCCCGCGCCGTCGCGCCAATCAATCGGTCCACCGGATCGTGAGAGTAGTCATTCGGAAATTGAGTAGCCAGCGCCGCAATTTCCGGTGTGACGGGCTTGACTGTGACGCCTGAGCGGTCCAGGAGATTCCGCACTGTGTTCTCGATTGTGCCGTGCGATCGCAGCACGCCGCGGGAGAAAAGAAGCGCCAATTCCCACATGGTGATATCAGCGATGGACATCCCATCACTACTGCGGGCCCGTCGAATTGCAGACGCAGCCGCCTTGGACAGCTTTTCCGGTTGCCCAACCAGCCAAACCAGAACGTGAGTATCCAAAAGAATCATTTCAGACGCATCCCAATCTTCCAAAGGCACCACCGGAGACTCGATATCTCCCATGATCTTGATCTCGTCCCTTAAGCAGCCGAAAATGTCCTCCACCTGGCTTTCGGCAGGCACCAACTTGGCTACGGGCCGGCCCTTTTTGGTGATCAGGACAGCCTCTCGAGTGGCGCGCACTTCATCCATGAGTCGCAGGCATCGTGCCTTGAATTGCCCGGCAGCAATTGTTCTTCATGACCTCTCCAAATGACCATGGTCATTTTAGCATGACCACCAGTGAACCAGCTCCGGAGAACGGCCCCGCCCGGCTGCTACACTATTTTCCATGCTCCCCGGACATGCCTCTGCCGCCGGCACCGCCCGCTACCGCGACCGCTTCCCCAACCTGCGCGACGCCGGCCATTTTCGCCAGGCCGAGCAAGTGCCGGGAGTAAGCCAGCTCTGGCTGTCGTCCATCGGACTGGGAACCTATCTCGGTGAGCCCAGCGATGCCGCGGACCAGGCCTACATCGCAGCCATTGAGTCCGGACTGAGGTCCGGAATCAATGTGCTCGATACCGCCATCAACTACCGCCATCAGCGTTCCGAGCGCAATATCGGGGTGGCGATCAAGGCCCTGCTGGACTCCGGCGAACTCCATCGCGACGAGGTCCTGGTATGCACCAAGGCCGGTTATCTTTCATTCGATGGCGATCCGCCCGCGGACCCACGCCAGTACTTTCATCGCGAGTATGTCGAAACCGGTGTGCTCGATCCTAAAGCTCTGGCGGGCGGGATGCACTGCATGTCACCCGCATATCTCGAAAATCAGATTGAGCGTTCGCGCCGCAACCTGGGCCTGGAAACCATCGACCTGTTCTACATCCACAATCCGGAGTCGCAGCTGGCTGACGTTTCGCGCGAAGTCTTCCGCCAGAGACTGAAAGATGCCTTTTCGGCACTCGAAAGGCTGGTGAAGGCGGGCAAACTCCAATACTACGGAGTTGCGACCTGGAGCGCCTTCCGCGTGGCAGACAGTTCGCGCGACTACATGGACCTGTTTGAGTTGGCGAAGATCGCCAATGAGGTTGCGGGCGAGCACCATCGCTTCCGTTTCATACAGCTTCCCTTCAATCTGGCGATGCCCGAAGCCTATGGCCTGGCCAACCAGCACATCGGGAAAGAAAAGATGTCACTGCTCTCGGCGGCGTCCCGCCTGGGCATCGCGGTGATGGGCAGCGCCGCGCTGTACCAGGCCAGGCTCACGCGAGACTTGCCTGACTTCGTGGGCAGTGTTCTGGGGATGAAGACCGACGCCGACAACGCGATTCAGTTCTCGCGCTCCGCCCCCGGCGTCACAACTTCTTTAGTTGGGATGGGACGCAAGGAACACGTGGTGGAAAATCTCAGGCCCGCCCTCATCAATCCAACTCCACTCCAGGAGTGGAAGAAACTGTTTACCAGGACAAGAGAGTAGTTGGCTCTACGCTGAGTCTGAATGCCGGCCGCGCAGCCATTCACACTGACGCATTCTTCTGCTCTGTCATCCCGAGTTCCTTGTCATGCCGAGTTCTCTGTCATCCCGAGCGAAGCAGGATCGCTCGCTGGTGAGCGATCCGCGGAGTCGAGGGACCCGCTTTCTGCCGGCGACAACGGCAATGCCAGCCAACAGCAGGTCTTTCGACTGCGCGCTCAAGATGACAAATCAAGATGACAAAGTTGGAGTGGGGCCTGGCAAGAAATTCACCCGGCTTCAGTCTGACGCCCGAGGTCCGAGGTCCGACATCCGCTATTTCAGCTCTTGCAGCTTCTGAGTGGCGAATTGTGCTACTTCGGTGGCGGGATTTTCCTTCTGGATCTGCTCGTAGACGCGTTTAGCCTCGCCCGGCTGCTGGGTGGACACATAGGTTTCCGCCAGTTCCATCTGCGCCGTCGTTTTTCCCACGCTGCGCGTCGGCTTCGCCATCAACTGGTTGTAGAGGTCAATCGCATCCTTGGTGCGATTGGTGTCACGGTAAACCGACGCCAGGGCCAGTTTGGCCAGCGCCGCGAGGTCCTCGTTGTGGACCGTGGCCACACTCTTCAAATCCCGCTCGGCGGCGGCATTGTCCCCTAACTGGGAGGAAGTGAGGCCAAGAAAATAGCGGGCGAACTCGGCCGTGCGGGTGTGCGGATACTGGTCCACGATTGCCTGGAACTGCTTGTGGGCTTCGGTGGTGCGTTCCTTCGCGGAAGTGAAACTCGGGATATCAGGATCGGCGGGAGTTCCCGCCGGGCGCAACTGGGTATCGAGCGTGCGCACCGCCTGGTTCAACTGGATGCTGGCTTTCTGGTCCTGCTGGTTCAGGTAGTACCAGCCGCCAAAACCTGTCCCCAGCACCACGGCCAGAATGAGGCCTCCAACGATCAGCCTTGACTTGTGCTCCTCAGACCAATGAACAGTGGCCTCGGCCGCTCCCATGGTGGCCCGGCTGAATCGATCTTCTTTAAGTCGATGACGAGTTTCTGCGCGCACGTACGTCCCTTCGAATGAGATTAGCGCTGTGGATTGACCGTCATTGAGTCTAACACGATGGCGTGAAAGTCAGCCGCGCCCGTGTGCGGCGGACACTCCTGTCCGCGCTTTTGACTCTGACTTTGCCTTTGATTTTTCAACCGCCGGAACCTACTTCAAAAGCGTCGGACAGGAGTGTCCGACCCACACGGGCTTGGGATTAGCGCGAACTCTCTTCCAGAATCCCCTGTTCCAACTTCTCCTGGCACTCGATGCAGTGCCGCGTCCAGGGCACAGCCTCCAGGCGCTTGGCGTTGATTTCCTTGCCACAGGCGATGCACTCCCCAAATTCGCCTTCACGCAGGCGCTCCAGCGCGCCGTCCACCATCTGCAGCAGCTGGCGGTCGTTGTTGCTCTGGTGAAAGAGAAACTCTTTGGTATAGGAACTCGCGGCCCGGTCGGCAATGTCCTGGGCCGAGCCCTCGTCCACGGTGCGGCCATCCTGCTCCGTGCGCGTGACCATGCGGCGCAGCTCTACCTGCCGCGTTTCCAGCCTTTTCTTGAAGTAATCCAGCTTCTTTTTATCCATGGATAATAACTTCGCGGCCCGTAGGCCGCGTCCTTATAATGCGTTCGGTTGATGAACCAGACGCAAATGATATGCGCTTAAATTGAGATGCGTCAACTGCCCCTGGGGTCTAATCCCGGGCAGGAGCATTTTTGGGCAGGGAGGCTCCGCGCTTGATGGCTCGTTCCAGGGTATGGTCCAATGCGGTCCGCGCCCGCTCATATTCCGGCTGAGAAATGTTGCCCTGCTTGTGGTCCACTTCCAACTGGAACAACTCTTCCTTCAGGGCTTCGAGCAGCATTCCGGAACGGCCCGCAGCCGGCTGCCGGGCCGGAAAACTTTCAGGCGCCTCTACATCAGATGCACCCAGACCGGAGAGGGTCGCAAACGACCGTTCCGGGGAACGAGACCGGTTTGTTATGTACACCGCACCCGCAGCGAGCGCTACGGCAAAGGCCCCGAGGATGTACCAGCGATACTTTTCCAGAGGATCGGGAGCATCGATCGGCGGACCTAGCCCACCTCCGGGACGGGAATCGCGCCCCGCAGTAGCGCCGTTGTCGCCCGAAGACGCGCCTCCGCCGCCACTGTCGTCGCCTTCGCTCAGGGTCCCAGTGCCCGAAATCTTGAACGCCAGCTGCTGTCCCTGTTCGGTGTTGGACGCCACCTGCACGGTCGCGCCCGGCTCCTTTGGATTTGCCCGGGACTCGAAGCCGCTGCCGGGGGCCGCCGAAAACTGCATGGTCTTGGGCAGCATCACGACAAAGTGCTGGGCCGGATACAGCGCCTTGGGATCGATGTTCAGCTCGCCGCTGTACGGGAGTTCGAAGCCCACCTGAAACAGGGTCTGGCCCGGGCGCAAGGGGAAGATGAAGGCGTAGCGGTTCTTTTCTTTCTGCGGGACCGGATCCGTCTTGAGCGGCTGCCCTCCCGCAGTCTCGGCCGAGGACTCAAGGATGCGCGCGCCGTCGGGCAGGTAGAACTCAAAATTCTGATCGTTCATCTGGGTGCGCGGCGGAGTGGAGGCGTTGTTCACTGCGAACAGCCGCGTGCCCTGCAAGTCGTTCCCCTGGGCCTGAAAGCGCATGACGTCGGCGGTGACGCTGATGTCGTTAAGCTTTTTGGAAACATCGAAGACTTGCACTTCGACCGAGTTCGTCCCCGGAGGCGCCATGGTGTGATAGGTCACACCCTGGTGGACGGCGCGAATCAGGTGTGGTCCCTGGTCCGCAACCTTGAAGCTGAAGTGGCCGCTGGCATCGGCCTTGGTGCGCGCGGCTTCTTCCATCCCCTGGCCCAGCTTGATGAGGATGACGTCATCTCCGGCGGCGGGCTTTCCGGTGGTTCCGTTTTTGAGCGTGCCGCTTAAGGTTTGCGCCGAAGCGACGGAGGAAAGCAGGATGGCGAGCGCAGCAGCAACTACCTTGGGGGAGAGCTTCAAATTCTGGTTTCCTTTCGGCCGGGAAGCGGGCGGATAGCGGCCTGCTCCAGCCGTGCCATTTCCGCCAGGATGCCGGCGGCCTCATCCTCGAGCGAAGCCTTCAGCGACTGGTAGTCCCCTTCGGGAATCTTGCCCGCCTGAAGCTCGAAGTTCAAATCGCGCAGGTTCTCATAGACCATTTCCTTGCGCTCCTGCAAATATGCGAGCCGGGTTTTCTCCGGACCCATGTGCAATCTTCCGGGAAGATAAAACACGTAGAAGAGGACGCACAAAGTCACCATGACGCAAGTGAGAGCGGCGACCGTCATAGTTGAGTGTCCTTCCTGGCCTGGGTACGAAAGCGTTCAAGCTCCGGGCCGCTGACGGGCAAAACACCGCCGGGAGCGGCCAGCGCGGGTCTTTTTTTCCACGCCAGCACAATGAATATTGTGGTCATCAGTCCCAGAGCGAGAGCCAAAAACGGCATGATCCATGCCACCCGATTGAAGCCGGTCCCGGTGGGTGCGGCCAGAACCGTGGGGCCATACTTCTGCACGAAGTCCTGCAGGGTCAGGTCGTCGTTCTCGCCGCGATCGAGCCCGGCCATGAGTTCGCCGCGCATGCGGTCGGAATAAGTGCAGCCCACGTGGTTGCACTCCAGCAGGATCTGGCTGCAGCCACAGACGCACATCAGCTTGTGGCCCAGGCTATTGAAGCGTGCTCCTTCGTCACTCGCGCCGAGAAAACCGAACACTATCAGGACGAGGACTCCCGCCTGAAGAGTGCGCCACACGGAATTGGGTAACCACTTCATAATTTCAGATTTCAGATTCTTGATTTCAGACTGTCGATCCCATCGTTGATATCACCTTGACCTTGCCGGCGCGGTCACAATCGAAAATCTTCAATCTTCAATCTGAAATCGCCCTCAGTCTCCCGCTCCCTGGGGAGCCGTCTGGATACGGGCCGGAGCAGGGACCCGGACCGGCGCAGCATTCGGAATCAGGGCCAGCACGGTTCCGCCGATCATGATCAGCACTCCCACCCAAATCCACATCACCAATGGATTCAAGTGGGCCTTGATGATGGGACGGCCGGTCTGGTCATTGAGGCCCTCGTAAGTCAGATACAAGTCTTCCTTGTAGGTGGAGCGAATTCTCGGCAAGGTCTGCGGCTGCTGGCTGGCTTTATAAAAGCGCCGCTCCGGATACATGGTCTCAATCTTGCGATCGCCCTTGAAGACGTTGATGATGGCCCATTCGTTGCTGTAATTCGGATTGTCATCCTGGGTGTAAGACTCGCAGACCAGGGTGTACGGGCCGATGGTCATCTTGTCGCCAAAGCCCATTTCTTTCTCTTTGTCCTGATTGAAGGGTGTGCCCAGGATTCCGATGATCACCACCGCCACGCCAAAGTGCACGATGTAGCCGCCGTAGCGGCGGGTGTTGCGATGGAACAGGTGCGCCATCGAGGCCAGCAGGTTTTGCCCGGTATGGCGCGCGATCACGCGGCCGCCGCGAATAAATTCCGAAGCGACGGTCAGCATCACCAGGGCAGAGAGCATGGCGGCCATCAGCGCGTAGAGGTAAGCGATATCGGTCCAGGGACGGACCCCGAAGATGATCATCACCACGCCGACCGCAAGCGCCCCCAGCGCCGGCCACATGAAGTTGCGCTTCAGACTCTCAAATGACGTCTTGCGCCAGGCCAGCAGTGGCCCCACCGCCGTCAGTAAAAGCAGAAGCAGAGCCACTGGAATGGCAACCTTGTTATAAAACGGCGGACCTACGGTCACCTTGTTGCCCTGCACATATTCCGAGATCAGGGGGAACCAGGTTCCCCAAAGCACGGTGAAGCAAGCCAGCAGCAGCAGGAGATTATTGAAGAGGAAACTCGACTCGCGCGAAATCAGCGATTCCAGCTTGTGCTCGCTGCGCAGGTGCGACTTGTTCTTGAAAAAGAAGAACGTAAAAGTGACGAAGGTGATCAGCAGAAACCACTTGAACCATCCGCCGATCGAAGACTGCGCGAAAGCATGCACCGAACTGATGATTCCGCTGCGGGTCAGGAACGTGCCCAGAATCGCCAGCCAGAAAGTGGCGAAGATCAGCCACATGTTCCACATCTTCAGCATGCCGCGTTTTTCCTGCATCATCACTGAATGCAGAAACGCGGTGCCGGTCAACCACGGCATGAGCGAAGCATTCTCCACCGGGTCCCATCCCCAGTAACCGCCCCAACCGAGGACCGAGTATGCCCAGTGCGCTCCCAGAAACACACCGCAGGTCAGGAAGGCCCAGGTCACCATGGTCCAGCGGCGGGTGATGCGGATCCACTTTTCGCCGGGATAACGCATGATCAGCGCACCCAGCGCAAAAGCGAAGGGAACCGTGAAGCCCACGTATCCCAGGTACAGCATGGGCGGATGGATCACCATCTCGGGGTATTGCAGCAGCGGATTCAGTCCGGCGCCATCAGCAGGCAATGCTCCCTGCAGCACCTCAAAAGGACGGGCAGCGAAGTTCAGCAACAGGAGGAAGAAAATCTGTACCGCGGCAATAATCGCGGAAGCATAGGCAAAGAGGCGGGCATCGGTTTTGTGCCGCAGCCGCAAGACGAATCCGTACGCGGCCAGCAACAGCGACCAGAACAGCAGTGAGCCTTCCTGCCCCGACCAGAGAGTGGCAAACTTGTAGGGCGCGGGCAGATCGCGGTTGCTGTGGTGATAGATGTAAGCAATAGAGAAATTATCCTGGAAAGCAGAGATGACCAGGATGAAGGCCGCGAGAAGCACGACCGCGAAGGTGGCGATGCCGGCACGCCGAGCGGTTTCGCCCAGTCGCTCCGAGGCCGGGCCCGGACGAGCCAACGCCAAAACCCCCACGAGGAACGAGTAAGCACTCAGAGCCAGCGCGAGTAAGAGCGCAAAACTGCCAATTGTTGACATGGGTAAAGCCTGAAAGGGTATTTTTTCAGAAATGGCAGGATGAAGCAACTGAAGTCGCGCAAATAGATACGCTGGAAGGGCAGAGTAACGCGCTTTCACGGTTACTCTGCCAATTCTTCGTCGTACCGGACTGCACGGGAAATCCCCAGCCGTACATCTGAAAGCGCCGCCGGCAAAAGCTCCTGTCCAGTCCCGGAAATCAGGCGGTATGCTGGCTGTCGCGACGGCCCAGAATTTCCTGTTCCGCTACCAGCCAGTCTTCGTTTTCGTGACCTGGCATGTATCCCCGCTCTTCGTACAGTTGGTATGCGCGGATACGGATCTCCTCTTCCAGGTTCGCCGCGAACAAGTCTTTCTTTTTTGCTTCAACGAGTTTCGGTGCAGGCATGGTTGCAACCTGCTTACGAACGGTAGTTCCATTCCCAGCGGACTTTGCGCGTGCCATAAGCGGTACTCCTTAATATGTAGTCCAAGGTTCAGCTTGTGAAGCTCCGACATGAACCGAATTGATGAATGAGCCTCATGCGCGTTGGATTTCACGCAGTAGCCCGAAATGAATTGTGCGAATTAGCACTTCAATCATAAACCGAATAGCGGTGAATGAGGGAGCGGAGAATCAAGAAAATATCCGTTTAGTCGAAACAATTTTGGTAATCGTTTACATCGGAGCTTTAGTAAAAATCGTGCGAACTGGTTGCGGCCCGGGTAATCGATAGCGGCATGACCCGCTGCGCCTTCACCGAGATAACGTTATCCTGATTCTGCAGGGTCCCTTCCACCATTAGAAACTGCTCCGAACTCACCAGCAGGCGGTTTTTCTGAAACAGGTCGGGCATGATGATGGCATTGGCGACTCCGGTTTCGTCTTCCAGGCTGAGAAAAACAAAACCCTTGGCCGTGCCCGGCCGCTGGCGGGCGATGACGCACCCTCCAATGCGGAGATATTTCCCATTGGGAATGCCGGCCAGGTCACTGGCTTTGCGAACTCCCATCGCATCCATGCGTTCGCGGTGGTAGGCCATGGGATGCGGGCCCACGGTCATGCCGGTGCCGCGGAAGTCAGCCACCAGCCGTTCCTCGGGATTCATCGGGCGCAGCGGAGATTTGGCATCGGGCTCGGGAAGCTCGTCGAGCAGCGGTCCGGAGCGACGGACCGAGCGCTCAATCTGCCAGAGAGCGTCGCGACGATGCAGTTTCCCGGAACTGAGAACTGGGAACTCGAAACTGGACACTGAATTTAACGCTCCAATTTCCGCCAGCGTATTGAGCTCATCCTTACGTAGTTCGGGAACACGATGAATGAGATCGTGAATAGAAGTAAACGACGCGAGGTTGCGTTGATGAACCATGGCGCGCGCAGCATCCTCCCGCAGCCCGCGTACATAACGAAGCCCAAGACGTAGCGCCGGCGTCCCGCCCGCTGTCGGGTGGGCGGCCCGCCCACCGTCGGGCGAACTCTTTCGCCCCTGCGGGGCCCCGTTCTCTTCCTTGACGGACCCACGGCTCACGCCAAGGGCTGCATTATGTTGCCGCTCCGCGGCTTGAGTAGCGGCATCTTCGGGGACATATTCCGGGCAAAGTTTTTGGCCAACAGCCAACGGCCAACGACGAACGGCGGGGTTGACGACTGACGACCGACGACCGACGACGGTACACTCCCACTCCGACTCTGTAACATCAATAGGAAATATCTTCAGCCCGTGGCGTTGCGCATCTTTCACAATCGTGGCCGGACGATAAAAGCCCATGGGCTGGTTGTTGAGCAGGGCGGCAGTGAAGGCAGCCAGGTAGTGACACTTCAGATAGGCGCTGGCGTAAGCGATCAATGCGAAACTGGCGGCATGGGACTCGGGAAATCCATAGAGCGCGAAAGAGGTAATCGAAAGTACGATCTGCTCCTGCGCCTGGCGTGAAATGCCATTGCGCTCCATGCCGGTGCGAAGCTTGGCTTCGATTTCCTTCATGCGTTTTTCCGAGCGCTTGAATCCCATGGCGCGGCGCAACTCTTCCGCCTCGCCGCCGCTGAATCCCGCGACCACCATGGCCATGCGCAGCAACTGCTCCTGAAAAAGCGGGACCCCCAGCGTGCGCTCCAGCACCGGCTCGAGCGAGGGATGCGGATAAGTAACCGCCTCACGTCCCTGGCGGCGCTGCAGGAATGGATTGACCATCTGCCCCACGATCGGCCCGGGGCGAATAATGGCAACCTGCACCACGATGTCGTAGAAACGCTTTGGACGCAGCCGGGGCAGGCACGACATCTGGGCCCGGCTTTCCACCTGGAACATGCCGATGGTGTCGGCCTTTTGCAGGGTGGCGTAAACCGTGGGATCGTCCGCCGGCAGATGGGCGAGATCCACTTCTTCGCCGTAATGATCGCGGATGAGGGTGATGGAATCTTCCAGCGCCGCCATCATGCCCAGGCCAAGCAAATCCACTTTGATGATGCCGAGGTCGGCGCAATCTTCCTTGTCCCACTGCACCACCACGCGGCCCGGCATGGATGCGGGTTCGAGCGGGACCACGGAATCAAGCTGCCCCTGGCAGATGACCATGCCGCCGGAATGCTGTCCCAGATGGCGCGGCAAATCCTGCACCGCTTCGCACAGCTCGAAATATTTACGCAAGCGCGGATGGTTCAGATCCAAACCCGCGTCGTGAAAGCGATGGTCAAGCGCGTCATGAGCATCGCGATATTCCCAGGTGGAAACCGCGGTCGAAACTTTGTCCAGAGTCTCGGGATCGAAGCCCAGGGCCTTGCCCATCTCCCGCCCCGCCATGCGATTACGGTAAGTAATGACGTTGGCAGTCATGGCGGCGCCGCGTTCGCCGTAGCGTTTGTACAGATATTGAATGACGCGCTCGCGCTGGTCACCGCTGGGCAAGTCGAGATCGATGTCGGGCCACTCGCCGCGCTCTTCCGACAGAAAGCGTTCGAAGAGCAGTTCCATGCTGATGGGATCGACCGCCGTGATGCCCAGCGAATAGCAGACGGCGCTGTTGGCGGCAGAGCCGCGTCCCTGCACCAGAATATTTTCCTCGCGGCAGAAGCGGACCAGGTCCCACACAATCAGAAAATAGCCGGGCAGCTTGAGTTTTTCGATCAGCGCCAGTTCACGCTCAATCTGGCGCCGGGCACGGCTTTGCAGGCCGGCATCCGATCGCCCATAGCGCTGCTGGAAACCTTCCCGGGTGCGCTCGCGCAGGAACGACATCATGCTCTCGCCTTCCGGCACGGGGTATCTGGGAAATTCGTATCCCAAGGCTTCGAGCGTGAATTCGAGCCGAGAGGAAAGCTCCACCGTGTTTGCCAGGGCCTCCGGCAGATCGGCAAAAAGCTGCTGCATCTGCTGCGGCGATTTCAGATGACGCTCGGAGTTACGCGCCAACAGACGTCCGGCAGTGGCCAGGGTTTGGTGGTTTCGAATGGCTGTGAAGACGTCGCAAAGCTCACGCTCCCGCGGCGTTGCATAGCAGACACCATTGGTCGCCAGCAGCGGGAGGTGCAGCGAGCGGGCGATTTCAATGGCGGCGCGGTTGCGCGCTTCCTGCTGGCGATGAAAATGGCGCTGCAATTCCACATAGACGTTGCCTTGGCCAAATATGTAGATCAAGCGCTCCACCAAGCGCCGAGCTTCTTGCATACCGCCTTGAACCAGCGCGGTGGCGAGCGGGCCGTCATCGCCCCCGGTGAGACAAATCAGTCCGGCAGCGTGTTCCTCGAGTTCCTCCTCGCGGACAGCGCCTTCGCCTTTCTGCGCCCGCAGCTTCATCTTGGTAATCAGGCGGCAGAGGTTCTGGTAGCCGGCGCGGGAAGAGACGAGCAGGGGAAGACGGATTTCACCACGGAGACACGGAGACACGGAGGAATTCAAGGAAGAAGACCTCGCCTTGATTACGTCTAAATCTGTCTCCTGCCTTTTGTTTTTTGCAATTTTGTTCTCCGTGTCTCTGTGACTCCGTGGTGAAAATTCACACGTCACTTCCGCTCCCAAGTGCGCCTTGATCCCTGCCTTCCTGGCCGCCATGTAAAAACGGGGCGCGCCATAGACGCCATCGCGGTCGAGCAGCGCCATGGCCGGCATCTGTAATCGTCCACATGCGGCGACCAGGTCTTCAGGCAGAGAGGCGCCTTCAAGAAAACTGAATGCTGAGCGGGAATGAAGTTCGATGAACATCGCCCCTGGCTGGAGGGAAGATAGTTTCGCTATTTGTTCGCCATACAGTTTGCTGGCGACAAGGGCCGGATGTCAAGAGACGCCAACTAGGAACTGGCAACCGGAAACTGACCACTGGTTTTATCTTTCAGCGGGACGCTTAACCGGCAATAGATCCGTGGGATTGCGCGACGCGGGTATCACGGCGCGGCGGGCGGGACGCCCGCCGCCACAGCCGCCGGGACGGCGGCGCTACAAGAATCAACTACGCCGGGACTTTAGTGCGCTTGCTGGTCTGTTTGATCGTGACCGGATCGAGGAAGGTCATCATTCCTCTTAATTCCTCGCCCACTTTTTCGATCTGCTGCTGCTGTTCTTTTTCGCGGGTGGCCTCGAACCATTCGCGGCCGGTCTGGTTCTCTTTGATCCATTTATTGGCGAAGGTCCCGTCTTTGATTTCGCGTAGCAACTGCCGCATGGTTTCGCGGGTTTGCTCGGTGACGATGCGCGGCCCGGCGGTGTAGTCGCCGTATTCGGCGGTGTCACTGACCGAGTAGCGCATGTAATTAAGGCCGCCGCGGTAGATCAAATCCACGATGAGCTTCAGCTCGTGCAGGCATTCGAAGTAGGCTATCTCGGGCTGGTAGCCGGCCGCAACCAGGGTTTCGAATCCCGCTTTGAGCAGCGCGCTTACTCCGCCGCACAACACGGTCTGCTCACCGAAGAGGTCGGTTTCAGTCTCCTCGGCGAATGTGGTTTCGATCACGCCGGCGCGAGTCGCCCCGATGGCCTTGCCGTAGGAGAGCGCGAGCTGTTTGGCTTTTCCGGTGGCGTCCTGGTGGACGGCCAGCAGCGCCGGCGTGCCGCCGCCTTCGACAAAGACTTCGCGCACACGATGTCCGGGCGCCTTGGGGGCAATCATTGAAACATCTACGTTGGCCGGAGGCGTAATGGTCCCGAAGCGGATATTGAAGCCGTGGGCAAACATCAGCGTCTTTCCCGCAGTCAGGTTGGGCGCGATGTCCTTTTTGTACACATCAGACGCAACCGTGTCCGGCACCAGCACCATGATGACATCGGCCCAGGCCGATACTTCGGCCGGAGTGCCCACGGTGAGGCCGCTGGCTTTGGCTTTGGCGCGGGATTCGCTGCCGGCGGGCAACCCGACTCGCACGTCAACCCCGCTGTCCTTCAGGCTGAGTGCGTGGGCGTGACCCTGGGATCCGTAGCCGATGATGGCAACTTTCTTCGCCCGGATCAATGAAACATCGGCATCTTTCTCGTGATACATCTTAGCCATTGTGTTTCCTTTCGATAGATAACAGAGCAATTTTAAAATCACACGGAACTTGCATGAAGCGCACTGAGTGCGGAGCAAGGGCACGAATAGCCGACGAAGCGAACCTCAGGGGCTGAAGCCCTTCCGAGTCTGCCTTCTTGCGGCACGGCTAAAGCCGTGCCCTTCCCATTAAAGCCGCGTCTTTCCCGAAGGATCAGGCGCGTGCAAGCCCACAGCCGAAGCAAATGAGATCAAACAGAATACGACACGCCCTCATCGGCCGCGATCTCAGGCGTCTTCGTCTGGGCCGGGTTGGCGGTGGCCGATGTGGTGCCGCGTCGCATGGCGACAATACCGGTACGCACCATCTCTACCACGCCGTAAGGACGCAGCACTTCCAGCAGGCCGTCAATCTTGTCTTCACCGCCGGTGATCTCGATGGTGAGCGACTCAGGCGCGACATCCACTACGCGGGCGCGGAACACGCTGGCGAGCTCAAGCACATGGGAGCGCGCTTCGTGGGTCGCCGCCACCTTGATCATGGCCAGGTCGCGAGCGATCGCCGGCTCGTGAGTAATGTTTTCAACCAGCAGCACGTTTACCAAATTATAGAGATTGGCCTCGATGCGCTTAGCCTGGTCGGGATTGGTATCGACCGTGATGGTCATGCGTGATACTTCCGGCTTTTCCGTGCGCCCGACGGTCAGCGAGTCAATGTTGAAGGCGCGGCGGCGGAAGAGCGAAGCCACACGGGTCAGCACGCCCGGCTTGTTTTCGACATACACCACAAAGATGTTCAGCATTTTTACCTTTTATTCGTCCGCTGCGGTTTCGACGATGGGACTGGGCCGCCGGATCATATCGTTCAGCGACGCCCCCGCCGCGACCATGGGATAGACGGTGTCTTCCTGCTCGACCTTGAAGTCGATCAGCACGGCGCCGTCGTGCTCGCGTGCCGCCCGCACTGTCGGCAACACCTGCGAGCGCTCGGTCACCGCCATGCTGCGAATGCCGTACGCCTCCGCCAGTTTCACAAAGTTGGGATTCAGCAGCGGCGTGGCTTCGTAGTTGCGCTCGTAGAAAAATTCCTGCCACTGACGGACCATTCCGAGAAATCCGTTATTGATGATGGCAATGTTGATCTTCAACTTTTCCTGCTGGATGGTTGCAAGTTCCGACATGGTCATCTGGAAGCCGCCGTCGCCGACAATGACCCAGACTTCGGAATCAGGCCGCGCCACCTTGGCTCCGATGGCCGCCGGCAGGGCGAAGCCCATCGTTCCCAAACCTCCCGATGTGATCAGCGACCTCGGCTTTTCGTGTTTGAAGTATTGCGCCTCCCACATCTGGTGCTGGCCCACGTCGGTCACGACCACGGTGTTGCTGTTGCGCGTTTCGCGCCACAGGTCGTTGATGACGTGTGCGGCATAGAGGTGCCCGTTGTCGGGAAGCTTCTGCACGTCCCGCACTGCGGAGTCGCCTTTTAATTTGTCGATGGAATCCAGCCATTCGGTGTGGTCAACCGACTCCACGCGAGGCAGCAGCTCTTTGAGGACTTCGCGCAGATCACCGACCAGGGCCACATCCACCTTGACGTTCTTGTTGATCTCAGCGGGATCGATCTCGATGTGGATCTTCTTGGCATCCTGGGCATAAGTCTTCAGATTGCCGGTCACGCGATCGTCGAAGCGCATGCCCAACGCCAGCAGCAGGTCAGCCTCCTGAATGGCATGGTTGACCCAGGCTTCGCCGTGCATTCCCATCATGCCCAGGTTCAGAGGATGCGACGCCGGAAACGCTCCCAGGCCAAGCAGAGTCAGGGCCACGGGAATGCCGGCCTTCTCCGCCAGGGTCAGGACTTCCGCCATGGCGCCCGAAACGATAATGCCGTGCCCCGCCAGAATCAGAGGCCGCTTGGATTTGTGAATCAACTCAAGCGCCTGCGCGTACTCCGTTTCCTCGGGAGACAGATCGGGACGATAGCCGGGCAACTGCGGCCGCGCGGCCTCCCAATCGAATTCACAGGAAGATTGCTGCGCGTCCTTGGTGATATCGACGAGCACCGGACCGGGACGCCCGGAGCGGGCCACGTAAAACGCCTCCCGCAGCACGCGCGCCAGTTGGTCAGCATGAGTGACGAGGTAATTGTGCTTGGTGATGGGCAGGGTGATGCCCGTGATGTCGGTTTCCTGAAAAGCGTCGGAGCCGATCAGCTTGCTGCCCACTTGTCCGGTAATACAAACGATTGGAGAAGAATCCAGCATCGCGGTGGCGATGCCGGTGACCATGTTGGTCGCGCCCGGTCCGGAGGTCGCGACCGCAACCCCAACGTCGCCGCTGGCGCGGGCGTAGCCGTCCGCCATATGCGTGGCGCCCTGCTCGTGCCGCACCAGGATGTGATGGATATCGCTATGTTTCAGCGCGTCATACGCCGGCAGAATTGCGCCACCCGGATAACCGAAGACGTGCTTCACGCCCTCGCGCTCCAGGCATTCCCACAGAATCTGTGCTCCCGTTTTTGTCATCGACCCTGTCCTCAATCTTGTATCTTTTCAGCCACCGCGGACTACGTAGGGACAGCCGCCCTCGGCTGTCCGGCCGAGCGAAGCTCGGCTGATTTTTATACGGCGACCAAAGTCGAGCTTTGCTCGACTGGACAGCCGAGGGCGGCTGTCCCCACGCGATTGCTGCTGCTGACCGTCAGCCAGTTTTCGCCGGCCCGTAATCATACCCCCCACAGATAATCTTCCTGCTCCCCCTCGTGGGTAGTGTGGGCGGCGTGCGCTTTTTCTTTCGCGCCTGCCGCATCATGATGAACAGGCTGATCTTCCTTGCTCAGGGCCGCCATCCAGGTTGACGCTGTCTTGCCTGCGCTGTCCGGAAGGGTAGAGGTCCGGCTGGGCACATCGCGCACCAACTCCAGCAGGTGACCATCCTCGATGGTCTTGATCTTGTCGGCCAGGGCCACGAAACGACGGTAAACATCGTCGAGTTGTGCCCGCTCGAAGGTGAAGCCCAGCTTCTCGTAACGCACCCGCAGGGCGTTCCGGCCCGAGTGCTTGCCCAGCACCAGGGAATTGCGGGGAGCGCCCACCGACTGCGGAGCTATGATCTCATACGTGGACGGGTCTTTGATCATTCCATCCTGGTGAATGCCGGCTTCGTGGGCGAAGGCGTTCCGCCCCACAATGGCCTTGTGCGGCTGCACGTACACCCCGGTAATTTCCGACAAAAGCTGGCTCGACGGAAACAACTGTTCAGCAACCGCGCCAGTTTCATACGGATAGTGTTCCGGCCGGACCCGCATCACCATGATCAGTTCTTCCAGGGAAGTATTTCCGGCGCGCTCGCCGATGCCGTTCACCGTGCATTCCACCTGGCGCGCGCCTGCCCCGATCGCTGCCAGTGAGTTTGCCACGGACAGGCCCAGATCATCGTGGCAGTGAACCGAAATGGTCACGCCCTCAATGCCTCGCACCCGGCGCCGCAGGGTCTGGATCAGTTCGGCGAATTCATGGGGCACGCTGAAGCCGACCGTGTCCGGAATGTTCAGGGTCGTGGCTCCGGCCTCGATCACCGCCTCCAACACTTCGCACAGGAAGCCGATGTCAGTGCGGGTGGCATCTTCAGCGGAGAACTGGACATCCCTGCAGAATGACCGGGCCAGCTTGACGCCGTCGCGGGCCTGCTCCAGGCATTGCCTACGGGAAATCTTGAGCTTGTGCTGCAGGTGGATATCGGAAGTGGCAAGAAAGGTGTGAATACGGGGGCGGGAGGCACCTTCGACCGCGCGCCACGCCCGTTCGATGTCTCCCGGACAACTGCGCGCCAGCGCGGCGATCACGGGCCGGCGAATCTCGCGGGCCAGCACCCGGACCGCTTCAAAGTCCCCTTCCGACGCGATGGGAAACCCTGCCTCGATGATGTCCACGCCCAGGCGATCGAGCTGGTGCGCCATGCGCACCTTCTCCGCCACGTTCATACTGCAACCCGGCGACTGCTCTCCGTCGCGCAAGGTGGTGTCAAATATGATAATCCGCTCTGCTTGAGCCAAGTCTTCCTCCCCCGGCACTACCGGCCGTCATGCACAACATGCAGAAACTAAAAAAGCCATCATCCGATGCGGTGGATGATGGCCTCCTGCTGATCTTGAATTTGCTAAATCATCCGCCGCTTATTATTTCGTGAGGTGCAAGCACCAGGCCAGGAATGGCCACGCTAAGGGCGAGTACCAGCACTCGCACCTCCTGGGCCACGCCGCTCACCACGATTACGGGACGATCCATAAGGAATTCAGCCTGATCCGTATGCAAATAGGGTATCGGCGTCTCCTATGTCTGTCAATCCAAATTGCCGTTTGGCCTTATCGCTTTTTTCGATGGATCGACTATTGATGGATCGACGCCTGATGGATCGACGCCGCGGACGTGTTCCTCGAATATCTGCCTGAGCCGGTCGCTGAGGGGTTCGGGCCTGCTACTCGAGCCTTTGACGATGAAGACTTCGTGGCATGCTGAGCATTCGCCAGACGCGGCCAAGCCTACCTGGAGAGTGGCGACCAGTTCCGGTTCGTCGTGCATGCCGTCATGCTGCCACAAATTTGCACGAGGGGTATTATCGCCGAAGGTACCTATACCAAAGGGGATGATGCTCCCGTTTCGGGCGTCAGACAACAGACATCAGACCTCGAACCTCAGATCTCGGGCTTGCTCCGGAAAAGGTTCGGGTAGCGCCGGCGTCCCGCCGGCTGTCGCGAGGGCATCTTGCCCTCGCAATTGCGAGTGCGTCTGCCCAGTAGCAACGCTTTCACTACTAAGGAGTCCTGCTGGCGTCTGGAGTCCGACGTCCGATGCCCGAGGTCCGAGGTCTGACGTCCGACGCCCGACGCCCGAGGTAATGACACCGCGGGAGGTCCTTCCGTAATCTCCTACTCCGGACGCACAAAGAGGATACTCGATTTGTGAACGCCCTCCCCCAACCTGACCCTCTTCCGAATTACGACCGTCGGGCGCCGCGCTTGAGTCTCTCCGACGTCACTCACGCCGTGCTTCGATTTGAAGACGGCCACCGCACCCAGGCACAACTGGAAATTATCTCGCTGACCGGGGGCATGCTTTCGCTCCCCAGACCTGCGGTTCGCGAAGCGCGCGTAAAGCTGATGTTTGTTACTCCGACCGGGCCCGTTCTGGGCACCGCGGAAATGCTCAAGCCGGTTTCATGGAACCAGCAACCCTTCCGCTTTGTGGGACTCGAGGGGGACGACCAGCGTCGGCTGCAGGAATCGATCCAGTCATCGTTTGGTCAGGTCAGCAAGGACCAGGAGTGGATCGACAAGTACCGGGCCGCCCTGGACCACCAGAGCCCGCCTCGGCGGCGCCTCTTCAGCTCGCCCATGGCGACTCTTACCCTGGCCCTGCTCTCACTGGGAAGTGCGATCTACCTCTTCGGTATCTTCAACGTGCTCAACATCCACCTGCGCTAGCGTCCTGTCCCCGAAATTCGTTGAATTAAGCTTACATCTTCGATATTCCGCGCATTTTCTGGGACGACGCGCGCGTGCGCATTGGGTCAGTTTCGTGACTAAGACACGGCAAGTTCATAACCACGAAGGACACGAAATATCACGAAGGCTTTGTTTTCCAGGATTTCCTCCGCGTACCTTCGTGCCCTTCGTGGTTCATGCTGTCCAAACTGACCCACGACCCGCGCGCGCTAACTTTTCAGTGCGCGTTGAAGGATTGCACCGCGGCGTTCTCGTCTTCGAAAATCTCAAACAGATTCAGCACGCCAATCAGCTTGAGAGTCTGGACCACGAATTTCGAGGGCGTCACCAGTTTCACTCCTCCGCCCCGCTGCTTCGCCGAGGCCATGGCTTTGACCAGTATCCCGATTCCGCTGGAATCAATCATCGGCACTTCGGCGAAGTTGACCACCAGGCGCGTGTCCCCGGCGGCCAGGGCATCGTCCACCGTCTGGCGAAAGCTGTCCACTCCAGGGCCCAGCCGTAAGGCACCGCGAATCTGTACGATCTGAACCTCGGAAAGCCTGCGGACGTTGATTTCCATCTTGCTCCTCGAGTTTCTTTGCGCCCTTTGCGGCACCCCTTTGCGCCCTTTGCGGTAAAGCGTTTGACCCTGCCTGGGCCGTTCAAGAGCTTAACCGCGAAGGTCGCAAAGGAAAGCCGCAAGGGCCGCAAAAGCGGGCCCCTCGCCTCCTGCCCGGAAACATTGACAGGGGCAGGGCGATTTGTTAGATTGCCCGCTCAACTTACGGGAGCCGCCGCGAATTTGCAAGTGCGCGGGACCCGCACCCTCCCCCTTTTTTAGCTTGTTGTCTTGCGACCGGCAACGGGCGGCTGCCACAACCTAAGGATGCCGAAGTCGACCTCTGTCGATGTGCAGGCCCGGTTCCTGAGCGCCCTGCTCCAGGAACGTGAAGTCCAGCCACGCGCCTTTCTGCTGGCCCAGCAAATCACGGAAATCCTGCCTGGCGCTGCCGCCGTGGTCTATCTGCTGGAAGAGCACGAAGCCATGACACGCTGGTCTCCCAAGGCTGTCGCCGGCGATATTCACCTGGACGATGACGTGATCCCCATCGATTCCGGCACCCTGGGACTTCTGGCCAGCCAGAGACAACCCTTGCTTCTCTCGGGTGCAAGCCTGGTCCGTGAAGACTACGCTCACCTGCACGCCCGGCGCAGCCTCCACTCTCTGGCCTATGTTCCGATGATCGTCAACCAGACCCTGATCGGGGCCCTGGAAGCCGCCACGTTCGACGAAGCCATCAATCCCGCTGATTTTTCCGGGCTGGTCGAGTTGGTGGAATATGCCGCTCCCGCGTTTTCGAGCGCCACGCAGCACGAGGCCGAACGCAACTCGCATCTCGCATCCATCTCCCGTCTCACCCAGCTCTACGACGTGGAAAAGGTCTTCAACTCCACCCTGGAGATGGACGAACTCAATCCCATCATCACCGCCAAGGTGCGCGAGCTCCTCGAGGCCCAGGCGGTCAACCTCTGGCTGGTGAAAGACGAGCAGGAACTTCTGCTGATGGACCGGTCGGGCGAAGATCCCACATGCGAAGTGGGGGCTGCGGAAAAGAGCGGCGAGGGTTATGTGTCGGCCGTCTCCGACTCCGGCGAAGCCTTGATCATTGAGGACGCCGGCGACGAGCACCTGCAGCGCCGAAATGCCGGCCATGAAGGCAGCATCTTTTCCGCTATGGTGGCTCCGCTCGTGGCCAAGGGTTTCGAAGTCGGCGTCATCGAAGTCATTAACAAGCTGGATGGAACTCCCTTCGACGAAGACGATCTTTTTCTGCTCAGTTCCATCGCGGAAACAGCGGCCTCCGCTCTGAACAATGCCGGCATGCTGCAGGCCGAACGTAAGGTTGCGATCCTCGAGACCCTGGTCAAGGTAAGCGCGGAAATCACCTCCACCCTTGATCTCGACCGGGTGCTGGACGCGGTCGTCACCGGCCCCGGCGCCGTGATCCCGTATGAAAGAGCGGCCATCGCGCTGGAGGAGCGCGGCCGGTTGAAGGTGCGCGCCATCACCGGGATGCCCCGGATCAATCCGCAAGACCCGAATGTCGTCCGCCTGCAGGAATTGCTGGAGTGGGCCTCGTTGTCCAGCGATGCGGTGTCTTTCTCGCAACCCGGGGAGGAGTTCGAAGATCCCCGACCGGAGACCCAGGCCAAGCTCGGCAAATATTTCGCCGCGACCGGCATGCGCGGCTTTTACGCCGTGCCTCTGACCGACGACGACGGCCGGGTCGGAACCCTGTCATTCGAGAGCAGCGACCCGGACTTCCTCGGTCCCGCCCACCTGGAGATGATCAAGATTCTCAGCTCCCAGGCAACGGTGGCGCTGCGCAACGCCTCACTTTACCGCGAAGTTCCTTTCATCGACCTCTTGAAGCCGGTGCTCGACCGGAAGCGCAAATTCCTCGCCCTCGAGAAGCGGCGCCGCGCGTTGCTGATCGCCGGTGCCGCCGCAGCGCTGCTGTTTCTGCTGATCTTTCCCCTGCCGCTGCGCGTGGTCGGCGACGCTTCGGTGAGTCCGGCGCAAAGCGTTCTTATCCAGCCTGAGGTCGAAGGCGTGGTGCAGCGCGTCAACGTTCGTGAAGGCGATGCGGTGATGGCGGGAACGGTGCTGGCCACGCTCACAGACTGGCAGTACCGGGCTCAACTGGCCGCCGCCCAGGCCAAGTACGAAACCGCGGTCTCGCAGATGAACCGCGCGTTGAACGGAAACGACGGAGGCGAGGCCGGCATTCAGCGCATTCAGGCCGACTACTGGGCCTCGGAGCTGACTCGCGCCCGCGAACGCCTGGATCGCACCCAGTTGCGTTCCCCCATCAACGGCGTGGTCGCAACTTCGCACGTGGAAGACCTGGTGGGGCGAAAGCTCATGCCCGGCGATACCTTCGCCGAAGTGGTCGATACTTCGCGTGCCATTGTGGATGTGGCCATCGACGAAGACGACGTCCTGCTGCTTCATCCGGGGGAAAAGGCTTCAGTCAAGCTGGACGGCTTTCCCACCCGCACCTTCCACGGTGTGGTCACGGTTGTGAGTCCGAGAAGCCAAGTGCAGGGACCTGATCGCGTCTTCTTCGCCCGCGTTCTCGTGTCCAACCCTGACGGTACGATTCGAGATGGCATGCAAGGCCGAGGCAAAGTCGTTACCGGATGGAGCCCGGCCGGACGGGTATTACTTCCGCCGTCCCGCAGTGTGGATCTGGTCAAAGCTATGGTCCTGGTTCGGATGGTAAAAGTAGCGCCGGCGTCCCGCCGGCTGTCCGGCGGGCATCCTGCCCGCCGCGCAGTGAATGGAACGGCAGGTACGAGGCCAGCAGTAGGAGGTCCTATGAAACGCGTTATGGAGCTCGCGATCGTGATGACATTTGCGCTGGCGCTGAGCGCCTGCAGCGATTCAAGCGAAACCTCGCGAGTAGCCGCCGCGCCTCCAGTCGCGCATCCCGCGCCCGTCGTCGCGCCTCCTCCGGAGGACAGCGTCTTCGTAGCATCAGGCCCAATCGTAGTGGAGAACCAGGTGGACGTCGCGGCCTTGCGTGAGGGCCTCATCGTTTCGACTCTGGCCGAACCCAATACTCGCGTTCGCAAAGGCCAGCTTCTCGCCCGGCTTGACGATCGCCAGATTTCCGCCGATCTCGATGCCGCCTCGGCCAAGACCCGTTCCATCCAGGCGGACCTGAAGAATTGGCAGTCCGAGACCAAGGTGCTTGAGTCCGATCTGACCCGCGCTCAAAAACTTTGGGAAGCCGGCGTGTTTACCAAGGAAACGCTGGAACACGCGCAATACAAAGTGGAAGCGGACAAGTTTGAGATCAACCGCGTAACCGAACTGCTGACCAATGCGCAGGCGACCGAGCGATCGCTTGAACTGGAGAAGGAAAAGACCCGCATCATCGCCCCGTTCGATGGAGTCGTGGCCCGCCGCTACGTGCGTGTGGGACAAAAAATTGGAATCGGCGACCGCTTGTTCTGGGTCACAGCAGTGGCGCCTCTGGAAGTGAAGTTCACTCTTCCCGAGCATTTTCTCGGCAAGTTGAAGAATGGACAGATCGTCACGGTCGAACTGGCTGACGGCTCGTCGCCGATCCACCACACCGCTTCAGTCAGGCAAATCAGCCCCGTGGTGGATCCCTCCAGCGGAACCATCGAAGTTCTGGCCAGGCTGCAGGGCGATGCTCCGGACCTCAGGCCAGGAATGCTGGCCACGATTCGCCTGGCGAATCCGAAATGAACATCGTCGAAGCTTTTGAAGTAGCGTTGCCTGATCTTCCCGCGACCTCGGCCAAGCGCCGCTATCCCAAGCTGGATCCTCGCGTCATCCACAAGGAGCATAACGAACAAGGCGAGCGTATCGTCCTTGCAAAAATGCCGGGCAGCGATCTTCACCTCCGATTCAGTCCTGAACAGTGGCAACTGCTCGAACTATTCGACGGTGAGCGCTCGTATCAACAGATTTCAGACCTCATTCTGCAACAAGCCAATATGGCTTTCTCCGAGGAAGACGTGAAGCAGTTTGCTTCCTATCTGGAAGATGCGGACCTGTTCTACAAAACGCCGCTGGAAAAAAACATCACGCTGCGGCAGAAACTCAGCAGTGAGCGTCAGAAACGCTTTCGTATTAGTGACGTGACCAACATAACTTTGCACACCTGGCGCAACGCCGATAGCTACTTGGCCAGGGTTTCGCCATACGTCGAATTCATCTATACCACCTGGTTCGTGCTTCTGACCCTTTTCCTGTTCGGGGTCATGTTCTGGATGTGGGCAGACAAGATTGGCCAAGTCTGGAGCGACAGTTTTGGCTACTACAACATCACGAAGAAGAGCAGCTGGGACCTGGCTGAGCTGTGGTTTTTGTTCGGATTCCTGGCGTTTTTCCACGAGGCCGGGCACGGCCTGACCTGCAAGCACTTTGGCGCCCGGGTGGAAAAGATGCAGCTTTTATTGATGTATTTTGAGCCAACTTTCGTGTGTGACTGCACCCAGGTCTGGATCGTCGGCGGCAAGAAAGCCAGGATTTCCACAATCATTGCAGGAATTTGGATCGACTTGATCCTCTGTATGTGCGCCACCGTTGTCTGGTGGGGCACGGCCACCGGGATGTTTGTCCACAACCTTGCCTATAAAGTGATGATGATCACAGGTGTCGGCGTATCCCTGTTGAACCTCAACCCGCTGATCAAGCTGGACGGCTATTACCTCCTGGCGGAATTGATCGACGAAAGCGACTTGAAGGAACGATCCACCGCTTACGTCTCGAGCTGGACGCGCAAGTACGTTTTCCGTTTGCCGGCCGAAGTTGAATATGTTTCACGAAACCGGCGCGCGATATACATGGTCTATTCGCTGCTTTCCGAGCTTCTACAGCTACGCATTGCTGATGCCTGGTGGTGATCTTTGCGTACCGCATCCTGAGGGTATACACCCCTGAATGGGCCTGGCTGCCGGCGGTTCTGTTGGCACTGCGAATCTTCAGTTCGCGCATCACCATGCTGGAGAGATTCATGAAAACGGTATACCTCGACAAAAAGGAACGAGTGGTCGCCTGGGTCACTCCGTTTCGCGCCGCGATGCTGAGTGTTGCGGTACTGGCATTTCTGTTTGCGCCGGTCTGGCCGGCATTCCTTGGCGGCACTTTCGTGCTGGAACCGGTTCGTAGAAGCTTGATCCACGTCGAAGTGCCTGGAATCGTCACGGAGATCCTCGCAGGCGAAGGGAAATCAGTTGCTGCCGGTGAACCGATATTGCGATTGCGCAATCTTGAACTGGAATCAGCGGCCGGTCAGGCCAACGCGGATTTGCGCCATGCTTCCGCCCGAGCCACCCAGGCCAGCATGAGCTACAAGGACTTCGGACCCGCCGAGCGGGATCGTCAGCAGGCGAACGCGCGCTTCCGAAGCGTCACGGAAGAAGCGGGACATTTGCAGGTGGTGAGCCCGATGCAAGGGACCATTACTACCCCGAAGCTGGATGATCTGATGGGTGCTTACTTGAAATCCGGTACCGAGGTCGCCGAGGTGGCTGATCTCTCTGTTATGACGGCGCGCGTGTACATCCCCGAATTCGGCATGAGGGACGTTCACCCGGGAGCCTTGGTCCGGCTTCATGCTGAGTCTCAGTTCAGGCCGTGGTCCGGGACGTTGACGTCATTAGCGCCATCCCCCTCTGTCGACGCAACATCCCTGGGAACCCAGAACCTGGAAGGCATTCGACAGCCGAAGTTCTACGTCGGAACGGTGGAACTGCAAAACTGGGGAGACCTGAGAGAAGGGCTAAGCGGGGACGCCAAGATTTTAGTGGGACATCGCAGCGTGGCCGGGCTTGCCTGGCGCTTTGCCAGAGACCTGGTCGGCCGGCGCATGTGGTGAAACGGGTCAACCGCGTACGAGGAGCAAGGAAAAAGGGCCGCAAGACTTCTGCAGCCCTTTTTCTTTCCCTGCCCATCCAGGATTGACCTGTTACCAAACGCTGCCAGGAGTTGCAATGCTCGGCCAGAGACACCTGGTAGTCGCTCGTGGTCACCCACTGGCGTAGCGACGGCAATCCGCAGCTAGATCTTGCCCTTCGCCGGAGCCTTTGCCGTTGCTTTAGCCGGAGCCTTCGCGGAGCCGCGAGCTTTTGCCGGTGCTTTGGCCGGTGCTTTGGCAGGCGCCTTCGCTGGTGCCTTGGCTACGGCCTTGGCGGGTGCCTTCGCCGCTAGAGTCGCCGGCCTGACGGCTGGACGGGTGGCTGAAGTCTCGGGTGTGGCCAGGATGGCGCTCTTTACTGCTGACCGTTGGCTGATCAAGGATTTCTTCTGAACTGACATTGCATCCTCCGTCAAAGTTGAATTTGATTTCTCAACCGCGGGTCTGATTTGTTCACCCTGTCCGGTCTGGTCTTGTTATTAGCAAGAGCGCTGCCAAACCCACTCGTGTACCGGCGCGGCGGTACAAGCAATCAATTCATCAAGATGCGTCGAGACGAACTGTGGAAATCCCGGATACGACGGCAGCGGTAAAGCAGGGGGTTAAAAATTAACCGTCAGAGGGTTAATAATTAACCCTGAAGCCCATACTTCCGGCACAGGTACTTCATTTTCTGGGCGTTGATCTGCAGCAAGGCCGCGGCGGCCACCTTTTTACCCCCGGTCCGGCGCAAAGCCGCCTGCAAATATGCCAGCTCGATCCGGGCCATCTCTTCATCGAAGGATATTCCCTCTTCCGGAATGAGCAGCGCCTCCTGCTTGGCCGTACTGCTGTAAAGGATCTGCTGGGGTAAGTGTTTGGCCCTGATAACCCCGCCCGACCCCATGATGACCAGCCGCTGTACCAGATTTTCCAGCTCCCGGACGTTCCCCGGCCAGTGATATTCCTCGAGAATTTCGAGCGCGTCAGAATCCAGGCGTTTTAGAGGGAGAGTGTTGCCGGCGCAATACATACGCAGAAAGTGGTCCAGCAGGATGGCTACATCTCCCGGCCGCTCGCGCAAAGGGGGCAGGACAATCGGAACCACGTTAAGGCGATAGTAAAGATCTTCCCGGAAGCGGCCCGCCCGCACCGCCTGCTCCAGGTCTTCATTGGTGGCGGCGATCAGCCTGAAGTCGATTTTCTTGCTCGTCCGGCTGCCAATTCGCTGCACCACATGTTGTTCCAGCACCCGCAGCAGCTTGCTTTGCAGAGTCAGTCCCAGGGTCCCAATCTCGTCCAGAAACAGGGTTCCGCCATTGGCCGATTCGATATGGCCGGCCCGGGACTCGTGGGCATCCGTGAATGCCCCTTTTTCGTGGCCAAACAGCTCGGCCTCGATCAGGCTCTCGGGCAGGGCGGCGCAATTTACGCTGACGAAAGACTTGTCCCGCCGCGGGCCGCTGGCCACGATGGCCTGCGCCACCAGTTCTTTGCCGGTACCGCTTTCTCCACGAACCAGCACGTTGACAGCTTTCTCGGCCACCCGGCTGATGGCGTCGTACACCAGCCGCATGGGCTCGCTGCCGCCAATCAGCTGGCAAAACGAGTTTCGCTCGCGGGCCTCTTCGCGCAGCCTGCGGTTCTCGATTTCCCCGGAGCGCTCCTCGAGCGCCGTCCGCAGCACGGACTGTACTTCCTCAAAATCGACGGGCGCGACGAAACAGTGACCGATTCCGGCCTGTTCGAACTGCCGTCGCGAAGTCTTGTTGTGCAACCGGGTAAAGCCGAGCAGGACCAGGTCCTGGTCGTGCTCGCGCAACTGGCGCAGCAGCCGCAGCATTTGGTCGTCGGAGGCGTGCGCGGTTTCAAGGTCGAGAACGACGGCTTCGACCGTGGCCTCGGCAAGCAGGGGCAGCACCTGTTCGCCCGAGTCCAGCAAGGTAGTGTGGAAGGCGGACGCCAGCACTTCCTGGGCGGCCAGTTGCACCGACTCATCCGTGGTCACAACCGCGATGCGGGGGGCTGCGCCGGTCGGTATCGTGTCCATCGCGACCGGCATTATAGGTCAATTTTTCACCCAAGGTAGGGTAATTTTGGACCAGATCAAAAAAATGGAGAGACGGACATGTCGCCCGCCTCCCCGGGGAGAACTTCGTGAACCAGTTACGAACCGCTATCGGATTGCCCTGGCTCCGTCGAATGCAGCACGCGGAACGTGTTGCCTCCGTTTGACCAGACCAGGACCAGCGCATCCTGTCCTTTGGGTACGCTGCCCAGTGCTTTCTGGACTTCCGCGGCATTCTGCACCGGCTTGCGATCGACCTCAAGGATGACGTCGCCCTGCTGCAAGCCAGCGTTGTCGGCGGGGCTGCCCGGTTGTACACGCTCGACCACTGCGCCGTGAAGACCGTCCGGAGCCTGAAGCTGCTGGCGCACATCGGGAGTGATGTCACCCAGCCCGATTCCCCAACGCGGCTTCCCGTTGCTCGCGTCGGAGGTTTCACTTCCTGACTTGTCCCGGCTGCCCATGGCTTCGAGAGTCACCGGAACGGCGACGCTGTTGCCATCACGCATGACTTGCATATGAATGGTTGTGCCCGGATTCTGTTCTCCCACCACCACCTGCAATGCGCCGGCGTCGGTCACTTCCTTGCCGTCGAGCTGGGTGATGACGTCGCCCACTTTCAGGCCCGCCTTGGCGCCCGGCGAATCGGGTTCGACCTGGCTGACCACCGCGCCCACCGCTTTGTCCATATGGAAGAACCGCGAGTTGTCAGGCGTGACATCGGAAATTCCGATTCCGATATAACCGTGCGTCACCTTGCCAAACTGGATCAGCTTCTCCACCGTGGGGCGCACGATCTGCGTCGGGATCGCAAAACCCATCCCGGAGAACGACCCCGAGGGCGAGATCAGGAAGGTATTGATCCCAATCACTTCACCCCGCACGTTCACCAGCGGACCGCCGGAGTTGCCCGGGTTGATGGCCGCGTCGGTCTGAATGAACTGGCCCGGCTTGCGCGCGTCGTCGGACGACGGGTTCGGCCGGTTCAGCGCGCTGACGATGCCGCGCGTCACCGTAAAGCGAAATCCGAAGGGGTTGCCGAAGGCCAGCACAGTCTGTCCCGGATGCAGTTGCGTGGAATCGCCCCAGGGCGCGTTGGGCAGGTCGTGACCTTCGACCTTGATGACCGCCAGGTCGGTCAGGGGATCGGTGCCCACCACTTTGGCCGGCAGGATCCGGCGATCGCTCATGGTCACGCGAACGTCGGTGGCGCCATCGACTACGTGGTTGTTGGTGACGATATAGCCGTCGGGCGAGATGATCACGCCGGTGCCCAGCCCGTGCTCAATCCGCGGCTGCTGCTGCATATGCGGCATCTGTTGGCCAAAAAACTGGCCGAAGGGACCGAATTGCTGCATGTCCTCCGTGTCGCCGCCGGCCATATTGGCCTTGGAGCGTGAAGTCACGGTGACATTCACGATGGCTGGGGTGACCCGCGCCGCCAGGGTTTCCATGGCATGGTCGAGCGAGAGCAGCGCGCCCACGCTGTTGTCATCGAGGGCGGTCGCGGTGGGTCCCGCCATTGCCGCCTTGGCCGGCATGGCCTTCACGAAATCGTAGGTCACAAATGAGCCCACCATCGCGATCGTCAGAACGGGCACGATCAGACCGAGGCGCAGCTTGCTTCTGAAGTTTGCTATCCAGCTTTTCATCTTTCTCTCCTATCGGTTTACAACTAATTATTTAGTTGATGATGGTAAAAAAAACTCAAATCACCTTCGCGATGATTTGCGCCGCGGTTAACTTCTGTCCCGGGCCGATCACAGTCACCTGCCAGACGCACAGGTTCCAGATCACGGGCCCCGAGGCGCCGTATTGCCCGGTTTGCACAAATTCGGTTCGCATCACCAGAAACACAGTCGGAGGCGCGACGCTTTCTCTGGCCATGCTGCTGCGGACCAGCATCGGAGGCTTGACCCGATGTTGCGCTGCCTTCGCCGGGATAACACTCGACGACTTCGCTCTCATGAAGGTGTTCCTGCCGCCCGAGGCCGCGACCGTCGCGGCCGAAACTTTCTTCCGGGTCTTCATCTTTTCCGAGACATGATCCGGCGCGATCTGGAATCTGGCGGGAATGACGCTGGCACCCATCTGGGACATCTGAGTCTGGGACATCTGAGTCTGGCTCATCTGAATCTGGGGCATCTGACCAGCCTTAGCATCGCGAGGCTCGCTCGTCAGCGATGAAGAAGCTGTGCCGCCCTCGAACGAAACCAGCCGGGTGGGCGCGTGGGACAAAGCCACCAGGCAGACCAGCGACACGCCGCCTACCAGGACCGGCGCCGGCCTCCACACTCGCGTGGCCCGGGGGCGGTTGACGTCCAGAATCTGCGCTACCCGCAGCGAGACGTTCCGCAGACGGTCCACCGCGGCCTGCGCCAGGGCGAATCCCCGCCGCAGGAAACTTTTCTCGGCCAGCGCCACCAGACATTCGGCGTAGGCCCGCGGAGTCGTGGTGCTGGCCAGGACCATGTCATCGCAAGCCATTTCGCGCTCCAGGGCCAGCTTCTTTTCGATCCACCACACTGCCGGATGGAAGAACAACAGCGCGCCCAAAGTCTTCTGCAGCAGGTTTGTCCAGTCATCCCGGCGCCGCAGGTGCGCCAGCTCATGCAACAGGATGGGGTGCAACTCTGCGGCCGAAAGCTCCCGCATCGTCCAGGAGGGGATGACCACGAGCGGATTGGTGAAGCCGATTGCGGTCGGCACTCGCACCCGATCTGATACGCAGAGTTTCGCTGACCTCGGGGAGTCAAACTCTTCCAGAGTCTTCCTCAGGACGGGATCGAGGGCCGCGACATCGACCGGCACGCAGCCCTTGCGGAGCCGGTGCAGATGCCAGAAACCAAGGCCCACCCGGAGCAGGCCCGCAGCCGCCAGCAACAACCAGGCGGCAAAGATGTAGAGCGCCCACGAACCCGGCATGGTGATCTCGGAGCGCTGTGCCAGAGCGGCGCCGCTGGAAGCCCAATTGCCGAGGAGAGGAAGTGTCGCGATCCCCAACAGGGTGGCGAACCACACCGCAAACCGCGTGTTCGAATTCTGCGGGCCGACTGCGCGCAACACCAGCCAGGCCAGCACTGCGATGACCACGCCTTCCGCAGTGCAATTCAGTATTCGCTCAGCGGATAGCTGGGCCACGGATTGCAGGTTGAGCGCGGCAGTCATCATTTCTGTTCTCTCGCTTGCAGCAATTGCCTGAGGCGCGCCAGTTCCGTAGCTTCGAGACCCTTGTTTTCCGAACCCAGGTCTTCGAGAACATTGAGCACCAGTAATTCGTGAGAATTCTTGAAGAATCGGCTGACCAGGTGCCGGATTTCGGAGCGGGTAGCTTCCTCACGCTCCATGATGGGCTTATAGATGTGGGCCCGGCCGTCTTTGATGTGCTCGACGTAGCCCTTGTTTTCAAGCACACGAATGGTGGTCAGAACTGAGTTATAGGCCAGCGCCGGCCTCTCGGGAAGCGCATCGAGCACCTGCTGGACGGTGGCCGATCCCTTCTGCCACAACACGTCCATCAACCTCAATTCGGCTTCGGTAAGAGTTTCAGATTTTCTGGGCGGCACGGGCCGTTTTCCTCACTATTGATTAGACGCAATGCACGGCAAGAACGTCAACTAATAATTTAGTTGCCAGGCGCGATTGTTTGGTTGTCTCGGAGGATCGGCGGCAAGGATTGCCGTGGAAGAGCGGCCCTTCCAGGGCCGCGTTCTCAATACCAACTTGACGTCGGCCTTCAGGCCGGGTGGCGCCCCTGGGACTGAAGCCCAATCACTCAAATCGGCGACGCGGCGCTAAAGCGCCGCTCTCCCACTTTTTGCGGCAAAACACCTTTGGCCGCGAATTTTGCTGCCCGGTCAGGCCTCTCCCGGGTTTGGACAAGCATCTAGCCAGTTAGGTACCCACCTTGCAAACGGAGCTGGTGGGGGCTTATAACTCCAGTAATTCCTATTATCCTGGCGGGTTGGGGGGCGTATGAGTTTCCGCAAGATGGTGGAGGTCCCGGCGGGGGTGGTCATACTCGTATCCCTGCTGGCTCTGGGCGCCGCAGCGCAGGACAAAGATAAAGAAAAAAAGGAATTTACCTACACCGTCGGCCCCCGGGCGGTAGTTTCCATCACCAATAATTACGGCCCTATTACTGTCCGGCCTTCGCCCAACCGCCAGGTCGTGGTCGAGACCGTAACCCATTCCGACGCTGTCAGCCTGGTGAATGAGCAGCACGGGGATCGCATCGAGCTTCGATCGATATCAACCAGCCAGGGCTCCGACCTGGTGGATTACACCGTACTGGTTCCGATCGATGCTTTTGTCAGCCTGCGCTCTGCCGACGGGACGATTCGGGCCCAAGGATTACGCGGCGATGTCATCCTGGAAGCCGCCGCAGGTTCGGTCGAGGTCACCGATATTCGCGATGCTCACCTGCATGTGAGAACGCTCAGCGGGCCCATCAGCCTGACCGACATTCGTGGCACCAGCCTGGACATCCATTCGGTGAGCGGCAACGTCAACCTCCGCAATGTGAGCGGCCCATCGGTCGAGGTGAACTCGGGCAGCGGGCTCATCTCCTATGAAGGCGATCCCGGCCCCGTGGGGGAGTATTTACTGACCAGCCATTCGGGAGACCTGGATGTCTCGATACCCTCCACCGCCCTGGTCGATATCAAGGCACGCTCCATCAAAGGCGGAGCCGATCCGGACTTTCCTATTGCCACCGGTTTCTCCGCTTCCCGGACCGGGAATCTTTTGCTGAAACCCGGGACGATCACAGGTTCACGCTTTGAACTGCGCTCCTTCCGAGGCAAAATCCACCTCAAACGCCCGTAAGTTGGCCTTGGATCGTTGGTCGTTGGCAAAAGCACTAGTCCGACGCATTTTCACGGATTCTGATTTTGACTTTGGTTTATGCCCAGTTTTCAAAACCACCATAAACTCCAAGTCAAAGCCGTCGGACCGGAGTCTCCGACCCAGGCACAATCTTTGCTGACCCACACATTCTTTGCTGATCCAGCCGTCCTGGTTACTACGGCCTTAAGACCATCGGGGACGGCCCGCAGCTGCAATATGCAGCAACACTGGTTGCCTTAGCTTCTAACTTCGATGTAGAGTTTAAAGGGGTATTCCTGCGGTAATCGCCATGCGGTCATTCTCGAAACGGGTAGCGTTTCTGTGCCTGCTGCTGACGTTGTTTTCAGCAGTGGCATTCGTTGCGCATCACCATTCGAGCGCCAGCGATGCCGCAAAATGTACGATCTGCGTTACCGCCCATTCGGCTTCCCCGCAGGTCACCGCAGTTCTGCCCAACCGCACCTTCGTTCGGGCATCGATTGCCCGCTCCGAGCCAGTTTCTGCCAAGCAGCGCCTTGTCGCCTTCGCGCTCAGCGTACGCCCACCTCCTGCAGTCTAGAAATCCAAAGAGCTGACCAGAACCGAGTGCGCCTTGAGCGCACCTCTTTCTATTTTCTTAGACCTTTTTTGGAGGAATCATGCTGGCTTCATACAGGAAATCGCGGCTTGCCGCTTTCATGGTAGTGCTCTCACTCGCCTGGGGATTTCATGCTTACGCGCAGTCCGGCGGAAGTTCCACATCGGTCACTGGTTCGGTTGTGGACCCGACCGGAGCCGTGGTGCCGAACGCTGTAGTTGAGATTCGTAATCCGGTCAGCGGCTTTGAGCGTACCGTCACCACCGACAGCGGAGGGAAATTCAGCATCCCCAACGTTCCCTTCAATCCTTATCACCTGTCCGTCAGCGGGCCGGGTTTCGCGCCGACTGCCCAGGACGTTGATGTTCAATCCATTGTGCCCGTGACCGTCAGCATTACTCTGCAGGTGAAAGGTTCGAGCGAAACCGTGACCGTGGAAGGCGCCGGCCAGGACCTGCTGGAAAACACTTCCACCTTTCACACCGACGTCGATCGCGGCCTGTTCGACAAGATGCCCCTGGAGAGCGCATCGTCGTCGCTAAGTTCTCTGGTGACTTTGTCGTCTCCGGGAATCGCCGCCGATTCCAACGGCCTCTTCCATGGACTGGGCGACCACGCGGAAAATTCCTTTTCCGTCGATGGCCAGCCCATCACCGACCAGCAGAGCAAGGTTTTTTCCAACCAGATTCCGCTCGATTCCATTGAGTCGATGGAAGTCATCTCCGGCGCGCCGCCCGCCGAATTCGGCGAGAAAACCAGCGTCGTAATCAATGTGACCACGCGCTCGGGACAGGGCCTGAACACTCCCAAGGGAAGCATCACGACTTCCTATGGCAGCTTTGGCACCGCCGATATTGGTATCAACCTGGGCTACGGCGGCCAGAATTGGGGAAACTTCATTTCCGCCAGCGGATTGAAAAGCGGCCGTTTTCTCGATCCGCCGGAATTTGCCGTGTTTCATGACAAGGGAAACGAAGAGAACATCTTCGACCGGGTGGACTTTCAGCTTTCTAAGGTCGATTCCGTTCACGTTAATCTTGGATTCACCCGCTCCTGGTTCCAGACCCCGAACGCGTTCGACAACCTGAATAGCGGCGTGACCGATCCGGTGTTAGGAAATCCGGTCGCCCCCACCGACCAGCGCTCGCAAATCAAAACTTTCAACATCGCGCCCTCCTGGACCCGGTTGATCAATCCCAACACGGTATTTACCTTTGGCGGCTTCGTGCGCCGCGACCAGTACAACTACTATCCCAGCGCCAACCCATTTTCCGATCTCGGCCCCATTCAGCAGGAGACTGTCAACCAGGACCGGACTCTGACCAATGCCGGCCTGCGTTCCGATATCTCCTGGGTGAAAGGGATTCACAACCTGAAAGCCGGCGCCACCTATCAACAGACGTTCCTCGACGAGAACACCAACTTCGGAGTCGTCGACTCCGGTCTCAACGCTCCCTGTTTCGACGCCAACGGCAACGCCGTACCCTGGGTGGGCAGTCCGGGACTCAACGATCCCGCTAATTGCGGATCGGCCGTCTCCACTAATCCGCTGCTGTATCCGACTCCGTTCACCTCTAATGCAGATTTCTTCGCCTCGTTGGGATGTTTCGATCTGAGCCGGCCCACTCCAGCCGCAGCCGACGGTTGCGCCGGATCCACCAGCGGCTTGTTCGGCTTCCGCGGACATGCCGACGTCAAACAACTCGCGCTCTATCTGCAGGACACAATCACCAAGGGCCCATGGTCGCTGAACCTCGGCCTGCGCGGCGACCTCTACAACGGGCTCACGACACACCAGGAAGCCCAGCCTCGTCTGGGCGTGGCCTACAACGTGAAGAAGACCAACACCGTGCTTCGCCTCTCCTATGCCCGGGTGCTCGAAACTCCCTTCAACGAAAACCTGGTGCTGGCCAGCAAGGGATGCGACTCGCTCGTCCTGGCTTCGCTGCTGGGTTGCGCGACACCGGGCGTGGCCACTCCATTTGCTCCGGGCTGGCGCAACGAGTTCCACGCCGGCTTGCAGCAGGCCTTTGGGAAGTATGTAGTTTTCTCCGGCGAATATATCTGGAAGTACACCCACAACGCCTACGACTTCAGCGTGCTGGGCAGCACGCCCATCACCTTCCCGATTGAGTGGCACAACTCCAAGATTCCCGGCTTCGCGGGACGCGTAAGCGTGCCCGACTTTCACGGAGTCTCGGCATTGATGGTTTTCTCCAGCGTGGCGGCCCGGTTCTTTACGCCTCAGATAGGCGGTGCTGGCGCGGTTCCGTCGGGAACCGTAGGCACGGCATTCATCCCGTTCCGCATCGACCATGACGAACGCTTCAACCAGACGACGCACGTGCAGTATCAGCCCTGGAAGACCGGACCATGGGTCGGCTTCAACTGGCGCTATGACAGCGGTCTGGTCGCCGGCGAAGTGCCGGTGGCGGACGCTACGGGCACAGTGGATCTGACGGGATTGACCGGCGACCAGCAGCTCCAGGCCGGACTCTTCTGCGGCAGTGCGCATCCTACATTGACCACGCCGCTGGGAATTTGCACATCCGGCTACGGGTCAACGCTGATCAACCTGCCCGCCCCCGGAAAAGAAAACGACGACACCAATCCGCCGCGGGTTGCGCCGCGCCATCTGTTCGACCTCGCGGTCGGCGACGACAATCTCTTCCACGGGGAACGCTACAAGTGGAGCGTCACCTTGACCGCCGTCAACCTGACCAACAAAGTTGCCCTCTACAATTTCCTGTCAACCTTCAGCGGGACCCACTACGTGACGCCGCGAGCGTTGACCGCGCAGATCGGCTTCCACTTCTGATCACCACGTAGGCCCGGACGCCCTCGTCCGGGCGGGCGAGCGAAGCTCGCCAGGGTTTTGGAAAGCGTGAATTCGCGAGTTTCGAAACCTGGCCGGGCCTTGCCCGGCCGGGCGGGTGAGGGCACCCGCCCCTACGCGCGTTCCGCGGGTTAACATGTCTGCATGAAGCGAGTCCGCCTCGGCGTACTGATCGCATTAATCCTGATTGCGGCGCTGTACATATTTCGTGGCGCCGGCCGCTGGCTCGACCGTGAAGACCCTCTTTCCCGAGCGGACATAATCTTCGTCCTGGGCGGAGGCATGCCGCAACGCGCGGTGGAAGCCGCAAAGGTTTTCGCCCAGGGCTACGCCCCCGAAGTCTGGTGCAGTCGTCCCGACAGCCCGGCGGACGATCTGGCCAAACTGGGGATCCACTACGTCGGCGAAGAAGACTACAACCGCGAGATCCTGATGCACGGCGGCGTTCCGGAAAGCGCGATCCATGTTCTTCCCGGGCCGGTAGTAAATACCGAGGAAGAATTGCAGGAGCTGGGACGCGAGATGCGTCGCAACGGCAAGACCACGGTCATCCTGGTTACTTCGCCGCAACACACCCGGCGCGTCTGGACGCTGTGGCAGAAGCTGGTAGGAAAAGAGCCCAGGGCCATGGTGCACGGCGCGCACGAAGATCCCTTCGATCCCGATCACTGGTGGCGCAACACGCGCGATGTGCTTTCGGTGGTGCGCGAAACTCTGGGCCTGGTGAATGCCTGGGCGGGTCTGCCGGTGCCGGCGCACGCGAAACAATGACGCGGCGACCAGAAAGCGCCATCCCAGCGCGGAATCCGGACCTCCTCTCCACCATGCATCGACGGTGGAAAGAGGACCGGGTCCGCGATGGACTCTGGCTGGCTGCCCGCTCCTTTGTCGTCCGCATTGGAGAATTTCTGTGGGAGTCCCTGCCCGCGCAGCGCCGCCGGCGCTATGGCGATGCGGAATATGACTGGGACCACCGCGTCAACACCACCAGCGCGACCATAGGCTGGCGCGAGCGCCTGCTGGGACAATTTCATTCCGGCTACCAGCCCACCGAGCCCGCGCTTTTTACCGAGATGATGTCCAGCCTCAACATTAACTTTCAGGAATTTACCTTCATTGATCTGGGTTCAGGCAAAGGGCGCGTGCTCCTGATGGCCGCAGACTATCCCTTTCACCGCATTGTTGGAGTCGAACTGTTTCCCGCATTGCATCGCGTAGCGCAGCAAAACCTGGACGCCTACGCCAGCGATTCTCAGCGATGCTTTGTGATGGAAACGGTATGTGAGGATGCCCGGGAATTTGTTTTCCCGGAGGAGCCCACCCTGCTCTACCTGTTTAATTCTCTTCCCGAGGCCGCACTCATCGAAGTCATGACCAACCTCAATGATTCGCTGCACCAATGTCCCCGCGAAGTGTACTTGCTCTATCACAACCCTTTGCTCGAGCCTGTGCTGGCAAACTATCCGGCGTTCACCAAAATCGGAGGCACGCACCAATACTCACTATTCCGAGCCGGTATGCCGTGTGGGTCGGACACTCCTGTCCGACGCTTTTGACCTTGACTCTTAATTTTGAATGTAAAAAAACCAAAGGCAACTGCAAAGGCGTCGGACAAAGCCTGCCCTGAGCGAAGTCGAAGGGAGTGTCCGACCCACACACACGTGCGAATGTGTGCCAGTATTTTGCGAAGCGGCCGGCAACCTACATGTGCGTAAGCGTCCCCGTAATCCGGGTGCGGCGCAACGCCCAGGCAAACACCACGCTCGAAAGCGGCAGCAGCACCACGGCAAAAATCAACAGGGCGCGCACCGCCGGCCAAAGTTGCGCGAACGTGGCGCCAGCCAGCAGCGCCTGCCGCATTCCCTCCAGCGAATACGTGACCGGTAGCAGCCGGGCCATCCATTGCAACGGCCCGGGCAGCACCGACACGGGATACATCATCCCGCCCAGCAGGCTGGATGCGCCGATGATCAGCCAGCGCGCCGGATTGCCGCGCTTGAAAAGCAGCAGGTATCCGGTCGAAATGATCCCCAGGCCGGCAAAGGCCAGAATTGAAACCGCCAGAATAATCGCCGCGCCCAGCCAGTTGGCTTCGTGAATAGGGAAGTGGAAAAACAATACTCCCCAGGCCAGATAGATCACCGTCCGCATGGCCAGCAGGACGAACGGATACGCCGCCGAAGCGGCCAGAATCATGGTCAGCGGCGTTTCCGTGACCAGCATGGCTTCGAGCGTGCCGTTCTGCTGCGCTTCCGTGATGCTGCCGTCAAAGGCGCTCATCGAGACCGTCAGATAGTCGAAGAAGGCGAAGCCGACCAGCGCGAAGCCGAAGTAGTCGCCGCCGGCGGGAAGAGCGCGGCTGAGTTCGTCGTTCGAAACAAATCGTGAAAGGTAGTAAAAAGTCGCAACTCCAAAGAAGGCTTCCAGTATCTCCAGCGCGAAAGCGATGCGGTAGCTGCGGGCGATGGCCACATCCCGCCGGAAAAAGGCGAGGACCTTGCGCAACATGCGCTGTGAGTTCATGAGGACACCTCGGCCAGAGAGCCGGGCGGAGTCAAACGCTCCAGCGCCTCTTCGAGCGTGGCCGTGCCGGTTGCCGTCCGTAGCCCGCGCGGCGAATCGCACGCCAGCATTCGTCCCTTGTCCAGCAAGACCACGCGGTCCGCCAGTTGCTCGACTTCCGCCAGGGTATGCGAAGCGAACAGGATGGTGGTGCCGTGTCGCTCCACCAGCTGCGTCTTCAGAAACCTGCGGAACTCCGCCGCCGCGATCGGATCCAGGCTGCGGGTTGGCTCATCCAGCAGAAGCACGCCGGGACGGTGAATCATCGCCCGCGCCAGCCCCAGGCGATGCACCTGGCCGGTGGAAAGTGTACGCACCTGGCTGTCGATGTACGCGCCCATGCCCATCAGTTCGGTCAGTTCAGCGAGGCGAAGTTCCGCCTCCGCGTCGAAGAGATTGTTCATGGCGGCGAAGAAGGTCAGATTTTCGCGGGCCGTGAGCCTTTCGTAGAAGCCGCCGTCGGTGGCGGTGTGGAATCCAAGCTGGGCACGGACTTGCGGGCCCTGTCGTTCCACGTCGTAACCGGAAACGCTGGCCCTGCCCCGCGTCGGAATCAGCAGGGTGGCCAGGATGCGCAACAGGGTGGACTTACCCGAACCGTTGGCTCCGATCAGAGCAGCGACTTCCCCGGCTCCCACCTGAAACGAAACGCCCAGCAGGGCAGGATGGGTCAGCGGCGAAAAAGGATTGAGAAACGCCCGCGCTCCGGTTTGCGGCACCGGGAAATACTTCACGACATCTTCAACTACCAGAGCGCTGGCTGCCATGTCTTATCGTATATCTTGAGTGTACGATGACCGGGATGCGGGCACCGCCCCGCCTTCCAGGAAATCATGAGCGAAGTCATGATCCCTACCGAGAGCAGTAACAGGGTCTCTTCCATGACTCCAGAGGACGAACTCTGTCTGCTGCTCGCCCGCGGCCCGCTCACATCCGAGCTGCGGACCCGCGCCCTCGAATTTCTCGCCACCCCGCTGCGCTGGCCTATGATTATGGAGCGCGCCCGCAGTCACCAGGTTTACCCCCTGGTCTATCGCAACCTGAGTGACCTCGACTTCTCCGGCGTCCCCGAGGCGGTGCAGTCAGGGCTGCGTAGCCTTTACCTCGCCAATGCACTCCGCAACCAGCTGCTGGCGGAAGAATTGGCCCGGGTGTTGAGCTTGCTGGGAGACGGCGGAATACCGGTGATTCCCCTGAAAGGCGTTCCCCTGGCGCTGTCGCTCTTCGGCGACCCGGCAGCCCGGGTATGCGGTGACATCGACATCCTGGTTCCGCCCGCGGACGTAACCCGGGCCATTGACCTCATTCTGGCTTCCGGCTATCGCGCCGAAATCGACCATCCCTATTTTTCGAAGCTTGCCCTCCGTCATGGCAGACACTTCAGTGTCGTCCGCGAAGCCCGCGGTATTTCCTTTGTCCTGGAAGTGCATTGGATCCTGGTGCAACACTCCTCAAAGAATACCGCCGCGGTTCGCGACCTCTGGGCCGAGGCCCGTCCCCAGACCTGTTTCGCGGTGCCGGCGTCTTCACTAAGCCCTGAGTGGGAATTCCTGTATCTATGCCTGCACGCCGCGGACCATGATTGGCAGGTCCTGAAATGGCTGGTGGACATTCATCAGATCGTGCTGGCCGGGACCGTGGACTGGCGGAAGGCGATGGACAAAGCGGAACGGTTGGAACTCGGCTCGGTCATTCGCCAGACCCTGGCTGTGTGCTCACTTCTCCTGGGTACAGCGCTGCCTGCGGAGTGTTCTCCAGCCTCCCTGCCGGAGCGTTTGCGGATCTTTCCCCAGACTCCTCTTCCTGAAGACTCCCCGGAAGCCACGCTGGCTTTCCGGCATCTGCGCGTGCTCACCCGGCCCCTGGACAAGTTGGGCTACTTCGCGACCACGGTTTTTGCGCCCAAGCTGGCCGACCTGGAGCTGGTGCGATTCCCCCGGTATCTTGGCTTCCTTTACTATTCATCCGCCCGCTGCGCCTGGCGGGCAAGTGGGCGCGTCGGCTCTGAAACAGAAATAATGGAGGACGGGCGTCTCGCCCGTCAACGCAGGTCTCGCCCGCCGAACGTTGTAAGCGACGGGCGGGGACGCCCGTCCTCCATCCAACTGATTTACTCGCCGTCCTTCACCAGCAAGCCTCGCGTCATCATTTCCTGGGAAAGCTTCAGCAGATCAGCTTCCAGCTTCGCGGTGGAGACGTCGAAGTGCTCCAGCAGGGCGCGGTGAACTTCGTCCAGCCGGCTGGTCCGCTGCAGCACTTCGATGAAGCGCGTCCCCACAGGATCCAGGCTGTAGTACATGCCGGTTTGAAGATTCAGCAGCACCGTCTCCTCGCCGACTTTGCTGGTGAGGACCTCTTCTGGAATCCTGAGATGATCGTTCAGCGCCAGGCTCATCCCTCACTCCTCACCGGCTGATCGACAATCATGCGCCGGAGCGCCGGCAGCATGGCAAAGTCTCGCGCATACTCCAGTTGAAAGCAAGGCAGCTGGTTGGTGATCTGGCCGATGGCCTCGAATTGACCTTCCAGGCGCGCCTTGTCGCGGACATCCATAGTGAAAGCGCAGCTCACCAGCTTCATGAAAGCTTCCCGCGGCCGCAGGGGAAGAATGGTTGGCTCGGGAAGAAATGTTTCGTCTTCATCGTTCAGGAAGTACAAATAGCAGAGAGCAGACGGCCCCTCGGCAAATGGGACCAGGGCGGGATCGCTCACCCTGCGTTTGTCGGTGTAGTGGGCGATCTCGGCGCTTTCCGGCGGGACGCTGAATATCCCATCGCTGCTTTCGGGCCAGAGCCTGACCCCGGGATAACTCGGAATCGCGACCCAATTGTCTTCCCGCTTTCGTAGAACCAGATAATCGTCGGAAATAAGCCGGAATCCGCTCTGGCCAAAGCATGCCGCCAGCGTGGACTTCCCCTGACCGCTCTTGCCTACGAAGGCGATCACGCCCTGCGGAGTAAGCACCGCGCTGGCATGCAGCACCAGCGACTCCTGCCGGCTCAGGACCATCGGAACCACCTGGTCGAGGAAGAGGTGGCGGATGGTGGACTCCGGCGTACCCGGCAGAGGGCGGCAGCGAATATCACTGCCATCGCGCGAAATCAGGAAGTCGCCTTGATCGGGGAAGCGGAGCAGGTAATCTTCTCCCCGGTCGGCCAGCTTGAGCCAGACCTGCTGGTCGGCATCTTTCCATTGATGGAACCAGTGGATGTCTCCGGTGAAAGCTTCAGCGGAAGGAAGCACTTCGAAGCCGCAGTCCGGACTTTCACCCTCCACCTGGGTCAGTTCGGGGAGGGGAACAGAGCTTTCCACCACCAGTTCACAGACGCGGTATCGGGCCGTCCCGGTAACCTCGAGTCTGGCGCTGGCAGCCCGGGACAACGGATCAGCTGAATTCGCTAATGTCACCACTTCGCCCACTCTGCTAGAACTAGAATTATAACTTGATGAGCGGAATCATCGGCCTCTACAACCTTGACGGTCGGCCCGCTGAACCGCCGCTGCTCGAGCGGATGGCGAGAACCATCGCGCATCGGGGACCGGACGGAATCCGCTACTGGCTCCATGGTCCCGTTAGTCTCGGCCATCTGCTCCTCCAAACCACCCCCGAATCAGCACACGAGAAACAGCCACTCACGAATGAGGATAGCGCGCTTTGCCTCACCCTGGATGGCCGCATCGACAACCGGACAGAACTAAGGTCCCTGCTGGACTCGAAGGGATTGCCGCTTCGCGATGATACCGACGCCGAACTGGTGCTTCGAGCCTACCAGTGCTGGGGGGAAGAGTGCCCCATCCGGCTGCTGGGCGACTTTGCCTTTGCCATCTGGGACGCCCGCAACCAGCGGTTATTCTGCGCCCGCGACTACGTTGGGGTGAAACCTTTCTACTATCATCGTTCGGCTTCGCTGTTCGCCTTCGGCTCTGAAATCCGGGCCCTCCTGGCGCTGGACGCGGTCCCCCGCCGCCTGAACGAATCCCGGCTCGCCGATTTCCTGGTCGAAGAACTGGATCGTGAAGATGAAGAATCCACTTTCTACCAGGACGTCCAGCGGCTGCCCGCCGGCCATTCCCTGACTGTAAGTCCAGGCCGCTTCCACTTGCGAGACTATTGGCAGCTCAAGGCGCCGCCTCTCCTGAAGCTTGGTTCATTACGGGAATACGGCGAAGCCTTTCGCGAAGTTTTTGTGGATGCGGTGCGCTGCCGTTTGCGTAGCACCCACCCCGTCGGATCCACTTTAAGCGGGGGTATCGACTCCTCTTCCGTGGTCTGCACCATCCGCGAACTGCTGGCAACGGAGTTGAGGGAACCGCTGCACACCATCTCGCTGGTCGATGCCGACGAGTCGAAGTGCGGCGAGACCCCATTCATTCGCGAAGTCCTGCGCGGTGGCGGGCTCACCCCGCATATCGTCCGCTCCGATCAGGTCACGCCGATGACCCAGCAGATGGCCGACAGTGACGAACCCTTCGAGATTTTCACTTATTTCACCAACTGGTTCGGCTTTGACGCTGCCAGAAAGGTCGGAGTACGAGTGCTGCTGGACGGAATTTCCGGCGACCACATTATCCCGCCGTACACCTTACCTCGCGACTCTGCTCCGCTCGGGACAATGGAATACTCTGCGCCGGGAATTGTCCTTTGGTACGAGGGAAATGGGCGAATCCCGTTTGTCGATCCTGAGAACTCATGCCCTGGCTCCGATGCTGCCGGGTTGGTTTGAAATATGGCGGCGGCTCCCCGGCCGCAAACCCAGGCCGTATCCGGAATCGTGCATAGACCCTGACTTCGCCCACCGGATGCGAATCCCGGAACGCTTTGAATCTAAAAAGGCGAAAGCTCTGGGCGGCATCCCGGGACATCGGCACGCTGCATTCCTGGAGTTTCACCTGCGGCGTCCTGCCATTCTTCTTTGAGCATTCGGGAAGGCTGGCCGCCACGCTGGGAATTGAAGCTCGCCATCCTTTTTCAGACCGCCGGGTGATCGAGTTCTTTCTCTCGCTTCCGCTGCGCATGAAAACGTACACTCCCATTGCCGAAAAGAGTGATACGAGAGGGCATGCGTGGGGTCCTTCCCGAAATGGTCCGCGGGCGCACGCTTCTGGCCCATCCCGGCGGGGCGTTCATGACGTCGCTGCTCCAGCAAGACCCGGTACTTTCGAGGCCGGCGCACTTTACGCAGGCCTTGGGTGCGGCTGAGGGTTATGTTAATCTCGATGCCATAAGAGCGGACAAGGATCGAGTTGACTGCGGGTTTCCTGATGCTGGGAATTCGGTTTGGCAGGCTCTGAACTTGGCCTGGTGGTTGAGAAGCAGGCGTCTTCACCCCGCTTGAAGACGAGTTGGAGGTCTTTATGGATTCCAGAACTTCATCGCCCTTACCAGCACAACCGACGGCAAAAACGACATATTCTTCTCCCAGACTGGAAGATTTGGGAGCGATCGAAGAGATCGCCCTCGGTGGTATCGGCAGTATGGCGGAGACCATGCCGGGTGGTCCGAATCGGATGAAGCACCCGTAAATCTGTTGGCAATTCTCCACCGCTGAGCAAGGAACCGGAAGCCTCAGATTCCTGGCTCGCCTGGTTTTTCCGCATTCTCCGTGAGGAATAACAGGTGTCCGAAGAAGATGCGCTGCCCTTCCATCACTGGCTGATTGCCGACACCCGTCGCACCGGCACCTACCAGAAAGCCATCAGCCAGGTCGTCCGCAAAAATGACGTGGTGCTCGACATTGGAGCCGGCAGCGGCATCCTTTCATTCTTCGCCTGCCTGGCCGGGGCCCGCAAGGTTTACGCCGTCGAAATGAGCGGGGCCCTGCCGCTGGCGCGCGAGCTCTGCGCCGGCAACGGTTTCAACGACATCATCGAATTCCGCCAGGGCCGCTCCCAGGAGATCCAGCTCCCGGAATCCGTGGACGTGATCGTTTCCGATACCGGATGCAGCTTCGGCCTGCAGGGCGGCTTGCTCGGCATCCTGCTCGACGCCAGAAAGCGCTTCCTCCGGCCCGGCGGCAGGATTATTCCTCATTCCCTCGAACTCGTGGTCGCGCCGGTCGAAATAAAAGATGGACGCAACCTGGACATCTGGGAGAAAGGCCGTTACGGCCTCGACCTGTCTTCACTCCGGCGCTTTGCGGCCAATACCGATTACCACCTCAAAGCCGAAGCTGAAAACCTGCTGGCCCCTCCGGCTTCGCTCACCACCATTCACTTTGAAGAGGTCAGCAGCGCTTATGTGACCGGAGAAACGCTCTCGGTCGCGGCCCGGGACGGCGTCATGCACGGCTTGGCCGCGTGGATCGCTCTCGAGCTGGCTCCCGGCATTTCTTTCACCAACTCCCCGCTGGCGCCCACGGTGGACTGGCTGCACAGCTTTTTCCCCATCGAGACGCCGGTTGAATTGCGCGCCGGGGATCGCGTGCAAGCCAAAATTCAGACCAACAACGGCGAAGTCTGGCGCTGGCAAATCGAAGTCGAGGACGGAAACAGCGATAGCGGGAAGCCGGCCGTTAAAGCGCGCTTCGACCACTCCACCCTGTGGAATTTTCCCCTCGATCCGGCACAGGTGAAGAAACAATTCCCTAACTATGTGCCGAAGCTGTCGCGCATTGGCGAAGCGGAAAAGTTCCTGCTCGGCGCCTTCGACGGAAAACGCAGCGCCGCCGACCTGACCGCCGAACTACTGGAGCGCTTCGCTGACTGCTTCCCCTCAAAAGCCGCCGCCGCTCAGTTTGTCACCCGGGTGATCGGCCGCTGCACCTAAGCGTTCCGTCCCACAAATTCATTTCAATTAACGTTGTCATCCCGACCGGAGCGAGCGAAAGCGAGCGCAGTGGAGGGACCTGCTGTTTCTGTCATCCCGACCAGAGCAAGCGTAGTGGAAGGACCTGCTGTCCCAGCCTCGACCTGCGCCGCCCGCATTCCGAACACCTGATCACTCAGACCGTCACTCCCAGATCATCATGGGAGTAAAGCGCTGCAAACCCGAGTCGCCGATTACCACCCGATCCTGGCTCTCAACCCAGGCGTGGGCCTCGAAGTGTCCTGCATCCTTGCTGACGCCGACGCGAATTCTGGACGGCAAGCCTTCCTGCCGGAGCATGATATGCAGAACCAGCGCCTGGGTAAGACAGGTGGCGCGGGGCACGTATGGGCTGATGGCGCGCACCGCCCAACTGAGCTGGTCCGCCGAGTAGTGGCTCTGCCCACGCAGGCGCGGACGGGCGAAGAACGTGACCGCCCGCCGCAGCCGGGCAAAAGGAACGATCCACAAAGCCAGCCGGACAGCCCACACCAGAGCTGAAGCCCGCAACAAGGTGGGGATTTCTCGCAACCGCGGAAGACGCGCCATGCTCAAACCTGAAGTCGCTACTATATCGCATCGGCATCATGCCCGATCTCAAATGGGGACATCCGCAAAACGCTAGTCGAGCTGCGTTGAACCCGACAGCCGGATCGTGGCTCAGTTTGAACTTCTCCTTACCCATGGGCGTCATCCTGAACGACCTTCAGGCCGTGAAGAGCCTGCCCTGAGCGAAGTCGAAGGGATCTGGCGTGAAGCAGATACACCCTTTACCCCTGGCTTGCTGCGGATGCACGCCAGATCCGCTGGACAGGTACGTTTTCAAATTGAGCCACTACCGACAGCCGGGGGCAGCTGTCTCCACGTGTGTCAGCGGCTATAATTCCCTGCAATGTCCTTCCGTCTCGGGAAGCCTCTTCATACCCTGTGCCTCATAGCCACTTTGATGTCAGCGCCCGGCGCTCTTGCCCTGTCATCGTGGCGCGGAGTATTGCGCGACGATGCCGGAAAACCCGTCAGCGCGGCGACCATCAAGCTGACCTCGGCAGCCGGAGATCGGCGTTACGAGGCCGCGACATCCGCCGGCGGAGACTTCGCCCTCTCTGAGATCGTTGCCGGGCGCTACGACCTTTCGGTAGAAAGCGCGGGAAAAACCTGGCCCCTGGCGAAGGCCATCGTCATCCCGGACGGCGCTTCACTTACCAGCACACTGCAACTGTCTTCCCAGGCGGCGGACGTCCACATCCTGCCCGGCGGCGAGGAATCCGCCGCGCAGGCCAGCGGCGGCGAACGCCTTTCCAGCGGAGAGGTATCAAGTCTTCCCTTGAATGCCCGCGACTTCAGCAAATTGCTGCTGCTGGCCGCCGGTACCATGACCGACGCCAACGGCGCCGCCAACTTTACCCAGCAATTTGCGGTCAACGGACAGCGCGGCACCGCCACCGTCTTCTCCCTTGACGGCTTCGACACCACCGATCCGGAAATGGGGGGCGCCACTTTTTCCAACTTCAACGTGGATGCCATCCAGGAAGTGCAATCGAATACCGGAGTGCTGACCGCGGAGATGGGACACGGCGCCGCCAGCTACACCAACGTGATCACGAAATCCGGCGCCAACCAGGTGCATGGCAGCTTCTTCGAATTCGCCCGCAATGCCGCCTTCGACGCCCGCAACTACTTCGACCACAAGAGCGTCGCTGACGAGCGCCGCCTTCCTCCCTTTGTGCGCAATGAATTCGGCTTCACCAACGGCGGCCCGGTGGTGCTGCCGAAAATCTACGATGGCCGCAACCGCACTTTTTATTTCGGCCAGTATCAGGGCTTCCGCCAGGTGCTGGGGACCACGCAAGTGTTCCCCGTCCCCACCGCTGCCGAGCGCCAGGGCATCGACACCGAGACTTTTCCCGGCGACACCCTGACCGTACCTGTGAACTCGGCCATCGTCCCGGTGCTCGATCACTATCCCCTGCCCAACGATCCCAAGGGAGCCTACGGCGACCGCACCTATGCAGCTTCGTCCAAGATTTACACCCGCACCGACCAGTTTTCGGTGCGGGTCGATCACCGCATTTCTGACAAGGCCTCGCTGTTGACCCGGTTCAGCCTCAACCAGGTGACTGGGCCCCTGACCAATCCCGATCAGACGGCAATCGATCCCAGTTTTGCAGTGCAGTTTTTCGATCACCAGCGCAACGCCGGCGTGAAATACTCGCGGACCATTTCTCCGCACTTTCTTTCCGACACTTCCTTCAGCTACATTCGCAGCACGCCATTCTTTCCCGCCATTAATCACACCCAGCCGGCGATGACTTTCGGCGACGGATTATTTCAGGCCTTCAACCAGCCGGGCGGCTCAATTTTCGGATCGTACAGCAACCTCTACCAGCTCAAACAGGACATGAGCTACGTGCGCTCCAATCACCTCTTCAAATGGGGAGTCGAAATCCGGCACAATCGCGACGCCACGATTTTCGGGACCAATCCCAACGGCCAGTACACGTTTGGCGGAGGAACCGCATATTCTCCCGTCCTGATCACCTCGGCCAGCGGCACCCACGATATCCAGCCCGGAGATCCGTTGCCCGATTCGCTGACCGGCCTGCTCACCGCCACGCCGTATTCGTACGGCGTCATGGCCGCCGCCGACGTCACGCCCACCGGCGATCGTTTCAATGAAGCCGCGGTCCGCCGCGAGGCCTATAACTTCTACTTTCAGGACACCTGGAAGGCCCGGCCGAACCTGACCATCAATTACGGATTGCGCTACGAGGTGAACAGCCGTATCCACGAGGCCGAGCATCGTACATCGCTGCCCAGATTCGTGGACGCCGGCGGCCACGACGTTCCCTACTGGGACCACAACGCGAAGCAGCCCTTCTACTTCAACCCGCAGCCTCCCTATGACCAGGACTGGAAGGGCTTCGGACCGCGCCTATCGGTCGATTACGCCGTCACCAGTCACACCATGCTGCACGCCGGCGGAGCGATCACGTCCCTCGTCCCCAACCTTTGGCAGGACAATTTTCTTACCGGTGCGCTTCCCCTCGCGACCACCCTCTACGCCAGCGCGCTGCCCAATGTGCCTTTGCCTTTTCAGAATTCGGTGGTGCCGGTGACCCTTCCGCCTCCCTACACCACGGCGGGCAAGCTTCTTTTCCCCAACGGAGATTCCAGTCACGTTCCCCCGAACACGCAGGTGGACCTGCAACGCTACCAGAATGATCTGACGGCGCTGACGCCGGGGAATCAGGTGCAGTTGCTCTCCATGGTCGGGCTGGCAAAAAACTTCCGCAATGGTTACATCGAGAGCTACACGGCCGGCATCGACCACGATTTCAGGGACTTCAAGTTCACCGCCGCGTATGTGGCCACCGCCGGAGTGCACCTGGCCGCCGTCTATTCACCCAACAGCTATGGCGGGGCCGATCCGGCGTTCGCGCCCTTCACCCAGTTCGATTCATCGGGCAATGCCGTCGGAGGCTTTGGTCCGGAGAGCGTGATGACCAGCCGCTCGCATTCCACTTATCATGCGCTGCAGTCCGGTGTCAGCAAGAATTCCGCGCGCCTGGGCCTCGGCCTGCAAGCCAGCTACACCTATTCCAAATCGATAGATGACACCAGCGCGGTGCTGGGAGGCTCGATCGCGGGAGCCGGCGTGGTGCTGCAGACCATGCCTCAGGATCCCTGGAACCCGGACGCCGAAAAAGGCCCCTCAACGTTCGATGCGACCCACTCCTTTACTCTGAGCGTGATCCAGGTGCTGCCCTTTGATCGTGCAAGTTTTCTGCGGCCGCTGGGACGAACTCTCACTCGAGGTTGGCAGTTCCTGAATATCACCACCTTGACCAGCGGCGCGCCGTTTACGGTCTATTCCGGAGTGCAACAAACCGGAGCGGGAGCGGGCGGAGCCGACCGTCCCGACCTGGTGGAACAGCCGCACTTCTCCACCAGCGGCGCGGTGCGCGAGGATTATTTTGGCCGGGGAGGGGACAACGCGTCATTCTTTTCGATTCCGATAAATGTTCCCGGCGGCACCGGCCCCAACCACGGCCGCTTCGGCACGCTGGGGCGCAGCACTTTCCGCGGACCGGGCTTTCAGCAATACGACGTCGCGCTGATCAAGGACACGCCCTTCGGCCGCCGCGGAAACAGCGAACTGGGCACGGTGGAATTTCGCGCCGAATTTTTTAATGTTTTTAACCTGGTGAATTTCGGGCTGCCATCGAACATCCTGCGCGGGAGCGGCTTCGGCATTATCAGCAAGACTGCCGGACCCTCGCGGCAGATCCAGTTCTCGCTGAAGCTGATTTACTAAAAAAACAGGGGGGACCCGGGAGGTCCCCCGCAACGGTTTCAGGTTACTCGTTGGCCGCGCGTTTCCTCTGCCGTTCCGCTTCTTCGCGGTCGGCCTGGTCCTTGTCGGCCTCACTTGTGCTGGACTTCTTCACTGCATCTTTCGCTTGCCCCCAGGCATTCTGGACTTTGCCTTCCACCTGCTTGGCGGCGCCCTTTACCTGGGCTTCTTCATCGCCAGTCCATTCTCCAACCTGCCGTTCAGCGCGGCCCGCTATGTCCTTGACTTTGCCTTCTACTCTGTCCTTGTTCATATGATTCCTCCACAATGCGTAATTAGACGGCCAGTCAAGGCTAGCTGACCCAAGCGGAGCGATACATCGGCAAGAACCTGTAATCGGTTTTGGAATGTACTGTACAAGCCCCCGAGAACTGAGAACCGGCAACTGAAAACCGGTTCTCCCTTCAGTCCGTTGTCGGAAATGTTCTTCGTCGATCGGAGACCGTTCAGGGTGCGACTCTAACCATTACCACTGCATGCGGCCCAACCGCGGCGGAGAACTTTCCTTTGAACTGTCCCAAATCCTTGGCCTTCCACAGATCACGCACGCCGGCACTCACGTGATTGGGATATCCAATAGCTTCCCAGGAGAAGCCGATTTGCTTTTCGCTGGTGTCGCGATTGAGCAGGACCACGGTGCGGCTTCCATCCTGCATCTGCTTGGCCCAGACTTCCAGGTCGCCGTCTTTCAGCACCCGGCGGCCCTCGCTGCCCAGAGGATCCTGATCTACCGCGATCACTTCCTTATTGGTGAGAATGTCGTGGATCTCCGGCTTCATGTCGTGCAGATCGTTACCTGCAATCAGAGGCGCCGCGAGTATGGACCACAGGCTGAAGTGGGCGCGGTACTCCTCCGTGGTCATGCCGCCGTTGCCCACTTCGAGCATGTCAGGGTCGTTCCAGTGGCCGGGTCCAGCGTAGCCCTCGATTCCATTCTGCAGATCGAGGATGTCGAGCATGCCGAGGTGATGCTTGTCCTTGCTCTCCCACTGGTCGCGAATGTCGCCGGTAGTGCGCCAAAGATTTCCACCCACGCTTTCGCCCCAAAGCCATGGCTTGGCTGTGCCCCATTCGCAGATGCTTAACACAATGGGCCGGCCGGTGGCATTCAGCGCATTGCGGATCAGCGCGTAGGCGGCCTGCGCGTCCTGGGTGGAAGTGTTGCACCAGTCGTATTTCAGGTAATCGACGCCCCAGGCGGCGTACTGCAGCGCGTCCTGATATTCATGGCCCAGGCTGCCGGGCCGCTTGGCGCAAGTCTTGACCCCGGCGTCCGAGTAGATCCCGAACTTGAGCCCGCGGGAGTGAACGTAATCCGCCAGCGCCTTGATGCCTGAGGGAAAAGTCTTGGCATCGGGCACGATGTTGCCGCTGGCGTCGCGCTCCACCTGCCAGCAATCGTCGATCACGATGTATTGATACCCGGCGTCCTTCATGCCGGACTTGACCATGGCATCAGCCATTTGCCGAATCAGGTCTTCGCTCACATGGCATGCGAATTTGTTCCAGCTGTTCCACCCCATCGGAGGAGTAGCGGCCAACGTCTTCTCCTGCGCGGAGAGAAACGAGGATGCGGTCAGTAAACCCAACAGTGCAACCAGAATTCTTGTTCTTGCCGACATGTGTCGATATCCTCCCGGATTGCTTCGTTCCACCACCACCCACGTAGGGGCGGGCGCCCTCGCCCGTCCAGCCGGGCAAGGCCCGGCTGCTCGCGCTCGGCCAGCATCATACCATCGGGGGTAAGCGGAGCTCAGCATGTGTGGGTCGGACACTCCCTTCGACTTCGCTCAGGGCAGGCTCTGTCCGACGCTCTTTACGTTCATCTTTAACGTTCATGCCCGACAGAAGTCTGAACCGAACCTTAAAGCTGGCTGCGCCGACCATCTTTCTAAGGCAGCGCCATTCACAAAATACGGGTAAACTCGTACGGCACGCTGGGCCCTGCGGCATCTAATCAACGCAGTGGAGGAACTATGAAAAGATTCGGCGCAGGCCTTACGACGGTTCTGTTCCTGTTTTTGGGAGTCAGTGTTCCGCTCTACTCGCAGCAAGATCACCAGGACGAGAAAGAATCGAAGCCTGAGAAGACGGCCAGGCCTGAAGCGCATCCCCAACCCAAGCCGCAGCAGGAGCGGGAACAGGGCAACCAGCGCCAGGAACAAGAGCGCCAGCAGCAGGAGCACGCCCAACAGCAGCAGCACCAGAATGAGCAGATGCAGCAGCAACAGCATGCCCAGCAGGAACGCGCTCGCCAGCAGCAGGAGCACGCCCAGCAGCAGCAGCACCAGAATGAGCAGATGCAGCAGCAACAGCATGCCCAGCAGGAACGCGCTCGCCAGCAGCAGGAGCACGCCCAGCAGCAGCAGCACCAGAATGAGCAGATGCAGCAGCAACAGCATGCCCAGCAGGAACGCGCTCGCCAGCAGCAGGAGCACGCCCAGCAGCAGCAGCACCAGAATGAGCAGATGCAGCAGCAACGTCAAAAAGAGCAGGCGCAACAGCGAGAGCATGCGCAACAGCAGCAGGTGCAGAATCAGCAGCAGCGCCAGGAACAGGAGCGGCAAAGACAGCTGAACCAGCAGCAGCAACACCAGGCGCAGGAGCAGTCGCACCTCAACCAGCAACGGCTTTCGCAACAGCGCCAGCAGGAACTGATCCGGCAGCAACAACAGCGGGTTACGCAGTACCGCCAGCATCTGGACCAGCAGGAACGCATCGGCCAGCAGCGGGGTGCCGCCCTGCAACAGCAGCGGCGCATGGCGCAATACCGCTTTCAGCAGGAATACTATGAGCGCGAGCGCCAGCAGGATGAACGCCTGCGGCGCGAGCATCACGACTACGACAACGATCCCTACTTCTATACCGCCCCGATTTATCGCTATAACCGGGGTGGCTCGTACTATGAAGTCAATCAGTACGGGGCGGACTTGCTGCGGGAGGCTGTGAACAACGGCTACCGCGAAGGCTTCCGGGCCGGAGCCGCCGACCGGGAAGACCACTGGCGCGCCGATTACGAGGACAGTTTCGCCTATCAGGACGCGAACTTCGGCTACAGTGGCTACTACGTGGACCAGGCTGACTATAACTACTATTTCCGCCAGGGTTTTCAGCGCGGGTACGAAGACGGCTACTACAACCGCTACCAGTACGGTGCCTATTCCAATGGCTCGTACAGTGTCCTGGGCAACGTGCTGTCACTGATTCTCAATCTGCAGTCGCTGCACTAGAAAGAAGGAACGTGTGGGTCGGACACTCCTGTCCGACGCCTTTGATGTTGACTTTGAATTGAGCACTGCGCGGTGACGAGTGAACCCGCGGCGTAAGCCGCGGGTTACTCAATCGGCAACCATCGAAACAAGTTTGGCAGTCGTGACAGCCTGTCCCACGTGACGCTGGGTGTGATCAGCGACATGCACCAGCAACCCGCCGAGAGTCGTGGGCGAGTGCTTGCGGCCTACCGTCCGGCCCTGTTCCAGCGAATCCGAATCAACCGCCCGGATCCGGCCCTCGCTCATCGCCAACGCCGCGTTCAGCTCCGCAAAGAGTTTTTCGCGCGTCGTCCCCGGGTCCATCTCCGCCTGCCTGGCGCTCAACTGCTCATCGTTCAAATCTCGTCCTTCGGCGTAGGTAAGCAAACGGTCCAGGCTCCTGGCAATGTGGCGCAAATGAAACGCCACCGGCGGCAGCCCGCCCGGACGCTCATTGATCTGCTCATCGCTCAAACCGCCGCACCAGCGTTGCAAGTCTTCCTTCGCCAGATGGAGCGCATGCACCACTGCGCGCTGCACCGCCGGGATTTCCAGCAACGAACCGCGAAGCCAGGGCTCCGTTAATTCATTTTCGGACATCGGCTACACCTCGACAATCAATCAGTCTATCTGCAACGGGGAGGGTAGCGCCGGCGCCCGCCGGCGCTACCTGTTAGAGTTCGATGCCCTAAGACACCCAGTGTGACTGGATTCAGTAAGGGCAGATCTTCATTCGCCGTACCGCGTAGCTGTCCGGTCGAGCGAAGGTTGGCGCGCCTGCACTACAATGTTACTGTGCAAGCCGTTCCGCCAACCGGGACCCGTAGCTCAACTGGATAGAGCACTGCGCTTCGAACGCAGGGGTTGGGAGTTCAAGTCTCTCCGGGTCCACCATTCCTGCTTTATCCGTGTAAATCCGCGCAAATCCGTGGCCACTTTTCCGCGCGCCACGCATCCCAGACAGCATCTATAATGTCCGCTCACATGCCACGTTTTGACGTCACCATCGCCGGAGAACTGAACCTCGACCTCATCCTTTACGGCCTGCCTGATGTGCTTGCGCCCGAGCGCGAGCTCCTGGCCGACCGCATGATGCTTACCCTGGGCAGTTCTTCCGCCATCGTGGCCCACAATCTGGCCGCGTTAGGGAGCAAGGTAGGCTTCCAGTCGCTGATTGGCGACGATCCGCTGGGAAAGATCGCGCTCGACCGCCTGGCCGAAGGCGGCGTGGACGTTTCACAAGTTCATCGTGCCCGCGGCTCGACCACGACCGGAATTACCATCATGCTGCAACGCACGGGCTGGCGCAACATACTGACTTACCCGGGGACGATCGCTGAACTGTCCTTGAAAGATCTCGACTTCGACTACCTTTCGGACTCCCGCCATTTTCATCTCTCGTCGCTCTATTTGCAGCAGGCTCTGCAGCCCGACCTTGGCGAACTTTTCCGCCGGCTGAAGGCGGCGGGCCTCACCATCTCTCTCGATACCAACGACGATCCGCAGGACCTCTGGGACGGCGGGGTGAAGGACTTGCTGAAATATGTTGATGTGCTGCTACCCAATGCGCGCGAGGCTACCAGGATCACCGGAACCGAGGATCCGGAAAAAGCCATCCGGCAACTGGCCGAAATGGTTCCACTTGTAGTGGTAAAACTCGGTCATGAAGGTGCGTTGGCACAGCGGGGGAAAGAGCGCTTTACCAGCCCTTCACTGAATGTCACCGAAGTCGATGCAGTCGGCGCCGGCGACAGCTTCGATGCCGGCTTTCTGCACGAATATCTCCGAGGCTCAGATCTGCCAGCCTGCCTGGCTAGCGGCAACCGCGCCGGCGCTCTTTCCGTGACCCGGCCAGGGGGCACCGAAGCCTTCCGCGACAAAGAATATCGCGAACACTTCCTGCGCTCGTGTGGGTCGGACACTCCTGTCCGACGCCTTTGACTTTGCTTTTCGACCCAGGATCACGTGGGGACAGCCGCCCTCGGATGTCCGGTCGAGCACAGCTCGACGATTCCCCAGAATAAAAATGTGGGCGGACTGAAAATTATTGTAGAGCTCCGCTCCACTGGACAGCCGAGGGCGGCTGTCCCCACGTGATCTGCCTACACAAACACGAATCTACGGGCTCACTTCCAGCAACAAATGGTCTTTGAATTCCGTTTTGAGCCGGGGAGCCGCATCCGCCGTGGCTTCTACCGTTCCCAGGTCTTTGTCTTCAGCATAGGCGCGAACGTGATAACTGCCGGGTGTAAGCCCGCGCAGTTCGATCTCGCCCTTCCACGGTGCGGACGAGGGAGCGAAAAACGCGTAGTACATCTTGCCGTCTTTTTCGATGGCGTAAGCTTCCGGCGTGTCGTACCCGTAAACGTAGAGATTGCGGAACGTTCCCTTCGAAAGCATCTTCTGGTTGTAAATACCGATCCACTTCTTCCAGTGTGCTTCCTTCTCCGGGGTGAGGGCCACGGCCTTGTATTTCGGGTCCGGGATCGGGCCATACAAACTTTGTTCCTACCACGCCGCCGGGGCCGATGGTGGAAGCGAAATCTTCACCGTGCTCGCGCCAGTTGTTCCCGATGCGATCCATGGTCGAGAGTTCGACGTGATCGCCATACACCGCGGACTCCGGCCCCAGCAGCGCTTTGTACATCTTGATGCGGCGGCGCACCTGGATTGCGCCCACCGGATCAGCCGTCACTGCCTGGTCGATAAACGGCAGCCAGGCCAGTGAGGGCGGCGTGCCGCAGGGACAGCTCTGGGTCACGCTCTCCGGCTTCAGCGCTCGGCTGGTCTGAAAAATTGTCTTGTACACGTCGGCCATGGCGTTGACCGAATCCTGCGGAGACTTGTGATGATGCGCCGGGTTGTAGCACATGGGCACGCTGTAGATATTGTCCAGCTTCGATCCATCGAAGCCCCATTCGCCGATAAATTTCTCAGTCAGCTTCTTGAAGTACGCCTGCACCTCAGGGACCGCCGGACACAGCGTCGCCAGGTCGCGGGTCATGCGCGCATGTTTGCCGTTCTTGTCGAGGATGAGCCACTCCGGATGCTCCTGCGCAATCTTCGACACGATATATTTGTGCGACTCCCATCTGCCCTGCCCGTCTTCCACCCCCAGCGGTAACCACCACAGCTGCACCAGCATGCCCTGCTTATGGAAGTCATCCGTCATTTTCTTGATGGAGTCGCCGGGAAAGGTGTCCGCACGGGGATTCCAGTCTCCATAAGTGTCAAACCAGCGATCGTCCAGAGTGGCCCACTTGATGCCAAACTCCTTTAACTTCGGCACCGTGCCCAGCATCTCCGCCGGAGTGACGTTGAATTCATAACCCCAGCCGCACCAGCTCACGTTGTAGGCTTCGCCTGAAGGCTTGGGGATTTCCCATCCTTCTTTCTGCAGCACGCTCGACCACAGATGCAGCGGCTCATAAAAATCGCCGGAGTACACGGAAACAAAACTGCGCGGCGTGGAATAAGTTTCCCCGGGCTTCAGTGTGGTATCGGCAGCGATGTCAATGCCCGCGTTCACGCCACCGTCGGCCCCGACCTTGACCGGCAGTGACAAAGTCAGCGGCAAGGTTTCTACGTGACCCACAGCTTCGCCTACCGAGCCCGTCCAGAATGCGACTACCGGAATCCCGCCGCCATAGCCGCCTTTCACCGCCGCGCCCATCAGGTTGGGTTGTGCGAAGTTGTGGCCCAGTTTTAAGACGTCGTCCTTTCCCCAGTCGTAGCTTGCCCCCTGGTAGCTCCACATGTCATACGGCTTTGCATTCTTCTGCGCCAGGCCGGCATCGAATTTGTGCTGCTGCTCGACCACGCTGTCGATGTGAACGTCCTGTGTGCCGGCGTTCTTATATGCTGCACTCGAGAGCAGCAGGTTGGGAAACGCGTCATAAACTTCGACCTGCAGCGTGCGCTGGATGTTGGAGCCGGAAGGGGCCTGCGCCGGAATCTCCAGACGCTTACCGCGGCCCAGCTTGCCCACGCTGTCCTCGACCTTGGCCGCACCCAGGTCCAGGGTGAACGGAACCGGTTTGCCATCGAGCACCAGCACATCACTGCCGCCCGCTCCGGCCTGGTCCAGTGTGAGCCTCTGGTCGCCTTTGAGCAGCGCCGCCTGTATGTATCCTGACGGCGATATCTGAAACTCGGCTGTACTCGTGGTCAGCACAATGGGCCCACCCTGCTTGACCTCGACTTTGATCTGCGAAGATGGCTCCGGCGCGGCGGTTTCTGTCTTGGCCGGCGGACGACTGCAACCGGTGCTCAGCAAGAATACGGTGAGCGCCAGGAGCACGCCACGAAGGCGTGCCCGACGCAGCAGGATTTTTCCCCAGCTCTCAGTATTTATCATTTCGCTCCCTTGCCCAGGCCCTTGAAGTGGCTGAACATTTTCTCTGCGTTCAAGTGATAGATTTTTTCCAGCACCGGGTCCGGCAGGTCGAGGCCGTAAATTTCCCACCGGCCCTGCCCCGGATGGCCCCAGTAATCGAACGACTCGTCCGCGGTTTCCAGCCAGCGGAAGTTGTTGCGATACATCTCCTCGTCCATTGAGTTGTCGGTGCCGAACATGACCCGGTCCTGATATTTCACGAAGAAGTCGCGCGTCTGCCGCGGCTGCCGGCCCAGTTCAGCCTCGCGTGCTCCGAATTCCACCATGACATTAGGATGTTCATCGAGCATGCGCGATACCCAGGGCAGGTTCTCCGGCCAGCCCATATGCAGGGAAACGAAATGGGTCTCCGGATGGCGGGCAAAAACCCGATTGCGCGCTTCCAGCAACTCCTCCAGCTTGGGATACTGCGGACCGTAAAAGCTCCAGTCAGGATGCTCGGTCAATTCCTCATAGCGTTCGTTCTTGCCGTCAGTGGGCAGGAAGAAGGCTTCCGGATCGCCGGTGTGAATCGAGACTGGAATGCCCAGGCGCCCGCACTCACGCCAGACGGGATCCAGTCGCGGATCGTCGATCGCCAGAAGCTTGCCTGACTTGAGCCGCACCCCCAGCCCCAGGTCTTTCAGAAACTTGAGCCCGCGAGCGCCTCTGGCCACGGCATCGTCCAGTTGCCGTACCATTTCCTGGCCGAAGTCCGGGTCGTCAACCTTGCTCCAGTCAAGTTGGGTAAACACGATGAACCGCCCTGGATAAGGCTTCACCATTTCATCGATCACGTGCTGCAACTTGTCGCCCCACATGCCGGTCAGGATCACCACGGTTTTCACGTTGGTGTTGTTCATGACCTCGACCACCCGTTTCGGATCCATGTGTTCGTCAATTCCGGCCGCATCGTTGACGTGATTGTGCACGTCGATGACGTAGAACTTGGCCCGGGGAATCTGGTGCGCCGGCACGTGCAGCATCTGGATGGGATGGAAATCCCGCAGCAGCAGCGTCTTCTTCTGCTCCGCGTCGGCGGCCGCCTTGTATCCGATCTGGTCGGACGCCGCCGGCGCTGTCTGCGCCCGCACCAAGGGGACGCAAAGCAGCAGCGCCAGCACCCACGTGGTCTTGAAACTCATCGCAGCCTCCAGTTCTGGCGCGGTTTCGCGTGTTTTGCAACAGAACGAAAGTAAAAGTAAGTAATCGCAACTATACAACAGCCTGGTGGGCCGGTTCCCAAAAAAGTATTGGGCGCGGTTTGTCCTTGTAACCTGTGCAAAAAAGCCTGCCAACCGCTCCCCCAACTCTGGCATCTTGATAACAGCGACTTTATTCTTATGAAGAGGTAATGGAAATGAGATCACGCAAAGACAAAGTTCTTATGAATATTCTGTTGGGTACGGGAGTCTATCTCCTGGATTCCTGGCGCAATCGCATGGGCGGCACCGTGGAGGACTTGAGGTCAAGAGCGCAGGAGACCTACGAAACTGCCGCTGACCGGGTCAGCCGCGCCAGCGACGTCATTCGTGGCGAAGACAGCCACGTCATCGGCACCGCTACCGCCGCGCTCCTGGGATTGGGCATCGGCGTGGGCCTGGGCTTGCTGCTGGCTCCTGCGAGTGGAGAACAAACCCGCACCAACATAGCGAGCAAGGCCCGCGACATTCGCGAGCGAGTCTCGTCGCGCGCCGCCGCTGCCACCGGCACCTTCGGCGGGTAAGAACCGTACGGCGGACGTCGGGCGGCGGACCCCGGCCTTCAGACCCGGCAGATGCGCCAATGATCCTCTGCAGAACCTAGGAGTTTTGGGGCCGATGTCTGACGCCTGACGCCCGACGTCCGTCCTCACCTGCGCTTGTAGTGAATGGGCCAGGCGACGGTCCACGTCTTGCCGCCGTCTTTCGAGCTTTCCCAACTCCAGTCGAACTCATCACGGCTGATGTTTTTGAAGACCATGCGCTGCAGGCCTTTGCTGCCGTCAGGACGAGTAGCCTCCCGCCCCAGGACCATCTGTCCGTCTTTGAACTCGCCGGCGAAATCGAGGTATCCACCCTCGTTGTCCACCCATGTCTGCTTCCATTTGCGCGCGCGTACGTCGTAAATGGATACGCTCCGCCCCCGCAGATGCATGGCCTCGCCGCCGGAGAAATTTTCCTCCACGACGCAGCCGTCGAGGATTCGCCGGATGCTGTTGGTTCCGTGGGCGGTTTCGGCCGGATTATTTCCCGGCCACGTAAGGTCCCATTCGCCTACCCAGAACTCGAGTTGCTTCTGTTCCGGCTCTGAACAGGGCTTGGGTTGCGCCGCCCCATTGCCCTGACGGGCGCTGGCCAGACAGGTCAGGGTCAGGAAAATCAGGGCAATTCGGCAATGCTTCCAGATCTGGACATAATCCATCATTACAGAGGCACGCCTGTGTGTGGGTCGGACACTCCTGTCCGACGCCTTTGAAGTTGACTTCGGTTTGTTGACTTGGACCATCGCTCCTCCGCGGATATCCTTGCCATCAGACGGCGCGGAACATGAAACGGTAGCAGGACGAAAATCGGAACGACGCCGCGGAAACGTGGAGACTGGCGCCCTCCATGCTTCGTGGTCAATCAACTCTTGTGATAAACCTTTACCCTTGACTCTCGAGCACGCCATCTTTCTGTTTGTCGCCGGCATCCTCGGCGGGGCATTGAATGCGGTGGCCGGGGGAGGCAGTTTCCTGACCTTTCCCGCGCTTCTTTTCGTCGGCGTCCCTCCTATTCCAGCCAACACTACCAACGCGCTCGCTCTCTGGACGGGCGCGGCCGCCAGCGGGGGCGCCTATCGCAATCGGCTGGATGCGCCCAGACGAATGCTGGTACCGCTTCTGGCCGCCGGGGTGGCCGGTGGAATCGGCGGAGCGTTTCTGCTGCTCCGGACCCCCGCCCACACTTTCATGCGCGTACTGCCCTGGCTGATGATGGGCGCCACCCTGCTTTTTATTTTCGGCAACCGACTGGCGCGTCGCCGTTCTGCCGGCGACCGACGCGAGATCACGACCGCGGCCATCGTGGGCGCCGCGATCTTCGAATTGATCATTGCCGTGTACGGCGGCTACTTCGGCGGCGGCATGGGCATTGTCAACCTGGCCATGATGGCAGCCATCGGCATGACCGACATTCATGCCATGAATGCGCTCAAAAGCATTCTGGGGGTGGCCATCAATGGCGTAGCGGCGATGGTGTTCGTCCTAAAGGGAGCGATCTACTGGCGGCAGGGCATCGTCGTGATCGCGGGCGCACTGATCGGCGGATACTTTGGCGCCCACTATGCCCAGAAGTTGCCTCAAGCCTGGATCAGGGGATTTGTGATCGTGGTGGGGGTCGGCATGACCGCGTACTTCTTTGCCCGGGCTTACGCGTAGAAATTGCAGATCTCAGATTTGTCGGGTCGCGCTCGATCCTTCAATCTGAAATCTGCAGTCTTCAGTCTGCGTTCTGCTTCGCCTACTGCACCGGCTCCGACATGTGTTCGTGGACGATCATCCACTTGCCCGCCTGCTTTTCAAAGATCAGGGTCCAGCGCAAAGTGGCCATTTCGTGTTTTCCGGCGGCGGTGACGGCATCTTCCTTGACCGTGCTGGTGGCCCAGGTCAGATTGCCGTCGGTGTGCACCTGGGTATCATCGTTCAGGGTCAGCTTGAGGCTCTTGTACCCCTTGAGCAGTTCAGTCACGCCCTTCTCGTACTCAGCCCAATTGCTGTACTTCAGGGGAGCAATGTCAAAGAAGTTGTAGTCGCCGTGGTCGTAGTACTGGGCCATGTCGGCGGCATTGCCGGCGCTCCAGCCATCCAGAATTTTCTGCAGATAGACTTTGTCTGGAGCGCCAGCCTTGGATGTCTTCCTGGGCTTGGGTGCGGCCAGAGTAGAAAAACTGAGGGCGAGCACACAGATTAAAGTGACCAAAACGCGCTTGTACATTGATGTTCCTCCCGTGCGGCGAGGAATTGTCGCACAAGGCGGCAGAAAGCTCAAAGCCCGCCGCGAACCACGTCGGGACAGCCGCCCCCGGCTGTCCAGCGTAGCAAGGCTCCGCTATTCTTCGTGCCGGGCGACGGTGTGGGTCGGACACTCTTGTCCGACGCTTTTGACGTTGCTGTTTTTTGGGTTTCGGCCAGTCCAACTTCAACGGCGTCGGACAAGAGTGTCCGACCCACACTACCCGCAAGTTCGTGGCCTTGGCATCGCCCCTCCTCTGCGGGTTTGACGCTTTTCCACAGCACACGCTAAAATGGATGGGTTTGCCTGTACTCACGGCTCCGTTCTGGAGCCGCCCCGCAATCGTTGCCGAAAGCGCCGACGCGGAAAGCAAGCACAGGAAATTCAGCAGGTTCCCGGCAATCGCGCCAGGCCGCGACGGGCACAAGATTGGACGGAGGCATAAGTATGTACGCGGTCATCCGCGCCGGTGGTAAACAGTACCGGGTGGCGCCCGGCGATGTGATTCGGCTGGAGAACCAGGGCAACGGCACCGACGGGAAAATCGAGTTCAACGACGTGCTGGCCGTCTCCGGCGAGCCCGGCCAGATTGGGCGTCCGCAATCCACCGCGCTCGTGACCGGCGAAGTCGTGGAACAGGGCCGCGGCGCGAAGATTCTGGTCTTCCATTACAAACGCAAGAAGCAGTACAAGAAACTGCGCGGACATCGCCAGGGATACACCGCGGTCCGCATCACGGAGATCGCCTACGACGGCCAGAAATTCTCCGCCCCCGACCTCCCGAAAAAAGAGGCGAAGCCGAAGAAAGTGAAGCCGGCAGAAGTAGAAGAACACGCGCCCAAGGCCGAGGCCAAGGCGGCCAAAAGCCCGGCCAAGAAGGCAGCGCACAAAAAAGCAGCGCCCAAGAAAACGGCGCCGAAAAAGAAGAAGTAGCGGCTTATTGCAGAGTTTGAAACAAGAAACCAGAAACTGGAAACTGAAAATCAATGGCACATAAAAAAGGTCTAGGCAGTTCACGAAACGGACGCGACTCCAACGCGCAGCGGTTAGGCTTCAAGGCTTTTGGCGGACAGATCGTCCCGGGCGGCACCATCATCGTCCGCCAGCGGGGCACGCGGGTCAAACCGGGTCTCAACGTTGGACGCGGCAAGGACGACACTCTCTTCGCCAAGATCAGCGGCCGCATCAAGTTCCTCGACAAGGGTTCGATGGGCAAGTTCGTCATGATCGAACCCCTCGAAGCGAAGTAGCGTTCGAAAAGCAATCAGCGGGTCGCCCGGGAACTTCGCGGCCCCAAGCCTCGGCGCGGGAGCCGGGGCATTTTTGTTTAAGCTGTCAGCTGTCAGCCATCAGCTTTCAGCGAACGCTTTGGCTGACGGCTGATAGCTGAGGGCTGACGGCTGCTTTCTATGTTCATCGACGAGGCAAAAATTCGAGTCAAAGCCGGCGACGGCGGCAACGGCTGCATGGCCTTCCGCAGGGAGAAGTACGTCCCGCGCGGCGGTCCTTCGGGCGGCGACGGCGGCAAGGGCGGCGACGTCATCATGGAGTCGAGCGAACGCCACAACACCCTGGTACACTTCCGCTTCAATCCCGAATACAAGGCGCAACGCGGACGCCACGGCGAAGGCTCCAACTGCACTGGCCGCGAGGGCGTGGACGTCCTGCTGAAAGTGCCGGTGGGCACGATCGTGTACGACGACGAGACCGGAGAAAGAGTGCACGACTTCTCCCATCCTGACGATCGAATCGTCATCGCGTGTGGCGGCCGCGGCGGCCGCGGAAATGCGCGCTTCGCCACGTCAACCCATCAGGCACCGCGAGAGCACGAGCCAGGACGCCCTGGCGAGGAGCGCGTCTTCCGCCTGGAACTGAAGCTGCTCGCCGATGTCGGCCTGGTCGGCTATCCCAACGTCGGAAAGTCCACCCTGATCTCCCGCATCTCGGCGGCGCGGCCAAAGATCGCGGACTATCCCTTCACCACCCTCCAGCCGAACCTCGGCGTGGCGGTAGTCGGCCAGCCCCCCGACGAGAAAAGTTTTGTGGTCGCTGACATTCCGGGGTTGATCGAAGGCGCGCACACCGGCGCCGGACTGGGCACGCAGTTCCTGCGGCACATTGAACGCAACCGCCTGCTGGTGCACATGGTGGATGTTTCCGACGCCAGCGGCAGGCCCGATCCGGTCAAGGATGTCGAAGTCATCGCCGAAGAACTGGCCAGCTTCGGGGCCCATCTGGAAGACAAGCCCGTGATCATGGTGGCCTCCAAGATCGACGTGGCAAACCCAGAGAAACTGGCTAAGCTCAAACGCTACTGCAAAAAGAAAAATCTGGACTTATTTCCCATCTCCGCCGTGACCGGCAAAGGAGTTGACGATCTCAAATACGCCATCGCGGAAAAAGTAGAAGAGCTTCGTTTACAACCCACCGAAGCCACAACTGAGAACTGAGAACTCACAACTGATATCTGTTTCTGTAAATCCCACTTTGCAGTCCCACAACTCAGCCGCTCTTGTATAAATCCTCCACCGCGTTGTGGACCCTGTCCGAAAGCTCTTGCATGTTTCGCAAAGTGTAGCCGGCGGTCGAAATGGGCGGTCCCAACCGCATTTCCAGAGGCCGGCACTTGATGTGATAGGTATTCATTGGCAGCAGATCGAAGGTTCCCACCAGCGCTACCGGCACGATATCCACCTGCGCCTTGATCGCCAGAAACAACGCTCCCGGTAAAAATGGCTTGATCTCGCCATCCGGCGTGCGCCCACCTTCGGGGAAGATGACCAGGGGCATACCGCTTTTCAGGCTCTTCAGCGCGGCGCGAATGCTGCCGATCGACCGCGACGGGTTCTGCTGGTCCACGCAAATCTGCCCCGAGCGGTTAAGGTGCCACCCCACGATGGGGTATGACAGCAATTCCTTCTTGAAAGCAATGCGGAACTCGAAGGGCAGATACACATACAACACGGGGATGTCGAGCGCGGACGCATGGTTCACCGCGTAAACATACGGCTTTGACGTGTCGATCGCTTCCATTCCCCTGACTGTAGTTGGCGATGAAATCGTCTTCATGATCAACCAGGACCAGAAGCGCGCGAATCCGTGCAGAATGCGCCCCTGGTTTCCGAATAGCGACACTGGAATGGAAATAATCCCCAGAACGACGGTGTACGCCCAGATGAGGGGATCGAAGATGAGATACGAACGCAGGCGGCTGGCCCACCCATAGTGCCGGGAAACGGCTGCCGCCGCGGGCTGGGGAGGACCCTGGCGAGGTTTTGCCGGAGCCGCCTCCACCGGGCTGTCCATCTCGATAGGTGTTTTCGCTGATGGCACCGCTTGTTAGATGCGCGCTCCGAGCAGCCGCATCGCCTCTCCTACAATGTATATCGATCCAGTAACAACCACCACAGCATCCGGCCGGGCCGAGGTTCGTGCCAGTTTCAGGGCGGCGGCCACGTCCGCGGCTTCTTCGATCTGGGTCGAGGTCCGGGACGCCGCCTCTCGAATGTCCTCAGGCGCGGCAGACCGGGGATTGTCGGCCCGAGTGGCGATCACCCGCTCCGCCAGCGGAAACAGGATTTCAGCCATTTCTCCAATGGCCTTGTCTCGCATCGCGCCAAAAATAAACGTCAGCGGACGCTCCGCATAGCCAGCCGAAAGAGTCGAGCGCAGCGCCCATGCCCCGGCCGGATTATGCGCCACATCGAATACATATTCAGGTGCACCGCCGCCGGCGGGCATCACCTGGAAGCGTCCCGGCCAATGGCTTTCGCGAATGCCCCGTTCAATCGAGGCCGCCGTCACGCCAAATCCCTGCCGGCCCAGTTCCTCCGCGGCCGCAATGGCCAAAGCGACGTTTCGCAACTGGTGGCGCCCGATCAACGGTGTTTCGACCAGGATCTGCTCCCCCATCACCTGCATCGGATAACGCGAAACCGGATTCTTTTCGCTACCGGCCGCCAGGTATTGGGCGCTGGCCGGACTCACCGGCGGCACATACGGCACCGCATTCACTGCCCGCGCGTTCAGTTCAAGAATCGTGTTTCCGATTACGTCGTTGGCCTGGGGCTGTTGCGGAAGCGTGACCACCACTCCGCCCGGACGAATGATTCCCGCCTTCTCGCCCGCGATCTCGGTCACGGAGTCTCCCAGGAATTTCTGATGGTCGAGCGAGATATCGGTGATGACACTGACGATCGGTTCCACCACGTTGGTCGCATCCAGGCGTCCGCCCATGCCGACCTCGAGCACCGCGATTTCCACCTTCCGGCGCGCGAAGTGCTCAAATGCAATCGCAGTCAGCATCTCGAAAAAACTGGGATGCCACGGCAACTCGCCCTCGCCGGCCAGGCGCTCGGCGGTGCGGTCCACCAGGTCGTGGACCAGGGCAAAATCGTCATCGCCGATCTGCTGCCCGCCGATCTGTATGCGCTCGTTGATCCGCACCAGGTGGGGAGAGGTATAGAGCCCGGTGCGCAACCCCGACGCCTGCAGGATCGAAGCCAGCGTCGCTGCGGTCGATCCCTTGCCGTTCGTCCCCGCAATCAGGACGCTGGGGAAATGCCGCTCAGGATTATCCAGCGCCGCGAGCAGCACACGCATGTGCGCCAGATCGAACTTGTGCGAGGGCGTTTGGGCCAGTTCATGGCCCAATGCGTTCATGCGCGCGATGGCAGTTTCGTAGGAAGACATCGGTCGTCAGTCTTCAGCAAACAAGGGTACCAGCTTCGGGTTTAAGCTTTCGAGCCCAGCCCGTCGAATCGTCGAACTGGCGGGCCGAACAGAGGAAGTAGGCAGCTCGATGGAGTGTCTGACAACCGGGAACTGAAGACTGGCCACTGAGGTTCTAAGCTGACGTCTGACGACCGACGACTGACGACTGCCCTTCAGACTGATCCATAAAATCCAGCGACCGCGAAATGAATGACTTCAGCTGGCGCCGGTGCACCACCGCGTCCAGCATGCCGTGCTCGAGCAGAAATTCGCTCCGCTGGAAGCCCTGGGGAAGTTTCTGGCGGATGGTCTGTTCAATCACTCGCGGGCCGGCGAAGCCGATCAAAGCGCCGGGTTCGGCGATATTCAGGTCGCCGAGCATGGCGAAGGATGCCGTCACGCCTCCCGTAGTAGGGTCGGTCAGGATCGAAATAAACGGCACCTTGGCCTCATCCAACCGGGCCAGCGCGGCCGAAATCTTGGCCAGTTGCATCAGGCTGATCACGCCTTCCATCATGCGCGCCCCGCCCGAGGCGGAAACGATCACGATCGGCACCCTGGTTTCGGTGGCCTGCTCAATGGCCCGGGTGATGGCCTCGCCCACCACCGCTCCCATGCTTCCCCCGATGAACGCATACTCCATCGAGCTTACGATCACGGTCCGCCCATTCAGCTTTCCGCGGGCGTTGATTATGGCGTCCTTCAATCCGGTATCGGCCTGCGCCTGCTTGAGGCGCGCCGAGTAGGCCTTGAGGTCCACAAATTTCAAGGGGTCGGTGGAAGTCAGGTTAGAGTCGGAAACTTCGTACTCATTGTCATCCAGCAACTGGGCCAGGCGGGTGCGCGCATCAATGCGGAAATGACGGTCGCACTTGGGACAAACGTTGAGGTTCTCCTCCAGGTCTTTCTTCCAGATAATCTGCCGGCAGGTCTCACACTTCACCCACAGCCCCTCGGTGCGAATCTTGCGCTCGCCCGAAGTATCCAGCTCACCGGCTTGTCGTTTGAACCATGCCATAAGTCGGTCGTCAGTCGTCGGTCGTCAGTCTTCAGTCGAAGGTCAAAACCTTTACTAGCCGTGCTTGTCTCGGGCGGCGAAGTCTTGAAGACCGAAGACTGACGCCTGACGTTTAGTACTCAATCCCTCTCTGCGCCATGACGCCCTTCTCGTAGGCGTGCTTGACCTGGCGCATCTCGGTCACGGTGTCCGCGACCTCGACAATTGTCGGATGGGCGTTTCGCCCGGTCAAGATAATGTGCACCATTTCAGGTTTGCTCTTCAGAGTCTCCACCACTTTGGCGGGATCGAGCATGCCATAACTGATGGCATAGTTGATCTCATCCAGGATCACCAGGTCCCAGGCGCCGGAATTGATTGCCTGGGCAGCCTCCGCCCAGGCCTCTTCCACCATGCGGACATCTTCGGGATCGGGCTTTTCGCTGCCCACTTTCACGAAGCCGCGGCCCATCTGCTTCATGATGAACTTGTCGCCAAAAGCCTGCACCGCATCGAGCTCGCCGTAGTGCCACGAGCCCTTCAAAAACTGCAGCATCAGGACGCGCATGCCCTGCCCCACCGCCCGCAAAGCCGTGCCCATGGCAGCAGTGGTTTTGCCCTTGCCCGGGCCGGTATTCACGATGATGAGACCACGGCGGATGTCCGGCATACCGGCGAATCTTTAATTGTACCTGTTCCCGCCGAATGTGGGCGCGAGCGCCCCGCTCGTGCACCGCCTCCTGATCAGTGGCCAGGTTAAGAACAACGCAGAGAATCACGTGGAGAACAGGGTGGAGACAGCCGCCCTCGGCTGTCCGGCGGAGCAAAGCTCCGCTATTTTTCTGTCGGCAAACCCCGGTCGAGCTGCGCTCGACTGGAGAGCCGGAGGCGGCTCTCCCCACCCGGGCGTTTTGGCGACAAAAAAACACGGGCGGGGACGCCCGTGCTCGATCAATGTTATTTCCAGGCTGAACGAGAGATTGCGGACTACGGCATTTCGATAACAGAGTGCAGGTCCACTTTGTGGTCGGCGGCGTTTTTCTCGTCCCCGATCAGCTGAATCGTGACCCGCAGCGCATTGATCTCTTTCTTGACTTTGGCGACTTCCTGCTCTTTCGTCTTCAACACTTCAAATGGATTCTTCATCACAATCAATCCTTAAAGGGGAGGGCTGGGTACACAGCGTTATTCTGCTGCCATCTCGACTCTAGGCTTCCAGAGCCCAATCTGGGAACATCACGAAGGTACACGCCTGAATTCCTGAATTGGTCTCAATGCCCCAGATGGTAGGGGTGACCCTTTAGAATGGTGAAGGCCCGGTAGAGTTGCTCCAGCAGGACCACCCGCGCCAGTTCGTGCGCCAGCGTCATCTTGCCCAGGGAAAGCACCAGCGTGGCCGCCTGCCGCGCCTGGTCAGTAAAGCCGTCCGCCGCGCCCACCGCAAACAGCAAGGCCAGGGGGTTCCGGTCCTGATAGTCGCCCAGGAATTGGGCCAGTTCCTCCGAGGAAAGCTGCCTGCCTCGCTGGTCGAGCAGGACCAGCGTGTGCCGGGGCCGTGCCTCCCGCGTGCATAGCTTCAAAACCGCCGCCTCGTCTTTGAGCGTGGTCCCGTCAACTTCGGCGTAACGTGACAGACGCTTCAGGTATTCATCCGTCAGAGACTGGATGGCGGGTTCTTTAGTCTTCCCAATCCACGCAACTTTGAGTTTCACCAATGGGATTTAACCACAGAGGACACCGAGTACACAGAGGGCAACGGGTCAGAAATGGCTTGAAGCGTCGGCCAAGGACTTAACCAGAAAACTCAGGCTCGCTTCTTCCGCAGGCCGCGAACCGGGGTGCGCTTTTGCCTTGCCGGCGCGGCCACCAGCTCGGCCGGCTCCATCCGGCGCGCTGACTTCCACAAGCGCTCGAGATCATAAAATTTGCGCGCCTTCTCGGAGAAAACGTGGACCACGAAATCGACGTAGTCGAGCAACACCCACTCCGCCTGCTTGTAGCCCTCGATGTGAGTGGGCCGCTGACCCGCCCCTTTCAAGCGCAATTCCACCTCGTCGGCAATGGCCTGGACCTGCCGCGGATTCGTCCCGCTGCACACTACGAAGTAGTCGGTGAACGCTCCCGACCCTTTTTCCAGTTCCAGTATGGTGATTTCTTCCGCCTTCTTTTCCAGGCAGGCACGGATGGCTTCGGAGACCTGGTGTTTCGAATCGTTTTTGGTCATGAGTCGTTGGGAAATCGTCGCTGGCCGTTGGCCCTTGGTCGTTGGCCAATCCATTGTAGCTGAGGTCCCGGATACTGGCAGGCACCAGGTTTGGCCAAAGACCAAAGGCCAAAGACCAACGGCCAACGACGATTTCCTGACGACCGACGACTGCTACCCATACAACCCTTCCTTCTTTATGTACTCTTCCACCGCCGCATCCACGTACTTGCGCAGCGGCTTCTTCGCCGCAACCGCTTCGCGGATCGCCGTGGCCGACACTGCCTGGTGCACGTTCTCCAGCAAATGGATGGTCGCTCCCCTCAGCACCAGATCGCCCTTGGCCGGCTGTTTAGCGAAGGGTTGGCTCACGTTCCGTGGAGGCCGGATCTTCTCCGGCAGGGCATTGGCCACATCGGCCAGGGAGTATCCGGGGCGGCTGGCCACGATGAACTCGCACTCCCGAAACAACGCCTCGGCCTGGTGCCAGTGCGCGATCTCGGAAAAGGCGTCCATGCCAATCAGAAAAAATACGCGGTCGATCTTCTTCAGCGACTCTTTCAGACGCCTGACCGTGTCAATGCTGTAGTTCGCCCCGGGCACGACGTCCTTGGTGGGCCGCCCCTTGCCTCCGGCGGCAGGAACCTCGACCACTCCGGGAGCCTCCAGAACCGACGGGACAAACGCCTTCTCGCCCATGGTGGCCAGCACCACCATGGCGTAGCGGTGGAAATATGGAGTCACCGTCCGGCTCTGCTTGTGGGGCGGAACATTGGCCGGCACAAAGTGGATGCGCCCCAGATCGAAGCGTTCCTTCGCCGCCCGGGCCAGCGCCAGGTGCCCGTGGTGAATCGGATCGAACGTCCCGCCCAGCAGACCGATATTCATGGAATCAGGCGCGTACGCCCCAGCGCGTAGATCATTTGCCGATCAGCCATAGTTTCGCGTTTAACCCTTCCTGCTTTCAAGTTCTGTCACTGGTGCAGCGTCAAGCCCAATTTTGCGACCTTTGCGGAGTTCCTTTGCGTCCTTTGCGGTTTAAGATTCTAAGACCTTTACCGCAAAGCTCGCAAAGGATCCCGCAAAGAACGCAAAAGGGGCTCCCGAAAAAGCGGTTGCTCCGTCCACCTCAGGGGTTGCCCAAAGATCGCAAATCTTTCGTTCATCTGCCCGAAAGCGCAGCCTGTATGTACTCCCGTAACTCGCGCCATCCCATTCTGGGAATTAAATTTAACTCATGCGAGCGAAGCTCCCCCTTCTACTTCGCAACCGCAGCATCACTCCGGCTCGGGCCCCAGTCCTCCGATACGGCGTCGCCGTTCTCAGCATTATTCTTGCCCTGATTCCAGCCTTCCTGCTCTCCGACGTGGTTGAGAGCCGCCTGGTCGTCTTCGCCGTGGCCATTATGGTCAGCGCCTGGTACGGCGGCTGGAAGCCGGGCCTGGTCGCGACCTCATTCGCCCTCACCGTCAGCGCCTATTTCTCGCTGGCCGGGGCCCACAGTTCCTCCGACTACCGCCGCGCCATCATACATCTGGCGCTGTTCGTGTTCGTGGCCGGCCTGATCTGTTCATTTAACGCCGCGCTGCGCTCCGCCCAGGAAGGCCTGCGCCGCTCCGAAATCAACTTTCGATCCCTGGTCACCCACGCGCCGTACGGCGTGTGCCGCTGCGACTCCGTCGGCATCCTGCTGGATGTGAATCCGGCCCTGGTAGCCATGCTGGGCTATGCCTCGGGCGCGGAGTTGGTGGGAAGCAATCTGGCCAACCTGTATGCCGACTCGCAACAGTGGTTCGGCTTGGCCGACTACCTCCGCTCCCTGCAAAAATTCCACGGCCTCAACGCCGAATGGACACGCCGGGACCGCAGCATCATTAACGTGCGCCTCTCCGGACGCGCCTTCCGCGACGAAGCCAACACCATCTTCTTCGAGCTCTTCGCCGAAGACGTCACCGAGCGCCGCGCCCTGGAGCAGCAACTGCGCCAGGCCCAGAAGATGGAAGCCGTGGGCCGCCTCGCCGGCGGCATTGCCCACGACTTCAATAACCTGCTCATGGTGATCTCGGGATACTCCGAGTTCCTGCTGGAGGGTATTGGCGACGATCCCACCCTGCGCGGGCATGCCCAGGAAATTGCCAACGCCGCCGAGCGCGCCACTTCGCTCACCCGCCAGCTGCTGGCCTTCAGCCGCAAGCAGATGCTGGCTCCGAAGATCGTGGACCTGAACGGTGTGGTCACGGAAAACGTAAAAATGCTGACCCGCCTGATCGGGGAAGACATCGACCTGGTCATGGTCCCGGGCCCCGACATCGGCGCCGTCAAAGCCGATCCCGGACAGATCGAGCAAGTCATCATGAACCTCGCGGTCAATGCCCGCGATGCCATGCCGCACGGCGGGAAGTTGACCATCGAAACCGCCAACGTCACGCTCGACGCCAACTACGCCCGCTTCCATGCCCCGGTGAAGCCCGGAGACTACGTCATGCTGGCCATCAGCGACACTGGCATGGGCATGGACGCCGATACCCAGGCCCACATCTTCGAGCCCTTCTACACCACCAAGGGTCTGAAGGGCACGGGACTCGGCCTGTCCACCGTGTATGGCATCGTCAAGCAAAGCGAAGGCTACATCTGGCTCTATAGCGAAGCCGGCAAAGGCACGTCCTTCAAGATCTATCTGCCGCGCTTCAGCGCGACCGGAGAAACTCTGGCCACCCAGCCTGCCCTGGCTGCGGACGCTGAACAGCCCAGCCCCGGCCACGAAACCATCCTGCTCGTGGAAGATGAAGAGAATCTGCGCCGTCTGGCACGCCAGTCACTGGAGACCCAGGGATACCGCGTGATCGATGCTCCCGACGGCGCCGCTGCAATCAGGATTTCCCAGGCGCACAAAGGCCCCATTCACCTGCTGTTGACCGACGTCATCATGCCGGGAATGAACGGGCGTGAATTGGCCAACCAGCTCTCCCCCACGCGTCCCGAGATGAGAGTGCTGTACATGTCGGGATACACCGAGAACCACATTGGCCACAACGGCACGCTGGACGAGGGCGTCACCCTGCTCCAGAAGCCCTTTACCCTCCCCGCCCTGAAGGCAACGGTGCGGGAGGCGCTCGATACCCCACTCCCTCAGGAGGTACAAATGTCTGCTCGCTTGGCTCAACCCGCTCCAATGGCTCGCACCCGAAACAAGATTTCCTCCCCCTTCCGCGCTACCCGCTTCGATCTTCACCTGCCAATGAAATACCGGCTGGTCGGAGAGAGCGGCTGGCGTGAGGGCACAACCGAAAACATCAGCCGCTCCGGAATGTTGTTCCAGGCGGAAGAACCCATCGCTCCCAACGCGCAGCTCGAGATCAACCTCGTGCTGCCCGCTGAAATCGCAGGCCTGGCCGCGGCCGAAGTAGTTTGCCGGGGCGAAGTCGTGCGCGCGGTCAAGACCGAAGCCGGTATCGTAAGCCCGACTCTGGCCGCGAAAATCCTGCAATACCACTTCCAGCACGGCTCCCACCTCTCCCAGGCGTGAGTCGTAGTTGGGAAGCACCACATAGGCGAAACGGCGTCCGTCGCAGGAATGTAGGCGCGGGCGTCCTCGCCCGTGCGGCGCATTTTCGCTACTTCTGCGGGTCGAGGTTGATGACGTATCCCTCTATGTCGTGGGCGAGCGAAAAGGGCGGTGCTATTCCCGGGATATAAGTAATAGTCTCGGTATTCCCGTCGGCCCTTTTTTTCGTGACTGGGACTGGGGTCTTCGACAGCGAATAGCCTTTTACGGACGCGAACAGCGAGTAATCATCAGCTGCTAATCCGATGAACTCGAAGTGGCCGTCAGGAGGCAAGGCAGCGGTTTGGTCGTCCCAGACACGCTCGGAACTAATTGTCACTCTCATTCCTTCTGGAATCGGCTTGCCATCACTCAGCACGACCCTTCCGATGAGCCGGTATGCCGGTTTGATCTGGATGTCGCCTATCTCCACGATTTCAGCATCGTGCTTCGTGGTGCACTCGACAGCTCCGGTAGCACCGCGAGCGGCGAGGGATCCCATCTTTCCATAGACGTACCAGTCTGCGGGAACCGGCACGTTCGTTATTACGAATCTGCCATCCGGCTGAGTTCCGATTCGGATCTCCTCGTAGGGATATCCAACGAGCCGTAGGTTAGCGCCATAACCACCACGTGGACGGCCGATGAGTCCGACTTCCGCATTTCCGACCGGTTTTCCATTTTCAACGAGGCGTCCACGGACAACAGCTCCGTCGGTCAGGGTTATGACGTGGTTCCCGGTTCCAGAAGGAATGACGTCAAAGGCCGAGGCCATCCCCCGCGCCTCAACTGAAACCAATATCTTGAGCCCCGGCTTCGAGTAAGCAACCTGGAATTCTCCCTTCTTGTTGCTGATAGCCACTGGTTCAAGGCCCTCGATAGTCCCATACCCCGATCCACCTGTTTTATCGTCGAAAAGAATGCCTATCGGCTTCACAATCGCGTCACGAACTGCCAGACCACGGGAGTCCTGAACTCGACCGCGGAACCATCCTTTGGGATCGCCCGCAGGTTTTCGGCGCGCGAGTGTTGCAGCAACGGGTGCTTCGAGGGCAGGGTCAACCTTGTCCACGAATGCTGGCTGGTATCCATCTAGGGCCACAAGCAATTGAAACCATAAATCGGGACTCAAGCCTTGAATGGCAAACATGCCCTTGCTATCTGTAATAGCGCGTTTGCCGCAATCCACATAGCAAGTTGGACAATAAGCGCTGTAACCCTTCTTCACACCCGCCTTGTAAACGAGCACGGTTGCATGTTCCACCGGCTTCCCCTTCTCATCCGAGACTGTGCCGGTTAGACGAAGGCCATCCGTTGCGGACGAAACTGCTGCCGGAATCAGGAAGTAAACCAGTGCCGCGACAACAAAACGCAATGGTCTAGGCATGCGGTAGAGTGCCCCCCAATGTCAGCCCCCCTTGTGCTTGGAACACAGGCGGTTGACGGAGTCCTAATGACATTCGCACTCACAACCCGGGCGCGTGAATTACGGCTTACACCAACTCCTCGCAAAAGACCTTAAAGAGTCGAACCCACGCTCTCGCGGGGGGCGCCCGCGCCACACAATCCGAGACGGCTCTCGAAGAATCCTTCAACGCTGGTGAGTATTTCTACCCGGCTCTTCGATTCGTAGATGGCCTTGCGCAGCGCCGCCCCGCCCGCCACGCCATGCGTGAACCACGACGCAAACTGCTTCATCTTGCCTTCGGCCCCCGGCATCTCCTCTTCGATCAACATTTCGAAGTAAGTCCGGATCATCTGGTAGCGGTCGGCTTCGCTGGGCTCGTCATATCCACGCCCCACATAACCACGCCCCGCGTAGCCCCGGACGCCCTCGTCCGGGGAGGCGAGCCCAGCTCGCCAGAGGCTGGTTTCGCCGGCCGGAATCAAAGCCGAGCTCTTGCTCGGCCGGGCGGGCGGTGGCGCCCGCCCCTACATGGCCGCAATACTGCTCGATCTGCCGGAAGATCCACGGATTCGACGGCGCCGTCCGCCCGATCATCACCGCATCGCATCCCGTCTGCGCCACCATGGCGCAGGCGTCCTGCGGCGTACGGATATCTCCGTTCCCAATCACCGGAATCTTCACTGCATCCTTGACCGCCGCAATCCACTCCCAGCGGGCCTGGCCGCTGTAGCCCTGCTCGCGGGTGCGGGCATGCAGCGCCACCGCGCACAGCCCGCACTCCTCCGCCATCTTTGCCAGTTCGACGCAAACGATGTTGTCGTCATTCCAGCCGGCGCGGAACTTCACGGTGAAAGGAATCGTGACCGCAGACCGCACCGCCTCAAAGATCTTCCCAATCGCGGGCAAGTCCTTCAGCAGGCCGGACCCTCCGTTGCACTTCACAACTTTCTTCGCCGGACACCCTAGATTCAGGTCCACGAGGTCGAAGCCCAGACCCTCGACCATGCGAGCCGCCTCAGCCATGACTTTGGGATCGCTGCCGAAAAGCTGGGCCGAGATGGGATGCTCGTCTTCGTAGAAGTGCAGGTAGAGCTTGGCCTTCCGGTCCTTCGAGCGCAGGATGCCGTCCGCCGAGGTGAACTCGGTCATGATGAGTCCGCACCCGCCCAGATTGCGGATGAAGCGGCGAAACACGGTGTCGGTCACCCCAGCCATGGGAGCCAGCACGGTCGCCGGGGCAATCCGCACATTTCCAATAGTCAGCGAGCGGCCGGCACAGGTGTGTTCTGAGCCTGCGTGGCGCGGGCGCCCTCGCCCGCGTCCGGCCCGGAATTGTCCCAGTACTTGCGCACGACCCTATTCTACCTGTAGCTCCAAAAAACAAAGCCCCCGCAAAGGCGGGGGCTGGGAAAATCCCACCCTTTTCGCAAAAAGCGCGAAGCAGGGTGGGGCACGCTCGGGTTCAAAGTTGGGGGACTACCTGGCTACCATTCGGTGTAGAGGCTGTCGGAGACAATCTTCCTGATCTTGTCGAGGCCCTTGATCCAGGCCTGGTATTCGCTGCTGGCGTTGGTCTTGGCGACAGCGTCGGCAAAGGCGGCCATGTTGGGATACTCGATCGTGGCTACCACCATGCCCGCTTCCGGACCCGCGAACCTGGCCTGCCAAACCCGGGTCTGGCCCTGAACTCCGAGACTCTTCATCACCTGCCTGCCCTTTTCGATCTCCTGAGCATAGGCGGCGGGATCGTCCGTCTTGACCACGACCACTCGCAGCACGGTTGCCTTCTGCGCAAAGGCGGCGCTCGACGCCGCACAGACGAGCAGGAGAATCACCGCGGCAGCTCCGTGTTTCCTATCATCTCTTTCTCATTGATGCTTCCTCTCTTCTTTCATTTTCTGATTTACTTGACTAACCGGGTTCGGGCCGGGCCAATGGTATGTCCGGTGCCGTGGGCAAGTCAAACCGGGAACGCGACCGCGACGACTTGCGGAGCCTTGCCGAGAGGCGGGGGGACGGGCGTCCCCGCCCGATCGCAGCCGGGCGGGACGCCCGGCCTCTATGGCCAGAGGCCTGTCCTCACTCGGGCTCGAGCGGAAAACGGCGTTTACCGGGTTATTGCCGCCAGAATCAACTTTTGATTTTTCAGGATTTCGTTGAGGGCAGCCTGGTTCTTCTTGATGACGCCCTGGTTGGCAATGATGGTCTTCTGGTTCTTCACGATTGCGCCCTGGTTGGACAGGATGGTTTCTGGTTTTTTGCGATTGTCGCCTGGTTGGACAGAATTGTTTTCTGATTGGATAGAATCTTGGCGTCCGCCATTGTGATTTCTCCTGGTGGTTTTCGGGAAACAGTCTATCACTCGGCGGCGGACTGCTTGCTCTCAGGAAGGACCGGGCACCCGGTCGTCGATATTCGCCGGCATCGGCCTCCGGTTTCTCTCCGCGATAGACGCGGGCGATACCGCGCACCAGGCGGCGCAGGGGCAGTCCACTCCTGGGGTCGGCGAAGAAAATTTCTCCCGAGCGGGTGCTGCGGTAGAACCAGCGCTTGAGCAGGGCCAGGTGCTCCATGGTTTCAAGGGCAGTTTTTGCCTTGACAGCCGGAACTGTGGCCAGCGCCGACTGCACCCGGGATTCCATCGATTGCGACTTGGTGTGTTCCGTGGCCTGTATGGGGAACGCCAGCGGGCCGGCGATCACGCCGGCGTTGATAAAGAAAAATGCCACGGATTCGGCGAAGGCCGACGGCTGCACCATGACTGCGCTCAGTTGATCGATGCGGCGCACGATTTCGGGAACCTGCCCAAGCACGGGTTTGAGTTTTTCCACGCGAGCGTGCAGCGCCGCGGCGCTTTCAAATTCCAGGCTGGAAGATGCCTGCTCGCGCTGCGCGGTGATCTCCCGCACCAGGGAGTGGCCGCCGCTGTCGAAGAAGGATTGCACCCGAGACACCTCGGCGTGGTAATCCTCGTCGGTGCAGCCCTTGAAGCAGGGCGCGAGACACATTTTCATTTCGGAGTAGATGCAGCCGGGAAATTGCGGGTCGGGATGGAGATCGTCCACGCAGCGGCGCATCTTGAAGAAATCGAGCGAGTCGTTGGCGAATTTTTCCGCGGCCGCACGCGATGGGAACGGCCCGTAGTAAAGAGAGCGCCCGCCCAGACGTCCCAGCCGGGTAGTGATCGAAGCGCGCGGGTACTCATTTTCCATGTGCAGCTTGAGCAGTGGAGCAAAGCGCAGGCGGAGGCGGTCAGCATATGTCTTGGGGAAGGCCTCGCGCAGCACGCGATACAGGAGAAAGCCGGATTCGAAATCGGAACCCGTGGCCGTGTACTCGATGGAGCGCACGCGGTCGCGCAGGTTCAGCCTTCGCGTCTGCTCCGGAGGGCCCAGGAGGCGGTGCAGCCGGCGGCGCAGATTTGCGGTCTTGCTGACATAGGGTTCGGCCCGCGGATCGTCCCCACGCAACAGGAATACCGCCGGCGCGGCCGGGGCCGCTGCGAATGCTTCCGCGTCGCGATCGGGGACGAACTCAAGATGCTCGCTCAGCACAAAGGCATTTTAGTTTGAATTAACCACGGAATGCAGGAAACGCGGCCACGGATAAACACAGATAATCCGCATCTGGTTTGCGACACGGGTGGACGAGTGCGGACCGTGCAGGGACGGGTCTCCGACCCGTCCAGGCCGAGCAAGGCTCGGCAAGCTTTCTTCGCTGTCGCTAGCGGAAGTTGGCGCTGCGGATCCGAGGGAAATCTGCGCCGTCCATCTCGATGATGCGGCACATTTCGTGCAGTCGCGAAAGCATGCGCTCGCCGGTACGGCTAAACACAGACAATGCGGATCTAGAAGATCAAATGTTTGATCCGTGCGAATCCGTGAAAATCCGCGGCCAGGATCTAACGAAAGCTGGCACTCTTCATGCTTCGGCGGTAATCCGCGCCGTCCATCTCGATGATGCGGCACATTTCGTGCAGTCGCGAAAGCATGCGCTCGCCAATGCGGTCGCCCAGCGTTTCCTTCTCTGCTGAATATTTCGCGGCTTCCATGCTACGGACGTTGGAATTGCGATGGCGCTCGCGTTCACCGAGATTGGGCAGGTTGGTCGTAATGACGGTCGTGCGCTTGGCATTGTAGCGGGTGTTCAGGATCAGGCTCACCGTGTCCCACACCCACTCCGTAGGCTTGACCGCGCCCAGTTCGTCGAGCACCAGGACTTCGGTTTCGAATACCGGGCGCAGCACGTCCAGTTCGGTGGCCTTCACCGAGTCGTTATAAGAATTCTGGATCTGCTTCAGCAGTTCGCGGTAGTCGTAGAACAGGCAGGCAATCCCTTTGCTCAGTACCAGTTCCTTGATGATGCCGACCGCCAGGTGGGTCTTGCCGACCCCGATGCTCCCGATCAGCATCAGCCCGGTGCCGTCCAGCGGATACTCCTCCACAAATTTGCAAGCGGCCATGCGGGCAGGAAACAATTGCCGGTGCGCGCCGTCGAAGTCGAAGTTCGAGAGCTCGCAGTGCTCGTAACGTTTGGGAACGCGGGCGGCGGCGAGCAGGGTCTGGCTGCGCGCCTGCCGGCGGCAGTCGCAACGGGTTACACGACGCTCGGAGCCGATAGCGACTGATTTCCAGCCAGTACCTTCACACAGAGGACACACGTCCGCGGAAACTTTCATCACCTTGGGTTCTTTTCCTTATCTAAACTGTGCACCGGCAACCCGTTTTTCGCAAGTGCCAAAGCCGGTGTGCCTGTGTACATCCTGTGCAGGCGAGCAAGGAATTGTGGAGGACTGAGGAAATAGCGCCGACGAGGGTGAAAAGACACGGTCGGCATCTAACGAAACCCTGTCATCCCGACCGCAGCGCAGCGTAGCAAGCGTAGCGGAGGGACCTGCTGTGGGCCGACGGCACCACGAACGCCGGCTCCCGGTTCATTAAGCAGGACTCAGAGAACTTGCTGTAGGGACATATTCACCTCAAATCGGCGATCAATATCTGATCTCCCATGAACCGCAGGTCCTCCACTACGCTTGACTGCTCTGCGCTCCGCTCGGGATGACGAGGGGCACCAGGATCGACCGCTTTCGGCGGCACGCCGGCTCTACCACGGCTCCGGCGACCCAGACTCGGCATCCCGCGCGGATTTCCACAGTTGACATTCTCTTCAGACGGTAGCTAAATAGGGCCGTCGGGTTTCCCCACTCAGCGAGTGTTCATTCGTGTCCTCCCCTGTGCGCGCTGGGGGACTAACGAAACCTGCCAGGAGAGAAGATGAATAAAGCCGATCTCATTGACCGAATCTCAGCAAGCTGCCACATCAGCAAGGCCACGGCAGCCACGGCTATCGACACCACTGTCGACAGCATCACTTCTGCTCTGAAAAAAGGGGATCGAGTAGCGTTGATTGGTTTTGGCACGTTCTCCGTCTCGCAGAGAAAAGCCCGCAACGGGCGTAATCCGCAGACCGGCGCCACCATCAAGATCGCTGCCCGGAAAGTCGCCAAGTTTTCATCCGGAGCCGAACTCAAGAAAGCGGTCAACCGCGGTAAGTAGGCCCACCAAGGTTCAACCGAGAACGGCAGGAGGTCGGTCCTGCCGTTTTTGCTTTTTGCATGGCTTGTGTAGGGACGGGTCTCTGACCGTCCAGGCCGAGCAAGGCTCGGCTAAGGTTTTCGGAGTTAACATTACTTTGTTCACCTCCGACCTGTCGGACAGCCGGCGGGACGCCGGCGCTACCCAAGGCCGGTCCTCCAGGGGTTGCTGAATCCTTCCCTAATCCTTTAGAATCTAATGTCTCGAATAAGTTTGGAGACCCCATGAAGGCAGCCATTCACCCCGCTTACAACGAAATACGCGTCATGTGCGCCTGTGGCAGCAGCTTTACCACCCGCTCGACCCACAAAGGCGATATCCACGTGGAAATCTGCTCCGCCTGCCATCCTTTCTTCACCGGCAAGCAGAAGCTTATGGATACCGCCGGCCGCGTGGAGCGCTTCCGCCGCAAGTACGCCAAGGCGGAGCCGGCAAAGAAGTAACCTCGCCCACGGATCTTCCCAGCCCCTGCTCCGGCAGGGGCTTTCGTTTTGCGGGGAAAAGACCGAGGGTGCCCCATTCTAATTTCGCGTTTTTTTGCGAAATTAGAGTGGGGATTTTGACCTTAAAACTTCAAACCTCCCCAACCCTGTCATCCCGAGCGAAGTCGAGGGACCTGTTATTTGTTTGATCGTCAGCCCGAACCGCTACGCCATCACTTGCCCTTCAGCCCGTCGCGCCAGGCCATGACTTCGAGTTCGACCCGCACTGCATCCTGGACAGCAATCACCGGCCGCGCCTCCATCTGAAATGCCGGCAGCATCGAACAAAACTTGTGCACCGCCAGCGGATCGTCGCAGTCCACCAGCAAATGCCCGCCCCAATCGCCCACTCGTATTACAAAGAACTCGATCTTGAAATTCGCCGGCGCCTTCCACTGCCCAAACACCTCAAGGATCCGCTTCTGCGCATTCTCATACTCTGCAGGCGACCCCTGCGGCCGTTCGTTCCAGCTGATCACGTATTTCATCTAGTCTCCTCTTTGATTGCGGATGTCTGACCGATCAGACCCGCTAGAGTTTACTCCCGGCATCTGGAATCGGGAAAGCTGTGAGGAAATTGAGAGGAGTGGCGAGGGTGCCCCATCCTAATTTCGCGTCTTTTGCGAAATCAGGGTGGGGATTTTGACTTTGAAGATTCAGACCTTTCCCAACCCGCGGTGAGCTAAACTGACCAGCCACAAGCCGTCTTTATCGGCATAATCAGTGTGTCCCATAGCCCGGTAGGAGGTTCTATGTTAGGTTACGGTTTGGCAGGAACGGTTCTGGTAATTCTCTTGATCGTTTTTCTCGTGCGTGGAAATCTCTGAAGGCAACCTGGGCGCTCCCAGCGCCCATTCAATCCTTCGCGATGTTTTCTCCCGGTTCGCATTTTCCCCGACCCAAGTTTCACGCTCGATTTCACCGAGGTGTCATCCCGACCGAAGCGAAGCGTAGCGAGCGCAGTGGAGGGACCTGCTGTTGCTCGTGCATTCCACACGCTCAACAATTCTCAACCGTCAATCCTCTTGGAGCCGCCTTCTTCCGCGCCTTCTTCTCCGCCCCGCGCAGCAAATTCCATCCTTCCATATACTGCGCGAACTTATGCCCCTTCCTCGGCGTAAGGTTCAACGACAAATTCCCCTCCACCACATCAAACGGGATGATGTACCAGACATCCACCGGCACCAGGTACACCGCAAAGAAATCCAGTTTCCCGCGCACATAACGCTCATGTTTGGGCCCGGTGATATTCGCCGTAAACGATCCCTTGCGGCAAAACGTCGTTGACTTCACCTGGATCCGCAGAAACCTCCCATTCTGTTCCACCCCAACGTCATAACTGGCCGAATCCCCATGCGGACGCGACACATTCAACCCCCGGTCCGCCGCCCGCGCCATAAAACACAGTTCCGCCCACTCGCCGCGTTCTTTACAAGTCCTCTTCGAGCCCATGTCTTTTCTCACGCCCACTCCTTCACATCTGAAATGCACCCCCAAATAAAAAACGCGGCCCCCATGGGCCGCGCATATTCGATGCCTTAATTCAATCTTATCAACCCGAGACCCAGAAATGGGACACCCCAGGCCGGTTTATATCTCCCACCGTTCCCTCACGATACCGTCATTCCTGTAATTTCTCCCTATTGACAACCCCCAGCCCAACCACCACCAACCGGATGCCCCATCCTGATTTCGCCGGGTGCCCCATTCTAATTTCGCGCCTTTTGCGAAATTAGGGTGGGGATTTTGACCTCAAAGCGCGGGTGGCCCACTCAAGCCCGGTTTTGGCTTGAGTGGGGCAGTTCCACCGCTGGACAGAGTCTGCGTGGGTGCCCCACCCTAATTTCGCGCTCTTTGCGAAATTAGGGTGGGTATTTTGACCTCGAACCTTCAGACCTCCCCAACGACTGTCATCCCGAACGAAGTCGAGGGACCTTGGGTTTGCTGGCATCGTCACAGTCCCGATTAAGGATCGTGCCGGGTGCCCCATTCTAATTTCGCGTCTTTTGCGAAATTAGAGTGGGGATTTTGACCTTAGATCACGAAACCGCCCAACCGGAATCCAGCAGAAACCTCCACTGCCAGCGAGCTGTCATCCCGACCGAAGCGAAGCGTAGCGAGCGAGTGGAGGGACCTGCTGTTCGCTCGCATCATCACAGGCCCGAATAGGCAGCCCGGCGGGTGGCCCACTCAAGCCCGGTTTTGGCTTGAGTGGGGCAGTTCCACCGCTGGACAGAGTCTGCCTGCCGCTCGTTCGCGTTTTCGTGCCGTCCATTCTGACTCGATCTCCACCCGTCCCTCACAGCCAGTTGCGTAGTGGCGAAAACTGCTCCACTCCCAGTCCTCCGACCGCTCGCACAAGCCACGCTTTACCGGATTTCGATGAATATAGCTTAGCTTTTCCACAAACTGCGGGTGATTTCGAATGTTGAAATCGTAATACCGCTTTTGCCAGAAATGATCCGCATCGCCAATCAAACGCCGCGATACTCCCTGCTTCAATGACTTCAGCGCGTCAGCCAGGGTATGGTGCTGCGGTTCGCCGAGCAGGAGGTGAACAGCTCCGGCATGACCACATATCCGTAAACCTGAAGCCTGAAGCTGCGCCGCACGCGCTCCAAGGCTGACTCGAAGATTCTTCGGTTTGTGTCCGCAGTGAATAACGGACGGCGATGGTAGCAACAGAACGTGACGAAATGACTCTGCCCGCTGTGCTGAAAACGCGTTAGTCCCCATGGCATGGGGACAGTCTATTTTGTTTCTTGACCCAAGTCTGTGACGTGTGAACATCCCCACTCAAGCCAAAACCGGGCTTGAGTGGGCCACCCGCCACCACTCCCTGTCCAAGTGAGAAACGCTCGCCAGGAAGCCCCGAGGGCAAAAGAAAAGCGCGAGGGTGCCCCATCCTAATTTCGCGTTCGTTGCGAAATTAGGGTGGGGATTTTGACCTTGAAACTCCAGACCTCCCAACCACTGTCATCCCGAGCGAAGTCGAGGGACCTGCTGGTTGTTTGCATCGTCACAGGCGCGAATAGGAATCGTCGAATGCCGGGTGCCCCACACATCGCGTACTTTGCGATGTGTGGGTTTGGGCGGTACCGGAATACGTCGAGTTCACGATTACTCTCCGCAGGCCGATACACTTAGCATTTGGTGATGGAAATCCTGCCTCAAGCCGAGAGTGGACTTGGCGTCCGCACCCACACATTCGCAAAGTGCGCGAATGTGTGGGGCACCCGGCCAAGCCTCCCCAGTGCTTCAATAGGTGCGTGACCAGGTGAACTCCAGAGAAACATTGTTAGAATGTCCTCGATGACACCCTCTGAATCCACAAGGGGAAGGGTCAAACGCCTTCTTGGCTTGGATCAACTGAGGGCCTGTCGCGAGTCCTCCTTGAAAATCCGGGAGGAGTTGGACAACCTCCTATCAACAGAGATCGGTAAATACACCACTGAAGACACCAGCCTAGTAGTATTCGGTTCGCTTGCGCGAGGGGAATGGACCTCCAAAAGCGATCTCGATTGGACGTACTTGATCGACGGCGAGGCCAACTCCGATCATCTGAGGATTAGCCAGGAGATTCAAAGGCTCTTCAGAGAGAAAGAGTATGAAGAACCTGGGCCGACGGGAACCTTTGGGAACATGGCTTTTAGTCATGACATCATCCACCAAATCGGCGGCCAAAATGACTCGAACAGGAACACGACTCAGCGGATACTACTCTTGCTCGAATCGTGTCCTATAGGCAGGCGAACAGAGGCATACGAGCGGGTCGTGCGTGGTGTGATCAACCGCTACCTTGAGGAAGATGTACACCCGTTGACTCGCGACTCCAAAGCGTATCGCGTACCTCGCTTCCTTTTGAACGACATTGTCCGTTTTTGGAGAACGATGGCGGTAGACTTTGCCAGCAAGCAAAGGGACCGCGCAGGCGAGGGTTGGGGATTGCGCAATGCAAAGCTAAGGATGTCAAGAAAATTGATCTTCGCCTCCGGTCTCTTGGTCTGCTTCAGTTCGAATGTGGATTCAGATCTACAGAACCAGATTTCCACCGACAAGAATGATATAAGGTTGAAGCTCATCAACCACATTCGAAATCATGTGAGACTGACGCCTCTGGAAATTCTGGCGAAGTCAATGGAACAATACGAAGTTCCAGAACCGGTCGCAAAAGAATTATTTGAAGCCTACGGCTCGTTTCTGTCACTTCTCGATGATGAGAAGTCGCGCAAAGCGCTCAAGATGCTTCGTGCGGCCGACTCTCGGACTGACCCGACATTTGAGCAGGTGAGAAAAATCAGCGGCTCCTTTGAGAGAGCGCTAGATCACCTCTTTTTTGAAAATCCACGTATCGTACCGCTCACACGAAAGTATGGGGTCTTTTAATGAGGGAGATCGGCTTTTCTACGGGCGCACTCGCACGAGGAGACTTTCATCGAGCTCTCGAGATGTTGGCAGGCAAGAACGTCTCTGCCGTAGAGCTCTCAGCGTTGCGGCAGGACGAACTCGCTCCGCTCGTCGAACAACTTGATCGGCTGGATTTAAGTCAATTTGAGTACGTCTCATTTCATGCACCTAGTTCGATGGAACCCGCTTTTGAAACTATCGCCCTCGGGCTTCTCGAACAAGTTGCGCGACGAGGGTGGCCGATCATCGTCCATCCGGATGCTGTCCATTCACTAAAAGAGTGGGTCCGCCTCGGAGATCGGCTCTGCATAGAAAATATGGACAAGAGGAAGCCGACCGGACAGACGGCCCAAGACTTGTCTGAAATCTTCAAGCATCTCCCGAATGCTTCCTTTTGTTTCGATATCGGGCACGCTCGCCAGGTGGATCCTACGATGAGCGAAGCTTGCAGTATCCTGCAGCGCTTCGGAGGCAAGATTCAGCAGGTTCACGTAAGCGAGGTCAACACGCAAAGCAAGCACGACGCCTTGAGCCTTGAATCAATCCTGGCATTCCAAAAGGTGGCCCACCTGATTCCACTGGAAGTTCCAGTGATCTTGGAGAGCCGGGTCGGCGAATCGGAGATTGAGCAAGAAGTCCACAATGCCCTTAGTGCTCTGAGTGCGAAAGACTTTGTCGTTCTTGCGGGCGACTAAAGTTCTCGCCCACCCCCCCGGAAATGACGTCATTCAAGCCTGTGGGAAGCGCTTTGCGTCACCGGGCCGTTGCTCGTGGCAGATCCGACAAATGCTCCCGGAGCATAGCGTCGAGTTCGGACACAGAGATAGCTTCGCCGATCATCACCTGAGTTTTTTGATAGAACTCGTCCAAGACCATCGCTGTTACCTGTGCCTCACTGATTTGTTGAGATGTGCCGTCGGAATTTCTCTTTGAGGCCATCATCACTCCCCAGTTCTGCTTCGAAAGCAGATCAATGATTTGCTTAACTTGCGGAGGGTAAAAATGGTAAGTCAATACGACGATTCCAATTACTTCATTGCTATGGGAAACGAGCAGGGGCCCCCCAGAATTGCCGTGGTTGAAAGCACCGTTTACCACAATATGTTTTACTGCTCTTCCGCTCGAACTGTCCTGGCGGTAGCCCGAAATGTAGCCTACGCTCAGCAAAGGTGACGTCCCGTTGTACAAGAGCGGATATCCCCAAGTGGAGACTGTAGTCCCCGGCAGCGGGTTGCCCTTCACGGCCAGTTTGAATCCAGGGCCGAGGTTGCGCTCTGGAACTAGTAGAGCGAGGTCACGAACTTGATCGGTAATTACTTTCTTGAAATGAATTCGCTGGTTTGATGCTGTGATTCCGACCAGGTTTTGCTCGCCGCACGTACCGACGACGTGGGCGTTGGTCACAACGACGCCAGAGCTAAGAAGGAAGCCAGTACCAGCGCCGGTTTCGGGACATACGATTAGGTAAATCGCGCCGATAGATTTCCTCTGTTCAGGTCCAGCGGCATCCATTACAAGACCGGAATCGACCGATGTAGGTACTTGCACCGGCGAGGTCTGTGCTAGTAGGGAAATCTTAGGGGTCGTAATCGCAAGAGCGCATACCAAGGCCAATGTTCGGATCATTTTGTGCATCCTCCTTGTAATGAACGAGTCACGTTCGATTTCTTGCGCACAATTTGAAAATCTTGTTGGCGTTTTCTGGTGGCGTGACTCGATCAAAAACAAAAATGGGCATGGCCAAGGCCATGCCCCAAACTCGCAACCTGCGGACTGGGTGTTGATAACCAGTCTACGAACACCCGCTCGTACTCGCGCAGCTTCCGCACCGGTAGCAGCTTCCATTGCGGGTCATGATGGATCCGCGGAAGCCGCAAGTGTGCCGCGGGCGCCCCCGCCCGCGTCTTGCTTGACTTCCTGCCTCCGTATCACCAGGGAACTTCGGACTGGCGGACGAGGGCGTCCGCCCCACACAAACCTAGCTGCACCCGCTCGTACTCCCGCAACTCCCGCACCGGTAGCAGCTTCCATTGCGCGTCATGATGGATCCGCAGAAGCTGCAGGTGGGGGCATCGCCCAGGTCGATGAGTCCGGCGAGAGCGTCGGCGGCGTGGACTGAACCCGGCGTCGGACCTCGGACTTCGGACCTCTGGTCGGAAGCAGCCGAGCCGGTTACATCGTCTGCGCCTGACGGCTGAGGTCCGGCGCCCGGCGTCCGCAGTCTGAGATTCTCGAACAGCATGCCCTGCTGGCCGGTGAGGAAGCGCAACTGCAGCCAGCGGAAGATGTAGTCCATGATCGACTTGGCGTAGCCGATGTCGGCATTACCGGTCCAGCCGCTGGGCTCGAAGCGGGTGTGGGCGAATTTTTCGCAGAACAGTTTCAGCGGCACGCCATGTTGCAGCGCGATGGAGACGGCCAGAGCGAAGCTGTCCATCAGGCCGCTGACCGTGGAGCCTTCCTTGGCCATGGTGATGAAGAGCTCGCCCGGGCTGCCGTCGGGATAAAGCCCGACCGTGATGTAGCCCTCGTGGTCGCCCACCTTGAATTTGTGGGTGATGGAGGCGCGCTCTTCCTGCAGCTTGTGCCGGACGGCGCGCGGCGGAGCGTTGAGATCTTCTTCCTCAATATGCTGGGCGGCGACTGCGGCCGCGGCATCGCCCTTCTTCGAGAGCGCCGTCGTGGTGCCGGACGCGCTCAGCGGTTGCGACTTCTTGCATCCATCACGATAAACGGCCACAGCCTTCAACCCCAGTTTCCATGCCTGGAGATAGCACTCCATGATGTCTTCCACCGAGGCATTCTCCGGCAGGTTCACTGTCTTAGAGATGGCGCCGGAAATAAAAGGTTGCGCCGCCGCCATCATTTTCAGATGCCCCATGTAATGAATCGACCGCGTCCCCTTGGCCGGCTTGAACGAGCAGTCAAACACAGCAAGATGCTCATCCTTGATATCGGGCGCCCCTTCAATAGTCCCGGTAGCGTCAATGTAAGAAACAATCTTGTCGGTTTCGTCGTGATCGTACCCCAGCTTAAACAAAGCCGTAGGCACCGTATTATTCACAATCTTGATCATCCCCCCACCCACCAGCTTCTTGTACTTAACCAAAGCCAAATCCGGCTCAATGCCAGTAGTATCGCAATCCATCATGAACCCAATTGTTCCTGTTGGAGCTAGAACTGTTACTTGGGAGTTGCGGTAGCCGTGTTTTTCGCCGTGGGCCAGGGCTTCGTCCCAGCAGTCTTTGCTGGACTCGTAGAGTGTTGTTGGCACGTTTGTCTTATTGATGTTGTTGACGCTGGCGCGGTGCATGCGGATCACGTCGAGGAATGGCTCGCGGTTGATGTACCAGCCGGGGCAGGCTCCTCCGGGCATGACGTTTGCGCCGAGATTGGTTTCGGCCAGGCCTCGTTGTGTCGGCTCTGTGGCTGGAACTAACGCGGGGCAGGATTCGGCGATGCGGGAGGATTGCAAGTAGGCTTCGCCGCACATGATTGCTGTGACGCAGGCGGCGTAGTCGCGGCCGGCGTCGGAGTCGTAGGGTAAGCCGGCGGCCATGAGCAGGGCGCCCAGGTTGGCATAGCCCAGCCCTAGCGGACGGTAGTCGTGAGAATTTTTCGCGATCATCTCCGTTGGGTAGCCGGCGTTGTCGACCAGAATTTCCTGCGCGGTGATCAGCACATCGACCGCGTGGCGATAGGCCTCCACGTCGAAGGTGCCGTTGGGGGCGAACTTCAGCAGGTTCAGACTGGCCAGGTTGCAGGCGGAATCGTCGAGGAACATGTATTCCGAGCACGGGTTGCTGGCGTTGATGCGGGCGGTGTTTTTCGAAGTGTGCCAGCGGTTGACCGTGGTGTCGTACTGCATGCCGGGGTCGCCGCAGCGCCAGGTGGCGTCGGAGATCTGGAAAAGCAGGTCTTTGGCTTTAAAGTTCTGCATGGGGCGTCCGTCGCGAACGGCGCGGGTGGTGAAGCCGTTGTCGCGCAGGACGGAGTACATGAAATCATCGGTCACGCGAACCGAGTTGTTGGCGTTCTGGAAGAAGATGGACGAGTAGGCATCCGAGTCGGGCGACGAGCCGTCGTATCCGGAGGCGATCAGGGCGTGCGCCTTGGCTTCTTCTTTCGATTTGCACTCGATGAAATCGACGATATCGGGATGGTCGATGTTGAGGATGACCATCTTGGCGGCGCGACGAGTCTTGCCGCCAGACTTGATTACGCCGGCGAAGGCATCAAAGCCTTTCATGAAGCTGAGCGGACCGCTGGCGGTGCCGCCGCCGCTCAAGCCCTCAGTCGAAGACCGCAGCGACGAAAGATTGGTGCCGGTGCCTGATCCCCACTTGAAGAGCATGCCTTCGGTCTTGGCCAGAGTCAGAATGGAATCGAGCGAGTCTTTCACCGAATTGATGAAGCAGGCGGAGCACTGCGGCGTCTTGTAGCCGGTGACGCCAAACTCGATGCGCGCGCTGGCGGGATTCCAGTGCCAGTTCTGGGCGTCGGAGTCAGGCTCGATGCGATCGCAGCCTACGTTGAACCATACTGGCGAGTTAAAGGCAGCGTACTGGCGCAGCAGGATGTGCGACAGCTCGTCGTGGAACGTGGCGCCGTCATCCGGCGTCTTGAAATAGCCTTGCGACAAACCCCAGTCGCGGATGGTCTCGGCCACACGCGTCACCAGGGCGCGGACACCGCTCTCGCGCTCGGGCGTGCCGAGCGTGCCATGCAGATACTTGCTGGCCACAATGTTGGTGGCAGTCACCGACCAGTCCTTGGGAACTTCAACATCTTTCTGTTCAAAGATGGCGTTGCCCTTGGCGTCGGTGATCAGAGCAGTGCGCTTCTCCCATTCGATTTCGTCGTAGGGAGAGACGCCGGCCTTGGTAAAAAAGCGGCGAAAGCTGAGGCCTGGGGCCTTCCTGGTGGCGGCGTTTACCGGGGTCGTGCTGGGAACTGGCGTGGTCTCGGCGGTGGGGGCTCCTGCTTTTACCTCTGCCATTGCTTTCTCTTCTTTCCTGTGGAGTCTGTAGCTTCGAAGCTTGATCAACTTTTAATTTTTAGTATCGCGCAAATGCGGCTGCTTTAAAAACCAGTTGTCAGTTTCTGGTTCTCTGTTCCCAGTTCGGCGCTTTCGGAGAGCCAGCGTTGCAATTCGGCATAGGCGGCATGACGCTGAGTCGCATCGTCGATCACGGCATAGCGCGCGAAGCAACGGCCTGCGGCCAGACGCTCGCGTTGCGGAGTGCCGGGCAGGAACAGGCAGCCGAGGGCCATCCCCAGGTCGCCAGTTTCGGAGATCTGGAACAGGGCGAGCATGCGCTTGCCTCCGCTGGCCGGGGCGACGATTTCTTCTCCCAGGGCGAAGACTCCGGGCTTGCTGCAGACCAGCGCCACGCTCAAACTGTCCGCACAACGAAACCAACGGGACCATTGCACGCGGCGATAGTCAAACGCGGGCTCAACTCCGTAGCGAGCAAACGACTCACTGACCATGCGTTCCAGAACTTCCATTGCAACCTCAATTTCTGGCCTGGAAGAGAAAGGGGCTGCCAGCCCTCGCTTCGAGGCATTTTCCACAGCCTGACTTGTCAACTGTCGTCGCTCCCTCGGGAGGAGTTCAGCAACAGCATCAAACAGAAACGAGGGAGCGGCCACCGCACCAGCAACCCGCCCAAGAACGGGGGACATCTTTACTTATTTGGCAGGAGCGCCCGAAGTCACCTCAACCTCGACCGACCCTTTGTTTTCTTACTATTGCCCAGCCTCGCCACGGCTTCATTTCGAAGCCGTTCAAAGCCTTATGGGATGCAAACAGTACGCCCGTATGTTGGGGCTGTCAAGAGGGTATCCCTATATATTGTATCTCAGTCTTAGCAAGTGGGATGCTGCCCCCTTCCCGGAGATTTTCCACAAGGCTGAGTTTCGGGTGTGACCCGGGCAAAAAATTCGCTGGCACGATGGAGTTGTGCCACCCGGATTTACAGTCGTAGCGAATGTTTCCGCGGCCCCGGTCGCAGCCCAAACTTCGAGTGCCGCTCACGCCATCATCTCGGCTCGGGCTGAGCTCCGGCGCTTCAACTCCGAAATGGGAAAATTCCGCCGGTTCAGCAGGGGCCACTTTTCGACGTCGGCGCCCATGGTTACGTAAACATCCTCAAAAATTTCCCGGGGCGCGATTCTCAGCGTGCCGTCGGAGGATTCCACCAGGTAGTCGCCTTTTTGCCCGCGATGTTCACGTCCGAGCGCATCCCGGAACTCCAGGGAAGCGGTAAGCTGCCGGGCGCGGATCAAAAATCGCGTGCGATAGACCTGCCATTCGACTTCTGCTTTCCTCACGTTATTCCACCCTTGGGGGAGGGAAGACTACTGGAATTTTGGTTGTCTGCAAAACGCAGTTTCTCTGGCTGGATTTTCTGTGAAGGTGAAAAAGAATCTACGCGCGATCGGTGGCGCGGTCAATCCCCAAGTTCGGTGCAAATCTGAAATTCTCCGAAGGAAATTCCTGCGCAGGTCGGGAGATGAGGGAATGCGCGAAGAGACGCTGCTGGAGCGGGCATATGGCCCGCACCTGGATGCTGATCAATGGCACCGTGCACATCACATTCGAAAATTTTCCACAAGCCGAAACATGGAATCGAGGGCGCTCGCGAATATCGATCAAGATTTTCAAGGCAGCGGTTATGCCACCCGGCGTTTCGGCCATCCGCGCAACTGGCTGGCCGGTAGCGGCGCGACCAGCACAAAGGCATAAACCACGAAGGACACAAAGGTACACGAAGCAAACCCATTTTGATCTTACTTCGTGGACCTTCGTGTCCTTCGTGGTCTATGAATTCTGGCGCGTGTTGGTGCCTGAACCCGGAACGCGGTAAAGTATCGGTCTCGTATGGCGAATGACCAGGAAAAGGAAGCCGCTGCGCGCGCCAGCCTGCGCTTCGTGCGCGATGGCGATATCGTCGGCCTGGGAACGGGATCAACCGCCACCTTCGCGGTGCGCTTTCTAGGCGAGCGAGTGCAGGCCGGGCTGAAGATTCGCGGCATACCCACTTCGATTCGCACCCAGGAACTGGCGGCCAGCCTGGCCATCCCGCTCACTACGCTGGATGAAGTTCAGGAAATCGACGTCACCATCGATGGGGCGGATGAAGTCGATCCGCAGCTCAGTCTGATCAAGGGGGGCGGCGGGGCGCTGCTGCGGGAAAAAATTGTGGCGTCGGCGACTCGGAAATTTGTGGTCATCGCCGATTCCACCAAACAGGTCCCGATGCTGGGAAAATTTCCCGTCCCGGTGGAGGTCATCAAGTTCGCCGAAGCCCTGGTGACGAAAAAAATTGCCGCGCTGGGAGCTGCAGTCAAAGTGCGCGCGGATTCGTCGGGCCGCAAGTTCATCACCGACGAGGGCAATCACATCCTCGACTGCAATTTTGGCCAGATTCCGGATCCGCCGGCATTGGCCCGCGAACTGGAGAGGATACCGGGCGTGGTCGAGCATGGATTATTTATCGGGATGGCAGCCCTGGCGTTGATCGGGAAGGGCGATCAGGTGATTGAACTCAGGCGCGAAGAGCGTTAACCGCAGAGGACACGGAGAAGCGCTCTCAACCACGGAGGACTCGGAGGACACTGAGGAAAGCTGGGTTCCGGCGCTATGCGGCAATTTCGCGCAACGCCAGCAACAGCCTTTCCACTTCGGCAGCGGTGTTGTAGTGCGCCAGCCCGATGCGCAGGAAGCCGCCATCTTTTTCCACGTCAAGCCGCTCGGTCAGATTCAGGGCGTAGTAGTTGCCGTCCCACGTAAAGATGCCGCGCTCGCCTAATTTGGTGGCCAGTTCGAGCGGAGTGTGGCCCGCGATGCGCACCGCGACTGTGGGACATCGGCAGTCAAGCTTCGCGAGGTCGCTGATGCCGTAAAACTTTAGCCCTGGAAGAGCCAGCAATCCCCGAATCAGAGTTTCCGCCAATTCGTGCTCGTGCTGCTGGATGGCACGGTATGCCGCCACCAGCGCGGCGCGGCGAGTGGATACCGAAGGCTCCGCCTGGCGTCCCAGATCGGCCAGATATTCCACACAGGCGGCGATCCCGGCGATGCATTCATGATTCAGGGTGCCCCATTCCCAGCGGTTGGGAACGGCATTGGTATTGGCGCGCACTTTGTAGGGTTGCAGGCGTTGCAAGTGTTCGCGCTTGCCGTAGAGAATCCCCATGTGCGGGCCAAAGAACTTGTAGCTTGAACACGCCAGGAAATCGCAATCGAGGGCGCGGACATCAATCGGACCATGGGGCGCGTAGTGGACGGCGTCAATATATGCCAGCGCGCCTTTCTGATGGGCCAGGCGGACAATTTCTCTCACGTCATTGATGGTGCCCACTGCATTCGAGGCATAACCAACCGCTACCACCCGGGTGCGGCTATTGAGCTTTTGCGCCAGGTCAGCCATGTTGAGGGTGCAGTCTTCCGAGTTGACGTCCACGAAGCGGATGGTCACGCCTCGTTCCTCCAGCGCCCGCCAGGGCGAGACGTTAGCGTCGTGATCGAGATGGGTGAGGAGAATTTCGTCGCCTGGGCCGAGTTCGCGGCCGATGGAGCGGCTGATGGCGAAGGTCAGCGTGGTCATGTTGGGGCCGAAGACGACCTCATCCGGGTCGCAACCAAAAAAATCGGCCATGGCGGCACGGGCTTCGGCAATGACGCTGTCGGTGCGCCGGCTGGTGGCATAAGCGCCGCAGGTGTTGGCGTTTGAGTTTTTCAAATATTCGCTGATGGCATCGATCACGCGCTGCGGGACCTGGGTCCCGCCGGGGCCATCGAGAAAGACCGCCGGGTGGCCGGCCACGGTCTTCGAAAGCGAAGGAAATTGCGAGCGTACCCAGGTGAGATCGAGGGCGGCGGTTTCAGTCGGTGCAATTGGCATGAAGGTCCTTAGGGAGCGGCGGCGGCGCGCCGGCTGTCCCGAGGGCGTCCCGCCCTCGGTTATTGTCAACTCATTTATTCTCAGCCCGTCATTCTCACCCCATCATGGTGGTGTGTTCGGGCTGGATCTTGTAGATCACGCGGGTCTCGGTGGCCTGGCGGTAGGGATACTTGTCCACGCCCAGATACTTTTTCGCCATCTTGTCGATGTGCTCGTCGGCGCCCTCCTCGGTGATTTCGACCACGCGGCCGCGGATTTCCAGATAGCGGTACGGATTTTCCGGATCGACGATGGCCAGGGCCACGCGCGGATCGCGGCGCACGTTGCGATCTTTTTGGCGGCCCTTGGCAGAATTGAAAATGACCAGGTCGCCCTCCAGGTCGCACCATACCGGCGTCACCTGGGGACGACCATCGGGCATCAAGGTTCCCAGACTGGCGAAGGCGCGCTTGCTGAACAGATCACGATATTTTTCCGGAATGGCTGAGGACATGCATACCTCCCGTGAAGGCTGATGAAATATTTGGCTTGGAGATTATAGACGCTCGGGGCCGGGTGGGAAGGTCAAAGCGCCCCGGATGGCGGGTCGGTTTCGTGATATGACCCGGCAAGGGCATAAACCACCAAGGACACGAAGTATCACGAAGGCTTGTTTTTCCATGGCTCCTTCCTGTACCTTCGTGCCCTTCGTGGTCTCCAAACGACCCCCTATCGCGCCCTGGGTAGCTTTTGGCAGCCAGCCACAATCGATTACAATGGGCCGCTTTTACGTCCCAAAGAATTCGACGATGCGCACTTCCAAAGCATGCATGCAGGAAATGTGGATTGCTGTGGCGGCATTGCTGCTCGCCGTCAGCGGAGTGGCTTCCGGCCATGCGCAGGCGTCACCGCCGAAAGCCCCGCCCACCGTGGTCTTTATGACCGACTTCGGGGTGGTGGATGATTCGGTGGCACTCTGCAAGGGCGTGATGTATTCCATTGCGCCCGAGTTGCGCATCGTGGACCTGACTCACCAGGTCACGCCGTTCTCCATCCTCGACGGCGCACGTTTTCTGTACGGGGCGACTCCCTACTTTCCCGCAGGCACGGTGTTCGTGGTGGTCATCGACCCGGGGGTGGGCAGCGCGCGGAAAGCGGTGGTAGTGAAGTCGAAGCGAGGTCAGTATTTTGTGCTGCCCGACAATGGGCTGATGACGCTGGTCGAGGACCGCGATGGAATTGAAGCGGTGCGCGAAATCACGAACCGCGACTGGATGATCGGCGCCGCCTTGTCGTCCACGTTCCATGGGCGGGACATTTTTTCGCCGGTGGGCGCGCACCTGGCCCACGGCGAAGACTGGACGCGCGTCGGGCCGGAAGTGGCGGTAACCCAGTTGGTCCGGCTCGATCTGGTCGCGTCCCGACTCGACCAGCATGGACTGACCGGCGAAGTGATCGCCACCGACGGCCCCTTCGGCAACCTGGTGACCAACATCAGCGGCGAAGATTTTCTCAAGCTGGGTTACCGCCACGGACAGAGTGTGCCCGTCACCCTGGGCAAGACCGAGATGAATATTCCTTTTGTGAGGACGTTCAGCGACGTGGCTTTGAAAAAGCCACTGCTGTATATCGATTCCCGGGGGCACCTGGCGCTGGCGGTAAATCAGGGCAGCTTTGCTGCTGCATACTCAATCAAGCCGCCGGTTTCGATTTTCTTTCCGCGCGCAAGAAACTAACGGCGAAGAGCACGCGGGCGGGGGCGCCCGCGCCACACTTGATCCCACAGTTGATTACGGAGATGGCGATCCCTCGACGTCTTTCGCCATTTCGGGCACCACCGCCCGCAGTAATGCAACGAAGTCAGCTTTCACCCTCTCGCCGGTTTCGAGTACTTCTTCGTGGTTGATGACCTGGTCGAGAATTCCAGCCGCCATATTGGTCACGCAGGAGATCGCCAGAACTTTTATCCCCATGTGGCGCGCGGCGATTACTTCGAGGACCGTGGACATCCCCACCAGATCGGCTCCGATCGTCCGCAGGTAACGGATCTCCGCCGGAGTCTCATAATTTGGCCCCAGCAACGCGGCATAAACTCCCTGATAGAGCGTCTTGCCCGCCTTCTGCGATGCCTGCAGGGCGATCTCCCGATAGGGCTTCCAGTAGGCCTGCGTCATGTCCGGGAAGCGCGGGCCGAAGCGATCATCATTCGGGCCGGCCAGCGGATTCTGTCCCTGCAGATTGATGTGGTCGGTGAGCACCACCAGTGCGCCCTGCTGGTACTCCCGATTGATGCCGCCGGCGGCGTTGGTAAGTATCACGGCGCGGATGTTCATACAGTCAAACACCCGCATGGGGAAGGCGACTTCGCTGGCGGAATAGCCTTCATACAAGTGCACCCGGCCCTGCATGGCGGCCACGGGGACGCCGGCGGCCTTGCCGATCACCATCTGTCCGGCGTGACCCACGGCGGTCGAGCGCGGAAAGAATGGAATGTTGGCGTAGGGAATGCACGTGGCGTCCGCCAGTTCGTCGGCGAAACCACCCAGACCAGAACCCAGCACCAGTCCGATCTTCGGGCGCAGAGGGGTCTGCGAAAGCAGAAACTTTGCGGATGCGGCGGCATTGGTAAAGTCGTTGGGAGTACTCATGGCTGCCGGTCAAGACCCTGTTGTCAGTTCCCAGATGATAGTTCTCAGCTTGTTTTGCAGTCTATCCGGGTTGGTTACGGAGCTGCGATAAATTTATTGCATGGACGGAATCCGCTACCAGTAAGGCTTTGGGAGGATTTTCACAATCAGGTTTGGCTGGCGTGCCAGCAGCGCACTTCGAAAATCACGGCTGATTGGGGAAAATCAGGCTGTGCGGCCCGCGCCCTGCACCAGGAACGCGGCAGGCGGCTGTGGATGGCCTGCACTCGATTGATTTTCCAACAGATAAAACGCCCCGTTTTTTATTGACTCTAAAATTGGAAGGAGTAAAAACAAACTCGTTCTTTGACAGCTTCTGAAGTTTTCCCGGTTGGTGCGGCGTCCGGGGCTCAAGCCCAGTCACTCTCTGCATCGCAAGATGACGGAGGGAAGGCGGGCAAGGGTCTATAGCAAAGCGCTGGTCGAGGCGAACAAGAAGATATGTCGGAGGCAGGATAGAGTCCCGAGGCGTCAGGCAGGTTTGTCCGGTTGGCGGTAAGCCCGGAGCCCAAGCATGATCGCGCGCGGCAGCCCGCAAGGTTAGCTGCGAGAGCAGGTCGGTGAGGGTCTAAAGCGAGCTACTGGCCGAGACGAATGGGCTTAACACCACCTCGGGGCTCTTATTTTTTTGCCTGTCACGGTCCCTGCACCACCTGCAGCTTCTCCGCCGGCGCCAGCCGGGCGCGAAAAATGGAGTTGGTTGCAGCCACTTCGCCGACCGCATCCACATGCACATCGTAGGCTCCCCGCGGCAGGTTCTCGGCGAAGGGAATCTCGAACTCGTCGGTGTCTTTGTTCAGAGTGAAATGCTGATAGCCGACGGCGGTGGCGCGGCCATATTCGTTGACTGCCAAAGCAATCACGGTGAAATCGAAGTCGTCCCCGGTCTGGTTGGATACACGGATGGCGGCTTCCAGCCGGTGGCCCGTCACCCTGGGCTTTCTGCTCCACTCGACTACCAGCGGGGCCACCGCGGGCAGGATGAATTGTTTTTTCTTTTGAGCTGGGGGCTTGCCGCTATCGGTGACGGTCACGAGAAATCGAAAGCTGTCAACTTCGGTAGGCGTACCGCTCAATGTGCCATCGGGCGCAAGCTCGATACCTGTGGGTGGGGTCCCGGCGGTCACTTCCCAGGTTAAGGGAGTGATGCCGCCTTGCGCCTCCAGCTTGAAATGATAGGGCCGGTGCAGGAACGCTTTGGGCAGGGGAGCGGTCGATATCACGATGGGCTCGCCCGTAGCCGCGCCCTGCTGGGCTGAGGATGATGGCAACAGAGCCAGGCACAAAATTGCCGACGATGCGAACCTCAGCCTCATAGGAGCCTTAGATGGCACTTTAACACTGGATGAAGCCCTGAAACGCCCGGAAGGCCAGCACAGGAGAACGTAGTGCTGCCAAGTCACCGCCTGCACTCGACTCCTGCCGCTCCGTCACGGTAAGCTAGGTGGTTTTGTGGAGGGCGTAAGGAATGCAAGATGCAGTTGCCACGCTTTGGCCGGAGATCCAATGGATCGAAGACAAGAAGCTGCGCAGCCAGGTGACTCAGACCTGGGTAAAGGCTTTGGAGCGCAGCCCGCTGAAGCCCGACGACCTGAATACGATTCCCTTCACCCTGCTGGTGCCCAATTGCCCCATCACTTTCATGGAGCACAAGCGATGCGTGGTGCACATCGCGCGCCAGAGCGCCGAAGCCATGCAGCAGTTTATGGGGCGCGCCCTGCCCATCCACATGGATACAGTGATCGCGGGCGCCATTCTGGCCGATGTAGGCAAGTTGCTGGAATACGAACTGGGGGCGGACGGCAAGAGCCGCCAGAGCGAGCGCGGCGAGGCGTTGCGCCATCCTTTTACCGGGGTCGCGCTGGCGCTGGAATGCGGCGTGCCCGACGCGGTCTGCCACATCATCGCCGCCCACGCCGCGGAGGGCGATCTGGTGAAGCGCAGCACCGAGGCCTACATCGTGCATCACGCAGACTTCATGGCCTTCATGCCTTTCAAGAACCCTAAAAACATCAAGTTGAAATAGGAGACTTTTCGTTGGCTACCAAACCAGCAGTCGCCAGAGAAACGATTACCGCCGGCATGTCGCGCTGGGCTGCGGGGCTGAGCTATCCGCAGCTCTCGCAGGAAGCGGTGTACCAGGCCAAGCGCTTTCTGTTGGATTCGGTCGGCTGTGCGCTGGGCGGATACCAGCAGCACGATGTGAAGATCGCGCTCGAAGTGCTCGACGAAATTGCCGGAAGCGGTCCGGCCACTGTGATTGGCACCGGCAAGCGCATCGATCCGGTTTCAGCTTCGCTGGCCAATGGACTAATGATCCGCTGCATGGACTACAACGACATTTACTGGAAGCAGGACCCGTCGCATCCCTCCGACATTTTTCCGGCAGCGCTGGCCGGCTGTGAGCGGGCGAAGAGTGATGGCAAGGAGTTGATCGTCGGGCTGGTCCTCGGACACGAGTTTGAGATGCGCTTTTGCGAGGCGGCTTTTCCCGGCATCCGCGAACGCGGCTGGCATCACGCCACGCTGACGGCGTTCGTCTCGCCCATCGTGGCGGGCCGCGTCCTCCATCTGGGATGGGAGCAGATCCAGCATGCCATCGGGATTTCGGCCAGCCGTCATGCGACCCTGGGTGCAGTCACCGCAGGAAAGCTGACCATGATGAAGAACACGGTCGATCCCATGGCCACGCAAAGCGGAGTACTGGCCGCGCTCCTGGCCGAGAAGGGTTACACGGGACCTGAACATGTGGTGGACGGCAAGGAAGGCCTGACTCACTGCTTCGGCCCTGCGTGGAAGTTGAATCTGCTGACCGACGGGCTGGGCGAATCGTGGCGCATCACGCAATGCGGCATGAAAGCATTCCCCACTGAAGCGTTGACCCACACGCCGATTTCCGCAGTACTCGATATCGTCAAGTCGAACGATCTCAAGCCGGAGCAGGTGGAGAAGGTGCAAATACGGTCGCTGGCGCGGGCGGCGGATATTCTTTCCGATCCCAGCAAGTACGATCCCCAGTCGAAAGAGACCGCCGACCACTCGCTGCCCTACGTGATCGCGGCGGCGATTGCCGAGCGGCAGGTCACGCCGGTACAGTTCGAGATGAAGAAGATCATGGACCCGACTATCCGGGCGCAGCTGAAAAAGGTTGAGGTGGTGGCCGATCCCGAGATCGAGAGAGTCTTCCCCGCGCTGCAGCGCGTGATCGTGAACCTCACCACCACTGATGGGCGGACATTTACCAAGCAACTCGATTATCCCAAGGGCGATCCGCGAAACCCGCTCTCTGATGCGGAAGTCGAGGAGAAGTTCGCGGCGCTGGCGGAAGGTGTACTGTCAGAAGGGGCACAGAAAAAGCTGAAGGACGCGATCTGGAACCTGGAGAAAATCGGGTCGGTGAGCAAGCTGATGGCGCTGATGAAGGCGGATGTGAGGAAGAAGGCATCGCCGAAGACAGCGGGGAAGAAGGCGAAGAAGCGGCGATAGCGAGCGAGCTTTCGCCTCATAAGAGTCAGGAAGCGCCGTGAGGAGGCGCTGTGGAAGGGCACGGCTTCAGCCGTGCCACAAGCGGTCCGGCATTGATTCCCATTCCTCGCGGAGCGAGGAATACGTTCTTGGCCGCTGGCGGCGTGGAGCATTCAAAACAGCCGAGCCTGGCTCGGCCTGACCGGGTCGGAGACCCGGTCCCACACGAGCATGGAGTCTTTATGGGTCAGACCATCGTTGAAAAAATCGCGCAGGCGCATCTGGCCGAAGGTCCGAAGCGGCCGCTGCGCACCGGGGACTTCGTCGCTATCCGCCCGCATCGCGTGATGACGCACGACAACACTTCGGCGGTGATGAAGAAATTCCAGACCATCGGCGCGAAGAAGGTCCAGAATCCCAAACAGCTGGTCTTTGCCCTGGATCACGACATCCAGAACCGGGAAGATTCGAACCTGCACAAGTACGAAGCCATCGAGGGCTTCGCCAAATATCACGGCGTGGATTTCTATCCGGCGGGCTCGGGCATTGGCCATCAGATCATGGTGGAACGCGGATACGTTGTGCCCGGATCTTTCGTGGTGGCTTCGGACTCGCACTCGAATATGTACGGCGCGCTGGGGGCGGTGGGCACGCCGATCGTGCGCACTGACGCCGCCGCGGCATGGGCGACTGGGGATTTCTGGTGGCAGATTCCGCGCTCCATCCAGGTGGTGCTCGAAGGCGCGCTTCCGGCCGGCGCTACCGGGAAAGACGTCATCATTACGTTGTGCGGACTTTATAACCACGATGAAGTTCTGAATTCGGCTGTCGAATTCAGCGGGCCGGGCGTGGCCAGCCTTTCCATGGACGCCCGCTTTTCCATTTCCAACATGTCCACCGAGTGGGGCCCGCTAGTGGGATGGTTCCCGGTGGATGGGGTCACCATCAAGTATCTGCAAGCGGTGAAGCAGCGACTGGCGGCGCTGGGCGTCGAGCGCTTCAGCGACCGCGACATCGCGAACTGGTCGGAGAATCCGCCGCGGCCCGATCCGGATGCGGTCTATGCCGCCCGCATTGTGCTCGACCTGTCGCAGGTGACTCCGCACGTTTCCGGACCGGACACGGTGCAGATCATGGCGTCGCTGGCCGAGATCGAAAAACAGAGGATTCCGATCCAGAAGGCCTATCTGCTTTCCTGCGTGAATTCGCGAATTGAAGACCTGGCCGCCGCAGCCACCGTGCTGCAAGGCAAAAAAGTTGCGCCCGGAGTGAAGTTGTATCTGGGCGCGGCCAGCAAGTGGGTGCAGGAAGAAGCGGAGCGGCGGGGCATCTGGCAAACCCTGCTCGATGCCGGCGCGAACCCTTTGCCGGCGGGCTGCGGGCCGTGCATTGGCCTGGGCGTCGGGCTGCTGGAGCCGGGCGAAGTCGGGATTTCCGCTACCAACCGGAATTTCAAAGGCCGCATGGGATCGCGTGATGCGAAATGCTATCTCGCCAGCCCGGAGGTGGTGGCCGCTTCCGCCGTGGCTGGCTACATCCGTGGACACTCCAAAATGGCGGACCGCAATCCAGCGCGCGATTACAAGGAATTTCCCGCCGGCGCGGCCGCCGAGAAAGTCGAGATTCTGCCCGGCTTTCCCGAACGGGTGCGGGGACGCCTGGTGTTTTTGCCGCAAGACAACGTCAACACCGACGCGATTTACGGGAAGGACTACACTTACCGCGACGATGTCACGCCGGAAACCATGGCCAAAGTGGTGATGGAGAATTACGATCCGCAATTTGCCCGGCGCGCGCGGGCCGGCGACGTGGTGGTGAGCGGCTTCAATTTCGGCACCGGGTCGAGCCGCGAGCAGGCAGTCACCTGTCTGAAGGCGAAAGGGATTCCGCTGGTGATTGCGGCCAGTTTCTCGCAAACCTATTTGCGCAACGCCTATAACAACGGATTCCTGTGCGTGGAAGTTCCGGAGCTGGTGAAGCGGCTGCGCGAACAGTTTGCCAAGGAAATCAGCGCCAAAGAAAAGACAATCATTCCCGGGGACGAGATTGATATTGATTTCACTTCCGGGCTGATCACCTGGCGCGGAGAGAAATTCGCGTTTCCGGCGCTGGGCAGCGTGCCGCAATCGCTGGTGATCGCGCAGGGCGTGGAGAACCTGGTAGCGAAGCGGCTGGGGCTGGGCTAGGGCCGATTAACCACAGAGGACACTGAGGGCACAGAGGAATTTCTCTGGAGAATCTGGTGGTCAAGCGGCTGGAGTTGGGGTAGGGCTGTTTACATGTGGGGCGGGCGCCAACGCCCGCCAGCAGTGCCGAGTCAGACAATCAATCGGGTCTCAGGCCAGGTTGTTTTCAGCGGTAGGGGTCCTTCGACTCCGCATTGCGTTTCGCGAGCGAAACTCAATGCTGCGCTCAGGATGACACTAGGAGAATTTCGAGGATGGCGAAACATACAGTAGTGACGATGCCGGGCGATGGAATCGGCAACCAGGTTCTGCCCGAGGCGTTGCGGGTTCTAAAGGCGGTCGGCTTCGACGCCGAATACATTCACGCCGACATCGGATGGGACATCTGGTGCAACGAAGGCAACGCGCTGCCCGATCGGACGATTGAGTTGCTCCAGAAGCACAAGCTCGGATTGTTCGGAGCTATCACTTCGAAACCCAACAAGGAGGCGCAGGCCGAGCTGAAGGCGGAGCTGCGCGGCAAGGGCCTGGTTTATTACAGCCCGATCGTCACCATGCGGCAGAAGTTCAATCTGGATATCTGCATGCGGCCCTGCATCGGATTCATCGGCAACCCGCTGAACTACATTCGCAAGCGCACCGATGGCGGGTTCGACGAGCCCAAGGTTGACACCACCGTGTTTCGCCAGGGAACCGAGGGCATGTATGTGGGCGTGGAGTGGACGAACCCTCCCGAGAACGTGCGTGCCGCGCTGAATACGCATCCCCGCTTCAAGGCATTCAACAGCGTGCCCGGGCCTGACATAGCGGTGAGCGTGCGCATCATCACGCGGGCAGCGGCGCGGCGCATTGTCACCGCCGCGTTTGAGTATGCGAAGAAGCGCGGCTTCAAGGGCGTGACCATTTGCGAGAAGCCGAACGTGGTGCGCGAAACTTCAGGGATGATGGAAGAGACGGCCAAGGAAGTAGCCAAGGGCTATCCCGGAATCGCGCTCTGGTCCACCAATATTGATGCGCAGTTGATGTGGCTGAACAAGAATCCGGAAGAGTACAACGTGATCGTCGCCTCGAACCTGTTTGGCGATATCTTGTCCGACGCATTCGCCGGACTTGTGGGTGGGCTGGGCTTTGCCGCTTCCGGCAATATCGGCGACGAGGTTGCGGTATTTGAGCCGACTCACGGGTCAGCCCCCAAGTATGCCGAGCTGAACCCTCCGATTGTGAATCCGATCGCCATGATTCTTTCTGCCGCCATGATGCTTGACCACATTGGAGAAGGCGCGAAAGCGGAGCGCATTCGTAAAGCGATTGCCGAGGTGGTGCAGGAAGGCAAAGTGCGGACCTATGACATGATGCGGATTCCTGGTGGCGCGAAAGCGATTGGGCAGGGCGCGGCGAGCACGATGCAGATGGGCGATGCGATTCTGGCGAAGCTGAAGTAGGGATGGCGAGGGCAGGCCCTCGCGACAGCCGGCGGGACGCCGGCGCTACGGTGAGGTTTTAGTAACAAGAATTGCTGTCCAGTCGAGCAAATCTCGACCAGGTTTTCGGCCGGAGAGAACTGCGGAGCTTTGCTCCGCTGGGCGGACGAGGGCGTCCGTCCCTACGTGGGCTACCTGATGACGGATTCGGCTGAAAAATCGGTGGGGACCGGCGAAGCCGGACATTGCGGAAAAGGCGTGCGCTCGGATGTGCATGTGGCCATCGAGGCGCGGGACAGCGGCGGCCTCGAGATCACGATGCAGTCCCGGGTCGCGCCCTACTATGGCGACTCGATTCTGACGCAGGCCCGGCAGGTATTCGATGTGCTTGGCATCAGGAATGCCCGGGTCGAAATCCGCGATGAGGGCGCGCTTCCGTTTGTGATTTCCGCGCGAATCGAGACCGCGGCGCGCCGGGCCGGACTCGGTTTGGGACGCAAGGCTTCGCCGGAGAAGGTCGCGCTGCCGGAGCCGTCGCCGCGCGATCGCTTGCGCCGGTCACGTCTATATCTTCCCGGCTCCGAGCCCAAATATTTCATCAACGCGGTCTTGCACGGGCCCGACGCCATCATTCTCGACCTTGAGGATTCCGTTCATCACGCGGAAAAGGATGCGGCGCGCATTCTGGTCCGTAATACGCTGCGGGCGGTGGATTTCGGCAGATGCGAGCGCATGGTGCGCATCAATCAATTGCCCATGGGACTGGAGGACCTGGCGGAGATTGTTCCTGAATCGCCGGACCTGGTGCTGCTCCCCAAGGCGGAGCTTCCCGAGCAGATCGCGGAAACCGACCGCATGATCGGAGAACTCAAGGGACGATACGGCATCACGCGTCCCATCTGGCTGATGCCGATTCTGGAGTCCGCTCTCGGTATTGAGAACGCGTCAGCCATCGGGCAGGCCAGCAAGAACGTGGTTGCGCTCACCATCGGGCTCGAGGACTACACTGCCGATCTGGGCGTGGCCAAGACAGCGGAAGGCCGCGAATCGCTATACGCCCGTTCGCGTCTGGTGAATGCGGCGAGGGCGCTGGGCGTGCAGGCTATCGATTCCGTTTTTGGCGATGTGGGCGACATGGACGGGCTGTGTCTCTGGGCGCAGAGCTCGCGCGCATTGGGATTTGAAGGCATGGGCTGCATTCATCCCGGACAGATTCCGGTGATTCATGAGGCCTTCGCCCCCTCGCTCGCCGAGATCGAGAAAGCAGAGAAGATTGTGGCGGCCTTCGACGAGGCACAGCAGCGCGGGCTGGGAGTGGTCAGCCTGGGATCGAAGATGATTGATCCGCCCGTGGTGCAGCGGGCGCAGAAACTTGTGGAACTGGCGAAGCGAGTGGGGAAGGCTTAGGGATGGCGTCCCAAAGAGCTTTAACCACCAAGGACACGAAGGTACACGAAGGAATTCTTTCGTGATCCTTCGTGTCCTTGGTGGTTATCGGGGTTGCTTTTCCAAGGGAGCGGAATGACGGATCGAGTCGAGCTGGTGCAGAACGCCGCGGGACGCATGGTGCCGGCCATGGTCAATGGCAAGCCCCAGATTCCTTACCTGGGCGTGGCCAAGTACCAGCCGCGCGGCCGCAAGGCGGCCCCTCCGGTGCGGTCGAGCAAGGATTATCCCGACTCTGGCGACAAGCGCGTTCCCGATCTAGAGACTGCATTGCGCAAGTGCGGGCTGCGGGATGGCATGGTGATTTCGAACCATCATCATCTGCGGGATGGCGACCAGGTTGCGCTCATGATGCTGGAAGCTGCGGCAAAAATTGGCGTCAAGGACCTGCTCTGGTTTCCCAGCGCGTCGTTTCCCTCGCAGAAATCCGCTATCGAATTGATGCAGTCGGGTGTGATCCATCACATCGAAGGTTCGATGAACGGACCTCTGGGCGACTACTGCACCCAGGGCAAGATGCGAGGGCTGGGCGTTCTGCGCTCGCACGGCGGCCGCTGGCAGGCCATCCAGGATGGCGAAGTACACATTGACATCGCGGTGATCGCTGCGCCCGCTGCGGATGCCTTCGGCAACGCCGATGGATCGCATGGCAAGTCGGCGTGCGGGTCGCTGGGCTTCGCGCTGGCCGATTCGATCTACGCCGACGACGTGATCGTCGTCACCGATAATCTGGTGCCCTTCCCGTGCATTCCCTGGCAGATTCAGGGCAACAATGTCGATTATGTTGTAGAGGTCGATTCCATTGGCGATCCGGCGAAGATTGTTTCGGGCACCACCCAGATCACGCGTTCGCCCGACCGGCTGCGGGTGGCGGAGTACGTGGCGCGCTTCCTGCGCGACGCCGGCATCATGCGGAACGGATTTTCCTTCCAGGCAGGGGCGGGCGGTATTGCGCTTGCGTTTGTGGACTACCTGCGCCGCATGATGAAAGAGGCCGGCGTGAAAGCGCGCTTCGTTCGTGGCGGATCGACCCGCTACCTGGTGGAACTGTTGCAGGAGGGATTGACGGATTACATTCTCGACGGGCAGACTTTCGATCTCGATGCGGTGAAGTCCATCGCCAGCGATCCCCGGCATGTGGCGACTTCTCCGTTTACGTCCTACAACTATCACGGCAAGGGATCGTTCGCGTCGATGCTGGATGCGGTCGTGCTGGGCGCGACCGAAGTGGATGTGAACTTCAACGGCAATGTGGTGACCCATTCCGATGGCAGGCTGCTGCACGGCATCGGCGGCTGGCAGAACTGCCTCGAGGCGGGATGCACCATCCTCGCCGTGCCATCCTTCCGCGATCGTATTCCGGTGATCGTCGATCAAGTGACTACGCTGACCGGCCCGGGCGAGTTGATTGACGTGGTCGTGACCGAACGCGGCATTGCGATCAATCCGCGACGCCAGGATTTGCTCGATGCAATGAAAGGATCGAGCCTGCCCATCCGGCCAATTCAGGACATCAAGGCGGAAGTGGAAGGCATCTGCGGCGGCCAGCCGGCGCGGCCAAAGCTGGGCGAGCGTCCGGTTGCGGTGGTCAAGTGGGTGGATGGCAGCGTGCTGGACACGGTGTGGCAGGTGGGTTAGAAAATTCGGCCACGGATCTACGCGGATTTTCACGGATAAACCCTTAAGGTTCTAAATCCGTGAAAATCCGCGTGAATCCGTGGCCTGAATTTTCCCGCTACTCATTCTTCATTGCGTCAATCAACTGGAAAAGCTGGGTGCGGTCCACCACTTCGACGAAGGGCTTGCCCTGCGTCTTGTTGCTGACCACATAGATTGTCGGCGTGTGATTGATGCCGACGCGCTGGCCCGTGTTCTTGTCCTGGTTGATGGCTGCGGCGAGCTTGCCTTGCGGATCGACCACGAAGGGGAGTTCCACTTTGTGTTCGGTGGCGAACTTCTCAGCAAAACCGCGCAGGGTCGGCGGCGTAATCTCCGGCTGATGCTGGAAGATGTAGTCGCGAAACTCGTTGCCCAGTTCCTTCGATTGGGTATCGAAATATTTGGCAATGACAGCGGCGTCGTAAGACCAGTTGTGCATGGGCAGCGGGAAATCGTGGCGGACGACGGGGATCTTGTAGGTGCGGGCAGCCTCTTCGACCAGGGGAGCGGCGCGGCGGCAGTCGGGACATTGCAGGTCCTCAAAAACCACCAGGGCGACCTGGGCCCCTTTGGGCGGCCGGAGTGCCGGGTCAACGTTCTGGGCCGAAGCCAGGGAAGCCACCAGCAGGAAGGCCAGGGCGAACACGGTGTAGTGGGTAGTCATAGTTATTTAGATGCAGCTCTCCTGCGATTTCGTTTGCCTATTCTATGGTAACTGACGGGGTTGGCGGTACGGGTTAAAAGCTTCAACCGCCAAGGACACTAGGGGCAAGAAGGCCCCCCTGGTTACAGCAGGCGCAACTGGCGCCGTTCCAGGGCCAGCAGTTTTTCCTTGATGGGCAGTCCGCCGCCGTAGCCGGTGAGTTTGCCGTTACTGCCGATCACGCGATGGCACGGGACCACAATAGGAATCGGATTCGAGCCGTTAGCCAGGCCCACCGCGCGCGAGGCGTTGGGATTGCCGACCCGGCGGGCCAGTTCGCCATAGGAGATGGTTTCTCCGTAAGGAATTTCGCACAGGCGATTCCATACCGAAAGCTGGAACGGCGTGCCCTGGGGCGCCAGAGGCAGGTCGAAGGTTTCCAGGTCTCCGGCGAAGTATGCCCGCAGCTGGCGAATGGTTTCGTCCAGGCATTCTGTGTT